>NZ_JBVJMA010000001.1:0-1053327 GCF_055584445.1 Streptomyces sp. NPDC103540
AACGAGCCCGCCACTACCAAGCCCTGGTCACCCTCGCCTGCCTACGGCTATGGCTCCCCACCTGACATTGCGGACACGCCCTAGGGCCTGTCGTCACACTCCTGTCGTCCGCCCCGCGGGGCAGGCGGGAGTTCGACGACAGGCACCAGGCACACCGGCCGGAGGGCGGGACCGGGTTCACGGGCCGGGGCGCCCGTCCCGACGGCGGGCGCGCCGGCGCCGGCGGGCCCGCCTACGATGACGCCACCGGCCGCGGTGTCATCGCGGCGCGACGAAGACGGGGGCGGGCGGATGAGGGCAGCGGCGCGGATAGCCATGGCGCTGGCGGGAGTGGCGGTCGTGGGGGGCGGGATATACGTCGCGCCCCGGCTGCTGGACGGCGGCGCCGGTTCCGCCGCCGAGCAGCGGCTCCAGGCCAAACCCGGCACCGCCCCGGGCCGGTCGGGCAAGGAGGCGCCGTTCACGCTCGTGGCGACGGGCGACATCATCCCGTACCCGTCGATCATCCAGCGTTCGGCAACCGACGCGGGCCGGCCCGGGGAGTACGACTTCCGCCGGATCCTCGCCGGGGTCAAACCCCTCGTGTCCGCCGCCGACCTGGCGATGTGCCATCACGAGATACCGTACGGGAAGCCCGGCGGACCCTACACGGGCTATCCCACCTTCAAGGCCCCGCACCAGTTGGCCGACGCCCTGAAGGACGCCGGCTACGACAGCTGCTCCACCGCTTCCAACCACACCCTGGACGACGGCTACGACGGCCTCGTCCGCACCCTGGACCACCTCGACCGGGCCGGCATCCGGCACGTCGGTTCGGCCCGCAGCGCCGAGGAGGCCAAGGCCCCCGCGTGGTCGGAGGCGGGCGGCGCGAAGGTGGCCCAGCTGTCGTACACGTACGGCACGAACGGCATACCGGTCCCGCAGGGCAAGCCGTGGGCGGTCAACCTCATCGACGCGGACCGGATCATCGCCGACGCCCGCGCCGCGCGCGCGGCCGGAGCCCACGTGGTGGTGCTCAGCATCCACTGGGGCACCGAGTGGCAGACGGCCCCCGACCGGCAGCAGCTCGATCTGGCACGCACGCTGACCGCCTCCAAGGGGGCCGACGGGCTCCCCGACCTCGACGTGATCATCGGCACCCACAACCACGTGCCGCAGCCCTACGAGAAGATCAACGGCACGTGGGTGGTCTTCGGGATGGGCGACCAGGTCGCCAGCTTCGTGCCGACCGACAAGCTCCGCGGCAACCAGTCCTCGGTGCCCCGGTTCACCTTCGCCCCGTCGGCCTCGCACGCGGGCCGCTGGGAGGTGGTGAAGGCCGAGTACCTCACGCAGTACTCGGACATGGGGCCGCCGTTCCGGGTCGTCTGCACCTCCTGCGCCGAGGGGGACGCCTCCCTGCCGGCCGCCAAGCGCACCGAGTACGCCCGCATCGACAAGGAGGTCACCGCGGCCGTGATGTCACGCGGCGCGGCTGCCGCGGGCCTGGAGCGCGCGACCCGCTAGGAGTCGGCCCGGTGCCGCGGCCGGGCGAGGGGTCAGGCCTTGCCGCGACGGGTCACCACGAGGGCGGCCGCGCCGATGCCGAGGAGGAGCAGCGCGCCGCCGGCGACGTACGGGGTGACCGAGCCGGCGCCGGTCTCGGCGAGGTTGGCCCGGGGGGCGGGGCCGCCGGTGCCGGAGGCGACCGCGGCGGTACCGGCCTGCGGCTTGACGTCCGGCTTGGCTTCCGGCTTGGCCTCGGGCTCGACCTCCGGCTTGGCTTCCGGCTTCGCGGCGGCCTTCGGGGACTCGCAGTGCGCCTCGGCGAGGACGATCTCGCCGTCGACCCGGGCGACGTTCAGGTCGAGCGGGTTGACGGCGACCTTCAGGCTCAGGGCGGCCGCGGCGGCCGTGGTGGTGGTGGTCCGCGTACCGGAGAGTTCCAGCTCGACCCGGCCGACGCCGGGGACTTCGAGCCTGGTGGGCGGGCCGCCCGCCGTGACGGTCACCTTCTTGCCGAGGGCCGTGACGGTGCCGAGGACGTTCGAGGTGGCCACCGGCTTCTTGCCGGCCTCGCAGACGGCCTTGGACGTGACCTTCTCCACCTCGACGAGGGAGAGGCTCGGCAGCCCCGGCACGTGCACCCGGGCGCGGGCGAGGTTGGCCTCGGCCTCGGCGCGGTTCTTGTCGGCGGTGGCCTTGGAGGTGGCGACGTCCGCCTTCAGGACGCTGACCGGCCTGCCCTGTTCGGCACCGTCGAGGGTGACGGTCAGGGCCGTCTTCTCGGCCGCGCCGGGGGCGCTGACCTCGTTGAGGGTGGCCTTCAGCGGCAGGTGGACGGTCTTGTTGAGCAGGCCCACGTCCAGCCCGGTCCGCAGGACGACGGCTCCGGACCGGCCCTCGCCGCTCGCGCCGTCGCCGCCCGTGGCGAGGGCGGGAGGAGCGCCGAGGAGGGCGACCGCCCCCGTGGCGAGGAGCACGGCCGCGGGCAGGCGGAAGGTGTTGCTGTTCAAGGTGGTGGAACCCCCGGGGAGATGGGCGCCGTCGCGCAGCCAATGGGGGACATCGCGCGCGCCGACGGCTTCGACGCTCGAAGTTTTACGCACTGTGAGTGAACGGGCGGCAACCTGACGTGAGTTCACCCCAAAGGGTGGTTTCCACTCACGTATTCGATTCTTGGCGCCCCATGCGCCCCGTGTGTCCCGCCTCGTTCCCGCGCGTTCCCCGCGTTCCGTCCCCAGCGGCCGGATCAGGCCATCACAACGACGGACGGGACGCCGAGGTCACGCCCCGTCAACCCGCCACCACCGGCGCCGTGCCGCGCCGTCCCTCACGCGCGGACGACCCCGTTCACCACCACCCGCCGCGGTCGCGCCAGGGCCCGTACGTCGGCCCGCGGGTCCTCCCCGTAGACCACGAGGTCGGCCGGCGCCCCCTCCGTCAGGCCGGGCCTGCCCAGCCAGGCGCGCGCCGCCCAGGTCGTCGCCGCGAGGGCGTCCAACGGCGGGATCCCGGCCTTGACCAGCTCGGCCACCTCGGCGGCGACCAACCCGTGCGGCAGCGAACCGCCCGCGTCCGTGCCGACGTAGACCCCGATCCCGGCGTCCCAGGCGGAGCGCACGGTGTCGTAGCGCCGCTCGTGCAGTCGGCGCATGTGCGCCGACCAGCGCGGGAACTTGGCGTCGCCGCCGGCCGCGAGCTTGGGGAACGTCGCGATGTTCACCAGCGTCGGGACGATCGCCACGCCGCGCTCGGCGAACAGCGGGATCGTGTCCTCGGTGAGCCCCGTGGCGTGTTCGACGCAGTCGATGCCCGCCTCGACCAGGTCGCGCAGGGAGTCCTCGGCGAAGCAGTGGGCCGTGACCCGCGCCCCGAGGCGGTGGGCCTCGGCGATGGCGGCCTCGACCTCCGCGCGCGGCCAGCAGGCGGTCAGGTCACCGGCGTCCCGGTCGATCCAGTCGCCGACGAGTTTGACCCAGCCGTCGCCGCGCCGGGCCTCGCGCCCCACGTACTCCACCAGTTCGTCGGGCTCGATCTCGTGCGCGTAGTTGCGGATGTAGCGCCGGGTGCGGGCGATGTGCCGACCGGCCCGGATGACCTTCGGGAGGTCCTCGCGGTCGTCGATCCAGCGGGTGTCGGAGGGGGATCCGGCGTCGCGGATCAGCAACGTGCCGGCGTCGCGGTCGGTGAGGGCCTGTCGCTCGGCGGTCGCGGCGTCGACCGGACCGTGCGCGTCGAGGCCCACGTGGCAGTGGGCGTCGACCAGGCCCGGCAGGACCCAGCCGGTGACCGTGGTGACCTCCCGTGCGGCGGTCGGCCGCTCCCAGGTGATCCGACCACCGACGACCCAGAGTTCATCGCGCGCCTCGTGGGGCCCGACGAGCACTCTTCCCTTCACATGGAGCACACCGTTGTGATCACTCATATCGGCACTGTACGTGCGCGCCGGATACCCTCACCGGGAAACCCCCGACGAGGAGAGCACCGCCGTGACCCACCCCCTGCTGGACCTTCCGCCGCTCGACGCCGAGCGCTTCGCCTCGATCGAGCGGGGGGTCGCCGAACTCCTCGGCACCCGGCAGGACGTGGTGATCACCCAGGGCGAGGCGCTGCTGCCGCTGGAGGGGTGCATCCGCTCGGGCGCCCGCCCCGGTTCGGTGGCCCTGAACATCGTGACCGGCCCCTACGGCACCACCTTCGGCAACTGGCTGCGGGACGCCGGTGCCGACGTGGTCGACCTCGCGGTCCCCTTCGACACGGCGGTGAGCGGCGAGCGGGTGGCGCGCGCTCTGGCCGAGCGCCCGGAGATCGACTTCGTCTCGCTGGTGCACGCGGAGGCCGCCACCGGCAACACCAACCCGGTCGCGGAGATCGGCGAGGCAGTACGCGCCCACGGGGCGCTGTTCATGCTGGACGCGGTGGCCTCCGTCGGGGCCGAGCCGCTGCTGCCGGACGCCTGGGGCGTCGACCTGTGCGTGATCGGCGCGCAGAAGGCGATGGGCGGACCGGCGGGGGTCTCGGCGGTGTCGGTCTCGGAGCGCGCGTGGGAGCGGTTCGCCGCGAACCCGGCGGCTCCGCGCCGCTCCTACCTGTCCCTGCTGGACTGGAAGGAGCGCTGGATCGACGGCGGGCGCAAGGCGCTGCTGCACGCACCGGCGCAGCTGGAGATGCTGGCGCTGGAGGCCTGCCTGGAGGCCATCGCGCGCGAGGGCCTGCCGGGCGTGCTGGGCCGGCACGTCGCCGCCGCCGACGCCACGCGGGCGGGCGCCGCGGCGCTCGGTGTGGCCCCGTGGGTGGCCGACCGGACGCAGGCGGCGCCGGTGGCGACCACGCTGCGGGTCGCGGACGCCTCCGCGGTGGTGGCGAAGGCCCTGGCGGCGCGGCCCTCGGCCCCGCTCGCGGCGGGCGGCGGGGCACTGGCCGGTGAGATGGTCCGGGTCAACCACTACGGTGCGGCGGCCTCGCCCGCGGCGGTCGAGGAGGCGCTGCGGGCCCTGGCCTCTGCCCTGGGCGCCGACCCGACCCCGGCCCTCGCGGCGGCGTCGGCGGCCTGGCGGTAGGCGCGGGGCCGGTCAGCCGGCGAGGACGTCGAGGAGCCGGTCCACGTCCGCCTCGGTGTTGTAGAGGTGGAACGAGGCGCGCAGGGATCCGGCGCGGGCCGCGGTGGCCACCCCGGCGGCCAGCAGCTCCGCCTGGCGGTGCGCGAGGCCGGGGACGGAGACGATGGGCGCCGCGCCCGGTACGGGTGCGTGCCCGAGGCGGGCGAGGCCCTCGCGGTAGCGGGTGGCCAGGGCGGTGTCGTGGGCGTGGACGGCGTCGATCCCGATCCGCTCCAGCAGCGCCAGCCCTGGTTCGGCGGCGTGGTAGGAGAGGAAGGCCGGGGACTCGTCGAAGCGGCGCGCGCCGGGGCCCAGTTCCCGCACGGGCCCGTACGTGGCCTCCCACATCGAGGCGGCGGCCACCCAGCCGGCGTGCAGCGGGGTCAGCGTGGCCTGCGCCTCCTCGGAGACCGTCAGGTACGAGGCCCCGCGCGAGCCCAGCAGCCACTTGTACCCGGCCGTGACCGTGTAGTCGTAGGGCGTGGCGTCGAAGGGCAACCAGCCGGCGGCCTGCGTGGCGTCCACGAGCATCCGGGCCCCGTGGGCGCCGGTCGCGGCGCGGATCCCGGCGAGGTCGGCCGCGCGCCCGTCGGCGGACTGTACGGCGCTCAGCGCCACCAGCGCGGTGTCCGGCCCGACGGCCTCCGCGATCGACTCCAGCGGCGCGAACCGGACCGAGAGGTCGCCGCGCACCACGAACGGGTTCATGACGGAGGCGAAGTCGCCCTCGGGGAAAAGGACTTCGGCGCCGGCCGGCAGCGCCGCCGCCACCAGGCCGACGTGGGTGGCCACGGCCGAGCCGACGGCGACCCGGGAGGGGTCGACGCCGACCAGCCGTGCGAAGGAGTCCCGCACCCGGTCCACCCGGTCGAAGTCGCCGAAGCCCGCGGCCTCTCCGGCCCCGGCCGCCTCGGCCAGGGCCCGCACCTCGGCGACCGCGGAACGCGGCAGGACGCAGCCGGTCGCGGTGTTGAGGTAGGTGGTGGAGGGCGCGAACTCGGCGCGGGACACGTCGGAGAGCGAAAGGTCCATGGCGTCAACTCTGCGCCACGGACCCCTCGCCGTCCACGTACGCGGCCCGGCGGGCGATCCGCCGGTCCCCGGTCAGGCCTGCGGGACGGCGCAGGCGCCGTCCGGGGCGCAGGCGTCGGCGGCCGGGGCGGCCGGGGCGGGCTCGCGACCGGCCCAGGCCTGCTCCAGGGCCTGGGTGAAGACCTCGGCGGGCTGGCCGCCGGAGATGCCGTAGCGGCGGTCCAGGACGAAGAACGGGACGGCGTTGGCCCCGAGTTCGGCCGCCTCGCGCTCGTCGGCGCGGACCTCGTCGGCGTAGGCGGAGTCGTCGGCGAGGACCGAGCGGACCTCCGACTCCTCCAGTCCGGCCTCGACGGCGAGCGCGACGAGCACCTCGGGGTCGAAGACGGAGCGCTCCTCGGCGAAGTTGGCGCGGAAGGCGAGGTCGAGCAGTTCCTCCTGGCGGCCGCGGGCGGCGGCCAGGTGCAGCAGGCGGTGGATGTCGAAGGTGTTGCCGTGGTCCCGGCCGTCGACGCGGTAGTCCAGGCCCTCGGCGCGGGCGGCGCCCGCCACGTGCTCCTCCATGCCGCGCGCCTCGTCGAGGGTGCGGCCGTACTTGCGGGCGAGCATCTCGACGACGGGCGCGGTGACGCCCTTGGCGCCGTGGGGGTCGAGCTCGAAGGAACGGAAGACGACCTCGACCTCGTCGCGGTGCGCGAAGTCGGCCAGCCCCTTGGTGAAACGGGCCTTGCCGATGTAGCACCAGGGGCAGGCGATGTCGCTCCAGATCTCGACGCGCATGTTCCTTCTTCTCTCCGGGTTCGCCGACGGGTTCGCCGACGGGTTCACTGACGCGTTCACTGACGGGTTCGCCGACAGAACGGTTTCCGCTTCAACCATCCCTCGGTCCGTCTCATTCCCCGGACGTCACGCGGTGGGTGTGCCCTGCGCCACCCGGAGCCACAGGACGCGGTGCGAGCCGGTGCGGGAGGCGTCCCGGGGGTCCGGGCGCCAGCCGTGGGAGGCGTAGAAGGCCTGGGCGCGGAGGTTGTGCTCGTAGACCTCCAGGCGGACGCGGTCGATGCCGGCGCGGCGCCAGGCGTCGAGGCAGGCGGCGTGCAGGGCGGCGCCGGTGCCCCGGCGCCAGTGGTCGGGGTCGACGTGCAGCTGGGTGAGGGTGGTCACGCCGTCGGCGGTACGGAAGGCCGCCACGCCCGTGACCCGGCCGTCCCGCTCGGCGCACAGCACCGCGCCTTCGCCCTGCGCCCGGGCCACCGCGCGCGCCCAGCCCTCGCGGAACCGGGCGACCTCGACCGCGCCCGCGTAGGCGCCTTCGGCGAGGTGACCCCGGTAGTAGGTGGCGCGGGCCCGGGTGTGGAGGGCGGCGATGGCGTCGAGGTCGGAGGGCAACGCGGTCCGGATCACGGAAGGGAGAACGCGCCGGGAAGGGGGTCGGGTTC
The DNA here is from genome assembly GCF_055584445.1 of Streptomyces sp. NPDC103540. Classification (NCBI taxonomy): domain Bacteria; kingdom Bacillati; phylum Actinomycetota; class Actinomycetes; order Kitasatosporales; family Streptomycetaceae; genus Streptomyces; species Streptomyces sp. NPDC103540. The sequence continues at coordinate 7,553 of NZ_JBVJMA010000001.1, forward strand.
CCGGCGCGTCCACCCCGAAGGGGGCGCGGCTACTTCTTCAGCCACGCCGCCATCATCTTCTGGGCGATCGGCGCGGCGAGCTTGCCGCCGCCGATCTCGGAGCGGTCGGTGTCCGAGTTCTCGATCATCACGGCCACGGCGATCTGCTTGTCGCCGGCCTTGCCGTACGAGGTGAACCAGGCCAGCGGCGGGATGCTGTTGTTCTCGCCGCGCTGGGCGGTGCCCGTCTTGCCGCCCACCTCGGCGCCCGCGACCTGGGCGGGCTTGCCGCCGCCCTCGGCGGCGACCGTGCGCATGGCGTCCTGGAGCATCGAGGCGGTCTTCGCGCCCATCACCTGCCGGGACTTCGAGTCCTTGAAGCTCTCCAGCACGTTGCCGTTGGAGTCGGTCACCTCGGAGACCATGTGCGGGGCGACCAGCTTGCCGCCGTTCTCGATCGCGGCGGTCACCATGGCGATCTGGAGCGGGGTCGCCTGGACGTCGAACTGGCCGATGCCGGTCTGCGCGACCTGGTCGATCGACATCTTCTTCGACGGGTACTTGCTGGGCGGGTTGGTGCGGACCGGGGTGTCGATCTGCGTGTTGAAGCCCAGCTTCTCCGCCATCGCCCGCATCTTGTCCTGGCCGAGCTTGTAGGCGAGCTCCGCGAAGACGTTGTTGCAGGACAGCTTGAGCGCGGTGCGGGCCGAGACGTTGTTGCAGGCCGCGTCGCCCGCCTCGCTGGGCAGCTTCGTGCGGGTGCCCGGGATCGTGTACGGGGCCGCGATGCCGGTCGGCTGGTCGATGTTCGTGACCATGCCGTTCTCGATCGCCGCCGCCAGGGTGACCAGCTTGAAGGTGGAGCCGGGCGCCTGCGGCTTGCGCAGCGCGACGTTCTCCATGGCCTTGCCCTGGTCGGCCGACAGCTCCTGCCAGGCGGCCTTGTCGTTGGCGCCCGCGATGCGGCCCGGGTCGTAGGAGGGGTTGTTGACGACCGCGAGGATGGCGCCGGTCGCCGGGTCGATGGCCACGGCCGCGCCCTGCTTGCCGTCGAGGGCGTCGTAGGCGGCCTTCTGCACGCCCTTGTCGATGGTGGTCAGCACGTCGCCCGGGTCGGCGCGCTTGTTGGTGAGGGTGTCCATCACCGTCTTCAGCCGGGTGTCGGAGCCGTTGAGGATGTTCTTGTAGACCCCCTCCAACATGCTCGTGCCGTAGGCCTGGGAGCTGTAGCCGGTGATCGGCGCGTACAGCGGGCCGTCGACGTAGGTCCGCTTGTACCCGAAGTCCTTGCCGCCCGTCTTCGTGGAACCGGTGATCGCCTCCCCGCCCACGATGATGTTCCCCAACGGGTTCTCGAACTGCCCGATGAGGTTGCGCCGGTTGTTCTTGTCGTCTGCGAGGGCCTGGCCTTGATATGCCTGCACCCAGGTCACCCGCACCAAAAGGGCCAGCACCAGAAGCAGACAGAAGACCGACGCACGCCTGATCGTCTTGTTCATCCCCCAGAAGGACGCGTCAACGGCCCCGGGCGTTCCGCTCTGCCCCGATTGTGGCCTGCTTCTCAGCTTTTCTTCATGAGGAAGCCTCCCTCGTAGGCGGCGATGACGGCCTGGGTGCGGTCCCGCGAGCCGGTTTTCGCGAGGACGCCCGCCACGTGCGTCTTGACCGTCTGGGGGCCGACGCCGAGGCGCTCGCCGATCTCCTGGTTGGTCAGCCCGGTGGCCATCAGCCCCAGCACGTCCGCCTCCCGGTCGGTGAGCCGGCCCACCCAGGACGCGACGGCCGGCGGGGCGCCGGCCGCGCGGGAGGCGGCCAGGGAGCGCACCGCCGCCGGGAACAGCAACGAGTCGCCCCGGGCGACCAGGCGGACAGCTCCGATCAGCTCGTCGGGGTCGGCGCGCTTGAGGAGGAACCCGCAGGCGCCGGCGCGCAGCGCGTCGTAGACGTAGGCGTCGTTCTCGAAGGTGGTGACGACGACGATCCTCGGCGGCTCGGCCATCGTCGCGAGGATCCGCTCGGTCGCCCGGATGCCGTCGATCTCGGGCATGCGGACGTCCATCAGCACCACGTCCGGGGTGAGGGCGCGCGCGACCGAGACCGCCTCGGCGCCGGTCGCGGCCTCGCCGACGACCTCCAGGTCGGGCTCGGCGTCGAGGATGACGCGCAGGGCGGTGCGGACCATGCGCTCGTCGTCGGCGACGACCACGCGCAGCGGCGGTCGGCTCATCGGACCTCTCCTTCGGGGACGGGGGCGGGTGCGGGTGCGGGGGGCGGGGCGGAGGTCGGGGTCGGGATCTGGGTCGGCGCGGTGCCCGCCCGGCCGGTGGCGGTGGCGGCCTCGGTATCGGTGCCGGTATCGGTATCGGTATCGGTATCGGCGGCGGCGCCGAGGGGCAGGGTGGCGCGCAGGCGCCATCCCCCTTCGTACGGTCCCGCCTCGATCCGGCCACCGAGCAGGGCGGCCCGCTCGGCGGCGCCCCGCAGGCCGCGGCCCCCGGTGGTGCGCTCCGGCCCCTCCGCCCCGGGTCCGGAGCGGGAGCGCGCGAGCGGGTTCGTCAAGGTGATCCCCAGCTCCCGCCGTCCGTCGTGGAGGTGGACCCCGATGTCCAGGGCGACCGGTCCGGACCCGTGGCGCAGGGCGTTGCTCAGGCCCTCCTGGACGATGCGGTACGCCTCGCGGGAGGTGATCGCCGGGAGCCGCGCCCAATCCCCGGACCGCCCGGGATCCTGGCGGACGGCGACGACGGTGCCGCCGGCCCGGGTGCGGGCCAGCAGTCCGTCGAGGTCGGTGGCCAGGGTCGGCGCGGGAGCGGTGTCGCCGCGGGCCGGGTCGCCGTCGCGCAGCAGGCCCAGCACCGCGTCGAGCTCGCCGACCGTGCGCCGGGTGGTGTCCCGGATGGCGTCGAGGGCCTCCCGGACGAACTCCGGGTCGGTGTCGAGGACCCGCCGGGCGGCGGCGGCCTGGAGGGCGACGGCGCTCAGGGCGTGTCCGACGGCGTCGTGCAGCTCGCGCGCCAGCCGGTTGCGCACCGCGAGATCGGCCGCCCGCTCCTCGGCGGCGGCGAGCCGGTCCGCCGCCGTCGGCCCGAGGAGTACGGGGGCCAGCCGGGACAGCAGCATCCCCGCCCCGCCGCAGCACAGGGCCAGGGCGACCAGCAGCCCCGCCCCGATCAGGGGGGCGACCCAGGGCGCGCCCCCGAAGCCGAGCCAACCGAACCCGTACTCGGAATCGCGCAGCGCGGGAACGAACGGCAAGGCGAGCAGCACCACCGCCATCGGCGGTACGGCGAGGCTCGACGCGCTGACCAACGCGCCGATCCCCAGGTGCGCCGTCCACCAGACCGAGGCCCGCCACCGGGCGGCCCACGAGCGGGCCGGCCCCTCCGCCGGCCGGACGCCCGGCACCCCGCACAGCGAGCGGACGGCCGCCACGGCCAGCGGTCTGATCAAACCGAGCAGCCCGGTGATCGCCACCAGGGGCAGGGCCGCCCCGTAGGCGACGAAGCTCAGCGGCAGGGAGTTGAAGGCGTCCGCCCGGGTGCCCACGGTGACGCAGACCTGGCTGAGCAGGACGTAGGGCATCATCAAGGCCCCGCCGAGGATCAGGTGCACCCATCGCGACCAGGCCCGGGCCCGCAGGAACGGGTGCGCCCCGAACCTCGGATCCGGCCGCCCCCGCCGGCCCTGACGATCCGACCGACCCCCTCGCTCCGGCCGACCCGCCCGGCCCCGCCGCCCCGCCGCTTCCTCGCCGGTCGCGGCGCGCCGCGCCGCTCGCCCCCGGACCCGTCCCCCGACGACCATGTCCCGCACACCCTCAGCCCGTACGACGGGAGCGCAACGACCGTACGACGACGATCGAGGCGAGCAGTCCCGTGATCATCTGGCCAGCGTAGATCAGCCCCATCACCGTCGTGTCCCCTTCGGCCCCACCGATGTCCGGCGCGAGCAGGGCCACCGTCAGCCAGCCGCCCCAGCACAGGGAGGCGGCGGCGCAGACCCAGGCGAGCGCCATCGGCGCCCGGGCCGACCGGGCCCCTCCGCGGGCCAACAGGACCGCTCCGGTGGCGGCGCCGAGGACGAACAGGGCGAGGGCGGCCGACCCGGCGCCCGTCTCCGCCGAGTACAGGGCCACCCGAGCGGCGGGCAGCCCGGCGCTCCCTCCGAACGCCCAGTACAGGTGGACCGCGGCCACCACCGCGCCCGTCACGACCGCGGCCGCCGTCACCACCCCCGTGGGTGACGGGAGCCGCGGGCCGAGCGAGCCCTGCCAGAGGCCGCCCCAGCGCTCCCGCGCATAGGGGACGAACAGTCCCGTCAGGGCGAGGGCCTGGACGATGAAGCCCCCGTACACGACGCCGAAGACCCACGGGTCGAGGAAGGCTTCCCCGGCGGCCGGGACCCTCTCCCCCGAGCCCGGGCCCACGACCCGGATCAGGAGTTGCACGGGTGAGGTGACGACGATCGGGGCGAGCAGCCCGGTGGCGACGAAGACCGGGAGGGTGAGGACCGGGGCCGGTACCCGCGTCCCCCACGGGCGGGTCAGCACCAGGGCGAGCACGATCACGCAGGCGTCCATCGCCAAGGTCACCGCGTTGGCCACGACAAGGAAGGATCCGGACTCCAGCAGCACGCTGTCCGGCGGTATCCCGATCCGACTTCCGCCCAGCCAGGCCGTCTTGAGCGCCACGTACGGGAGGGTGGCGGCCACGGCGACGGCCCGCAGGAGACGCCGCCCGGCGCCGAGGCCCGCACCCCGGGGCGCGGCGGTCGGCGTGGGGCCGCGCGGCGGGACGCGGGTCGCGGCGGTGGTGGTGTCGGGCGGACCGGCGGGGGCCGCCCGTTCCTTCGCGGAGACGTGTCGTGTGGTCATGTCCCCAACGGTCGCCCGCCCGGCGCCCCGCCACCTCCCCCGCGCAGGTGAACCGCCTCCCCCGCACGGGGGAGGCGCCCTCGCCCCGGGGTGGGCTCACATCCTGCGCGTCACCACGGACAGCCGGTCGCGCGCCTCGAACAGGGCCTCCTTGATGAGCCGTTCGTGCCCGGGCGTCAGCCGCGCCACCGGCACCGAGCAGCTCACCGCGTCCCGCGCCGGTGTCCGGTACGGGACGGCCACGCCGAAGCAGCGCAGTCCGAGCGTGTTCTCCTCGCGGTCCACCGCGTACCCCTGCTCCCGCACCAGCGCGAGCTCCTCCACCAGCCGTTCCCGGTCGGTGATGGTGTGCTGGGTGACCGCCTCCAACCGCTCCGGCAGCATCGCGCGCACCTCGTCGTCGGTGTGCGTGGCCAGCAGCGCCTTGCCGAGGGCGGTGGAGTGGACCGGCAGCCTGCGCCCCACGCGGGTGAAGGGGCGCAGGTGGTGCCGGGACTGTCGGGTGGCGAGGTAGACGACGCTGGTTCCGTCCAGCCGGGCCAGGTGGATGGTCTCGGTGGTGTCGTCGGAGAGCCGGTCCAGGGTGGGCCGGGCGGCGGCGACGACCTCGTCCCCGTCGATGTAGGAGCTTCCGACGAGCAGGGCCCGTACGCCGATGCCGTAGCGCGTGCCGGTGGCGTCGGTCTCCACCCAGCCGAGGTTCACCAGGGTCCGCAGGAGCATGTACAGGCTGGACTTGGGCAGCGAGAGGTCGCTCTGGATGTCGGCGAGGCTGTGCAGACCGGGCCGGGCCGCGAAGTGTTCCAGCAGCAGGACGGTGCGTACCGCGGACTTCACGGGCGCCGCCGTCAGCGGACCGGCGACCGCGCCGCCACCCGAGGCGCCGTCCACGTCGTCGGCCTCGGCGCCGCCCCCGCCTCTGCCTCCGGAGCCGGCGGGACCCCCGGACTCGGCTGTGCTCATACGCCTGATTCCCCTCTGTTCGGCTCTGTCGCCTCTTGTCACGCGGTGGACGCGGAAATAGGGTCCGCAGCAGAAGCGATCATTCATCCACCGGAACGGCGTTCAGAATACTGAACGATCCAGGAGGCAGTGGGCCGTGACAGCGAATCCAGTCTGGAGTGTGGACCCCCGCACCGGGAAGCAGCGCGAACGGGTTGCGGCGGAAGCCACACACCGGGACGTGGACCGGGCCGTGCGCGCCGCACACGCCGGCCGCGCGGCCCTCGCCGGGGCCGCGACCCGCGCCGCCTTCCTGCGGACCGCCGCCGACCTGCTCGACGGGGCCGTCGCGCGGATCGTGGAGAGCGCCGACGCCGAGACCGCGCTCGGCGCCGCCCGCCTGACCGGGGAGCTCGCCCGTACCACCGGCCAGCTGCGCGCCTTCGCCGACTGCGTGGACGAGGGCGCCTACCTCGACGTCCGGATCGACCGGGCCGACCCCTCCCTCGTCCCGCCCCGCCCCGAGCTGCGCCGCTACAAGGTGCCGCTCGGCGTGGTCGCCGTCTACGCCGCCTCCAACTTCCCGCTGGCCTTCTCCGTCCCCGGCGGCGACACCGCGAGCGCCCTCGCGGCCGGCTGTCCGGTGGTCGTCAAGGCCCACCCCGACCACCCGGCCACCTCCGAGCTGTGCGCCGCGCTGCTGCGGGAGGCCGCCACCGCGAACGGGCTGCCCGCCGACGTGGTGACGGTGGTGCACGGGTTCGACGCCGGGCTGGAGCTGATCCGCCACCCGCTCGTCACCGCGGCCGGGTTCACCGGCTCCATCCGGGGCGGACGCGCCCTGTTCGACGCCGCCGCCGCCCGCCCCGTACCGATCCCCTTCCACGGCGAGCTCGGCTCCCTCAACCCCGTCGTGGTCACCCCGGCGGCGGTGGCCGAACGCGCCGAGGAGATCGGATCCGGGCTCGCGGGGTCGGTCACCCTGGGCGTCGGCCAGTTCTGCGTCAAGCCGGGCCTGGTCCTGGTCCCGACGGGGCAGGACGGCGACCGCCTCGCCGCCGCCCTGGCCAAGTCGCTCGCGGGCACGGAGCCGGGCGTCCTGCTCGACCACCGGATGCGGGAGTCCTTCCTCGCCGGGACCCGCGAACGCGCCGCGCTGCCCGGCGTCGAGGCCCCCGTCGTCCCCGGCCCGGGCGGGGAACGCTCCGTCGGCGCGGGCTTCCTGACCGTCGACGCCACCACCCTGCTGGCGGACGGCCCCCACGAGGTGCTCCTGGAGGAGTGCTTCGGCCCCGTCACCGTCCTGGTCCGCTACGCCGACCAGGGCGAGGCGGCCGCGGTGCTGGGCCGGCTCGGCGGGAACCTGAGCGCCACCCTCCAGCTGTCCGAGGACGAGACCCGGGGCGCGCCGGGACCGGCCGCCGAGCTGATCTCCCTGGTCACCGGGCTGGCCGGGCGGATCGTCGTGAACGGTTGGCCGACCGGCGTGGCCGTGGCCCCCGCCCAGCACCACGGCGGCCCCTACCCCGCGGCCACCTCCCACGCGACGTCCGTCGGCGCCACCGCCGTCGAACGCTGGCTGCGCCCGGTGGCCTACCAGTCGGTGCCCGACGCGCTGCTCCCCGCGGAACTGCGCGAGGACAACCCGCTGGGACTGCCGCGCCGCGTGACCGGCCCGGGCGCGTGACCGGCCCGGGCGCGTGACCGCTCCGGGCGCGTGACCGGCCCAGCCCCGGTCCCCGCCTGCTCCCCCGCCCCCACCACCGCCCGCTAATTGCGTTGCCCGCCCCGCCCCCGGCGGGGCAGGCTGCGCGTCATGCCGAAACCACACGGGTTCACGTACGACGTACGCGGCGACGGGACCGTCGTCATCACGCACCGGGGCCGCGCCGCGGGCACCCTGCGCGGGGGCCGCGCCGACAAGTTCCTGGCGGAGGTGGGGTCCGGGGACGCCCAGCTCGTCATGGCCCGGTGGACCGGCGCCTACAAGTTCGGCAACGAGCGCATGGCCCGCGACCACCCCCGCAACCGGCGCTGAACCCTCCCGGCCCAATCTCGCGGAGGGTAAGGGAACGGCAAAGCCGGTCCGGTCGTTCTGGGTGCATGACCGCTATGACCCCTGGTTCCAACCTGCCGCTCGACACCGTCCGCGTGACGGTGGACGTGGCTGCCCCGGTGCGGCTCGACGTCTCGGGCCTGCTGCTGACGGCCGACGGCAAGGTGCGTTCCGACGCCGACTTCATCTTCTACAACCAGCCGTCCGGCCCGGGTGTCGACTACCGGTCCGGCGGGGGATCGGCCCCCGACTCGATCACCGTGGACACGTCCGCGCTGCCGCCCGGCATCGAGCGGATCGTGGTCACGGCCAGCCCGGACGCCGCCGGACAGAGCTTCCAGGGCGTCGAGCCCACCGCCACCGTGCGGGACGCGGCCGGCGGCGCGGTGATCGCCACCTTCACCCCGCCGCGTCTGGGCACCGAAACGGCGCTCGTGGTCGTCGAGATCTACCTGCGCGGCGGCGTGTGGAAGGTGCGCGCGGTCGGCCAGGGGTACGCCAACGGCCTCGCCGGCATCGCCACGGACTTCGGCGTCTCCGTGGAGGAGGAGCCGCCCGCGGCAGCGGCCGCGCAGGCGCCCCCGGCCCCGCCCGCCCCGCCGGTCACCGCTCCTCCCGTCGCCGCCCCGCCGGCGCCGACGACGCACCCGGTCTCGCCCTGGCTGACCGCCGGTGCGAACGGTCCGGCGGCGAGCACCCCCGCGCCGCCGGCTCCCCCGGTCGCGCCGCCGGCCGCGGCTCCCGCCTCGGGCAAGATCAACCTGGACAAGGGGCGGGTCAGTCTCCAGAAGAACCAGACGGTCTCCCTCGTCAAGGGCGGCCGCCCGCTGCTCTCGCAGGTCAAGATGGGCCTCGGGTGGGAGCCCGCCTACCGGGGGCGCGACATCGACCTCGACGCCTCCGTCATCGCCTACGGCCCCCAGCGCAACCACCTCGACAGCTGCTACTTCAGCCGGCTGTCCATCCTGGGCGGCGCCATCACGCACTCCGGCGACAACCTGACCGGCGAGGGCGCCGGGGACGACGAGGTGATCGTCGTGGACCTCGGCCGACTGCCCGCCGACGTCACGGGCCTGGTCTTCACGGTGAACTCCTTCTCCGGCCAGAAGTTCACCGAGGTCGCCAAGGCCTACTGCCGACTCATCGACGCCGCCAGCGGCGAGGAGCTGGTCCGCTTCGACCTCACGAGCGCCGAGCCGCAGACCGGCGTCATGATGGCCAAGCTGATCAGGCAGTTCAGCGGCGAGTGGGAGATGACGGCCATCGGCGAATTTGTGAAGTCGCGCACAGTGCGCGGCATGGTCAAGGCGGGCTCCCAGACACTCTGAGCAGGTGGGCGGGCACATGCGGCGACCGACGGTCGAACCGGGTGACGGATGCCACCCGTAATCCGGAGGTGGCTGTCAGTGCCCGCCCGTAGCCTTGAAGCCATGCAGACAACACTCCGTCCCGCGGGTCCCGCTCGCCCGTCCGCCGCGGAGGCGAACGAGGCGATCCGGCACTTGGTGGACACCGGCGTGGACGGGGAGTGGCCCGCGCGGGCGTACGAGTTCCTCCTGGAGGAGTGGACCGCGGCCTCGCGAGCGGAGTTCGCCGCGGCCCAGTGAGCCGGGTGAGCCCGACAAGCCCGGCGGACCGGTGAGCACCGGTCGCGCCGGCGCCGGCTCAGCGGTCGCGCCGCCAGGGGCCGGTGATGGCCAGCATGATGCCCGGGTCCTGGAGGTTGGCGTACAGGGTGCGCCCGTCCGGTGAGAAGCAGACCCCGGTGAACTCCGAGTACTCGGGCTCCGTCGCCGAGCCGATGTTCAGCTCGTTGCGGGCGAGCGGGTAGACCTTCCCCGACTCGGTGGCCCCGAACAGGTGCTGGACGCCCGAGCCGTCCTCGGCGATGACCAGGCCCCCGTACGGCGAGACGGTGATGTTGTCGGGGCCGTCGTAGCCGCCCTCGGCCGACGGGTCGGCGTTCACCCCGATCAGGACGACGAGCCGGATCGTGCGCCGCTTCGGGTCGTAGAACCACACCTGGCCGTCGTGCGCGGCGCCCGGGCTCTCGGCGCGGGCGAAGGAGGAGACGAAGTAGGCGCCGCCGTCGGCCCACCACATGCCCTCCAGCTTGCGTCCCCGCGTCACGCCGTTCACCCCGAACTGCGCCCGAACGGGCGTGGTCCGCGCGTCGCGGTCGGGGACCGGCACCCAGTCGACCCCGTACACGGTGCCCGTCTTCGTCGCGCGCGTGAGGTCGTCGACGAACCGGCCCGTCCTGTCGAAGCACTTGGCGGCGGCGAGCACCCCCGCGTCGTCGGCGAGGCCCCGCAGCCGGCCGCGCCCGTGCCGGAAGCCCTCGGGCGGGGTCCAGCGGTAGAGCAGCCCGTTGGGACCCGACGCGTCCTCCGTCAGGTACGCGTGGCCCCGGCGCGGGTCGATGACCACGGCCTCGTGGGCGTACCGCCCGAACGCCTTGACGGGCTTCGGGTCGCGGTTGGCCCGGCGGTCGTGCGGGTCGACCTCGAACACGTAGCCGTGGTCCTTGGTCATGCCGTTGCGGCCGGCCAGGTCCTCGGTCTCCTCGCAGGTCAGCCACGTACCCCACGGGGTGGCCCCGCCCGCGCAGTTGGTCGACGTACCGGCGATGCCCACCCATTCGGCGACCTCGCCGCCGCGCCGGACCTCGACGACCGTGCACCCCCCGGCCGCGGCCGGGTCGTAGACGAGACCCTCGGCGAGCGGGACGGGGTGCTTCCAGCCCGTCCGCGCCCCCCTCAGCTCGTGGTTGTTGACCAGGAGGGTGACCCCGCGGTGCCCCTCGAAGGCTGCGGTCCCGTCGTGGTGGGACGGGGTGCTCTCGCCGCTGTCCAGGGTGGTGACGCCGCTGTGCGTGATCACGCGGTACGAGAACCCGGCCGGCAGCGCGAGCAGCCCGGCCGGGTCCGCGATCAGGGGACCGTAGCCGGGGCCGTGCGGCCGGCGCCCGGGGGCCGCGTCGGCGCCCTCGCCCTCCGGCCCGGCCCCGACGGGGGCCTCGCCGGCCGCCAGGGCGCCCGGTGCGGTGGCGAGGGCGCCGACGGTGCCGGTGAGCGCGACTCCCGCCCCGGCGAGGACGGTACGGGCGGTGAAGTCTCTGCGGCTGAGGGGCATCGGGTCTCCAGGGGTGGGGAGGTGGTGCGCCTGACGTACGGTCGTCGGCGCACACGCTCCCGCCCGTACGTGAACGGCGGCTGAACTACCCGGGAAAGCGGGCCGCCGCCTCACCGCCGGCCACATTGGCGCACTCCCGCCCCGGAAGGGCCGGTTCCGTACCGCCCGGGGCGAACCCGGCCGCGGGTCAGGGCTGCCGGGAGCGGGCCTTGAAGGCGGCCTTGCGCGCCTCCTTCGAGGCCTTCCTGTCCGGGTGCAGCCGCCCCATGGCCTCCAGCACGTACGCCGTCGCCGGGTGCTCCACCCGCCAGACCTCCTCGAAGAAGCCGGCGTGGTTCTCGGTCAGCCCCCGCATCAGCAGCGGGAGTTCCTCGGTCTCCGCGTCCGAGGTGAGCTGCGCGGCGAGGGTGTCCACGGTCAGCCAGAACACCATGGCCCCGTCCGGGGGCGGTACGTCGGACACCCCGTGCTCCGCCAGCCACACCCGGGCCAGTCCGCCCAGCTCAGGGTCGTCCAGGACGGCGCGCACGGCCGGCTCGGCCTCCCGTCCGGCCGGGGCCAGGGCCTGCTGGCAGCGCAGCCTGCGCAGCGGGGCGCCCTCGTCGTCCCCCCGGGCGGCGGCCAGCAGTTCGCTCACGGCGGCCGCGGGCTCGCGGCCGACGAGCCACTGCTCGATCTCCGCCTGGGCGGCCCGCTCGGGGTAGGCGGAGACCGCGTCGAGCAGGGTGTCGGCGCCCTTGTCGGCCAGTTCCCCGATGGCGGGGGCCTCGACGCCGGCCTCCAGCATCCGGGCGCGCACGCCGTACAGGCCGAGCGGGGTCAGGCGGACCATCCCGTACCGGGAGACGTCCTCCTCCTCGGCGGCGAGCGTGCGGTCCCCGGCGGCGAACTCCTCGTCGTCGGCCTCCGCCATCAGCTCCTCGTCGACGGGCTGGTACTCGACGAGACCGATGGGTTCCAGCTGCCGGAACTGGTCGTCGAGGCGCATCATCGCGTCGGAGACCTGCTCCAGGACGGCGTCACTGGGGTCGCCCATGTCGTCGGGCACGATCATCGAGGCGGCGAGCACCGGCAGCGGGACGGGCCCGTCGCCGGGGCCGCCCTCGGCGACGGTGAGCAGGTAGAGGTTGGCGAGGACCCCGTCGAGGAAGTCCGCCTCGCGCTGCGGGTTCCAGTCGAGCCGGTCGAAGTCGATCTCGCCGCCCGCGTCCAGCGCGTCGACGAGGTCGTCGAGGTCGGGTACGGCCGCGTCGGCGAGGACGGTGTCCAGGGCCGCGAGCCACAGGTCGAGGACGTCGCCGGGGGCTCCTCCGGCGACCAGCGCGAGGTCCTCGCCGGGGGCGGCGGTGCCGTACTCGGGCTCCTCCCCCTCGGCGCCGTCCCCGGTGTCCTCCTCGGGTTCGGTCACGTCGACCAGGCCGGTGTCGACGGCGACCCGCCAGGCCTGGCTCGCGTGGACGGGGCTGTCCTCGTCCCGTTCGTCGAGGCCGAGTTCGGCGACGGCCCCGACGAGCTGGTCGGCGACGAGTTCACCGCCGACGTCGACCCGGGTGTCGGGTCCGGCCCAGCGGGCGAGGCGTACGGCGCGTGCGAACAGCGGGGCGACGAGGGCGTCGCGGGCCAGCTCCGCATCGGAGGGCAGCCGTACCGGCGGCAGCGTGGAGCGCGGCTCTGCGGACATGGGGTGGTTCTCCTCGGAGGGAACGCCTGGGCGGCGGGACGGTACGGCGGTCGAGCGGTCGAGCGGTCGAGCGGTCGAGCGGTCGAGCGGTGGAACGGCGAGACGGTGGAGCGACGAAACCGGTGGAGCGGTGGAGCGGTGGAACTGACGGCACCGCGGCACGGCGGCGAGCCGTACGCACGCGCGCACACGTACGCGCGTACGGAGCGGAGCGGTCCGACGCGACGGCCGGCGGAGCCCCCGCGGACAGGGCGACGGACCCGCGATCCGCGGTCCGTTCGTGGTCCGTCAGGCCGGGTGCGGCCACCCAGCGTAGACGCATTCCGGGCACGCTCGGCGGGCCATATCCGTTGGTTCATCCCACAGTCGTCTCCCGTATTCCCTGGAGGCCTTGACAACTTCGCTGATCACACTGGAAATTGACGCGCGTAGACATCTTGAGACCCTCAGGGTTCCCCCTCCTCCACACACCGGAGTTCCCGCCCATGCGCTCCTCGCATCCCCGTTCCGCCGCCGTCGCGGCCCTCGTCGCCACCGCGCTGGCCACCGGCCTGCTCGCCGGTACCGCCGACGCGGCCGAAGGCGCCGTGTCCGCCGATCCGATACGCATCCACGACATCCAGGGCACCACCCGGATCTCCCCGTTCAACGGCAAGCAGGTCGCCGACGTCGAGGGCATCGTCACCGGCGTGCGCACCTACGGCTCGCGCGGCTTCTGGATCCAGGACCCGGACGCCGACGACGACGCCGCCACCAGCGAGGGCGTCTTCGTCTTCACCAGCTCGGTCCCGACCGTCGCCGTGGGCGACGCGGTGAAGGTCTCCGGCACGGTGGGCGAGTACGTGCCCGGCGGGGTCAACTCGGGGAACCAGTCCGTCACCCAGATCTCCAAGCCCGCGGTGACCGTGGTCTCCTCCGGCAACGCGCTGCCCGCGGCCACCGCCGTCAACGAGTACACGGTCCCGGCCGCCTACGCCCCGGCGGGCGACCCGGCCGCCCAGGGCAGCGTCAACGGCCTGACCCTGGAGCCCTCGCGCTACGCCCTGGACTACTACGAGTCCCTGGAGGGCATGAACGTCCGCATCGGCACCTCCCGCGTGGTCGGCGCCACCGACCCGTACTCGGAGCTGTGGGTCACGGTCAAGGGGTGGGAGAACGCCGCCAAGCGCGGTGGCACCGTCTACGGCTCCTACGACTCCCAGAACACCGGCCGCCTCCAGATCCAGCAGCTGGCCCCGGTCTCGCAGCAGCCCTTCCCGGTCGCCAACGTCGGCGACAAGCTGACCGGCACCACCGAAGGCCCCCTGGACTTCAACCAGTTCGGCGGCTACACGCTGGTGGCGCGCACCCTGGGCACGGTCAAGGCGGGCACCCTCGCCCCCGAGAAGACCAAGGCGCAGGCCTCCAACGAGCTCGCGGTGGCCACGTACAACGTCGAGAACCTCGACCCGACGGATCCGCAGGAGAAGTTCGACAACCTGGCGAAGGCCGTCGTCGAGAACCTCGCCTCCCCCGACGTCCTGGCCCTGGAGGAGATCCAGGACGACAACGGCGCCAAGAACGACGGCACCGTCTCGGCGGAGCAGACGCTGGCGAAGTTCACCGCGGCGATCGCGGCGGCGGGCGGCCCGTCCTACCAGTGGCGCTCGATCAACCCGGAGGACAAGAAGGACGGCGGCGAGCCCGGCGGCAACATCCGCCAGGTCTTCCTCTTCAACCCGGAGCGGGTCTCCTTCACCGAGCGCGCCCCGGGCGACGCGACGACGGCGACCGGCGTGGTCAAGGAGCAGGGCAAGGCCGCCCTGACCCACTCCCCCGGTCGCGTCGACCCGACGAACCCGGCGTGGGCCGACAGCCGCAAGCCGCTGGCCGGCGAGTTCGTCTTCCGCGGCAAGAAGGTCTTCGTGATCGCGAACCACTTCGGCTCGAAGGGCGGCGACGAGGGCCTGACCTCGCACCACCAGCCGCCGGTCCGCTCCTCGGAGGCCAAGCGGCTGCTCCAGGCACAGTCGGTGAACGGTTTCGTCAAGGAGATCCTCGCGGCGGAGAAGAACGCGAACGTCCTGGTCCTCGGCGACATCAACGACTTCGAGTTCTCGGCGACGACGGACGCGCTGGCGGCCGACGGCGCCCTGTACCCGGCGATCAAGTCGCTGCCGAAGGCGGAACGTTATTCCTACGTCTACCAGGGCAACGCACAGGTCCTGGACCAGATCCTGACCAGCCCGGCGATCAAGAACTTCACGTACGACAGCGTCCACATCAACGCGGAGTTCGCGGCGCAGAACAGCGACCACGACCCGCAGGTGATCCGCTTCCGTCCGTAGTCACCCGCGCCCCGTGCCCCGCGCCCCCCGGTGCGCGGGGCACGGCCGGCCGGGCGCGGTCCGGCGCGGTCCGGGCCGGACGCGGGGCGAGGTGGGGACTTTGGGCCCTGGCGTGACCCTGGACACATCCGTACCGAAATCGTCCGGTTGTGGTGTTGAGTGTCTGCACGCCCGATCCACCGCAATGTCGCGTACCGGCCCGTTCGCTCGCCCTACCGGGAGGACCGCGTGTTCCCCTCCATCTCCCTCGCCCAGGAAATCGGCCTCGTGGTGCTCTTCGTGGCCGCGCTCGTCTGGGTCGTCGGCCTCGGCCACATGCTGTGGGACAGCCGCTTCCACCACCCCGAGCCGGGCGCCTACGAGGGCATGCCGTTCATCCCGACGCAGCGCACGTCGGCGGGGCACCCGATGGAGTCGGTCGAACTGACCGAGGCGGAACAGGAGGCCTTCGCCGGCCTGATCCGCTCGATCCCCCTGCGCTGACGGCCGCGCCGCAGCACGCCGCGCACACGAACGCCCCCACCCCAGTTCGGGGTGGGGGCGTCGCGCGTACCGGCCCTCGCGGGTCAGTTGTGGCTGTGCAGGACCTCGTTCAGGCCGCCCCAGGCCGCCTTGTACGGGCGGGCCTCGACGGTGCCGGTGACCGAGTTGCGGCGGAAGAGGATGTTGTGGGCGCCGGAGAGCTCCAGGGCCTTGACGATCTGGCCGTCCGGCAGGGTGACGCGGGTGCCGGCGGTGACGTAGAGGCCGGCCTCGACGACGCACTCGTCGCCCAGCGCGATGCCCACGCCCGCCTCGGCGCCGACGAGGGTGCGCTCGCCGATCGAGATGATCTGCTTGCCGCCGCCCGAGAGGGTACCCATGGTGGAGGCGCCGCCGCCGATGTCGGAGCCGTCGCCGACGACGACGCCCGCCGAGATGCGGCCCTCGACCATGGAGGTGCCCAGGGTGCCGGCGTTGAAGTTGACGAAGCCCTCGTGCATGACGGTGGTGCCCTCGGCGAGGTGCGCGCCGAGGCGGACGCGGTCGGCGTCGGCGATGCGCACACCCTTGGGGGCGACGTAGTCGGTCATGCGCGGGAACTTGTCGATCGAGGTGACCTGGAGGTGCAGGCCCTCCGCGCGGGCGTTCAGGCGGACGGTCTCGACCTGGTCGACGGCGACCGGGCCCAGGGAGGTCCAGGCGACGTTGGCGAGGAGGCCGAAGACGCCGTCCAGGTTCTGGCCGTGCGGCTTGACCAGGCGGTGGCTCAGCAGGTGCAGGCGCAGGTACGCGTCGTGCGCGTCGAGCGGCTTGTCCTCCAGGGAGGCGATGACGGTGCGGACGGCCACGACCTCGACGCCCCGGACCGCGTCCGAGCGGACGGCCTTGGCCGCGGCCGCGCCGAGGAGCTCCACGGCCTGCTCGGCGGTGAGGCGCTCGGTGCCGGCCGGGCCGGGCTCGAGGGCCAGCTCGGGGGCGGGGAACCAGGTGTCGAGGACGGTGCCGTCGGCGGTGATGGTGGCAAGTCCGGCGGCGACGGCGCCGGTGGTACGCGTAGCAGTCATGCCCGAAACCTAACCGGCGACGGCCCGTGGTCGCGAACCGGTCTCATGTGCCGGTCTCAGGTGCCGGTCGCGTGCGCCGGGGGCGCCGCGGGTGTCCGCCCCGGCGACGCCGCCTCGTGCGCGGCGGCGCGGGCGACCCCGCGCGCCTCCCGGCGGGACAGCGCCAGCAGCAGAGCCCCCGCGCCCGCCGCGAGCAGGGCGCACAGCGGCCACAGCAGGCCCGGCGCGGCACCGTACAGCGCTCCCCCCAGCGGCGGGCCCAGGACGACACCACCCGTGGAGACCCCGGCGTAGAGGCTCTGGAAGCGTCCGACGGCGTGGTCCGGGGCCTGGTCCGCCACGTAGGCGGTGGCGGTGGTCTTGTAGAGGATCTCGCCGAGGCTCAGGAGCACCATCATGGTGACGGCGGTGGCGACCCCGGCTCCCGCGATCAGGGCCGCGTAGCCGGCGCCGACCAGCACGAGGCCGGTCCCGATCACCGCCAGCGGGGGTCTGGCGCGCAGCGCGACGGCGGCGGGCAGTTCCAGCAGCAGGATCACGGCCCCGTTGAGGGCGATGATCAGGCCGAAGGCCCGTACGTCGAGCCCGTGATCGGCGAGGAAGACGGGGAAGACGGAGTACTGCTGGCGGTAGACCACGTCCACGACGAGGATGGCGGCGAGCAGGACCGGTACGGTCGGCCGCGCCCGCAGCGCCGCGAGGACCCCGCCCCGCTCCGCCTGCGCGCCCGCCCCGGCGCCCGCCCGGGCGGCGGCGCTCCCGCGGGCGCCGCGGGCCGGGACGACGCGGGCGGTCCAGCAGGCGAAGAAGAGGGTGCCGACGCCGTCCGCGACGAACAGCCAGTCGTAGGAGAGTCCGGCGGCGACCAGGGCCCCGATCGGCGGGCCGAGGGTGAAGCCCCCGTTGGAGGCGCAGCGCACGACGGCGAAGGCCTGCCGGCGCGCGCCCTCGGGGACGGTGACGGCGACCAGCGCGGCGTTCGAGGCGCGGACCACCCCGGAGGCGTACTGGGCCAGTGGCAGGGCCGCGTAGAGCGCGGGGTTCGACAGCAGGGGGAAGGTCGTCAGGAGCAGTCCGCCGACGGCGGAGGCGGCGAGCAGCACCCTGCGGTGCCCGAAGCGGTCCCCGTACCAGCCGCCCGTGAAGTTGCCCGCGACCAGACCGATGCCGCCGATGCCGGTGGCCAGGCCCGCCTGTGCGGCGCCGAGGCCGCGCGGGCCGGTCAGGTAGAGGAAGACGAAGACGAAGGTGAAGCCGACGACGGCGTTGACGAACACCCCCGCGGCCAGCAGCCACACGACCCTCGGTATGTCCTTGAACCCCTTCAGCACACCCGCGCCCCCACATCCGACGAGTAAGTTCCCTTTAGGAACGGACTATGTCAGCATGACAGCCTGGGGTCAACGGACAAAGGAGTGCCATGGCCCAGCGCACACAACTCGGCGACGCGGACTGCTCCATCGCCCAGGCCCTCGACGTCGTGGGCGACTGGTGGACGCTGCTGATCGTGCGCGACACCGCACGCGGCCTGTACCGCTTCGACGAGCTCCAACGCGAACTCGGCGTCTCCCGCAAGGTGCTCGCCGAGCGGCTGAGGCTGCTGGTCGAGGCGGGCGTGCTGACGCGCGAGCCGTACCAGGAACGTCCGGTGCGGCACGCATACCGGCTGACCCCGCGCGGGCGGGGCCTGCTGCCGGTCCTGGTGGCCCTCCAGGACTGGGGTGACACCTGGGTCCTGGGAGAGGGAGAGATGACGGCGACGACACGGGAGTCCTCGAAGGAGGCCGCACGGGTCCACGCGCTGCGCGGCACACGCCTGCCGGAGCTGCTGCTGCCGGACCGGTTCGGCGAGCTCCGCGACCCGGTGGCGGGGACCCCGTTCACGGTCCTGTACTGCTTCCCGGGCGCGTACGCCCGGGCCGAGTCCTACCCGCCCGGCTGGGCCGGGATCCCCGGCGCGCAGGGCTGCACGTTGGAGTCGTGCACCTACCGCGACCAGCTCGCGGAGTTCACCGCGGCCGGCGCCACCGTGCACGGGGTGTCGACGCAGCGCCCGGACGAGCAGCGGGAGTTCGCCGAGAAGGAGGGGCTGCGCTTCCCGCTGCTGTCGGACGCGGGGCTGGAACTGGTGACGGCCCTGCGCCTGCCGACGTTCCGCGCGGCCGGGACGAGCCGGATCAAGCGGCTGACGCTGGTCGTGGATCGGGACCGGACGGTGCGCGAGGTGATCTACCCGATCGGGGACATCGAGGCGAGCGTGACGACGGCCCTCGCGGCGGTGCGCGCGGCGCACTGAGCGCGGCGCACCGAGCGCGGCGCACCGAGCGCGGCGCACCGAGCGCGCGCGGCGCACCGAACCCGGCGCGCGGAGCCCGACCCACCCCGGTCCGGCGGCTCGTCCCGGGCGGGCCCGGGCCGGCCCGCCGGGCTCCTCCCGTTCAGCCCCCGGGGTCAGCCCCCGGGTCGGCCCCCGGGTCGGCCCCCGGTCAGGATCCGACCCAGCGCCTCCCGCGCGCCGGCCTCGTCGTACGGGGTGTCCGTGAGCAGCACCCGCAGGCCGATCCCGTCCAGCACCGCCACCAGCGCGCGGGCCGTGGCCGGGTCGGCGTACGGCTCCAGGGCCCGGTCCACGTCCTCGCACCACCGCGCGACGACCGGGCGCAGCGCGGGCCGGCGCAGCGCGGCGAGGTACAGCTCGTACTCCAGCTCGACGCGGCCGCGCTCCGCCGTCAACCGCTCGCCCAGCAGCCGCGCCAGGGCCCCGGCGAGGTCCTCGCCGTCGCGGAGCACGAGCCTCGGGGCGTGGGCCTCGTTCGCCTGCCGCAGGGTGGCGACCAGGAGTTCGTCGAGGGTCGCGAAGTGGTACGTGGTCGAGCCCAGCGGCACGTCCGCCTCGGCCGCCACGCTGCGGTGACCGAGACCGGCGATGCCCCGTGCCTCGACCACGCGCGTCGCCGCGTCGATGATCCGCTGCCGGCGCCCGGGATCGTGGCGGCGCGCACCGGGGGCCATCAGTGGGTGGCCCCGCCCAGATTGAGCAGGACCACGCCCGCGATGACCAGCCCGATCCCGGCGATCTTCGCGGCGGTGGCCGCCTCACCCATGAAGACCATGCCGATCGCGGCGATGGCGGCGGTGCCGACGCCGGCCCAGATCGCGTACGCCGTGCCCACCGACATCGACTTCAGCGTCTGCGCGAGGAGCGTGAAGGCGATGACGTAGCCGAGCAGCGTCCCCAGCGAGGGCCACAGGCGGGTGAAGCCCTCGCTGTACTTCATGGCGGTGGTTCCGGCGACCTCGGCGGCGATGGCCGCGGCAAGCAGTACGTAGGGCATGCGTACGACTGTATACACGGGATGCGTACACCCGTACGTATCGAGCCGGCGGCCACGGCCGTACGGGAGCGCCCCCGAGGCCGGCCCCGGCCGGGCCTCAGCGGGCGCGGTTCAGGGTGAACCAGGCCGACCGCGACTTCTTCCACTCCGCGTGCGGCAGGTCCTTGGCCTCCACCCCGTCGCCGTACAGGTCCGCGGCGCCGTTGTCGGTGACGAGCTGCACGCGCGCACCGGGCCGCCGCAGGTCGGGGACCGCGACGACGGACTCCCAGCCGCCGGGGTCGGTGGTCGGCAGGTCCGCCCGCTTGCGCGGGGCGTGCCCGGGGACGCCGTCCCACTGGTAGAGCGCGTAGGGGTCGGAGTTGTCGTCGGCGGCGAAGGAGCCGGCCAGGATCAGGTACTGGTTCGCGGCGTTCTTCTTGACGTCGCGGATCGCGAGCCCGCCGAGGTCCCATTCGATCGGCTCGCCGAAGACCGGCCGGTCGCCGGCCGCGAGCACCCGGTCGATGTTGGTGACGGGGACGACCAGCGCCCTGCCACCGGGCACGGCCGGGGCCAGCGGGGCCCGGAAGCCCAGGTAGGCGGTGGTCGTGGAGCCCGGGGCGAACTCCAGCCCCTCCACGTTGAACCCGTCGATCTGCTTGGGCACCTCACCGGCGGCCGTCCCCGCCGCGAAGCCGTACCGGTTGCCGTGCGCGGCGTCCCAGGCGACCAGGTCCTCGCGCAGGCTCCGGTAGGCGGCGCCGAAGGCGATCTCGGTGGAGGCGCCCGAACCGGTGACGCGGGTGGTGAAGACGGTGTTGCGTTCCGCCTTGTACTTGCCGTCCTTGTTGTTGCCGAGCGAGCCGGTCCAGTAGACGGTGTCGCCGACCCGGGCCGCCCCCTCGATGTCGACCTCCTTCTTCAGGCCGAGCGCGGGGCCGAGGTCCCAGGTCCTGACCGGGCCGCCGGAGCGGGAACGGTCGTACAGGCGCAGCACGTTGGACTCGTCGTCGGCCACCAGCACGTGGCCGCCCCCCACGTCGACGGCGGCCGAGGCGTCGGAGGAGCCGGTCTGGTAGCGGGTGGAGGCGGAGTCCGCGACCCGCGCCGAGGCGGCGTAGGAGAGGGTGGTCGTGGCGGTCCCGCCGCCGCGCCCGGTGACCTCGAGGGTCAGGTCGGTGTGTCCGCGCCCGCGGGCGCGGACCGTCAGCTCGCGGTCGCCCTCGCGCGTGCGGGTCTGCCGTACGTCCTCCACGCGGGCCACGGCGGGATTGCTGGAGGCGACGACCCGCAGCCTCAGGAAGCCGTCCGGGACCCCGGCCTGCGCCACGTCCACGGTGACGGCCGGGTCGCCGACGCCGCCCACCGCGCCGGTGAGCCGGGCGGCGGACAGGGCGATCGTCGGGGCGGCGTGGGCGCCCTGCGCGTGCGCGGGGACGGTGAGGCCCGCGACGAGCAGGGCCGCGGCCCCGGCGCCCAGGGCGGCGCGACGGTGTACCGGGGTGGGGCGAACGGGCACGGAGGATCCTCTCGTGGGCGCCGTCACGTGCTGACGGCCGTCGAGAAGGTTCGGCCGGCCCGGCCAACTCCGGGTGCACGCCGGCCGGCCGGCCGGGAAACAACCGGCACCGCCCGGAAAGCGGGGAGGGCCCCCGGCACGACCGTGCCGGGGGCCCTCGCCCGTACCCGTGATGCGCGCGGTGCGCGCCGTGCGCGCGCCACGCCCGCGTCAGAGCGTGCGTCAGACGTTGAAGCCGAGCGCGCGCAGCTGCTCACGACCGTCGTCCGTGATCTTGTCCGGACCCCACGGCGGCATCCAGACCCAGTTGATGCGGAGCTCGTTGACGATGCCCTCCGTCGCCGACTTCGCCTGGTCCTCGATGACGTCCGTCAGCGGGCAGGCCGCCGAGGTCAGGGTCATGTCGAGGGTCGCGATGTTCGCGTCGTCGATGTGGATGCCGTAGATCAGGCCCAGGTTGACGACGTCGATGCCCAGCTCGGGGTCGACCACGTCGTAGAGGGCCTCGCGGACCTCTTCCTCGGTGGCCGGCTTGATCGACGCCTCGGGCGTCGCGTTCTCGGTCATGCCGTCTTCCTCTCCGCGTCACCCAGTGCCTGGGCGGTCGCGTCCTTCCACGCCATCCAACTCAGGAGAGCACACTTCACCCGCGCGGGGTACTTGGAGACGCCGACGAACGCGACCGCGTCCTCCAGCACCTCCTCCATGGCCTCGTCGGGCTCGATCTTGCCCTTCGACTGCATCATCTCCAGGAAGACGCCCTGGATCTTCCGCGCCTCGGCGAGTTCCTTGCCGACGAGCAGCTCGTTCAGCACGGACGCGCTGGCCTGGCTGATGGAGCAGCCCTGGCCCTCGTAGGAGACGTCGGTGAGCGTCTCCCCGTCGTACTTCACGCGCAGCGTGATCTCGTCGCCGCACGTCGGGTTGACGTGGTGCACCTCGGCGTCGCCGTCGCGCAGGCCACGTCCGTGCGGGTGCTTGTAGTGGTCCAGGATCAGTTCCTGGTACATCGAATCCAGCTTCACAGCGGCCCCAGCGCCTTCGTCTCGTTCCCCGTCATCCGAAGAAGTTCCGTACGTGCTCCAGCCCGTCGATCAGCGCGTCGACCTCGGCGGGAGAGGAGTACAGGTAGAAAGACGCTCGCGTGGTCGCGGGAATTCCGTACCGCAGGCAGACCGGACGCGCGCAGTGGTGACCCACGCGGACGGCGATGCCCTGCTCGTCGAGCACCTGACCGACGTCGTGCGGGTGGATGTCACCGAGCGTGAACGAGATCGCGGCGCCGCGGTCCTCGGCCGTGGTCGGGCCGATGATCCGCAGGTCGGGGACCTCCAGGAGGCGCCGGACGGCGTACTCGGTGATCGCGTGCTCGTGGGCGGCGATCTTGTCCATGCCGATCGCGGACAGGTAGTCCACGGCCGCGCCGAGGCCGACGGCCTGGGCGATCGGGGGCGTACCGGCCTCGAACTTGTGGGGCGCGGGGGCGTACGTCGAGGCGTGCATCGACACGGTCTCGATCATCTCGCCGCCACCGAGGAACGGCGGCAGGTCCTCCAGGAGCTCCTGGCGGCCCCACAGGACGCCGATGCCGGTCGGGCCGCACATCTTGTGGCCGGTGAAGGCCACGAAGTCGGCGCCGAGGGCCTGGACGTCCAGGGGCATGTGGGGAGCGGCCTGCGAGGCGTCGATCAGCACCAGCGCGCCGACCTCCTGCGCGCGGCGGACGATCGCCTCGACCGGGTTGACGGTGCCCATGATGTTGGAGACCAGCGTGAAGGAGACGATCTTCGTCTTCTCCGTGATGACCTCTTCGATGTTGGACAGGTCGAGCCGGCCGTCGTCGGTGAGGCCGAACCACTTCAGCTTCGCGCCGGTGCGCTGCGCGAGCAGCTGCCACGGGACGATGTTGGAGTGGTGCTCCATCTCCGTGATGGCGATCTCGGTCTCCCGGTCGACCCGGTAGGGCTCGTCCGCCCAGCCGAGCATGTTCGCGACCAGGTTGAGCGACTCCGAGGCGTTCTTGGTGAAGATCACCTCGTCGCGGCTCGGCGCGTTGATGAAGGCGGCGACCTTGTCGCGAGCGCCCTCGTACAGCGCCGTGGCCTCCTCGGCGAGCACGTGCACGCCGCGGTGGACGTTGGCGTTGTGCCGCTCGTAGTACTCGTTCAGCGCGTCGAGCACCTGGCGCGGCTTCTGCGAGGTCGCAGCGTTGTCCAGGTAAACGATCTTCTTCCCGTCGTGGACCACACGATCCAGCAGGGGGAAGTCCTTGCGGATCGCCTCGATGTCGAGGAGGCCAGGCAGCTGTGTCACGCGGTCGCGCCACCCTTCACGTACTTGTCGTAACCCTCGGCCTCCAGCTGGTCGGCCAGCTCGGCGCCGCCGGACTCGGCGATGCGGCCGTTGGCGAACACGTGCACGAAGTCGGGCTTGATGTAGCGCAGGATGCGCGTGTAGTGCGTGATCAGCAGGGTGCCGACCTCACCGGTCTCGCGGACGCGGTTGACGCCCTCGGAGACGATGCGCAGGGCGTCGACGTCGAGGCCGGAGTCGGTCTCGTCGAGGATCGCGATCTTCGGCTTGAGGAGCTCCAGCTGGAGGATCTCGTGGCGCTTCTTCTCACCGCCGGAGAAGCCCTCGTTCACGTTGCGCTCGGCGAAGGCCGGGTCCATCTGGAGCTGCTCCATCGCGGACTTGACCTCCTTCACCCAGGTGCGCAGCTTGGGGGCCTCGCCGCGGATGGCGGTGGCCGAGGTGCGCAGGAAGTTGGAGACCGAGACGCCGGGGACCTCGACCGGGTACTGCATGGCGAGGAAGACACCGGCGCGGGCGCGCTCGTCGACGGACATCTCCAGGACGTCTTCGCCGTCGAGGGTGACGGTGCCACCGGTGATGGTGTACTTCGGGTGACCGGCCAGGGAGTAGGCCAGCGTGGACTTGCCGGAGCCGTTCGGACCCATGATGGCGTGCGTCTCACCCTGCTTGACGGTGAGGTCGACGCCCTTGAGGATCTCGCGGGCGCCGTTCTCGGCCTCGACGGAGACGTGCAGGTCGTGGATTTCAAGCGTTGCCATGGATACCTCAGGACTCCTGGGTGAGGGAGACGAGCACGTCGTCCCCTTCGATCTTGACGGGGTAAACGGGTACGGGGCGGGTCGCGGGCAGGCCCGAGGGCTTGCCGGTGCGCAGGTCGAAGGCCGAACCGTGCAGCCAGCACTCGATCATGCAGTCGTCGACCTCGCCCTCCGAGAGGGAGACGTTCGCGTGCGAGCAGATGTCGTGGATCGCGAACACCTCCCCCTCGGTGGAGACGATGGACACCGGCGTGCCGTCGAGTTCCACCCGCTTGGGGGTGTTCTCCTCCAGCTCGCTCAGCGCACAGGCCTTGAGGTAGGTCATCAGACGGACGCCTGCAGCTCGGTCTCGATCCGGGCGATCAGCCGCTCCTCGATGTCCGCGACGCCGATCTGCTGGACGAGCTCGGCGAAGAAGCCGCGCACGACCAGGCGGCGGGCCTCGTCGGCCGGGATGCCGCGGGCCTGGAGGTAGAACAGCTGCTCGTCGTCGAAGCGACCGGTCGCGGAGGCGTGGCCGGCGCCGACGATCTCGCCGGTCTCGATCTCCAGGTTCGGCACCGAGTCGACGCGCGCGCCGTCCGTCAGGACGAGGTTGCGGTTCATCTCGTAGGTGTCGGTGCCCTCGGCGGTCTTCTCGATGAGCACGTCACCGATCCAGACGGCGTGGGCGTCCTGGCCCTGGAGCGCGCCCTTGTAGACCACGTTCGACTTGCAGTGCGGGGCGTCGTGCGTGACCAGGAGGCGGTGCTCCTGGTGCTGGCCGGCGTCCGTGAAGTACAGGCCGAGCATCTCGGCCTCGCCGCCGGGGGCGGCGTAGGTGACGCGCGGGTGCAGCCGGACCAGGTCGCCGCCGAAGGTGACGACCACGGACTTGAAGGTCGCGTCGCGGCCGACGAGGGCGTTGTGCTGCGAGGTGTGGACCGCGGTGTCGTCCCAGTCCTGGATCGACACGAAGGTCACCTTGGCGCCGTCGCCGACGAGGACGTCGACGTTGGCGGCGCGCACGCCGTCACCGGTGTGGTCGATCACGATGATCGCCTCGGCGAACGGCTTGATGTCGAAGACGGTGTGACCGTAGGTCGTGCCGCCCTCGCCGTGCAGCGCGACGCGGATCGGCTCGGCGAGCACGGTCTCCTTGGGCACGGTGACGACCGTGGCCTTGGCGAACGAGGAGAAGGCCTGGGCCGAGACCCGGTCGACGGGGACGCCGGCCTTGCCGATCCGCTCGTCGCCGCGCTCGACGGACTCGACCGTGACGCCCTCGGGCGCGTCGATCTGGGCCTTCATGGTGCCGTTGGCGACCGCGGTGCCGTCGTGCAGGCCCTTGAGGCGGGCCAGCGGGGTGAAGCGCCACTCCTCCTCGCGACCGTGCGGGACCGGGAAGTCGGCCACGTCGAAGGACGGGGGCGCGCTCATCCGGGTGGCGACGGTGGACTCGGCGGCCACCGCGATCGAGCCGGCGGTGGTGGAGCCCGCCGGGATGTTCTGAGCCTCAGCCATGGCTGTCGTGTTGCTCGCTCTCTTAAAAGAACACGTCTACGTCTAAAGGGTGTGCTGCGGGACGGGGGCGGTCGGCACTAGCCGACCGAGCCCTCCATCTGCAGCTCGATCAGCCGGTTGAGCTCCAGCGCGTACTCCATCGGCAGCTCCTTGGCGATCGGCTCGACGAAGCCGCGCACGATCATGGCCATGGCCTCGAACTCGGTGAGGCCGCGCTGCATGAGGTAGAACAGCTGGTCGTCGGAGACCTTGGAGACGGTGGCCTCGTGGCCCATCGTCACGTCGTCCTCGCGGACGTCGACGTAGGGGTAGGTGTCCGAGCGGGAGATCGTGTCGACCAGGAGCGCGTCGCACAGCACGTTGGACTTGGAGCCCGGGGCGCCCTCGCCGATCTCGACGAGACCGCGGTAGGAGGTGCGGCCGCCGCCTCGCGCCACCGACTTGGAGACGATGTTCGACGAGGTGTTCGGCGCCATGTGGACCATCTTGGAGCCGGCGTCCTGGTGCTGGCCCTCGCCCGCGAAGGCGATGGACAGGGTCTCGCCCTTGGCGTGCTCGCCCATCAGGTAGACGGCCGGGTACTTCATGGTGACCTTGGAACCGATGTTGCCGTCGATCCACTCCATGGTCGCGCCCTCGTACGCCACGGCGCGCTTGGTGACCAGGTTGTAGACGTTGTTCGACCAGTTCTGGATGGTCGTGTAGCGGCAGCGGCCGCCCTTCTTCACGATGATCTCGACCACGGCGCTGTGCAGCGAGTCCGAGGAGTAGATCGGGGCGGTGCAGCCCTCGACGTAGTGGACGTAGGCGTCCTCGTCGACGATGATCAGCGTCCGCTCGAACTGGCCCATGTTCTCCGTGTTGATGCGGAAGTAGGCCTGGAGCGGGATGTCCACGTGGACACCCTTGGGGACGTAGATGAACGAGCCGCCGGACCACACCGCGGTGTTCAGGGACGCGAACTTGTTGTCGCCGACCGGGATGACCGTGCCGAAGTACTCCTGGAAGAGCTCCGGGTGCTCCTTGAGCGCGGTGTCCGTGTCGAGGAAGATCACGCCCTGCTCCTCCAGGTCCTCGCGGATCTGGTGGTAGACGACCTCGGACTCGTACTGGGCCGCGACACCGGCGACGAGGCGCTGCTTCTCCGCCTCCGGGATGCCGAGCTTGTCGTACGTGTTCTTGATGTCCTCGGGCAGGTCCTCCCAGGAAGCGGCCTGCTTCTCGGTGGAACGCACGAAGTACTTGATGTTGTCGAAGTCGATGCCCGAGAGGTCGGAACCCCAGTTCGGCATGGGCTTCTTGTCGAACAGCCTGAGGCCCTTGAGGCGGAGGTTCAGCATCCACTCCGGCTCGGACTTCTTGGCCGAGATGTCGCGGACGACCTCCTCGGACAGACCCCGCTTGGCAGCGGCGCCGGCCGCGTCGGAGTCGGCCCAGCCGTATTCGTAGGTGCCCAGGCCATCGAGCTCAGGGTGAGCAGTCTCCGTGGTCATGCGGGGTTCCTCCCGGCCGTACTTGCAGATGCTGATGTGTCGGTCTGTGTGGCGCTTCGCGGAATGAACGTGGTGCACACTCCGTCGCCGTGGGCGATCGTGGCGAGGCGCTGCACGTGCGTCCCGAGCAGGCGGGAGAAGACCTCGGTCTCCGCCTCGCAGAGCTGCGGGAACTGCTCGGCGACGTGTGCGACCGGGCAGTGGTGCTGACAGAGCTGTTCGCCGCTGTGCGGACCGGGAGCGCTCTTCGCCGTAGCAGCGTACCCGTCCGCGGTCAACGCCTTGGCCAGGGCCTCGGTACGGTCCGCGGGTGCGGCCGCCTCGATGGACTCCCGGTAGGGCTGCGCCTGCGCCTCCATGCGGGCCCTGGCGAAGGCTGCCACGGCCGCCTCCCCCCGCTCACCCCCGCCGACGGACTGCGCGATCCAGCGCAGGGCGTCGGCGGCGAGGGTGTCGTAGGACTGGTCGAAGGCGTCGCGGCCGCAGTCGGTGAGCGCGAAGACCTTGGCGGGTCGACCCCGGGTGCGCGTGCCGTACACGCGCTGCTCACGGGGTGCGACCACGTCGTCGGCGACGAGCGTGTCGAGGTGGCGGCGGACGGCGGCCTGGGTGAGGCCGAGACGCTGCGCGAGATCGGCGACGGTGGAAGGACCGTGGTCCAGGATCGACCGCGCGACCCGGTTGCGGGTTGACCGCTCTCCGGTCGCGAGCTCCCCGTGCGGGGTCTCGATCATCCGTTCGCCGTATTTCACAACGCCATTGTTGCGTAATTAAGTGAGCGACGACAAGCCGTGACGGACGCCACCCCTGGTGGCCTCCATCACTAAGGGTTACCTAATTTGTCGACGGAGAGTTAATCGGATGACAGCGTTCCGCATTCCCTGCGGGAGCCTCCGGTGAACCAATAAACGGCTCCCACCAGCAAACCTCCGCCCACGACGTTCCCCGGGACGGTAAACATCAGGTTCCGGAAAAGATCACCGCATTGCGATGAGCCATCCAGGATCGCCAGGCTGAAAAGAGCCATGTTCGCGACGCAGTGCTCGAATCCCACCGCCACGAAGACCGCCACGGGCAGCCACAGGACGAAAATCTTGGCCGCGTCACCCCGGGCTCGAGTGAACATCCAGATCGCCAGGCAGACGAGCATGTTGCACAGCACCGCGCGCCAGAACAGCTGACCGCCGCCCAGCGCCGTCTTCCCGTGCACCATCTCCGCCAGCATCGCCCGCGCCGACGGCGACGAGGTCACCCCGGACGCGTGCACCATCGCCCCGAAGAGGAAGGCCCCCGCCAGGTTCCCCGCGAGCGACAGCGCCCAGGACAGCGCCAGGTCCCGCGGGCCCGTCCGCCCCGAGAGGGCGCCGACCAGCATCACCATCACGTTGCTGGTGAACAGCTGCGCCCCCGCGAACATCACGATCGTCAGCGCGATCGGGAACACCGCGCCCTCCAGCAGCTTCACCGCCGCCGAGCCCTGCGCCACGAACGGCGAGATCGCCACGAGCAGCAGCACCTCGCCGATGCCGATGTACGCGCCCGCGAGCATCGCGGAGACGAAGTAGCGCGGCGGGTGCCCCAGGTCGTGGGCCTTGTGCGCGGCCTGTCCGGAGGTGGCCTGGACGTTCTCGGCGATGCTGTTCACCACTCAACGCTAGGACCGCGCGGGCCCCCGGACGGCCCGAAAAGGTCACCGGGTCCCGGGCCCCTGACCCCGCCACCCCCGGGACCAAAGCCCCCCTCCCGCGCTCCGTAGACTCGTCTCCCATGAGCAACGACCCCGCCGTGGAGATCCGCGGACTGGTGAAACGGTACGGATCCAAGACAGCGGTGGACGGTCTGGACCTCACGGTGCCCCGCGACGCGGTGACCGCCGTCCTCGGTCCCAACGGCGCGGGCAAGACCACCACCGTCGAGACCTGCGAGGGCTACCGCCGCCCCGACGCCGGCGCCGTGCGCGTGCTCGGGCTCGACCCGACCTCCCAGGCCGAGGCCCTGCGCCCGCGCATCGGCGTCATGCTCCAGTCCGGCGGGGTCTACTCCGGCGCCCGCGCCGTCGAGATGCTCCGCCACATGGCGAAGCTGTACGCCGACCCCCTGGACGTCGACACCCTGGTGGAACGCCTCGGCCTCGGCGGCTGCGGCCGCACCCCCTACCGCAGGCTCTCCGGCGGACAGCAGCAGCGCCTCTCCCTGGCCATGGCCGTCGTGGGCCGCCCCGAGCTGGTCTTCCTCGACGAGCCCACCGCCGGCCTCGACCCGCAGGCCCGCCGCGCGACCTGGGACCTCGTACGGGAACTGCGCGCGGACGGCGTCGCCGTCGTGCTCACCACGCACCACATGGACGAGGCCGAGCAGCTCGCCGACGAGGTCGCCATCGTCGACGCCGGCAAGGTCATCGCCCACGGCAGCCCCGATCAGCTGTGCCGCGGCGGCGCCGAGAACACCCTGCGCTTCAACGGCCGCCCCTCCCTCGACCTCGCCTCCCTGCTGAAGGCCCTGCCCGACGGCACCGACGCGGCCGAGCTCACCCCCGGCTCCTACCGGGTCACCGGTGACGTCGGCCCGCAGATGCTGGCCACCGTCACCTCCTGGTGCGCCCAGCACGGGGTGATGCCGAGCAGCCTCGCCGTGGAACGACACACCCTCGAGGACGTCTTCCTCGAACTGACCGGCAAGGAGCTGCGCGCATGAGCGCCGGTACGTTCGCCCCCCGCCCGGGCGCCGCGCCCGTGTCCCGGATGATCGCCGCGCAGACCGCGTTGGAGACCCGGATGCTGCTGCGCAACGGCGAGCAGCTGCTGCTCACCGTGATCATCCCGGCGCTGCTGCTGACCCTGTTCTCCTCCGTCGACATCATCTCCGTCCCCCTGGAGGCGGGCGGCTCCGTCAAGTCCGTGGACTTCCTCGCCCCGGGCGTCCTCGCCCTCGCCGTGATGTCCACCGCCTTCACCGGCCAGGCCATCGCCACCGGCTTCGACCGCCGCTACGGGATCCTCAAGCGGCTCGGGGCCTCCCCGCTGCCGCGCTGGGCCCTGATGACCGCCAAGACCCTGTCGGTCCTGGTCACCGAGGTGCTCCAGATCGCCCTGCTGACGGCGATCGCCCTCGCGCTGGGCTGGTCCCCGCAGGGGAACCCGCTGTCCGTCGCCGCCCTGATCCTGCTGGGCACCGCCGCCTTCTCCGGACTCGGGCTGCTGATGGCCGGCACCCTCAAGGCCGAGGTCACCCTCGCCGCCGCCAACCTGGTCTTCCTGCTCCTGCTGGTCGGGGGCGGGGTGATCGTGCCGATGGAGAAGTTCCCCGACGCGGTGCAGAGCGTCCTCGGGCTGCTGCCCATCTCGGCGCTCTCGCACGGGCTGCGCGAGGTGCTCCAGCACGGCGCCGGCCTGCCGTGGGGCGACGCCGCCATCCTCGCGGTCTGGTCGGTACTGGGACTCGGCGCCGCCGCGAAGCTCTTCCGCTGGGAGTGAATCCCTTCCCCCGGACGTTGCCCCGGCGGGAGGATGACCACCTCCACCCCTGCGGGGGACCGAGAATGCGGGACCGGGACGCCGGGGGGCGGGCATGGCTCAGCGGGAAGCCGTTCTGCGGCTGGACGCGCAGTGGGCGCGCATCCGATCGGGGGCCGCGCACGCGACGCCCGAGGAGAGCGAGCGGCTGCTCGCCGAGTTGATCGGGGCACTGCGCGAGCCCGCCCGCACGGACCCCGAGTGCGCCGCCCGGCTCGGGCTGCGGCTGGCCGACCTCGCGGCGCGCAGGTTCGCCGCCGGCGACCGGGCCGGGGCCCTGGCCGCCGTCGAGGAGGGCCTGCGGCACGCGCGCGAGGCCTCCGGGCACGCCCCCGAGTACGCCCGCTGGTACGCGCGGGGACTGATCAACCAGGGCGTCTGGCTGGCCTGGCCGCTGAGCGACGCGGCGCGCCTGCCCCGCCACCCGCTCGGGGACGCCGCCGAGGAGGGCCCCGGCTTCATGGAACGGGCGGCCGGCGAACGGGCCCGTGACCTGACCCGGGCCGCCGTCGAGGTGTGGGCGGCCCTGGACCCGGGCGATCCGGTCAACCGGCGGGGGCTCGCGCAGGCGAAGGTGTTCCTCGGGGACCGCCTCGCGGAGCTCGGCCTCGCCGCCGAGGCCTTCGCCTGGGCGGTGGACGCCGAGGCGGACTTCCGCCGGCTGCTGCGCGAGGCGCCCGACCCGGAGGTGGCCCAGGAGGCGGAGGAGGCCCTGGACCACGTCGGCCGTCAACTCGAACGGCGGCTGCGGCTGCTGTCCTTCGACTCCCTGGCCGGGCTGCGGGCGGACGGTCTGCTGCCCGAACGGCTGCTGCCGCGGGCCGTGGTGGCCGCCCGGATCCAGGGCTTCTCCGCCGCGGAGGCGGCCCACCGGCTGGGGCTGGAGGTCGACCAGGTGTCCACGATGCTGGAGGTGACCGCCTGGCGGGCGGTGTGGCGGGTGGACGTGCGCGCCGCCGACGGGCTGTGGATCGCGGAGCCCCTCCCCTGGCGCGACGGCGCGACGGTGCGCGACCGTAGCGCGCGGGAGGTGGGCGAGGAGCTGGTGCGGGGCTTCATCGCCTCGCCCCGGTACCCGGGCGAGGGTGCCCTGTGGCGGATCCGCGTGTGGTGGCACGAGGAGGGTGACCCGGCCGGGGCCCGGTTCCGCCTGGTCGTCGGGGCCGACGCACCAGGACCCACCCCCTCGTGAAAGTTTGCACAAGGCTCCGCCTACGATAGGGGCCGTGTTGAACCCATTCGCATACCTCGCCGACCGCTGGACCCCGTCACCCCGGACCGTCCGGCGCGCGGCCCTCGCCGCGCTCGTGATGAGCGTGGTCATCGTCGTCACCGGCGGCGCGGTGCGGCTGACCGGCTCCGGTCTCGGCTGCGACACCTGGCCCAAGTGCACCGACGACAGCCTCATCGTCACCCAGGCCCAGGGCTTCCACGGCGCCATCGAGTTCGGCAACCGGATGCTGACGTACGTGCTGAGCGCGGCCGTCGGCGGCGTGATCCTCGCGGCCCGCTCGGCGAAGCCCTGGCGGCACTCGCTGACGAAGCTCGGCTGGATCCAGTTCGCGCTGGTGATGTGCAACGCCGTCCTCGGCGGCATCACCGTCCTGACGGGGCTGAACCCGTACAGCGTGGCCGGGCACTTCCTGCTCGCCACCGGCCTGATCACGGTCACGACCCTCACCTGGCAGCGCACCCGCGAGAGCGACGCCGCTCCCCGACCGCGCGTGCCGGCACCGGTGCGCAAGCTGTCGTGGGCGTTGATCGCCACCACGCTCGTGCTCATCGCGGCGGGCACCGTCGTGACCGGCTCGGGGCCGCACGCCGGTGACCGCAGCGAGATCAAGCGGATGCCGTTCGACTGGGCGGCCACCGCGCACGTGCACGCCATCGCCGCCTGGCTGGTGTGCGCGCTGGCCGTAGCGATGTGGCTGGTGCTGCGGGTGGTCGACGCCCCCACCGACACCCGGGCGCGCGCCCGCGACCTGCTGGTGGTGCTGCTCGCGCAGGGCGCGATCGGCTACGTCCAGTTCTTCACGCAGCTCCCCGAGGTGCTGGTCGCCGCGCACATGCTGGGCTCCTGCCTGGTGTGGATCTCGGTGCTCCGCCTGGCCCTGAGCCTGCGCGAGCGTTCGACGGAGCCGGCGGACGCCGCGCCGGCCCGCGACGAGGCCGCGCTCTCCGCCGTCTGACGCCGCGGTCCGACCGCCGGACGGGCGGGGCACTCCCCCGCCCGTCGGCCCGGTCGCCCCGTCCCGACGGCCCCGCCCCGTCGGGTTCCGCCCCTCAGTCCCGTTCGTCCAGCCGGTAGACGCGGCGCGCGTTGCCCGCCGCGATCATCCCCGCGACGCGGTGCGCGTCGCGCCAGGACCAGGCACCGTCGGTGACCCAGCCGCCCAGGACCCGCCCCAGGGCCTCGCGGAACACCAGGGCCCCGGTCGCGTGCAGCTCGGGAAGGCGTCGAGCCCCGCTGGAGTACAGCAGCTTCCCGAACGGGGCCAGCTCCAGCAGCTCGGCCAGTACGGCGCCGGCCCGCGCCCCCGTCCGTGCCAGGACGGGCCCGAGGTCCGCGTGCACGTGCGGGTACGCCGCCGCGAGCCGGGCCGCGTGCCGGTGGTGCGGGTAGCCGCCCAGCAGGACGACGTACGCCCCCAGTCCGGCGGTGGCCCGGACGAACCCGGTCAGCGCCTCGGGCGGCGCCGTGCCGGTGTGCAGCTGGATCGGCAGCCCCGAGGAGACCGCGCTCCACAGCAGGTGCCGCAGGAGTACGGGGTCGTGGACGGCCCCGCCCCTGGCGCGCCCGGCGATCCACCGGTCGGCCGCCCCGCGCACCTCGCCCGGCCCCGGCGGTTCGGCGGCCCGGAGCAGGGCCTCCGCGTACCCCGTCCCGTCGGCCATGGCGGCCCCGAAGCTGAAGGCCACGGCGTGCGCGGCCGCGTGGTGGACGGCTCCGGCGAGGTTGGCGAGGAAGGCGGCGACGGTTCCGGAGGTGTCCGCGGCCTGCTCGGCCAGCATCTCCAGCCGGACGACCTCGTGGGCCCGCGCCCGCCCGGCGAGGGCCAGTTCCCCGGGCCCGCAGACGTCCCCGCCGTCACCGTGGTGACCGGGATGCCCGGGGTGTCCGTCGTGGCCGGAGGCGCCGACGTCCCCCGTGTCGACGAGGAAGACGCCCACCCCGGAGCCCCGCAACAGCCGCCGGCCGCTCTCCGCGGCCCCGAGCTCGCGCCGCCGGGCGAGGTAGTGGGCGGGCGGGCAGTGCGGCTCCAGGCCGAGCAGGGGCGGACACCAGCGGCGCACGGCGAAGCCGGTCTGGGTGTCGAAGAAGGTGGTACCGGCGGCGGGCGGACCCGCCGAGCGGATCAGCTGCGCCTCGAAACCGGCGAGGCCCAGCTCCGTACGGAGCACTCCGTGGCAGTGCTGGTCCACCAGGGGCGGCGTTTCGATCATCCGGGCATCCCGTTGCGGACGTGGGGAAGGGGCTTCCACACGTCCTAACGGGTGAGCGGGGTGTGAGGTGTTGCTCGCGCTGTTGACCGACCCCCCACGGGATCAGGCGGCCGGGTTGGCGGGGCCGCCGATCTGGATGCCCGCCATGCGGGTCCACTCGTAGGGGCCGGTCTTGACCCGGGCGGCGAACTCGCCGTCGAACTCCTCGTGGAGCGTGAGGCCGGCCTTCTCGGCGGCCAGCCTCGCCACCTCGAAGGTCGGGGCGACGAGGTCGCCCCAACCGCCGTCGGCGCCGACGAGGACGATGCGGGTGCCGGCCTGGCCGATGTGCGCGAGGTGGCCCTGCGCGCCGCCGTGCTGCCCGGCGAACGCGTCGATCTGCCGGGCCAGCTTCGCGGCCTTGCGGTCCTGCTTCTTGTCTGGGGTGTCAGCGGTGTCTGTGGTCTCCGCGGTCTCTGCCATACACGGCATGCTACCGGCGAGTAATCAGCGGAGGAAGGGATCCACGGCCACGGCGACGAACAGGAGCGACACGTAGGTGATCGACCAGTGGAACAGTCGCATCTCCTTGAGCTTCGCGCCCGTCACCCCGGCCTTGGCCCGGGCGTTCAGCGCGTGCGCCTCCCACAGCCACCAACCACCGGCCACCAGCGCGACCGTGGTGTAGAACCAGCCCGTGTAACCCAGCGGGGTGAGCAGCAGCGACACGCCGACCATCACCCAGCTGTAGATCACGATCTGCTTGGCCACGACCTTGTTGCCCGCCACGACCGGCAGCATCGGCACGCCGACCCGCGCGTAGTCGTCGGCCACCTTCATGGACAGCGGCCAGTAGTGCGGCGGCGTCCAGAAGAAGATGACGAGGAAGAGGATGACCGCGGCCCAGGAGACCTCGTTCTTCACCGCCGACCAGCCGATGAGCACCGGCAGGCAGCCGGCGATGCCGCCCCAGACGATGTTCTGCGTCGTGCGGCGCTTCAACAGCATCGTGTAGACGACGACGTAGAAGAGGAGCGCCCCGAGCGACAGCGCGGCCGACAGCCAGTTGACCAGGAAGCCGAAGAACAGGGTGGAGATCACGCCGAGCGAGATGCCGAAGACCAGGCACTCGTTCGGGCTCACCATGCCCGTGACCAGCGGTCGCTGCGACGTGCGGTCCATCAGTGCGTCGATGTCGCGGTCGATGTACATGTTCAGCGCGTTCGCGCCGCCCGCCGACAGGTAACCGCCGAAGCAGGTCGCCAGGACCAGCCACAGCGACGGAACGCCCTGTTCGGCCAGGAACATCACCGGCACTGTGGTGATCAGCAGAAGTTCGATGATCCGCGGCTTGGTCAAAGCCACGAAAGCCATGGCCCGGGCCCCGAACGGCCGGTGACCGGGGCTCGTCCCGAGCACCCCCGCTGGACGGGATTCGACGGCCGTCACGCACACCCCTGAGAGAGAATCCAGCAAGCTCCGACTGGGCCCTTCCAGTGGATGAAGGCCCCGTAAAGGCTTGCGCGTACCACGCCACTGTAGACGCACCTCTTACCTCGCCCCGCGCGGGGGTCGCCTCGTGTTGGGCCGATCGGATCGGACCGGCACAGATGAAACCGGACGCGCACAGATGAACAGCGGGCTTCGACCCGGCGACGCACTACCGGCACTCGAATAGCCGCACGCCCTGGCGGGGGTAGGCTCGGAATCGCGCCGGTGTCACCGTTCGTCACCGGGAAAACAACATGTGGAGAGGAGCCCTGACCAACGGTGAGCACCAAGCCGACCACCACAGAGCTCGAGTGGACCGAACTGGACCAGCGGGCCGTCGACACCGCCCGCATCCTGGCCGCCGACGCGGTCCAGAAGGTCGGGAACGGCCACCCGGGAACGGCGATGAGCCTGGCCCCCGCCGCGTACACCCTTTTCCAGAAGGTCATGCGGCACGACCCGGCGGACCCCCAGTGGGTCGGCCGCGACCGTTTCGTGCTCTCCGCAGGGCACTCGTCCCTGACCCTCTACACCCAGCTCTACCTCGGCGGCTTCGGGCTGGAGCTGGACGACCTCAAGGCGTTCCGCACCTGGGGTTCCAAGACCCCCGGCCACCCGGAGTACGGCCACACGGCGGGCGTCGAGACCACGACCGGCCCGCTCGGCCAGGGTGTGGCGAACGCGGTGGGCATGGCCATGGCCGCCCGCTACGAGCGCGGCCTGTTCGACCCGGAGGCCGCCCCCGGCACCTCCCCGTTCGACCACATGGTCTACGCGATCGCGGGCGACGGCTGCCTCCAGGAGGGCATCTCCCACGAGGCGTCCGCGCTGGCCGGCCACCAGAAGCTCGGCAACCTGGTCCTGCTGTGGGACGACAACCACATCTCCATCGAGGGTGACACGGAGACGGCCGTCTCCGAGGACACCATGAAGCGCTACGAGGCGTACGGCTGGCACGTCCAGCGCGTCGAGCAGCAGGAGAACGGCGACCTCGACCCGAAGGCGCTCTACGCGGCCCTCCGGGCGGCGAAGGCCGAGACGGGCCGTCCGTCCTTCATCGCGGCCCGCTCGATCATCGCCTGGCCGGCCCCGCACGCCCAGGGCACCGAGGCCTCCCACGGCTCGGCCCTCGGCAACGACGAGGTCGCCGCGACCAAGCGCGTGCTCGGCTTCGACCCGGAGCAGACCTTCGAGGTCTCCGACGCGGTCATCGCCCACACCCGCGCCCTCGGCGACCGCGGCCGTGACGCCCGCGCCGCCTGGGAGAAGGAGTTCGCCGCCTGGCGCTCCGCGAACCCGCAGCGCGCCGCCGAGTTCGACCGCGTCGAGGCCAACGAGCTGCCCGAGGGCTGGGAGGACAAGCTCCCCGTCTTCGAGACCGGCAAGGGCGTCGCCACCCGCGCCGCGTCCGGCAAGGTGCTGGAGGCGCTCGGCGCCGTCATCCCGGAGCTGTGGGGCGGCTCGGCCGACCTCGCCGGCTCGAACAACACGACCATCGACAAGAACTCCTCGTTCCTGCCGGTGGGCAACCCGCTGCCGGAGGCCGACCCGTACGGCCGCACCATCCACTTCGGCATCCGCGAGCACTCCATGGCCGCGGCCATGAACGGCATCGCGCTGCACGGCCACACCCGCATCTACGGCGGCACCTTCCTGGTGTTCTCCGACTACATGCGCAACGCCGTCCGCCTCTCCGCGCTGATGCACCTTCCGGTGACGTACGTGTGGACGCACGACTCCATCGGCCTCGGCGAGGACGGCCCGACCCACCAGCCGGTCGAGCACGTCGCCTCGCTGCGCGCGATCCCGGGCCTGAACGTGGTCCGCCCGGCCGACGCGAACGAGACCGCCATCGCCTGGCGCGAGATCCTGCGCCGCCACACCAAGGTGTTCGGCAAGGGCGCCCCGCACGGTCTGGCGCTCACCCGTCAGGGCGTGCCGACCTACGAGCGCAACGAGGACGCCGCCAAGGGCGGGTACGTGCTGTTCGAGGCCGAAGGCGGCCCCGCGCAGGTCGTGCTCATCGGCACCGGCTCCGAGGTCCAGCTCGCCGTCGCGGCGCGCGAGGCCCTCCAGGCCGAGGGCGTCCCGGCCCGCGTGGTCTCGATGCCGTCCGTCGAATGGTTCGAGGAGCAGGACCAGGAGTACAAGGACAGCGTCCTGCCGCCCTCCGTCAAGGCCCGAGTCGCGGTCGAGGCGGGCATCGGTCTGACCTGGCACCGTTACGTCGGCGACGCGGGCCGGATCGTGTCGCTGGAGCACTTCGGTGCCTCGGCCGACGGCGCCGTGCTGTACCGCGAGTTCGGCCTCACCGCCGAGGCCGTGACCGCGGCAGCCAAGGAATCCCTCGCCGCCGCCGACGCGCGCTGACACCGGCTACAAGTACAAGTAGGAGATGCAATTCCCATGACAGACGCACTGAAGCGCCTCTCTGACGAGGGCGTGGCGATCTGGCTGGACGACCTGTCCCGCAAGCGCATCACGTCCGGCAACCTGGCCGAGCTGATCGACCAGCAGCACGTCGTCGGTGTCACCACCAACCCGTCGATCTTCCAGAAGGCGATCAGCAGCGGTGACGGTTACGAGCAGCAGCTCGCCGACCTCGCCGCCCGCAAGGTCACCGTGGACGAGGCGATCCGGATGATCACCACGGCGGACGTCCGCGACGCCGCCGACATCCTGCGCCCGGTGTACGACGCGACGGACGGCCAGGACGGCCGCGTGTCGATCGAGGTCGACCCGCGCCTGGCGCACGAGACCACGGCGACCATCGCCGAGGCCAAGCAGCTCGCCTGGCTGGTGGACCGCCCGAACACGCTCATCAAGATCCCGGCGACCAAGGCCGGCCTGCCGGCGATCACCGAGGTCATCGGCAGGGGCATCAGCGTCAACGTCACGCTGATCTTCTCCCTGGAGCGCTACCGCGCGGTCATGGACGCCTACCTGGCGGGTCTGGAGAAGGCCAAGGCCGCGGGCCTCGACCTCTCCAAGATCCACTCCGTGGCCTCCTTCTTCGTGTCCCGCGTGGACTCCGAGATCGACAAGCGCCTGGACGGCATCGGCACCGACGAGGCCAAGGCCCTGAAGGGCAAGGCGGCCCTCGCCAACGCCCGTCTGGCCTACGAGGCCTACGAAGAGGTGTTCGGCGGCGAGCGCTGGGCCGCGCTGGACAAGGCGCAGGCCAACAAGCAGCGTCCGCTGTGGGCCTCGACCGGCGTCAAGGACCCGGCGTACAAGGACACCCTGTACGTGGTGGACCTGGTCGCCCCCGGCACCGTCAACACCATGCCCGAGGCGACCCTGGAGGCCACCGCCGACCACGGCGAGGTCACCGGCGACACCATCCGCGGCACGTACGGGCAGGCGCGCGCCGAGCTCGACGCGGTCGCGAAGCTGGGCATCTCGTACGACGATGTGGTGCAGCTGCTCGAAGACGAAGGCGTCGAGAAGTTCGAGGCGTCGTGGAACGACCTGCTGAAGTCGACCGAGGCGGAGCTGAAGCGCCTCGCCCCCGCGGAGGACTGAGTATTTTGTCGGTGAACGGAGCGAACCCGCTTCGTGACGCACAGGACCGGCGGCTCCCGCGCATCGCGGGGCCGTCCGGCCTGGTCATTTTCGGCGTTACGGGTGACCTGTCGCGCAAGAAGCTCATGCCCGCCGTCTACGACCTCGCCAACCGCGGCCTGCTGCCGCCGGGCTTCTCGCTGATCGGCTTCGCCCGTCGCGAGTGGCAGGACGAGGACTTCGCCCAGGAGGTGCACGACGCCGTCAAGGAGCACGCGCGCACCCCCTTCCGTGAGGAGGTCTGGCAGCAGCTGGTGCAGGGCTGCCGCTTCGTCCAGGGCGATTTCGACGACGACGCCGCCTTCGAGACGCTGAAGTCGACGATCGAGGAACTCGACAAGGCCCAGGGCACGGGCGGCAACTTCGCCTTCTACCTGTCGGTCCCGCCGAAGTTCTTCCCCAAGGTGGTCCAGCAGCTCAAGGACCACGGTCTGGCGCAGAAGGAGGGCTCCTGGCGGCGTGCCGTCATCGAGAAGCCCTTCGGCCACGACCTCAAGAGCGCCGAGGAACTGAACAAGGTCGTCCACGAGGTCTTCCCCCGTGACGAGGTCTTCCGGATCGACCACTACCTCGGCAAGGAGACCGTCCAGAACATCCTGGCGCTCCGCTTCGCCAACACGATGTTCGAGCCGATCTGGAACCGGTCCTACGTGGACCACGTGCAGATCACCATGGCGGAGGACATCGGCATCGGCGGTCGCGCCGGCTACTACGACGGCATCGGCGCCGCCCGCGACGTCATCCAGAACCACCTGCTCCAGCTGCTGGCGCTGACCGCGATGGAGGAGCCCGGCTCCTTCCACCCCAAGGCGCTGGTCGCGGAGAAGCTCAAGGTGCTCACCGCCGTGGAACTCCCCGAGGACCTGGGCAAGCACACCGTGCGCGGCCAGTACTCGGCGGCCTGGCAGGGTGGCGAGAAGGTCGTCGGGTACCTCGAAGAGGACGGCATCGACCCCAAGTCGAAGACCGACACCTACGCGGCCATCCGCCTGGAGATCAACAACCGCCGCTGGGCGGGCGTCCCGTTCTACCTGCGCACGGGCAAGCGCCTGGGCCGTCGGGTGACGGAGATCGCGGTGGTCTTCAAGCGGGCGCCGTACCTGCCGTTCGAATCGGGCGCCACCGAGGAACTGGGGCAGAACGCCCTGGTCATCCGGGTGCAGCCGGACGAGGGGATCACGGTCCGTTTCGGCTCCAAGGTGCCCGGCACCTCCATGGAGGTCCGGGACGTGACGATGGACTTCGCGTACGGCGAGTCCTTCACGGAGTCCAGCCCCGAGGCCTACGAGCGGCTCATCCTCGACGTGCTCCTCGGCGACGCGAACCTCTTCCCGCGTCACCAGGAGGTCGAACTGTCCTGGAACATCCTCGACCCGATCGAGGAGTACTGGGACAAGCACGGCAAGCCCGCGCAGTACCCGGCGGGCACCTGGGGGCCGGTCGAGGCGGACGAGATGCTCGCACGAGACGGACGGAGCTGGCGCCGGCCATGAAGATCGACCTCACGGAGACCACCTCCAGCAAGATCAACGCCGCGTTGGTGCAGGCGCGCCGGGACATCGGCACGCCGGCCATCGGCATGGTCCTCACGCTGGTGATCGTGACCGACGAGGAGAACGCGTACGACGCGCTCAAATCGGCGAACGACGCGTCCCACGAACACCCGTCGCGGATCGTCGTCGTGGTCAAGCGGGTCAGCCGCTCACCGCGCAGCCGCCGCGAGGCCCGACTCGACGCGGAGATCCGCGTCGGGGCGGACTCGGGCACCGGCGAAACGGTTGTGCTGCGCCTGCACGGCGAACTGGTCAACCACGCCCAGTCGGTGGTTCTCCCGCTCCTCCTGCCGGACGCCCCCGTGGTGGTCTGGTGGCCGGAGGGCGCCCCCTCGGACCTGGCGGGCGACCCGCTGGGTGCGCTGGGCCAGCGTCGGATCACGGACACGTACTCCCTGGAGCACCCGATCGGCGCCCTCGCCGCGCGGGCCTCGGCGTACGCGCCCGGTGACACGGACCTGTCCTGGACCCGGATCACTCCGTGGCGCTCGATGCTGGCGGCGGCACTGGACCAGCAGTCGGTGTCCGTGCTCTCCGCGACCGTCGAGGGCGAGGACGAGAACCCGAGCTGCGAGCTGCTGGCCATGTGGCTGGCGGACCGCCTCGGCGTCCCGGTCCAGCGCACCCTGTCCGGTGGTCCGGGCCTGACCGCGGTCCGGCTCACGACGAAGGACGGCGAGATCGTCCTGGACCGGGCCGACGGCGCGCTGGCCACGCTGTGCATGCCGGGTCAGCCCGACCGCGCGGTGGCGCTCAAGCGCCGCGACACGGCCGAGCTGCTGGCGGAGGAGCTGCGCCGGCTGGACCCGGACAACACCTACGAGTCCTCGCTGAAGTTCGGCGTGACCCGTCTGGAGGAGTCCGCCGCCAGGGCCGCGGCCCCGGTCGCCGCCGCGAAGCCGGCTGACCGGGACGAGGACCGCTCCGAGGCCCCGCGGGCCGAGGAGGGGGCCGAGGCTCCCAAGCGCGCGGCCAAGCCCGCCGCGAAGAAGGCCGCGACCAAGTAGTCGCGGACCGGCCGTACGCCGGCCCGGCGCGGGTCCGCCCGCCCGTCCCGTTCCCCGGGAGGGGGCGGGCGGGGGGCCCGCGCCGCGGTCGTCACCCGCACCACCGCACCACCGCACGGCACCACCCACCGCACTATCGACAAGGCGGCAGCACATGGGTATGACGACTCCCCAGGTCGTCGTCCACCGGGACAAGGAGCTGATGGCCCAGGCCGCGGCGGCCCGGCTCATCACGAAGATCGTGGACGCGCAGGCCGCCCGGGGCAGCGCCTCCGTGGTCCTGACCGGCGGTCGCAACGGCAACGGCCTGCTCGCGGCCCTGTCCGCCGCACCGGCGCGGGACGCGGTCGACTGGTCCCGGCTCGACCTGTGGTGGGGCGACGAGCGCTACGTCCCCGCCGACGACCCCGAGCGCAACCACGTACAGGCCCGTGAGGCCCTCCTGGACTCCGTCCCGGTGGACCCCGCGCGCGTGCACGTGATGCCCGCCTCCGACGGCCCGTACGGCGCCGACGTGGACGCCGCGGCGGCCGCGTACGCCGCCGAGCTGGCGCGGGCCGCCGGCCCCGAGGACCACGGCCCGGTCCCCCGCTTCGACGTCCTGATGCTCGGGGTGGGCCCGGACACGCACGTGGCCTCCCTCTTCCCGGAGCACCCGGCCTCCCGCGAGACCGAGCGCACCGTCGTCGGCGTCCACGGCGCCCCGAAGCCCCCGCCCACCCGGGTCTCGCTGACCCTCCCGGCGATCCGCGCGGCCCGCGAGGTCTGGCTGCTGGCCGCCGGTGAGGACAAGGCGGGCGCGGTGGCCATCGCGCTGGGCGGCGCGGGCGGGGTCCAGGCCCCCGCCGCGGCCGCGTACGGCCGCAGCCGCACCCTGTGGCTGCTGGACCGCGCCGCCGCCGCGAAGCTGCCGACCGGGCTCTACCCGCCGGCGTCCGCCTGACCCGAACGACGCGAGAGCGCCCCCGCACCGGTCGGTGCGGGGGCGCTCTCGTCGTGCGTACGGGGCCGTGCGCGGCGGCCGCGCGGGCCGCCGTCGGATTCCCGTCAGCGGCCGCGCAGTTCGCGGTAGGCGGCCACGAGGGCGCGGGTCGAGGGATCGAGGTCCGCCACGTCCGAACCC
Organism: Streptomyces sp. NPDC103540; assembly: GCF_055584445.1. NCBI lineage: Bacteria > Bacillati > Actinomycetota > Actinomycetes > Kitasatosporales > Streptomycetaceae > Streptomyces > Streptomyces sp. NPDC103540. The sequence continues at coordinate 50,672 of NZ_JBVJMA010000001.1, forward strand.
TCCGTCAGGGCGGGCTCCAGGCGCTTGGCCAGGACCTTGCCGAGCTCCACGCCCCACTGGTCGAAGGAGTCGATGTTCCACACCGCGCCCTGGACGAACACCTTGTGCTCGTAGAGGGCGATCAGCTGGCCCAGCACCGCCGGGGTGAGCTCGCCCGCCAGGATCGTGGTCGTCGGGTGGTTGCCCTGGAAGGTCTTGTGCGGGACCAGTTCCTCGGCGACGCCCTCCGCGCGGACCTCGTCGGCGGTCTTGCCGAAGGCCAGGGCCTGCGTCTGGGCGAAGAAGTTCGCCATCAGCAGGTCGTGCTGGGCCTCCAGGGCGGGCGGCAGCTCGGCGACGGGGCGGGCGAAGCCGATGAAGTCCGCCGGGATCACCCGGGTGCCCTGGTGGATCAACTGGTAGTAGGCGTGCTGGCCGTTGGTGCCGGGCGTGCCCCACACCACCGGGCCGGTCTGCCAGTCCACCGGCTCGCCCTCACGGTCGACGGACTTGCCGTTGGACTCCATGTCCAACTGCTGGAGGTAGGCCGTGAAGCGGGAGAGGTAGTGGCTGTACGGCAGCACCGCGTGCGACTGCGCGTCGAAGAATGCCCCGTACCAGATGCCCAACAGGCCCAGCAGGAAGGGGGCGTTGCTCTCGATCGGCGCCGTGCGGAAGTGCTCGTCCATCGCGTGGAAGCCGCCGAGCAGCTCGCGGAAGGCGTCCGGGCCGATCGCGATCATCAGGGACAGGCCGATGGCCGAGTCGAAGGAGTACCGGCCGCCGACCCAGTCCCAGAACTCGAACATGTTGGCCGGATCGATGCCGAACTCGGTGACCTTCTCGGCGTTGGTGGACAGGGCCACGAAGTGCCGTGCCACGGCGGCCTGGTCGCCGCCCAGACCACCGAGCAGCCATTCCCGCGCCGAGGTGGCGTTGGTGATGGTCTCGATGGTGGTGAAGGTCTTGGAGGCGATGATGAACAGCGTCTCGGCCGGGTCCAGTTCCCGCACGGCCTCGTGCAGGTCGGCGCCGTCCACGTTGGAGACGAAGCGCAGGGTCAGGCCGCGGTCGGTGAAGGACCGCAGGGTCTCGTACGCCATCGCGGGGCCCAGGTCGGAGCCGCCGATGCCGATGTTGACCACGTTCTTGATGCGCTTGCCGGTGAACCCGGTCCACTCCCCCGACCTGATCCGGTCGGAGAAGGCGGCCATCTTGTCGAGGACGGCGTGCACGCCGGGGACGACGTTCTCCCCGTCGACCTCGATCACCGCGTCGCGCTCGGCGCGCAGCGCGGTGTGCAGGACCGCCCGGTCCTCGGTCGTGTTGATCTTCTCGCCGCGGAACATCGCGTCGCGCAGGGCGCTCACGCCCGTCGCGGCGGCCAGGTCGCGGAGCAGCTCCAGCGTCCGGTCCGTGACGAGGTGCTTCGAATAGTCGATGTGCAGGTCCCCGACCCGCAGCGTGTAGCCGGTGCCCCGCTCGGGGTTCGACTCGAAAAGCTCCCGCAGATGCGTCTGCCCCAGCTCTTCCCGGTGCTTGCCGAGTGCCTGCCACTGCGGCGTCCGGTTGAGCCTCATGCGGCTGTCTGCGTTCATCTCGGACATCAACCCACTTCTTCCGTCCTGTTGTGCCCCGCCGCGACCAACCTAAGGGATCCGAAGGGGGACAACGCACACAAAGGGGTCCGGCCCGCGGGATTCGTACTCCCACGGGCCGGACCCCGAGTCACTCTTGAGTGTGGCCCCGGCTCAGGCCGAGCCTCAGATCTCGCCGCGCAGCTTGGCGAGGGCCTCGGCGAGGATCGCCTCGCCGTCGGCGTCGGTGCGGCGCTCCCGCACGTACGCGAGGTGGGTCTTGTACGGTTCGGTGCGCGGCGGAGCGGGCGGGTTGTCCCGGTCCTGGCCGGCCGGGAACCCGCAGCGCGGGCAGTCCCAGGTGTCGGGGACCTGCGCGTCGCTGGCGAAGCTGGGCTGCGTCTCGTGCCCGTTCGAGCACCAGAAGGAGATGCGCAGACGGGGCGCGGATTCCCCGCGCTCGGCCTCGCCCATCGGCCCGGCTCCGACCCGACTTCCACGAATCGCGTTGCCACTTGCCACGGTCGTAACTCCCTGCGTGATGGTGCCGCCAAGCGTGAGGGTATACCCGCCGAGGGCGCCCCGGTCTCCGTAGGGCCCAACCCGCTCGCAACAAACGGAAGGAGGGGCGCCGGAGCTCAGGATAGGGCCGCCACGGGGGGCGGGACCGCCGGAATGACGAGAACCGGTCAGCCGCTCGACTTCATCAGGAGGCCGAGCGCCACGATGCAGGCGAACCAGAGCAGGCCGACGACGACCGTGATGCGGTCGAGGTTGCGCTCGGCCACCGAGGAACCGCCGACGGAGGACTGCATGCCGCCACCGAACATGTCGGACAGGCCGCCGCCCTTGCCCTTGTGCATCAGCACGAGCAGCATCAGCAGAGCGCTGAAGACGATCAGGGCGATCGAGAACCCCATAACCACGGCTGATTCCTACTTTCTGGGCTTGCGGATGCTGCTGGGATGAAGCGGGGGCCGGTGGCTGCCCGTGCAGCCTCCGGCCCCCGCAAGGGTACGACGGATCCGTCCTACCGCATACTCACCGGTCGCTTCACTGGTCGCGGAAGCGGACGATCTTGACGAACTCGTCCACGTCCAGCGCCGCGCCGCCGACCAGGGCGCCGTCGACGTCGGGCTGGGCCATGATCGCGGCGATGTTGCCGGACTTCACGGAGCCGCCGTACTGGATGCGAACCTTGTCGGCCAGCTCCTGGGAGTACAGCTCGGCGAGCCGGCCGCGGATCGCCCCGCAGACCTCCTGGGCGTCCTCCGGGGTGGCGACCTCGCCGGTCCCGATGGCCCAGACGGGCTCGTACGCGATCACGATGGACTCGGCCTGCTCGGCCGGGAGGTCCTTGAGGCCGCCGTCCACCTGGTTCAGCGTGTACTGGACCTGCTGACCGGCCTTGCGGATGTCGAGGCCCTCGCCGACGCACAGGATCGGGGTGATCCCGTGCTTGTAGGCGGCCTTGACCTTGGCGTTGCAGATCTCGTCGCTCTCGGCGTGGTACTGGCGGCGCTCGCTGTGGCCGACGGCCACGTAGGCGCAGCCCAGCTTCGAGAGCATCGGGCCGGAGATCTCGCCGGTGTAGGCACCGGAGTCGTGCGCCGAGACGTCCTGGGCGCCGTACTTGATCTTCAGCTTGTCGGCCTCGACGAGGGTCTGCACCGAGCGCAGGTCGACGAAGGGGACGAGCACCGCGACCTCGACGGCGTCGAAGTCCTTGTCGGCGAGGGAGAAGGCGAGCTTCTGGGTGTGGGCGATGGCCTCGAGGTGGTTGAGGTTCATCTTCCAGTTGCCCGCCATCAGCGGGGTGCGGCCGTTCACGGTGGTCATATGGGTTCAGCCCTCCAGGGCGGCGAGGCCGGGGAGCGTCTTGCCTTCGAGGTATTCGAGGCTGGCGCCGCCACCGGTCGAGATGTGGCCGAAGGCATTCTCGTCGAAGCCCAGGATGCGGACGGCGGCGGCACTGTCGCCACCGCCGACCACGGTGAAGGCGTCGCTGTCGACGAGGGCCTGGGCGACGGCCTTCGTGCCGTTCGCGTAGTCGGGGTGTTCGAAGACGCCCACGGGACCGTTCCAGAAGACGGTCTCGGCGTCCGCGATCTTCGACGCGTACAGCTCACGCGTCGCGGGGCCGATGTCCAGCCCCTCCTTGTCGGCGGGGATCTTGTCCGCGTCGACGGTCTCGAAGACGGCCGGGGCCTTGGTCTTCAGGTCGGGGAACTCGGCGGAGACGAGGACGTCGACGGGGAGCACCAGCTCGACGCCGGTCGCCTTCGCGCGCTCCATGTACTCCGTGACCTTGTCCAGCTGGTCTTCCTGGAGCAGGGAGATGCCGACCTCGTGCCCCTGGGCCTTGAGGAAGGTGTACGCCATGCCGCCGCCGATGAGGATGCGGTCGGCCTTGCCGAGCAGCTCGTCGATGACGGCGAGCTTGTCGGAGACCTTGGCGCCGCCGAGGACGACCGCGTACGGGCGCTTGACGTCGGCGGTGAGCTTCTTCAGGACGCCGACCTCGGTGGCGATGAGGTACCCGGCCGCGTGCGGCAGGCGCGCGGGCAGGTCGACGACCGAGGCGTGGGCGCGGTGCACGGCGCCGAAGCCGTCGCCGACGTAGAGGTCGGCCAGCGCGGCCAGCTCGTCCGCGAAGGCACCGCGCTCGGCGGCGTCCTTCGAGGTCTCGCCGGCGTTGAAGCGCAGGTTCTCGATGACGGCGACCTGTCCGTCGGCGAGGGCCGCGACGGTCTCCTTGGCGGAGGCGCCGACGGTGTCGGTGGCGAACGCCACGTCCGCGCCGAGCAGTTCGCCGAGCCGCTTGGCGGCCGGGGCCAGCGAGAAGGCCGGGTCCGGGGCGCCCTTGGGCCGGCCCAGGTGGGAGGCGACGACCACACGGGCGCCGGCTTCGGCGAGCTTCGCGATGGTCGGCAGGACGGCGCGGATGCGACCGTCGTCGGTGATCTCACCGTTCGCCAACGGCACGTTGAGGTCGGCGCGGACGAAGACCCGCTTGCCGGCGACGCCCTCGGCGAGCAGTTCGTCGATCGTCTTCATGTGTTTCCTACTCCTTAGGAGACCTTCACCCGGAGGGCGAGGACGGGAGGGCCAGGCAAGCGACAGGGCCCGAACGGCGCCTCATCGCGCCGAGCGGACCCTGTGCTCACATCGTTGTGCCTTGCCCTACGTTTCTTGGAGCCGACCGCCTAGAGCTGGCCGCCGACGAAGACGGTGAGGTCGACGAGTCGGTTGGAGTAGCCCCACTCGTTGTCGTACCAGCCGACGACCTTGACGCTCTTGCCCTGGACCATCGTCAGGGAGGAGTCGAAGGTGCAGGAGGCGGGCCAGTTCACGATGTCGGAGGAGACGATCGCGTCCTCGGTGTAGTCGAGGATGCCCTTCAGCTGGCCCTCGGCGGCCTTCTGGAAGGCCGTGTTGACCTCGTCCTTGGTCACCTCGCGCTCCAGCTCGATGACCAGGTCGGTCACGGAACCGGTGGGGACCGGGACGCGCATCGCGATGCCGTCGAGCTTGCCCGCCAGCTCCGGGATGACCAGGGCGGTGGCCTTGGCGGCACCGGTGGTCGTCGGGATGATGTTCTCGGCGGCGGCGCGGGCGCGGCGCAGGTCCGAGTGCGGGAAGTCCAGGATGCGCTGGTCGTTGGTGTAGGCGTGGACCGTCGTCATCATGCCCTTGACGATGCCGAAGTTCTCCAGGAGGACCTTGGCCATCGGCGCCACGCAGTTGGTGGTGCAGGAGGCGTTGGAGATGACGTGGTGGTTGGCCGCGTCGTACTTGTCCTGGTTGACGCCCATCACGATCGTGATGTCCTCGTCCTTGGCCGGAGCCGAGATGAGGACCTTCTTCGCGCCGGCCGCGATGTGCTTGGCGGCGTCGGCCTTCTTCGTGAAGATGCCGGTCGACTCGATGACGATGTCGGCGCCCAGCTCGCCCCAGGGGAGGTTCGCGGGGTCGCGCTCGGCGAAGGTCTTGAAGGTGTTGCCACCGACGGTGATCGTGTCGTCGGTGTGGGAGACCTCTGCCTTGAGGCGGCCCAGGATGGTGTCGTACTTGAGCAGGTGCACCAGGGTGGCGTTGTCAGTCAGGTCGTTGACACCGACGATCTCGATGTCCGCTCCCTGCTCCAGGAGTGCCCGGAAGTAGTTGCGGCCAATGCGGCCAAAACCGTTGATGCCTACGCGGATCGTCACGAACCGATCTCCTCGTTGGTGCGCCGGCCTGTCCGCCGGCGAGCTGTATGGGATGTCCCCGACCGCTTATGACCCTACCTCTCCGTGAGCTTCGGAGTGACATCGACCGGGGCCTGACACTCCCCGGAGCCCTGTACCACCCGCTCCGGCACGGGGCTCCGGGGACTTTCGCCCCCGTCACGCAGGGTGACGGGGGAAGGGGTCGCAGGTCAGCGGTTCAGGGACCTGAGGGCCTTACCTACGAGTAGGGCGCGGTCCTTCGCCGCGGGCACGTGTTCCAGGCCGAAGCCGAGGAGCACCGTGTCACGCGTAGTGACCGAGGCGAAGGACTTGAACAGCTCGCCGGTACGGGACCAATCGCCCGGGACATCGGGACTTCCGGCCGGCGCGGGCCCGGTGCTCCAGGCCCCGAGGGAGGTCTCGAACCCCTCGACGGCCTGGTCGGAGCCGCCCGCGGACACCCGCGCCTCGTCGGCGAAGACGCCGCGACCGCCGGATCCGGGGTCGGTGACGGAGGACAGGGACACCTCGACGGACTTGCCCGCGTAGGCGCTCAGGTCGAAGGAGACCTGCTTCCAACCGCCGGAGGAGCCGGTGAAGCTGTTCCACGCGCCGCTCTGACCACGCGCCGTGCAGCCCGAGGAGTCCAGCGTGAGGTAGCGCCGCAGGAACGGGTGGCCGTTGACGAAGAATCCGGCGGCGCACTCCGTCGGAACTGTGGCGGAGCTCAGCCCGCCCGCGTCCGGAAGTGTGGTCCAGTCGTCGCCGCCGGCGGTGCGGGCCTCCAGGAGGGCGTGGTCGTAGCCCTCCTCGGTGTTCCAGTTGAGGGCCATCCTCAGCTGCGGCCGGTCGGCGGCGGTGACCCCGGTGAGGTCGATCGTGCGCGTGAGCCGCTTCCAGTCGTCGTCCTCGTGCGTGGCCGAGGCCATGCCGGTGCCCGCGTAGGGGGCGTACGGGTTCGCCACGCCGGCGTACCGGCCCGACTGCGCGCTCTTGAACTGCGGGAACTGCGCGGCCGGCAGCGTGTCGGAGGTGACGGTGTAGGCGCCGGGGGCGTTGAGCGGGTTGCCCGCCGCGTCGCCGAGGCCGCCGGCCGCGCCGCCGAGGGCGCCGTCGCCGGTGAAGCCGGTCGGTCCGGTGACGCTCGCCCGGCCGTAGGCGCCGAGCCAGTACTGGCTGAAGTCGTTGGTGACGGCGCGGCCGACCTGGGCGTTGCCGCCCGCCAGTTCACCGGCCTCGATCAGTTTGCCGCCCTCGTTGAGGAAGTCGCGCACGGCGAGCTGGGTGTCCCCGCCGGGGGTCTTGGCCCCGGTGTAGTGGACGGCGGTGGTGAAGTGCGCGAGGACGCCCAGGTGGTGCGGGGCGCCCTGGGTGGCGACGTCCCAGACGGCGGCGGACCTGCCGTTGGCGCGCAGGGCGTCGACGTAGCCCTGGGCGTGCACGGCCTTCGCTCCCTCCTCCGCGATCACCAGGACGTCCGCGCGGGGGCGCTCGGCCACGGTGAAGGTGAAGTTCCCGCCGGTGACCTTCCGGTCGGCGCGGTCGCGGCCGGAGAACCAGACCTCGACCCTGTCGCCGGGCCTGGTCCCGTCGACCTTGGCGCGGTACTCGTCGAACCAGTTGTTGTCCTCGCCGCCGTAGACCTCGCCGCCCTTCCAGGCCTTGAGTTCGTCGGTGTGGGTGCGACCGCCGTTGACGCGGAAGTGCAGCGTCTTGTCGCGCAGCGACTTGCGGGCGGTGACGGAGACGGTCTGGTCCTCGCCGCGCGTCACGTAGGAGGTGGTGAAGGGGTCCGCGGTGAAGTCGGGGGCGCTCAGGCCGACTGCGGAGGCCGGTCGGTCGGGGTGCGCCGCGCTCTCGCCGACGGTCAGCGCGAAGGGGATGTTCTTGGCGAACTCGTCCTGGATCAGCTTCTCGTCGTCGGGGAAGTTGAACCCGGACGCGCAGTCCTCGGGCTTCCAGCGGTCGTTCGGGTCGAGGGCGGACGCCGTCTGGCAGGTCGTCATCTCGGGGGTGAACATCATGATGCCGTTGGCGTTGGCCGCGTGCCCGTCGGCCTCGCCGTTGGTCGTGTAGAGCTCGGAGGACAGCTGGGGGTGGTAGCCGGGGACGGCCGGGTTCTCCGGGGTGCCGGCGAGGGTCCGGTAGGCGACGTCGTCCGGGGTCGGGGTCGCGACCTGCCAGCCGACCCCGTAGAGGATCAGTTCGGACGCGGAGTGGTAGTTGATCGCGTACCGGAAGCCGACGCGCTTCTGGAAGGCGTCCAGGGCCTTGGTCTCGGGCTCGGAGGAGGCCGCGGGGCCGCGGTAGGTCTCGCTCGACGGGCTCGGCGAGGAACCCTCGTTGTCGTAGCCCCACTTGTAGGCGAAGTTCCGGTTGAGGTCGACGCCGTCGCCGGCGGTGATCTTCCCGTCGCCGTTGTTGTCCCGGAGGTTCTTGCGCCACAGGCGGGCGCTGTCGGCGGTGAAGGTGTGGTCGTAGCCGTCGGGGTTGGCCGAGAGCAGGAACCACAGCTCGGTGGAGTCCACCAGCCTGGTGATCCTCGGGTCCTTGCCGTAGTTGTCGAGCGTGTGGTGCATCAGCCGCCGGGTCATCTCGGGGGTGATCCACTCACGGGCGTGCTGGTTGGACATGTAGAGGACGGACGGTTTGTCGCCGTCCTTCGCCCTGGCCGCGTCCCGGGTGACCTTGAGGGCGAGGATGTCCTTGCCCCGGACGGTCTTGCCGATGGACACGACCTTGGTCAGACCCGGGTTGGCCCGGGCCGTCGCCAGGATCTCCTCCTGGAGTCCGCCCTTGCCGCTGTAGGGCCGGAAGACGCCGTCCCCCGCGGCCCGGTCGCGGGCCAGTCCCCGATCGGGGGCCTTGCGCTCCGCGAGCCCGATGCCCTGGGCCGCGAGCGACTTCGCCTGCTCGCCGGTGAGGAACAGCTCGACCTTGGCGGTGCCGGACTCGGGTGCGCGTTCGGAGAGTTCGTGGGCGTCCTGGCCCGCGGCGAGGACGAGCGGGACCTGTTCCCGGGTGATGTCGGCGTCGTAGACGCGTACCTCGTCGGCGCCGGAGGCGGCGCCGGGGCCGGGAGCGGGGCCGGGAGCGGGGCCGGGAGCGGGCTGGGCCGCGGCGGGTAACGCGGCGAGTGTGGTGCCGATGACGAGTGCGCTTGCGGCGAGGATCGTTCTCGCGCGTTGCCTCATGTGCCCCCCTGGGCGTCGTCTGCAACCGAAGCTACCGAAGCTTCGGACGACAGGCTCACGATCACCCCGCGCGCGTGTCAATGGGGCGTGCCGCGAAAGGGGCCCGCACCGGGATGGCGCGGGCCCCTTTCGGTCGTACCGGCCGCTTCGGGCGACACGGGCGGCCCCGGCGGTCAGCCGGCCATGTTGTCGGCCAGCTCCTCGCTGAGGTCCAGGTTGGATTCGGTGCCCGGGATGCCCAGGTCCTGGGCCCGCTTGTCGGCCATCGCCAGCAGCCGGCGGATGCGTCCGGCCACGGCGTCCTTGGTCAGCGGCGGGTCGGCGAGGGCGCCCAGCTCCTCCAGGGAGGCCTGCTTGTGCTCCATGCGCAGCCGGCCGGCGGCGGCGAGGTGCTCGGGGACCTCCTCGCCGAGGATCTCCAGCGCGCGCTGCACGCGGGCTCCGGCGGCCACCGCGGCCCGCGCCGAGCGGCGCAGGTTGGCGTCGTCGAAGTTGGCCAGGCGGTTGGCGGTGGCGCGGACCTCGCGCCGCATCCGCCGCTCCTCCCAGGCCAGCACCGACTCGTGGGCGCCGAGGCGGGTCAGCAGCGCGCCGATGGCGTCGCCGTCGCGGACCACGACCCGGTCCACGCCGCGCACCTCGCGCGCCTTGGCGGCGATGGAGAGCCTGCGGGCGGCACCCACCAGGGCCAGGGCTGCCTCGGGGCCGGGGCAGGTGACCTCCAGGGAGGAGGACCTGCCCGGCTCGGTGAGGGAGCCGTGGGCCAGGAAGGCACCGCGCCACGCCGCCTCGGCGTCGCAGGTGGCCCCGGAGACCACCTGCGGGGGAAGACCCCGGATGGGACGGCCGCGGCCGTCCACGAGCCCGGTCTGGCGCGCCAGCTGGTCGCCGCCGGCCACGACCCGTACGACGAACCGGCTGCCCCGGCGCAGCCCGCCGGGGGCCATCACGACCAGGTCGGAAGAATGGCCGAAGATCTCCAGGATGTCCTTGCGCAGCCTGCGGGCGGCGATCCCCGTGTCCAGTTCGGCCTCGATGACGATGCGGCCGCTCACCAGGTGCAGCCCGCCGGCGAACCGAAGGATCGCCGAGACCTCCGCCTTCCTGCAGCAGGTCCGGGTGACGGGGAGGCGGGAGATCTCATCCTTCACCGCGGGCGTCATCGCCATGGGCCGATCCTTCCATGCATCCGAAAAATACGGTCGTACGCGGCGGCCAGCAGCTCCGGATCGTGTTTCGGAGAGCCGTCCTGCCTGGCCACGGGCGCCAGCTCGACCGCCGCGCCGAAGCGCTTGGCGGCTTCGGCGAGGGACTCGCGGTCGGGCACGGCGGCCTCGTCGGCCAACACCACGTCCAGGGCGAGTTTAGGGGCGTGTCGGGCCAAAACCTCCAAATGACGCTGCGGAGAGAACCCCTCTGTTTCGCCGGGCTGCGGTGCGAGGTTCAACGAGAGGACCTTGCGGGCCTTCGTCTGGATCAGCGCGTCGAGGAGTTCCGGCACCAGCAGGTGCGGGATGACGGAGGAGAACCAGGATCCGGGACCCAGGACCACCCAGTCGGCGTCGAGCACGGCGGCGACGGCCTCCGGCACGGCGGGCGGGTCGCTCGGCACGACCTGCACGGAGAGCACCTCGCCGGGGGTGAGGGCCACGGTGGCCTGCCCCCGGACGGTGTCCACGTCCTCCGGGCGGGCCGGGTCGTGCCCCTTGACCAGGGCCTGGAGCTCCAGCGGCACCGCCGACATGGGCAGCACCCGCCCGTGGGCGCCCAGCAGCCGGCCGACGAGGTCGAGGGCCTGGACGGGGTCGCCGAGCTGCTCCCACAGGGCGACGATCAGCAGGTTGCCGACGGCGTGCTCGTGGAGGTCGCCCGCCGACTGGAAGCGGTGCTGGATGACGCGGGCCCAGGTCTGGCCCCAGTCGTCGTCCCCGCACAGCGCGGCGAGCGCCTTGCGCAGGTCGCCGGGCGGGAGCACGCCGAGCTCCTCCCGGAGCCGGCCGCTGGAGCCGCCGTCGTCGGCGACGGTGACCACCGCGGTCAGCTCGCCGGTGATGCGGCGCAGCGCGGCGAGGGAGGCCGACAGGCCCATGCCGCCGCCGAGGGCGACGACCTTGGGCGCGACCGCCTCCGCGGCGCCGCCGCGGCGGCCCGCGCGGCCCGCGCGGTCCTCGCCCCTGCCGGGGGTCAGACGGCGCAGGCGGCGCAGCCGCAGGGTGCGTCCGGTCACTCGCGCCCCATGTCCCGGTGGACGACGACGGTCTCGACTCCCTCGGAGGCGAGGCGGGCGGCGAGCTTCTCGGACATGGCCACGCTGCGGTGCTTGCCGCCGGTGCAGCCGACCGCGATGGTCACGTAGCGCTTGCCCTCGCGGCGGTAGCCGGTGGCGATGAGCTGGAGCAGCTCGGTGTAGCGGTCGAGGAACTCCTTGGAGCCGGGCTGGCTGAAGACGTAGCCCGACACCTCCTCGTTGAGCCCGGTGAAGGGGCGCAGCTCGGGGACCCAGTGCGGGTTGGGGATGAAGCGGCAGTCGACGACGAGGTCGGCGTCGACGGGCAGGCCGTACTTGTAGCCGAAGGACATGACGGTGGCCCGCAGCTCGGGCTCCTCGTCGCCGGCGAACTGGGCGTCCATCTTGGCGCGCAGCTCGTGGACGTTGAGGCTGGAGGTGTCGATGACCAGGTCGGCGTCTCCGCGCAGCTCGCGCAGCAGGTCGCGCTCGGCGGCGATGCCGTCGGTGATGCGGCCGTCGCCCTGGAGGGGGTGCGGGCGGCGGACGGACTCGAAGCGTCGTACCAGGGCGTCGTCGGAGGACTCCAGGAAGACGATGCGCCGGTTGACGCCCTTGCTGTCGAGGTCGGCGAGCGATTCACGCAGGGCGTCGAAGAACTGGCGGCCGCGCACGTCGACGACGACGGCGATGCGCGCCACGTTGCCCTGCGAGCGGGCGCCGAGCTCCACCATGGTGGGGATCAGCGCCGGCGGGAGGTTGTCGACGACGAACCAGCCGAGGTCCTCCAGACACTTGGCCGCCGTACTGCGGCCGGCCCCGGACATCCCGGAGATGATCACCAGCTCGGGGATGGCGGCCTCGGCGTTGTCGCCGGGCTCCAGTGTCGTGCCCGTACTCACCTGTGCTCCGTCTCGGTCGTGCTCGGTCTTGCGATCGGACTCGTGCTCGGTCATTGCTCGGTCCCCCGTTCGGACGATGGCGTCCCCGCGGGCGCGGGGGTCTCGTCCTCCATGATCTCTCCTGTGGCCGTGTTGACCGCGGGAGCGGCGGGGGTCGCCCGCGCGAGGGCCACGGCCACGGCCTCGGCCGTCTTGAGGCCTATGCCCGGGACCTCGCGGATCTGGTCGATTGTCGCCTGTCTCAGCTTCTTCACCGAACCGAAGTGCTTCACGAGGGCCTGCTTGCGGCTCTCGCCGAGGCCGGGCACCTCGTCGAGGGGGCTTGATTTCAGGCGTTTGCCGCGCTTGGAGCGCTGGTACTGGATGGCGAAGCGGTGGGCTTCGTCACGCACCCGCTGGAGCAGGTAGAGGCCCTCGCTGGTGCGGGGCAGCACGACGGGGTCGTCCTCGCCCGGCAGCCAGACCTCCTCCAGGCGCTTGGCCAGGCCGCACACGGCGACGTCGTCGACGCCGAGCTCCTCCAGGGCGCGTCGGGCGGCGGCGACCTGCGGGGCTCCGCCGTCGACCACGACGAGCTGCGGGGGGTACGCGAATCGTTTGGGACGGCCGTCGTCCCCGGGCGTGTCGCCGAGCGGGCCGTCGGTCGTGTCGTCGAGGGCGGTGTCGGTCCCGGCGGCGTCCCGGGGGTCCCACTCGCCGGTGCGCTGCTTCTCCTGCAGGTAGCGGCGGAAGCGGCGGGAGACCACCTCGTGCATGGAGCGGACGTCGTCCTGGCCCTCGAAGGACTTGATCTGGAAGCGCCGGTACTCGCTCTTGCGGGCGAGTCCGTCCTCGAAGACCACCATCGAGGCGACCACGTCCTGGCCCTGGAGGTGGGAGATGTCGAAGCACTCGATGCGCAGGGGCGCGCTGTCGAGGTCCAGGGCCTCGGCGATCTCCTCGAGGGCCCGGGAGCGGGTGGTGAGGTCGGCGGCGCGTTTGGTCTTGTGCAGCGCGAGGGACTGCTGGGCGTTGCGGTGGACGGTCTCCATGAGGGCCTTCTTGTCCCCGCGCTGCGGGATGCGCAGGCTGACCTGCGAGCCGCGTCGGGCGGCGAGCCACTCCGCGAGGGCGGGCGTGTCCTCGGGCAGGGCGGGGACCAGCACCTCCTTGGGGACGGCCTCGCCCTGTTCCTCCCCGTAGAGCTGCTGGAGGGCGTGCTCGACGAGGCCGGCGGTGTCGACGGCCTCGACCTTGTCGGTGACCCAGCCCCGCTGGCCGCGCACCCGGCCGCCGCGTACGTGGAAGATCTGCACGGCGGCTTCGAGCTCGTCCTCGGCGACGGCGATCAGGTCGGCGTCGGTGGCGTCGGCCAGGACGACGGCGTTCTTCTCCATGGCCCGGCGCAGGGCCCCTATGTCGTCGCGCAGCCGGGCGGCCTTCTCGTACTCCATCTCCTCGGCGGCCTCGTGCATCTGCCGTTCCAGCCGGGAGAGGTAGGTGCCGGTCCGGCCGGCCATGAAGTCGCAGAAGTCCTCGGCGAGTTCACGGTGCTCCTCGGGGGTGACCCGGCCGATGCAGGGCGCCGAGCACTTGCCGATGTAGCCGAGGAGGCAGGGGCGGCCGATCTGGGCGGAGCGCTTGAACACCCCGGCGGAGCAGGTGCGGACCGGGAAGACCCGCAGCATCAGGTCGACGGTCTCGCGGATGGCCCAGGCGTGGCCGTAGGGGCCGAAGTAGCGCACGCCCTTCTTCTTGGGACCGCGCATGACCTGGACCCGCGGGTACTGCTCGTTCAGGGTGACGGCGAGGGAGGGGTAGCTCTTGTCGTCGCGGTACTTGACGTTGAAGCGGGGGTCGTACTCCTTGATCCAGGAGTATTCGAGCTGGAGGGCCTCGACCTCGGTGGAGACCACCGTCCACTCGACGGAGGCGGCGGTTGTGACCATGGTGGCGGTACGGGGGTGCAGGCCCGCGAGGTCCTGGAAGTAGCTGGCCAGGCGTTGGCGCAGGCTCTTGGCCTTCCCGACGTAGATGACCCGGCGGTGTTCGTCGCGGAACCTGTAGACCCCCGGGGAGTCGGGGACCTGCCCGGGCTGGGGGCGGTAACTGGAAGGGTCGGCCATGCCAACCACCCTACTGGCGCCCGGGGACAGCGCCCCGTACGCCGGCCGGGTGAGGGCCGGCGTACGGGGCGGGGAGCGGCGGGACGGGCACGCGCCCCGGGGGCCGGTCGGTCGGTTCCGGCCGCCGGGGCGCGTGGTCGGTGGGGCTCCGTGGCCCGGGGGCTGACGCCCTGCCCCCCCCACGGGCGGTCCCGGGCCTCGGGCCCCGGGCCCCGGGCCTCGGGGCCCGAGGCCCGGGGCTCAGGCCTCCGCGGAGGTGCGGCGGCGGCGCAGCAGGAGCACCGATCCGGCGGCGCCGAGCGCGAGCGCCCCGGCCCCCGAGGCGAGCAGGCCCAGGGGCGCCCCCGCCCCATCGCCCGGCCCGGCGGCGGCTCCGGCCGCCTCCTCGAAGCCGCCCGCGCGGCCCGAGCGGGAGTAGGAGGAGCCGGGGAGCTTGTCCCCGTAGGCCTTGGTGACGCGGGTCCGGTAGCCGGCCAGGGTGGTGCCCGCCTCCCCCACGGCCCGTACGGCGTCCTCGTCCAGCGGGAGGACGCGGCTGTCCCCGGCGACGTACCAGGCGTCGATCTGCGGTTCCCGGAAGACGGTGCCCCCGGGGAGCTTCTCGGCGCCGAGGCGGGCGTAGCGGAACTCGTCGTCGCCGGTGGCGATGTTCACCACCTGCCAGCCGGACGCCGTCTTCGCGGTCCACAGGGCCGCCTGCTGCCCGTCGGTGGAGACGGCCCGGCTCGCGAGGAACTCCAGCCGGGCCACGGGGGCCCCGGCCTTGCCCGCGACGAACTCCGGGGAGAGGTGGTGCACGGGGATCGCCTCGCCCTCGACGCGGGGTCGGGCGTCGGCGATCGAGACCCTGCCCTCGCGGGCGAAGAACCGCGAGAGGGTGGCCAGGGTGTCGGGGGCGACGGCCGCCTCGTGGGCCGCCGCCCGGTTCTCGGCGGTGGCCGTGGCGGGCTGGGGCACCGGGGCGGCGGCGGCCCTCGGGGCGAGGCCGAGGCCGAGGAGGGCGGTGGTGGCGAGGACGGCGGCGGCGCCGGCGCGCTGGTTCACGGCGCTCACGCCCCGATCCGGTAGAGGGAGTGGGTCCAGGAGAAGGTGTTGTTGTCCACGTACCAGGCGTGGGAGGCCCAGTTGTAGCGGTCGCTGGAGGGCCACGGGTCGCCCCAGTAGACCCAGCTGTTGGCGGTGTCGTAGCCGTAGAGGACGTGCATGTGGCCGCCGCCGTTGGACCACTGGATCCGGGTCTCGACGGGTCGGTTGGCGTTGATCTCGCTCTGCACGGTGGAGTACTGGAGCCAGCCGTTGACGTAGCTGCCGGGGTTGACGCCGGCCCAGCGCAGGCCGGTCTGCACGTTGCCCAGGGTGGCCTGGTTGTTGGGGCACTCGGTGCCCTGCTGACGGTTGAAGGAGGCGTTGCAGAACTGGTTCTGGCTGTAGTTGCGGCCGAACCACGTCGCGATCGTGTTTCCGCCGGCGGCCCAGCACCAGTTGGTCTTCTGTTGTGCCTGCATGGTGATGTTCAGGCGCTTGGAGGCGAGCGCGGAGTCGGCATCGGCGGCGGTGGCGGTGCCGGCGGCGGTACCGGTGGCGGACAGGGCCAGGAGCAGGGCGGTGAGGAGGGCGGCCGGGTACGGCCGCCGCTTTCGGTTGCGCATCGCGTTCCTCCCGAGGCGGGGATGTGGGGGTGGAGGAGCGCGTCCGGACGCTGTGGAGGAGCATCAGGGTGTTGTCGCGATCAGGTCAACACGCTTCAATACGCGGTGACATCGCAGTGTGAACGGTGGGGCTGTGGTGTGAACGGTTGCTGTCGTTCCACCTGCTCCCCCACCGACACCGGCCCGGACCCCCACACCGGCGCGTGTGAACGTTCACAGAGGAGTCGCCATGCGGGCGATGGGCGACGCGGAGAACGCCCGGGCGACCGGAGCCGGCGCAGCGGCCGGAGCCGGCGGAGCGAAGGGACCGAGCGACCCGGACGCCGCCGAACTCCGACGGCTGCTGCGCGGTGGCCCCTTCCACCTCGCCCTGCGCGCCGCCCTCACCGCCCGCGGCCTGCCCCTGCACCGGGTGCAGCACCGGCTCGCGTCGCGCGGCATCCAGGTCGGCGTGACCAGCCTCAGTTACTGGCAGCAGGGCGCGCGCAGCCCCCGCCGGCCGGAGTCGCTGCGGGCCGTCCGCGCGCTGGAGGAGATCCTGGAGCTGCCCGACGGCGCCCTGCTGCGGCTCCTGACCGATCCGCCGCCCGGTCCCGGTCCGGGCGGACGCCCCGCCGCCCGCCCGTACCGGGCCCTGGTCAGCGTCGGCGCGGCGGTGGAGGCACTGCTCGACGCGATGGAACTCCCGGCGGACGGGGGCCTGCACACCGTGGGCCACCACGAGCGCGTCCGCATCGGGGCGGGCGGCGAGATGAGCGCGCGGGACTCCCAGCAGATCGTCCGGGCCCACCGCGACGGCGTCGACCGCTACCTCGCCGTCCACCACGGCGACCCGGGGTGCGACCCGGCCCGGATGAGGGTGACGGCCCAGGAGAACTGCCGGACGGGTCGGGTGCGCCACCACCCGGAGGCCGGCGTGGTGGTCGCCGAGCTGCTCTTCGACGCCCGCCTGCGGCGCGGTGACACGTACGTCTTCGGCTACGGGATCGAGGACGGTACGGGGGCGCGGAGCTCGGAGTACGTACGGGGCTTCAGCTACGCGGGCGGGCAGTACATGCTCCAGGTCCGCTTCGACGACGCGGCCCTGCCGGTGCGCTGCCGACGCTTCGCCCGTACGGGCCCGCGCGCCCCGCGCACGCACCTGGCCGATCTCACCCCGAGCGGCCGCCACCGCGCCGTGCACCTGGTGGAACAGGCGGTCCACCGGGGGATCCTGGGCATCGCCTGGGACTGGGAGTAGCCCGCGGGGCCGCCCCGGGAGCCGACGGCCCGACCCGCCGGGGCCCGCCGTCCGGTGGCCGGCCGGCGTCGCGGACCGGGGCGGTGACGCGGGCGACCGCGTCGATGACGGCGGCGCGGTGCGCCGCGCGGTGCCCCCCGTCCCCGTCGGGGCCGCCGGCGGTGTGGAACCAGGCCTGCGCGCCCCACCGCGCCGCCGCCCCGCGGGCTAGCCCGCGATCAGCCGGCCGTTCTCGGCCTTGACCGGGACGGACGGCAGCGGGTCGGTGGCCGGACCGCGCAGGACCTTGCCGGTGGCGACGTCGAAGCGGCTGCCGTGACAGGGGCAGTTGCCCTGACCTTCGACGATCTTGTCCAGGACGCATCCGGCGTGCGTGCACTGCGCGCTGAACGCCGTGTACTGCCCCTCGGCCGGGCAGCTGACGACGACCTTGCGCTCGCGGAACAGCTTCGCCCCGCCCACCGGGACCTCGCTCGCCGCGCCCAGTTCCACCGGCTCGGTCGGCACGGCGGGGGTGCCTCCGCCGCTGTTGGTCTCCGTGGAGCACGCCGACAGGGCCGCTCCGGCGCCGACGGCCCCGGCGAGCGCGGCGGCGCCCTTGAGGACGGTACGGCGGGCGGCGGGCTGCGAGGCGGACATGCGGTTCTCCTGGAGCGAGGGGGTCGGGCGCGGGCCGGGCGCGCGCGGGTGGCGGGGACCGGGGTCCGCCCCGACCGGCCGGCCGCGACGACCCGACCCCGCCGACGATACCGGGGGTCCGCCGGAGGCCTCCGATGGGATACCTTCCCGGCGTGATCGTCGTCGGCGGAGAAGCCCTGATCGACCTGGTGCCCCTCGCGGAGCCCCCCGGTGCGCTGTTCCCCCGGCCCGGCGGCGGGCCGTACAACACCGCGCTCGCGCTCGGGCGCCTCGGCGCGCCGGTGGCCTTCTGCTCGCGGGTGTCGACGGACGGCTTCGGCGAGAGCCTGCTCGGCGGGCTGCGCGCCGCCGGGGTGGACTGCTCGCTGGTGCGGCGCGGTCCGGAGCCGACCACGCTGGCCGTGCCCTCGCTGGCCCCGGACGGCTCGGCGGCGTACGGCTTCTACACCGAGGGAACGGCCGACCGGCTGTTCACGCTGCCGCCCGCGCTGCCGGCGCGGGCCCGGGCCCTCGCGCTCGGGACCTGTTCGCTGGTGCTGGAGCCCGGGGCGAGCGCGTACGAGGCCCTGTTGCGCCGGGAGTCGCGGCGCGGGCTGCTGACCCTGCTCGACCCCAACATCCGCCCGGCGCTGATCGAGGATCCGGCCGCCTACCGGGAGCGCTTCCTCGGCTGGCTGCCGTACGTCTCCGTCCTCAAGCTGTCGCAGGAGGACGCGGCCTGGCTGGGCGGCGCGGTCCCGGACTGGTTGGCGGCCGGGCCCTCGGCGGTGGTGCTGACCCGGGGCGGGGAGGGGCTGACGGTGTGGACGCGGGCCGGGCGGCGCCACGACGCGGCCGCGCGGCCGGTCCCGGTGGTCGACACGATCGGCGCGGGCGACACCGTCAACGCGGCGCTGCTGCACCGGCTCGTCGGCACGGACCCGGACGCGGCCCCCTGGCCCGAGGTGCTGGCGTACGCCGCCCACGCGGCCGCCCTGACCTGCACCCGAGCGGGCGCGGAGCCCCCGTACGCGGCCGAGCTGGAGATCGGCCGACAGCCGCCCACAGGGTCCGGGCGAGGGCCGGGGCGACATCCTCGACGGGACTGACCACGTCGGACCCGGAGGAGCGGAGGAAGAAGGCCCGCTGGAAGCAGGCGCCGAGCAGCGGGGCGGCGGCGGAGGCGGC
Source organism: Streptomyces sp. NPDC103540 (assembly GCF_055584445.1). Lineage (NCBI taxonomy): Bacteria > Bacillati > Actinomycetota > Actinomycetes > Kitasatosporales > Streptomycetaceae > Streptomyces > Streptomyces sp. NPDC103540. The sequence continues at coordinate 69,562 of NZ_JBVJMA010000001.1, forward strand.
CTCCGGGCGCAGCCGTCCCGCGCCGGGTTCCCGTCGCTTGTGGAGCGCGGCCTCCGAGCAGCCGGCCTCGCGGGCGACGGCCTTGGTGGTGGCGTCGGGCCGACTTCCCCGGCGGGAAGGTCATCTCCCGCCGGGGACGTCGCGGACACCCTGCCGCGCACCCTGAACGACCCCACCACGGCCGGCCACGCCCTGGGCGTGGCCGCCTGACCCGCGGTCCCGGCCCCGTGGGGCCCGGTCGGCGCGACCGGGCCCCACGGGGCCGAGGACAGGCGGCCCCTACGCCTTGCGGGCCCGGGTCGTCGCCTTCTTCGCCGGGGCGGCGGCCTTCTTCGCGGTCTTGGCCGGGGCCGCCTTCCTGGCCGCGGTGCGCTTCGCGGCGGTCTTCCCGACCGGCGCCGCGCCGGCGGCCAACGCCGCGTCCGAGACGCGCTCCGCGCCGAGGATGTCCCTCAGGAACTTGCCGGTGTGGCTGGCGCCCACCGAGGCCACCTGCTCCGGGGTGCCCTCCGCGACGACGAGACCGCCGCCGTAGCCGCCCTCGGGGCCCATGTCCACGACCCAGTCGGCGGTCTTGATGACGTCGAGGTTGTGCTCGATGACGATCACCGAGTTCCCCTTGTCGACGAGGCCCGACAGCACCTTGATCAGCTTGCTGATGTCCTCGAAGTGCAGACCGGTCGTCGGCTCGTCAAGCACGTACACCGTCCGACCCGTCGAGCGCTTCTGCAGCTCGGAGGCCAGCTTGACGCGCTGGGCCTCGCCGCCCGACAGGGTGGGCGCGGACTGTCCGAGCCGGACGTAGCCGAGCCCGACCTCGTTGAGCGTGCGCAGGTGGCGGGCGATCGTCGGGACGGCCTCGAAGAAGTCCAGGGCCTCCTCGATCGGCATGTTCAGGACCTCGGCGATGGACTTGCCCTTGTAGTGGACCTCCAGCGTCTCCCGGTTGTACCGGTCGCCGTGGCACACCTCGCACGGGACGTAGACGTCCGGCAGGAAGTTCATCTCGATCTTGATGGTGCCGTCGCCGGAGCAGTTCTCGCACCGGCCGCCCTTGACGTTGAAGGAGAAGCGGCCCGGCAGGTAGCCGCGGACCTTCGCCTCCATCGTCTCCGCGAACAGCTTGCGGACGTGGTCGAAGACGCCCGTGTACGTCGCCGGGTTGGACCGCGGGGTCCGACCGATGGGCGACTGGTCGACGTGGACCACCTTGTCGACGAGGTCGTCGCCCTCCACCCGGGTGTGGCGACCCGGTACCGAGCGGGCGCCGTTGAGCTCGCGCGCCAGGTGGGTGTAGAGGATGTCGTTGACCAGGGTGGACTTACCGGATCCCGAGACGCCGGTGACGGCGGTGAGCACGCCCAGCGGGAAGGAGACGTCGATGTCCCGCAGGTTGTTCTCCTTGGCCCCGTGCACGGTGAGCCTGCGCTCGCCGTTCACGGGCCGGCGGACGTCCGGCACGGGGATGGACTTCTTGCCCGAGAGGTACTGCCCGGTCATCGACTCGGTGTTGCGGAGCAGCTCCTTCAGCGAGCCGCTGTGCACCACCTTGCCGCCGTGCTCACCGGCGCCGGGGCCGATGTCCACCACCCAGTCGGCCACCTTGATGGTGTCCTCGTCGTGCTCGACGACGATCAGGGTGTTGCCCATGTCGCGCAGCCGCACCAGCGTCTCGATGAGGCGGTGGTTGTCGCGCTGGTGCAGGCCGATGGAGGGCTCGTCGAGCACGTACAGGACGCCGACCAGCCCGGAGCCGATCTGCGTGGCGAGGCGGATGCGCTGGGCCTCGCCGCCCGAGAGGGTGCCGGCGGCGCGGTTGAGGGAGAGGTAGTCGAGGCCGACGTCGACGAGGAAGCGCAGCCGCTCGTTGACCTCCTTCAGCACCCGCTCGGCGATCTTCTTGTCGCGGGCGTCGAGGCGCATCGCGCCGAGGAAGTCCGCGCACTCGCTGATCGACATCGCGGCGACCTCGGCGATGGACTTCTCCATCACCGTCACCGCGAGCACGATCGGCTTGAGGCGGGTGCCCTCGCAGGTCGGGCAGGGCACCTCGCGCATGTAGCCCTCGAAGCGCTCGCGGCTGGCGTCGCTCTCGGACTCGGCGTGCCGCCTCTTGACGAAGGGCACCGCGCCCTCGAAGGCGGTGGTGTAGGCGCGCTCGCGCCCGTACCGGTTGCGGTAGCGGACCTCGATCTGCGTCTTGTGGCCGTGGAGCAGGGCCTTCTTCGCCCGCTGCGGCAGCCCGGCCCACGGGATGTCCGTACGGAAGCCCAGCTCGCCGGCGAGGGCGCCGATCAGCCGCTGGAAGTAGTCCTTGGTGTGGCCGAGGGCCCACGGGGAGACGGCCCCCTCGTCGAGGGACTTGTCCTCGTCCGGGACGATCAGGTCCGGGTCCACCTCCATGCGCGTGCCGATGCCGGTGCACTCGGGGCAGGCGCCGAAGGGGGAGTTGAAGGAGAAGGAGCGCGGCTCCAGCTCCTCGAAGGACAGGTCGTCGTATGGGCAGTAGAGGTGTTCCGAGTACATCCGCTCGCGCTCGGGGTCGTCCTCGGCGAGGTCGACGAAGTCCAGGATGACCATGCCGCCGGAGAGGCCGAGGGCGGTCTCGACGGAGTCGGTGAGCCGGCGCTTGGCACTGTCCTTGACGGTGAGGCGGTCGATGACCACCTCGATGGTGTGCTTCTCCTGCTTCTTCAGCGTGGGCGGCTCGGAGAGCTGGACGGTCACGCCGTCCACCCGCGCCCGGCTGTAGCCCTTGGTCTGGAGGTCGGCGAAGAGGTCGACGAACTCGCCCTTGCGCTCGCGGACCAGCGGGGACAGCACCTGGAAGCGGCTGCCCTCGGGCAGCGCGAGCACCTTGTCGACGATCGCCTGCGGCGACTGCCGCGAGATGGGGCGGCGGCACTCGGGACAGTGCGGCTTGCCGATGCGGGCGAAGAGCAGGCGGAGGTAGTCGTAGACCTCGGTGATGGTGCCGACCGTGGAGCGGGGGTTGCGCGAGGTCGACTTCTGGTCGATGGAGACGGCCGGGGAGAGGCCCTCGATGAAGTCGACGTCGGGCTTGTCCATCTGCCCCAGGAACTGGCGGGCGTAGGAGGAGAGCGACTCGACGTAGCGACGCTGACCCTCGGCGAAGATCGTGTCGAAGGCCAGGGAGGACTTGCCGGAGCCGGAGAGCCCGGTGAAGACGATGAGGGAGTCGCGCGGCAGGTCGAGCGAGACGTTCTTCAGGTTGTGCTCGCGAGCGCCACGAACGATGAGACGGTCGGTCACGCCGGTCGCACCTTTCTTGAGAGAGCGGGGGCACGGGCCCCGGCTGTCCAGGGTATGGGGGGCGCCTCTGCGATGGGATGGAGTCTGACTTCCGAGCGTATAGCACGCACATTCGATTTACGGCACTCGCGAGACCGCTTCACCCGATCGTGTGTCGCGGCCCCGGGGCCCACTAGGCTCGGATCCATGACTGATCATGTGCACGACCTGCGATCCGTACATGAGGCCACGGACCGACTGCTGACCGCGGTCGCGAAACTGGACAACGCCGCCCTGTCCGAGGAGTCACACCTCCCCGGCTGGACCCGGGGCCACATCCTGGCCCACCTCGCCCGCAACGCCGACGCCCTCGTGAACGTCTTCGAGGGCCGCCCGATGTACGAGAGCGGCACGGCCCGCGACTCCGACATCGCGCGCGACGCCGGTCGCCCCCTGGAGGAACACCTGCGGGACCTCCGTGATTCCGGGGAGCGCTTCCTCGCCACGACCGAACCCGACCAGGACTGGTCGCGCACCGTCGAGCTGCGCAACGGGGTCACCGACCTCGCGGCCAACGTGCCCTTCCGCCGGCTCATCGAGGTCGAACTGCACCACGTCGACCTGAACATCGGCTACGAGCTGTCCGACCTGTCGCGGGAGTTCACCGAGCGCGAGATCGCCTTCCTCGCCGACCGCTGGTCCGGCCGCCCCGACGTCCCGCCGGTCACGCTCAAGGGGTACGGGGACGAGCCGGTCTGGCACACCGGCGGCACCGAGGGCGACCCCGTGGTCCTCGAAGGCCCCCTCGACGAGCTGCTCGGCTGGCTCGCCGGCCGCGACCTCAAGGGCGCCCACCTCGCCGTCGTGACGGGCAACGACCTGCCCGAGCTCCCGGCGCTCTGATCACCCGTCCCAGACCCTAGGATCACAGTCATGACGTACAGCGGAGCGGTCAAGGTCGGCGGTCCGGCCGACGTGCACGAACTCGCGGACCTGATGATTTCCAAGGTCGCGGTCGGCGAGATGAACAACAACGCCTACCTCCTGCGCTGCCGGGCCACCGGGGCGCAGCTGCTGATCGACGCGGCCGCCGAGCCGGCCACGCTGATCGGCCTGATCGGCGACGACGGCATCGAGTCCGTGGTCACCACCCACCGGCACGGCGACCACTGGGGCGCCCTCGCCGAGGTCGTCGAGTCGACCGGCGCGCGCACCTACGCCGGCGCCCACGACGCCGAGGGCATCCCGGTCGCCACCGACGTCCTCGTCCAGGACGGCGACACCATCACGGTCGGACGGGTCTCCCTGACCGCCCGCCACCTGGTCGGCCACACCCCGGGCTCGATCGCGCTGGTCTACGACGACCCGCACGGTCACCCTCACGTGTTCACCGGCGACTGCCTCTTCCCGGGCGGCGTGGGCAACACCCACGGCGACGCGGCGGCCTTCACCTCCCTCCTGGACGACGTCGAGGCCAAGATCTTCGCGCCGCTCCCCGACGAGACGTGGGTCTACCCGGGCCACGGCAACGACACCGCCCTCGGCGCCGAGCGTCCGCACCTGGCCGAATGGCGCGAACGCGGCTGGTGACGGCCTGACGTCCGAGACGTCCCGACGTCCGGCTGTCCCGACGTCCCGACGTCCCGACGTCCCGACGTCCGTCAACATCGCGGGGTCATGCACTCCTTCCGGTCGATACGGACCGAACGCATGTCCTGGGGGTGCGGGTTGGGGTAGTTGCTGCACCATGCGACAGCACCCCTCCCCTCCCCCGACCCGCCCCGTCCCGATGCCGCGGCTCGCCTCGGCCGCCCTCGCCGGCACCGCCATCGAGTTCTACGACTTCTTCGTCTACGGCACGGCCGCGGCCCTGGTCCTCGGGCCGCTCTTCTTCCCGTCCTTCTCGCCGCTCGCCGGCACCCTCGCCGCCTTCGCCACCTTCGGCGTCGGCTTCCTGGCCCGCCCCCTGGGCTCGGTCGTCTTCGGGCACATCGGCGACCGCTACGGGCGCCGGCCCGTGCTGCTCGGCTCGCTGCTGCTCACCGGCCTGGCCACGGTGGCCGTCGGCTGCGTGCCCTCGTACGCCTCGATCGGCGTCGCCGCGCCCGTCCTGCTGCTCCTGCTGCGCTTCCTCCAGGGGCTCGGCCTCGGCGGGGAGTGGGGCGGGGCCGTGCTGCTGACCGCCGAGCACGCCCCCGAGGGGCGGCGCGGACTGTGGTCGAGCTTTCCGCAGATGGGCCCGGCGGTGGGGTTCCTGCTGGCCAACGGCCTGATGCTGACGCTGTCCGGCACGTTGAGCGACGAGCGGTTCGCCGCCTGGGGCTGGCGGCTGCCGTTCTGGTTCGCCGGTCTGCTGGCGCTGGCCGGGCTGTGGCTGCGCCGCTCGGTGGAGGAGACGCCGGAGTTCCGGCGGCTGGAGGAGACCGGCCGGCGGGCCGAGGCACCGCTCTCCGAGGTCGTCCGCGGCCACTGGCGGCTGCTCCTGCTGACCGGGGGCGCCATGGCCGTCGGGTACGCCGTCTTCTACGCGGTCACCACCTGGGCCCTCGCCTACGCCACCGCCCACCTGGGCGTCGCGCCCACCACGATGCTGGCCTGCGTGATGGTGGCGGTCCTGGTCAAGGGGGTCGCGACCCCGCTGCCGGCGGTGCTCGGCGACCGCTGGGGACGCCGCCCCCTGTGCCTGGCCGGCTGCGCCGCCTGCGTGGTGTGGATGTTCCCCTTCGTGGCCCTGCTGCGCACCGGGGACCCGCTGCTGATCGTCGTGGGCTGCACGGTGGCGCTGCTGGCGATGGTGACGATGTTCGCGGTGGTGGGGGCGTACCTGCCCGAGCTGTACGCCCCGCGCGTACGGTGCACGGGCGCGGCCGTCGGCTACAACCTGGGCGGGGTGCTGGGCGGGGCGCTGACCCCGATCGTGGCGACGGCGCTGGCGGACGGGTCGGGGCCGCCGTGGGGGGTCGCGGTGTACCTGACGGTGATCGCGCTGGTCAGCCTGGGCTGCTTCGCGCTGCTGCCGGAGACCCGGCCGGCGCGCGCGGGCACCCGGGGCACGGGCCCGGGAGCCGACGCGGGCGCGGACACGCAGGCGGCGGCGGACGCGGACGCGAAGGCGGGGGCGGCCGAAGCGGCCGCCCCCGCGTAGCCCCGGGGCCCCGCGGGGCCCCGGGTGTCGTCTCGAACGTCAGGCGTCGACGCTGCGCGTCTCGTCGGTGTCGGTCACGGTGCCGGTGGCGGCGGCCTCGGCCGCCGCCTGCTTCTTCGAGGCGATCAGGCTGGTGATCGTGGTGATCACCAGCACGCCGCAGATGACGCCCAGCGAGACCGGGATGGAGATCTGCGGGACGTGCAGCCCCGACTCGTGCAGAGCGTGCAGCACCAGCTTGACGCCGATGAAGCCGAGGATGACGGACAGGCCGTAGCTGAGGTGGACCAGCTTCTTGAGCAGGCCGCCGATGAGGAAGTACAGCTGGCGCAGACCCATCAGGGCGAAGGCGTTGGCGGTGAAGACGATGTACGGGTCCTGGGTGAGGCCGAAGATCGCGGGGATCGAGTCCAGGGCGAACAGGACGTCCGTGGTGCCGATGGCGAGCATGACCACCATGAGGGGGGTCATGATGCGCTTGCCGTTGTTCCGGATGAACAGCTTGGTGCCGTGGTAGCGGTCGGCGACGCCGAACTTCTTCTCGATGGACTTGAGGAGACGGTTCTCCTCGAACTCCTCCTCGTCCTCGTCCTTGCGGGCTTCCTGGATCAGCTTCCACGCGGTGTAGATCAGGAACGCGCCGAAGATGTAGAAGACCCACGAGAAGGTGGTGATGATCGCGGCGCCGGCCGCGATGAACACGGCCCTCAGGACCAGGGCGATCAGCACGCCCACGAGCAGCACGCGCTGTTGGAGGTGCGAGGGCACCGAGAACTTCGCCATGATCAGGACGAAGACGAAGAGGTTGTCCACGCTCAGGGACTTCTCGGTGATGAACCCGGCGAAGAACTCCTGGGAGGCCTGGCCGTTGCCGAAGAAGAGCAGGCCGAGCCCGAAGAGCACGGCGAGCGCGATCCAGACGACGGTCCAGATGCCCGCCTCCTTGATGGAGACGTCGTGCGGTTTGCGGCCGATGAAGAAATCGGCGCCGATGAGAAGGCACAGACCCGCGATGGTCAGCACCCAAAGGTTCAACGAAACGTCCACTACTTCCACGCCTCCGGCAGATGGCTCAGCACATCGTCAGCTACATCGCTGCCGGAGGTCTCTTCCACCCGGGCGACCTGGAGGTCGTGGGCCGACGCCCCGGGACCGACTTCGGGCAGTATCGCCCAATGGGTCCGTATTGACGGGTACGCCGTAGCAGGAAAGCAGGAATACTCCCCTCCGCGGGCACCAGGTTACCCGCCGAGGAGGGGAAAGGTAAAGAGAAGACCAAGAACGGGTCAGCGGTGGGTCATCGGCCTCCGCGCCGGGCTGCCGCGACACGGTGCAGCGCCTGCTCCAGGACCAGGCTCTCGCGCGGCGGGAGGTCGGGCGTGAAGGTCCAGGCGTGCTGCACCCAGGGGTCGGCGAGGTGGTTGTCCGGGACCGGCGACAGGCGCAGCAGCGACCGCCACAGCGGGTCGAGCAGCGGCCCGTACGCCGAGGCCTCGTCACGGTCCGCGACCATCAGCAGGTGCACGCCGACCGCGGGGCCCTCGTCGGCCAGATAGCGCAGGCGGGTGACGGACCGGTCGTCGAAGCCGTGCGGGAAGTCGTGGACGATCAGCAGCTGCTCGGCCCGGTCCACGTCGGCGGGCAGCTCCTCGGGGGCGCCGGCGCGCAACGCCATCTGTACGAGATCCACGCGACGGGTCAGCGTCTCCAGGGTCCCGGCGACCCCGGCGGCGCCCGTGGCGGGCGGCGCGGCCAGCACCCCGGCCCCGACCAGCGGGGCGAGGGAGGCGGCTCCCGCCCCGGCGGCGTCGATGACGTGCACCGAAAAGCGGTCGGCGGGGTGGACGGCCAGCAGCCGCGCGGCGTGCGCGACGGCCATGTCCATCGCGGCCCGCCGCAGCCGGTCGCTGTCCATGGCCATGGCGGCCTCGGAACCGGTGCGACCGTTGTCGATCCACAGGCCGCGCTCCAGCGGGAGCCGCATCAGCATGGGGATCCGCAGGTCGGGCCGCTCGGGCAGGGTCAGGTCGCCCAGGCGCAGCGCCAGCGGGCCCTCCTCGGGCTCGCCGGCACGAGCGTGCCAGACGGGGTTGTCCCAGCGGGCGTACGCCGCCGGCAGGGCGGGCTCGACGACCTCGCACTCGGCGGTCAGCTGGACGAGGTCGCGGTCCAGGACGGCCCGCGCCCGGTCCACCAGTTCCTCGCGACGGGCCCGGGCGGTGTCACGGGCGGCGTCGCCCGAGCCGCCCAGCCGGTGGCGGGGGTCGGACAGGGCTTCGTCGAGTTCGCGTTCGAGACGGTTGTCGGCGAACTCGACGGCGCCGCGGTAGGCGGCGACGGTGCGGGCCAGGTCCTCGAACATGCCCCAGACCTGGTTGTAGAGCCGCTCGTCCATGGACCAGCCACTGGCGTCGCCGGCGACGGGCCGGGCGTGCTCCCCGGGGGCCGCGGGCGGCGCGGGGCGCGGGCCCGGTTCGGGGGGCTCGGCGCTGGTGCGGCGGCGGCGCGGGTGGGCGTAGTCGATGGTGGGCGGGCCCCCGTCGGCCGGCGCGTTGCCGCCGAGGGTGTCCGCGGCCGGCGGGGTGGCGGGCGCCGGTCCGGGCGTGCCCGGGTACGGGACCCCGGAGACCGGGATCGGGTCCGCCGGAGGGGTCGGGGTCGCGGCGGGCGGGGCGTCGACCGGGGCGCGCAGACCGCGCGGGACGGTGGGCGCGGCAGGGGTGGGCAGAGCGGCCAGGGTGATGTCGCCGCCCGGTACGAGGCCCAGGGCCGCGGACGCGAGCTCGGCGGCCCGGGGCGCGGCGAGCCCGCCGTCGGTGAGCAGCGCGCCCAGCCCGTCGGCGTACCCCTGGCCGACGGCCCGTACCTTCCAGGAGCCCTGGCGGCGGTAGAGCTCCAGGGCCACGACGGCCGTCTCGGGGTCGAGGTCGGTGAGGGTGAAGCCGGCGAACTCGGCGCCGTCCTCGCCGGCGACCGCGACGTACGGGGCGGGTACCGCGCCGAAGCGCGGCGCCCCGCCGGGCGGCAGGACGAGGTGCACGCCCACGCGGTGGACGTCCGGCTCGACGGCGTCGAGGTCGACGGCCACGCTGTGCCGCTCGCCGGGCAGCGCGGGCACCAGCAGCCCGGGCAGGGCCGGGGACCCGGGGTGGGCCAGGACGGCGGGGCCGGCGAACCGGCCCTGCTCGTCCGCCAGCGTGGCCACGGCGAGCACGGCCGTGCCCGCCGAGACCCTGATCTCCACCCGACTGTGGGACACGGGGTGGTTCTGCCCCCGGACCAGTTCGGCCGTCATCGTGCAGCCCCTCCCCGTGCCTTCTTCTCTTGTCGCCGCGCGCCGTGTGCGATGTACCGGTGTGCCGTGTGCCGCGGGCTCTTACAGGTGCGGCAGGATCGCCGGCATCAGGTCCTGGAAGGTCTTGCCGTTGGCGGCCGTGCCCAGGGCCGTCATCTTCCAGCCGGCGCCCTCGCGGGACACCTTCGCCATGATCTGCGCCGTGTACTGGCCGCCGCCGTCGAGGGTGTAGCGGGCCAACTCCTGGCCGTTGGTCTCGTCGACGATGCGGCAGAAGGCGTTCTGCACCTCCTGGAAGGTCTGGCCGGTGAACGAGTTCACCGTGAAGACGATCTGGTCGATGTGGACCGGGACGCGCTGGAGGTCGACGAGGATGGCCTCGTCGTCCCCACCCTGGCCGACGCCGCCGACCAGGTTGTCGCCGGTGTGCCGCACCGAGCCGTCGTCGCTCTGCAGGTGGCGGAAGAACACCACGTCCACGGGCTGCTTGTCGGCGAACAGCACCGCCGACGCGTCCAGGTCGATCTCCCGGGTCCGCGAGCCGAACAGGCCACGGCGCTTGGCCGCCTGCCAGCCCAGGCCCATCCGGACCGCGGTCAGTGTGCCGCCGTCAGCCTTCTGCAGACTGATGGCCTGACCCTTGGTCATGTTGACCGTCACGCGGTGTCCCCTCTCCATGGCCCGCCCCCGATGTGGGCGCGCAGCGTGTTCCTGCGGCTGGATCCAACCCTACTGACCGGCTCCCGGTCAGGCGAGGCCCGCTTCCTTCATCTGTCGCAGCTCCTTCTTCAGCTCGCCCACCTCGTCCCGGATCCGGGCGGCGACCTCGAATTGCAGCTCGGCCGCCGCGCCCCGCATCCGTTCCGTCATCTGCTCGATGAGCGCGGCCAGTTCGGCGGCGGGCCGGTCGGTGGGCACCGCGCCCGCCGCCTCCCCCTTCGTCCCCTTCGCACCCTTGGCGGCCTTGGCCGGCGCGCCGGCCTTGCCCGCGGCGAGGCCGAGGGCGGGCACCGGGCTCTTGGCGCCCTTGCCGTCCTTGGCCTGCCGGTATCCGGTCCCGAGCAGTTCCTCGGTGTCCAGTTCCTCGCGGGCGAGGGTGGCGACGATGTCGTTGATCTTCTTGCGCAGCGGCTGCGGGTCGATGCCGTTGGCCGTGTTGTAGGCGACCTGCTTCTCGCGGCGCCGGTTGGTCTCGTCGATGGCCTTCTCCATCGCCGGCGTCATCCGGTCCGCGTACATGTGGACCTGGCCGGACACGTTGCGCGCGGCGCGGCCGATGGTCTGGATCAGGGAGGTCCCCGAGCGCAGGAAGCCCTCCTTGTCGGCGTCCAGGATCGCGACGAGGGAGACCTCGGGCAGGTCGAGGCCCTCGCGCAGCAGGTTGATGCCGACGAGGACGTCGTACTCGCCGGCGCGCAGCTCGCGCAGCAGCTCGATGCGGCGCAGGGTGTCCACGTCGCTGTGCAGGTAGCGGACCTGGATGCCGAGCTCCAGGAAGTAGTCGGTGAGGTCCTCGGCCATCTTCTTGGTGAGGGTGGTGACGAGGACCCGCTCGTCCTTCTCCACGCGCTGCCTGATCTCGTGCACCAGGTCGTCGATCTGGCCCTCGGTGGGCTTGACGACGACCTCCGGGTCGACGAGGCCGGTGGGGCGGATGATCTGCTCGACGAATCCGTCGGAGCGGGAGAGCTCGTACTGGCCGGGGGTGGCCGACAGGTAGACGGTCTGGCCGATCCGCTCCTGGAACTCCTCCCACTTCAGCGGGCGGTTGTCGAGGGCGGACGGCAGGCGGAAACCGTGGTCGACCAGGGTCCGCTTGCGCGAGGCGTCGCCCTCGTACATCGCGCCGATCTGCGGCACCGTCACGTGCGACTCGTCGATGACGAGGAGGAAGTCCTCGGGGAAGTAGTCGATGAGGGTGTTGGGCGCGGAGCCCCGCTCGCGGCCGTCCATGTGGAGGGAGTAGTTCTCGATGCCGGAGCAGGAGCCGATCTGGCGCATCATCTCCAGGTCGTAGGTGGTGCGCATGCGCAGCCGCTGGGCCTCCAGCATCTTGCCCTGCTTCTCCAGCTCCGCGAGGCGCGCGGCGAGCTCGGTCTCGATGCCGGCGACCGCCTTCTCCATGCGCTCGGGGCCGGCGACGTAGTGGCTGGCGGGGAAGACGTAGAGCTCGCGGTCCTCGCTGATGACCTCGCCGGTGAGCGGGTGCAGCGTGGACAGGGCCTCGATCTCGTCGCCGAACATCTCGATGCGGACGGCCAGTTCCTCGTAGACCGGGAAGATCTCGATGGTGTCGCCGCGCACCCGGAAGGTGCCCCGGGTGAAGGCCACGTCGTTGCGCGTGTACTGGATGTCGACGAAGCGGCGCAGCAGGGCGTCCCGGTCCATCTCCTCGCCGACCTTGAGCGGCACCATCCGGTCGACGTACTCCTGCGGGGTGCCGAGGCCGTAGATGCAGGACACGGAGGCGACCACGACGACGTCACGGCGGGTCAGCAGGGAGTTCGTCGCGGAGTGCCGCAACCGCTCGACCTCCTCGTTGATCGAGGAGTCCTTCTCGATGTAGGTGTCCGACTGCGGTACGTACGCCTCGGGCTGGTAGTAGTCGTAGTACGAGACGAAGTACTCGACGGCGTTGTTCGGCAGGAGCTCGCGGAACTCGTTCGCCAGCTGGGCGGCGAGGGTCTTGTTCGGCGCCATCACCAGGGTGGGGCGCTGGAGCTTCTCGATCATCCAGGCCGTCGTGGCCGACTTGCCGGTGCCGGTGGCGCCGAGCAGGACGACGTCCTTCTCCCCCGCGTTCACGCGCTTCTCCAGCTCGGCGATGGCCGCCGGCTGGTCGCCGCTGGGCTGGTAGGGGCTGACGACCTCGAAAGGCGCCACCGTTCGTTCGATCTTCGATACGGGCCGCATGGGTCCACCGTACGACCCCCCACCGACAGCGGGCACGGTCTGGTCCGTTTGTCGTAGTTCGGTGGCGGCGCGGTGATCTTCAGCCCCATGATCGCCGTGACGCGGCCCGCGCCGGTACACATCGGGCGTATCGCCGCAACGTCAGGCGCTCCCCACCCGTTTGAGGCAGAAGCAGGGCTCACGACCCGAGGAGAACGCACATGTACGTCGTCCGACCCGCCGCCGCGGCAGCCGCCGCCTTCCTGGGCCTCACCCTCACCGTGCTGGGCGCGGCGGCCGCGACCGCCTCGACCGCCCCCGGGCCCGCCGCGCCCGCGACGGGCGCCCGGGGCGCCGGTGTGCTGGGGCCCGTCGTCTACGCCCACCGGGGGGCCTCCGCGTACGCCCCCGAAAACACCCTCGAAGCCGTCGACCGGGCGATGTGGCTCGGCTTCGAGTGGGTCGAGAACGACGTGCAGCGGACCAGGGACGGGGAACTCGTGGTCATCCACGACGACACCCTGACCCGCACCACCGACGTCGAGCAGGTGTTTCCCGACCGCAAGCCCTGGCGGGTCAAGGACTTCACCGCCGAGGAGATCTCCCGACTGGACGCGGGCGCCTGGTTCGGCGACGGCCGGTACGCGGGCGCGCGGGTGCCGACGCTGCGGGAGTACATGGAGCGGGTGGGGCACAACCGGCAGAAGCTGCTGCTGGAGATCAAGAAGCCGGAGCTGTACCCCGGGATCGAGCGGCAGACCCTGGACCTGCTGGAGGACATGGGCTGGCTCGACGCGCGGCACGTCGAGGGCCGGCTGGTCGTGCAGAGCTTCAGCGCCGACTCCGTGCGCATCGTGCACCGGCTGCGGCCCGACCTGGTGACGGCCTTCCTCGGCACGCCGACCGTGGCCGAACTGCCCCGCTACGCGGAGTTCACCGACCGCATCAACCCGTGGCACACCACGATCTCCGCGGACTGGGTCGCGGCGGTGCACGGACTGCTCGGGGCGCACGGGAAGGCCATGGAGGTGGACACCTGGATCGTGGACGACGCGGCCACCGCGCGGAAGGTCCAGGCGATGGGCGTCGACGGGATCATCACGAACGCCCCGGACGTCGTGCGCGGGGCCGTGGGCGGCTACTAGAGGGTCGCGCCCGCCGGCGCGGGGTGTCGGCGCGGCGCACTACCGTGGTCGTGTGGACACCAGCGAGCGGCCGCGCGGGCCGCACCTCGAATGGACCGTCGTGCCGAGCGACATCGGTCCCCTCCTCCTGGCCGCGACCCCCGAGGGGCTGGTGCGGGTGGAGTTCCACGCCGGACCGGAGCGCGTCGAGGCGCTGATCGGCGCGCTGGTCTCCCGGCTCGGCGCCGACGCCCGGCGGCCGGCGCCCGGCGAGGAGGTGCTCCTCGCCGAGCCGGTGCGGCAGCTCGCGGCGTACTTCGCGGGCACCCTGCGACGGTTCGACCTGCCCCTCGACTGGCGCCTCAGCTCCGGCTTCAACCGCCAGGTGTTGCGGGAGCTGGACCGCTCGGTGCCCTACGGATCGGTCGTCGGCTACGGAGAGCTGGCCGCCCGGGTCGGCCAACCCGGCGCGGCCCAGGCCGTGGGCAACGCGATGGGCTCGAACCCGCTGCCGCTGGTCGTGGCCTGTCACCGGGTCGTGGAGAACGACGGCGGGATCGGCGGCTTCGGCGGCGGCGTGGAGACCAAGCGGGTCCTGCTCGCCCTGGAGGGGGTCCTGCCGCAGCCCCTCTTCTGACCGGCCGGCCTCACCGCCGCCCGGCCACCGGCTCGGGGGGCGGGCGGGCTCGATATGCGGTTTCCCCTGTTCGCAGGGGGTGGGACACTGCGCCTGTGACCAGTCCCAGCGCCTCAGACCCCGCCGCAGACCCGTCCGCCTTCCCGTGCCCGGGGTGTCGACGGTGACCGCCGCCCACGACGCCTCCACCGCGGCGGCCGCCGCGGTGACCGAGGCGGAGCTGCCCCGGCTCAGACGACGCATATCCGGCGTGCTGATAGCGAGCCAGATGCTGGGCAGCCTCGGCGTACCGATCAGCATCGCCCTGGCCCCCGTCCTGGCCACCGAGATCAGCGGCACCGAATCCCTGTCCGGCTTGGCCTCCACGGCCGCCGTGATCGGCACGGCCCTGTTCTCGCTCCCGCTGGCCGCCCTGATGACCGCGCGCGGGCGCCGCCCCGGGCTGGTCCTCGCCTACGCCATCGCCACCGCCGGCGCGGCCCTGGTCGTCCTGTCCGCCGTGGTCGAAAGCTTCCCCCTGCTGATGCTCGGCATGGCCGCCTTCGGCGCCGCCTCCTCGGCCAACCTCCAGGCCCGCTTCGCGGCCGCCGACCTCGCGGCGCCCGACCGACGGGCCCGCGCCATCTCGGTGGTCGTCTGGGCCTCGACCATCGGCGCGGTCCTCGGCCCCAACCTGTCCGCCCCGGCCAGTGCCTCCTTCGCGGGCACCGCGATACCCGAGACGGCGGGACCCTTCGTCTGGGCGGGCGGCGTCTTCCTGGTCACCGGCGTGCTGGTCGCCGTGCTCCTGCGCCCCGACCCGCTGCTGACGGCCCGGGCGCTGGCCACGCCCGGCGACACCGCCCCGCCGGGCCACTCCCTGCGCGCCGGGCTGGCCGCCGTGAAGGCCTCCCCACGGGCCCGGCTCGCGCTGGTCGCCGTCGCCGTGTCCCACACCACCATGGTCTCGATCATGGTGATGACCCCGGTCGACCTGGGCCACCACGGCGCGGACCTGAGCCTCGTGGGACTCGTGATCAGCATCCACATCGCCGGGATGTTCGCCTTCTCGCCCGTCATGGGCTGGCTCGCCGACCGGCTGGGCCGACTCTCCGTGATCGGCCTCTCGGCCGGGCTGCTGTCGCTGGCCGCGCTGCTCGCCGGCACCGCGAACGGCAGCCACGCCCAAACCACGGCCGGACTGTTCCTGCTCGGTCTCGGCTGGTCCGCCGGTCTGGTCGCCGGTTCGGCGCTGCTGACCGACTCGGTGCCGCAACCCGTACGGGCCGCCGTACAGGGCCTGAGCGACCTGACGATGAACACGACGGCCGCGATCGGCGGGGCGGCGTCCGGCCTGATCATGGCCTACGCGGGCTACGGCTGGCTCAACGCGATCGGGGCGGCGCTGATCCTGCCGATGGCCGCGCTGGCCCTGTTCACGGCCCGTCGGCGCGCGGCGCCCGCGCCGACCGGACCGGACGCGGACGCCTGAGGCGGACGGCGGGGCTCAGCCGTTGATGTGGTAGGCCTTGCGGAGGGTCTCGTGGACCGTCCAGGTCGTCTTGTCGCCCTCCCGCAGGACGCAGGCCGAGCCCGGGCCCACCTCCAGCGTCGCGCCGCCCTCGACCTCGATGGTGGCCCGTCCGCTGACGACGACGAACAGCTCGTCGGCCTCGGTGTCGGTGACCACCCCGGGGGTGATCTGCCAGATGCCCCGGACCTGCGAGCCGTCCTCGGACTCCCACAGCACCCTGCCCGTCACGACGGGGTCGCCGGAGACGATCTGCCCGGGGTCGAGTTCCTCCCGTTCCAACTCCTCGTCCGGGAAGTCGGACACCGAGACGGCGAACGAGGCGGGCGCGGCGGGGGTGCGGTCACTGGTGCTCATGGCGCGTGAGCCTAGTGCGGACCTCCCGGACCCCGGGGTGATCAGATCGTCCAGCGTGGGCGTGGCGGACGCGTCACTCCGTCGAGCGGGGGCGCGGCAGCGGCCGGCGGGCCCCGAGGAGGGGCTGGTGGAAGCCGGTGGCGGAGGTCGGGTGCCACACCGGTTCGCCGAAGCCGGACTGCCGGACGAACTGGGCGGTCTCCGCCTCGGACAGCGCCCAGTAGGTGGTGGTCGAGGTGCACGGGGCCCAGGTGGCGCCCGTCGGCAGCAACTGGAACAGCTCGACGTCGTACCGCTCCCCGTCGTCGTGCCAGTGCCACAGCTGGAAGGTGATGGTCCGCCCGTCGGGCCCGATGCGCACGCGCGGCGCCTCGCTGGCGGGCCGGGTGCGGCGCAGTTCGCCGTACGGCCGCGTCGAGAGCAGCAGCAGGCCGCCGGGGCGCAGCACCCGCCGGGATTCGGCCAGGGCCGCGCGCACGTCCTCGGCGGTGAGCAGGTGCGGGAGGGCGTTGTCGGCGCAGACGACGGCGTCGAAGGAGGCGTCCGGGAAGGGCAGGGCGCGCATGTCGGCGGCGGCGATCGACACGTCGAGTCCGCGGTCGGCGGCCTCGGTGACGGCGCGGGCCCCGGCGACCGCGCTGAGGTCGGTACCGGTGACCCGGTGGCCCAGGCGGGCCAGGCCCAGTGCCTGGGTGCCGATGCCGCAGGCGCTGTCCAGGACCCTGTGCGGGCCGGGGCCCAGGGCTCGGGTGAGGAGGGTGTCGAGGGCCCGGCCCTGCCGGTCGATGCTCGCGTCCCAGTCCGCGTACAGGAGGTCGTAGCGGGCGGCGAGTTCGTCGTAGAAAACGCGCGTGTTCATGGGGGCACGCTACTCGGACAGGTTCGCGCCGGGGCGGCAGCGGCGCGTTTGGCGGCGCGAATCCCGTGCCATGGATGGGGACATGCCACAGCACAGAGCACACCCGGTCCCGGTCCTGTCGGACGAGGTACGCGAGGCGCTGGCCGCGAACCGGCCCGTCGTCGCGCTGGAGTCGACGATCATCACGCACGGACTGCCGCGCCCGCGCAATCTGGAGGTGGGCCTGGAGCTGGAGGCCATGGTCCGGGCGGAGGGAGCCGTTCCGGCCACGATCGCGGTCCTGGACGGGGTGGCGTACGCGGGTCTCGACAAGTCCCGTCTGGAGCGGATCGCCGCAGGTGAAGGCGTACGCAAGCTCGGCCATCGGGATCTGGCGCCGGCTTTGGCCACCGGGGCGAGCGGGGCGACGACGGTGTCCGCGACGGCCTTCCTCGCCGCGCGCGCCGGGTTGCGGGTCTTCGCGACGGGCGGGCTGGGCGGCGTCCACCGGGAGTGGACCAGCTCCCAGGACGAGTCGGCCGACCTCGCGTTGCTCGCGCGGACCCGGATCACGCTGGTGTGCGCGGGGGTGAAGTCGATCCTGGACGTTCCGGCCACGCTCCAGCGCCTGGAAACCCTGGGTGTAGGGATCCTGGGCTACGGGACGGACCGCTTCCCCGGGTTCTACCTGGCCGACTCGGGCCACCCGGTGGACTGGACGGTGCGCGGGCCGGCCGAGGTCGCCGAGGTGATGGCCGCCCAGGACGCCCTGGGCGGGCCGGAGTCGGCCCTGGTCGTGGCCAATCCGGTGGCCGAGGAACGGCAGTTGGACCGGGAGCTGCACGACCGGGTGCTGGCCGAGGCCCTCGACCGGTGTCGGGAGCGGGGGATCACCGGGCAGGCGGTGACCCCGTTCCTGCTGGACCACCTGGTCACCGCCACCGGCGGCGCCTCGCTGGAGGCGAACCTGGCGGCGGTACGGGGCAACGTGCGGCTCGGGGCCCTGATCGCGGGGGCCTGGACGGCCCGCGCATGAGCGGCGCGGGGGCGGCGGCCACGGGCGGTACGGACGCCACGGACGCCACGGGCGGCGGCGTCGGAAGCGGAAGCGGAAGCGGCGGAAGCGGCACGGGCGGCGGCGGGGAGGTCGGCGCCCCGCCCGGCGCGCTGCTGGTGGTCGGCGACGTGGTGACGGACGTGGTGGCGGTGCACCCCCGCCCCCTGGCCCCGGCCACCGACACCCTCGCCCGCATCCGCACGCTGCCGGGCGGCGCGGGCGCCAACGCCGCCTGCTGGGCGGCCCGTACGGGCGCGGCCGAGGTGCGCCTCCTCGCCCGCGTGGGCTCCGAGTCGGCCCGGTGGCACGAGCGGGCCCTGGTCGACGCGGGGGTCCGGCCGCGGCTGGTCGTGGATCCGGCGGAGCCGACCGGCACGGTGGTGGCGTTGGTCGACGGCGACGCGGAGCGGACCTTCCTGACCGACAGCGGGGCCTCGCTGCGGCTGTGTCCGGCCGACTGGGTGCCCGCCCTGCTGGACGGCGCCGCGCACCTGCACCTGTCGGGCTACCTCTTCTTCGCCGACACCAGCCGAGAGTTGGCGCTGGTGGCGCTGCGGGCCGCCCGGACGCGAGGGGTGCCGGTGAGCGTGGACCCGGCGTCGGCGGGGTTCCTGGCGGCGCTGGGCCCCGAGCGGTTCCTGGGCTTCGTGGCGGGGACCCAGGTGCTCCTGCCGAACGAGGACGAGGCGCGGCTGCTGGCCGGGCTGCCGGGACCCGGCGGGGTGGTACGGGCGGCGGTGGCGCTCAGCCGTCGGGTGCCGCTCGTGGTGGTCACCCGGGGCACCGGCGGGGCTCTCGTCGCCGAGCACGGCCGGATCACCGCCGAGGTGGACGCCGAGCCCGTCGAGGCGGTGGACACCACGGGCGCCGGGGACGCCTTCACCGGCGGCTTCCTCGCGGCCCGACTGGCGGGGGCCGGCGCGGCGGAGGCGGCCCGCGCCGGTTGTCGGGCGGCGGCCGACGCCGTGGCCCACCTGGGCGGACGCCCCTGACCCCCGCCGGGGCGGGGACGCGCCGACTCCCGCGCACCCCCGTCCCGGCGAGGGTCATCCGGCGCCGGACCAGGCGGGGCGCGCCGGGTCGTCCGCCCTGACCAGGACGTCCGCCGACCGCTCGGGATCGACCTCCCGCGCGTAGCGGGCGAACGCCTCCAGCGTCCACCGCTCCGGCTCCGGGGTGCGCCGCGCCAGCGCCCCGGGCGACAGGCCGATGTGCACGCTGAGGTCGAAGGGGAACCACTGCCCCAGCAGCAGCGGCCCGTGCACGATCAGCGCGCCGCCGGGCGGGAGTTCGACGTAGGGGCTGCGGGTGGCCCGGTCCCGTACGGGGTCCCACAGGTCGGGCAGCACCCGCCCGTCGCCGCCCGGGTCCGTCGGGCCGAACACCTCGCGCCACAGCGCGCCCGTGTCGTACCAGCCCGCCAGGTACTGGTCCACGTCCCGGCGCCCGAACTCGAAGCGCAACGACGCCGGCCGCAGGAATCCCTCGACCGGGACGACCACCACCGAGCGGCCTCGTGCCCGGAGTTCGTCGGCGAGCCGGCCCGCGAGCACGTCGGTGCCGGCGGCGGGGGCCCCGTCGATGCCCACCCGCCACCACGGGGCCGCCCCGGCCTCCCGCCCCGCCCGTTCGGCGAGCCGCTCGGCCATCCCCTGCCAGGTGATCGGTTCGAACTTGTCCACCGGCCCATTGTCAGTGCCCGCCCGTACGTTCTTCGCAAGGGATCACCGGCGTCACGGAGTCGTCGGCCCGACCACGGGAGGGGTCTGTCATGGCTCGGGAAACGACGTACCTGGAGCTCTCGCAGGACGGCGGCGGGGCGCACAAGTTCTACGAGGTGACCGTCGACGGCACCTCGGTGACCGTCCGCTACGGTCGCATCGGCGCCGACGGCCAGCTCCAGACCTCGTCGTTCCCCACGGTGGACAAGGCCCGCGCGGCCGCCGCGAAGAAGGTCGGCGAGAAGGTCCGCAAGGGCTACGCTCCGGCGATCCAGGGCGTGCGCGCCGCCCGCGCGGTGACCCGCCGCCAGGTGACCTCGGCCCCCTCGACCGCCCGCTCGGTGGCCCCGGTCCTGTGGCGGTTCCGCACCGGCTCCGCCGCGTTCGGCATCCACGTCGACGAGGACCGCTGCTGGGTCGGCAACCAGGCCGGCGACGTCTACACGGTGAGCCACACCGGCGAGGTGCTGGCCCGCTACTCGCTGCCGGACGGCGTGAAGTGCCTGGTGGCGGACGAGTTCTGGATCTACGCGGGGTGTGACGACGGCACCGTGTACGACCTGTCGTCGAAGGTGCCCTTCGGGGCGTACGGGATCGCCGCGGACGTGGACATCTACTGGCTCGACATCCACGAGGGCGTGCTGAACGTCTCGGACGCGGGCGGCGGTCTGACCGTCATCGACCACGAGGACGAGCACCAGTGGTCGCGCAGGTCCGCGGGCACCGGCGCGTGGATGGTCCGCGCCGACGAGGACGCGGTCTACCACGGCCACAGCGGCGGCGTCACCGCCTACGCGGCCGACGGCACCCGCGAGTTGTGGCACACCCGCACGCCCGGTTCGGTGCTGTTCGGCTGGCAGGAGGAGCACGCCGTCTACGCGGGCACCTCGCGCAACACCGTGCAGCGCCTGTCGAAGGCGACCGGCGCGGTGGAGGCCACGTACCCGTGCGACGCGTCGGTGTACTCGTGCGCCACCTCGCCCGACGGGCGCCACGTGTTCGCGGGTGACTCCTCGTCCTCGGTGTACTGCTTCGACGCGGACGGCCGACGGCTGTGGAAGCTCGGCACCGGCGGCGGTTCGGCGCTGTCGATGCAGTACCTGGACGAGCGGCTCTACCTGGTCACCACCGACGGTTCACTGGTGTGCGTCGACGCGAGCGAGGCGGCCATCGCGGCGGCGCAGCAGGGGTCGGTCCCGACGGTCGTGGACGTGAAGTCCGCGGCGGCGCTGCCGGTGTTCACCCCGGCGGCCTCGGCCGCGGCGGTGGCGACGGTGTCCGTGGCGGCGGTCCCGGCCGGCGGCGTGGTCGTGGAGTGCGTCCAGCAGGGCGGGCGGATGCGGGTGCGGGTCGTGTCGGACGGCTTCGAGTCCTCCTGGAAGGTGCAGTTCCCGCGCGGCATCCGGGAGCCGGGCGCGCGGTACGTGGTCGACGGTCTGCACGCCGCTTCCGGCGGCTTCTACCGGGTGCGCGGGGAGATCCGCCGCCTGGTCTGACGGTCCGGTCCTGCCGCCCGTGGTGGACGGGGGTCTCCGCGGGCGGGAGGACCGGACCGGTGCGGGCCGCGCGCCGGCCGTCCCGGCGAGGGTCGCGGCCGGGGCCGGCGCCCGATCAGCGCCGGTGGCCCGGGCAGCCGCAGGGGTGTGCCCCGCGCGGCGGTGGCGCCGGGACGGCGAAGGGGGCGTCCTCGGCGAGGTCGCAGGTGACGAGCAGGACGATCGGATCGGTGCCGATGTTGCGGCCGAGGTGGACGTGGTCGGTGCCGGCGGGCTCGACGAAGGTGTCGCCCACCCGGTGCACCTCGACGCCGCCGTCGGCCAGGATCCGGGTCAGCACCCCCGAGGTGACGACGGCCATGAGCGGCACCCGGTGGTAGTGCCATCCGGTGCAGCCGCCGGGCTCTATGACGATCTCCCGACCCATGAGGTCGGAGGGGGCCGTCTCCCCCGGCCGTCGTGCCGTCGCCTGCCGTCCGCCCATGTGCCCTCCCCCATGGGCCCACCGGGCCCATCCGGCTCACGGTAGGAGGACGACACGAGGTTCAGGAAGCTTTGATGAAAGGCCGACAACCTGTCCGGACAAGGTGATATAAGCATCGGCCGGCGGTATCACCACCCTATGAGCCTCGTCGTCTTCGAGTCGCGCAAGCAGATCCACTGCGCCGAGTGCAGGCAGGGCCCGCTCCGGCATCTGGTACGCGAAGCGGGCGTGCCGCGCTGCCTGGACTGCGCCGACCTCGGCCATCTCGTCTACCTGCCGCGCGGTGACGCGGCGCTCACCCGCAGGGCCCGCGAGGCCGGTTCGCTCTCCGCGGTCGTGGTGCGCCTCAACAAGCGTCGGCACCGCTACGAACGCCTGGGGCTGTTGGTCGAGGAGGCCGCGCTGGCCCACGCCGAACGCTCCTGCCTGGCGGACGCCGAGGCGCGGGCCCGCCGCCGGGAACGCGACCGGCGGCGGCGGGCCGCCGAGGACGTGCGCTTCACGGCCGCCTTCGCCGCCGAGATCCTGCGGCTGTTCCCCGGATGTCCTCCCGACCGCGCTCGGGACATCGCCGCGCACGCGTCGGTGCGCGGCAGCGGTCGGGTCGGACGTACGGCGGCCGGTCGGGCCCTCGACGAGCAGGCGGTGTCCGTGGCGGTGCGGGCGGCCGTGCGGCACCTCGACACCGAGTACGACGCCCTGCTGATGGCCGGGGTGCCCCGCTTCACGGCCCGGGCCCGGCTGGCACCGCTGATCGACGCCGTCCTGGACGGGTGGCGCGCCGCGCCGGCCCGGGAATCCGGGGCGAGGGAATCCGCGTGAAGGCGCGAACCCGGCCCGGCCAAGGCCCCGTTCGGGGTCGGGCTACGCCTGGCTCGCGCGGAAGCGGCGGTAGAGCAGGGCGCCGCCGAGGAGCAGCGCGCCGCCGCCGGGCAGCAGGTAGCCGACGCCCTCGGCGCCGGTGTGGGCGAGCGCCGAGGTGTGCGGCTTCTGCCCGGCCTGCGGCTGCTCCGGCTGCTGCGGCGCCGGCGGGGTGACGGGGCGCGGGGCGACGGGCGGCAGGGTCGGCTTCGGCGGCTGGACCGGCTTGCCGCCGGTGGGGGTCTCGCCGTTGACGGAGGTGTTGCCGACGGAGGGGTTCCCGATGCCGACGACGTTCACCGAGTTCCCGCTGACGTTCACGGGGAGGTCGATGGGCAGTTGGATGCCGTTGCCGGACAGCAGTCCGGGGGAATCCTTTCCGCTTCCGACGGCCACCGCTCCCCCGCCCGCCGTGCCGCCGGCGTTCGAGGAGGCGGAGGAGGGATGCGCGTGGGCCGGGCCCGACCCGGTATGGCCGCCATGCCCGCCGCCCGAGGCGTTCGTACAGCGGTTGCCCGCCGCGGGGTTGAGGAGCCCCACCACGTTGACGGTGTTGCCGCAGACGTTCACCGGGGTGTTCACGGGCAGCTGCACCAGGTTCCCGGAGAGCAGCCCCGGGGAGCGCTCGGCCCGCCCGCCCGCCTCCGCGTCGGCGTGCGCGAGGGCACCCACCCCCGCGACCGCCAGTCCACCGCCCGCGACCATCGCCGCGATCAAGCCATTCCGACGACTGTGACGCATCAGGATTTCCTGCCTTCCGGAAGGGTTTCGGGGACTTCGCGCCCCGTACCGGAGACAACGCCGTGAACCCGTTCGGGTTATAGAGACGGTAGGCATTTCACTCCATCGTGTACGGGGTACTTCCTACTTCATGACTGAACGACCGCTGCTCCTTCTCGACGTGGACGGTCCGCTCAACCCCTTCCGGTCCCTGTTCGCCGGGCTGCGCGGGTACACGAGCCACCGCATGCGCCCCGACGTCTGGCTCTCCTACCGCGACCCCGACTCGCGCGCCGCCCGGCGCGGCACGCGGGTGCGCCTGCACCCCCGGCACGGCGCCCGGCTCCGGGCCCTGCCCTTCGAACTGGCCTGGGCGACGGCGTGGACCCACCAGGCCAACACCCTGATCGCCCCGCACATCGGGCTCCCCGAGGACCTTCCCGTCGTGGAGTGGCCGGAACTCTTCGCCCAGGACCCCGACGGGCTGTTCTGGAAGACCCGCCCCCTGCTCGACTGGGCGGCCGGACGCCCCTTCGCCTGGGTCGACGACATGATCACCCCCCGCGACCGCGCGTGGGTGGCCGCCCATCACCCGGCGCCGGCCCTGCTGTTGCGGGTGCACCCCCGACACGGTCTGCGCGAACGGGACTTCGTCACCCTGGCCGGCTGGGCCGCCGGCCTCGCCACCGGACGCGACGGCGACGCCGGGCGCGACGGCGAGCCCGGGCGGGGGCTCACGGCCTGAGGACGCCGAGGGGGTCCGGGGAGGCCGGGGCGGGCGTGGGCCACCAGTCCTCGTCCCCCGGCCGGGACTCGTAGGCGTACCAGAGGCCCTCGCGGCCGAGCCGGAGCTGACGCCCGGACGCCGTCAGGCGGTTGCGCTCGGGCCGGAAGGAGCCCAGGCCGGCGGCGAGGAGGATCGGACGGGCCCGGTCGAAGGGCCCCGCCGGCGGGTCCCAGGGTTCGTCGAGGACGGTGAGGGCCGCCAGGCCGCCCTGGCGCCAGGCCGCGGCCGCGCGCGCCAGCTCCGTGGTGGTGCGGCCGGTGGCGCGGGCCAGGTCGCGGTAGAGGGACCGGGCGGTACCGGTCAGGCCGGCGGTCGGGTGCGCGGACGCCAGTCGGACCGCGTCCTGCCACAGGCTCAGGCCCGCGGTCGGGTCGTCCCCCGTGGTCAGCAGGGTGAGCGCGCGGACCGCGGCGTCGGCGGCGAGCTGGTCCAGCGCGAGGGGATCGGGCGCCACCGGGTCCGCCGGACAGGCGGGCGGCAGGCCCACGGCGGCGGGCACGGCCGGCGGTGCGGGCAGCGGCGGCAGGACGGTGCGGGCGACGGCTTCGCGGGCCGACACCCCGGGGAAGTCCATTGCGGCGTCGGGCTGTTCGCGCGCGGCGTGGGCGGCGCTGCGCCGGGCCAGGTCGTCGAGCAGTTCCCGCTCGCCCCGACCGCGCAGCAGCAGGACGACGAAGGGGTCCTCGTCGAGCAGTCGGGCCGCCCGGTGGCACAGGGCGGCGGCGTGCTTGCAGGGGCCCCGGCCGGTGTCCGGGCAGGAGCAGCGCGGCGCCGGCTCGCCCACGCCCGGCAGGACGGATGCGGCGAGGGACCGCGGCACCTCGCGCTCCAGCAGCGCCCCGAGGACGGCCGGGTCCGCCGCGACCCCCTCCAGGACCTCGTCCCACTCGGCGTCGGTGAAGACGCCCAGGCTCAGCTCCGTGCGGTACGGGCGCGGCCGACCGCCCCGTACGTACGCCACGATCCGCCCGGGGGTGATGGTGACGGCGTCGACGTGCCCCTCGGCCGCGTACGTCCGACCGCGCGCCAGGCGGGCCGGGTCGTGCGCCCGCTCCTCCAGGGCGGCCACCCACGCGCGACCCCACCAGGTCTGCGCGTCGATACCGGGCGGCACGGTCTCGAAGGTGCGGCGGCGGTCGTCCCGGGCGGTGATCACGAGGGCCTCCGCAGCGAGACGAGGTCGGCCAGTTCGCGGTCGGTCAGCTCGGTCAACGCCGCCTCGCCGGAGCCCAGGACGGCATCGGCCAGGGCCCGCTTGGCCTCCAGCAGTTCGGCGATGCGGTCCTCGACGGTGCCCTCGGCGATGATGCGGTGCACCTGGACGGGCTGGGTCTGGCCGATGCGGTAGGCGCGGTCGGTGGCCTGTTCCTCGACGGCCGGGTTCCACCAGCGGTCGTAGTGGACGACGTGACCGGCGCGGGTGAGGTTCAGGCCCGTACCGGCGGCCTTGAGGGAGAGCAGGAACACGGGGACCTCGCCGGACTGGAAGCGGTCGACGAGTTCTTGGCGCCGGGCCACGGGGGTGCCGCCGTGCAGGAGTTGGTTGGCGATGCCGCGCGCGGTGAGGTGCTTCTCCAGGATCCGGGCCATGGTGACGTACTGCGTGAAGATCAGTACGGAGCCGTCCTCGGCCAGGATGGTGTCGAGCAGTTCGTCGAGCAGGGCGAGCTTGCCCGAACGGTGCGCGATGCGGGTCTCCTCCACCGCGCCGGCGCCCCGCGCGTACTGCGCCGGGTGGTTGCAGATCTGCTTCAGCGAGCCCAGCAACTTCATGATCATGCCGCGTCGTTCGATGCCCTCGCTGCCCTCGATCACGGCCATCGCCTCGTCCACGGCGGCCTGGTAGAGCGAGACCTGTTCCCGGGTGAGGGACACCGGATGGTCGGTCTCCGTCTTCGGGGGCAGTTCGGGGGCGATGCCCGGATCGGACTTCTTGCGGCGCAACAGGAACGGCCTGACGAGCGCGGCCAGGCGGGCCACCGCGGCCTCGTTCCCGCCGTCCTCCTGCTGCTGGTGCTCCACCGGGCGCGCGTGCCGGGCCCGGAAGGTGGTGAGCGGGCCCAGCAGCCCGGGCGTGGTCCAGTCGAGGAGCGCCCACAGCTCGGAGAGGTTGTTCTCGACGGGTGTGCCGGTCAGCGCGACCCGGGCCGGTGACGGGATGGTGCGCAGCGCCTTCGCGGTGGCCGAGTTCGGGTTCTTGACGTGCTGGGCCTCGTCGGCGACGACCAGGCCCCAGGCGTGCTCCGCCAGCCGGGGGGCCGCCGCCCGCATCGTCCCGTACGTGGTGAGGACGAAGCCGCCGACCCGGTCGTCGAGGTTGCGGTCGCCCCCGTGGAAGCGGCGCACGGGGGTGTCGGGGGCGAACTTCTCGATCTCGCGCTGCCAGTTGCCCAGCAGGGAGGCCGGACAGACGACCAGCGTCGGTTCGGGGCGGGCCCGGTGCAGGTGCAGGGCGATCAGGGTGACGGTCTTGCCCAGCCCCATGTCGTCGGCCAGGCATCCGCCCAGTCCCAAGGAGGTCATCAGGTCCAACCAGGCCAGGCCCCGCAGTTGGTAGTCCCGAAGCGTCGCCCGCAGGCCGGCCGGCGCGGCGATCGCCGCCGGCTCCCCGGTGAGCCGGTCGCGCAACGCCGCCAGTGCCCCCACCGCGACGGCCGGCACCGTCTCGCCGTCGACCTCGGCCGTCCCCGTCAGTACGGTGGCCAGGGCGTCGACCGGATCGAGCAGCCCGAGCTCGCGCTTGCGGGCCTTGCGCACCAACGCCGGGTCGACGCGCACCCACTGGTCGCGCAGCCGTACGACGGGCCGGTGGGCCTGCGCGAGCGCCTCCATCTCCCCCGGAGTGAGCCGGTCCCCGCCCAGGGCGAGCTCCCAGGAGAAGGAGAAGAGGCCGGCCGCGTCGAAGAAGGCGGTGCCGTCGGTCGCCGAACCGGGGGCGGTGGAGCGGACGACCGCCGAGGCGGAGAGCGTACGGGCCAGCTCGCGCGGCCAGTGGACCAGGACCCCGACGGCCGCCAACCGGGTCGCGGCCACGCCCAAAAGGTCCTCCAGCTCCGGGTCCGACAGCGCCAGGGCATCCGGGACCGGCTGGTCGAGCAGGCGCAGCAGCGGCGGCCAGGTCCGGGCGGCGCGGCGCAGCGCGAGGACGGCGTCGACCCGGGCGCGGGCCCCGAACCCGGCGGCGGCCGTCCCCGCCCACAGCGCGGCCGCGTCGGTGACGAGCATCGGGTCGGCGAGGCTGTGGACCTGGACGACGGCGGCCCCGGCGCGGCGCACGTCCTGCGGCTCGGCCTCGTCGAACAGGCGGAAGGAGGAGAGGTCGAGGCGCAGCGAGATCCCCACGCCGGCGTCGGCGCCGGACGCCACCTGCGCGGCCCACTCCCTCAACCCGGGCACCCGCTGCGGCTCCTGCGCGGCGAACGACGCCCCGGCGGCGACCGGCGCGGCCGGGGTACGGGGCAGGGCGTCGGCCACGGCGTCGAGGAAGGCCCGCACCAGGGCCTCCGGCTCCGGCAGCGTCAGCGGGCGGCGACCGCCCAGCGGGGTGGCGTACCCCTCGTACGGCAGGGCGGCGGCGACGGCGCGCAGGTAGCCGACGTCCTGCGCGTCGAGGGGGCCCGCGCGCCAGGCGTCGACCCCCTCGGGGGTGAGCCCGGGCAGCAGCCGGCCGCGCGCGACGAGGGTCAGCGCCTGGGCCGCGGCCGTGCCCCAGGCGCGGGTCGCGGGATGCGCGGCGCGGCTGCGGCTCGCCCGCGCCAGCAGCGGCAGGGCCTCGACCACGGACAGGGTCACGGCGGGCACGGTACGGGTCCGCACGCCCGCCCCGTGCGGGCGGACCACCCGCAGCGAGCGCGCGCCCCCGGTCCCGGCTCCCTCCCCGGCCTCGGAGAGGGTCTCGGGGAAGGGGTCGCCCTCCGGACTCCAGAATGCGAACCGGCCCTCGCGGGGGACGGCGGCGGGCAGGAACACGGCGGCCCGACGCAGCAACGGATGCGGCTCCGCCTGCGGCTGCGCGGTCATGTCGTCCCCCTTCCCGGTCCCGGTCCGGGCGTGCCGCACACGGCACGCCCACTGCCGCCGAGTCTAGGCGGGCCCACTGACAACACCGCTGACCTGCGCGAACGCCGACCCCCACGCGGCCCGCCCCAGGGCCTGCCGTCCATCTCCCGCCTGCCCCGCGACGCCCGGCACGCCGAGAGCACGCACCGGACGCCGCGGGGCCGCCCTCCGGGCGACGACGGGAGTTGACGACAGGGCCTGGGTCAGCGGGCCCAGCGGCCCAGCTCGCCCGCGAACCCGTACAGCGGCCGTCCCGCCGTCGGGGCCACGCGCCACGCCCGTCCCCCTCCGTCGTCGAGCCGCAGGGTGCCCGATCCGCCCGGGGAGCTCCAGCGCAGGTCGAGGGACCAGTCGCAGTCGCATCCCGTGGTGGCCGCCTCCACCCGCAGGACGACCGGCTCGGCGGCCGAGACCCGCATCGGGAAGCTCGGGGCGGGCAGCGCCTCGCCGGAGTCGTTGCCCGCCACGGGGCGGGCCAGCGGCCGGGGCGCGTCCAGGTTGACCGCGAAGGTCGCCGGTGTGAGCGCTCCGCCGCAGCCCTGCGACATCCCGTAGACGTTCCAGGCCGGCGGGCTGCGCCGCGCGGTTACCCGCACCTCCATCCCCTCCAGCACCACGGCCCCCTCGCCCGTCCCGTGGACGGTGGCCTCCACGATCTGGCTCCCGGCGTGCACCGCCCCCTGCGCCCGCGCCCAGGCCGGCGCGTCCGCCTCCACGGGCGGTGCGGGGACGGCCGCGGGGGCCCGCTCGGAGAGGTAGCGGTGGTCGCAGGCCCCGGCCCACACGTGCGACCGCACTGCGGCCTTGAGCGGGGCCGCCCCCGACGCGGGCGGGGGCGTCGCGGCGGGCGGGGGCGGCGGAGCGGACCCGGCCGACCCGGCCGACCCGGCCGCGCCGCCGGCCGCGGGCCCGCCCGGTGCGGCGTCCGACGGCGTGCCCGTCGGCGACCCGGCGCCGCTCGGCGACGCTCCCGCCGACGCGCCGTCCGGGCCCGGGCTCGTCGCCCCCGGCCCGGACGGGGACCCTCCGGCGCTGCCCGTCGGCCCCGCCGAGGCGAGGCCTGCGGGCCCGCCGATGCCCGCCGCGCCCGTCGCGAGCCCGTCCGGCCCCCGTACGACCATCGCCACCGTGACCGCCGCGGCGGCGGCCACCGCCACCCCGGCCGCGGCCACGGCGAACGCCCGCCGTCGGCGGACGACCGGCACCGGCCCGGGCGCGACCTCCACGACGGGACCCTCCGCGAGCCCGTCCCCCGCCTCCCGAGCCTGCGAAGCCTGCCGCGCGCCCGCACCCGGATCGGCGCCCGCGTCCGGCTCCGGATCCTGTTCCGCGCCCGCGACGGGCCCCGGCCCCGGCTCCGGCTCCGGCTCCGGCTCCGGCTCCGGCTCCGGCTGTCGTTCCGCGATCGGACTCCCCGCAACCGCCCGCCGCCGCGCGTCCGCCAGCAGCCAGGCCCGGTGCAGCCCGAGCGCCTCGTCGCGGCTCGCCCCGCAGGCCCGCGCGAAGCGGTCCACCGCCGCGAACTCGGCCGGCACCGCGTCCCCGTTGCAGTACCGGTGCAGCGTCGACGTACTGGTGTGCAACCTGCGCGCGAGCGTGCCGTAGCTGAGACCCGCGCGCTCCTTCAGCCCCCTCATCAGCCGTGCGAGAGCCTCCGCCTCGCCCGACCTTCCTGCCTCGCCCACTACTCCCCCGTCCCGTGTCCCCGTTCCATGGAAACGATGTTCCCCCAGGTCGGGGGCCATACGGGCGTTCCAGTGTCCCGATTCCGCCACAGCCTCTCGCCCCCTCCCGACCGGCCGGGCAATGCTGTGGACACATCGCACCTCGACCGCACCTCTCACGGGGAGACCACGTGTTCCGTCGTACCGGCACCTCCGCCCTCGCCACCTCCGCCCTCGCGGCGGCTGCCGCCCTCGTCCTCACCACCTCGACCACCGCCACGGCCGCCACCGCGCCCGGGTTCCTGAACGGCACCGACCTCCCGCCGCACGCCTCCTCCCCCTGGTTCGCGGGCAAGGTGACCAAGGGCCTGCCGGAGACCACCCCGTTCTGCCTGGAGGGGGTGCTGCCCGCGACGGGCGCCTGGCACCGGGGTTTCCACACCGACGTCGACGCCGGCGCCGTCCAGATCTCGGTGCGCACGGCCTCCGACGCGGCCGCCGCCAAGCTGGTAACCGCCCTGGAGCGCAAGGTGGCCGCCTGCGCCGCCGACTGGCTGCGCAAGACGCCCGGCGGCACGGCCTCCTGGCAGGACTACGGGAAGCTGACGGTCGAGGAGGGCGCGCACGTCTACGGGGTCGACACCTCGATCCCGGAGTCCGAGCCGGGCGTGCACCTCTTCGGCATCGGGCGGGACGGCTCCACGGTCACCGTCGTGAACTGGGGACAGATGGGGCACCTCACCGACGCCCCGGTGCCCGCCTTCAAGCAGACCACCGTCAAGGCCGTGAACAAGCTGAACCCCTGATCCGACCCTCCACCCGGGCCGGCCCGCCCGCCCGGTCCCTGCCGCGTGGCAGCATGGAAGGGGGGCTTCGACACGGGACGGGGCGATGCCATGCGCACCGGAAGCGAGCCGGTGACCGCCCGCAGTCCGCTGCGGCTGCGGTTCTGGCTGAGTCTGTGGGGGATGATCTGGGCCGCCGCCGGCGCGGCCGTGTTCTCGGTCGTCGGCCGGGTCGGCTGGGCGGCGGCCTGCGCGGCGCTCGTCGTGCTGACGGCCGTGGACCTGGTCGTCGTCCTCCGGCACATCCATCAGGGCCCGCACTACCAGCCGGGCCGTGACGTGCCCCCGTACGATCCCCCGCACACGCGCTGAACCCGGCCGCGCGGGGCCCCGCGTCCCGGGGCCCCGCGCGGCCTCGGCGTGCTACGCGTCGAAGCCCGCGGCGGCCACGTACTCGGGCTGCGGGTCGAGGGCGGCGGCGAGGCGGAAGTGCCGGCGGGCCCGCTCCTCGCGCCCGGAACGCTGGTGGGTGCGGGCGAGCGCGAAGTGGGCGAAGGCGTTGTCCGGCTCCCGCTCCAGGACGAGCTCGAATTCGAGCTCGGCGGCCCGCAGCTGCGCGGACGCGAAGAAGGCCCGGGCGCGCAGCAGCCGGGCGGCGGTGTTCTCGGGGTGGGCGGCTATGACGGAGTCGAGCAGCCGGACGGCGCCTCTCGGGTCGCGGGCCGCGAGGAGCTGCTCGGCGGCCCGGTAGTCGATGACGTGGGTCTCCGGGCTGACGGCGCCCGGCGCAGGGGGCCGCGGGTCGCGGGACGGTCGCTCGGGCGGCGGGGGCGTGGTGTCGGACACAGTGCTTTCCTTCCCTCTACGCCCGCCTTCAACGCCGGACGCGCCGCCGGCTGTTCCGAGGGGCCGGCCGACGGGCCCGGGCCGCCCGGGCGCCACGGCGCCCCGGACCACCCCGAACCGGCTCAGGCCGGCTTCGCCGCCGCGGCCGCCCGTTCGACGAGGTCCCGCCACACCGCGCGCACCTGCGGCTCCAGCGCCTCCAGGGGCCCGTCGTTGTCGATCACGAGCGTGGCCACCGCCAGCCGCTGTTCGCGGGTGGCCTGCGCGGCCATGCGGGAGCGGGCCTCGTCCTCGGTCATCCCGCGCAGCCCGGTGAGCCGGGCCAGCTGCGTCGCGGGGGCCGCGTCGACGACCACGACGAGGTCGTACAGCGGTGCGAGCCCGTTCTCGGTGAGCAGCGGTACGTCGTGCACGACGATCGCGTCGGCGCCGGCGGCGGCCTCCAGTTCCGCGGAGCGGGCTCCGACGAGCGGGTGCACGATCGCGTTGAGCGTCCGCAGCTTCTCCGGGTCGGTGAAGACCACGGCTCCGAGCGCGGGCCGGTCGAGTCGTCCGTCGGCGGTCAGGACCGCTTCCCCGAAGGCATCCACCACGGCCGCGAGACCGGGCGTGCCCGGTTCGACGACCTCGCGCGCGATCCGGTCGGCGTCCACGACGACCGCCCCGTACCCCGCCAGCAGCCGCGAGACCTCGCTCTTGCCGGCACCGATTCCGCCTGTCAGGCCCACTTTCAACATGGTGAGCACCCTAGGGCCCGGGGCGCGGACGCGCCGGCCCCGGGTACCGGTCCCCGACGGCCTACGCCTCGCCCTCGCGCTCCGCGAGGAAGCGCTCGAACTCGCGCCCGATCTCGTCCGCCGAGGGGATCTCGGCCGGTTCGGCGATCATGTTGCCGCGGGTCTCGGCGCCGGCGGCGGCGTCGTACTGGTGCTCCAGTCCCTGGACGAGGCTGACCAGCTCCTCGTCGCCCTCGCGGATCTGCCGGTCGATCTCGGTCTGCGTGCGGTGGGCCTCCGTGCGCAGGGCGTGCGCCACCGCCGGCAGGACCAGCCCGGTCGCGGCCGTGATGGCCTCCAGCGCGGTCAGCGCGGCGTCCGGGTACGGGGAGCGGGCGACGTAGTGCGGGACGTGCGCCGCGACGCCGAGCACGTCGTGCCCGGACTGGCCGAGGCGGAACTCGACGAGCGATTCGGCGCTGCCGGGGACCTGGGCCTCGTCGAAGGGGCTGCGGTGTCCGGGCATCAGGTCGGTGCGGTTGCCGTGCGGGGTGATGCCGACGGGCCGGGTGTGGGGCACGCCCATGGGGATGCCGTGGAAGTTGACCGAAAGCCGTACGCCGAGCCGCTCGACGATCTGGCGGACGGCGAGGGCGAAGCGCTCCCACTCGACGTCGGGCTCGGGGCCGGACAGCAGCAGGAAGGGGGCGCCGGTGGCGTCCTGGACGAGGCGGACCTCCAGGCGGGGCTCCTCGAAGTCCGCCCAGTGGTCGCGCTGGAAGGTCAAGAGCGGTCGCCGGGCGCGGTAGTCCACGAGCCGGTCGGCGTCGAAGCGGGCCACCACCTGGTGGGGCAGGGTGTCGAGGAGTCGCTCGACGATCTGCTCGCCGGTCTCGCCGGCGTCGATGTAGCCCTCGAAGTGGTAGAGCATGACCAACCCGGCCGAGTCCTGGGCCAGCGCCAGGTCGGCCACCGCCAGGCCCTTGGCGTCCCATTCGTACAGACCCTGTGGATCAAGCACCGTCACCACTCCTCCCTCGCCGCGTGTTCTCTGCACAGAACGTCCAAGGCGGGCCCGCCATTCCCCAGTTGGCCGGTTTCGTGTGAACACGGCGTGACGCGGGGCCGGCGGCGGGACGCCGCGGCGCCCGCCCGAGCCCTGGGGATTCCTTCGGCGCGTCTCCGGGAAACGCGGCGAGGCCCGCCCCCCGAAGGGGACGGGCCTCGTCGTCGGACTCAGTTCGACTCACGCCGTGGCGTGGAGTCGATGCCGTGCGCTGCGATCAGCTCTGGCCGCCGGCCAGCTTCTCGCGGAGCGCGGCGAGGGCCTCGTCGGACGCCAGGGCGCCGGAGGTCTCGTCCGCACCCTCGGAGGAGTAGGAACCACCCGAGATGCCCGCACCGGCGTTGCCACCGGCGGCCGGGGCGGCAGCGCCCTCGGCAGCGGCGGCCTCGTCGGCCTCGCGGCTCTTGATGACCTGCGCCTGGTGCTGCTCGAAGCGGACCTGCGCCTCGGCGTACTGGCGCTCCCACGTCTCGCGCTGGGTCTCGTAGCCCTCGAGCCAGTCGTTGGTCTCGGGGTCGAAGCCCTCGGGGTAGATGTAGTTGCCCTGGTCGTCGTAGGACGCGGCCATGCCGTACAGGGTCGGGTCGAACTCGACCGACGCCGGGTCGGCACCGAAGGACTCGTTGGCCTGCTTGAGGGACAGCGAGATCCGGCGACGCTCGAGGTCGATGTCGATGACCTTGACGAAGATCTCGTCGTTGACCTGGACGACCTGCTCCGGGATCTCCACGTGGCGCTCGGCCAGCTCGGAGATGTGGACCAGACCCTCGATGCCCTCGTCCACGCGGACGAACGCACCGAACGGAACCAGCTTGGTGACCTTACCCGGGACGACCTGGCCGATCTGGTGGGTCCGGGCGAACTGCTGCCACGGGTCCTCCTGCGTCGCCTTCAGCGACAGGGAGACGCGCTCGCGGTCCATGTCCACGTCGAGGACCTCGACGGTGACTTCCTGACCGACCTCGACGACCTCGGACGGGTGGTCGATGTGCTTCCAGGACAGCTCGGAGACGTGCACGAGACCGTCGACGCCGCCCAGGTCCACGAAGGCACCGAAGTTGACGATCGAGGAAACGACGCCGGAGCGGACCTGACCCTTCTGCAGGGTGGTGAGGAACGTCTGGCGAACCTCGGACTGGGTCTGCTCGAGCCAGGCACGGCGGGACAGGACCACGTTGTTGCGGTTCTTGTCCAGCTCGATGATCTTCGCCTCGAGCTCCTTGCCCACGTAGGGCTGGAGGTCGCGGACGCGGCGCATCTCGACGAGAGAGGCCGGGAGGAAGCCGCGGAGGCCGATGTCGAGGATGAGACCACCCTTGACGACCTCGATGACGGTACCGGTGACGATGCCGTCTTCTTCCTTGATCTTCTCGATCGTGCCCCAGGCACGCTCGTACTGAGCGCGCTTCTTGGACAGGATCAGGCGGCCTTCCTTGTCCTCCTTCTGGAGAACCAGGGCCTCGATCTCGTCGCCGACCTTGACGACCTCGTTCGGGTCGACGTCGTGCTTGATCGAGAGCTCGCGGCTCGGGATCACGCCTTCCGTCTTGTAACCGATGTCGAGCAGGACCTCGTCCCGGTCGACCTTCACGATGACGCCGTCGACGATGTCGCCGTCGTTGAAGTACTTGATCGTCTCGTCGATCGCGGCCAGGAAGGCTTCCGCGTTACCGATGTCGTTGACCGCTACCTGCGGAGGGGTGGTGGCGGTGGTCTCGGTGCTGCTCGTCATGTGGGAAAGGGCTCCGGTTACGGACAGAAAGTCGTAGGTACTGCTACGCCGGGAGCCCTTATCGGCATCTGCCGAAGAAGCCGGACAGCCAAAGAAGCCCGAATCCCCGAAGGGGGAGGGGCCTCGAAAACCGAGGGGACATCAACAGATGCAAGCGCAGCCTGCTAGGTCTGAGGAGCACAGGCTCGCAGCGCAACTTGTAGCATACGGGGGCAGCCGGACAGGGTCAATGCGCGAACGCCCACAGCGCGGGCAGATGACCGCATAACCGGCACAATTCGTGGGCGGGGACGCCGTGATGGGCCGTCCACATCCGCCGCACATCCCTTTCGCGACGCATCCGCAGACTACGACGACGGGCCCCATGAACCAAGAGGACTACGCCCCCGAAGACGCCTACGGGGCCGGCGACGGCGCCGAGGACGACGCCGAGGCCACCCGGCGGGAAGCCGGCGAGGCGGAGAGCAGCCGCGCGAGCCGGGGCTGGTGGGACCGCAACGCCGACGAGTACCAGAGCGAGCACGGCGCCTTCCTCGGCGACGACCGCTTCGTCTGGGGGCCCGAGGGCCTCGACGAGGCCGACGCCGCCCTCCTGGGCCCGGCGGACTCCCTCGCGGGCAAGGACGTCCTGGAGATCGGCGCCGGCGCGGCCCAGTGCTCCCGCTGGCTCGCCGCGCGCGGCGCCCGCCCCGTCGCCCTGGACCTCTCCCACCGCCAGCTCCAGCACGCCCTGCGCATCGGCGGGGACGTCCCCCTGGTGGAGGCCGACGCCGGCCGGCTGCCCTTCCGCGACGCCTCCTTCGACCTCGCCTGCTCCGCCTACGGCGCGGTCCCCTTCGTCTCCGACCCGGTCAACGTCATGCGCGAGGTCCACCGCGTCCTGCGCCCCGGCGGCCGCTGGGTCTTCTCGGTCACCCATCCGATCCGCTGGGCCTTCCCCGACGAGGCTGGCCCCGAGGGCCTGTCCGTCTCCGCCTCCTACTTCGACCGGACGCCCTACGTCGAACAGGACGAGCGGGGCCGCGCCGTCTACGTCGAGCACCACCGCACCGTCGGCGACCGGGTCCGCGACGTGGTCGCCGGCGGCTTCCGCCTGGTGGACCTCGTCGAGCCGGAGTGGCCCGCCTGGAACGACCAGGAGTGGGGCGGCTGGTCCCCGCTGCGCGGCAACCTGATCCCCGGGACCGCGATCTTCGTCTGCGAGCGCGACTGACGTGATCCGCACCGCCGCCCTCGACTCCCTGCCCGTACGGGAGGTGCTGCCCGCGCTCACCGCGGCCCTGGACGCCCACGGCGCGGCCGTGCTGTGCGCGCCGCCCGGCACCGGAAAGACCACGCTGGTGCCGCTGGTGCTGGCGGGGCTGGTGGGGGGTGGGGTGCGGCGCAGGGTGGTCGTGGCCGAGCCCCGGCGGATCGCCGCCCGGGCGGCGGCGCGCCGGATGGCCTGGCTGCTGGGCGAGGCCGCGGGCGGCTCGGTCGGCTTCACCGTGCGCGGCGAGCGGGTGGCGGGCCCCGACACGGTCGTGGAGGTGGTCACCACCGGCGTCCTGCTCCAGCGCCTCCAGCGCGACCAGGAACTGGCCGGCGTGGACGTGGTGGTCCTGGACGAGTGCCACGAGCGGCACCTCGACGCCGACACCGCCGCCGCCTTCCTCCTGGACGTGCGCGGGACCCTGCGCCCGGAGCTGCGCCTGGTGGCGGCCTCGGCGACGACCGACGCGGCCGGCTGGGCCCGGCTGCTGGGCGGCGCGGACGGGGACGCCCCGGTGGTGGAGGCGGCCGGGGTGGCCCACCCGGTGGAGACGGTGTGGGCGCCGCCGGCGCGGCCGGTGCGCCCGCCGCACGGCACGCGGGTGGATCCGGCGCAGCTGGCGCACGTGGCGTCGGTGGTGCGCAGGGCGCTCGCGGAGCGTTCGGGGGACGTGCTGTGCTTCCTGCCGGGCGTGGGCGAGCTGGCGAAGGTCGCCGGGCTGCTGGGCGGGGTGGACGCGCGGGTGCTCCAGGTGCACGGGCGGGCGCCGGCCGAGGTGCAGGAGGAGGCGCTGACGGCCTCGGCGCAGCGGCGGGTGATCCTGGCGACGGCGGTCGCGGAGTCCAGCCTGACCGTGCCGGGGGTGCGGGTGGTCGTGGACGCCGGGCTGGCCCGCGAGCCCCGGGTGGACCACGCCCGCGGGCTGGGGGCCCTGGCGACCGTACGGGCGTCCCGCGCGGCGGGCCGCCAGCGCGCCGGCCGGGCCGGGCGGGAGGCGCCCGGGACGGTGTATCGCTGCTGGGACCGGGCGGAGGACGGGCGGCTGCCGGCTTTCCCCCCGCCGGAGATCCGGGTCGCGGACCTGGCCCGGTTCGCGTTGGAGGCGGCCTGCTGGGGCGATCCGGACGCGTCGGGGCTGGCGCTGCCGGATCCGCCGCCGGCCGGGGCGATGGCCGCGGCCCGGGAGGTGCTCCTCGCGGTGGGGGCGGTGGACCCCGCCGGGCGGCCCACCGCGCGCGGGCGCCGGATGGTCCGCATGGGGGTGCACCCCCGGCTGGCGCGGGCGCTGCTGGACGGGGCGCAGGCGCTCGGCGCGCGGCGGGCCGCGGAGGTGGTGGCCCTGCTGAGCGAGGAGCCCCCGCGCGGTCACGGGGACGACCTGGCGGGTGCCTGGCGCGCGGCGCGGGCCGGCGGGGACGCGTACGCCGCCCGCTGGCGGGCCGAGGCGCGCCGGCTGGAGCGGGCCGTGGGCTCGGGCGCGGGCACGGAGCGGGCCGTGGGCGCGGGCTCGGGCACGGAGCGGGCCGTGGGCTCGGACGCGGGCGCGGAGCGGGCCTCGGGCTCGGGCGCGGAGCGGGGCCGGGGCGGGTCGGGCGGCCGGGCGGGTGACGACGCCGCGGCCGGTCTGGTGGCCGCGCTCGCCTTCCCGGAGCGGGTGGCGCGGGCGCGGGGCGCGGGGACGTTCCTGATGGCCTCGGGGACCGGGGCCGAGGCGGACGGCGGGTCGACGCTGCGCGAGGCACCCTGGCTGGCGGTGGCCGTGGCCGACCGGCCCCCGCACGCGGCGTCGGCGCGGGTGCGGCTGGCCGCGCCGATCGACGCGGAGACCGCGCGGGAGGCGGCGGCGCACCTGCTGTCCTCGGGCGAGGAGGTGCGGTGGGAGGACGGTGACCTGGTCGCCCGTCGCGTCGAGCGGCTCGGGGCGATCGAGCTCGTCGCGCGCCCACTGCGGGATCCCGATCCGGCGGCGGTGCGGGCCGCCCTGCTGGACGGGCTGCGGGCCGAGGGTCCGGGGCTGCTGCGCTGGTCGCCCGAGGCGCGGGCGTTGCGGGCCCGGCTCGCCTTCCTGCACCGGACTCTGGGCGGGGCCTGGCCGGACGTGGCGGACGACGGGGCGCTGCTGGAGCGGGCCGACGAGTGGTTGGAGCCCGAGCTGTCCCGGGCCCGCCGCCGGGCCGACCTGGCCCGGATCGACGCCGGGCAGGCCCTGAATCGCCTGTTGCCGTGGGCCACCGGCGAGGCGGGGCGGCTGGACGAGCTGGCGCCGGAGCGGATCGAGGTGCCCAGCGGTTCGCGGATCCGCGTCGACTACGGGGACGGCGACGGGCAGCCCGTGCTCGCGGTGAAGCTCCAGGAGCTGTTCGGGCTGGCCGAGACGCCGAGGGTGGCGGGGGTGCCGGTCCTGGTGCACCTGCTGTCGCCCGCCGGCAGGCCCGCCGCGGTCACGGCCGACCTGGCGTCGTTCTGGCAGGGCGGCTACCGGGCCGTGCGGGCCGAGCTGCGCGGGCGCTACCCGAAGCACCCGTGGCCCGAGGACCCGT
This sequence comes from Streptomyces sp. NPDC103540, assembly GCF_055584445.1. Lineage (NCBI taxonomy): Bacteria > Bacillati > Actinomycetota > Actinomycetes > Kitasatosporales > Streptomycetaceae > Streptomyces > Streptomyces sp. NPDC103540. Next base: position 108,398 of record NZ_JBVJMA010000001.1, read on the forward strand.
CGACTGCGGAGCCGACCCGGCACACCAACGCCCGGCTCAGGCGCTGAGGCCCTCCCCCTCGCGGGGCCGGTCGTCCGGTGCGCGCCGGCCGCGCGCCTCCAGCCACAGGGCGAGGGCCAGCAGGGCGAGCCCGGCGAGGGCGGAGCCGGCGGGGGCGTAGGTGTGCAGGGCGAGGACCTTCGTACGGTTGGCGGAGACCAGCTCGAAGGTGTGGTCGGCGTAGTCGGGCCGCATCTTGACGTGTCCGGCGAAGGCGGTGAGCCGGCCGTCGGGGCCGGCCGCCGCGATGCCGCCGCGCATCTCCTGCCGGATCTCCTGCTCGGCGTTGACGGGCGCGCCCGTCACCGGGTCGACCCAGAACATCGCCTTGACCGTGTACCAGAGGCTGGTTCCGGTGCTCTGTTCGATCGTCGCGGGGTCGATGCCCTCGATGGGCATCTTCTTCGGCATGGGGACCTTGGTCCAGGGCACGGTCTGCTCGAAGTAGTAGACCTCCATGCCCCGGTAGGTGCGCGGGCCGACGTAGTGGATCGGCGAGGAGGTGCGCGTCTGCGCGTCGAAGTAGAGGTAGTCGCGGGGTTCGGTGAAGAAGGGCCACTTGAACTCGATGCCCTCGCGTTTGACGGGGTCCCCGTCGACCATCTCGCCGGTGGCGTGCACCGGTTCCTGCGTGTGGGCGTCGAAGATGTAGCGCTCGGGTATCCGGGAGACCATCTTGCCGTCGGGCCCGATGATGTACGACAGCGTGTCCCAGACGACGACGTCCTTGCCGGCGTCGGCCTCGATCTCCTCGGAGGCCTCCACGTTGCCCTTCAGGGTCTGGACGATGGTGACCTTGTCCACCTTCTTCGGCTGCATCCCTCCCGCGTAGTCGAGGAGGGTGGCGTCCTTGGCCTCCAGGACCATCTCCTGGTATTGGCCGGGCGGGATCTTCGCCAGTCGGGGGTACGCGTACCAGCGCAGCAGCGGTGCGAGGGCCGCGCAGAACACGGCGAGGGCCAGCAGGACGAGGCTCGCTCTGCGTCTCATGCCGGGCCTCCTCTACTTTCCGGGCGCGGGGGGCGCGGTGGTGAGCAGGGGCTTGGGCGAGGTCTTGCCCTCCGGGACCCCGGCGGCGGTGACGGCGAGGACGAGGGCCAGCGCGGCGGCCAGCCCGATGGCGGCGGCGACGAGTGCGCGCATGCCGGGCCTCCGGAATCTGATGGAACGTCAGGGCGGGGGCACCGTAGCAACGCGGGGGCGAGATGAGAACCGTTCGGTACGCCGCCGCCCCGTGCCGGAGCGACGGGGCGGCGGGGCGGGCGGATGTCCGCGGGATCAGGGCGTGGGGGTGGGGCGCGCGGTCGCCCGGGGGGAGGCGCTCGCCTTGGGCGAGGCGGTCGGTGTGGCCGTGGGCGCGGGGCCGGGGGTCGGACTGCCGGAGGACCCGGTCCGCGTGGGCGTCGGCGTGGGGCTGGGCGTCGGCGTCGGCGTCGGCGTGGGGGTCGGCGTCGGCGTCGGAGTGGGCGTCGGGGTCGGCGTGGGCGTCGGCGTGGGGGTCGGCGTCGGCGTCGGCGTGGGCTTCGGCGTGGGCGTCGGTGTCGGCGTCGGGGTGGGCTTCGGATCCGGCGTCGGGGTGGGCTTCGGCGTCGGGCTCGGTGTGGGCGTGGGCCGCGGCTTCGGGTCCGTCGGCTTCGGGTCCGCAGGGCCGGGCTCCGTGGGCCTCGGGCCCGCCGGAGTGCCGGCGCCCGGACCGGAACCGGCCGCGTCCGGGACCTCGTGCGCGCCCCGGAGGTAGTACGCGAACCAGGACCGCACGGTGCGCAGGTACTCCCCGGACCGGTTGTAGGAGAGCACCGCCCGGTCCAGGTCCGCCCCGACCCGCAGGTCGCGCCCGCCCGCGCACAGGTAGCGTCCGGCGGCCAGCGCCGCGTCGTGGATGTTGTTCGGGTCGCGCCGGCCGTCGCCGTCCGCGTCCTGACCCCACGCCGCCCAGGTCGACGGGATGAACTGCATCGGCCCGACGGCCCGGTCGTGACGGGCGTCGCCGTCGAAGGCGCCGCCGTCGGTGTCGGAGATGTAGGCGAAGCCGTTGCCGTCGAGGACCGGCCCCAGGATGGGGCGCAGCGTCCTGCCGGCGGCGTCGACCCGGCCGCCGTTCGCCTGCCCGGACTCCACCTTGCCGATCGCGGCGAGCAGCTGCCAACGCAGCCCGCATCCGGGGTCGTTCTCCCCCACCCGCTGCTCGGCCCGCCGGTACGCGGCGAGGACGCTCGCCGGAATCCCCTGCGCGCCCGCCGCCTCCGGGGCGACGACCGGGACCACGACCCCCGGCGCCGGCGCGACGGGCGGGGCGGCGGCCGAAGGGGCGGCCGGGTCCGGCGCCCGGCCCTCCGGCAGCAGCACGGCCGGCGGCTCCGGGCTGATCAGGGGCGGCAGTTCGGTGAAGTAGGCGGAGTCCCCGCCCGGCGCCCCGGCCGCGTCGGCGACGGGCCGCACGCGGTCCCCGTCGGCCTGCGCGCGGGCCTCGCGGCCCTGGGCGCCGGGCCCCTGGGAGGCCGTCATCGCGGCGGCGACCAGTGCCGAGACCAGCGCGGCGGCCGCTCCCCGGCGCAGGCCGCGTACGGATATTCGTGTCGTCATGAGCGGACCCCTCCCCTGGACGTCCGCGTGACCCTACGACAACTCCCTGCACAGGGCACGCACCGTGCGGGCTTGTTCACCGGATCCCCACGTACGTGCGCGGCTCACGCATACTGTGGCGACGCAAGGAATCGAGGTCGGCCCGCATGCCGTTCACACTCAGCCACGCCGCCGCCGTACTTCCGGCCCTCCACCGCGGCGGGCGGGCGCGGGGCGCGTTGGTGGCGTCGGCGCTGGTCTTCGGGTCGTTCGCGCCGGACACCGTCTTCTTCGCCGACGCCGTCGTCCCCGGCTTCATGGAGTACGGCACCTTCACGCACTCCCTGCCGGGCGTGCTCACCGTCGACGCCGTCCTGACGGCCGTGCTCGCCCTGTGCTGGCTGCTGTCGCGCGAGCCGCTCGTGGCGCTGCTGCCGCGGGCCTGGCGGGGGCGGGTGCACGCCTTCGTGCGGGGTGAGCCCTGGCACGGGCGCAGGCCGCTCGCCCTCGCGCTGTGGTTCTACGCCTCGGCGGTGACCGGGTCCCTCACCCACGTGGTCTGGGACAGCTTCACGCACGGCGACCGGTGGGGCACCGACGCGCTGCCCTCCCTGGAGGAGACCTTCGCCCTCGGCCTGCCCCTCTACACCTTCCTCCAGTACGGCACTTCGGCCCTCGCCGCCTGCGCCGTGGGCTGGTTCACGGTGACCGGCCTGCGCCGGCTGCCGGCGACTCCCGCCCCGGCGTCCGTACCGGTGCTCGGCCGCGCGGAGTCGTGGGGCGCACTGCTGCTCGTCCTGGCCTGCGCGGGGGTCGGGATCACCCTGCGGGTGATCCGCTTCTTCACCTTCCACGACCGGATCCGCAGCCCCCTCGACATCATCCCGACCGTCTGCTTCGGCGCCGGCGCCGGCCTCGCCGTCGGACTCCTGCTGTACGCGGCCCTCGTACGGCTGCGCCACCGCCCCGGCGGCTCGCCCACGGGCACCGGGGAGCCCCGCACGCGTACGCCCGTCCCCGCCGGGCGGGGACGGGCGTAGGGGCGGGCGGGCCGGCCCGGGAGCGGGCCGGCCGCCACCGTCAGTGCGCGGCGGACTCCCAGTCCGGGCCGACGCCCACCGACACGTCCAGCGGGGCCCGCAGCTCGACGGCGGCCCCCATCTCGCGCCGCACCAGTTCCTCGACGCGCTCGCGCTCGCCGGGGGCGATCTCCAGCACGATTTCGTCGTGCACCTGGAGCAGCATCCGCGAGCGCAGTCCGCCTTCGGCCAGGGCCCTGTCCACGCGCAGCATGGCGACCTTGACGATGTCGGCGGCGGTGCCCTGGATCGGGGCGTTGAGCGCCATCCGCTCGGCGGCCTCGCGGCGCTGCCGGTTGTCGCTGTTGAGGTCGGGCAGGTAGCGGCGGCGGCCGAAGACCGTCGCCGTGTAACCGGTGGCACGGGCCTCGTCGACGACCCGCTGGAGGTAGTCGCGGACCCCGCCGAACCGCTCGAAGAAGGTGTCCATCAGGCCGCGGGCCTCGGCGGGCTCGATGTTCAGCTGCTGGGCCAGACCGAACGCGGACAGCCCGTACGCCAGACCGTAGGACATGGCCTTGATCTTGCGGCGCATCTCGGCGTCGACCTCGGACCGCTCCACGCCGAACACCTGGGAGGCGACGGTGGTGTGCAGGTCCTCGCCGGAGGCGAACGCCTCGATCAGGCCCTCGTCCTCGGAGAGGTGGGCCATGACGCGCAGCTCGATCTGGCTGTAGTCGGCGGTCATCAGGGACTCGTAGCCCTCGCCGACGACGAACCCGCGGCGGATGGCACGGCCCTCGTCGGTGCGCACCGGCACGTTCTGCAGGTTCGGGTCGGTGGAGGACAACCGGCCCGTCGCGGCGACGATCTGGCTGAAGCTGGTGTGCACCCGGCCGTCGGGGGCGACGGACTTGACCAGGCCCTCGACGGTGACGCGGAGCTTGGCCTGCTCCCGGTGGCGCAGCATGATGACCGGGAGTTCGTGGTCGGTCTGCGTGGCCAGCCAGGCCAGCGCGTCGGCGTCCGTGGTGTAACCGGTCTTCGTCTTCTTCGTCTTGGGCAGGTCCAGCTCCCCGAAGAAGACCTCCTGGAGCTGCTTGGGCGAGCCGAGGTTGAACTCGTGGCCGACGGCGGCGTGCGCCTCCTTCACGGCCTGCTGCACGGCGCCCGCGAACTGCTGCTCCATGCCTTCGAGGTGGTCGCGGTCGGCGGCGATACCGGCCCGCTCCAGCCGCGCCAGCAGCTCCGAGGTGGGCAGTTCCATCCCGTGGAGCAGTTCCACGGCGCCCACCTCGGGCAGCCGGGCGGTGAAGGCGTCGCCCAGGTCGAGGACCGCGCGGGCCTGCGCCATCAGGGCGTCGGCCTCGGCGGTCTCGTCGGCCCCGAAGGCCAGCTGGCCGTCGGCGGCCGGCGGGGCCAGCTCCCGGTGCAGGTACTCGTTGGACAGCACGTCCAGCGCGAAGGACCGCCGGCCGGGCTTGACCAGGTAGGCGGCGAGGGCCGTGTCCATGGTGACGCCGGCGAGGTTCCAGCCGTGCTCGGGGAAGACCCGCATCAGGTTCTTGGCGTTGTGCACGACCTTGGGGCGCTCCGCGTCGGCGGCCCAGGCGGCGAAGGCCCGCTCGTCGGCCTCGTCCAGCGCGGTCGGCTCGAACCAGGCGGCGGCGCCGTCGGCGGACGCCAGCGCGATCTCGGCGACGTTGCCCTGGCCCAGGGCCCAGCTGTCGACGGTGGACACGCCGAGGGGGGCGTCCGCGTGCTCGCGCAGCCACGGCGCGAGCTCACCCGCGCCGAGCACCGAGCCGTCGATCTCGACGCCGGCCGCCGGGGCGGGCGCCTCCTCCTCGACCGAGCCCGGGTCCACGGCCAGGAGCCGCTCGCGCAGGGAGGCGTTGCGGATCTCCAGCACGTCCAGCACACCGGTGACGGCGGACCGGTCGTAGGGCAGTCGGGCCAGGTCGGCGGGGGTCTTGGGCAGCTCGACGTCCTTGACCATCTCGGTCAGGACCCGGTTGAGCTTGACGGCCTCCAGGTGGTCCCGGAAGTTCTGCCCGGCCTTGCCCTTGACCTCCTCGGCCCGCTCCACCAGTTCCTTGAACGAACCGAACTGGGTGATCCACTTGGCGGCGGTCTTCTCGCCGACGCCCGGGATGCCCGGCAGGTTGTCGGACGGGTCGCCGCGCAGCGCCGCGAAGTCCGGGTACTGCCGCGGGGTGAGCCCGTACTTCTCCTCGACCTTCTCCGGCGTGAAGCGGGTCAGCTCGGAGACGCCCTTGGTCGGGTAGAGCACGGTGGTGTGCTCGGAGACCAGCTGGAAGGAGTCCCGGTCGCCGGTGACGATGAGCACGTCGAAGCCGAGGGCCTCGGCCTGCGTCGCGAGCGTCGCGATCACGTCGTCGGCCTCGAAGCCGTCGACCGCGAACCGCGGCACCTTCATCGCGTCGAGGAGCTCGCCGATCAGCTCGACCTGCCCCTTGAACTCGTCGGGGGTCTTGGAACGGTTCGCCTTGTACTCGGGGAACTCCGTCGAACGCCACGTCTTGCGCGACACGTCGAACGCCACCGCGAAGTGCGTGGGCGCCTCGTCGCGCAGCGTGTTCGCCAGCATCGACGCGAAGCCGTAGATGGCGTTGGTCGGCTGGCCCGTCGCGGTCGTGAAGTTCTCCGCGGGCAGCGCGAAGAACGCCCGGTACGCCAGGGAGTGCCCGTCCATGAGCATCAGGCGGGGGCGGTCCGCCGCGGTCGTCTGGTCGGTCTGCTTCGATGCTGTCTCTGCCACGCCCCCGATCCTAGGCGCCCGCACCGACAATTCCGGCGCCGTCCGACCCGCCGCGACCGCCCACCCCCCGCGGACCCGCCGCGGACCCGGCGCCGGCCCGCCGCGAACCCGCCGCCGGGCTCCCGCCGGCGCCCGCGCCCTTCCCGCGGACCCCCGCGCCCTTCCCGCCCGCCCGCCCCCGAAGCCCGTGCGCCCACCTCCCGCCACCAGGGGCGCGTCCGCCCCACCGGCCGCCCCCGGCGCACCCTGCCCGGACTCCGGGGAGCCCCGGACCGCCCTCCCGCGTTCCCGACCTCCGTGAAAGGATCGAAGGATGCGGCAGCACGTGCTGCCTCCGTACGTACGCTCGAAGGGGAGCGCCATGGCGACGAAGCCGCCCGTAGGTGATCCGGTGCAGGACGCTCCGCAGGTCACCCCGCCGAAGCACGCGGCCGCGGGCCTCCCGGCGATCGGCCACACCCTGAAGATCGCGCAGGCGCAGATGGGCCTGGCCCGCACCGCCCGCACCCTCCTCAAGGTCAACCAGAAGGACGGCTTCGACTGCCCCGGCTGCGCCTGGCCCGAGGGCGACGAGCGGCACGCGGCGGAATTCTGCGAGAACGGCGCCAAGGCCGTCGCCGAGGAGGCGACGCTGCGCCGCGTCACCCCCGCCTTCTTCGCCGCGCACCCCCTGGCCGACCTCGCCGAGCGCTCCGGCTACTGGCTCGGCCAGCAGGGCCGCGTCACCGAGCCCCTCTACCTCCCCGAGGGCGGCGACCGCTACGAGGCGATCGGCTGGGACCGCGCCTTCGAGGTGATCGCCGAGGAGCTGCGCGCCCTCGACTCCCCCGACGAGGCCCTCTTCTACACCTCGGGCCGCACGAGCAACGAGGCCGCGTTCCTCTTCCAACTGTTCGCCCGCGAGTTCGGCACGAACAACCTGCCCGACTGCTCCAACATGTGCCACGAGTCCTCCGGCTCGGCCCTCGGCGAGACCATCGGCATCGGCAAGGGCAGCGTCTCCCTGGAGGACCTGCACCAGGCCGAACTGATCATCGTCGCCGGCCAGAACCCGGGCACCAACCACCCCCGCATGCTCTCCGCGCTGGAGAAGGCCAAGGAGTCCGGCGCGCGGATCATCTCGGTCAACCCGCTGCCCGAGGCCGGCATGGAGCGGTTCAAGAACCCGCAGACCCCCCTCGGCATGCTGCGCGGCACCGCCCTGAACGACCTCTTCCTCCAGATCCGCATCGGCGGCGACCAGGCCCTCTTCCGCCTCCTCAACAAGCTCGTCATAGAGACGGACGGCGCCACCGACGAGGCCTTCATCCGCGAGCACACCCACGGCTACGAGGACCTCGTCGCCGCCGCCCGGGACACCGACTGGGACGAGACCCTCCAGGCCACCGGCCTGACCCGGCCCGAGATCGAGGCCGCGCTCGCCATGGTCCTCGCCTCGAAGCGCACCATCGTCTGCTGGGCCATGGGCCTGACCCAGCACAAGCACTCCGTCGCCACCATCCGCGAGGTCGTCAACCTCCTCCTGCTGCGCGGCGACATCGGCCGTCCCGGCTCCGGCGTCTGCCCCGTCCGCGGCCACTCCAACGTCCAGGGCGACCGCACCATGGGGATCTTCGAACGCCCCGCGCCCGCCTTCCTCGACGCCCTCGACAAGGAATTCGGCATCACCTCGCCGCGCGGCCACGGCTACGACGTGGTCCGCTCCATCGAGGCCCTGCGCGACGGCCGCGCCAAGGTCCTGTTCGCCATGGGCGGCAACTTCGTCGGCGCCACCCCCGACACCACCGTCACCGAGGCCGCGATCCGCCGCGCCCGCCTCACCGTGCACGTCTCCACCAAGCTCAACCGCTCCCACGCGGTCACCGGCCGGCGCGCCCTGATCCTGCCCACCCTGGGCCGCACCGACAAGGACGTACAGGCCTCCGGCCGGCAGTTCGTCACCGTCGAGGACTCCATGGGCATGGTCCACGCCTCCCGCGGCAACCTCGCCCCCGCCTCCCCGCACCTGCTCTCCGAACCCGCGATCGTCGCCCGCATGGCCCGCGCCGTGCTCGGCGAGGCCTCCGCGACCCCGTGGGAGGAGTTCGAGAAGGACTACGCCGCCATCCGCGACCGGATCTCCCGCGTGGTCCCCGGCTTCGAGGACTTCAACGCCCGCGCGGCCCGCCCCGAGGGGTTCCGCCTGCCCCACGCCCCGCGCGACGAGCGGCGCTTCCCGACCCGGACCGGCAAGGCCAACTTCACCGCCGCCCCCGTCGAATACCCGCGGGTGCCCGCCGGCCGGCTGCTCCTCCAGACCCTGCGCAGCCACGACCAGTACAACACCACGATCTACGGCCTCGACGACCGCTACCGGGGCATCACCGGCGGCCGCCGCGTCGTCATGGTCAACCCCGAGGACGCGGCCGAGCTCGGCCTGGCCGACGGCTCCTACACCGACCTCGTGGGCGAGTGGAAGGACGGCGTGGAGCGGCGCGCCCCGGGCTTCCGCGTCGTGCACTACCCCACCGCGCGCGGCTGCGCCGCCGCCTACTACCCGGAGACCAACGTGCTCGTGCCGCTGGACTCCACCGCCGACGTCAGCAACACCCCCGCGAGCAAGTCCGTCGTCGTCCGCTTCGAACCGGCCTGATAGAACGACCCCAGGACAAGATGGTTAACGAACGTTGACGAACGGAGCCGGCCCATGGGCGAGCGCCACGCTGTGAAGTTCCCGCAGGAAGTCCTCGACGAGTACACGGCCCTGGGCATCGACCTGCCCGCGCTGTTCTCGGCGGGCGACCTCGGCGAGCGGATGGAGATCCGCATCCTGGAGGCCTCCGCCGAGCGGATCGTCGGCACCATGCCGGTCAAGGGCAACACCCAGCCCTACGGTCTGCTGCACGGCGGCGCCTCCGCCGTGCTGGCCGAAACCCTCGGGTCGGTCGGCGCCATGATGCACGGCGGCATCGGCAAGGTGGCGGTCGGCGTCGACCTCAACTGCACCCACCACCGGGGCGCCCGCACCGGCATCGTGACCGGGGTGGCCACCCCCGTCCACCGGGGCCGCTCCACCACCACCTACGAGATCGTGATCTCCGACGACCAGGACCGGCGCGTGTGCACCGCCCGCCTGACCTGCCTGCTGCGCGAGGTGGACCCGACCGCCTCCGGCGCGGCGGTGGCGCCGCAAAACCCCTCCGCCTGACCCCGCACCCCCCGGGAAGCCCCGTACGGCGCCCCACGGGCCCGGTCCCACGCCACCCGGCGCGGGACCGGGCCCGCGCCGCGCCCCCGCCCGCATCGGCCCGCGCCGCACCCCCACGCGCACCGGTGCACACCGGCCCCCGACCGCCCGGAATCCGCCAGTCCTGCCGGAACCGGCCCGCGACGGTTGTGTCACCGAAGGTGACCGCCTACCGTCCACCCATGGGGACCAAGCCACCCACCTCGGTCCGGTACCGCCGCGCGATGCTGCTCGCGGCGCTCGCCCTCGCCGGCTGCTCCCCACCCGAAGCAGCCGCCCCGCCCGCCCCACCTGCCTCGACGACCTCGGCGGCCTCCCCCTCCTCCCCGGCGCAGATCTGCACGAGCCTCGTGTCCTACTGGGCCAAGGAGACGCTCAAGGGCAGCAAGTGGGCCGGTCTGGACTGGGAACAGAAGGGCCTGTCCAACGATCAGTACGCGATCCACGAGGAAGCCGTGGCCGCGGGCCGGGCGGAGGAACGAACTGCCGGTCAGGACAGGGCACTTGAGCTGATCGACCGCCTCGTGGCCCAACGCTGCGCGGAGCGCGACGGCGCCACGTGGAGCTCGGAGAACTGGAAGCCGCCGACGTGACGCGGGTCACCGGAATCCCGAGCGCGCTGTCCGCCTTCCGGGCACACCCCCCGCACGGACGAACCGCAGGTCGGCGGCGTCGCGCGAAGTGGACGGCGAGCGACCGCCCCGCGACCCGACCCACCCCTTCGTCACGCAGCGTAGCGCCCACGCCGTACTGAATCCCCCCTTTCCCCCCACGGAATGCGACCCCCCGGATTCTTTCGGATACTCCCAGCCACATTCGACCGAAATTGATCAGAGACAGGAGCATGAGGCCCTCAAGCCCCTTAGAGGAACAGGGAATTCTCACGATGTGGTCATTCACAGGAGTCGAATAACGCCCGATCTGTCCGCACTCCCGCCACACATTCTTGCCCTTGGCATAACAAGAGCGTCACATCCTCCTTTCCCGGCTCCCCGCATTCGCCAACTCGGCCCTAGAGTCACGGCCAGTCACCGCGCCGCATGGCGCGACTCAGCACGGCCGTGGACCTCCCAGTGCGGCCCGGCGACCCAACGGCACCTCGACAGAGGCAGCCGCGCCAGGGAAAGGAAGAATCGTGCGACACCGTTCTTTGCTCGTTCTCACCACCGTGATCACCACGGGAGCACTGACCCTCACTGCCTGCGGTTCGCGCGATGAAGGCGGTTCCAAGGACAACTCGGGCGGCAAGAAGACCGTCGTCGTCATCGGCGTCGACGCCCCGCTCACCGGCTCGCTCTCCGCGCTCGGCCAGGGCATCAAGAACTCGGTCGACCTCGCGGCCAAGACCGCCAACAAGAAGAACGAGGTCCCCGGGATCGAGTTCCAGGTCGAGGCCCTCGACGACCAGGCCGTCCCCGCCTCCGGTCAGGCCAACGCCACCAAGCTCGTCGGCAACAAGGACGTCCTCGGCGTCGTCGGCCCGCTGAACTCCGGCGTCGCCCAGCAGATGCAGGGCGTCTTCGCCTCGGCGAACCTGGCGCAGGTCTCCCCCGCCAACACCAACCCGGCGCTCAGCCAGGGCGACAACTGGGGCAAGGGCGAGTACAAGCGCCCCTTCAAGACCTACTTCCGCACCGCCGCCACCGACGTGGTCCAGGGCAAGTTCGCCGCCCAGTACCTCTTCAAGGACGCCGGCAAGAAGAAGGTCTTCGTCGTCGACGACAAGCAGACCTACGGCGCCGGCCTCGCCGCGATCTTCTCCGACGAGTTCAAGAAGCTCGGCGGCGAGGTCGTCGGCACCGACCACGTCACCGTGAAGGAGACCGACTTCTCCTCCACCGCCGACAAGGTCAAGTCCTCCGGCGCCGACTCCGTCTACTTCGGCGGCCAGTACCCCGAGGGCGGCCTCCTCGCCGACCAGATCAAGAAGACCGGCGCCCAGATCCCGCTCATGGGCGGCGACGGCATCCAGGACCCCGCCTTCATCTCCGCCTCCGGCGAGGCCAACGAGGGCGACCTCTCGACCTCCATCGGCTACCCGGTCGAGAAGCTCCCCACCGCCAAGACCTTCATCGCCGACTACCAGGCCGGCGGCTACAAGGACCCGTACGCGGCCTACGGCGGCTACTCCTACGACGCCGGCTGGGCCGTCATCCAGGCCGTCAAGGCCGTCGTCTCCGCCAACGGCGGCAAGCTCCCCACCGACGCCCGCGCCAAGGTCGTCGAGGCCCTCGGCAAGGTCTCCTTCGAAGGCGTGACCGGCAAGGTCGCCTTCGACGAGAACGGCGACACCACCAACAAGCAGCTCACGGTCTACAAGGTCGAGGGCGGCAAGTGGATCGACGTCAAGAGCGACACGTTCAACCAGTAATCCCCTAGCACCACCCCGCACCACCCGCCACACCAGACCCACACCACCGCGCGAGGGCGCAAACAGCGCCCTCGCGCGGAGTCTTATCCGACACGCTCATCGGAGGCCCTGCGGTGCACGAACTGCCGCAACAGCTGGCCAACGGCCTGGCCCTCGGTGCCCTTTATGGCCTCATCGCCATCGGGTACACCATGGTCTACGGCATCGTCCAGCTCATCAACTTCGCCCACGGCGAGATCTTCATGATCGGCGGATTCGGGGCGCTCACCGCCTACGCCGCCCTCCCGACCGGCACCTCCCTGCTGATCGCGATACCCATCATGATCATCGGAGGTGCCCTCACCTCCGTCCTCGTCGCCACGGCAGCCGAACGCTTCGCGTACCGTCCCCTGCGCAGCGCTCCCCGGCTCGCACCCCTCATCACCGCAATCGGCCTCTCGATCGCGCTGCAGCAGCTCGTCTGGCAGTTCTACCCGGACGCCAAGAAGGCCGTCAGCTTCCCCGAGTTCAAGGGCGAGGCCTTCAAGCTCACCGACAGCCTCTCCATCCAGCGAGCCGACGCCTTCGTCCTCGTCCTGGCCCCGCTCTGCATGCTCGCCCTCGGCGTCTTCGTCTCCAAGAGCCGCAGCGGCCGCGCCATGCAGGCCACCGCCCAGGACCCCGACACCGCCAAGCTCATGGGCATCAACACCGACCGCATCATCGTCATGGCCTTCGCCATCGGTGCCGCGTTCGCCGCCGTCGCCGCCGTCGCCTACGGCCTCGACAAGGGCCAGATCAACTTCGAGATGGGCTTCATCCTCGGCCTCAAGGCATTCACCGCGGCCGTCCTCGGCGGCATCGGCAACATCTACGGAGCCATGGTCGGCGGCGTCGTCCTCGGCCTCGCCGAGGCCCTCTCGATCGCCTACATCGAAGAGATCCCCGGCATGCAGCAGCTCGGCGGTGGAGCCTGGTCCAACGTCTGGGCGTTCGTACTCCTCATCGTCGTCCTCCTCGTGCGGCCCCAAGGCCTGCTCGGCGAGCGCGTCGCGGATCGGGCGTGAGAACCATGACCAACACCACCCCCCAGACCGCCGCGGTCAAGCAGGCATCCCCCTCCGTCCTGCTCTACACCGTCATCGCCGGCAGCCTGCTGACCATCGTCAGCACCTTCCTCGCCTGGACCTGGACCGCCGACTTCCCCGGCGACCTCACCTACTACGGCGACCCGGCCCCCATCCAGCTCCTCAGCCTCGTCGGCGCCCTCCTCACCGCCGCCCACGCGCTCTCCGCGCTCGGCGTCAAGGGCCTGCGCTGGCTGACCCCCACCGGCGCCCGCAAGCCCGTGTGGATCCTCTCCCTCGGCACCCTCGCCGGCACCTGGTTCACCGTCATCGCCATCGCGGTCGTCCTCGGCGGGTTCGCCCACCTGGAACCCGGCGCCTACGTCGCCCTCGTCGGCTCGCTCGTCCCGGCCCTCGCCGCGTACAAGCTCCCCGACGACAGCCGCAAGGCCGCCCCCGCCGGAAAGCTGCCCTCCTGGGCGGAGATCCTCGTCATCGCCGCGTCGTTCGCCGCCGGCCTGTACGTGATCACCTTCGGCATCGACACCGATGACAAGGAGCCGCAGCTCTTCGTCACCTACCTGATCATCGTCGGCTTCGCGGCCTTCGCCCTGCTCAAGTCCGGCCTCTTCGACCGACTCGGCAGCCTCACCGCGAAGTACCGCCAGGTCACCCTCATCTCCACCGCCGCCGCGGCCATCGCCTTCCCCTTCATCCAGCAGAGCGGCGACACCTACACCCTCATCGCGGTCAACATCCTGATCTTCGCGACCGTCGCCCTCGGCCTCAACGTCGTCGTCGGCCTCGCCGGCCTCCTCGACCTCGGCTACGTCGCCTTCCTCGGCGTCGGCGCCTACGCCGCGGCCCTGGTCTCCGGAAGCACCGCATCCGCCTTCGGCATCCACCTCCCCTTCTGGGCGGCGGTCATCGTCGGAGCCCTCGCCTCGCTCATCTTCGGCGTGGTCATCGGAGCCCCGACCCTGCGCCTGCGCGGCGACTACCTCGCCATCGTGACCCTCGGCTTCGGAGAGATCTTCCGCATCGCCATGGGCAACCTCGACGGCACCTCCGGCCCCGACATCACCAACGGCCCCAACGGCATCCCCAACATCCCCCACCTCGAACTCTTCGGGTGGAACTTCGGGGAATCCCACGACGTCGGCGGCATCGTCCTCGGCGCCTACGCCAACTACTACTTCCTGATGCTGCTCGTCATGGCACTGGTCGTCGTGGTCTTCGCCCGAGCCGGCAGCAGCCGCATCGGACGCGCCTGGGTCGCCATCCGCGAGGACGAGACCGCCGCCGAGGCCATGGGCATCAACGGCTTCAAGGTCAAGCTCATCGCCTTCGCCCTCGGCGCCACCCTCGCCGGCCTCGCCGGCACCGTCCAGGCCCACGTCAACAGCACGGTCGTCCCCGAGAACTACGTCTTCGCCGGGCCCGTCCCGCCGAACTCCGCGTTCCTCCTCGCCGCCGTCATCCTCGGCGGCATGGGCACCATCCGCGGCCCCATCCTCGGCGCCGCACTGCTCTTCCTGATCCCCGCGAAGCTGGCCTTCCTCCAGGACTACCAGCTCCTCGCGTTCGGCATCGCCCTCATCCTGCTCATGCGCTTCCGCCCCGAGGGCCTCATCGCCAACAAGCGGGCGCAGCTCGAGTTCCACGACGACACCGCTGACCAGGCCCCCAAGGACCTGGCCACCGCCAAGGCGGGGGCGTGAACAACATGACCACCACAGACACCACCACGAAGGCCACCGTCCTCGAAGCCAGCGGCGTCACCATGCGCTTCGGCGGCCTCACCGCCGTCAAGAACGTGGACCTCAAGGTCAACGCGGGCGAGATCGTCGGCCTCATCGGCCCCAACGGCGCCGGCAAGACCACCTTCTTCAACTGCCTCACCGGGCTGTACATCCCCACCGAGGGAACCGTCAGCTACAAGGGCACCGTCCTGCCGCCCAAGCCCCACCGCGTCACCGAGGCAGGCGTCGCCCGCACCTTCCAGAACATCCGGCTCTTCCACAACATGACCGTGCTGGAGAACGTCCTCGTCGGACGCCACACCCGCACCAAGGAAGGCCTCTGGTCCGCCCTCCTGCGCGGCCCCGGCTTCAAGAAGGCCGAAGCCGCCAGCGAAGCGCGCGCCATGGAACTCCTCGAGTTCATCGGCCTCCAGCACAAGGCCGAGCACCTCGCGAAGAACCTCCCCTACGGCGAACAGCGCAAGCTCGAAATCGCCCGCGCCCTCGCCAGCGACCCCGGCCTCATCCTCCTCGACGAGCCGACCGCCGGCATGAACCCGCAGGAAACCCGCGCCGCCGAGGAACTCATCTTCGCGATCCGCGACATGGGCATCGCCGTCCTCGTCATCGAGCACGACATGCGCTTCATCTTCAACCTGTGCGACCGCGTCGCCTGCCTCGTCCAGGGCGAGAAGCTCATCGAGGGCACCGCCGCGGAGGTCCAGGGCGACGAGCGCGTCATCGCCGCCTACCTCGGCACCCCCTTCGAAGGCGCCCCCGGCGCCGAGGAGGCCGCCGAGGTCGAAGCCGCCGAGGCCCACGCCGAAGCCGACGCGAACGCGGAAGCGGAAGCCGACGCCGACGCCACCCCCGCATCGGACTCCGACGCGGACAGCACCACCAGCACCACCAGCACCACCAGCACCACCAGCACCACGGAAGGAGAGGCCAAGTGACCGCACTACTCAAGGTCGAAGACCTCAAGGTCGCCTACGGCAAGATCGAAGCCGTCAAGGGCATCTCCTTCGAAGTCAACGAAGGCGAGATCGTCTGCCTCGTCGGCACCAACGGCGCCGGCAAGACCACCACCCTGCGCACCCTCTCCGGGCTCCTCAAGCCCACCGCGGGCAGCATCACCTTCGACGGTCAGCCCCTGGCCGGCATCCCCGCCCACAAGATCGTCTCCATGAAGCTGGCCCACTCCCCCGAGGGACGCCACATCTTCCCCCGGCTGACGATCGCCGAGAACCTCCAGCTCGGCGCCTTCCTCCGCAGCGACAAGGAAGGCATCGAGAAGGACATCCAGCGCGCCTACGACCTCTTCCCCATCCTGGGAGAGCGCCGCAAGCAGGCCGCCGGCACCCTCTCGGGCGGCGAACAGCAGATGCTCGCCATGGGCCGCGCCCTGATGTGCCAGCCCAAGCTGCTCATGCTGGACGAGCCCTCCATGGGCCTCTCCCCGCTGATGATGCAGAAGATCATGTCGACGATCACCGAACTCAAGTCGACCGGCATGACCATCCTGCTCGTCGAGCAGAACGCCCAGGCCGCCCTCTCCCTCGCCGACCAGGCGCACGTCATGGAGATCGGCAAGATCGTGCTCTCCGGCACCGGCCAGGAACTCCTCCACAACGAGGACGTCCGCAAGGCCTACCTCGGCGAGGACTGACCCACCCGCACGACACGAAAGGGCCCGTCTCCCCTCGGGGGGAGACGGGCCCTTTCGTGCGCCGTCCGACTACTGGCCCTTGGCCGCGTTCTTCTTCTCCTCGGCGTCCTCGATGACCGCCTCGGCGACCTGCTGCATCGACATGCGCCGGTCCATCGACGTCTTCTGGATCCACCGGAACGCCGCCGGCTCCGTCAGCCCGTACTGCGTCTGGAGGATGCTCTTCGCCCGGTCGACCAGCTTGCGCGTCTCCAGCCGCAGCGAGAGGTCCGCGACCTCCTTCTCCAACGCCCGCAGCTCCGCGAACCGCGACACCGCCATCTCGATGGCCGGCACCACGTCGCTCTTGCTGAACGGCTTCACGAGGTACGCCATGGCCCCCGCGTCACGGGCCCGCTCGACGAGGTCGCGCTGCGAGAAGGCGGTCAGCATCAGCACGGGCGCGATGGACTCCTCCGCGATCTTCTCCGCGGCGGAGATCCCGTCCAGGACGGGCATCTTCACGTCGAGGATCACCAGATCGGGCCGGTGCTCGCGCGCGAGCTCCACGGCCGTCTGCCCGTCCCCGGCCTCCCCGACGACGGAGTACCCCTCCTCTTCGAGCATCTCCTTGAGGTCGAGACGGATGAGCGCCTCGTCCTCGGCGATGACGACCCGCGTCGTCAGCGGCGGAACGTGCGACTGGTCGGCGTCGGGCGTGGGCGTCGACTCGTGCTCGGCGGTCACGGATGGCTCCTCGATACGGGGCATTACTGCTCCCCCGAGCCTACCTAGCTGCGGTAAGGTGGTGGCACACAGGGCTCCCCTGAGCCTTCGTTTCTTAGGCCCCAGTACTCCAACTGGTCAGAGAGGCCGCTCTCAAACAGCGGACAGTGTGGGTTCGAATCCCACCTGGGGCACTTTGCTTGGATTCCATGGTCACCCGATTACCGCGTGGCCATCACTCTTTCCAGTGACGCTCCACCCAAATGCACCACACGCGAAATTTCCGCACCCCAGCGTCGATCCCATGTACGACATGGCCACGCGTGTTCGCGTTCTGGAGTTGCTCGCCGGCGGGCGGAGCATGAACTCCGTCAGCAAGGAGACCGGGATATCCCGGGCCGCCATCCGTGCCTGGCGGGTGCGGGTGGAGCCGCTGCCCCGGCTCAACCAGGTCGCGCCGTGCGGGGTGCCTGACGACAAGGGCGCCTACGCGTACCTCCTGGGCCTCTATCTCGGCGACGGGTGCATCAGCCAGCACCCCCGGGGCGGGCACCATCTGCGGATCGTCTGTGCGGACGCGTGGCCCGGGCTCATCGAGCGGTGTCGAACCGCGATCAAGGCCGTCCGGCCCCAGGACAGCGTCTATCTGTTGCGGAAGCAGGGCTGCGTCGCCGTCACCAGCTACGGGCGGCACTGGACGTGCCTGTTCCCGCAGCACGGACCCGGCAAGAAGCACGACCGGCGGATCGTCCTCGAAGACTGGCAACAGGAGATCGTCGACGCGCACCCCTGGGAGTTCGTCCGGGGCCTGATCCACTCCGACGGGTGTCGGATCACCAACTGGACCGTGCGGAACGGGAAGCGCTACGAGTACCCCCGCTACTTCTTCACCAACAAGTCCGACGACATCCGCCGGCTGTGCACCGACACCCTCACCAAAGTCGGCGTCCAATGGACCGTCCTCGCACGCGGCAACGACCCCTTCAACGTCTCCGTCGCCCGCAAGGCGTCCGTGGCCCTCATGGACGCGCACATCGGGCCGAAGTACTGACTACGGGAGGTCGCCGGAGCCGCCGAGGTTGGCGACCATGCGGCGCAGGACGTCGATGGTGGCGGCGTATTCGGCGGTGTCGATGCCGGCCCGCACGCGGGCGTGGATCTTGGCGATGCGGGCGCGGGAACGGGCTCGGGCGGCTTC
Source organism: Streptomyces sp. NPDC103540 (assembly GCF_055584445.1). NCBI lineage: Bacteria > Bacillati > Actinomycetota > Actinomycetes > Kitasatosporales > Streptomycetaceae > Streptomyces > Streptomyces sp. NPDC103540. The sequence continues at coordinate 126,757 of NZ_JBVJMA010000001.1, forward strand.
GCCGGCGGGGGTGAGGGTCAGGGTGCCGTCGGTTTCGGTGGTCCAGCCGCGGTCGGCGTGGTCGTCGTGGACGGCGTCGAAGTCGGTGTCCTGGTCGTCGTAGGGGGCGAGCTTCGCGGTGAGGGCGGCGCGGGTCCAGGTGCCGGGGCCGGCGGCGACGTGGTTGAGGATCCACCAGTGGGGCTGGGTGAGTTGTTCCTCGCCGAGGGCGGCGCGGATGGCGCCGATGGAGAGCTTGGCGGTCTCGCGGCTCCAGTAGCCGATGGGCTGGGCGGCGAGGCGGTCCTGGGAGTACGTCGTGGTCGTCGTCATGGGTGTGACGGTAGGACCTGGACTTTGGTTGAGGTCAAGACCGCGTCGGGCGGGTTCGGCCCGACGCGGGGGCGGGGGGGCGGGTCAGCGGACGGGGTCGCCGATGTGGTGGATGCGGACGAGGTTGGTCTTGCCGCTGACGCCGGGGGGCGAGCCGGCGGTGATGACGACGATGTCGCCGGGGACGCAGCGGCCGATGCGCAGGAGTTCCTCCTCGACCTGGCCGACCATGGCGTCGGTGGAGTCGACGTGGGGGCCGAGGAAGGTTTCGACGCCCCAGGTGAGGTTGAGTTGGGAGCGGGTGGCGGGGTCGGGGGTGAAGGCGAGGAGGGGGATGGGTGAGCGGTAGCGGGACAGTCGGCGGACGGTGTCGCCGCTCTGGGTGAAGGCGACGAGGAACTTGGCGCCGAGGAAGTCGCCCATTTCGGCGGCGGCCCGTGCGACGGCTCCGCCCTGGGTGCGGGGCTTGTTGCGTTCGGTGAGCGGGGGCAGGCCCTTGGCGAGGATGTCCTCTTCGGCGGCTTCGACGATGCGGGCCATGGTGCGGACGGTTTCGACGGGGTATTTGCCGACGCTGGTCTCGCCGCTGAGCATGACGGCGTCGGTGCCGTCGATGACGGCGTTGGCGACGTCGGAGGCTTCGGCGCGGGTGGGGCGGGAGTTCTCGATCATCGAGTCGAGCATTTGGGTGGCGACGATGACGGGTTTGGCGTTGCGCTTGGCGAGTTTGATGGCGCGCTTTTGGACGATGGGGACTTGTTCGAGGGGCATTTCGACGCCGAGGTCTCCGCGGGCGACCATGATGCCGTCGAAGGCGGCGACGATGTCGTCGATGTTGTCGACGGCCTGGGGCTTTTCGATCTTGGCGATGACGGGGAGGCGGCGGCCTTCCTCGTCCATGACGCGGTGGACGTCCTCGATGTCGCGGCCGGTGCGGACGAAGGAGAGGGCGATGACGTCGGCGCCGGTGCGCAGGGCCCAGCGGAGGTCTTCGATGTCCTTGTCGGAGAGGGCGGGGACGGAGACGGCGACGCCGGGGAGGTTGAGTCCCTTGTGGTCGGAGACCATGCCGCCTTCGATGACGCGGGTGTGGACGCGGGGGCCGTCGACGGCGGTGACTTCGAGGGTGACGCGGCCGTCGTCGACGAGGATGCGTTCGCCGGTGGTGACGTCGGCGGCGAGGCCGGGGTAGGTGGTGCCGCAGGTGTGGCGGTCGCCCTGGTGGTGTTCGGTGGTGATGGTGAACTCGTCGCCGCGTTCAAGGAGTACGGGGCCTTCGTGGAAGCGGCCGAGTCGGATCTTCGGGCCTTGAAGGTCTGCGAGGATGCCGACGCTGCGGCCGGTCTCGTCGGATGCCTTGCGTACGCGCTGGTAGCGCTCCTCGTGTTCGGCGTAGGTGCCGTGGCTGAGGTTGAATCGGGCGATGTCCATTCCGGCTTCGACCAGTGCTTTGATCTGGTCGTATGAGTCGGTGGCGGGGCCCAGGGTACATACGATTTTTGCTCGGCGCATGGGGCGAGGGTATGCCCCTACCAGACAGTAGGAAATTGGTTCCCGGTGTCCACTCAACAACCTTTATGCGAAAGGTTGTTGACATATGTTGAATGTGCGTGGGGGTGCTCCGATGAGCACCCCCGGGTGGGTGGTTCAGAGCCGGGGCGGGGTCATCGTGAAGCGGGCGTTGACCTGGGCGTGGACGGTCTGTCGTTGGGGTTCGAGGTCGAGGGGCGGGGCGCCGGCTTCCTCGGTGTCGCCGTAGGCCATCGCGCGGAACGTGCCGGCGGGGGCGGACATGGCGACGGGGGCGGCGTTCTCCGCCCCGAGGTCGGCGAGTTCGACGAGGGCGGCGAGGTCGGCGCCGAGGGCCCGGGCGTATTCGCGGGCGCGTTGGACGGCTTCGAGGACGGCTTGGCGGCGGGCTTCGCCGTGGGCGGGCGAGGTGGGGCGCAGGGCCCACCAGGGGCCGTCGACCTGGGTGAGTTCGAGGTCGGCGAGGCGGGTGGTGAGTTCTCCGAGGGTGGTGAAGTCGGCGATCTCGGCGGTGAGGTGGACGCGGCCGTGGTAGGCGCGGACGCGTTCGCCGCGGCCGTGGCGGGTGAGTTCGGGGGTGATGGAGAAGGTGCCGGTTTCGAGTTTTTCGACGGGGTCGCCGTAGCTCTTGACGAGGTCGAGGACGGCGTTGTTTCGGCGGGTGAGGTCTTCGAGGGCGGTGCGGCGGTCGGTGCCGCGTGCGGTGACGGTGATGCCGATGCGGGCGATCTCGGGGTCGACTTCGATGTGGGCTTCGCCGCGGACGGCGACGCGGGGCACTTCGGGGGTTCCGTAGGGCTGGTGCGTGGTGTCCTGGGTCATGGTTTCACTCTCGCACTGTCGCCCGTTCGGGTGTGGTCATCGGATCGAAACCTGACGGGGGTGTTGCGCCTTGTTACTGGTGGGTCAGAATCTACGCGCGTTGTTCACGCTTCGTAACACGCCTCACTACACGCCTCACAAGGGGAGATGGCATGGCGTTCGACCGTAGGACTTTCATGGGGGCTTCGGCCGCGACGGGTGCGGCCGTGGCCCTGGCGGGGGCCACGAGCACCCCGGCGGCGGCGCACGGGGGGCCGCGTACGTACGCGTTCACCGTGATGGGGACGACCGATCTGCACGGGAACGTCTTCAACTGGGACTACTTCACGGACAAGGAGTTCGACGACAAGGCGCACAACGACGTGGGTCTGGCGAAGATCTCGACGCTGGTGAACCAGGTGCGGGCCGAGAAGGGGCGGCGCAACACGCTGCTGATCGATGCCGGTGACACCATTCAGGGCACGCAGTTGTCGTACTACTACGCGAAGGTGGATCCGATCACGGCGCGGCGTGGTCCGGTTCATCCGATGGCGCAGGCGATGAACGCGATCGGGTACGACGCGGCGGCGCTGGGGAACCACGAGTTCAACTACGGGATCCCGGTGCTGCGCAAGTTCGAGGAGCAGTGTGATTTCCCGCTGCTGGGGGCGAACGCGTTGGACGCGAAGACGCTGCGGCCGGCGTTCGCGCCGTACAGCATGCACCGGCTGCGCACGCCGCACGGTCGGGACGTGAAGGTGGCGGTGCTGGGTCTGACGAATCCGGGGATCGCGCTGTGGGACAAGGCGAACGTGCAGGGGAAGATGACGTTCCCGGGGCTGGAGGAGCAGGCGGCGAAGTACGTGCCGCGGCTTCGGTCGATGGGCGCGGACGTGGTGATCGTGTCGGCGCACTCGGGTTCGAGCGGTACGTCCTCGTACGGTGACCAGTTGCCGCACGTCGAGAACGCGGCGGCGTTGGTGGCCGAGCAGGTGCCGGGGATCGACGCGATCCTGGTGGGGCACGCGCACACGGAGATCCCGGAGTACCGGGTGAAGAACCGGGCGACGGGCAAGGACGTGGTCCTGTCGGAGCCGTTGAAGTGGGGGCAGCGGTTGACGCTGTTCGACTTCGAGCTGTCGTGGGAGCGGGGCCGCTGGTCGGTGGCGAAGGTCGCGGCGCGGGTGGTGAACTCGAACACGGTGGCCGAGGACCCGAAGATCACGCGGTTGCTGTCGGACGAGCACCGCAAGGTGGTGGCGTACGTGAACCAGGTGATCGGTACGTCGACGCGGGCGATGTCCTCGGCGGAGGGTCCGGTGAAGGACGTGCCGATCATCGATCTGATCAACCACGTGCAGGCGGAGACGGTGAAGGCGGCGCTGGCGGGTACGGAGTGGGCGGCGCTGCCGGTGTTGTCGCAGGCGTCGTGTTTCTCGCGGACGGCGGCGATACCGGCGGGGAAGGTGACGATCCGGGACGCGGCGGGGTTGTACCCGTTCGAGAACACGCTGGAGGCGCGGCTGCTGACGGGTGCGCAGCTGAAGGACTACCTGGAGTACTCGGCGCGGTACTACGTGCGGACGGCGGCGGGTGAGGTGGTGGATCCGGCGAAGCTGACGAATTCCGAGGGCGTGCCGGACTACAACTACGACGCGGTGTACGGGCTGACGTACGACGTGGACATCGCGCGGCCGGTGGGTTCGCGGATCGTGGGGTTGTCCTTCGGGGGGAAGGCGGTGGAGCCGGAGGCCCGGTTCGTGTTCGCGGTGAACAACTACCGGGCTTCGGGCGGGGGCAACTTCCCGCACGTTCCGCAGGCGCGGCAGTTGTGGGCGGATTCGGACGAGATCCGCAACACGATCATCCAGTGGGTGAAGGCGGAGGGGACGGTGGATCCGGCGCGGTTCGCCTCGGTGGACTGGCGGCTGACGCGGGACGGGGTGCCGGTCTTCTAGGGGCCGCCGGTCTTCCGAGGGCCGGTGCTCGCCGGGTCGGTGCTCGCCGGGTCGGTGCTCGCGGGGTCGGGGTGCGCGGGGTCGGTGGTCGCGGGGTCGGGGTGCGCGGTGGCGGGCCCCGGCCCCGCGTCGGTTCAGGGGCCGGCGGGTCGGTGGACGAAGCCGGTGAGGGGGGCGAGGACCTTCCAGTCGAGGGTTTCGTAGAGGGCCCGTCCTTGGAGGGTGGCGCCCAGGATGCCGGTGGTGGCGCCCTGGTCGAGGGCGGCGCGGGTGAGGGTGGCCATCACGACGGTTCCGAGGCCGCGGCGTTGGTGGTTCTCCTCGGTGATGATCTGGTCGAAGACGCAGGCTCCGGCGGCGAGGCCGACCTGGCCGCGGGCGGCGGGTCGTCCGTCGGCGGTCAGGAGGCGCGCGGTGATGAGGTCGGGGGTGGCCTCGATCATGGCGGTGTACCCGTCGGGTGTGCGTACGGGGGACGGCGGGCGCAGGTCGACGGCCATCAGGAAGCCGGGTTCGGTGGGTTGCCAGTGGGGCGGGAACCACGGTCGCATGCGGTCCGGGGCGAGGAACCCCTTGATCCAGGTGGCGGGTTCGGTGGTCGCGTCGATGAGGGCGCGGGCGGTGTCGGGGGCGGTGTCGAGCAGGACGTGACGGACGGTCTGGGTCGGCAGTCCGACCCGGACGGTCAGGCCCCACGGTGTGTCGACCGGTTCGGGTGTGCTCCGTGAGGCGCTCCATCCGTGGACCCACGAGCGTGCGATCTCCCACATGCGGACACCCCTCCGAGCGGTGACGGTAATGACCCCTGTCCGAAGTCGGATGTTACACAGTCGACAGGCCCTAGGGGTGTTCGACGAGGGGCAGGAGTTCGACGGCGGGGTGGGGGCGGGTGTGTTCGCGCTGTTCGAGGCCGAAGGTGGTGAAGGCGGTGCGCAGGGGTTGGGGGTAGGGCTCCTTGCCGGTGAGGGTGTTGAGGATGGCGGCGCTGCGCCAGGCGGCGAGGCCGAGGTCGGGGGCGCCGATGCCGTGGGTGTGGCGTTCGCCGTTCTGGACGAAGACGGTTCCGGTGACGGAGGGGTCGAGGACCATCCGGTAGCGGTCGTCGACGCGGGGGCGGCCGGAGGAGTCCTTGCGGATGTAGGGGTCGAGGCCCGCGAGGAGGCTGGTGAGGGGGCGTTCGCGGTAGCCGGTGGCGAGGATGACGGCGTCGGTGGTGAGGCGGGATCGGGTGCCCTGTTGGGCGTGTTCGAGGTGGAGCTCGATCTTGGTGGTGGCCACGCGGCCGGCGGTGCGGACGGTGACGCCGGGGGTGAGGACGGCGTCGGGCCAGCCGCCGTCGAGGGTGCGGCGGTAGAGCTCCTCGTGGATGGCGGCGAGGGTGGCGGTGTCGATGCCCTTGTGGAGTTGCCACTGGGTGGGGACGAGGCGGTCGCGGACGGGCTCGGGGAGGGCGTGGAAGTAGCGGGTGTAGTCGGGGGTGAAGTGTTCGAGGCCGAGCTTGGAGTACTCCATGGGGGCGAAGGCGGGGGTGCGGGCGAGCCAGCTGAGGCCTTCGCGGCCGGTGGGGCGGGCGCGCAGGAGGTCGAGGAAGACCTCCGCGCCCGATTGTCCGGAGCCGATGACGGTGACGTGGTCGGCGGCGAGGACGCGTTGGCGGTTGTCGAGGTAGTCGGCGGAGTGGATGACGGGGACGGTCGGGGCGTCGGCGAGGGGGCGCAGGGGTTCGGGGACGTAGGGGGCGGTGCCGACGCCGAGGACGAGGTTGCGGGTGTGGGTGCGGCCGAGGGCCTCGACTTCGCCGTCGGTGTCGAGTCGGGTGTAGTCGACTTCGAAGAGGTCGCGTTCGGGGTTCCAGCGGACGGCGTCGACCTGGTGGCCGAAGTGGAGGTCGGGGAGCCGGCCGGAGACCCAGCGGCAGTAGGCGTCGTACTCGGCGCGTTGGATGTGGAACCGCTCGGCGAAGTAGAAGGGGAAGAGGCGTTCCCTGTGCTTGAGGTAGCTGAGGAAGGTCCAGGGGCTGGCGGGGTCGGCGAGGGTGACGAGGTCGGCGAGGAAGGGGACCTGGAGGGCGGCTCCGTCGATGAGGAGTCCGGGGTGCCAGCGGAAGTCGCGGCGCTGGTCGAAGAAGACGGTGGCGAGGGGGTCGACTCCCTGGCGGGGCAGGCCGTGGGCGAGGGCGGCCAGGGAGAGGTTGAAGGGGCCGATGCCGATTCCGACGAGGTCGTGGGGCGTATCGAGGTGCGCGGTCATCGGTGGGTTCTGCCTTCCAGGAGGGTGACGAGGGTGTCCAGGTCCCGCGGGGTGGTGTGGGGGTTGAGGAGGGTGGCCTTGAGCCAGAGGCGGCCGTCCGCGGTGGCGCGGCCGAGGACGGCGGTGCCGTCGTGGAGGAGGGTGCGGCGCAGGGCGGCGAGGTGGGTGTCGTCCGCGGGGGTGGGGCGGAAGAGGACCGTGGTGAGGGTGGGGTGCGCGTGGAGCTCGAAGCGGGGGTGTGCGTCGAGGAGTTCGGCGAGCCGGTGGGCTGCGGCGCAGGTGAGGTCGACGAGGTGGGCGAGGCCGTCGCGGCCGAGTGAGCGCAGGGTGACGGCGATCTTGAAGGCGTCGGGTCGGCGGGTGGTGCGCAGGGAGCGGCCGAGGAGGTCGGGGAGGCCGGCTTCGGTGTCGTCGTCGGCGTTGAGGTAGTCGGCCTGGTGGGCCAGGGGGGCCAGGCGGCTGGTGTCGGGGACGGCGAGGAGGCCGGCGGCGACGGGTTGCCAGCCGAGTTTGTGCAGGTCGGCGGTGATGCTCACGGCGCGGTCGATGCCGGTGAGGGCGGCGCGGCGGTGGGGGTGGAGGGCGAGGAGGCCCCCGTAGGCGGCGTCGACGTGGAGGGTGGCGCGGTGGCGGGCGCAGACGTCGGCGAGGGCGTCGAGGGGGTCGATGAGGCCCGCGTCGGTGGTGCCGGCGGTGGCGGTGACGAGGGCGGGTCCGGGGATGCGGGCGAGGGCCTCGTCGAGGACGGCGGGGTCGAGGGTGCCGGTGGGGGTGGGGAGGGCGGTGGCGGGGGGCAGGCCGAGGAGCCAGGCGGCGCGGGGGATCGAGTGGTGGGCGTTGGCTCCGTGGAGGACGGCGAGGTGGGGGCCGTGGTGTTCGCGGGCGAGGAGGACGGCGAGTTGGTTGGCCTCGGTGCCGCCGGTGGTGAGGACGGCGTCGGCGCGGGGGGTGCCGTAGAACTCGGCGGCGAGGGTGCGGGTGAGGAGGGCCTCGACGGTGGAGGCGGCGGGGGCCTGGTCCCAGGAGTCGAGGGAGGGGTTGAGGGCGGTGGCGGCGAGGTCGGCGGCGGCCGCGACGGCGAGGGGCGGGCAGTGCAGGTGGGCCGCGCACAGGGGGTGGGCGGGATCGGCGGCGCCTGCGGCGAGGGTGTGGACGAGGGTGCGCAGGGCTTCGTGGTCTCCGGTGCCCCGGTCGGGGAGTACGTCGCCCAGTGCGGCGGTGACGCGGGCGGTGACGGCGTCGGGGCCGCCGGCGGGGAGGGGGCCGCCGCGTTCCTCGGCTCCGGTGCGCAGGGCCGTCAGGACGGTGTCGAGGAGGGGGCGCAGGGCGTCGGCGCCGGTCCGGCCGCCTCCGGCGAGGGGTGGCGGGGTTGCGGGCGCTGTCATGCGGGGTCCTTCGGGGGCGGGCCGGGCGCGGCGGGGGTGCGGTGGGGTGCGGCTGCGCGCGGTGGAGGCCTGGGCCGGGCGGGACACCCGGGCGGTACAACGATCCGACCCGAATGGGGTAACCGCCGGGGTGTGTCGGGCGTCGGTTTCCGGACGCGCGGCGGGTGCGGGGCGGGGCGGGACGTCGGCCCGGCGGGTGGGGGCCCGGGGGCGCGAAGGCGCGGGTGGCCGCCGGTGGGCGGGTTCCGCGGGGCCCCGGCGCGCCCCCGGTCGGCGACTCCCCCGCCCCGCCGCCCGATGGCCGGATCCGAGATCCGCCGGGCGGCCCGCGGCGCCGGGCGGCGGGGCGGGACCGGGACCCGAGGTGCGGGCCCGGTCGCGGGGCGGGGTACCCGGGAGGGCCGGCGTCAGGACCGGGCCTGCCACGCCGGGCCCGGGGCACGGGCCTGGACGCCGCCGCGCCCGACGTCGGCCCGCCCGACGTGCGGAGCCTGAGGTCGGGGCCCGGAAGCCTGGAACACGGGGGCGGAGCCGGAGGCACGCAGCCGTGAGGCCGGGCCGGGGCCGTGAGGCCGGGGCCGTGAGGCCGGGGCCGTGAGGCCGGGGCCGTGAGGCCGGGGCCCGGCCGGAACCGGGCCGGGGGCCGGGCCGGGCCGGGGGCCGGGCCCGGATGCCCGCCGGGCCCGGATGCCCGCCGGGGGCGGGCCGGAGAGCCCGGCCTGACGGCGCCGGGCCGGGCAGCCGGCCGGGGGCCGCGGCCCGGCACCCGGGCTCGGGGTGGGGCTTCGCGGGCGGCCCCGGCGCGGGGTTACGGGGTCGGCGCAGAGGTGCGGACGCGGAGGGCGCGGGCGAGGTCGTCGAGTTGGTCGACGAGCTTGCGGCGCAGGAGCGGGATGACGTCGGGGTCCTGGAGGCAGGTGTGGCCGGCCCGGAGGTTCTCCTCGTCGACGGCGTGGGCGGGGAAGGCCCAGCGGCCGGCGGCTTCGGCGATGGCGGGGCCGCGGCGGGTGCCGAGGGCGACGACGTCGGCGTAGTAGCGGGGCACGTAGTCCCGTACGAGTGCGGCCTGTTCGGGCTGCCAGAAGCCCTGGGCGGTGGCGCTGAAGAGGTAGTTGGACAGGCTGTCGTCGTGGAAGAGGCGGTTCCAGGCGGCGGCCTTGGCCTCGGGGGTGGGCAGGGCGGCGCGGCAGCGGGCGGCGCCTTCCTGGCCGGTGGCGCTGGGGTCGGCGGCGAGGGCGGCGTCGATGTCAGCCTCGTCGACGGCGCCGAGGACCGCGAGGCGGGCGAGGATGCGCCAGCTCAGCTCGGGGTCGAGTGCGGGGCCGCCGGGGACGGTGCCGTCGGCGAGCCAGGCGGCGATGGTGTCGGGGCGGGTGGCTCTGTCGATGAGGGAGCGTACGGCGGCGAGCCGCGTTCCGGGTTCGGTGCCGTCCTCGGTGCGGTCGAGCAGGGCGTGGCCGATGTCGGTGAGGGTGTCGAGGGCGGCGGTGCGGTCGGCGGGGTCGAGGAGGCGGTCGGCGATCTGGTTGCGGGCGAAGCCGAGGACGCCCTGGAGGATGGCGAGGTCGTACTCGTCGGGCAGGTGGGCTTCGGCGGTGGCGAGGTAGGAGGCGGGTTCGAGTTCGCCGTCGCGGACCATGTCGCGCAGGCAGCCCCAGACGACGGCGCGGGTGAGGGCGTCGGGGATGCGGGAGGTCTCGCGCAGGGCGGCTTCGAGGGAGGTGTCGTCGAGGCGGATCTTGGCGTAGCCGAGGTCGCCGTCGTTGAGGACGAGGAGGGCGGGGCGGAGTCCGCCGACGGAGAGGACCTCGTCGGTGGGGACGTCGAGGTCGAGGAGTTCGGTGCGTTCGAGGAAGCCGCCGGGGGTGCGGGTGTAGGCGCCGGCGGTGATGCGGTGGGGGCGGTGGCCCCGGCGGTCGACGGTGAGGGTCCAGCCGGCGGGGCCGTCCTGGACGCGGGGGGTGAGGGTGTCGATGCCGGTGGTGCGCAGCCAGGCGTCGGCCCAGGCGTGGACGTCGCGGTCGGTGTGCGCGGCGAGGGAGTCGACGAAGTCGGCGAGGGTGGCGTTGGCGAAGCGGTGGCGGGCGAAGTGGGTGTTGATGCCGGCGAGGAACTCCTTCTCGCCGAGCCAGGTGACGAGTTGGCGCAGGGCGGAGGCGCCCTTGGCGTAGGAGATGCCGTCGAAGTTGAGGAGGGCGGAGGCGGTGTCGGGGACGTCTTCGGGGGCGGGGGCGACGGGGTGGGTGGAGGGGCGCTGGTCGGCGTCGTAGCCCCAGGGCTTGCGGACCATGCCGAATTCGGTCCAGGTGCCGGTGAAGCGGGTGGCTTCGGTGAGGGTCTGGTAGCCCATGTACTCGGCGAAGGACTCGTTGAGCCAGATGTCGTCGAACCAGGCGAGGGTGACGAGGTCGCCGAACCACATGTGGGCCATCTCGTGGGCGATGACCATGGCGCGGCCCTGGCGTTCGGTGTCGGTGACGGCGGACCGGAAGACGAACTCGTCGCGGAAGGTGATCAGGCCCGGGTTCTCCATGGCGCCGGCGTTGAACTCGGGGACGAAGGCCTGGTCGTAGGAGTCGAAGGGGTAGGGCTCGGTGAACTTCTCGTGGTAGCGGTCGTAGCAGGCGGTGGTGACGGAGAGGATCTCGTCGGCGTCGGCGTCGAGGTGGGGGGCGAGGGAGCGGCGGCAGTGGATGCCGAAGGGCAGGCCGGCGTGTTCGGTGCGGATGCTGTGCCAGGGGCCGGCGGCGACGGCGGCGAGGTAGGTGGGGATGAGGGGGGTGGGTGCGGAGGTCCAGGTGCCGGCGGCGGGGCGGTCGGCGGCGGCGGGGCGTTCGCCGGTGCGGGTGGTGATGCCGTTGGCGAGGACGGTCCAGTGGGCGGGGGCGGTGACGGTGAACGCGAAGACGGCCTTCAGGTCGGGCTGGTCGAAGGCGGGGAAGACGCGCTGGACGTCGTCGAGGAACATCTGGGAGTAGACGTACGTCTCGCCGTCGGCGGGGTCGGTGAAGCGGTGCAGGCCCTCGCCGGTGCGGGAGTAGCGCATGCGGGCCTCGACGCGCAGCTCGTGGGGGCCTTCGGTGAGGCCGGTGAGGGGGAGGCGGTTGTCGGTGAGGGTGGTGGGGTCGAGGGGGTGTCCGTCGAGGGTGGCGGAGCTCAGTTCCTCGGGCTTCAGCTCGACGAAGGTGTCGCCGGCGGTGCGTGCGGTGAAGCGGATGAGGGTGGCGGAGTGGAAGGTCTCGTCGCCGGTGGTGAGGTCGAGGCTGACGTCGTAGTTCCGGACGTCGAGGAGCTGGGCTCGGGCGTGCGCTTCGGTGCGCGTCAGTGCGGACATGGGGCCATGCTGCCCGACGTGGGCGCCGGGGCCCCGGACACCCCCGGGGCGGCGCCCGGCGGGGGCCCGGCGGCGGGTCTACTCCTCGCCGGCGGCGATGGTCTCGTGGTGGCGGATGACCTCGGCGATGATGAAGTTGAGGAGCTTCTCGGCGAAGGCCGGGTCGAGCTTGGCGCTCTCGGCGAGCCGGCGCAGGCGGTCGATCTGGCTGGCCTCGCGGGCGGGGTCGGCCGGCGGGAGCTCGTGGTCGGCCTTGAGGTAGCCGACCTGCTGGGTGCACTTGAAGCGCTCGGCGAGCATGTAGACCACGGCGGCGTCGATGTTGTCGATGCTGTCGCGCAGGCGGGACAGTTCGGCGGTGACGGACTCGTCGATGCGGTCGGTGTCGCTGTTGTTCATGGTTCTTGAGCTTACGTGGCCGCTGGGCGGGTCCGGCGGCTCGGTCGGTCCGTGAGACGGCCGGCCGGCCGGTTCACAGCGGCAGGGTGGCGGTGACGAGCCAGCCGCCCTGGGGGGTGGGGCCGGCGGTGAGGGAGCCGCCGAGGGCCTCGGCGCGTTCGGTCATGCCGGCGAGGCCGTAGCCGCCGCCGCGGGCCTTCTCGGAGAGTTTGGCGGGGCGTCCTCCGTCGTCGGCGATGCGGATTTCGAGGCCGGTGGGGACGGTGCGCAGGCCGACGCGGACGGTGGTGGCGCCGGCGGCGTGCTTGGCGATGTTGGTGAGGGCTTCGAGGACGATGCGGTGGGCGGTGGCGGCGACATCGCCGGGGAGTCGGGTGTCGAGTCCCTCCTCGACGTGGAGGACGACGGGCGGGCCGGTGGCGGAGAACCGTTCGGTGAGGCGGCGGATGTCGGCGAGGCCGGCGACGGGGGTGCGGGCGTCGGTGGTGCCGTCGTCCTCGCGGAGGATCTTGACGAGGCGGCGCATGGAACCGAGGGCTTCGTCGCCGGCGGTTTCGATCCGGCCGAAGATCTCGGCGGCGTGTTCGGCGGAGACGCGGGTGAAGCGGGCGGCGCGGGCCTCGACGACGATGCCGGTGACGTGGTGGGCGACGAGGTCGTGGAGTTCGCGGGCGAGTTCGAGGCGTTCGGCGGTGCGGACGGCGCGCAGGTCGCGGACGCGTTGGACGGCCTGGAGGCGCAGGAGCAGGGAGTAGGCGCCGACGACGACGGCGAGGACGGAGAAGAGGAGGGTGAAGCGTCCGGGGTCGGTGTCGCGGACGGGGACGGCCATGCAGCCGAGGCCGAGGAGGGGGCCGAGGACGGCGGCGGTGCGGGCGGGGGCGCGCAGGAGGATCTGGGAGAGCAGGACGAGGAGGGCGATGGCCTCGCCGCCGCCCCAGACGACGATGGGGTGGTTGCCGAAGATGAGCAGGAGGGTGACGGTCCAGGTGGTGGCCGCGGCGAACCAGGCGCGGGGGACGAGGGGGACGCGGGGCCAGGGTGCGGCGGCGAGGCAGACGAGGATGCCCGAGATCCAGACGGCGGCGTGCGGGGCGCTGGGTTGGCGGGCGAGGACGACGCCCTCGAAGGTGACGAGGGCGAGGAGGATCAGGGAGAGCAGGAGCCGGATCCGGTCGGCGGCGCGGGGGTGCCGGCGCGCCCAGCCGGCGAGGGGGCTCACGCCCCCGCCCGACGCGGGGCGCGGGCGCGGAGGCCGGCCGGGCGCGGGCGCGCCGGGCGAAGGGCCGGGCGGCGGAGGGCGGGGTGGCGGAGGGCCGAGCGGCGGAGGGCCGTGCAGGGGGCCTGGCGGGGAACCGGGCAGGGGGCCTGGCGGTGCGTTGCCGTACGTCGGGCCCTGCGGGGGCGCGCCGCAGACGGCGCCGGGCCGCCCGGCGTACGGGACGCGACACCGCCCCGGGCCGTGGCGGGTACCGCCGTGCGTGGCGCCGGACCGGGCGGGACCGTACCGCTCGGGATCATGAGGCGGTGGCCAGGCCGCTTTCCCAGGCCCAGGCGGCGATCTCGACGCGGTTGCGGGCGTCCAGCTTGACCTGGACGTTCGCCAGGTGGGTTTTGACGGTGGACAGCGATACGAAGAGTTCGCCGGCGATCTCGGCGTTGGTCAGTCCGCGCGCGAGGCACAGGACGACGTCGCGTTCGCGTTCGGTGAGGGGTTCGGCGGGGCGGCGGGCGGCCTGGCCGGCGGGCAGGCGGGGGGCCATCTCGCGCAGCAGTCGTACGGTGATGGCGGGCGAGACGAGGGAGTCCCCGACGGCGGCGGCGCGGACGGCCTCGACCAGCATGGCCGGGCTCGCGTCCTTCAGGAGGAAGCCGGAGGCTCCGCCGTGGAGCGCCGCGTGGACGTACTCGTCGAGGTCGAAGGTGGTGACGATGACGATGCGCGGCTTGTCCCGGCCGCCGAGGCGGCGGGTGACTTCGAGGCCGTCGAGGCGGGGCATGCGGATGTCGAGGAGGAGGACGTCCGGTCGGTGTGCGTCGACGGCGGCCAGTGCGGCCTCCCCGTCGACGACGTCGGCGACGACCTCCATGTCGGATTGGCTTTCGAGGATCATCCGGAAGCCGGTTCTGACCATCTCCTGGTCGTCGGCGATGACCACTTTGATCGTCATGCGCTGCCTGCCCCACTGTCGCCCGCTGCCGCCGATGGATCCTTCCCATGGGACCCGCGCGTGCGCCGGCCCGCAACCGCTCGGGGGGCTGTCGGGAGGGGGTGGCGGGGCGGGGCGGGCGCTGCTTCGGCCCCGTCACAGCGTCTTCCACGGTAGGTACGGGCGGGCGGGCGCGCCTCGCCCTTCCGGCCGGTTCGCGGCCGGCCGGAAGGACGAGGGCGTGGGGCCGTGCGGGGGTGGGGCGGGGCGGGGTCGGCTACAGGCCGGCGGCCGCGTTGCGGATGTCGTTGGCGAAGGTGGAGACCTCGGTGTAGACGCCGGGGTATCCGGCGCGGGCGCAGCCTTCGCCCCAGCTGACGATGCCGACCTGGATCCAGGCGTTGTTGTTGTCGCGGCGGAACATGGGGCCGCCGGAGTCGCCCTGGCAGGTGTCGACGCCGCCCTGGTTGTAGCCGGCGCAGATCTCCTCGCCGGGGACGAGGGAGCTTCCGTAGGCGGTCTTGCAGGCGGCGTCGGAGACGAAGGGGACGGTGGCCTTCATGAGGTAGCGCTGCTGGCCGCCGCCCTCGCGGGTGGCGCCCCAGCCGGCGACGGCGAAGTTGCCGTTGTCGTAGGCCTTGGTGTCGGCGATCTTGAGGGTGGGGAGGTTGATGGGCTTGGCGAGCTTGATCAGCGCCCAGTCCTTGCCCTGGCCGTTGTAGCCGGGGGCCTGGAGGACCTTGGTGGACTTGACCTTGATGGCGCTGGAGCTCTGGAGGTCGACGACTCCGGCGGTGGCGGTGATGGAGGTGTTGTTGCCGGAGCCGTTCACACAGTGGGCGGCGGTGAGCACGATCTGCTGGGTGTAGAGGGCGCCTCCGCAGCCCATGGAGAGGCGGACCATGAACGGGTACTCGCCCTGGGCGGCGCGGGTGCCGCCGACGACGGGGGCGGGGGCGGCGCCGGCGTTGGCGGGCTGGAGGCTGACGGCCGCGAGGGCGACGGCGCCGACGGCGAGGGAGCGCTTGAGGATGCTCGGCAAGGTGGCCACGGTCAACACACTGCCTTTCGTGGGGGGTTGGGCTGTGCGCGCTGTCATCGGGTGAATGACGAGTCCATGACACATCCGCCATGCGACGGACAACAAGAACGCGTTTTCGGACAATTTCCGGCCCGGGGGACGCCATGACGCAAAGCCGGGGGCGCGGCAGCCCCGTGGAGCACGGATTTCCGCGCCTGGACACGGTCCGCCAGGCGATCACCGCCGTCTTCCGCCGCCTGTCCGCCGAGGGGGTGCGCGCCTACGACGTGGGCCTCTCCCCCGCCGACGCGGCGTTCGGACCGGACGAGGACCTGCACCTCGGGGCGCAGCGGGTGGCCTCCGCCGTGGTGCGTTCGCTGCGGTTGCCCGAGGCCCGCGTGGTGGTCGCGTTCAAGCCGATGCGGGACGCGGCCGTCGTCGAACCGGGCCCGGGGCCGGTGTACTTCGTCGAGGTGAACGACCGCTTCCGCGTCCACCGCGGGGACCTGGCCGCCGTCCTGGCCCACGAGGTCACCCACGTCCTGCCGCACCGGCTGGAGTCGACCTTCCCGACGACCGCCGCGAACGAGGTCCTCACCGACACCGCCGCCACCCTCCTCGGACCCGGCCTGCCGCTCCTCGACGCCTACCGCGAGGACGCGCTCACCCACCAGCGGCTCGGCCACCTCACCCCCGAGGAGTTCGGCTTCGTCCTCGCCAAGCGCGCCGCCTACCTCGACGAGGACCCCTCCCCCCGGTTCACCGGCCCGCACGCCTACGAGGCCTGGCGGCACGGTCGCGCGCACGCCGCCCGGGACCTGCGCCGCGCCCCGCCGGCCGCCGCCTGCGCCCGGGAGCGCCTGCGCTACGCCCGGCGCCTGCGCGCGGGGGCGGCGGAGTTCGACCGGGGCCCCGACGGCCGGGGGCGGGTGACGTTCCCCTGCCCGGTGTGCGGCCAGGGGCTGCGGGTGCCGGTGCGCGCGGGGGCGCTGCGGGCGCGGTGCGGACTGTGTCGGACGGTGCTGGAGTGCGTCACCTGAACCCCCGGGGCGCGATCGGGGGGCGGCCGGGTGCCGCCATTCATCGCGCGGCCACGAAAAGTTTCCTACCGACCAGTAGACATGTGTTCGACACTCCCCGAATCTGATCGCGTACATGCCAACGCGCGACCGAGGAGCGTCCCCCACATGCGCATCACCCGCCGCACCAACGCCACCACCCGCCGCACCACGGCCCTTTCGCTCGCCGTGGCCGCCACCACCGCCCTGGCCCTGCTGCCCGCCGGCGCCGCCGCGGCGGCCCCCGCCGCCGCCCCCGCCGCCCTCTCGTCGACCGCGGCCGCCACCGGCTCCGCCACCGCCTCCGCGCCCGGCGGGAACGCCAAGATCCTCGGCATCGACTACGCCACGTGGCAGCGCGACGTGGCCTCCGTCGTCGACGCCGCCCGCCCGGCCATCGAGCAGCGGATCGCGGACGCCCGACCCGGTGAGAAGCAGGCCATCGTCCTCGACATCGACAACACCTCGCTGGAGACGGACTTCCACTGGTTCTGGGTCCAGCCGACCCCCGCGATCGCCAAGGTCCGCGACCTGACCCGGCACGCGCAGGAACGCGGAGTGGCGATCTTCTTCGTCACCGCCCGCCCCGGCATCGTCTACTCGCTGACCGAGCGGAACCTGAAGTCCGTCGGCTACCCGGTCTCCGGTCTCTACGTGCGCGACCTGCCCGACCTCTTCGACGAGGTCAGCGCGTACAAGACGGGCAAGCGCGCCGAGATCGAGTCCCGCGGCTACACGATCATCGCCAACATCGGCAACAAGGAGAGCGACCTCGTCGGCGGGCACGCCGAGCGCACCGTCAAGCTCCCGGACTACGGCGGCAAGCTGTCCTGAATCGTTCGGCCGTACGACTTCCGGGAGCCGTGCGTGGTTCAACGCCCGCGTCCGGCGGGTAGTCATACCACATCGCACGAGTGAGACCGCGGGCCCGACCCCTCGCCAGGGGGCCGGGCCCGCGGTCTCTTTCCGGGCCCGACCGGGGCGGCCGGGCGCGGGCCGCCACCGTTCGGACCCGGAGCGTCAGCCCCTGGGCGTGGGGCAGGTCTGCCAGGCCAGGTGGTAGAGGGTGCTGACACTGGCGTCGGTGGAGTCCATGGCCATGAAGCTGGTGGCCGTGGGCGGGGAGGTGCCCGCGTTCACCCGCAGTTCGGTGTTGATGTTGAAGTTGCGCTTCTCCCCGCAGGGCGCCCACACGAGGTCGGCGTACTCGGTCCTGTCGGTCGCCTGCCAGTTGTCGTCGAGCGGACCGTTGAAGGTGTGGGTGCGCTGGGAGGTCTGCGGCATCCCCTGGAAGTAGTAGTTCGCCCGCTCCTGCCCCCAGGCTCCGCGCTGGAGGAAGGCGAAGCCGCGGTAGTCGGCCTGCACGATCGCGTAGGTGAACCCCGAGGGGACGTGGACGCGCAGGTTGAGCTGGCAGTTCTTGCGGAAGGCCGTGGCCGGGGCACCGGGGCCGACCTGCGCGAGGTACTCGCTGTAGGTGACGGTGAAGGCGGTGTTGTCGGGCGCGACGGCGACCTCGGCGGTGCCCTCGCGGCAGCCGGAGCCGTTGACGGTGGCGAGTTCGATCACGATCTTGTCGGGCGGGGCCGTGATCGGCCCGCCGGAGCCGGAGCCGGTGCCCGCGGCGGCTCCGGCCGGCGAGGACGCGGCGATCAGGGCGGCTACCGCACCTCCGACGAGGAGGGTACGGGGCAGGGAATGAGACATCGTTGTCACTCCTGGCCGTGAGTCGGGAATCCGGAACGCGCGCGCCGCGTCAGGAGGCGGCGGGACATCGCTTCCACTCGAAGTGGTAGACGGTGCTGACGCTGCCGTCCGTCGAGTCCATGCTCATGAAGCTCAGGGCCTGCGGGTTCGAACTGCCGGTGTAGACGCGCAGTTCGGTGTTGACGTTGAGGTTGCGGTCCTCGCCGCACGGCGCCCAGACGAGGTCGGCGTACGCCGTCCAGTCGCTCGCCTGCCAGCTGTCGGAGTGCGGTCCGCTGAACTGGTGGGTGCTGCGGGCGGTCTGCGCGTTGCCCTGGAAGTAGTAGTTGGCGCGCTCCTGGCCGTAGGCCCCACGCTGGAGGTGGGCGAAGCCGCGGTAGTCGGCGCGCGCGATGGCGTAGGTGAACCCCTGGGGTACGTGGATGCGCAGGCCGAGCTGGCAGTTCTTGCGGAACTCGGTGCCGCCGGAACCGCCGCCCGCCTGGGCAAGGTAGTTGCTGTACGTGACGGTGAACGCGGTGTTGTCGGAGGCCGCGGCGACGTCGGCGGTGCCCTGGGGGCACCCCGAGCCGTTGACGGTGACCACGTCGACGGTGACGACGCCGGGTGGTGGGGTGGCGTCGCCGGCCCGGGCGGGTGCCGCCACGGCCGTCAGGGCGACGACCGCCGCCGCGATGCCGAATCTGCGCAGGCGCATGTCCGTTTCTCCGTTCGAGGGGAGCGATCGATGCGGAATGGCGTGGACATGCCACCACGCCGGCGGGGGCCCGGTAACGACGCGATACGGCCAACGGACCGGCCCCCGAACCCCCTGGCCGGATCCCGCGGAAGGGCGGACGCGCGTCGACGGGCGCCCATCAGCCCGCTCCCCCGCCCCGCCCGACGGGGCGAACCGCGACGCCCCGGACGGAGGATGACCAGAACCCCGCGCACGCGACCCGAGTCAGCCCGGTAACACCCGGTTTCACCGTTTCGGGTGGTATGGCGCACTCCTGTGCCGGGGAGGGTGACCGTGACCGAACACGCCCCCCACCACCAGGAATCCCCGATCCCCGCATGCGCTTCCGTACGCGAGTCACCGCACTGCCCCTCGCGGCCGCGTCGGCCCTGACCTGCTGGCTGCTGGCCGGCTGCGCCGACGCCGCGCGACCGACCGCCGCCCCGCACGGCGCGGCCGACCGCTCCGCGCACTCCGAGCACTCCGAGCACTCCGCCGGGCCGGATCGCAGCGGTCGCCAGGATCCACCCGGTGCCGGTGGTGCCGCCGGTACCGGTGGTTCCCGTACCGCCGGTGAGGCCGGCGCGGGCGGGAAGCCGGACCCGGCGGACGAGGTGGTCAAGGCCGCCACCCGGCACCTCACCGACGCCTGTCTCACCCGCCGGGGCCTGACCCCGCCCCGTCCCGGACCCCCGCCCCGTCCCGGGCCGGCCGCGGGGGCGGCCGACGAGCGTGAGCAACGGCGCGTCAGCGAGGCCCTGTTCGGTACGGGACCGGCCGAACTGTCCATCTCCCTGCCGACGGGCCACGTCGTACGCGCCCACACCGACGGCTGCCTGGCCGCCGCCCAGCGCCGCCTCTACGGCGACCAGGGCCGCTGGTTCCGCACCTCGGTGGTCGTCAACAACCTCGGCCCCGAGGCCGCGCACACCCACAGCGACCTCGAACGGGTCCGTGCGCGCCACCGCGCCGAGATCGCCGAGTGGCGGCGCCTGCGCGCCCGCGCCCTCTCCGAAGCCACCGCCCTGCTCGACCGAGCGCACCGATCGCACCACCCGATGGGAGAACCACCCGCATGAAGCGACTGACCACCGCTCTCGCCGCCGCCCTGTTCGGCGCCGGCACCGTCCTGGCCGGCTCGGCGGTCGCCGAGGCGGCCGACTGCCGCACCGGCTACTTCTGCGTCTGGACGGACGCCAACTTCGAGGGCCTGAAGATCGAGCAGAGCGGGGACGACCGCTGGTGGGAGGGGAACATCTCCAACTACGACTCCTCGTGGGCCAATCACGGCACCTCCGGCCCCGGCGTCCCCGACCACGTCAAGGTGTACGACGGCCGGGGTCTGATCGGGGCCGTCACCATCTGCCTGGCCCCCGGGCAGGAGGTCGGCCACAACGCGAACGCCAACGACCGCGGCAGCTCCCACACCTGGTCCGTGGGCTGCTGAGGCCCACCCCTCGGGCCCCCGCCCGCCGCACCCCGCCCGCCGCACCCCGCGCGCGGGGCGTCTCAGCGCGCCCCGTAGACCGGCAGCGGTCGATCGGACCGCGCGAGGAGCCCGGCCGCGGCCTCGCCCGCCTCGGCCGGGGTCCATCGGGCACCCCGGTCGGCGGTGGGGCCCGGCCGCCAGCCCTCCATGACGGTGATGCGACCGCCCTCGGCCTCGAAGACCCGGCCGGTGACCCCCGCCGAGGCGTCGGAGCCCAGCCACACCACCAGCGGGGAGACGTTCTCCGGGGCCATGGCGTCGAAGGCTCCGTCGGCCGGGGCCGCCATCGACGCGGCGAAGGTCTCCTGCGTCATGCGGGTCCGGGCCGCCGGGGCGACGGCGTTGACCTGCACCCCGTAGGGGCCCATCTCGGCGGCCGCGACCGCGGTCAGCCCGAGGATGCCGGCCTTGGCCGCGCTGTAGTTGCCCTGCCCGACCGAGCCGAGCAGTCCGGCGCCCGACGAGGTGTTGACCACCCGGGCCGCCACCCGCCGACCGGCCTTCGACTCGGCCCGCCACCAGGCCGCCGCGTACTTCAGCGGCAGGAAGTGGCCCTTGAGGTGGACGCGCATGACGGCGTCCCAGTCGTCCTCGTCGAGGTTGACCAGCATCCGGTCGCGCAGGAAGCCGGCGTTGTTGACGAGGGTGTCCAGCCGGCCGAACGCGGACAGGGCGTGGTCCACCAGCGAGGCGGCGCCCGCGGCCGTCGCGACGTCCCCGCCGTGCGCCACGGCCCGCCCGCCCGCCGCCCGGATCTCCTCGACCACGAGCGCGGCCGGACCGTCGACCTCCGGGCGCCCGTCGAGGCCCACGCCGAGGTCGTTGACGACGACCCGCGCGCCCTGCGCGGCGAACGCCAACGCGTGGGCCCGGCCCAGCCCCCGCCCGGCGCCCGTCACGACGACGACCCGCCCCTCGGCGAGGCCGCCCCCGTCCGCACCCGCCGCCGTAGCCGCACCCGCCGCCACACCCGTACCCGCCGCGTGTTCCATCTCAGGCCTCCTTGTTGACCGTCGCCGCATCCAAAAACGCCGGGCGCTCGCCGCCCCCGTGGACGAGCAGGCTCGCCCCGCTCACGTAGGCCGCCCGGTCGGAGGCCAGGAAGACCGCCGCCCCGCCCACGTCCGAGGGCTCGGCCAGCCGTCCCAGCGGGACGGTGCCGGCGACCGCCGCCACCCCGGCCTCGTCCCCGTAGTGCAGGTACGCCGATTCGGTGCGCACCATGCCCGGCACGAGCGTGTTCACCCGGACCTCCGGGGCCCACTCGACCGCCATCGAGCGGGCCAGGTTCTCCAGTCCCGCCTTCGCCGCCCCGTAGGCGGCGGTGCCGGGCGAGGGGCGGGTTCCGCTGACGCTGCCGATCATGACCACCGAGCCGCGCACCGCCCGCAGGTGGGGGTACGCGGCCAGCGCGGCGGTCATGGGGGCCAGCAGGTTCAGTTCGACGATCCGGGCGTGCCGGCGGCCCTCGCCCTCGGCCAGCAGCCCGTACGGGGTGCCGCCCGCGTTGTTGACCAGGCAGTCGAGGCGTCCCAGGCGTGCGACGACGTCCGCGAAGAACGCGTCGACCGCGTCCGGGTCGCGCAGGTCGACGGCCGTGAACTCGGCCTCCCGGCCGGCGGCGGCGACCGGCTCGGCTCCCGGGCGGCGGGCGCAGACGACCACGTGCGCGCCCGCCGCGAGGAACGAGCGGGCGATCCCGGCCCCCACGCCCCGGGTTCCACCGGTGACGACGACAACCCTCCCGTTGAGCTCCATCGGCTGCTACCTTCCTCACCTAACAAATGTTTGGTGGAAAGGTAGCTGATCCTCTCATGGGTGTCTCCACCTCCCGCCCGGACAAGGGCATCGCACGCGTCACCGTCGATTTCCCGCCCGTCAACGCCCTTCCCGTGCGGGGCTGGTACGAACTGGCCGACGCCCTGCGCGCCGCCGGCCGCGACCCCGAGGTCCGCTGCGTGGTGCTCGACGCCGAGGGCCGCGGCTTCAACGCCGGGGTCGACATCAAGGAGATGCAGCGCGACGCCGGCCACGAGGCCCTGATCGGCGCCAACCACGGCTGCGCCGAGGCCTTCGCGGCCGTCTACGACTGCGCGGTCCCCGTCGTCGCCGCCGTGAACGGCTTCTGCCTGGGCGGCGGGATCGGCCTGGCCGGCAACGCCGACGCGATCGTCGCCTCCGACGACGCCGTCTTCGGCCTGCCCGAACTGGACCGCGGCGCCCTCGGCGCGGCCACCCACCTGTCCCGGCTGGTCCCCCCGCACCTGATGCGCGTCCTCTACTACACCTCCCGCACCGTCGACGCCGCCGAACTGCACGCGCACGGCTCCGTGTGGAAGGTGGTCCCGCGCGCGGAACTGGAGGCGGCCGCCCTGGAGCTCGCCGCCGAGATCGCCCGCAAGGACGGCCGGCTGATCCGCATGGCCAAGGCCGCCATCAACGGCATCGACCCCGTCGACGTACGCCGCTCCTACCGCTTCGAACAGGGCTTCACCTTCGAGGCCAACCTCAGCGGAATCGCCGACCGGGTCCGCGACACCTTCGGCAAGGAGACGCGCCCGTGACCGACAAGACCATGACCCCCGACGAGGTCGTCGCACGGCTGCGCAGCGGCATGACCCTCGGCATCGGCGGCTGGGGCTCCCGGCGCAAGCCGATGGCCCTGGTCAGAGCGCTGCTCCGGTCCGAGATCACCGATCTGACCGTGATCGCGTACGGCGGCCCCGACGTCGGGCTCCTCGCCGCCGCCGGCCGGATCCGCCGGCTCGTGGCCCCCTTCGCCACCCTCGACTCCATCCCCCTGGAGCCCCACTTCCGGGCCGCCCGCGAGAACGGCTCCCTGGCGCTGACCGAGTACGACGAGGCCATGTTCATGTGGGGCCTGCACGCCGCCGCGAACCGGCTGCCGTTCCTGCCCGTCCGGGCGGGCCTGGGCTCCGACGTGATGCGCGTCAACCCCGAACTGCGCACCGTCACCTCCCCCTACGCCGACGGCGAGGAGTTCGTCGCCGTCCCCGCCCTGCGCATGGACGCGGCCCTGGTCCACCTCAACCGCGCCGACCGGCTGGGCAACGGCCAGTACCTCGGCCCGGACCCGTACTTCGACGACCTGTTCTGCGAGGCCGCCGACACCGCCTACGTCTCCTGCGAGCAGCTCGTCGAGACCGCCGAACTCGCCAAGGCCGGCCCCCCGCAGTCCCTCCTGGTCAGCCGCCACTCGGTCACCGGGGTGGTGGAGACCCCCCACGGCGCGCACTTCACCTCCTGCGCCCCCGACTACGGCCGCGACGAGGCCTTCCAGAAGCTCTACGCGACCACCCCCTGGGCCGAGTTCGCCGCCCGCTTCCTCTCCGGCGGCAGCGAACACGCCTACCAGCGCGCCGTCCGGACCTGGCACGAGGAGCAGCAGCCGTGAGCACAGCGACCGCCATCACCCGCGCCGAGTACTGCGTGATCGCCTGCGCGGAGGCCTGGCGCGACAACGGCGAGGTCCTCGCCAGTCCGATGGGTCCGATCCCCTCCTTCGGGGCCCGGCTCGCCAAGCGGACCTTCTCCCCCGACCTGCTGCTCACCGACGGCGAGGCCCTCATCGTCGGGCTGGACGGCACGGTCGAGGGCTGGCTGCCCTACCGGCGGCACCTGACGATGGTCACCGGGGGGCGGCGCCACGTGATGATGGGCGCCTCCCAGATCGACCGGTACGGAAACCAGAACATCTCCTGCGTCGGCGACTGGGAGCGGCCCGCCCGCCAGCTCCTGGGCGTGCGCGGCGCCCCCGTCAACACGCTGAACAATCCGGTGAGCTACTGGATCCCGCGGCATTCGCGGCGGGTGTTCGTGGAGCGCGTCGACATGGTCAGCGGGGTGGGTCACGACCGGGCCGAGGCGGCCGGGGTGACCCGCTTCCACCGCCTGCCGCGCGTGGTCAGCGACCTGGGGGTCTTCGACTTCGGCGGCCCGGGCCGCACGATGCGCCTGGCCTCCCTGCACCCGGGGGTCACCCTCGAGCGGGTGCGGGAGGAGACCGGCTTCGAACTGTCCGTCCCCGAGGAGGTGCCCGCCACCCGCGAGCCGTCGGCGGTGGAGCTGCGGCTGATCCGCGAGGTCATCGACCCCGAGGGCCTGCGCGAACGCGAAGTGCGGGGCTGAGGGGCGTGGACGCGGTGTGGGAGACGGCGTTCACGCGGCTGACCGGGGTCCGTCATCCGATCGTGCAGACGGGCATGGGCTGGGTGGCCGGCCCCCGCCTGGTGTCGGCCGCGGCGAACGCGGGGGCGCTGGGCGTCCTGGCCTCGGCGACGATGGGCCTCGACGAGCTGCGGGCGGCGGTGCGCGAGGTCCGTTCCCGTACGGACGCCCCGTTCGGGGTGAACCTGCGGGCGGACGCCGGGGACGCGGCCGACCGGGTGCGGCTGATCATCGAGGAGGAGGTGCGGGTCGCCTCGTTCGCCCTGGCGCCGTCGCGGGAGCTGATCGCGCGCCTGAAGGACGCGGGCGTCGTCGTGATCCCCTCCGTGGGGGCGCGTCGGCACGCCGAGAAGGTCGCGGCCTGGGGCGCCGACGCGGTGATCGTGCAGGGCGGCGAGGGCGGCGGGCACACCGGGGAGGTGGCCACGAGCGTGCTGCTGCCGCAGGTGGTCGACGCCGTCGACATCCCGGTGGTGGCCGCGGGCGGCTTCCACGACGGCCGGGGCCTGGTCGCGGCCCTGGCGTACGGGGCCGCGGGCATCGCCATGGGCACCCGCTTCCTGCTGACCCGCGACTCGACCGTCCCGGACGCCGTCAAGGCCGAGTACCTGAAGGCCACGGTCAAGGACGTCACCGTCACCACGGCCGTCGACGGCCTGCCGCACCGGATGCTGCGCACCGAGCTGGTCGAGGCGCTGGAGCGGTCGGGCCGGGCCCGGGCGCTCGCGCGGGCCGTGCGGCACGCGGCCGCCTTCAGGCGGCTTTCGGGGCTGTCCTGGTCGCGGATGGTGCGCGACGGCCTCGCGATGAGACACGGCAAGGACCTGTCCTGGAGCCAGGTCCTGCTGGCCGCGAACACCCCCATGCTCCTGAAGGCGTCCATGGTCGAGGGCCGTACGGACCTCGGCGTCATGGCATCGGGCCAGGTCGCGGGGGTGATCGAGGATCTGCCGTCCTGCGCGGAACTCGTCGACCGCGTCATGGCCGAGGCGTTCACCGTGCTCGACCGTCTGCACGCCCCGCACCCGTCGGACGACCGGCATCCGCTCGGCACCCTGCCACCACCAGGGTGATCCCCCTTCTCCGTCACAGGAGTCGCCCCCATGAGCCGTGCCCGAACCCGCCTGGCGATCGCGGCGGCCGCCGCCGCCCTCCTCGCCGGGATCCTGCCCGCCGCCGGTGCCCACGCGGCGCCGGCTCCCGCGGCCGCCCCCGTCGCCCACCCGTGGGCGGGGACGATCCGTCAGATCCCCCTCCAGGGTGCCGTCAACGTCCGTGACATCGGCGGCTACCGCACCTACTCCGGCGACCGGGTCCGCGAGGGCCTGGTCTACCGCTCGGACGCGCTGTCGAAGTTGACCGCGGCGGACATCACCACCGTCTCCGGTCTCGGCCTCAGGAAGGTCGTCGACTTCCGCATCCCGATGGAGCTCCAGTACGACGGCGCCGACCGGCTGCCCCCGGGGCTCACCCCCACCTCCCGCTCGATCAGCGACCTCGGCCTGTACGGGACCCTGGTCGGCGCGATCTCCAGCGGCGATCCCGTCAAGCAGGAGCAGATGCTCGGGGGCGGGCGCGCCGAGGCGTACATGCGCGACATCTACCGCACGTTCGTGACCGATCCCGCGAACCGGGCGCAGTTCGCGACGACCCTGCGGGAGGTGGCCGACGGTCGGCAGGGTCCGCTGCTGTACCACTGCACGTCGGGCAAGGACCGTACGGGCTGGATGAGTTACGTCCTGCTGCGGGCGCTGGGCGTGCCGCAGTCGAGCGCCGAGGGCGACTACCTCGCCTCGAACACCTTCCGGGGGGCGTACGACGCCCAGGTGCGGGCGGGTCTCAAGCAGTCGGGGCGGATGCAGAACCCGGACCTGCTGATCCCGCTCCAGGAGGTCCGGCAGGACTACCTGGACGCGGCGACGCAGCGCATGGAGGCGGACTACGGCGGCTTCTACGGCTACCTGACCGACGGACTCGGCCTGGACCTGCGGACGTTGGCGAAGCTCCAGGAGAAGATGGTCCGCTAGCCGGCCCGACGGCGTCGATCCGGTCGCCGGGTCCCCGAACGGCGAAGGGCCGGGCCGCGCGTGACGCGCGACCCGGCCCTTCCCTTCACGTTGTGCGCCCCGAGGGGTCAGACCGCCCTGCGGCGGCCCTGGCCGCCCGAGCCGACCCGGCTGCGCGCCGAGGCCGCGGCGGCGCCGCCCCCGGTGGCACCGCCGGTGGTGCGCCGGCCCTGGCCCGCGGAGCCGGCGGCGGAACCGCCCTGGCCGCCCTGGCCGCGACGGGCCTGGCCCTGGGAGCCCGCGCCCTGACCGGAGCCGCCGGCGGCGGAACCGGAGCGGCGGGAGCGACCGCCGCCCGCCGGGGCGGAGCCCGTGGCGGAGCCGGTACGGGGACCACCGGAGCGGCGGCGCGAGGAACCGGAACCGGAACCGGAGCGCGGCTTCGGCGGGGTGGCCTGCGGCACCTCCAGCACCACGGGGATGCCCGAGGGCTCCTTGGCGCCGGTGAGGCGGGCCAGTTCCTCGTCGGAGGACTTGATCTGCGCGGTGCGCGGGGTGATCCCGGCATCCGACATCAGACGGGTCATGTCCCGCTTCTGGTCGGGCAGCACCAGGGTGACCACGCTGCCGGACTCGCCGGCACGGGCGGTACGGCCGCCGCGGTGCAGGTAGTCCTTGTGGTCGGTGGGCGGGTCGATGTTGACGACGAGGTCGAGGTCGTCGATGTGGATGCCGCGCGCGGCAACGTTCGTGGCGATCAGCGCGGTCACCTCGCCCGTCTTGAACCAGTCCAGGGTGCGGTTGCGCTGCGGCTGCGAGCGTCCGCCGTGCAGGCCGGAGGCGCGCACGCCGTCGGCGAGGAGCTTCTTGACCAGGCGGTCGACCCCGCGCTTGGTGTCCACGAACATGATCACCCGGCCGTCGCGGGCGGCTATGCGCGTGGCGACGGCCTTCTTGTCGGTCTCGTCCATGACGTACAGGACGTGGTGCTCCATCGTGCTGACCGCGCCGGCGGACGGGTCGACGGAGAAGGCGACCGGGTCGGTGAGGAACATCTTGACGAGCTTGTCGATGTTCTTGTCGAGGGTCGCCGAGAAGAGCATGGTCTGGCCGCCCGGCGCGACCTGCTTGAGCAGCGCGGTGACCTGCGGCATGAAGCCCATGTCGGTCATCTGGTCGGCCTCGTCGAGGACGGTGATGGCGACCTGCGAGAGGTCCGCGTCACCGCGGTCGATGAGGTCCTTGAGGCGGCCGGGGGTGGCGACGAGCACCTCGGCGCCGCGGCGCAGCGCGCCCGACTGCCGGTTGATGGACATGCCGCCGACGACGGTGGCGATGCGCAGGTTGACGGCCGTGGCGTACGGGGCCAGGGAGTCGGTGACCTGCTGCGCGAGCTCACGGGTCGGTACGAGGACCATCGCGAGCGGCGCCTTGGGCTGCGCGCGCAGGCCGGCGGTGCGGGCGAGCAGCGCCAGGCCGAAGGCCAGCGTCTTGCCGGAGCCGGTGCGGCCGCGGCCGAGGAGGTCACGGCCGGCGAGGGAGTTCGGCAGCGTGGCGGCCTGGATGGGGAAGGGTGCGGTCACGCCCTGGTCGGCGAGGGTCTTCAGCAGCGCCTCGGGCATGTCCATGTCCTCGAACGCGGCCACCGGCGGGAGGGCCGGGGTCAGCGGTTCGGGCATGGTGAATTCTTGGGGCCGGGCAACGGGGGCGGACTTCTGCCGTCCCGCGCCAGCCTTCGGACGCCCCTGGGCCGCACCTCGACCCCGGGTGGGGCGGCGGCTGGGTCGTGCGGAGCTGGAGCTGGTCATGCGGAAAAAGCCCTCCTGAAACCGGCAAGTGCGAACTACGGTCGAGACAGCAGACAAGCCGGGGCCCGCACCTCGCGGTGCGGACCCCGGCATGCTGAAGAAATTAGGCGGGGAGGATGTTCTCCGCCTGGGGGCCCTTCTGGCCCTGGGTGACGTCGAAGGTCACGCGCTGACCCTCGGTCAGCTCACGGAAGCCCTGGGTGGCGATGTTCGAGTAGTGGGCGAAGACGTCCGGGCCGCCACCGTCCTGCTCGATGAAGCCGAAGCCCTTTTCCGAGTTGAACCACTTCACGGTACCGTTAGCCATTTGAATCTCCTGAATAGGCGGCAAGGGCCCCATCCGGAGATTCCGGTAAAAACAATTAAAGCGCCTGTCGGAGCATTCCCGTCAGGCGCACATAAAGTTCATGGGTACCACAACTGCAACGCTCCAAAGCTAGCACACCTCTGCCCGGCGGCGCTGCCCTCGATCCACGACCGTGTCACGGGCCCGGGTCGAGGGCGGCGCCGGCGGGGTCAGAGCCGCTCGATGATCGTGACGTTGGCCTGGCCGCCGCCCTCGCACATGGTCTGGAGGCCGTAGCGGCCCCCGGTGCGTTCCAGCTCGTGCAGGAGGGTGGTCATCAGCTTCACGCCCGTCGCGCCCAGCGGGTGGCCCAGGGCGATGGCGCCGCCGTTGACGTTCACCCGGTCCGGGTCCGCCCCGGTCTCCTTCAGCCAGGCCAGGACCACCGGGGCGAAGGCCTCGTTGATCTCGACCAGGTCGATGTCGGACAGGGTCAGCCCGGTCTTCTTCAGGGCGTGGGCGGTGGCGGGGATCGGCGCCGACAGCATGCGGATCGGGTCCTCGCCGCGCACCGACAGGTGGTGGATCCGGGCGCGCGGGGTCAGCCCGTGCTCGGCGACGGCCCGCTCGGAGGCCAGCAGCATCGCCGCGGCCCCGTCCGAGACCTGGGAGGAGACGGCCGCCGTGATGGTGCCGCCCTCGACGACCGGCCTCAGGGCGGCCATCTTCTCCAGGGTGGTGTCCCGGCGGGGCCCCTCGTCGAGGCGGACGTCCCCGTAGGCGACGGTCTCGCGGTCGAAGCGGCCCTCGTCGAGGGCGCGCGCGGCCCGCCGGTGGGACCGCAGCGCGAAGCGCTCCATGTCCTCGCGGGAGATGCCCCACTTCTCGGCGATGAGCTGCGCGCCGTGGAACTGGTTGACGGGGGCGTCGCCGTACCGGGCCCGCCAGCCCGTCGAGCCGGCGTAGGGGCCCTCGGTGAGGCCGAGGGGTTCGGCGGCCTGGCGGGAGGCGAAGGCGATCGGGATCATCGACATGTTCTGGGTGCCGCCCGCGACGACCAGGTCCTGGGTGCCGGAGAGGACGCCCTGCGCCGCGAAGTGCACGGCCTGCTGGGAGGAGCCGCACTGGCGGTCCACGGTCACTCCCGGGACCTCCTCGGGCAGGCCCGCCGCCAGCCAGGCGGTGCGCGCGATGTCCCCGGCCTGCGGCCCGACGGTGTCGAGGCAGCCGAAGACCACGTCCTCGACGGCGGCCGGATCGATGCCGGTGCGCTCCACCAGCGCCTTCAGTACGTGCGCTCCCAGGTCGGCGGGGTGGACGGCGGACAGGCCGCCCCCGCGCCGCCCCACGGGGGTGCGCACCGCGTCGACTATGTAGGCCTCGGGCATCGGGACTCCACTCCTTCGCTGGTCAGGTGGCGCGTACGGCTCAGGTGGCGCGTACGGCGATCCCGTCCAGGACCATCGACAGGTACTGGCGGGCGATCTCCTCGGGGCTGTGGTGTCCGCCGGGCCGGTACCAGGACGCCGCGACCCACACCGTGTCGCGCACGAAGCGGTAGGTCAGTCGGATGTCGAGGTCGGCGCGGAAGACCTGGGCGGCGACGCCCCGCTCCAGGGTCCCGAGCCAGGCCTTCTCGAACTTCTGCTGCGAGTCGGAGAGGTAGTGGAAACGGGGCTGGGAGGAGAGGGTGCGCGCCTCCTTCTGGTAGATCGCGACGGCGGCGCGGTGCCGGTCGATCTCCCGGAAGGATTCGGTGACGAGGGCCTCGATGGTCTCCCGGGGGCCGAGGCCGGCGGCGAGGACGGTGTCGTACCCCGCCCACAGCTCGTTCAGGAACGCCGAGAGGATCTCGTCGAGCATCGATTCCTTGGAATCGAAGTGGTAGTAGAGGCTGCCGGCGAGCATGCCGGCGGCGTCGGCGATCTTGCGGACGGTGGTGGCGTCGTAGCCCTGGGCGGCGAAGACCTCGGCGGCGGTGTCGAGGAGTTCCCGCCGGCGCTCGGGGGCCGCGGTCACCTGCGGCTTCTTGTTCGTTGGCACGCGCCCATTGTGGTCCTAGGCGCGTTGGCTGCTGACCGAGACGGTCTCGCCCGTCATGTACGACGAGTAGCCCGAGGCGAGGAAGACGATCACGTTGGCGACCTCCCAGGGCTCGGCGTGACGGCCGAAGGCCTCGCGGGCGGTGAGCTCGGCGAGGAGTTCCTCGCCGGCGACCTTCGCCAGGTGCGGGTGCATGGCCAGGCTGGGGGCGACCGCGTTGACGCGTACGCCGAACTCGGCGGCCTCCAGCGCCGCGCAGCGGGTCAGGGCCATGACCCCGGCCTTGGCGGCGGCGTAGTGGGCCTGGCCGGTCTGGGCGCGCCAGCCGACGACGGAGGCGTTGTTGACGAGGACCCCGCCGCTCCCCGAGGCCTTGAGCGAGCGGAGCGCGGCGCGGGTGCAGCGAAAGGTGCCGCCCAGGGTGACGTCGAGGACGCGTCCCCACTGTTCGTCGGTCATGTCGACGAGGTCGGCGGTGCCGCCGAGGCCGGCGTTGTTGACGACGACGTCGAGGCGGCCGTGGAGTTCCTCGGCGCGGGAGAACAGGGCCCGCACCTGGTCCTCGTCGGTGACGTCGCAGGGCAGGGAGGCGACGCGGTCGGCGCCGAACCTCTCGGCGAGCGCGGCCTCGGTCTCCTTGAGGCGGCGGGCGTGGGAGTCGCCGATCAGGACGCGGGCGCCCTCCTCCAGGAAGCGGCGTGCGGTGGCCCCGCCGATGCCGGCGCCGGCGGCGGCGGTGATGACGGCGGTGCGGTCCTCCAGCAGGCGGTGGCCGGCCACGGGGCGGGGCTCGTTCATACGCACTCCTCGACGCTGCTCGTGGGCGTACGTTAACCTACCAAACACTTGTTAGGGAAGCGTCACGGAAGAGGCGGGACCGCTCATGGACCTCACCCACTCCCCGCAGGTCGAGGCCTTCCGGGCCGAGGCGCGCGACTGGCTCCGCACCCACGTCCCCACCGACCCCCTCCCCTCCCTGGAGACCCGCGAGGGCTTCGCCGCACACCGGGAATGGGAGGCACGCCTGCACGCCGACCGCTGGTCGGTGGTCTCCTGGCCGACGGAGTACGGCGGCCGGGGCGCGGACCTCGAACGGTGGCTCGTCTTCGAGGAGGAGTACTGGCGGGCGGGAGCGCCCGGCCGGGTCTCCCAGAACGGCATCAACCTCCTCGCCCCCACCCTCTTCGACCACGCCACCGCCGAACAACGGGCCCGCGTCCTGCCCCCCATGGCCGGCGGCGACGTCGTCTGGGCCCAGGCCTGGTCCGAACCCGAAGCCGGCTCCGACCTCGCCTCGCTGCGCTCGCGCGCACGGCGCACCGACGGCGGCTGGCTGCTGACCGGCCAGAAGACCTGGTCCTCCCGCGCCGCCTTCGCCGACCGCGCCTTCGGGATCTTCCGCACCGACCCCGACGCACCCAAACCCCACCAGGGCCTGACCTACCTGATGTTCGACCTGCGCGCGCCCGGGGTGACCGTACGACCCATCGGCCGCCTCGACGGCAAGCCCGCCTTCGCCGAACTCTTCCTCGACCGCGTCTTCGTCCCCGACGAGGACGTCATCGGCGAGCCCGGCCAGGGCTGGCGGATCGCGATGTCGACCACCGGCAACGAACGCGGCCTCACCCTGCGCTCCCCCGGACGCTTCCTCGCCGCCGCCGAACGCCTCGTACGACTGTGGCGGGCCCAGGGCGACCCCTGCGACTCCCGCGACACCCGCGACACCGCGACCGGCGCCGGCGTCGCCGACGCGATGATCGGCGCCCGCGCCTACCAACTGTTCACCTGGGCCAACGCCTCCCGCTTCGCGGCCGGCGAGACCATCGGCGCCGAATCCAGCCTGAACAAGGTGTTCTGGTCCCGGTACGACATCGCCCTGCACGAGACGGCCCTCGACCTGCTGGGCCCCGACGCCGAACTCGCGGACGGCCCGTGGGCCGAACCCTGGCTGTTCTCCCTCGCCGGACCGATCTACGCCGGCACCAACGAGATCCAGCGCGACATCATCGCCGAGCGCCTGCTCGGCCTCCCGAAGGGCCGCCGCTGATGCGCTTCCTGCCGACCCCCGAACAGACGGACTTCACCCGCGCCCTGCGCTCCCTGCTGGCCGCTGCCGAGGTCCCGACGACGGTACGGGCCTGGGTCGCCGGCGACCACGCCCCCGGACGCGCCCTGTGGGCCCGGCTCGCCGACACCGGCCTGTGGGCCCTCGCCGTACCCGAGGACGGACCGTACGGGGAACTCGGCGGGCTGGGCCCGCTGCCGGTGGAGGCGGCCCTCGGCTTCGTGGAACTGGGGCGGGCCGGGTTCGCGGGGCCGGCGGTGGAGACCGCCGCCGCCTGCGTCCTGCTCGCGGGACTCGACACCGGCTGCGCCAAGCGGTACCTGCCCGCCCTGGTGGCCGGGGAGGCGTCCGCGACGCTGACCCTGCCGGGCGGATCCCCCTACGCCCTCGACGCGGACGCGGCGACGTACCGCTTCACGGTGTCGGCCCGGGGGGAACTGCGCCTCGCGGACGGGGCCGGCACCCCGCTGGCCTCCCTCGACCCGGCCCGACGCCTGTCGACCCTCGACCCCGGGAACGGGGAACTCCTCGCGGCGGGACCGGACGTCACGCGGGCGGCGGAGACGGCCCTGTGCTGGGCGCGGCTGCTGACGGCGGCGCAGTGCCTGGGCGTGGGCGAGGCCCTGCTCGCCCGGACGGTGGAGTACACGAAGCAGCGCACCCAGTTCGGCACCCCGATCGGCGCCTTCCAGGCGGTCAAGCACCGCCTGGCGGACACCCTGCTGGCCCTGGAGTTCGCGCGGCCCCTGCTGTGGGCGGCGGCCCTGTCGCCGCGCCCGGGCGAGGTGGCCGCGGCGAAGCTCACCGCCGGCGAGGCGGCGTACGCGGCCGCGCTGACGGCCCTGCAACTGCACGGCGCGGTCGGCTACACGGAGGAACTCGACCTGTCCCTCTGGCTGCGCAAGGCCCGCCCCCTGCGCGACGCGTGGGGCACCCCGACCGCATGCCGGGCGGAGGTCCTACGGTCGGGGGTGGGGGGCGGTGTCTCCTGGGGCGGGGTCGGGTGAGTGTCGGGGGTTTCCCGCCAGTCCACTGTCCTTCCGTGCCGGGTCGGTCCCTCAAGGGCGCTCACTTCGTTCGCGTCGCTTCGCGATGGCCTTCGGCCACCCTTGACCGACCGCCCCGTCCCGGAACGCCAAAGACTGTCGGGAACCCCCCGAAGGAACGGGAGGGGGGATCCTTGGACATGCGGGCCGCCCGAAGATCAGACGGCCGTGACTCCGATGCCCCCAACGCCCCAGATCGCTACGCGCTCCTCGCATTTCGGCGTCTGCGGGCCGCCATGGGCCGGACACAGGCCGCCCACGATCGCTACGCGCTCCTCATGAATTGGCGACCACCGGCCACCATGGGTTGGACATAGGCCGCCCACGACCGCTACGCGCTCCTCATGGATTCGCGACTACCTGCCGTCTGGGGTGAGGGGAAGGGCGATCGAGGGATTCCTCAGGACGGGCGGGCGGTGTGGAGGGTGACCACGTAGGGCTCCTCGATCATGCCGTCCGGGAAGAGGCGCAGGAGGCGGTCCCGCTCGGCGGTCAGGAAGTCACCCGTCACGGTCTCCTTGAGCACGAGGAAGGCCGAGTGGCTGGCGTGGTTGGCCAGGTGGTCGTCGAGGGTGATCCGACGCGACCAGTGGACCTCGTGCGTGGTGACGTCCAGGCCGGCCAGGGATTCCCTGGACGGGATCCCCGTGGCCCCGAAGAACTCACGCAATCTTTCGTCCTGCTCGGCGATCCAAGGGACGGTCGTATCGAGATCGTTCCACCACAGGGCGAGCGTGCCGCCGGGGCGCAGGACGCGGCGGACCTCCGGGACGGACCTGATCGGATCCGTCCAGTGCCACGCCTGGGCGTACGTCACCAGGTCGAATGCGTCGGAGGCGAGCGGCAGACGGTCCCCGTCACCGCGCACGAGGGGGATCTCGGGGTGCCGACGGCGGAACTCGGCGGCCATCCCGTCTCCCGGTTCCACGGCCACGACCTCGGCCCCGCGCGCGTGCATCAGCGCCGTGGCGATCCCGGTGCCGGCCCCCACGTCGGCCACCCGCGCCCCGGTCAGTGAACGTCCCGCGAGCGCCTCGACCCTGTCGAACAACTCCGCTGGGTACGCGGGCCGGTGGGCCTGATAGTGCGCGGCAGCGGCATCGAAGGAACGTGCTCGTGTCGTCATCCGCCCATTCTTCCCTTCCCCTCACCCCAGACGGCCGGCAGTCGCCGATCCATGAGGAGCGCGTAGCGATCGTGGGCGGCCTATGTCCAACCCATGGCGGCCCGCAGACGCCGAAATGCGAGGAGCGCGTAGCGATCTG
Organism: Streptomyces sp. NPDC103540; assembly: GCF_055584445.1. Taxonomy (NCBI): domain Bacteria; kingdom Bacillati; phylum Actinomycetota; class Actinomycetes; order Kitasatosporales; family Streptomycetaceae; genus Streptomyces; species Streptomyces sp. NPDC103540. The sequence continues at coordinate 161,576 of NZ_JBVJMA010000001.1, forward strand.
GGGCGTTGGGTGCTCCGCAAGGCGCTCTGGGCATCGTCTCGCTCCGGTACCGGCCTTGCCGGGTGGGAGGAGGGGGCTGGGGTGGTCGTGCGGGTGGCGGGTCCTCCCTCCATCGGAGTCAGAGTCGTCGCATCCATGACAAGGCCGTATGGGCAAGGATCCCCCTCCCGTTCCTTCGGGGGGTTCCCGACAGTCTTTGGCGTTCCGGGACGGGGCGGTCGGTCAAGGGTGGCCGAAGGCCATCGCGAAGCGACGCGAACGAAGTGAGCGCCCTTGAGGGACCGACCCGGCACGGAAGGACAGTGGACTGGCGGGAAACCCCCGACACTCACCCGACCCCGCCCCACGGCACACCGCCCCTACCCCCGCCGCACCGCACCCCGTCCGGCTCTCCCCCGCCCCCGCCCCCGCCCCCGCCCCCGCGTGATCCGTAGCAGGGCCAGGGTCTGGAACAGGAGCAGGATCGCCGTCGCGGCCTGGGCGGGCCAGGCGTCCGGGGCGGCGCGGTCCTGCCAGGACGCCGCGCCGGCGAGACTCGCGCCCACCGCCACCGCCGCGATGAGGAAGCGGCCCCCGAGTTCGGCCGGGGTGCCGTGCGGGATGGCCGAGCCGAGGACGAACACCGCCAGCAGGACGGGGATCCAGGGCGCTTCGGCCTCGCCGAGCAGCAGGGCGGCCGCGCCCTCCACCGCGAGCAGCAGGCAGAGGCGCAGCAGGAATCCGGGCATGCACACATCATGCCGGGAAGGGGCCCGGTGATCTAGGATCCCCCTCAAGGGGCGGGGTCGTGGTACAGAGGTCGTTGCACCCCTTGCTCAGGGGATGACGCCGGTTCGAATCCGGCCGCCCCGCCCCCCTCCCGCCTCGGGCACCCCGCCTCACGCGTCCCTTCCCCCGGGCGTCGGCCGCACCGTCGCCAGCCAGGCCGCCGCCCCCGCGCGGGCCGCCCGGGCCGCCGGCAGGGGCAGGCCGAGGAAGCCGTGGAAGACGCCCGGGTGGAGCCGGACCTCGCAGTCCACGCCCGCCGCCGCCAGCCGGCGCCCGTAGGCCAGGCCCTCGTCGCGCAGCAGGTCGCAGTCCGCGAGGAGCATCAGGGTGCGCGGCAGGCCCGACAGGTCCGGGGCGCGGGCCGGCGATACGTGCGGGTGGGCGGGGTCGCCTCCGTACTGGTCCCAGTACCAGGCCATGTGCGCGGCGGTGTGGAAGTGGTCCCGTCCGTACGTGGTCACGGACTCGGAGCCCATCGACGCGTCCAGTGCCGGGTACGCCAGGAGCTGGGCGGCGATCAGGCCGGGGGCGCGCAGCGCCGTCACGGCGGCCAGGTTGCCTCCGCTGGAGTCCCCCGCCACCACGAGCCGGTCGGGGTCGCAGCCCAGCGCCTCCGCTTCGGCGCGGGCCCAGAGCAGGACGGCCAGGGCGTCGTCGGTCGCGGCGGGCCAGGGGTGCTCGGGGGCCAGGCGGTAGTCGGCGGAGACGACCACCGCGCCCGAGCCGGCGGCGAGTTCGCGGCACAGGGCGTCGTGCGTGTCGAGCCCGCACATGACCCATCCGCCGCCGTGGAGGTAGACGACGAGGGGGCGCCCGCCGCCGGCTCCGGGGGCGGGGTCGTAGATCCGTACCGGTACGCCGTCCGCGCGGGTGTCGTGGACGCGGGCCACCTCGGGGCCCGGTGGGCGGGGTCCGGCCGCGGCCGCGGCGCGCAGGGCGGCCACGTCGCCGGGGCCGGGGAAGCCGGCCGCCATCGCCTCGCACAGCGCGCGGGCCTCGGGCGAGAGCGCCCCGCCGTCGAGCGCCTGCCGGGGTCGACGCCCGCCCATCGGGTCGCCACCCGCCGCGCCACCGTCCGCCGCGCCACCGTCCGCCACGTCGCCGTCCCTCATCCGATGTCCCCTCATCCGGCCGTCAGGCCTCCGTCCACGGCGAATTCCGCGCCCGTCACGTACGAGGAGGCGTCCGAGCACAGGAACAGCACGAGGTTCCCGACCTCCCCGGGCCTGCCGATCCGCCCCAGGGGGACGTGGGACCAGTCGCGGCCCTCCACCGCACCGGCGACCATCGGGGTGTCGATGGCTCCCGGGTGCACCGAGTTGACGCGGATCCCGTCTCCGGCCAGGTCCAACGCCGCCGACCGGGTCAGCCCGCGCAGGGCGAACTTGGTGGAGCCGTAGGCCGCGTGGCCCGGTATGCCGACCAGTCCGGCCGTGGAGGAGACGTTGACGACGGAGCCCCCGCCGGCGGCGCGCAGCACCGGGCTCACGGCCTGGATCCCGAGGAACGGTCCGAGGAGGTTGACGCGCAGCAGTTCCTCGAAGCCCTCCGCGCTCTGCCGCTCGACGTGGGCGGTGCGCCACAGGGCGGCGTTGTTGACGAGCGCCGAGACGGTGCCGAAGGCGGCGACGGCCTCGCGTACGACGCCGGCCCAGTCGGCCGCCTCCGTCACGTCGTGTCGTACGAAGAGGCCCTGGGCGCCCAGGGACGCGGCGACCGCGCGGCCCTCCTCCTCGCGGACGTCGGTGACGACGACCCGGGCGCCGGCCTCCGCGCACAGCCGGGCCTCGGCGGCGCCCTGGCCGCGTCCGGCGCCGGTGATGACGACGACCTTTCCGTCGAGGGAGATCACGTCCGCCTCCGTCCCACCACTCCGGCACTATGCCGAAGGGGAATATGTCTAGCAGTCATATCCGGGAGGGGGAAGGGCCCGTCGGGAGCGGTCGTAGACTGCGCTGCGTGGCGGAACAGACTGGGCAAGAGACGGGGCAAGAGACCGGGCGGACCGCGGGAGCGACGGCGGGAGCGACGGCGGACGGGGTCGTGGAGGGGCCGGACCGGCGCACGCTCCCGGCGACCAGCTGGGCCGTCCTCGGGCTGCTCTCCTTCGGGGAGGAACTCTCGGGCTACGACCTGAAGAAGTGGTCCGACCGGTCGTTGGGCTTCTTCTACTGGAGCCCTTCCTTCAGCCAGATCTACAGCGAGCTCAAGCGCCTGGAGAAGGCCGGCTACGCCACCTCGCGGATGATCTCCCAGGAGACCGGCACCCGCGACAAGCGCGTCTACCGCATCACCGACGAGGGCATGGCCGCCGTGCGGGAGTGGGCGCGGCGCACGCCCGTCGACCCGCCGGTCCTCAAGCACGGGCCCATGCTGCGGCTGTGGCTGGGGCACCTGCTGGAGCCGCAGCAGATGCGGGAGATCGTCGACGGGCACCGGGAGTTCGCCGAGCGGATGCGCCGGTGCGCCGTCGCCGACGCGGAGGCCGCCGAGGAGCGGCCGGCCTGGGCGTATCCCGCGCTCACCCTCAAGTGGGCGGAGCGGTACTACGCCTCCGAGCGCGACCTCGCCACCGCCATGCTGGCCGACCTCGCGCGGCTGGAGTCCCGTACGGGCTCCGGGAACCCCGCCGCACCCGCGCCGGGCACCGGGGCGCAGCCCGGCTGAGCTGTCGTGCGCGCCGGATCGGCCGCGGGGCTGCGGGCCGCGCTTTGATGGACGCATGACGACGAACAACTGGGCAGCGTTCGAGAAGGCGGAACCGGAGTTCGCCGGGGCCGTCCGGGCCCGCTTCGCGCGGTACCCGCACCACGTCCTGGCCACGCTCCGCAAGGACGGGTCTCCGCGGATCACCGGCCTCACCGTGGACATCCGGGGCGGGGAGCTGTGGCTCGGCATGATGCCGGGGTCGATGAAGGCCCGCGACCTCCAGCGCGACCCTCGTTTCGCCTTGCACGCCAACCCCGGCGCGGACGATTCCATGCCGGACGGGGACGTGCGGATCTCGGGGCGGGCGGTGGAGATCGTGGACCCGCCCGAGCTGCACCGGTACGCGGAGGAGACGGACTCCCTGCACCCCTTCCACCTCTTCCACGCCGAGGTGACGGAGGTGGTGCGGATCGACGTGGACGGCGACGAGCTGGTCATCCGGTCGTGGACCCCGGCGCGGGGGCTGCACACCCTGCGCCGGGGCAACGACGACGAGCCGCCGCGCGAGGTCGTGCCGGACGCGGACCCGGACGCGGGCGCGGACCCGGGCGCGGGCGCGGACCCGGACCCGGGCGCGCCGGGCGACGGGCGGGCGTAGGACCCGCGCCGGGCCGGGACCGCGTCGCCTAACGGCGCGGAGCCGTGCCCGGAGTCGTGCCCGAGGCCTTCCCCGGAGCCTTCCCCGAGGCCTTCCCCGGAGCCTTTCCAGGCGCCGCTCCCGGGGCCGGAAGCGGCGCCGGGAGCGGGGGCAGGGCCGTCGGGTCGACGTCGAGCCAGCTGCGGTCGATGTTGAGCGTGACGCCGCCGTACGTGGCGTCGTGGTCCCCCCGGAACTGGTGGGCGCGGCGCGGTCCGGCCCACAGGGCGCGGCGGGCGGGCAGGCCCATGTCGGTGTCGGTGACGGACGCCGCCCTGTTCCACTGGGCCACCCACAGCACCTCCGGCATCGCGTACGGGGCCTGGTGGTGGTGGGCGCTCAGGGCCTTGGCGCCGGAGCTCGACGAGACGTAGGCCGCCGATCGGTAGCCCAGCTCGTGGAGGCGTACCGTCCAGGCCGTGAGGTAGGCGACGACGGGCGCGTCCCAGGTGGCGCGGTCGCTGTAGCTCTCCAGGTCGTTGTAGAGCAGGGTGCCCGGGGCCAGGCCGAGGGAGCGGGCCGCGGCGGCGGCGCCGTCCGCGGCGACCCTGCCCTGGTCGTTGGCCCGGGAGGGGTCGGTGGACAGGCCGGTGACGGGGTGGCTCCAGGGTTGCGGGCCGACCCAGATCGGCATCAGGTGCCAGCCCGCCTCGGCCTGCCTGCGCACCCACGCGGCGGTGAGCCGGGATTGGGCGCAGGCGCGCGCGGGGCCGCCGATGTAGACGCCGACGGCGCCGAAGGGGGAGGCCGCCCGCCAAGTGTCCATGGTGCGCTGCGCGGGGGCGGTGCAGGCGTCGAAGCCCTCGCCCCTGAAGGGCTGTTGGGTGCTCCGCGACTTGGGCGGCGCCTCGGGGAGCGTCGGGGGCGCGGCCCGGTCCGGGGGCGCCGTGTCCGCGCCGGCGGCCCGGGCGAGGAGGGTGCGTACGGTGTCGGGCGCGGTCCCGTACGAGAGCGTGGCCATCACCCCGGGGCCGTGCAGGGCGTACCGCAGCTCGTTGCTGTCCGCCCCGGCGCGCGGCAGCGGGTCCCCGGCCCCGACGGGGAGGGTCGGGACGTCGGCGCGCGGTGGGGAGCCGACGAGGGGTTCGAGGTGCAGGGTGTCGGCGCGGAGGGCGACGGCCCGGCGGCCGGAGCAGCGCTCCTGGGTGCCGGCGCGGCCGAGGTAGAGCGTGGGCAGGTCCAGGCGGACGCAGGCGTCGGCGTCCTGGTCGAGGTCGACGACCCGCCAGTCCGCGGGGAGTTCCAGGCGCAGGCCCCGGTATTCGACGGTGTGCCCGGTGGACGCGGCCACGGGGGTGGGGCCGGCGGCCGCGACGGGGAGCAGCAGGGCGGCGGCGCCCCACAGGCACCGCAGGAGGGTTCGGGAGGGCATGGGGCCCATGGGTACCACCCGGGGCGGTCCGCGCCGGTGCTCCCGGGCGGCGCGGGTGGCCCGTACGGCCCAACCGGGGGCGGCGCGTCGTCCGTACGGCGGCGGCGCGTCGTCCGTACGGCGGCGGGCCGGGTGTGGCGGCGGGCCGGGGCGGTGCGCACCCCCACGGTGCACCGTCCCGGTCGCCCCTCCGCCCCCTCCGCCACCCGGCACGGCGCCCCGGCCCTTCTGCCCCGGTCAGCAGCTGCGCGCGTCGGCCGGCGGTTTGAAGACGGCGTCCAGGGCCCCCTCGCGCTTCACCTCGACCAGCGTCCAGTCGAGGGTGGAGTCCTTGGCCGGCAGCCGCAGGTTCTCCGGCAGGTCGTCCTGGTCGAGGTCCTGCCCCTCGTAGATGACCGACAGGACGCCCGCGCAGTGTTCGGTGGCCGGGGGCGCGCTGTCGTCGACCTTGCCGTCCCGCGGGCCGACGGCGAGGGTCAGGGTGCGCAGGGACTTGTACGTGAACGTGTAGCCGGACGAGTCCTTCGAGTGGGCCATGTCCACCCGGAAGTGGCTCAGTTTGACCGGGACGGACTCGCAGGGCGGGCGGGTGTCCTTCAGCCGGAAGTACACCCCGTCGTCGACCATGAACAGGGCCGGGGAGTCCTTGGTGTCGCTGCTCTTGAGGTTCTTGAAGTAGGAGGTCAGGCCCTGTGCGTCCAGGCCGCTGGTCGGCGTGCAGTCGGTGGCGGGCGTGCGCGCGCCGACCGGCCACGAGGGAAGGGGCGTGGGCGGCAGGACGGGCTGGGACTGCGTGGCGGAAGGCGACGGCGAAGGCGACGGCGTCGGTGAGGGCGTGGCGGAGGGGAACGGACCCGCCCCGATGTCCGCGCCGGTCACTCCGTCCGAGCAGCCCGTGAGGAGGAGCACCGGCAGCGCCACCAGCGGGGCTGCGAGCAGGGGTAATCGACGCATCGGGCCTCCAGGGCGGGCGATGGCGGGCGGGGCGGGCTCTGCTTCGATGCTGGCAGCGCCTCGGCGCCGGCGGCATCCGTAGAACCGCCTACGTATCCGCCGCGCCGAATCCGGGTACCGCTCCTGCGGGGAGGCGCCATGGTGGACAGGACTCCGCTGGTCGGCCGGGCGGCCGAACTCGACCGGCTGGACGCGGTGATCGAAGCGGTGATCGAGGAGGCGGCCGGCGGGGGCGGGGGCTCGCCGGCGGTCGTGGACCTCACGGGGCCCGCGGGCATGGGCAAGAGCCGGCTGCTGACCGAAGCGTGCCGGCGGGCGCGTGCCCGGGGGGTGACTGTGCTGCGCGGGCGGGCCACCGAGTACGAACGGCACATCCCCTTCCGGTTGTTCACCGACGCGTTCGCCGACCTGGACCCGGACCTGCTGCGCGGTCCGCTCCCCGACCCGGCGGTGGCGCCGGTGCTGTACGGGACGGCGGCGGGTGCGGAGCCGGCCCCGTACCCCGGCGCGGCCCCGTACGCCGGTGCGGCCCCGTACGCCGGGCAGGACGCGGCGGCGGACCGGTTCGCCGTCCACCGCGCGACCGCGCGCCTGCTCACGGCCCTCGCGGCGCCTCCCCGCGACTCCGACCCCGGCCCCACCCCCGGCGGGGCCCGCCGTCGCCCCCGGGGCCTGCTCATCGCCCTCGACGACCTGCACTGGGCCGACCCGGCCTCCCTGGAGCTCCTCGACCACCTGGTCCGCCACCCCCCGCGCGGGGCCGTGGCGCTCGTGGTGGCCCGCCGGGACCGGCAGACCGCGCCGCGTCCGGCCGCCGCGCTCGCCCGGGGCGTGGACACCGGCGCCGTGTTGCGCCTGGACCTCGGCCCCCTGGACCGGCGCTCGTGCGTGGAGCACCTGGCCCCGGGGGAACCCCCCGAGCGGGCCGCGCGACTGTACGCGTCCAGCGGGGGCAATCCGCTCTACTTCCTGGCCCTGCTCCAGGGCGCGGACACGGCAGCGGGCGCGGGTCCCGCCGCGCCCCCGACGGGCGGCCTGAGCGCGCTGCTGCTGGACGAGCTGACGCCGCTGACCGGCGGGCAGCGGCGTACGGCCGAGGCCGTCGCCGTCCTCGGGGACCAGGCCACCGCACCGCTGCTGGCCCTCACCGCGCAGGCGCCGGACCCGCTCCTCCTGGACGCGGACCTCGGCGTCCTCGCGGACCGCGACCTGCTGCGGCCGGGGCCGGGCGGCAGCTGGCAGTTGCGCCACCCGGTGCTGCGGACGGTGATCTACGAGAACACCGAGCACCGGCGGCGTACGGACATGCACCGGCGGGCCGCCGCCGCGCCGGCCGGCGCCGGGGTGTCCGCCGCCGTCCGCGCCCACCACGTGGAGCGCGCCCTGACCGGCTGGGACCCGACGGCCGCCGCGGCGCTGCTGGAGGCGGCCGGCGAGGCGCGCACCACCGCCCCGGCGAGCTGCGCCCACTGGCTGGGCGTGGTCCTGGCCATCCTCCCCGGGACGGGCGAGTACACGGCCCGGCGGCGCGAGTTGACGCTGTGGCGGGCGAGGGCGTTGAGCGTCTGCGGCGAGCTGCGCGCGAGCCGCGACCTGCTCCTGGAGCTCCTCGCGCAGGTGGACGGGGCCGACGAGGAGGGCGGGCTGCGCGCGAGCGCCGTCACCCTGTGCGCCTCGCTGGAGCGCCACCTCGGCCGGTACGGGGCGGCCGTCGCGCTGCTGCGCCGCGAGCTGGCCCGGCGGCCCGCGCCGCGCCCGGCCGACGCCCTGTCCCTGGGGTTGGAGCTCGGCTCGTCCGCGCCGCACGCGCTGTCGTACGGGGAGGTGCGCGAGGACGTTCTGCGGACCTACGGGCTGGCGCTGCGGCTGCGCAACGGCCCGGCGGCGGCGGGCGCGGTGACCACGGCCGCCCTCGGGGAGACGTACGACGGCGATCCGGGGAAGGCGCGCGGGCTGGCCGACCGGGCAGCGGCCCGGCTCGACGCCCTGACGGACGCGGAACTGGCCGACCTGTGCGAGCCGTTGGCGCGGCTGGCGTGGACGGAGTTCTACCTGGACCGCTACCCGGAGGCGGAGCGGCACGCCGACCGCGGGCTGGCGCTGGTCCGCCGGGTCGGCCCGCTGCACCTGCTGCCGCACCTGCTGCTGTGCAAGGCCGTCGTCCACATGAACTCCTGCCGGCTGGGGTCGGCGCTGGAGCTGTGCGAGGAGGCGGAGGGCATCGCCCGGGGCATCGGCAGCGACGAACTGCTCGGGCTCGTCACGGGGAACAAGGCGCAGATCCTGATCGCGGCCATGCCGCCGGGCGACCCGTTGCCGCTGTCGGTCGCCGAGGAGGCGGTGGCGCTGGGCGGCTCGCGCAGCAGCTGGTGGACTTCGCTGGCGTGGTGCGTGCTGAGCTTCGCCGCCCTGTACTCCGGCGACCACCGGCGGGCCAGGGCGGCGATGCTGCGGGCGGGGCGCGGGCCGGAGCTGTCGGGGCTCCAGCCGACGCTGCGCCCGTTGTTCCTGGAGGCGTTGGTGGGCGCGGCGGTCGCGGCGGGCGATCACGTGGAGGCCGCGGCCTGGGTGGCGAGGGCCGAGGCGGACGCCGTCCGGCTGGGGCTGCCGTCCCAGCGGGCGTCGGCGCTGCGCAGCGCGGGCGCGTTGCTGGCGGCGCGGGGTGAGGCGGGGCCGGCGGCGGAGCGGTACGCGCGGGCCGCGCGGGAGGCGGCCCACGCGGGCGCCACGCTGTGGGAGGCGCAGGCGCTGGTGATCGGTTCGACTCTGGCGGGGCGGGCGGGCGACCCGCGCGGGGCGGCGGACAGCTGGCGGCGCGGGCGCGCGCTGGCGCAGGCGGGCGGTTCCCTTCTCCTGACGGGGTTGGCGGACCTGTTCCCGCCGGGCCCGGCCCCCGTGCCGGCGCCCCGGCTGACGCCGCGCGAGGCGCAGATCGCGGCCCTGGTCACGGAGGGCCTGACGACCCCGGCCATCGCGGCCCGCCTGTACCTGAGCCCGCGTACGGTCGACACCCACCTGTCGCACATCTTCCGCAAGACGGGCGTCACCACGCGGGCGGCGCTGGCGGCCCTGACGGCGCGGGGAGGGCTGTAACCCCACCGTCCGCAGCGGTCCCGGAACACCACCGCGCCCGCCATCCCTGGTCGGGGACATGGCGGGCGCGGTGTACTCACGACTGGGCTCGCGCACTCACCCACGTGAAGCCCGCGCGGGCAGTCTTCCCCACCCTCTCGTCCCGGATCTCCAGTACGTCCGCGAGCTCCGCCACCAGCCACAACCCCCTTCCCCGCAGCTCCCCGGGGCCGGGGTGAAGGACTACGGGATGCCCCGGACCGCTGTCCCGCACCGCAATCCACAACAGGCCGGCCTCGTCGAAAAGACTCACGCTGAACTCACGGCCCTGCGGCGCGCCGTGCACCACGGCATTCGCGGCCAGCTCGGAGGCGCAGAGCCGTATGTCGTCCCTACGCGCGGAGACCTCCCATTCGCCGAGTGTGTCTCCCACGAACTGCCGGACCGCGCGCACCGATGCGCGCGCCCGGGGGAAACGCTGCTGCCGGAACAAGGACATGGCACCCCACCGCCTTGACGCTGAGCTTCGAAGGTCTCACAGAACGTATCGCTATTCGCGAAAACCAGCAAGGTTTGCGAGGCTAGGTCCGCCTGCCGGTGTCGCATACCGTGGGGCCGACGGACCGAAGGTGGACGCGGGAGGCATCGTGAGCGGTGACAGGTGGACCAGTACGTCGATGCCGTACCTGGCGCCGCGCGGCCCCGGGGCCTCGGACGCCTGGACCGAGGAGGCCCAGAGGGCCGGGCTCCGCGGGAGCCAGCGCGTCGTCCACGCGGGCGAGGTGATGGCACCCGCCGCCGTGGCACTGATGCTCGGGCTGGCGGGCGGGAGCACGGTAGTGGTGCGCCGCAGGATCATCGAACTCGAAGGCCGACCGATCGAGTTGACGGATACCTACTACCCCACCGACATCGCGGACGGCACCCCGCTGGCCGCGACGGCGAAGATCCGCGGTGGCGCCGTCACGCTGCTGGCCACTCTGGGGCACACCGCCTCAAGGGTCGTCGAGGACGTGACGGCACGGCTGGTCGACGACGCGGAGCAGGAGCACCTGCGCCTCGCAACGGGCGAACCGGTGCTGCAACTCGCCCGCACCACTTACGACTCGGCGGACCGCGCCATCCAGGCGGACGTCATGGTCATGCCTGCCGGACATCAGCAGCTCCGGTACGAAATCAGGATCGGATGACGACCTTGCCCTCTGACGCGGCCGAAAGGTTCGACTCCCGGCCCCTCCACGCCCGCATCGCCGCCGATCTGCGCGACGAGATCATGAGCGGCGACCTCGCACCGGGGTCCGATCTGCCCTCGACCTCGCTGCTGAAGGCCCGCTTCGACGCGTCCAACGCCACGATCCAGAAAGCCGTACGACTCCTGAAGGACGAAGGTCTGGCCGTCGGCCGTGCAGGCGCGGCCGTGACCGTACGGGAGAACCGGCAGCGGACGGTCCGACCGGCGGGCTCCCTCCTGCCGGCAGCCGACGGCGGGCCCTATCCGTGGCTCGCCCAGGTGTCTGGGCGGCAGCCGTCCGCATGCAGCACGCTCCTCGCCGTCAACGAGGTGCCGGTCGCCGGTGACGTAGCCGTCGCGCTCGACGTCCCGGAAGGCAGCCCGGCCGTGTGCCGTCGTCAGCTGATCCGCATCGAGGACGAACCGGCTGAGCTGGTCACCTCGTACTACCCGCCGGACATCGCACGCGGCACCGCGCTGGCGGAGCCGCGCAGGATCCGCGGCGGTACCCCCACCCTGCTCGCGGGCCTCGGGTTTCCGCCCTGCCGGAGTGTGGACCGGATCGCCGCCCGGGTCGCGACGCAGGAGCAGCACACCGCCCTGCGCCTGCCGGGAGACCTTCCGGTCCTGCGCACCCTGCGCACGGTGTACAGCGACGACGGGCGCCCCGTAGAGGTGACGGTCATGGTGAAGGCCGGGCATCTCTACGAACTCCAGTACGAGTTCGGCCCCGAGTAGCCCGCACGCCGGAACACCACCGCGCCCGCCATCCCTGGTCGGGGACATGGCGGGCGCGGTGTCGGGTGTTCCGCACCTCGTTGTGCGGGCCGTATGAGGGGTCCCGCCCTTCGCGTGGCGGGGGTGTCGCGCGGCGTGCCCCCGCCCGGGTGGGCGGGGGCCGCGAGCCGGTGGTGGTTACACCATCAGGGAGCGGTCCGTCGGCTTGACGGGGTACGGCAGGGCGCTGGTGCCGGTCAGGTAGCGGTCCACGCCGCGGGCGGCCGAGCGGCCCTCCGCGATGGCCCACACGATGAGCGACTGGCCGCGACCCGCGTCGCCGGCGACGAAGACCCCGTCGACATCGGTGGCGTACGAGGCGTCGCGGGCGATGTTGCCCCGCTCGTCCAGGCCGACGCCGAACTGCTCGACGAGGCCGTTGGCCTGGTCGGTGCCGGTGAAGCCCATGGCCAGGGTGACCAGCTGCGCGGGGAGGACGCGCTCGGTGCCGGGCTTCTGGGTGAGCTTGCCGTCGACGAACTCGACCTCGATCAGGTGCAGGGCCTGGACGTTGCCGTCCTCGTCGCCCTCGAAGTGGGTGGTGGAGACGGAGTAGATCCGCTCGCCGCCCTCCTCGTGGGCCGAGGTGACCTTGTACAGCATGGGGAACGTCGGCCACGGCTGGCCGGCGGGCCGGTCCTCCGAGGGCTTCGGCATGATCTCCAGCTGGGTGACGGAGAGGGCGCCCTGGCGGTGGGCGGTGCCCACGCAGTCCGCGCCGGTGTCGCCGCCGCCGATGACGACGACGTGCTTGCCCTCGGCGGTGATGGGGGGAGCGACGAAGTCGCCCTCCTGCACCTTGTTGGCGAGCGGCAGGTACTCCATCGCGAAGTGGATGCCGTTCAGGTCGCGGCCCGGGACGGGCAGGTCGCGGGAGACGGTGGCGCCCGCCGCGACGACGACCGCGTCGAACCGCTTGCGCAGGTCGCCGGCGGTGATGTCGCGGCCGACCTCGATGCCCGTGCGGAACTTGGTGCCCTCCGCACGCATCTGCTCGATGCGGCGGTTGATGTGCACCTTCTCCATCTTGAACTCGGGGATGCCGTAGCGCAGGAGCCCGCCGATGCGGTCGGCGCGCTCGTAGACGACCACGGTGTGGCCGGCCCGGGTCAGCTGCTGGGCGGCGGCGAGGCCGGCGGGGCCGGAGCCGATGACGGCCACGGTCTTGCCGGACAGCCGGTCGGGGGCCTGCGGGGTGACGTCGCCGTTGTCCCAGGCCTTGTCGATGATCGAGACTTCGACGTTCTTGATGGTGACGGCCGGCTGGTTGATGCCGAGGACGCACGCCGACTCGCACGGAGCGGGGCACAGGCGGCCCGTGAACTCCGGGAAGTTGTTGGTGGCGTGCAGGCGCTCGCTGGCCGCCGTCCAGTCCTCGCGGTACGCGAAGTCGTTCCACTCGGGGATCAGGTTCCCGAGCGGGCAGCCGTTGTGGCAGAACGGGATGCCGCAGTCCATGCAGCGACCGGCCTGCTTGCTGATGATCGGGAGCAGGGAGCCCGGAACGTAGACCTCGTTCCAGTCCTTGAGGCGGTCGGCCACCGGACGGGAGCAGGCGGTCTCGCGGGGGGTGGTGAGGAAGCCCTTCGGGTCAGCCATGGGTCGCCGCCTCCATCATCTTCTCCGTGGTCTCGGATTCCGAGAGTCCGGCCAGCTCAGCGGCGTCCTTGGCGGCGAGCACTGCCTTGTACGTGGTCGGGATGATCTTGCTGAAGCGGGCCGCCGCGGCGTCCCAGTCAGCCAGGAGCTTCGCGGCCACGGTCGAGCCGGTCTTTTCCTCGTGGCGGCGCACCACATCGTGCAGCCACTGCTTGTCGGCGTCGGAGAGGGCGGTCTCGACCGCCTCGGCGTTGCCGGTGTTGACGTTGCGCGGGTCGAGGTCGATGACGTACGCGACGCCGCCCGACATGCCGGCCGCGAAGTTGCGGCCCGTCTCGCCGAGGACGACGGCCGTGCCGCCGGTCATGTACTCGCAGCCGTGGTCGCCCACGCCCTCCGAGACGACCAGGGCGCCGGAGTTGCGGACGCAGAAGCGTTCGCCGGTGCGGCCGCGCAGGAACATCTCGCCGCCGGTGGCTCCGTAGCCGATGGTGTTGCCGGCGATGGTGGAGTACTCGGCGAGGTGGTCGGCGGCGCGGTCCGGGCGGACCACGACGCGACCGCCGGACAGGCCCTTGCCGACGTAGTCGTTGGCGTCGCCCTCCAGGCGCAGGGTGATGCCCTTGGGGAGGAAGGCGCCGAAGGACTGGCCCGCGCTGCCGTTGAAGGTCAGGTCGATGGTGTCGTCGGGCAGGCCCGCGCCGCCGAACCTCTTCGTGACCTCGTGGCCGAGCATGGTGCCGACGGTGCGGTTGATGTTGCGGATCGCGACGCTCGCGCGGACCGGCAGGGCGGTCTCGGCGGAGTCGGCCTTCAGGGCCTCGGAGGCGAGCTCGATCAGCTCGTTGTCGAGGGCCTTCTCCAGGCCGTGGTCCTGGGCGACGAGGGCGTGGCGGACCGCGCCCTCGGGCAGGTCCGGCACGTGGAAGAGGGGCTCCAGGTCGAGGCCCTGCGCCTTCCAGTGCGTGACGGCCTTGCTGGTGTCGAGGAGTTCGGCGTGACCGACGGCCTCCTCGATGGTGCGGAAGCCCAGCTCGGCGAGGATCTCGCGCACCTCCTCCGCGATGAACTCGAAGAAGTTGACGACGAACTCGGGCTTGCCGGAGAAGCGGTCGCGCAGGACCGGGTTCTGGGTGGCGATGCCGACCGGGCAGGTGTCCAGGTGGCAGACGCGCATCATGACGCAGCCGGAGACGACGAGCGGCGCGGTCGCGAAACCGAACTCCTCGGCGCCGAGCAGCGCGGCGATGACGACGTCGCGGCCGGTCTTGAGCTGGCCGTCGGTCTGGACGACGATGCGGTCGCGCAGCCCGTTGAGCAGCAGGGTCTGCTGGGTCTCGGCGAGGCCGAGTTCCCAGGGGCCGCCCGCGTGCTTGAGCGAGGTGAGCGGGGAGGCGCCCGTTCCGCCGTCGTGGCCGGAGATGAGGACGACGTCCGCGTGGGCCTTGGAGACACCGGCGGCGACCGTGCCCACGCCGACCTCGGAGACCAGCTTCACGTGGATGCGGGCGACCGGGTTGGCGTTCTTGAGGTCGTGGATCAGCTGGGCGAGGTCTTCGATGGAGTAGATGTCGTGGTGCGGCGGCGGGGAGATCAGGCCGACGCCGGGCGTCGAGTGACGCGTCTTGGCGACCCACGGGTAGACCTTGTGGCCGGGCAGCTGGCCGCCCTCGCCGGGCTTGGCGCCCTGCGCCATCTTGATCTGGATGTCGTCGGCGTTGACCAGGTACTCGGAGGTGACGCCGAAGCGGCCGGAGGCGACCTGCTTGATCGACGAACGCCGCGCCGGGTCGTAGAGGCGCTCCGGGTCCTCGCCGCCCTCACCGGTGTTGGACTTGGCGCCCAACTGGTTCATGGCGATGGCGAGGGTCTCGTGCGCCTCCTTGGAGATGGAGCCGTACGACATGGCGCCGGTGGAGAAGCGCTTGACGATCTCGGAGATCGGCTCGACCTCGTCGACGGGGATCGACGGGCGGTCGCTGTTGAAGCCGAACAGGCCGCGGAGCGTCATGAGGCGCTCGGACTGCTCGTTGACCCGGTCCGTGTACTTCTTGAAGATGTCGTACCGGCGGTTGCGGGTGGCGTGCTGGAGGCGGAAGACCGTCTCGGGGTCGAACAGGTGCGGTTCGCCCTCGCGGCGCCACTGGTACTCGCCGCCGATCTCCAGCGCGCGGTGCGTGGCCGCGATGCCGGAGACGGGGTACGCCTTGGCGTGGCGGGCGGCCACCTCCTTGGCGATGACGTCGAGGCCGGCACCGCCGATCTTGGTGGCGGTGCCGCTGAAGTAGGTGCCGACGAACTCCTCGTTCAGGCCGACGGCTTCGAAGACCTGGGCGCCGCGGTAGGAGGCGACGGTGGAGATGCCCATCTTCGACATGACCTTCAGGACGCCCTTGCCGAGCGCGTAGATCAGGTTCTTGATGGCCTGCTCCGGCTCCAGGCCGGACAGGAAGGTGCCGGCACGCAGCAGGTCCTCGACGGACTCCATGGCCAGGTACGGGTTGACGGCGGCCGCGCCGTAGCCGATGAGCAGGGCGACGTGGTGGACCTCGCGGACGTCACCGGCCTCGACGAGCAGGCCCACCTGGGTGCGCTGCTTGGTGGCGATGAGGTGGTGGTGGACGGCGGAGGTGAGCAGCAGCGAGGGGATCGGCGCGTGCTCGGCGTCCGAGTGGCGGTCCGACAGGACGATCAGGCGGGCGCCGGCCTCGATGGCCGCGTCGGCCTCGGCGCGGATCTCCTCGATGCGGGCGGCGAGGGCGTCGCCGCCGCCGGAGACCCGGTACAGGCCCGAGAGGGTGGCGGCCTTCATGCCGGCCATGTCGCCGTCGGCGTTGATGTGGATGAGCTTGGCGAGCTCGTCGTTGTCGATCACCGGGAAGGGCAGGGTGACGCTGCGACAGGACGCGGCGGTCGGCTCCAGCAGGTTGGACTGGGGGCCGATCGAGGACAGCAGCGAGGTGACGAGCTCCTCGCGGATGGCGTCCA
Source organism: Streptomyces sp. NPDC103540 (assembly GCF_055584445.1). NCBI lineage: Bacteria > Bacillati > Actinomycetota > Actinomycetes > Kitasatosporales > Streptomycetaceae > Streptomyces > Streptomyces sp. NPDC103540. The sequence goes on from NZ_JBVJMA010000001.1 coordinate 177,683, forward strand.
GCGGCGGGTTGGTGACCTGCGCGAAGAGCTGCGTGAAGTAGTCGAAGAGCAGCCGGGGGCGCTCGGAGAGGGCCGCGATCGGGGAGTCGGTGCCCATGGAGCCGAGGGGCTCGCCGGCCGTGCGGGCCATGGGCGCGAGGATGACGCGCAGCTCTTCCTCGGTGTAGCCGAAGGTCTGCTGGCGGCGGGTGACCGAGGCGTGGGTGTGCACGATGTGCTCGCGCTCGGGCAGGTCCGTCAGCTCGATCTCGCCGGTCTCCAGCCAGTCCGCGTACGGGGCGGCGGCGGCCAGCTCGTTCTTGATCTCGTCGTCCTCGATGATCCGCTTCTGGGCGGTGTCGACGAGGAACATGCGGCCCGGCTGGAGGCGGCCCTTGCGGACGACCTTGGCGGGGTCGATGTCGAGGACGCCGACCTCGGAGCCGAGGACGACGAGGCCGTCGTCGGTGACCCAGTAGCGGCCGGGGCGCAGGCCGTTGCGGTCGAGGACCGCGCCGACCTGGGTGCCGTCGGTGAAGGTGACGCAGGCGGGGCCGTCCCAGGGCTCCATCATCGTGGAGTGGTACTGGTAGAACGCGCGGCGGGCCGGCTCCATCGAGGCGTGGTTCTCCCAGGCCTCGGGGATCATCATCAGCACGCTGTGCGGCAGCGACCGGCCGCCGAGGTGGAGCAGCTCCAGGACCTCGTCGAAGGAGGCCGAGTCGGAGGCGTCCGGGGTGCAGATCGGGAAGATCCGGTCCAGCGCGCCGTCGCCGAAGGCGTCGGAGGCGAGCTGGGACTCACGGGCCTTCATCCAGTTCCGGTTGCCCTTGACCGTGTTGATCTCGCCGTTGTGCGCGACGAAGCGGTACGGGTGGGCGAGCGGCCAGGACGGGAAGGTGTTCGTCGAGAACCGGGAGTGGACCAGGGCGAGCGCCGAGGCGAAGCGGCGGTCGGAGAGGTCGGGGAAGAAGGGCTCCAGCTGGCCGGTGGTCAGCATGCCCTTGTAGACGATGGTGCGGGCGGAGAGCGACGGGAAGTAGACGCCGGCCTCGCGCTCGGCGCGCTTGCGCAGCACGAAGGCCTTGCGGTCCAGCTCGATGCCCGTGCTTCCGTTGGAGACGAACAGCTGCGAGAAGGCGGGCATCGTGGTGCGGGCGCCGTTGCCGAGCAGGTCCGGGGTGACCGGGACCTCGCGCCAGCCGAGGACCGTGAGGTTCTCCTCGGCGGCGATGGCCTCGATGCGCTCCACGGCGACGGCCTGTGCGGTGCCGTCGGCGGGGAGGAAGGCGATGCCGACGGCGTACGCGCCGGCCTCGGGGAGCTCGAATCCCGCGACGTCGCGCAGGAAGGCGTCCGGAACCTGGGACAGGATGCCCGCGCCGTCGCCGGAGTCCGGTTCGGATCCGGTGGCGCCACGGTGCTCGAGGTTCCGCAGTACGGTCAGGGCCTGCTCGACGAGGGTGTGGGTGGCCTCGCCGGTGAGGTTCGCCACGAATCCGACGCCACAGGCGTCCTTCTCGTTGCGCGGGTCGTACATGCCCTGCTGGGCGGGGCGACCGTCCATGGGCGACCAGGCGGTGTTCAGGCCGGTCGCGGAGTGCGTGGATGCGGAACGCATCGGCTCTCCCGTCGTCGTCGTGGCATATGTGCATAGCCGAGGGACGACGTTGGCCCTCTGCGAAATTTCGTGCAGGTTACATGATGACGGCAATCCCGAGAAGCGGATATCGCGTTCCACCATGCGGACACCGCACGAAGCAGAAAGAAAAGGACCTTCAGCGGGCCGCAGGGGGATCCATGAGGTCTTCTGCGGGCACGACGCGGGGCGAAGGTCCCGGCGCGGAGCGGGCATCATTGCCCGGCGCCCTGGTCTGATGCCCCGCGGACACGGAATCGAAACCGCCGGGTAACGGACTACTTATGTTGCGTACTGCATAGTGTCTCACTCCCGCGCCGGTTAGCCTACGGCGCCACCGATCCAGGTTCCCAGGATGTACGTCACACCGGCGGCCGCGCCACCCAGGACGAGCTGGCGCAGCCCGCTGAACCACCACGAGCGCGCCGTGACCCGCGAGACGACCGCGCCGCACGCGAAGAGTCCGACCAGCGCCAGCAGTACCGCCGGCCACAGCGCGGTCGCGCCGAGCAGGTACGGCAGCACCGGCAGCAGGGCGCCCAGCGCGAAGGAGCCGAACGAGGACACGGCCGCGACCAGCGGCGACGGCAGGTCGTCGGGGTCTATGCCCAGCTCCTCGCGGGCGTGGATCTCCAGCGCCCGCTCCGGGTCCCGGGACATCTGCATCGCGACCTCGCGGGCCAGCGCCGGCTCCACCCCGCGCGAGACGTAGAGGGCGGCGAGCTCCTCCATCTCGTCGACGGGGTGTTTGCTCAGCTGCCGGCGCTCCACGTCCAACTCGGCGAGGACCAGCTCGCGCTGGGAGGCGACGGAGGTGTACTCGCCGGCGGCCATCGAGAAGGCGCCGGCGGCCAGACCGGCCAGGCCGGTGATCGCGACGGTCTGCGGGGACACCGCGCCGCCCGCCACACCGGTCATCAGGGCGAGGTTCGAGACGAGGCCGTCCATGGCGCCGAAGACGGCCGGTCGCAGCCATCCGCCGTTGACGTCCCGGTGCGTGTGGTTGTCACGGTGGGCGGTGTGCAGCGGCGCTTCGATGTCGATGATGGACATGCCGTGGAATCTCCCCTTTTGTGCGAGTGGGTACGCGAAGGCGACGCGCAGCCTTGCCCGACGCGAGGCGCTCCCCCTGAACACCTCGAAACTACGCACGATTTCTGCCGCCCGCCAGCAAGGAAGGCCGTACTTACCTGGGCTTTCGTCGCTCGGCGACCGGGTGACGAGCTGCTCCGCGCCGCGTTTCGCAGCGGGCGACAAACCACATGCCGTGGCACAAATCCCCCAAGGGCTCATGATGGGTCCCATTGACGTGGAGAGGCGCCCGATGGAGCTGATTGCATGCGATCCGCAGGTCCTCCTCGAACGGGCCAGGGGCGCGCTTCTCGGCCTCGCGGTGGGTGACGCGCTGGGCGCCCCCGCGGAGAACATGAAGCCCTCGGAGATCCGCGCCAAGTGGGGCCGGATCGAGGGGTTCGTCACCGAGGACCCGGCCGGCACCGACGACACCGAATACGCCATCTTCTCGGGCCTGTTGCTCGCCCGGCACGGCTCGGCGCTCACCGTCGCGCACGTCGAACGGGCCTGGCACCACTGGATCGCCGACCTGGACGAGGGCCCGTTCCGGGGCGCCGGGTTCTCCGAACGCGGCACCCTGGAGAACCTCCGCCGGGGCCTGGCCGCGCCCATCTCCGCGCAGCACCGTCACGCCTGGTCCGACGGCCTGGCCATGCGGGCGGCCCCCTTCGGGGTGTTCGCGGCGGGCCGCCCGGCGGAGGCCGCCCGGCTCGTGGCCATCGACGGCACGGTCAGCCACGACGGGGAGGGCATCTACGGGGGCCAGGCGGTGGCCGCCGGGGTCGCCGCCGCGATGGCCGGGGGCTCCCCCGCCTCCGTGGTCTCGGCCGCCCTGTCCGTCATCCCCTGCGACTCCTGGACGGCGCGCTCGCTGCGGCGCGCGGTGACCGCGGCCCCGCGCGGGGAGCGGGCCGTACGGTCGGCCGTGGTGATCGGCGGCTACCCGTGGACGGACCTGGCGCCGGAGGCCGTGGGCCTGGCGTTCGGGGCGTTCGCGGCCTGCCGGGGGGAGTTCGTCGACTCCGTCCTGACCGCCGTGAACATGGGCCGCGACGCCGACACCACCGCCGCCGTCGCGGGCGCCCTGTCCGGCGCGCTGTCCGGGGTCGACGCGATCCCGCGGCCCTGGGCCGAGGCCGTCGGGCCGGTCCGGGGCAGCTGCCTCCCCTCGATGCGGGGCTACCACGTCCTGGACATCGCGGACCTCCTCACCCCGGAAACCGAGCCCCGCCCATGACCCCGATCCCGTACCGGCCGGAACCCGCGACGCTCACCCTCGGCGCCCCCGCCCCCTCCACCACCGCGCCCACGGCCACCACCGCCGGCCCGGTCGCCCCCGCCCCGGTGCCGGCCGCCCCGCCCGACCGGGAGGCGCGCACGGGCGCCCGTACGCCCGAACCGGAACCCGCACCCGCACCCCCACCCGCGGGACCCCGGCGCATCGAGGGACTGCTGCTCGGGCTCGCCGCGGGCGACGCGGCCGGGTGGCCCGCCGCGCGGCACCGGGCCAGCCGGATGCCCGAATGGACGCGCCGCCTGACGCGCGAGCTCGACACCTTCGCGGAGCAGAACGCCACCACCACCCTGCCGGTGCCCATCGCCCTCAACCAGCCCCCCGAGCCGCTGCGCCTGGGCCCCTCCGACGACGCCGAGTGGGCCGCCTTCGCCGCCGAGTCGGTCCTCACCGCCGCCGGCGTCCTGCTCAGCGACCTCTCCCGGTCCCGCCGCATGCGCGCCGCCATCGACCTCGCCTGGAACGCCCTGGCCAGCGAGGTCGCGGCCGCCGCCGAGCGGGCCCCGGAGGTGGAGTCGGCCGTCCTGCCCCTGCGCGCCCGCATCTCCGTGCGCGCCGGCCTCGGCAACCTCGCCGCCGGTCTGCGCCCGCCCGCCACCGGCCACGACAACCCGCACTACTTCGACGACGCCGCCTGCGTACGCGCCTGCGTCCTGGCCGTCGTCCACCCCGGCGACCCGCACGCGGCGGCCGAACTCGCCGAGTTCGACGCCCGCTACACCCAGGACGGCGACGGGGTCCACGGCGCCCGCGCCATGGCCGCCGCCGTCGCCACCGCCCTCGGCGGCGGCGACACCGACGGCGCCGTCGACGCCGCCCTGGCCCAACTGCCCGCCGGCACCGAGATCGGCCGCAACGCCCGGCACGCCGTCGCCCTGGCCCGATCCGCCGCCGGCACCCCCGACGGCGGCGCCTTCGCCCTCGTCCCGCTCCTGGAACACCAGATCGTGGACCACGTCTACAGCTACGGGATCGCCGCCGCCGAGACCGTCCCCGTCGCCCTCGCCCTCGCCACCGCCGCCCGGGGCGCCGCGGCCGAGGCCGTACCGGCAGCCGCCTGCCTGTCGCGCGTCGCGGACTCCGCCCCCGCCCTCGCCGGCGCCCTGACCGGCGCGCTCGGCGGCGGCGACTGCCTGCCCACCGCCTGGCGGGAGGCCTGCCGCACCCTGTCCGGCTGCGCGCTCCCCCGCCTCGCCGGCACCGACCTCGTCGAACTCGCCGCACTGCTCAGCCGTACGGAACTCACTTCACCCAAGGGATGATTCGGACATGACGACGACGCTCACGCTGGAGGACCGGATCACCGGGTCGCTCGTCGGGGCCGCCGTGGGCGACGCCCTCGGCGGTCCCGTCGAGGGCTGGTCCCCGGACCGGATCGTCGAACGCCACGGCGGCCGGATCCGCGGGGTCGTCGGCCCCTGGTACCCCGACTGGCGCACCGCCCGGCCCATCGCGCCGTACCACAAGGGCGACGGGCACATCACGGACGACACCCTCATGACGCACGCCCTGATCCGCGTGTACGACACCGTGCGCGACCACCTCGACGCCTACGCCGTCGCCGACCACCTCGTACCGGACCTCATGAACACCCCGCGCTGGATCCCCGAGTTGGAGTCCGAGGCGCTGCCCCTCCAGCGGGTGTTCCTCGCCGAGAAGTGGATCGTGACCCGGCTGCACTACGCGCACGTCGACCCCCGTGAGGCGGGCGCCGGCAACATCGTCAACTGCGGTGCCGCGATGTACATGGCGCCGGTCGGGCTGGTCAACGCCGGTCACCCCCGGGCCGCGTACGCCGAGGCGCTGGACGTCACCGGAGCGCACCAGTCCTCGTACGGACGGGAGGCGGCGGGGGTGTTCGCGGCGGCGGTCGCGGCCGCGTGCCTGCCGGGCGCGACGGCCGCCTCGGTCGTGGAGGCCGCCCTCGACCTGGCCAAGGACGGCACCCGCGCGGCCATCGCCGCCGTCGCCGAAGAGGCCCGCCGCCACCGGGACTTCGAATCGGCGCTGGGCCCGCTGCGCGCGGCGGTCGCCCCGTACGACTCGGTCGGGCCGGACTACCGCGCCCCCTCGCTGGGCGCCCGCAGGCCCTCGCGCCTGCACTCCATCGAGGAACTGCCCGTCGCGCTCGGCATGCTGCTGGTCGCCGACGGGGCCTACGAGCCCGCCGTGCTCGGCTCCGTCAACTACGGCCGCGACTGCGACTCCATCGCGGGCATGGCGGGCGCGCTCGCCGGCGCCCTCGGCGGCGCGGACGTCGTCCCGGACGTCTGGGCGAAGCAGGTCGCCGAGGCCAGCCGGACGGACCTGCACGCCCCGGCCGCGACCCTGGCCGCCGTGGCCCGGGAGGTCTTCGCCCTCGACGCGCAACGCCGCCGGGCCCACGAGCGGGCCTTCGCCGCCCTCGCCCCCGCCCTCGCCCCGGCCCCCGCCCGGTGAACGTGACCGCCGCCGGGGACCTCGTACGGCTGACCTGGGCCCAGCCGGAGGACCTGATCGGCCACGAGCTGCGTCAGGCGGCGGAGGACGGCCGCGACGCCGGGCCCCTGGCCCGGATCTGGCACGCGGCGGGCGGCCGACCGGCGCCCGAACGGGCCGGCACCTCCCCCGAGCCGGCCCCGCCGGCCCTGCGCGACCTGGCCACCCGGCTGCTCGGCGAGCTCGCCGCCCTGCCGACCCCGACCCGGGCGACGGAACCCGCCGGCTGGCCGGCGATCCGCGCCTGCCTGACCGCCCCGCCGGCGCCGCCCCGGCCCCCCGCGGACGGCCTGCGGGCCCGGCTGGAGGCGGCGTGGCTGGGGCGGGCGGTCGGCTGCGTCCTCGGCAAACCGGTCGAAAAGCTCCCCCTCGACGGCATCCGGGCACTGGCCCGCGCCACCGGCAACTGGCCGCTGGACGACTGGTTCACCGCGCGCGGCGTACCGCCGCGGCTGCTGGCCGCGTACCCGTGGAACCGCCGCTCCGCCCCGACCTGCCTCGCCGAGAACATCGACGGCGCCCCCGAGGACGACGACCTGAACTACCCCCTCCTCGGCCTGCTGCTGCTCCAGCGGCACGGCAAGGGCTTCACCACCGCCGACGTGGCCCGCCTGTGGCTGGACGAACTCCCCGCCGGCCGGACCTTCACCGCCGAACGGATCGCCTACCGCAACCTGCTGCACGGCCTGGAGCCCCCCGACACGGCCACCCACCACAACCCGTTCCGCGAATGGATCGGAGCCCTCATCCGCGCCGACGTGCACGGCTGGACCCACCCCGGCGACCCCGAGGCGGCCGCCGCCCAGGCCCACCGGGACGCCGTCCTCACCCACACCGCCAACGGGGTCTACGCCGCCCTGTTCACCGCCGCCGCCCTCGCCTCGGCCGCCGGCGGCCGGGCCGACGTCCACGAGGCGCTCCGCGCCGGCCTGGCCGTCGTACCGCCCGGCTCCCGCCTCGCGGACGCCGTCCGCTTCGGGATCCGCGGCGCCCGGCAGGAGGCCGACTTCGACCGGGTCGTGGACCGGCTGCACGCCCGCTACGGGCACTACCACTGGGTGCACGCCCTGCCCAACACGGCGCTGATCGCGGCGGCCCTCACCCACGCGGACGGCGACTTCGGCCGCTCCGTGTGCCGTGTGGTCTCCGGCGGCTGGGACACCGATTCCAACGGGGCCACCGTCGGCTCCCTCGCCGGGCTCCTCGCCGGCTCCCCCGACCGGATCCCGCGCCGCTGGAGCGCCCCGCTGCGCAACCGCCTCTCCACCACCGTCGCCGGCTTCGACGGCATCGGCTTCGACACCCTCGCCCACCTCACCGCCCAGGAGGCAGCCCGCTCATGACGGCCATCGCCGTGCTCGGCAGTACCAACATGGACCTCGTCGCCTACGTGCCCAAGGCGCCCCGCCTCGGGGAGACCGTCACCGGACGGGAGTTCCGTACCGTCCCGGGCGGCAAGGGCGCCAACCAGGCCGTGGCCGCCGCCCGGCTCGGCGGGGAGGTGGTGATGATCGGCGCGGTCGGCGCCGACGCCTTCGGGTCCCGGCTGCGCGCGGCGCTCGGCGAGGCCGGGGTCGAGACGGCCGCCCTGCGCACCGTCGAGGGCGCCAGCGGCACCGCCCACATCACCGTCGACGACGAGGGCGCCAACAGCATCGTCGTCATCCCCGGCGCGAACGCCCGCGTCACCGGACTGGAGCCGGGCGACGACTCCCGGATCGGGGCCGCCGACAGCCTCCTCCTCCAGCTCGAACTGCCGCTGGAGGCCGTCATCGCCGGAGCCCGCGCGGCCCGCGCGCACGGGGTCCGTACGATCCTGACCCCCGCCCCCGTCCGGCCGTTGCCCGCCGAACTGCTCGCCCTCGTCGACCTCCTGGTGCCGAACGAGCACGAGGCCGCCGCCCTCACCGGACTCACCGAACCGGACCGGGCCGCCGAGGCGCTGCTGGACCGGGTCCCGGAGGTGGTGGTCACCCTGGGCGCGGCCGGTGTGCTGTACGCCGCCCGGGGCGCGGAGCCCGTCCGCGTGCCGGCGCACCGGGTGCGGGCGGTGGACACCACCGCCGCCGGGGACACCTTCGTCGGGGCGCTCGCGGTGGCGCTCGGCGAGGGCCGGGCGATGGAGGGGGCCCTCGCGTGGGCCTCGCGCGCCGCCGCGCTGTCGGTGCAGCGCCCGGGCGCCCAGGACTCGATGCCGACCCGCGCCGAGGTGGAGCGGGCCCTCGCGGCGGACGTACGGGCCGACGGGCCCGGGGCCGCCTCGTGACGCCGACGGCCGCGCGGTCGGACGCCCCCGCCGCCGGAAGCGCGCCGGGCCCGCTGGCGGGGCTGCGGGTGCTGGACCTGGCCACGCTGTTCGCGGGCCCCCTCGCCGCCACCCTGCTCGGGGACTTCGGCGCCGAGGTGGTCAAGGTCGAGCACCCCGAACGGCCCGACCCCTCGCGCGGTCACGGGCCCGCCAAGGACGGCGTCGGGCTGTGGTGGAAGCTGCTCGGCCGCAACAAGCGGACGATGACCCTCGACCTGTCCACCCCCGGGGGGCGGGAGGTGCTGCTGCGTCTGGCGGCCGGCGCCGACGTGATCGTGGAGAACTTCCGCCCCGGCACCCTGGAGCGGTGGGGGCTGGGCTGGCCCGAGCTGTCCGCCGCCAACCCCCGGCTGGTCCTGGCCCGGGTCACCGCCTTCGGCCAGCACGGCCCGTACGCCCGCCGGCCGGGCTTCGGCACCCTGGCCGAGGCGATGAGCGGCTTCGCCGCGATCACCGGGGAGCCGGACGGACCGCCGACCCTGCCGCCGTTCGGGCTGGCGGACTCGATCGCCGCGCTGACGACCGCGTACGCGGTGATGACGGCGCTCGCCGGCCGGGAGCGGACCGGGCGCGGGCAGGTCGTGGACCTGGCCATCGTCGAGCCGATCCTCACGGTGCTCGGCCCGCACCCCCTCTGGTACGACCAGCTGGGTTACGTACAGCCCCGCACCGGAAACCGCTCCACCAACAACGCGCCCCGCAACACCTACCGCAGCGCGGACGGCCGCTGGCTGGCGGTCTCCGCCTCGGCGCAGTCGGTCGCCGAACGCGTGCTGCGGCTGGTCGGCCGCCCGGAGCTGATCGAGGAGCCGTGGTTCGCGACGGGGGCGGGGCGCGCCGCCCACGCCCCTCTTCTGGACGAGGCGGTCGCCGGCTGGATCGCCCGGCACAAGGCGGAGGAGGTCACGGCCGCCTTCGAGGAGGCCGAGGCGGCCGTCGCCCCCGTCTACGACGTCCGGGACGTGATGGCGGACCCGCAGTTCGCGGCCCTGGACACCGTCACGGAGGTCGAGGACCCGCAGCTGGGCCCGCTGCGGATGCAGAACGTCCTCTTCCGGCTGTCCGAGACCCCCGGCGGGATCCGCTGGGCGGGCCGCCCGCACGGCGCCGACACCGACGCCGTCCTGACCGAACTCGGCATGGGCGGGGCCGAGATCGCCGCGCTCCGCACGGAGGGAGCCCTGTGATCCTGACCTGGCTGTACGCGCCCGGGGACCGCCCGGAGGTGGTGGCGAAGGCCCTGCGACTGGGGGCCGACGCCGTCATCGTCGACCTGGAGGACTCGGTGTCGGCCTCGCGCAAGGAGTACGCCCGCGCGGCCACCGCCGAACTCCTCACCGAACGCCCGCCGGTCCCCGTCCACGTCCGCGTCAACGCCCTCGGCACGCCCTGGGCGGGCGCCGACCTGCGGGCCCTGTCCGGGCTGCACGGGCTCGGCGGGCTGCGGCTGCCCAAGGTGGACGCCCCGGAGCAGATCGCGCGGGTGGCCGACCGCACCGGCGGTGTGGCGCTGTACGCGCTGCTGGAGTCGGCGCTGGGCGTGGAGCGGGCCTTCGACATCGCCCGCGCCCATCCCGCCCTGCGGGGGTTGACCCTCGGGGAGGCCGACCTGCGGGCCGACCTGGGCGTCAGCGCGGAGGCCGGGCTGGACTGGCCGCGCTCGCGGGTGGTGGTGGCCGCGCGGGCCGCCGGTCTGGCGCCCCCGGCGCAGTCGGTGTTCCCGGACATCCGGGACCTGGAGGCGTTGGCGGCCTCCTGTGCCCGAGGGCGGGCGCTGGGCTTCCTGGGCCGGGCCGCGATCCATCCGCGGCAGCTCCCGGTGATCGAGCGCGCCTACCTGCCGGGGCCGCAGGAGGTCACCGCCGCCCAGGAGGTGGTCTCGGCGGCCCGGGCCACCCCGGGGGCACTGGCCCTGCCCGACGGGCGTTTCGTCGACCCGGCCGTGGTGGCGGCGGCCCACCGCACCCTGGCCCTGTCCCGGCGCGGGGTCGCGACCTGACCGGCCGCCGCCCGGACCGGCCGCCGGCGGGCCCGGACGCGCCGGAGGCGTGCCGCGCGGTGCGCGGCACGCCTCCGGTGAAGCGGTTTCGACCTGTCCTTCGGGCTCCGGTCGCGGGGCGTCGTCCCTATGCCTGGGCCGGGCCCTTGTCGGCCGGGGCCGCCTTGCGGAGGTCCGCCTTGGCGGGGGCCCGCCCGGCGTCGGGCGCGGCGTCGGGCTTGGCGTCCTCGACCTTCGCGGTCGCGGGCTCGGCGTCGGCCGCAGCGACGGCCTTCACGTCCGCGCCGCCCTTGCCGTCCTTCGCGTCCTTGCCGTCCTTCGTGCCCTTCGCGTCCTTGCCGTCCTTCGCGTCCGCGCCGCCCTTGGCGTCCTTCGCGGGAGCGTCGGCGGTCACGGCGGCCGCGTCCTTCGGCTTCGCGCCGTCCTTGTCGGCGCCGTCACCGCGCTCCGGCTCCACGACCGCCTCGCGGCCCGGGCGCAGCTTCGCCGACAGGACGAAGTAGACCACCGCGAGCACGAAGACCACGATGGCGGTCCACACGTTCAGGCGCAGGCCCAGGATGTGGTGGGCCTCGTCGACGCGCATGTACTCGATCCAGCCGCGGCCGGCGCAGTACGCGGCCACGTAGAGGGCGAAGGCCCGCCCGTGACCGAGCTTGAAGCGGCGGTCGGCCCAGATGACGAGCGCGGCGACGCCGAGGCACCACAGCGATTCGTAGAGGAAGGTCGGGTGGTAGGTCCCGGCGACCCGGTTGGGGCCCTCGCTGATCTCCAGCGCCCACGGCAGGTCCGTGGCGCGGCCGTACAGCTCCTGGTTGAACCAGTTGCCCCAGCGTCCGCAGGCCTGGGCGATGGCGATGCCGGGTGCGAGGGCGTCGGCCCAGGCGGGCAGCGGGATGCCGCGCAGGCGGCAGCCGATCCAGGCGCCGACCGCTCCGAGCGCGATCGCGCCCCAGATGCCGAGGCCGCCTTCCCAGATCTTGAAGGCGTCGACCCAGTTGCGGCCTTCGCCGAAGTACAGCTGGTAGTCGGTGATCACGTGGTAGAGGCGACCGCCGACAAGGCCGAACGGCACCGCCCACACGGCGATGTCCGCGACCGTGCCCGGCTTTCCGCCGCGCGCGATCCACCGCTTGTTGCCGAGCCAGACGGCGACGAAGACGCCGATGATGATGCAGAACGCGTAGCCGCGGAGCGGGATCGGTCCGAGATGGATCACGCCGGTCGACGGACTGGGGATATAGGCAAGGGTCATGGCAGACCTGACGCTACCCTGCCGGGCGGTACCGACCGCAACCCGCCCGGCAAGCTGAAACCAAAACCACACACGGCGCCGCCGCCGTTCAGCCTCCGGAGACCGCCCGGGACCCGGCCGCGGAAGCGGAGGCCGAGGAGGAAGCGGAACGGCCGGAGGAGGAGCTCTTCGACGTGGCGCCGGAGCCGTTCCTCGACCCGGAGGCGGAGGGCGAGGGCGAGGCCTTGCCCGTCCCGGTGTCCGCGCCGCCGCCGGCGGCCTTGGCCTCGACCTTGGCCTTGAGCTTCTGCGGGGTCAGCGGGTCGGACTGGTCGGCGAAGATGTCCTTGCCGTCGAGGAGGACCGTGGGCGTGCCGCGGAAGTTCCCGGCCTTGAAGGCGTCGTAGGACTTGGCGACCCAGCTGTTGTGGGTGCCGTCCTCCACGCAGGAGCGGAAGGCGGGGGTGTCGAGCCCGTCGACCTTGCCGGCCAGTTCCAGCAGCTTGGCGTTCTTGCCGTAGGCGTCGTCCGTCTCGGTCGGCTGGTTCTCGAAGAGGACGTCGTGGTAGGCGGCGAACTTGCCGGCGTCCTGCGCGCAGGCGGCGGCGTTCGCCGACTTCAGCGAGCCGGTGCCGCCCATGTTCCCGTCGATCAGGGTGACGATGTGGTACTCGGTCGTGAGCAGGCCCTTGGCCTCCAGCTCGTGGATGGTGTCCTTGTAGTTGGTCTCGAAGGACTTGCAGGCCGGGCAGCGGAAGTCCTCCCAGATCGTCAGTCGGGAGGGGGCGCCGGCCTTGCCGGTCTCGATGGCGAGCGCGTCCTTGCCGGTGGCGCCCGAGGGCGCGACCACCGGGCCCGCCTTGGCGTCCTTGGACCCGGAGCCCGCGTTGGCCGCGATCAGGCCGACGACGGCGGCCAGGCCCAGTACGCCGACCACCGCCGCCGAGACGACGAGGGTCCGCCGACGCTTGTCGCGGGTCTTCTGCCGCTCGCGCTCCTCCTGGAGTCGCTCCCGGGCCGATCGTTTCGTCGCATCGCGGTTCGCACCGTCGTTCTTCTCGCTCACGTTCGGCCAAACGAAGCGGGGAGGCACTCGCGTGCCTCCCCGCCGTCATTTCCACCCGATCGGGCTACAGAACCCCGTCCGGGGCCCGTCCGGAGTCAGGACCTGCGTACGCCTTCCGCAAGCTCGCCCGCCAGGGCGCGCACGGCGGCCAGGCCGGCGGCCGGGTCGGGCGCGTCCAGCAGCAGCTTCACGAAGGCCGAGCCGACGATCACCCCGTCGGCGAATCCGGCGACCTGCTTGGCCTGGACGGCGTTGGAGACGCCGAGGCCGACGCAGACGGGCAGGTCGGTGGTGGCCCGGGTGCGGCGCACCAGGTCCTGGGCCTCGTTGCCGACGGACTCGCGGGTGCCGGTGACGCCCATGAGGGAGGCCGCGTAGACGAAACCGGAACCGGCGGCGGTGATGGTGGCGAGGCGGGCGTCCTGGCTGCTGGGGGCCACGACGAAGACGGTCGCCAGACCGTGCTTCGCCGCGTGCTCGCGCCACAGCGCGGACTCCTGGACGGGCAGGTCGGGCAGGATGCAGCCGGCGCCGCCGGCCGCGGCGAGTTCGGCGGTGAACCGCTCGACGCCGTAGCGGTCGATGGGGTTCCAGTAGGTCATGACCAGGATCGGGACCCCGGTGGCCTCGTAGGCCTCGCGCACGGTGCGCAGGACGTCGGCGATCTTGACGCCGCCGCGCAGGGCGATGTCGTCGGCGGTCTGGATGACGGCGCCGTCCAGGACCGGGTCGCTGTGGGGCAGGCCGATCTCGACGACGTCCGCGCCGCCGGCGATGACGGCCTTGGCGGCCTCGATGGCGCCGTCCACGGTCGGGAAGCCGGCCGGGAGGTAGGCGACCAGGGCGGCGCGGTCCTCGGACTTGGCCTTGGCGAGGGTCGCGCTCAGCAGTTCGACGTTTCCGGTGCTCACTTGGTCTCCCCCTCGGTGCCGTCGTACAGCCCGAAGTAGCGGGCCGCCGTGTCCATGTCCTTGTCGCCGCGGCCGGACAGGTTGACGACGATGAGGCCGTCCTTGCCCAGTTCCCTGCCCAGGTCGAGGGCGCCGGCGAGGGCGTGCGCCGACTCGATGGCCGGGATGATGCCCTCGGTGCGCGACAGCAGGCGCAGGGCCTGCATGGCGGCGTCGTCGGTGACGGCGCGGTACTCGCCGCGGCCGGTGTCCTTGAGGTAGGAGTGCTCGGGGCCGATGCCCGGGTAGTCCAGACCGGCGGAGATCGAGTAGGGCTCGGTGATCTGGCCCTCCTCGTCCTGGAGGACGTAGGAGCGGGAGCCGTGGAGGATCCCGGGCTCTCCCGCGGTCAGCGTGGCGGCGTGCTCGCCGGTCTCCACGCCGTGTCCGGCGGGTTCGAAGCCGACGAGGCGGACCTCGGTGTCGGGGATGAAGGCGTGGAAGAGGCCGATGGCGTTGGAGCCGCCGCCGACGCAGGCCGTGACGGCGTCGGGCAGCCGGCCCGCGCGCTCCAGGATCTGGCGGCGGGCCTCGACGCCGATGACGCGGTGGAAGTCGCGGACCATGGCCGGGAAGGGGTGGGGGCCGGCGACGGTGCCGAAGAGGTAGTGGGTCTCGTCGACGTTGGCGACCCAGTCGCGGAAGGCCTCGTTGATGGCGTCCTTGAGGGTCCGGGAGCCGGACTTCACGGCGATGACCTCGGCGCCGAGCATGCGCATGCGGGCCACGTTGAGGGCCTGGCGCTGGGTGTCGATCTCGCCCATGTAGATGGTGCAGTCGAGGCCGAAGAGGGCGCAGGCGGTGGCGGTGGCGACGCCGTGCTGGCCGGCGCCGGTCTCGGCGATGACGCGGGTCTTGCCCATGCGCTTGGTGAGGAGGGCCTGACCCAGCACGTTGTTGATCTTGTGCGAGCCGGTGTGGTTGAGGTCCTCGCGCTTGAGGAAGACGCGGGCGCCGCCCGCGTGCTCGGCGAAGCGGGGCACCTCGGTGAGGGCGCTGGGGCGGCCGGTGTAGTTGACCATGAGCTCGTTGAGCTCGGCGGCGAAGGCCGGGTCCCCCTTGGCCTTCTCGTACTCGACGGCGACCTCGTCCACGGCGGCGACGAGCGCCTCGGGGATGAACTTGCCGCCGAAGTCACCGAAGTAGCCCTCGGTGTTGGGGACCTGACCCTCCGGGTCCGGGATGAAGAACGAGCTGGTGGACATGCCACGACTCCTACGGGTGCGGAAATGCGATGCCGACGGGTGGGTGCACCGTATTGCGCCGTCGGTCCGCGGCCCGCGCACCCCGCCGGCGGGCGGGTGGGGGCGTACGGAGGGACCGGCCCGCGGCGCGCGGGCACGGGGGCCCGGGGCGCGGGGCGGTACGAGGCCGCCGGCCGCCCGCGTCGCTGGGGACGCGGGCGGTCACGGACGGTCGTCGTCTACGGCGCGGCAGCGCCACGCCATCGCATGCCGTTGACCTGACCGGGCTCGGAGCCGATCACGTACCGCACCCGCCGTCCGTGGACGCGCCGGGCGGGGGCGCGGCAGCCGCGGGGGCGGCAACCGCGCGCCAGCGGCGCGTGCGCCGTCGGCACGCCGGCCGGGCCGCGGCCCGGTCGGGTGCGGACGGAGGGACGGGAGGTGGGCATCGGCTTCCTCAGCTCCGGCCGTGGCGCAGGGCGGGGTGGGCGCCGGCGGCGACGAGGTCGGCCACGGCCGCCTTCGGGTCGCGTCCGGTGACCAGGGACTCCCCGACGAGGACGGCGTCGGCGCCCTCGTTCGCGTAGGCGATCAGGTCGTGCGGTCCGCGGATGCCGGACTCGGCGACCTTCACGATGTGGGGCGGGATCTCTCCGACGATCCGCTCGAAGGTGGAGCGGTCGACCTTGAGGTCCTTCAGGTTGCGCGCGTTGACGCCGATGATCTTGGCGCCGGCCGCGACGGCCCGCTCGATCTCCTCCTCGTCGTGGACCTCGACGAGCGGGGTGAGACCGATGGACTCGGCCCGCTCGATGAGGGAGACGAGCGCCTCCTGCTCCAGCGCCGCGACGATGAGCAGCGCGAGGTCGGCGCCGTAGGCGCGGGCCTCCCACAGCTGGTACGCCGTGACGATGAAGTCCTTGCGCAGGATCGGGATGTCCACGCGGGCGCGGACGGCCTCCAGGTCGGCCAGCGAGCCACCGAAGCGACGCTGTTCGGTGAGGACGGAGATGACCGCGGCACCGCCTGCCTCGTAGTCGGCGGCGAGCCCGGCCGGATCGGCGATGGCGGCCAGCGCGCCCTTGGAGGGGCTGGAGCGCTTGACCTCGCAGATCACCTTGACGCCGTCGCCGCGCAGGGCCGCGACGCCGTCCTTGGCCTGGGGCGCCTTGGCGGCACGCTCCTTGAGCTCGTCGAGGCTGACGCGAGCCTGCCGTTCGGCAAGGTCTTCGCGGACCCCTTCGATGATCTCGTCGAGCACACTCACGCGAGCGGCCCCCTTCCGGGTCGATGACGGTCGGCCGCCTTGCGGACAAGTACCACTGCAAGGTCGACACTCAAATGGTATCCGCAGGTCGCTGCGGCCTCCGCACGGAGCTCTGCGCGTCCCAGGGACTGGACAGTCGGAATATGCCCCTCCCGTAGCTCGCGTATGGACCCCGACCTGGGCTCATGGCGCGAGCGCGGCACCGATCGGGAGGTTGCGGACGACCGTGAAGGCGAGCAGCAGGGCGCCGATCCCCCACCAGGCGACGGGGGGCAGGACGAGCCGGGGCGTCGGCCGCGCGCGCAGCGCCCGCAGCAGCCACAGGGACAGGAACGCGGCGAAGACGACGTAGCCGGCGACGGCCGCCGCGTTCGCGCCCAGCGCCGTGATCAGGTCCCCCCGGGCGACGGCGTGGGCGCTGCGCAGTCCGCCGCAGCCGGGGCACAGGATGCCGGTCAGGCGCAGCAGGGGGCAGACGGGGTAGTGGCCGGGTTCGTTGGGGTCGACGGCGCCGACGTAGGCGAACGCGGCGACGGCCCCGACCAGCGTCAGCGCCGGGGCGGCGAGCCTGCGGGCGAGGGAGGCCGGGGAGGCCGGTACGGGCCCCCGCGGGGCGGGCGGCGGGGCGGGAGCCGGGGGGCCGGGAGGGGTGCGAGGGGCGTCCACCCGCCGATTCTCGCCGGTCATGACAAAAGGCGCAGCCCGACGGGGCCGCGCCTTTCGAACCTCGGGGATCGCGCTCAGACCTTGGCGGTGGCCCGGTTGGCGGCGATGACCTCGGCCAGGTCGCGGTGGGTCGCCTTCGGGGCACCCATGCCCGCGGCACGCATCGCGAGGCCGACGACTCCGCCGATCGCGACGACGACGAGACCCGCCCAGAACCCGAGCGGGTTCGCCAGCACCATGAAGGCGCCGGAGACGCAGAAACCGATGAAGGCGATGATGACACCGGTCCAGGCGGCCGGGGTGTGTCCGTGGCTCGTGCCCGCCATGAGTTGCTCCTCGTTGCTCTGTCGCGCGTGCGGTAGCGCACGCTCGGTCTCATTGTCCCGCACCGGCCCGCGGGATTCGCCGGCGGGTGGTCGCGGCGCGGGTGGAATCCTCAGCGGGTGGGGTCCTCGCCGCGGTCGAGCGCCTTCCACAGGTCCTCGGGCCGGTCCGGGTCCACCGCGGCGGGCCTGCGGGAGCGGGGGCTGCCGTCCCGCTCGTAGCGGCCGCCCATGGCCGGCCAGTCCCGGCCGAAGCGCAGGGCCAGCAGGCCCGCGCACAGGATCAGCAGGGCGCCGGAGGCGGCCACGTACGGCCACACCGTGTGGATCGGCTCCGCCACCCGGGCGGCGGTGTCGGCCGTGGCGGTGGCGGCCCGTTCGTCCAGGGCCCGGTGGTCGTCGGCGCCGGCCAGGGCCGCCAGGGCGGCGCCCAGGCCGCTCAGCGCGAGCAGCGCGGAGACCACCAGCCGGCCGGGGCCCCGTACGGCGAACACCGCGACGAGCGCGGCGAGCCCGACGATGGCCAGGGCCGCCGGGAGGCCGGTGACGGCCTGCCCGTCGGCGGACACCGGGAGCGAGCCGCCTCCCACGGCGGCGCTGCCCCGGGCCCAGACCCGGCCGGAGGCCAGCAGGACGACGGTGGCGCCGAGCGCGCCGAGCAGCAGGGCGACGGCCACGCTGCGGCGGCTCCCGCGGGTCTCGGCGGCCTCGGCTTCGTTGGGGGGGTGGGGTGTGGCACTCACGTACCCCACTATCCCCTACGCCCTCAGCCGCGGTGGAGGCGGTTCGCCGCTGCCACGGCGCGGAGCACGGCGGAGGCCTTGTTGCGGCACTCGGCGTCCTCCAACTCGGGCACCGAGTCGGCGACGACCCCGGCCCCGGCCTGCACGTACGCCGTCCCGTCGCGCAGCAGCGCGGTGCGGATGGCGATGGCGGTGTCGGAGTCCCCGGCGAAGTCGAGGTAGCCGACGCAGCCGCCGTACAGGCCGCGCCGGGAGGGTTCCAGCTCCTCGATGATCTGCATGGCGCGCGGCTTGGGGGCCCCGGAGAGGGTGCCGGCGGGGAAGCAGGCGGTGAGCACGTCGAAGGCGGTGCGCCCCTCGGCGACCCGGCCGGTGACGGTGGAGACGATGTGCATGACGTGCGAGTAGCGCTCGATGCTCATGAAGTCGACGACCTCGACGGAGCCCGGCTCGCAGACCCGACCGAGGTCGTTGCGGCCCAGGTCGACGAGCATGAGGTGCTCGGCCCGCTCCTTGGGGTCGGCCATCAGCTCCTCGGCGAGGTCGTGGTCCTCCTGCGGGGTCGCGCCCCGGTGGCGGGTGCCCGCGATCGGGTGGACCATCGCCCGCCCGTCCTCGACCTTGACCAGGGCCTCGGGGCTGGAGCCGACGACGTCGAAGCCGTTCTCGAAGCGGAAGAGGTACATGTACGGGGACGGGTTGGTGGCCCGCAGGACCCGGTAGACGTCCAGGGCGGAGGCCTCGCAGGGGGTCTCGAACCGCTGCGAGGGCACCACCTGGAAGGCCTCGCCGGCCCGGATGCGTTCCTTGATGTCCTCGACGGCGACGTGGTAGTCCTCGCCGCCCCACCGGGCGGTGAAGGGGGGCAGTTCCGAGTCGGGCAGCGCGGCGGGGACGTAGGGCGCGGGGCGGCCGAGGTCGGCCTCCATCGCGTCGAGCCGGGCCACGGCGTCGGCGTGGGCCTCGTCGACACCGGTGTCGAGGTCGTTGTGGTTGATCGCGTTGGCGATGAGCTGGACGGTGCCGTCCCAGTGGTCGAGGACCGCCAGGTCGGAGGTGAGGAGCATGGTCAGCTCGGGCAGGCGCAGGTCGTCCTCGGCGTGGTCGCCGATGCGCTCCAGGCGGCGGACGATGTCGTAGCCGAGGTAGCCGACCATGCCACCGGTGAAGGGGGGCATGCCGCCCGCGAGGTCGCGGGGGGTGTGCAGGGCCTCGACGGTGGCGCGCAGGGCTTCGAGGGGGTCGCCGTCCGTGGGGACGCCGACGGGCGGGGTGCCGATCCAGTGGGCGGCGCCGTCCCGGACGGTGAGGGTGGCGGCGCTGCGGACTCCGACGAAGGAGTAGCGGGACCAGGACCGGCCGTTCTCCGCGGATTCCAGGAGGAAGGTGCCGGGGCGCTCGGCGGCCAGCTTCCGGTAGAGCCCGACGGGGGTGTCGCCGTCGGCCAGGAGCTTGCGGCTCACGGGGATGACACGGCGGTCGGCCGCGAGCTTGCGGAACGTATCGAGATCCATGGGGTGGGAATCCTGCCTAGTCGGCGGCGCTGATCAGGACATCGGCATCGAAGCAGGTGCGGGCGCCGGTGTGGCAGGCGGCGCCGACCTGGTCGACCTTGACGAGCACGGTGTCGGCGTCGCAGTCGAGGGCGACGGACTTCACGTGCTGGTAGTGGCCGGAGGTGTCCCCCTTGACCCAGTACTCCTGGCGGCTGCGCGACCAGTAGGTGCAGCGGCCGGTGGTCAGCGTGCGGTGCAGGGCTTCGTCGTCCATCCAGCCGAGCATGAGCACCTCACCGGTGTCGTACTGCTGGGCGATGGCCGGAACCAGGCCGTCCGCGGAGCGCTTGAGGCGGGCCGCGACGGCGGGGTCGAGGGAGGACGTACTCATGGGGATCATTGTGCCGCGTGATGGGTGTGTCCACGGAGGGTTGTCCGCCTGATGGGCGGCGGATCGTGGCGGCCGGTCGTACGCTTGCGGCCATGTCTACCCATGCGAAGCGAGAACGCCTGCTGCTGGCGGACCTGTTGGAGGCGGCGGGCCCGGAGGCGCCGACGCTGTGCGAGGGCTGGAGCACGCGGGACCTGGCGGCGCACGTGGTCGTCCGCGAACGCCGGCCGGACGCGGCGGGCGGCCTGCTCCTGAACGTGCTGAAGGCCCGCCTGGACAAGGCCATGCGGGAGTACACGGCCAAGCCGTACGAGGAACTGGTCCGGCTGATCCGCACCGGCCCGCCGTCGATGTCGCTCTACGCGCTGAAGCAGATCGACGAGGCGGCCAACGCGGTGGAGTTCTTCGTGCACGCCGAGGACGTGCGGCGGGCGCAGCCCGACTGGTCCCCGCGCGAGCTGGACCCGGTGTTCTCGGACGCCCTGTGGTCCCGGCTGGAGAAGCTGGCCCGTCTGACGGGCCGACGTTCCCCCGTGGGGCTGGTGCTGCGCCGCCCCGACGGCCGGACGGCGGTGGCGCACAAGGGCGCCCCGGTGGTCACGGTGACCGGGGAGCCCGGCGAGCTGACCCTCTTCTGCTTCGGCCGGCAGGCCGCCGCCGCGGTGGAACTGGACGGCGACAAGGACTCCATCGCCGCGCTGACGGCGGCCGCGCTCGGCATCTGAGCGGTCCGCGCGCCGGGCCCACCCCGCGCGGGGTGGGCCCACGAGCCCGCGGCCGGCGTCGGCGGCCGGCGTCGGCGTCGGCGGGCGGCGTCAGCGGACGGGGTGGCCGGCCTCGCGCAGGACCGACTTGACCTCGGAGATCCGCAGGTCGCCGAAGTGGAACACCGAGGCGGCCAGCACCGCGTCGGCGCCCGCGTCGATCGCCGGGGCGAAGTGCTCCAGCTTCCCGGCGCCGCCGGAGGCGATCACCGGGACCGTGACGTGCCGGCGCACCGCGGTGATCATCTCGGTGTCGTAGCCGTCCTTGGTGCCGTCGGCGTCCATCGAGTTGAGCAGGATCTCCCCCGCCCCCAGTTCGGCGGCGCGGTGAGCCCACTCGACGGCGTCGATGCCGGTGCCCCGGCGACCGCCGTGGGTGGTCACCTCGAAGGAGCCGGCGGCGGTGCGGCGGGCGTCGACCGACAGGACGAGCACCTGCCGGCCGAAGCGCTCGGCGATCTCCCGGATCAGCTCCGGGCGGGCGATGGCCGCGGTGTTGACGCCCACCTTGTCCGCGCCGGCCCGCAGCAGCTTGTCCACGTCCTCGGCGGTACGGACGCCGCCGCCCACCGTCAGCGGGATGAAGACCTGTTCGGCGGTGCGGCGCACCACGTCGTAGGTGGTCTCGCGATTGCCGGAGGAGGCGGTGATGTCGAGGAAGGTCAGCTCGTCGGCGCCCTCGGCGTCGTAGAGCTTGGCCATCTCCACCGGGTCACCGGCGTCGCGCAGGTTCTGGAAGTTGACGCCCTTGACGACGCGGCCGTTGTCCACGTCCAGGCAGGGGATCACGCGTACGGCGAGGCTCATGCGGACGGCTCCCGGTAGGCCTCGACCTCCACCTCGACGACCATGCTCGGGTCGACGAAGCCGGAGACGATCAGCATGGTCGCGGCGGGGCGGACGGCGTCGAAGAGCAGCTTGTGGGCGCGGCCCACTTCCTCGACGTCACGGGCGTGCGTCAGGTACATACGGGTGCGGACCACGTCCTCGGGGCCGAGACCGACCTGGGCGAGGGCCTTGAAGGCCACGCCGAAGGCGGCCACCGTCTGGTCGTACGGGCCGCCCGCGTCGCCGGCGGTGCAGCCGGAGACGAGGACGAGGCCGTTGTCGAGCCGCACGGCGCGCGAGTAGCCGATGACGTCCTCGTAGGGGCCGCCCGAGGAGATGCGACGTACGGAGCTCATGCGGAGCCTGCCTTCGTGACGTTCAGGGCTTCTTCCAGGGTGAAGGCCTTGGCGTACAGGGCCTTGCCGACGATGGCGCCCTCGACGCCCTGCGGGACCAGCTCGGACAGCGCGCGCAGGTCGTCCAGCGAGGAGATGCCGCCGGAGGCGACGACGGGTCGGTCGGTGGCGGCGCAGACGTTGCGCAGCAGCTCCAGGTTGGGGCCGGTCAGCGTGCCGTCCTTGCCGATGTCGGTGACGACGTAGCGGGCGCAGCCCTCGGAGTCCAGGCGGGCCAGGGTCTCGTAGAGGTCGCCGCCCTCGCTGGTCCAGCCGCGGCCCTTGAGGGTCGTGCCGCGCACGTCGAGGCCGATGGCGATCTTGTCGCCGTGTTCGGCGATGGCCTTGGCGGCCCACTCGGGGGTCTCCAGGGCGGCGGTGCCGAGGTTGACGCGGGTGCAGCCGGTGGCGAGGGCGGCGGCCAGCGAGGCGTCGTCGCGGATGCCGCCGGACAGCTCGACCTTGATGTCCATGGCGCGGGTGATCTCGGCGACCAGGGCGCGGTTGTCACCGGTGCCGAAGGCGGCGTCGAGGTCGACGAGGTGCAGCCACTCGGCGCCGGCGCGCTGCCAGGCGAGGGCGGCCTCCAGCGGGGAGCCGTAGGAGGTCTCGCTGCCGGAGACGCCGTGGACGAGGCGTACGGCCTGCCCGTCGCGGACGTCGACCGCGGGGAGGAGCTCAAGGGTGCGTGCGGTCATCACAGGGTCTCGATCCAGTTGGTGAGGAGCTGGGCGCCGGTGTCGCCGGACTTCTCCGGGTGGAACTGGGTGGCCCACAGGGCCCCGTTCTCCACGGCGGCGACGAAGCGCTCGCCGTGCGTGGCCCAGGTGACCTTCGGGCCCTTGATCCTGGGGTTGGTGACCTCGAGGCTCCAGTCGTGCGCCGCGTAGGAGTGCACGAAGTAGAACCGGGCGTCGGCGTCGAGGCCGGCGAAGGCCTGGCTGTCGGCGGGCGCCTCGACGGTGTTCCATCCCATGTGGGGGACGACGGGGGCCTTGAGCGGGCCGACGGTGCCGGGCCACTCGTCGAGGCCCTCGGTCTCCACGCCGTGCTCGATGCCGCGCTCGAAGAGGATCTGCATGCCGACGCAGATGCCCATGACGGGCCGGCCGCCGGACAGCCGACGGCCGATGATCCATTCCCCGCGGGCGGCCTTGAGGCCCTCCATGCAGGCGGAGAAGGCGCCGACGCCGGGCACCAGCAGCCCGTCGGCGTCCATGGCCTTGTCGTAGTCGCGGGTGATCTCGACGTTCGCGCCGACGCGGGCGAGGGCGCGCTCGGCGGAGCGGACGTTGCCGAAGCCGTAGTCGAAGACGACGACGTTCTTGGTGGGGCGGGCTGCGCTCATTCCCAGATTCCTTGGATTCGCAGGACTCCGGCGGCGAGACACATCGCGGAGCCGAGGGCGAGCAGGATGATGACCGACTTGGGCATCTTCTGCTTCTGGAAGGAGTAGACGCCCCCGGCCAGGAACAGGCCGAGGACGATCAGGATGGTGTTGAGGCCGTTCACGGCTAGAGGGCGCCCTTCGTGGAGGGCAGGATCCCGGCGGCGCGCGGGTCGAACTCGGCGGCGTAGCGCAGGGCCCGGGCGAGGGCCTTGAACTGGCACTCCACGATGTGGTGGGCGTTGCGGCCGTACGGGACGTGGATGTGCAGGGCGATCTGGGCCTGCGCCACGAAGGACTCGAAGATGTGCCGGGTCATCGTGGTGTCGTACGAGCCGATCATCGGCGCCATGTTCTCGGGCTCGGTGTGCACGAGGTAGGGGCGGCCCGACAGGTCGACGGTGACCTGGGCGAGGGACTCGTCCAGGGGCACGGTGCAGTTGCCGAAGCGGTAGATGCCGACCTTGTCGCCGAGGGCCTGCTTGAAGGCGGCGCCGAGCGCGAGCGCGGTGTCCTCGATGGTGTGGTGGCTGTCGATGTGCAGGTCGCCGTCGGTCTTGACCGTGAGGTCGAAGAGGCCGTGGCGGCCGAGCTGGTCGAGCATGTGGTCGTAGAAGCCCACGCCCGTCGAGACGTCGACCTTGCCGGTGCCGTCGAGGTTTATCTCGACGAGGACCGAGGTCTCCTTCGTGGTCCGTTCGACCCGTCCGATGCGGCTCATGCGTGCTGCTCCTTCTTCAGTGCGCGAACCGCTTCCAGGAACGCGTCGTTCTCTGCGGGGGTTCCGGCGGTGACGCGCAGCCACCCCGGTACGCCGTTGTCCCGGACCAGGACGCCCCGGTCCAGGATCTTCTGCCATGCGGTGTGGGAGTCGTCGAACTTCCCGAACTGGATGAAGTTCGCGTCGGAGGCGGTGACCTCGAAGCCGAGGGCGAGCAGCTCGGTGACGAGGCGGTCGCGTTCGGCCTTGAGCTGCTCGACGTAGCCCAGGAGGGTGTCGGTGTGCTCCAGGGCGGCCAGCGCGGTCGCCTGGGTGACGGCGGACAGGTGGTACGGCAGGCGCACCAGTTGGACGGCGTCGACCACGGCGGGGTGCGCGGCGAGGTAGCCCAGGCGCAGGCCGGCCGCGCCGAAGGCCTTGGACATGGTCCGGGAGACCACCAGGTGGGGGCGGCCCTCGATGAGGGGCAGGAGCGAGTCGCGGTGGCTGAACTCCACGTACGCCTCGTCGACGATCACCAGGGAGGGCTTGGCGCGCTGCGCGGCCTCGTAGAGGGCGAGGACCGTCTCGGCCTCGACCGCCGTGCCGGTGGGGTTGTTGGGCGAGGTGATGAAGACGACCTCGGGCGCGTGCTCGGCGATGGCCCGCTCGGCGGCGGCCACGTCGATGGTGAAGTCGTCGCGGCGCGGGCCGGAGATCCAGCCGGTGCCGGTGCCCCGGGCGATCAGCGCGTGCATCGAGTACGAGGGCTCGAAGCCGATCGCGGTGCGGCCGGGGCCGCCGAAGGTCTGGAGCAGCTGCTGGAGGACCTCGTTGGAGCCGTTGGCGGCCCAGACGTTCTCCCGGCCGACGGGGTGCCCGCCGGTGCGGGTGAGGTACTTCGCCAGCTCGGTGCGCAGCTCGACGGCGTCCCGGTCGGGGTAGCGGTTGAGGGTGCGGGCGGCCTCGGCGACGCGTTCGGCGATGCGCCGGACGAGGGGCTCGGGCAGCTCGTAGGGGTTCTCGTTGGTGTTGAGCTGTACGGGTACGTCGAGCTGCGGGGCGCCGTAGGGGCTCTTGCCGCGCAGTTCGTCGCGGATGGGGAGGTCGTCGATGCCGAAGCCGGCGGTCATGCGGTGGGCACCTTCCATCCGAAGCGGGCCTTCAGGGCGGCGCCGTGCGCGGGCAGGTCCTCGGCCTCGGCGAGGGTGACCACGTGGTGGGTGACCTCGGCGAGGGCGTCGCGCGTGTAGTCGACGATGTGGATGCCGCGCAGGAAGGACTGCACGGACAGGCCCGAGGAGTGGCAGGCGCAGCCGCCGGTGGGCAGGACGTGGTTGGAGCCGGCGCAGTAGTCGCCGAGGGAGACGGGGGCCCAGGGGCCCACGAAGATCGCGCCTGCGTTGCGGACGCGGGCGGCCCACGCGGCGGCGTCGGCGGTCTGGATCTCCAGGTGCTCGGCGCCGTACGCGTCGACGACCTTGAGGCCGTCCTCCAGGTTCTCGACGAGCACGATCGCGGACTGCCTGCCGGCGAGGGCGGGCTTGATCCGGTCCTCGACGTGTTTGGTCGCGGCGACCTGCGGCTCCAGCTCCTTCTCGACGGCCGCGGCCAGCTCCTCGGAGTCGGTGACGAGGACGGCTGCGGCCAGCGGGTCGTGCTCGGCCTGGCTGATCAGGTCGGCGGCGACGTGCACCGGGTCGGCGGTGGAGTCGGCGAGGACGGCGATCTCGGTCGGGCCGGCCTCGGTGTCGATGCCGATCCGGCCGGTGAAGTAGCGCTTGGCGGCGGCGACCCAGATGTTGCCGGGGCCGGTCACCATGTTCACCGGCGGGCAGCCGTCGGGGCCCGTGGTGCCGTACGCGAACATCGCGACGGCCACCGCGCCGCCGACCGCGTACACCTCGTCCACGCCCAGCAGCGCGCACGCCGCCAGGATGGTGGGGTGCGGCAGGCCGCCGAACTCCTTCTGCGGCGGGGACGCGAGCGCGATCGACTCGACGCCCGCCTCCTGCGCCGGGACGACGTTCATCACGACGGACGACGGGTACACGGAGCGGCCGCCGGGGGCGTACAGGCCCACGCGCTCGACGGGGACCCACTTCTCCGTGACGGTGCCGCCGGGGACCACCTGGGTGGTGTGCTCGGCGCGGCGCTGGCCCCGGTGCACGATCCGGGCCCGCCGGATCGACTCCTCCAGGGCGGCGCGGACGGCCGGGTCCAGCTGCTCCAGGGCGGCCGCGATGGCCTCCGCGGGCACCCGGACCCGCGTGAGCTCGACCCCGTCGAACTTCCGCGCGTACTCGATCAGCGCCGCCGTGCCACGATGATGGACGTCCTCGCAGATGGGCCGCACCTTGTCCAGGGCGGCTTCCACGTCGAACTCGGCACGGGGCAGCAGATCGCGCAGGGCGCCACCCTCGGGGAGGGTGTCACCGCGCAGGTCGATACGAGAGATCACCTCCCAATTCTCTCAGACCGCCCACCGCCACCGTCCGCCCGTATCACTGGCTGATACACGCCCCGGATGTCACCGCCGCCCCTTAGCGTTCCCCTACGCGTGAATCGCAGCGGAGGGGGGCCGCCATGACCGATCCGTACGGGGACGGGAGACCGGGGGATCTGACCGATCCGGAGCACCGCCTGTGGCAGGCGTTCCGCACCGGCGGCGTCTGTGACCTCGGCGCGCACGTCGCGGGCCTGGACGACCCGCACGCGGGCCCGCAGTGGGGCCCCGAGCGCGCCGTCCGGGCGGAGGTGGTGGCGCTCCTGTTGCTGGCCGGGCCGACGCCCGTACCCGGCCGGGTCGCGTCTCTGAAGCTGCGCGGGGCGCGGATCACGGGGCAGCTGAACCTGTCCGGGGGCACGGTGGAGCCGTACGTGGAGATACGGGCCTGTCGCTTCGACCGCGAGGTGCAGCTGTCCGAGACCCGCTTCAACACGCTGCGGCTGGACGACTGCGCGCTCCCCCGGTTGGACGCGGCCCGGCTGCACACCGAGGGGGACCTCCACCTGGCGCACTGCCGGGTGGCGCGCGGCATCCGGCTGACCGACGCGCAGATCGGCACCGACCTGCTGGTCAGCCATGCCGTGGTGCGGCGCGACAACCGGGGGCGGGCCATCGCGGCGGACGGGTTGTCGGTGGCGCAGGACTTCCAGGCGGACATGCTGGAGACCCACGGGGAGGTCAGTCTGCGCGGGGCGAAGGTCGGCGTGTCGATGAGCCTGCGCGGGGCCCGGCTGCGCAACCCGGACGGCCGGCGCGCCCTGAACGCCCCGACGCTGACCGTCGAGCGGACCCTGTACCTGACCTCGATCGCGCTGGCGCCCTCGACGGGCGAGCCGGCCCGCCCGTACGACTGGGGGCGCACCCCGACGCGCGGCGGGCCGGCGCAGGCCTTCGAGTGCCGGGGCGGGCTGCGTCTGGACGACGGCCGTTTCGGTGACTCGGTGGACTTCTACGGGGCCCGCTTCGAGCTGCGGCCGGACCAGGAGGTCTCGCTGCGCCGGATGCAGACGCCCGAGTTCCGTTTCGTCGGGGAGGCGCCGGCGCAGGGCCGGGTGGTGGTCTCGGGGGCGAAGGTCGACAAGCTCGTCGACCGCTCCACGAGCTGGCCGGGCCCGGGCCGGGTGGCGATGGAGGGGTTCGTCTACGAGAACCTCGCGCCCCGGGGCCACTTCCCGCTCGCCCGCCGCCTGGAGTGGGTGGAGGCGGCCACGGCCGAGTACTCGCCCGAGCCGTACGAGCGGTTGGCGGCGGTGTTGCGGGCCGGCGGCGAGGACTCCGACGCCCGCGAGGTGCTGCTCGCCAAGCAGCGGCGCCGCCGGGCCGGCCTGGCCCCGGCGGCGAGGGCCTGGGGGTACCTCCAGGACTGGACGGTGGCCTACGGGTACCGGCCGGGGCGGGCGGCGTTGTGGATGGCGGTGTTGTGGGCGGCGGGGGCGATCCTCTTCCTGGGTCACCGGCCGGCCCCGATCAAGGCGGACGAGCACCCGCACTGGAACGCCGCTCTGTACGCGCTCGATCTGCTGCTGCCGGTGATCGATCTCGGGCAGGAGGGCCAGTGGAAGCCGGAGGGCGGTTGGCAGTGGGGCGCGGCGGCTCTGGTGATCCTGGGGTGGATCCTGGCCACGACGGTGGCGGCCGGGGCGTCGCGGCTGCTGAGGCGGGGGTGACGGCTCGGGCCGTCCGGCCACTACCCTGTGCCTCGTGACCACCGTTCGCCTGCCACTCTTCCCGCTGAACTCGGTGCTGTTCCCGGGCCTCGTGCTTCCGTTGAACGTCTTCGAGGAGCGCTATCGCGCCATGATGCGCGAGTTGCTGAAGTCGGCCGACGACGCACCGCGCCGCTTCGCCGTCGTCGCCATCCGCGACGGGCGGGAGGTCGCCCCGACCGCGCCGGGTCTGCCCGACCAGACGGCCCTGCCCGAGCGGGGCCCGACGGCGGGCTTCGGCGCGGACCCGATCCAGGCGTTCCACCGGGTGGGCTGCGTCGCGGACGCGGCGACGATCCGGGAGCGGGAGGACGGCAGCTTCGAGGTCCTGGCCACCGGGACGACCCGGGTGCGGCTGTTGTCGGTCGACGCCTCCGGGCCCTTCCTCGTGGCGGAGCTGGAGGAGCTGGCGGAGGACCCGGGCGACGGGGCGGGAGCCCTGTCGGAGGGGGTGCTGCGGGCCTTCCGCAGCTACCAGAAGCGGCTGGCCGGGGCCCGGGAGCGGACCCTGAGCGCGCCGCCGGAGCTGCCGGACGAGCCGTCGGTGGTGTCGTACCTGGTGGCGGCGGCGGCCGTGCTGGACATCCCGTCGAAGCAGCGCCTGCTCCAGGCGCCGGACACGGCGACGCGGCTGGCGGAGGAGCTGAAGCTGCTGCGCGCGGAGACCGCGGTGATCCGTCACCTGCCGTCCCTGCCGGCGGTGGACCTGACCCGCAGCCCGACGAGCCCGAACTGACGCGGCCGGACCCGAGCCGCACTCCACCCCACCCCACCCACCGAACCGACCGGACCGAGCGACGAACGGGCGAGATGGCGAAGAAGAAGCAGCAGACGGCGGGCACGCCGGCGATCGTGGCCCTGACCGCCGCCGGCGTCCCCTTCACCACGCACGCCTACGAGCACGACCCCGCCCACCCCTCGTACGGGGAGGAGGCCGCCGAGGCGCTCGGGGTCTCCCCCGCCCAGGTCTTCAAGACCCTGGTCGCCGAGGTCGACGGGGCGCTGACGGTGGCGGTGGTCCCGGTGTCGGGCTCGCTCGACCTGAAGGCCCTCGCGGTGGCCCTGGGCGGCAAGCGGGCCGTGATGGCCGACCCGGCGGCGGCGGAGCGCACCACGGGCTACGTCCGGGGCGGGATCTCCCCGCTGGGGCAGCGCAAGCGGCTGCGTACGGTCCTGGACGCGTCGGCGGACGCGCACGCGACCATCTGCGTGTCGGCGGGCCGCCGGGGCCTGGAGGTCGAGCTGTCCCCCGCGGACCTGGCCGGCCTCACCTCGGCCACGCTGGCCCCCATCGCCCGCGCCTGACGGGCCGCGCCGCCGGGGCGGTGCCATCGGGACTCCCGGACTGCCGGACTCCCGGACTGCCGGACTCCCGAACTCCCGGACTCCCGGGCTCCCGGAACTCAGGACGAGGAGGACGGGCGGTCCGCGTGGACGTGCGGCGGCGGGTACACGCCGTAGTGATCGGCGCCCTTGACGGGTTCGCGCGGGGACCACAGGGCCGTCAGGGCGAGGTGGACGACGACGGCCGCCATCGGCCACACGAGCAGCACCCCGTGGGCGAGGAGCTGGAGCGGGGCGTCGAAGGGGACGCCCTTGCCGGCCTTGGCCGCCGCCGCGAGGAGGTCGCGGTCCGGGCCGAGCCACAGACCGAGGCGCCAGCCCACCAGCGAGGCGAAGCACGCGCCGAGGGCCAGTCCGATCACCAGCGGCACTCCCCCGCGCCGCCGCCACAGGAAGACGCCGACCCCGCTCAGGACGCCGAAGCCGAGCGCCAGCAGGAAGAACGTGCCGTCGGCGCCGATCCGCGCCTCGCTCTCGGTGTTGCGCAGGAAGACGGCCTCGCCGTTGGAGACGTAGCCGACGCGGGGCGCGAGCCAGGCCCACAACAGTCCGAGGAACACCCCGGTCACGCCCACCACGAGGGCCACGGCCGCCCCGTCACGGACGTCCGTCGCGGTGATGCCCGCGTCGGAGTCCGGCTCCGGCGGGAGCGGCGGCGCGTCGAAGGGGGACGGGGAGGGGGTCACGGCTTCGGTCACCCCCACATCGTGCCAGGTAACCCGCGGGGAGGCGTCAGCGGACCGCCGCCCGGCGGTACGCCCAGGTGGCGACCGCCAGCGACAGGACGCCGACCCCGGCGCACACCCCGAGGTCGACCAGGACGGCCGCCCAGTCGGGGTGCGGGGCGAAGGTCTCCGCGAAGGCCTCCACCCCGTACGTGGACGGCAGCAGGTCCCGGGCCCAGACGACGACCTCGGGCATCCGCTCGGCGGGCAGCACCCCGAGCAGCAGCGCGGCGGACATGCCGAGCTGTCCGGCCAGGGTGGCCAGCTCCTGGCGCGGGGCGAGCAGCCCGAGCGCGGCGCCCAGCCCGGCGAGCGCGGCGCCGGCCAGCGGTACGACGGCGGCCAGGATCCACAGGCCGCCCATGGGCAGCCCGAACAGCACGCAGCCGAAGACGGCCGTGACCAGGGTCCCGGGGAGCGTGAAGGAGGCGTACGCGCCCGCCGCGCCCAGCACCACCGAGGCGGGCGGCACGGGCAGGGTGGCGTAGTGGTCGAGGCCGCCGCCGGCCCGGAGCTGGCCGAAGTACTGCGCGAGCAGGTTCAGGGCGACGAAGGCGACGACGAGGACCGAGGAGCCCGCGACGACGGCGCGGGCCTCGGAGCCGCCGTCCACGACGCCCCGCATCAGGATCATGATGCCGACGGACTGGAAGGTCGCCACGAACAGCAGCGGGATCCGCGCCACCCGGGCGCGGGACAGCTGGGCCCGGTAGACGGCCGCCAGGGCGGGCAGGAGCCGTGCCCTCGGGGCGAGGACACCGACAGCGGTGGTGGTCACGACTTGACCAGACCCTTCATCCGTCCACCCAGCGCGAGGTAGACGTCCTCCAGGCTCGGCGTGGCCAACGTGAAATCGTCGAGGGCGGCGAAGGCCGGTCCTCCGGTGACGGCGGCGACCGCGGCGCGGGCCTCGTCCGGTGTCAACCGCAGCACCCACTTGCGTCCGGACTCGGCGGCCCGGGGGGCCAGGTCCGCGACCTCGGGCACGTCGAGCGGGGGCCCGGTGCGCCACACCAGCTCCAGGCGGACCTCTCCGGAGACCTTCGCCTTGAGTCCGGAGGGGGTGTCGCAGGCGATGACCTTGCCCTGGTCGACGACGGCGACCCGGTCGAGGACGGTCTCGGCCTCGATGACGTTGTGGGTGACGAGGAGGACGGTGGCCCCGTGCCGCGCGCGGCGCCGGTCCACGGCGTCCCACACGGCCCGGCGGGCCACCGGGTCCATGCCGGTGGTGGGTTCGTCGAGGACCAGGACGGGCCGTTCCCCCACGAGCGCGGCGGCGAAGCAGGCGAGGCGCCGCTGGCCGCCGGACAGCTTCTTCAGGGGACGTCCGGCGATCTCGGTCAGCCCGAGCTCCTCCAGGACCTCGTCCCGCGCGGTCCGCGCCTCGCGGGCGCCGAGTCCGCGCAGCCGGCCGGTGGTCTCGGCGGCGAGGGAGACGGTCAGCTCGTCGAGGGCGGTGGACTCCTGTCCGAGGTAGGCGAGGAGTCGGGCCGCCCGCTCGGGGTGGCGTACGAGGTCGTGCCCGAGCAGGGTCACGGTGCCGGAGTCGGGCCGCAGCAGTCCGGTCAGCTGGCGGACCAGGGTGGACTTGCCGGCGCCGTTGGGGCCGAGCAGGCCGAAGACCTCCCCGCGCCGGACCTCCAGGCAGATCCCGTCGGTGGCGCGGACCTCGGGCAGGGCGGGGGCCCCGCGCCGGCCCCGTACGGCGGGGTACGTCTTGACCAGGTCACGCACCGCGCACACCACGTCGGGGGCCGATCCGGCGCCCTCTGCCGTGGTGTTTCCCGCCTGTGCTGTGCCCGTACTCACGAGGGAGCAGCCTACGCGGCTTCCGCCCCTACTCGGCCGCCGGGGTGGCCGGGCCGGCCGGAAGCGTCGTCCCCGGGGCGGCGGGGGCGGCCGGTGGGGCGGGGACGTGGTCGGCGGCGGCGCGGACGTCGATCTCCCGCCAGAACCCGGCGCGGATGGCGTAGCGGTCGTGTTCGTCGATCTGGTCGTCCTTGTGCGCGAGCAGCCCGAAGCGGGCGGCGTAGCGCAGCAGCTCCCCGTCGATGCGGTGCGGGACGCGCGGGTACATGGTGGCCAGCTTCTGGAGGTGGACGGTCTCGGGGAGGCGTTCCATCCAGCGCCGGGCGAACACCTGGCCGACCTCGAACGGGTCACCGCCGACGGTGGTGATGTCCTCCTCGCGGTCGGCCCAGCGCTGTTCGGCGCTGGTGAGCTGGGCGAGGGTGGGCAGGGAGGCCGTCTCGGCGGGTTCGCCGAGGGGGCCGGCGCGGTCGATCCAGCCCTTGTCGGAGGACCAGCGCAGGGCGCTGCCGGCCGGGCTGTTCCCGTTGGTTCCCTGGTGGCCGCCGGACGCGGACGGCGCGGCCTGGCCGGGGGCGCGCAGGACGGCGAGGTCCTTGGGGGTGGGGACGGGTTTGGCGGCCTCGGTGGCGGGCGCCGGTACGGGCGCTCCGTTCGGCGGGGTGCGGGGGGTGGTGGGGGCGCCGTTGCGGGCGGCCTCGGCGAGGGCCGCCTCGGGCAGCGGCGCGGAGAGGATCGCGGCGATCTCGGGGCGCGGGGCGGGCGGCGGGGAGCAGAGTCCGGCGAGGTCGCGGGCGCGGACGGCGCGGGTGATCCAGGCGCGGTCCAGGACGCTGCGCTCGTCGGCCTCGGCGACGAGGTCCTCGGACTGGTTGTAGTCCCCGTCGGCGGCCTGGACGGCCCACAGGTGGACGGCGACCCCGTGTTCCTTCGCGGACATCAGGCCGGGGAGCAGGTCGCCGTCGCCGGTGACGAGGACCACGTCGGAGCAGGCCCGGTTGCGGGCCAGTTCGGTCAGCTCGGCGTGCATGGCGGCGTCGACGCCCTTCTGCGCCCAGCGGCCGTCGCTTCGGGTCAGGGCGCCGAGGCGGACGGTGACGCGGGACATGACCCGCAGCCGCCGGTGCTCGGGCTGCGGCACCCGGTCGGGTGCCCCGTCGAACCAGTAGATGCGCAGGAGCGGCTGGGCGGTGTCGGCCTCGGCGCGTTCGCGCAGGCCCTGGATGAGGGCGGCGTGGTCGACGGTGATGCGGGAGCGGGAGGGCTCTCCGGCGAGGAGGCTGGCGGCGGCGCCGAGCAGGTATCCGGCGTCCACCAGGACGACGCAACGGTCCACGCGTTCCACCCTCTTCCCCGGGGGTCCTCATGCTGTTCTTGCGGCGGATGCCCCGAGTCTGCCCGACCGCAAGGGTGTTGACGGCCGGAACTCGATCATCGGCGTGGCGGATCTCGCGCGGGCGGGGTGAAGAGGCCTTCACCCCGGCCGACAATGATCCAAAATGCGGGCTTTGTGGGGGTGTGTGAGTGTGAAGGCGGCCCTGGTCCCTACACACCCCACGGAGGCATTCCATGGCCAAGAACAAGAACCAGAAGCAGCCCGCGAAGCAGCAGCAGCGCTCCGGGCAGGATACGGGCAAGGGCTCCGCGGAGACCGAGTCGATGCCCGCGTCGTCGGCGCCGAGTCCGATGGACATGGCCCACAAGCGCAAGGAAAAGAAGTTCGGCCACAACTGAGGTCCGTCGACGCGGAAGGGCTCGCCCGGCAGTGCCGGGCGAGCCCTCGCGCGTGGGTGGGGGGGGTTCGTGGGGCCGTGGGCCTAGCCGGCCAGGCAGGACGGGCCGAGCAGCACCTTGAGGTCGCCGAAGAGGGCGGGGTCGGGCTGGACCCGGTGGCGGTCGAGGCGCAGCACGGTGGTGGTGCGGGGGCCCTGGAGCTTGATGCGGACCTCGGTGTTGCCCTTGTGGTGGCGCAGGATCTCGCCCAGTCGGGTCACCATCGGCGGGGTGACCTTGACCGTGGGGATGGTGAGGACGACGGGGGCGTTGGTGCCGGCCGAGGAGAGGTCGGGGACCATCATCTCCATCGCGACCAGGCGGGGTACGTCCTCGCGCTTGTCCAGGCGGCCCTTGACGAAGACGACCGTGTCCTCGACCAGCTGGGTGGAGACGAGCTGGTAGGTCGCGGGGAAGAACATGCACTCGATGGAGCCGGCCAGGTCCTCGACGGTGGCGATGGCCCAGGCGTTGCCCTGCTTGGTCATCTTGCGCTGGAGGCCGGAGATGATGCCGCCGATGGTGACGACGGCGCCGTCGGAGTGCTCGCCGCCCGTCAGCTGGGAGATGCCGGCGTCGGTCTTGTCGGACAGCACGTGTTCGAGGCCGAACAGCGGGTGGTCGGAGACGTAGAGGCCGAGCATCTCGCGCTCCTGGGCGAGCAGGTAGGACTTCTCCCACTCGACGTCGGAGAACTCCACGTCGAGTCCGAAGCCGGGCTCGTCGCCGGCCGTCTCGTCACCCATTCCGCCGAAGAGGTCGAACTGTCCCTCGGCCTCCTTGCGCTTGACGGCGACCACGTTGTCGATCATCGATTCGTGGTGGGCGACCAGGCCCTTGCGGGTGTGGCCCATCTCGTCGTAGGCGCCGGCCTTGATCAGCGACTCGACGGTGCGCTTGTTGCAGACGACGGCCTCGACCTTGTCGAGGAAGTCGGGGAAGGAGGAGTACTTCCCCTTGGCCTTCCTGGTCTTGATGATCGACTCGACGACGTTCTGGCCGACGTTGCGCACGGCGGTGAGGCCGAAGAGGATCACGTCGTCGCCCTGGGCGGCGAAGTTGGACTCCGACTCGTTCACGTTCGGCGGGAGCACCTTGATGCCCATGCGGCGGCACTCGTTCAGGTAGATCGCGGACTTGTCCTTGTCGTCCTTGACCGAGGTGAGGAGGCCGGCCATGTACTCGGCGGGGTAGTTCGCCTTGAGGTAGGCCGTCCAGTAGGAGACCAGGCCGTAGGCGGCCGAGTGGGCCTTGTTGAAGGCGTAGCCGGCGAAGGGGACCAGGACGTCCCACAGCGCCTGGATGGCCTGGTCGGTGTAGCCGTTCTTGCGGGCGCCCGCCTGGAAGATGGTGAAGTTCTTCGCCAGCTCCTCGGGCTTCTTCTTGCCCATCACGCGGCGCAGGATGTCGGCCTCGCCCAGCGAGTACCCGGCGATGATCTGGGCGGCCTTCTGCACCTGCTCCTGGTAGACGATCAGGCCGTAGGTGACCGCGAGCACCTCTTCGAGGGGCTTCTCCAGGTCCGGGTGGATCGGGGTGATGTCCTGCTGCTTGTTCTTGCGCAGGGCGTAGTTCGTGTGCGAGTTCATGCCCATCGGGCCCGGCCGGTAGAGGGCCGAGACGGCGGAGATGTCCTCGAAGTTGTCGGGCTTCATCAGGCGCAGCAGGGAGCGCATGGGGCCGCCGTCGAACTGGAAGACGCCGAGGGTGTCGCCGCGGCCGAGCAGTTCGAAGGTCTTGGGGTCGTCGAGCGGCAGGGCCAGGAGGTCGATGTCGATCCCCTTGTTGGCCTTCACCATCTTGACGGCGTCGTCCATGATCGTGAGGTTGCGCAGGCCGAGGAAGTCCATCTTCAGCAGGCCGAGCGACTCGCAGCTCGGGTAGTCCCACTGGGTGATGGTCACCTGGTCGGAGTGGCGCACCCAGACGGGCACGTGGTCGGTGATCGTCTCGCTGGACATGATCACGCCGGCGGCGTGCACGCCCATCTGGCGGACCAGGCCCTCGACGCCGCGGGCGGTGTCGATGACCTTCTTCACGTCGGGCTCGTTCTCGTACATCCCGCGGATCTCGCCGGCCTCGCCGTAGCGGGGGTGCGCGGGGTCGAGGATGCCGGAGAGCGGGATGCCCTTGCCGAGGACGTCGGCGGGCATGGCCTTGGTGAGGCGGTCGCCCATGGCGTACGGGTAGCCGAGGACGCGCGCGGAGTCCTTGATCGCGTTCTTGGCCTTGATGGTGCCGTAGGTGCCGATCATGGCGACCTTGTCGGCGCCGTACTTCTCGGTCACGTACCGGATCACCTCGACGCGCCGACGCTCGTCGAAGTCGATGTCGACGTCGGGCATGGAGACGCGCTCGGGGTTCAGGAAGCGCTCGAAGATCAGGCCGTGGGTGAGGGGGTCGAGGTCGGTGATGCCCATGGCGTACGCGACGATCGAACCGGCCGCGGAGCCTCGGCCGGGGCCCACCGCGATGCCCTGGTTCTTGGCCCACATGATGAAGTCGGCGACCACGAGGAAGTAGCCGGGGAAGCCCATCGCGATGATGGTGTCCATCTCGTACTCGGCCTGCTTCATCCGGTCGTCCGGAATGCCTCCGGGGTAGCGGCGGTGCATGCCGCGCATGGTCTCCTCGCGGAACCACGTCACCTCGGTGTAGCCGTCCGGGATGTCGAACTTCGGCATCAGGTTCCGGAACTTGAACATGCCCTCGGTGTCGATCTGGTCCGCGACCAGCTTGGTGTTGGCGCAGCCCTCCTGCCAGGCGTCCGAGGAGTCGATCGCGTACATCTCGTCGGTCGACTTCAGGTAGTAGCCGGAGCCGTCGAAGCGGAAGCGGTCGGGGTCCGAGAGGTTCTTGCCGGTCTGGATGCACAGCAGGGCGTCGTGGGCGCCGGCCTCGCTGGCGTACGTGTAGTGGGAGTCGTTCGTGACCAGCGGCGGGATGCCGAGCTTCTTGCCGATCTCCAGCAGGCCGTCGCGGACCCGGCGCTCGATCTCGATGCCGTGGTCCATCAGCTCCAGGAAGTAGCGGTCCTTGCCGAAGATGTCCTGGTATTCGGAGGCGGACTTCAGGGCCTCGTCGAACTGTCCCAGGCGCAGTCGGGTCTGGAGCTCGCCGGAGGGGCAGCCGGTGGAGGCGATCAGCCCCTCGGACCACTGGCTGATCGTCTCCTTGTCCATGCGGGGCCACTTCGTGAGCCAGCCCTCCGCGTAGGCGTCGGAGGACAGCCGGAAGAGGTTGTGCAGGCCGGTGGCGTTCGCCGCCCAGATCGTCTTGTGGGTGTAGCCGCCGGAGCCGGACACGTCGTCGCGCTTCTGGTGGGGCTGGCCCCACTGGATGCGGCGCTTGTTGCGGCGGGACTCGGGGGCGACGTACGCCTCGATGCCGATGATCGGGGTGATCCCGGCCTTCTGGGCGGAATGGAAGAAGTCGTACGCCCCGTGCAGGTTGCCGTGGTCGGACATCGCGATGTGCGTCATGCCCATCTCGTTGCACGCGTTGAACATGTCCTTCAGCCGCGCGGCACCGTCCAGCAGCGAGTACTGGGTGTGGACGTGCAGGTGCGTGAACGGCGTCTTGGTCACGACGGCAGACCTCCGGGGGGAGAGAGGGGGGCAGCCTCGAAGTCTACGTCGGCGCGGTGACAGATCGCGGGCACGCGGGGGTACCGTCAGCCGTTGCAGAACCGGGGGCGCCCCTGCGGCGTCCCCCGGACAGAACCTGTACAGCCCGTGCACCAGGAGGCCTCCGCCATGGCGGTACCCGAGACGACCGACGAGCAGCGCGCCGAGCAGATACTCGACGTGTTCGACACCGCGTTCGGTGAGCTGCTGGCGGCTGACCCCGCCGCCTTCCAGGTGAAGTTCCGCAAGATGGCGGCCTCGGCCTTCGCCTTCTACCGGGGCACCGCCTGCCTCTTCTACGCCGACCTCGAACACGACCGGCACGGCGGCCCCTACCTGGACGAGCGGACCGGCCGGGTGTGGATCCACGGCGACCTGCACGCCGAGAACTTCGGCACGTACATGGATGCGAACGGGCGCCTCGTCTTCAACGTCAACGACTTCGACGAGGCCTACGTCGGCCCCTTCACCTGGGACCTGAAGCGCTTCGCCGCCTCCGTCGCCCTGATCGGCTACACCAAGGCGCTCAGTGACGAACAGATCACCGAGCTCGTACGGATCTACGCGGCGGCCTACCGGGAGCGCATCCACCACCTGGCCGCCGGCGCCAAGCACGAGGAGGTCCCCTCCTTCACCCTGGACACCGCGGACGGGGCGCTCCTGGCCGCCCTGCGCGACGCCCGCTCCCGCACCCGCTTCTCCCTGCTGGACTCGATGACGGAGATCCGCGACCACGAGCGCCGCTTCGCGCCCGGCGGCGGGGCGATCGAGCTGGACGCGGCGACCCGCTACAAGGTGCTGGCCGCCTTCGACGGGTACCTGGAGACCCTGCCCGAGGAGTCCCTGGTGCGCCCGGACTCCTACCGGGTCAAGGACGTGGTGGGCCGGCGGGGCGTGGGCATCGGCTCGGCCGGCCTGCCCTCGTACAACATCCTGCTGGAGGGGCACAGCGACGCCCTGGAGAACGACGTCGTGATCTACCTCAAGCAGGCGCAGACGCCGGCGGTGTCGCGGCACATCACCGACCGCGCGGTGCGCGAGTACTTCCGGCACGAGGGCCACCGCACGGTGATCTCCCAGCGGGCCCTCCAGGCGCACGCCGACCCGTGGCTGGGCTGGACGGAGCTGGACGGCGCCGGGCAGCTGGTGGCCGAGGTCTCGCCGTACGCGGTGGACCTGGACTGGTCCGATCTGGACGACCCGGAGGAGATCGCGGCGGTCGTCGCGGACCTCGGCCGGGCGACGGCGACCATGCACGCGTCGGCCGACGAGGCGGAGAGCGGCCAGTCCCTGGTCCCCTTCTCCACCGAGCGGGCCATCGACGCGGCCATCGCCGCCGACGAGGAGGGCTTCGCCGAGCTGCTCGTGGACTTCGCGCACGCCTACGGGGCGCGGGCGCGCACCGACCACCAGATCTTCGTGGACCTCTTCCGCAACGGTCGGATCACGCCGTAGGCCCCGGCGGATCCGGCCGAGGGTCCCGCCCGGTGCGGGGCCCGGGCCCCGGATCCACAGGTTCACATGGCAGACTCGCGGCGATGGACATATCAGGGATCGGACCGAGGGGGCTACGGGCCGCGCTGTTCAGCGCGCTCGTCGTGCTGCTCTCGGCCGGCTCCCACGTGCTCATGTCGCGGGTCCCGTTGCCGCCCGCCCTGATCGGCGGGGCCTTCGCCTCCGTCTTCGTGATCGCCTTCGCCCTGGGCGGCCGGCGGCGCGGCTTCGGCCGGACCGCCGGTCTGCTGGTGCCTCTGGAGCTGGCGGCCGACACGGTCTTCACCGCCGGACAGCACGTCTGCTACGGGCCCGCCGGCGGGCCCGTGTCCGGCCCGCTGCGCGCCATGGGCCTGGAGGAGCTGTGCGGGGGCGTTCCGCTGGGGCGGTCCCTGGCCGAGGTCGCCGGGCCCGCCGGCGATCCGGCCGCGCTGCTGGTCGCTCCCGGACCGTGGACCCCCTGGCTGCTGCTGGGGGCGCACGTCACGGTCGGGCTGCTGGGCGCCGCGTGGCTGTGGCACGGCGAGCGGGCGCTGACGCGACTGCTGCGCGCGGTGGCCGCGAGCGCGTTCCGGCCGCTGCGGCTGGCGGTGGCCTCGGTGGCGGTGCCCGTCGGTCGGGCCGGGCGCGCGTTGCGGCCGTTCCTGCCGGGCGCGGTGGCCCGTACCCGCTTCCCGGCCCATTCCGTGGGACGGCGGGGACCTCCCGTACGCGCGGCGCTCGTAGGCGTCTGAACCCCGTACGGCAGTACCCCTCCCCTTTGTCCCACCTCCCACGGAGACCACCATGAGTGCACGCAACAGCCAGGCCAACAAGCAGGCGGCCCGCGAGAAGCTGCGCGTCGAGCGCGAGAAGCAGGCCAAGAAGGACCGCGCCCGGCGGCAGCTGGTCGTGGCCGGCGCGGTCGTCGGCGTCCTGGCCCTGGCGGGCGGCGTCGGCTACGCCGTCGTGCAGGCCAACCAGCCGTCGTACTGGGAGAAGGCCGCCGAGGCCACCCTGGTCAAGCCGAAGAACACCGAGGGCGACCAGGGCACGACGGTCGTCATAGGCAAGGCCGAGGCGAAGAAGACCCTGGAGCTCTACGAGGACTCGCGCTGCCCTGCGTGCGCGCAGTTCGAGCAGGCGGTGGGCGAGCAGGTCGAGAAGGACGTGGAGGCGGGCAAGTACAAGCTCCGCTACTACGGCGCGACCTTCATCGACAACATGGCCAAGGGCGAGGGTTCGAAGAACGCCCTGAGCGCGCTGGGCGCGGCGCTGAACGTGAGCCCGCAGGCGTTCCTGGAGTACAAGGGGGCCCTGTACTCCAAGGAGCTGCACCCCGAGGAGACCGTCGACAGCTTCGGCAAGGACGAGTACCTGCTGAAGGTGGCGGACACGGTTCCGGCGCTCAAGGGCAACGCCGAGTTCAAGAAGGCCGTCGAGGACGGCACGTACGACCGGTGGGCGATGGAGATGTCGAAGGCCTTCAACGCCTCCGACGTGAAGGGCACCCCGACGCTGAAGATGGACGGCAAGAAGATCGAGACGCCGCAGACGGCGGAGGCCTTCACGGCGGCGATCGACAAGGCCCTCGCCGGCTGACGGCTCCTCGGTCCGACCGGCACCTCCCCGCCGGCGGGCGACTTCCGGCGGGGCCCGCGGGGACCGGCCGTGAACGGGCGGGTGAACTCTTCGAGTTCGCCCGCCCGTTCGCTTTACGACCCTGTCCGAAAACAGTACCGATCAGTAATATGATCGGCCGTGACCAGTCATCTCTCCTCTTCTCCGCGCCGTCGTACGGTCGTTCTGGCCGCGGCGGCCACGGCCGCGCTCGCGCCGCTCACCACCCTGGGCGCCCCGGCCGCCCACGCGGCGGGGGCCGCGCCCGCGTTCCTGCACGGCGTCGCCTCCGGCGACCCGCTGCCCGACGGGGTCCTGCTGTGGACCCGCGTCACCCCGACGCCCGAGGCCGTACCGGGCTCCGGGCTCGGAGCCGCCACCACCGTGGGCTGGGAGGTGGCCGAGGACAAGGCCTTCTCCCGCCCCGTCGCGAGTGGTTCCGTCACCACGAGCGCCGCCGCGGACCACACCGTCAAGGTGGACGTCCGCGGGCTGCGCCCGCAGACCCCGTACTGGTACCGGTTCACCGCCGGCTCCGGTGTCTCCCCGGTCGGGCGCACCCTGACGGCCCCGGCCGCCGAGACGACGACGCCCGGGCTCCGCTTCGGCGTGGTCTCCTGCGCCAACTGGGAGTCCGGCTGGTTCTCGGCGTACCGCCACCTGGCGGCCCGCGCCGACCTCCAGGCCGTCCTGCACCTGGGCGACTACATCTACGAGTACCAGAGCGGGGGTTACCCCGAGGCGAAGTACGTCGTCCGCCCGCACGAGCCCCGGCACGAGATCGTCTCGCTCGCCGACTACCGCACCCGGCACGGCAAGTACAAGACGGACGGCGACCTCCAGGCGCTGCACGCGGCCCACCCGGTCATCGCCATCTGGGACGACCACGAGTTCGCCAACGACGCCTGGGCCGGCGGCGCCGAGAACCACACCCCGGGGGCCGAGGGCGAGTGGGCGGCCCGCGCCGCCGCCGCCAAGCAGGCGTACTTCGAGTGGATGCCGGTCCGCACCTCCACGGCGGGCACCGTCTACCGCAGGCTGCGCTTCGGCACCCTCGCCGACCTCCACCTGCTGGACCTGCGCTCCTTCCGCTCCGAGCAGTCCAAGATCGGCAACGGCGGGGTGGACGACCCCGAGCGCACCCTGACCGGGCGGGCGCAGCTGGACTGGCTGAAGGCCGGTCTGGCGAGCTCGACGGCGACGTGGAAGCTGGTGGGCACCTCGGTGATGATCTCGCCGGTCGCCTTCGCCTCGCTGCCCGCGCACCTCCTGAAGCCGCTGACGAAGCTCCTGGGCCTGCCCGAGGGCGGAATCGCGGTCAACGTGGACCAGTGGGACGGGTACACCGACGATCGCAAGGAACTCCTCGGCCACTTGAAGGACCGGAACGTCAAGAACACGGTGTTCCTGACCGGCGACATCCACATGGCGTGGGCGAACGAGGTCCCGGTGAACATGGCCACGTACCCGGGCTCGGGGACGGCGGCGACGGAGTTCGTGGTCACTTCGGTGACTTCCGACAACATCGACGACATGCTGCACGTCCTGCCGAACACCGTCTCGCTGGCCGCCGAGACGGCCGTCAAGGCGGCGAACTGGCACGTCAAGTGGCTGGACATGGACGCCCACGGCTACGGGGTGCTGGACGTGACGGCCGAGCGTTCGCAGATGGACTACTACGTGGTTTCGGACAAGCGGCGCCCTGACGCGACCTCCTCCTGGGACCGCTCGTACCGGACCCTGAACGGCACGCAGAAGGTGGAGCGGGCCGACCGACCGGTTTACTGATTGTCCGTCAATTTTACGGTGTGATGGGGCGCTTGGTGCAGACCAGGTGCCCCATCCGCATCACGGGCAACAAATATTTAACTTCCGAGTACTTGTCACATGGCTGACATGCACACGTAAGCTTCCGGCCAGCGTGAGGTCCCCACCTCACCCCCCACCACGCTTTCCGAGGAGTCAACGTGCGCGCTTCCGCCCGCATATCCCCCCTTCTCCGTCGCCGCCTCCTGGGCGCGGCCGTGCTGGCCTCCACCCTGGCCCTCACCCCGCTGTCGGCCCCCGGCGGCGTCGCCGCGGCGGCCGACAGGACCCCGGCCGAGGCCTGTGCGCAGGAGTCGGCCGGCGCCGCGGCCAACGCCCGCGTCGTACGGCCCAAGGACGAGCACGCCGCCGAGGAGCCCAACGAGGTCACCGAGGCCCAGGTCAAGGCCATGGACGCCGACCTGCAGAAGAAGCTGGCCGGGCTCCGGCTCGCCCCGCAGCAGCTCCAGGGCGCGAACGCCGCGGCGGCCGCCACCGACATCCCGGTGTACGTCCACGTCATCCACTCCGGCACCACCGGCAAGCTGACGGCGTCCGACATCGACAAGCAGCTCGCGGTCCTCAACTCGGCCTACTCCGGCCAGGGCACGGGCAACGTCGACTCCGGCTTCCGCTTCACCCTGGCCGGCACCGACTACACCGACAACGCCGCCTGGTACAACGTCTCCGACGGCACCCAGGCCGAGAAGGACATGAAGAACACCCTGCGCAAGGGTGGCAAGAACGC
Organism: Streptomyces sp. NPDC103540; assembly: GCF_055584445.1. Taxonomy (NCBI): domain Bacteria; kingdom Bacillati; phylum Actinomycetota; class Actinomycetes; order Kitasatosporales; family Streptomycetaceae; genus Streptomyces; species Streptomyces sp. NPDC103540. The sequence continues at coordinate 220,990 of NZ_JBVJMA010000001.1, forward strand.
GCTGAACGTCTACACCGCCAACCTCGGCGGCGGGCTGCTCGGCTGGGCCACCTTCCCCAGCTCCTACGCCTCCCAGCCCAAGATGGACGGCGTCGTCCTGCTCAACTCCTCGCTGCCGGGCGGCTCCTCCGCCCACTACAACGAGGGCGACACCGCCACCCACGAGGTCGGCCACTGGCTCGGGCTCTACCACACCTTCCAGGGCGGCTGCACAGGCAACGGCGACTCCGTCGCCGACACCCCCGCCGAGAAGAGCGCGGCCTTCGAGTGCCCGACCGGCCGTGACTCCTGCGCGAGCAAGGCCGGCGCCGACCCGATCCACAACTTCATGGACTACACCTACGACGCCTGCATGTACCAGTTCACCGCCGGCCAGGTGTCGCGCATGAAGAGCATGTGGACGGCGTACCGCGCCTGATCCCCCACGACGCGAAGGGGCACCGGAGCGCGGCGGCGGCCGCGCTCCGGTGCCCCTTCGTCATCCCGGTCGCGAGACCGGCGGACCTACAGCGTGTCGAGGAAACCGAGCGCGACCTTCCAGGTCTCCTCGGCGGCCTCGGCGTCGTAGTCCTCCAGCTCCGGGTCCGTGAACAGGTGCCCCGCACCCGGGTAGGTGTGCACCTCCACGTCCGCCCCGGCCCGCCGCATCCGCAGGTACCAGGCCGTCAGCCAGTCGTGCGGCTCGAAGGGGTCCGGGTCCGCGACGTGCAGCTGCACCGGCAGCTCGTCGGCGCTCGCGTCCTCCTCCAGGTCCGCGGTGCCGTGCAGGAGCAACAGCCCGCGCGCCTTGTCGTCGGCCAGCGCCAGGTGCTGGGCGATCGAGCCGCCGAAGGAGAAGCCGGCGTAGACCAGCCCCCGCTCGGAATACGGCGCGGCGGCGAGCACCGCCCGCTTCAGCAGCTCGTCGCGACCCACCTCGTCCCGGTGGGCCACCCCCTCCTCGACCGTCGCGAACGTACGGCCCTCGAAGAGGTCGGGCACGTGGACCTCGTGCCCGGCCGCGCGCAGCCGGTCGGCCGCCGCGTGGACCGCGGGCCGCAGCCCGTACGTCGAATGGAAGAGCATGATGTTCATCCCCCCATCGTGCCATTCGTCGAAGGCGGGGATACGACGGCTCCGCGCGGTTACGTTCTCCCGCATGGAAATGGAGAACCTCCTGCGCCCCGTAGTGTTCGTCGCAGCAGCGCTGGTCGTCACCCTGCTCGCCGGGTGGCTGCTCGACCTGCTGCTGCGCGCGGCCGACGCCCGCCACACCGACACCCCCCTGTGGGGCCTGCTGCGCCGCTGCGTGACGCCCTTCCGGCTGGTCCTCGCCACCGCCCTGCTCCAGAGCACGCACCGGCGGGCCGGGATCCTGCCGCAGCACTCCGCGGGCGTGGGCCACGCCCTGACCCTGGTCATGATCGCCTCGACCGCCTGGCTGCTCGTCCGCATCGCCACCGCCGTCGTGGACTCGGCCTACGCCCGCTACGCCGCCGCCTCGCCGAACGACGCCCGCGTACGCCGGGTGCGCACCCAGGTCACGCTGATCCAACGGGTGGTCGCCGCGGTGGCCGTGGTGGTCTCGATCGCCGCGATGCTGCTGACCTTCCCCGCCATGAAGGTGGCAGGCGCCTCGGTGCTGGCCTCGGCCGGTGTCCTCGGCATCGTCGCCGGCATCGCCGCGCAGTCCTCCCTCGGCAACCTCTTCGCCGGGCTCCAGATCGCCTTCGGCGACACCGTGCGCATCGGCGACACCGTGGTCGTGGACAAGGAGTGGGGCACGGTCGAGGAGATCACCCTGACGTTCCTGGTGGTCCGCACCTGGGACGAGCGGCGCATCACGATGCCCGTCTCCTACTTCACCGGCAAGCCCTACGAGAACTGGTCGCGCGGCGGCGCCGAGATGACCGGCACCGTCTTCTGGCACGTGGACCACTCGGCGCCCGTCGCCCTGATGCGCGACCGGCTGGCGCTGCTGCTCAAGGACATCCCCGAGTGGGACGGCCGCACCGGCTCCCTCGCCGTCACCGACACCACCCCGAACACCATCGTGGTCCGCGCGGTGGTCACCGCACGGAACGCCGACGAGGTGTGGACCGTACGCTGCGCCGTGCGCGAGCGGATGATCACCTGGCTCGCCGCCGAACACCCCTACGCCCTCCCCCGCGTCGCCACCACGGAGGCCGAACACCGCCCCGCCGACCCCCGCCCCTGACCCCGCGACGGCCGGCCCGACGGGCCCTACGGACTGCGCAGGCTGCGGACGTCCAGGTGGCGCAGGACGCGGTCCACGATCTCCGGGTCGGCCCCCGGCTCGCTGCGGGCCGCCAGCACCTCGTGCCGGGCCGCGGACATCATCTCCCGCTGGATCCGCTGGACGTCGCGGATCCGCTCCACCCGCTTCGCGTAGGCCTCCCGGCGCTCCTCGTCGACCATGTCGGGGCTGATCCTGGCCCCGACGTCGTACGCCCGCCGGTAGAGCACCTCCACCAGGTCCTCCGGGAGGTCCTCCACCTCCTCGATCTCCTTCAGCCGCCGCTTGGCCGCCTTCGCCGCCCGGATCGCGAGCCGCCGCTCGGTCTCGCGTTCGGCGTCGATGTCCGCCCGCACCCCCAGGCGCCGCACCAACCAGGGCAGCGTCATGCCCTCGCAGAGCAGGGTGGCCATGATGACGGCGAAGGCGATGAAGACGATCTCGTCCCGCGCGGGGAAGGGCGTGCCCGCGTCCGTCTCGAAGGGGATCGCCAGCGCCAGGGCCACCGAGGCCACCCCCCGCATCCCCGCCCACCACATGACGACGCTCTCCCGCCAGCTCAGCGGGATCTCCTCCTCCCAGTCCCGCCGCCGGTGGAGCTTCTTCGCCACCCAACCCGCCGGCAGCAGCCACACGAGGCGTACGCCGACCACCACCGCGACCACCACGGCCGCCCAGCCCACCATCTCGCCCACGCGCCCCTGCGCGACGCCGAAGACGTTGTGCAGCTCCAGGCCGATCAGCCCGAAGGCGACGCCGGTGACCAGCATGTCCACGACTTCCCAGAACGTGTGCCCGGCCAGCCGCCCCAGCACGTCGTCCGCGTCGGAGGCGTACTCGGCCAGGAACAGGGCCGTCGTCAGCACGGCCAGCACCCCGGAACCCATCAGTTCCTCCGCGACCACGTACGCCACGAACGGCACCAGCAGCGTCAGACCGATCTGGAGGGTGGCGTCGCCCAGCCGGCCCATCATCCGGTTCGTGATCCAGCCGAGGGCGAGGCCGACGGCGACGGCGACCACGGCCGACAGCACGAACTCGCCGAGCGCGTCCGGCCAGGAGAAGCTCCCGCTGACGGCGGCGGCGACGGCGACGTGGTAGAGCACGATCGCGGTGACGTCGTTGAAGAGCCCCTCGCCCTCCAGGATCGACACCAGCCGGCGCGGCAGGCCGAGGGCGCCCGCCACGGCGGTGGCCGCCACCGGGTCGGGCGGGGCGACGAGCGCGCCGAGCGCCACGGCGGCGGCGATCGGCAGACCGGGGACGACGGCGTGCGCGACGCCGGCCACGGCCGCGGTGGTCACGAAGACCAGGGCCACGGCGAGCAGCAGGATCGGACGGAAGTTGGCCGCGAACTGCCGCCAGGAGGTGCGCTGGACCGAGGCGTACAGCAGCGGGGGCAGGACCAGCGGCAGGATGTACTCGGGCGGGATGTCGACGTTCGGCACGGCGGGCACCAGCGCGAGCACCACGCCGCCGATGGTCATCAGCACGGGCGCGGGCAACCCCAGGCGGTCTCCGAGCGGCACGGTGACGACGGCCCCGAGCAGCAGCACGAAGAGCAGAGCGAGCTGATCCACTCCCCCACCGTATCCGCCGCCGCCCGTCCTCCCGGGGACCGTGGGGGCCCCACGCGGCGCCGCCCGCCCTCCCGCGCGTGCGGAGGGGCGGGCGGCGGGCCGGCGGCGGCCGGCGGGCTTGCGGCGGAGGGCCGCCGAGGCAGGGCGCGGCTACGGCAGGGCGCGCCGCATGGACCGGTGCGGGATGCCCGCGTCCTCGAACTCCGGGCCGTAGGCCACGTAGCCGAGCCGTTCGTAGAAGCCGAGCGCGTGCGTCTGCGCCCCGAGGTCGACGGCGGACAGGCCGAGCCGCGCCGCCTGCGCCTCGATCGCCCGGACCAGGGCCACGCCCACGCCGAGCCCGCGCGCGGACTTCAGCACGGCGAGCCGGCCGAGCGAGCCGATCTCCGGGGAGCCGGTCTTGCCGAGGGCCTCGGGCCCGTACAGCAGCCGGCCGGTGCCCAGGGGCCGCCCGTCCTCGTCCACGGCCAGGACGTGCACCGCGATCGCGTCGTACGCGTCGTACTCGATGGACTCCGGCACGGACTGCTCGACCACGAACACCTCGGTCCGCACCGCGTAGCAGGCCTCGCGGTCGGCGTCCGAGACGGCCGCCCTGACCGTGACGGTCACTGGCTCTCGGCCCGGATCACGTCCAGCGCGTGCTGGAGGTCGGCCGGGTAGGTGCTCTCGAACTCCACCCACTGCCCGTCGGCCGGGTGCTCGAAGCCGAGCCGCACCGCGTGCAGCCACTGGCGGGTCAGGCCCAGGCGCTTGGCGACGGTCGGGTCGGCGCCGTAGGACAGGTCGCCGACGCAGGGGTGGCGGTGGGCGGACATGTGCACGCGGATCTGGTGCGTGCGGCCCGTCTCCAGCTTGATGTCCAGCAGCGAGGCCGCGCGGAAGGCCTCGATGAGGTCGTAGTGCGTGACGGACGCCTTGCCGTCCTGCGTCACGGCCCACTTGTAGTCGGCGCTGGGGTGACGTCCGATCGGCGCGTCGATGGTGCCGCTCATCGGGTCCGGGTGGCCCTGCACCAGCGCGTGGTAGCGCTTGTCGACGACGCGCTCGCGGAACTGGTTCTTCAGCGAGGTGTAGGCGCGCTCGGACTTCGCGACGGCCATCAGGCCGGAGGTGCCGACGTCGAGGCGGTGCACGATGCCCTGGCGCTCGGAGGCGCCGGAGGTGGAGATGCGGTAGCCGGCGGCGGCCAGGCCGCCGATGACGGTGGTGCCGGTCCAGCCGGGGCTGGGGTGGGCGGCGACGCCCACCGGCTTCATGATGACCACGATGTCGTCGTCGTCGTGGACGATCTCCATGCCGGGAACCGGCTCGGCGACCAGCTCGACGGGACGCGGCGGAGCCGGCATCTCGACTTCGAGCCAGGCACCGCCGTGCACCCGCTCGGACTTGCCGACGACGCTGCCGTCGACCGAGACCTTCCCCTCCGCCGCCAGCTCGGCCGCCTTCGTCCGGGAGAAACCGAACATACGGGCGATGGCGGCGTCGACGCGCTCGCCTTCGAGGCCATCGGGAACGGGCAGGGTGCGGATCTCGGGAATCGTACTCACCTGTCGAGTATGCAGGACTCGACGCCGGACCTTTCCCGCGAGCGCCCGTCGATCAGTCCTTGTGGACGGTGCCGTCCGGGTCCAGCCCCCGGAAGGAGAGCAGGACGATCAGGATGCCGCCGCACACGATCGCCGAGTCCGCGAGGTTGAAGACGGCGAAGTGGGCGGGGGCGATGAAGTCGACGACCGCACCCCGGAACACGCCCGGCGAACGGAAGATCCGGTCCGTGAGGTTGCCCAGCGCGCCACCGAGCAGCAGGCCCAGCGCGATGGCCCACGGCAGGCTGTAGAGCTTGCGGGCCAGCCGGACGATCACCACGATCACGGTGGCCGCGATACAGGTGAAGATGATCGTGAAGGCCTCGCCGAAGCCGAAGGCGGCACCCGGGTTGCGGATCGCCTCGAACTTCAGCAGGTCGCCGATGATCCGGATCGGCGGCTGGTGCTCCAGCCTCGCCACCACGACCATCTTGCTGCCGAGGTCGAGCAGGTACGCGAGCACCGCCACGACGAGCAGCGCCGCGATCCGCCGGTGCCCCCTGGGCGCGTCCGGCTCCGGCTGCGGCTCGGCGTCGTCCCCGACCTCCGGCGTACCGATGATGCGCTCCGCCTCTGTCACGTGAGTCCCTCGAACTAGCTCGAACCAGGTTGTCGACGATCACACCGGCCAGGTTCCTGGACCCTGACTGGACACGAGGGTACGTCAGGGGGCGCCGATCCCGCCTAGTGCCTCCGCTCCTGCTTCTGCTTGCAGTCCACGCAGAGGGTGGCGCGGGGGAACGCCTGCATCCGCGCCTTGCCGATGGGCTGCCCGCAGTTCTCGCAGAGGCCGTACGTGCCCGCCTCCAGCCGTTCCAGGGCCCGCTCGGTCTGCTCCAGCATCGAGGTGGCGTTCGCGGCGAGGGCGAGCTCGGACTCGCGGGTGATGTTCTTGGTGCCGGTGTCGGCCTGGTCGTCGCCCGCGCCGTCGCCGGAATCCCGCATCAGGCCCGAGATGGCCACCTCGGAGGCGTCCAGTTCGGCGCGCAGCCGCAGCACCTCCGACAGCAGCTCCGTACGGGCCTCCTCGACCTCCTGCTCGGTCCAGGGCTCCTCGCCGGGCCGTACGGCGAGCTCTCCGGGCGTCCCGGCCGCGACCTCGCGCGCCTTGGGGAGCCCGCTCGTGGCGGCGGCCGCCGTCTTCCTGGCCGTACCCGCGGTCTTCTTGGCAACCACTTTCCGAGCTCCCGTCTTCCGCGCGGCCGGGGCCGCCCCCTCGGTCGCGGCCGCCTTGGCCGTGACCTTGCCCGTGGTGCTCTCGACGGCCGCCGGGGCCGCGTCGGCGACCTTCTTCGCCGGGGCCTTCCTCGCGGTGGTCTTCTTCGCGACGGTCTTCTTCGCGGCGGCGACCTTCTTGGCGGCCGTCTTCTTGGCGGCCGTCTTCGTCGCGGCCTTCTTCGCCACCGCCTCCTCGGCCGGAGCGGCCCGTTTGGCGGCAGGCGTGGAGCCTGGCACAGCAGCCACCTCCTGCGTCGCCGTCTTCTTCGCCACCATGGCCGCGGCCCCTTTTCACATACTGTGATCTTGTTCGCGAATCGTGCCGGAACGATAAGTCGGCGCCGACCCGACGGCAACGGGGCACGCGTCCAGCGAGGTCAACCTGCATCCGTTGTGCCCAGCGGGAGCCCCCGTAATCCGCCCCACCCGCACCGGTGGAACCGGGATCGGGGCGTCGGGCCGTTCGGGGCACGCCGGGGCCCTCCGACGCCCCCGCCGCCGCCCCCGCCGGACACCCCGCAAATCGGTCTGCCGACCCGAGCCCCGGCCCGTACACTGGGCGCAGCGAGAGGCATGGATGGGGACGAGTAGCGTCGGACGCAGCCAGGAGCGACCCGGGGACGGTGAGAGCCCGGGGGCGAGCGCGACGTGAAGGATCACCCCGGAGCCGCCGGAAGAAAGCCCCCACGGGAGTCCCGTGGGGCGAGTAGAACCGGCTTCGCACCCCAATGAGGGGGTCGCCGGACGCGTCCGGGGGCCAAGGAGGGTGGTACCGCGGGAGCCGTCAGCGCTCTCGTCCCTCCGGACGGAAGTGAATCCCGCCGGAGGAAGAGTTCAGCATCGTGACCACACCGCCGCAGTACCGCCCGGTACCCGCCCAGGTCGACCTGCCCGCCCTCGAACACGCCGTTCTCGACTTCTGGCGCGAGAGCAAGACCTTCGCCAAGACGCTGGAGCAGTCCGAGGGCCGCCCCGAGTGGGTCTTCTACGAGGGCCCGCCCACCGCGAACGGCATGCCCGGCGCGCACCACATCGAGGCCCGCGTCTTCAAGGACGTCTTCCCCCGCTTCCGCACCATGCGCGGCTACCACGTGGCCCGCAAGGCCGGCTGGGACTGCCACGGCCTGCCCGTCGAGCTCGCCGTCGAGAAGGAACTCGGCTTCAACGGCAAGCAGGACATCGAGGCCTACGGCATCGCCGAGTTCAACGCCAAGTGCCGCGAGTCCGTGACCCGCCACACCGACGCGTTCACCGAGCTCACGACCCGCATGGGCTACTGGGTCGACCTGGACGACGCCTACCGGACCATGGACCCCGAGTACGTCGAGTCCGTGTGGTGGTCGCTCAAGGAGATCTTCAACAAGGGCCTGCTGACCCAGGACCACCGCGTCGCCCCCTGGTGCCCGCGTTGCGGCACCGGCCTGTCCGACCACGAGCTGGCCCAGGGCTACGAGACGGTCGTCGACCCCTCCGTCTACGTCCGCTTCCCGCTGACCTCCGGCCCGCTCGCCGGCGAGGCCGCCCTCCTGGTCTGGACGACGACCCCGTGGACCCTGGTGTCCAACACGGCCGTCGCCGCGCACCCCGAGGTCACCTACGTCGTCGCCCGCCGTACCGACGGCGAGGGCACGGAGAAGCTGGTCGTCGCCCAGCCGCTGCTGGAGAAGTCCCTCGGCGAGGGCTGGGAGGCCACCGGCGAGACCTTCACCGGCAAGGAGATGGAGCGCTGGACCTACCGGCGCCCCTTCGAGCTCGTGGAGTTCCCGGCGCCCGCCCACTACGTCGTGAACGCCGAGTACGTCACGACCGAGGACGGTACGGGTCTGGTCCACCAGTCCCCCGCCTTCGGCGCCGACGACCTCGCGGTCTGCCGCGCGTACGGCCTGCCCGTCGTGAACCCGGTCCGACCCGACGGCACCTTCGAGGAGGAGGTCCCGCTCGTCGGCGGCGTCTTCTTCAAGAAGGCCGACGAGAAGCTGACGGCCGACCTCGACGCCCGCGGCCTGCTCTTCAAGCACATCGCCTACGAGCACAGCTACCCGCACTGCTGGCGCTGCCACACGGCGCTGCTCTACTACGCGCAGCCGTCCTGGTACATCCGCACCACCGCCGTCAAGGACGCGATGCTGCGGGAGAACGAGAAGACGAACTGGTTCCCGGACTCGGTCAAGCAGGGCCGCTTCGGCGACTGGCTGAACAACAACATCGACTGGGCGCTGTCGCGCAACCGCTACTGGGGCACCCCGCTGCCGATCTGGCGCTGCGAGGAGAACCACCTCACCTGCGTCGGCTCCCGCGCCGAGCTGTCCGAGCTGTCCGGCCGGGACCACTCGGACCTGGACCCGCACCGCCCGTACATCGACGACGTCACCTTCACCTGCACCGCCGAGGGCTGCTCCCTCGAAGCCGTCCGCGTGCCCGAGGTCATCGACGCCTGGTACGACTCGGGTTCGATGCCCTTCGCGCAGTGGGGCTACCCGTACAAGAACAAGGACGTCTTCGAGAAGCGCTATCCGGCGCAGTTCATCTCGGAGGCCATCGACCAGACGCGCGGCTGGTTCTACACGCTGATGGCGGTCGGCACCCTCGTCTTCGACAAGTCCTCCTACGAGAACGTGGTCTGCCTCGGCCACATCCTCGCCGAGGACGGCCGCAAGATGTCCAAGCACCTGGGCAACATCCTCCAGCCGATCCCGCTGATGGACCAGCACGGCGCCGACGCGGTGCGGTGGTTCATGGCGGCCGGCGGCTCCCCCTGGGCGGCCCGCCGCGTCGGCCACGGCACGATCCAGGAGGTCGTCCGCAAGACGCTCCTCACGTACTGGAACACCGTCGCCTTCCAGGCCCTGTACGCCCGCACCTCCGAGTGGGCCCCCTCGGCGGCCGATCCGGCCCCCGCGGACCGCACGGTCCTGGACCGCTGGCTGCTCTCCGAGCTCAACGGCCTCGTGGTCGAGGTCACCGAGGCGATGGAGGCGTACGACACCCAGCGCGCGGGCAAGTTGCTCTCGGCCTTCGTCGACGACCTCTCCAACTGGTACGTGCGTCGTTCGCGCCGCCGCTTCTGGCAGGGCGACGCGGCCGCGCTGCGCACCCTGCACGACGTGGTGGAGACGGTGACCCGCCTGATGGCGCCCCTGACCCCCTTCATCACCGAGCGGGTCTGGCAGGACATGATCGTCCCCGTCACCCCGGACGCCCCGGAGTCGGTCCACCTCTCCTCCTGGCCCGAGGCGGACACCGCGGCGATCGACCCGGTCCTGTCCGGGCAGATGCTGCTGGTACGCCGCCTCGTGGAGCTGGGTCGCGCCACCCGCGCGGAGTCCGGCGTCAAGACCCGCCAGCCGCTGTCGCGCGCGCTGGTCGCGGTGTCGGGCTTCGAGTCGCTCTCCCCGGAGCTGCACTCGCAGATCACCGAGGAGCTGAACGTCTCCTCGCTGGCCTCCCTGTCGGAGGTCGGCGGGTCCCTCGTGGACACGACCGCGAAGGCGAACTTCCGGGCGCTGGGCAAGCGCTTCGGCAAGGGCGTCCAGGACGTGGCGAAGGCGGTGGCCGCGGCCGACGCGGCGGCGCTGTCGCTGGCGCTGCGGTCGGGCGAGGCGAGCGTGGAGGTGAACGGCGAGACGGTGACCCTCACCCCGGAGGAGGTCATCATCACCGAGACCCCGCGCGAGGGCTGGTCGGTGGCGTCCGACTCGGGCGCGACGGTCGCCCTGGACCTGGAGATCACCCCCGAGCTGCGGCTCGCGGGGCTCGCCCGTGACGCGATCCGCCTGATCCAGGAGGCCCGCAAGAACTCGGGGCTGGACGTGGCGGACCGGATCGCCCTGCGCTGGTCCTCGGCCGACCCGGAGGTCGTGACGGCACTGACCGACCACGCGGCGCTGATCGCGGACGAGGTCCTGGCGACGGACTTCGCCTCCGGCGAGGCGGACGCCGCGTACGGCGAGCCCTTCACGGACGAACCGCTCGGCCTGACGTTCCGCCTCCGCAAGGCGTAACCCGTACCGCAGGCGGCCCGCACCCCCACCGGGGGGTGCGGGCCGCTTCGCGTTCCGCGGGGTCGGGGGCGCCTGCGGGGGCGCGGGAGCAAGGGCGTACGGGAGTACGGGAATACAGGAGTACGGATGTACGGCTGGCCCGGCCCCACCGGCGCCCCGGCCGGACCCCGCCCGGGTACGGGAACGGGCCGGGCCCGGTCCCCCGCGGGGGACCGGGCCCGGCCCGAACACTGCTGCCGACGGATGCGGCGGCGGCGCCTAGTTGTCGTCCTCGTCGATCAGGAAGCCCCGCATGGGAGACGGCGCCTGCTGCATCGGCTGCGGACCCGCGGGCCGCACCGGAGCCATCGGCTGCGTCATCGCCGGGGACATCTGCTGCTGGCCACCGTACGAGGGACCGCCGGCCATCGGGGACGGGCCGCCCATCGGCGACGGGGCGCCCATGGAGGGGCCACCCATCGAGTGCCCCATCGAGCCGGCCGGAGCCATCGAGGGGGACGGCGACGGCGGGAGCGCCGGGCCGGCCGGGGTGCGCGGCGGGGCGAGCGAGTCGTCGGCCTGGGTCTCCAGCTGGCGCAGCTGCGACTCCAGGTAGGACTTCAGGCGCGTACGGTACTCACGCTCGAAGCCCCGCAGGTCCTCGACCTTGCGCTCCAGCGTGGCGCGGGCGGACTCCAGCGAGCCCATCGCGACGCGGTGCTTCTCCTGGGCGTCCCGCTCCAGCGCGTCGGCCTTGGCGCGGGCGTCGCGCTCCAGGCCCTCGGCACGGCTGCGCGCCTCGCCGACGATCTTGTTGGCCTCGGAGCGGGCCTCCGCGATCGCCTGGTCGGCGGTCTGCTGCGCGAGCGACAGGACGCGGGCGGCGCTGTCGCCACCGGGGCCCTGCTGCGGGAGCTGCGGCTGACCCATCGGCTGCATCTGCTGCCCCATCGGCTGCATCTGCTGCCCCATGGGCTGCATCTGCTGGCCCATCGGCTGGCCGAGCGGGTTCTGACCACCCATGGACTGCTGCTGCATGGGCTGCATCTGCTGCCCCATGGGCTGCTGGCCCATCTGCGGCTGGCCCATCGGGTTCTGGCCGCCCATGGACTGCTGCTGCATCGGGTTGCCCATCGGGCCGGGGCCCTGCGGTCCGTGTCCGCCGGGGCCGGCGGGCAGCTGGGGCTGGCCGCCCGGCAGCTGCGGCGGACCCATCTGCGGCTGCTGCTGCTGCTGCGGCGGCTGCGGCGGGCCGGATATGGCCGCCGGCACGGGAGCGCCCGGGCCTCGCTGGTCCTGGGGTTCCGGCTTGCGCATGTTCTGCTGCTGCTGCTGGTTCTGCGCGGCGGCACGCGTGGCGGCGGCCAGCTTCGCGCGCAGGTCCTCGTTCTCGCGCAGCAGACGCGTCAGCTCGGATTCGACCTCGTCGAGGAAGGCATCGACCTCGTCCTCGTCATAGCCTTCTCGGAGGCGGACGGTCGTGAACTGCTTGTTCCGCACGTCCTCGGGGGTCAGCGGCATCTCTTCTTCACCTCTACGTAGTCGTCGGCAGTCGGCAAGACCTGGAGCATCCCCGCGCGTGTGGGGAGCACATCGTTCACACGCTTCTCGCAGCGGTGCTCACGAAACTGATGAGGATGTAAACGATGATCATCAGAACGAAGAAGGACAGGTCGAGTGCCACGCCCCCGAGACGCAACGGCGGGATGAACCGCCGAAGAAGCTTGAGCGGTGGATCGGTGACAGTGTAGGTGGCCTCCAGGACGACCACCATCGCCTTGCCGGGTGTCCATGAACGTGCGAACTGGAACACGTAGTCCATGACCAGTCGGAAGATCAGCACGATCAGGAAGCACATCAGCGCGATGTAGACCACTTGCAGTGCGACGCCCATCCCGCGCTTCCCTCTCCCCGTTTTCCGCTCTGTTCCCGGTCCCGTATCTGACGGATCGGTCTAGCTTTGGTTGAAGAACCCGCCCTCCGCGATGCGGGCCTTGTCCTCCGCCGTGACATCGACGTTAGCAGGCGACAGCAGGAACACCTTCTGTGTCACGCGTTCAATGCTGCCGTGCAGACCGAAGACGAGGCCGGCGGCGAAGTCGACCAGACGCTTCGCGTCGGTGTCGTCCATCTCCGTGAGATTCATGATCACCGGAGTGCCCTCACGGAAGTGTTCCCCGATGGTACGGGCCTCGTTGTAGGTCCGGGGGTGCAGTGTCGTGATGCGGTACGGCTCCCGCTCGGAGACGACCTTGGGCATGATCACGGGGGCGTTCTTCTCCAGGTTGGTGCGGTCAGGTGTGATGGATGCCACGGGGGCAATTCGCGCGGGACGTCCGTTTTCTGACGGAATTGGGAGGGGTTCCCGCGGAGCCGGCGGCTGTACGACTCGTACCGGTTCGTCCGTTACGGGCGCTTGGTGCACCGGCTGCTGTCGACGATCCCTCTCCCGGGGGCGCTCCGGCTCCGGCTCGGGTTCGAACTCGTCATCGGGGTCGTACCCCGGGTTGTCGTACCGGTCGTCCTCCACGAGGCCGAGGTAGACCGCCATCTTGCGCATCGCGCCGGCCATTCTCCGAGTCCTCCGCTCTGTGGTGGATCGCCCTGTCACAGGTGTCGCCGCGTCAGCGAAGTCGCTGGGTCACCGAAGTCACCAACTGCCTGCGATCCACGTGGTCTGTCCGCTCATCTGCGGAAATGACCATATTTTCTGCTGTGGTCCGACTTTCTTCGCGACGTTACCCGAGCCGGGGTCTCGCGCCGAGTACCGCAGTGCCGACGCGTACATGTGTCGCACCCGCCCGCACCGCCTGTTCCAGGTCCCCGCTCATTCCGGCCGAGACCATCGTGGCAGTCGGATGGTCCCCGCGCAGGCCGGATGACAATTCCACCAGCCGCTCGAAGGCCGCCTGTTCGCGTCCCGCGTACGGACCGGACAGCGGGGCGACGGTCATGAGACCCTCGATCCGCAGCCCCGGGGCGGCGGCCACGAGGTCCGCCAACTCCGGCAGCAGGTCCGGCGCCGCGCCTCCGCGGGTCCCCCGCTCGCCCGACTCGGCGTCGAGGGCGATCTGCACCAGGACCCCGAGCTCGCGCCCGCGGTCCGTCGCCGCCGCGGAGAGCGCCGTGACGAGCTTCGGTCGATCGACCGACTGCACCACGTGCGCGTATCCCGCCACGGAACGGACTTTGTTCGTCTGCAACTGGCCCACGAAGTGCCAGTCGAGCGGCAGGTCCGCGCAGGCCGCTGCCTTGGGGGCGGCGTCCTGGTCACGGTTCTCCGCAACATGACGGACGCCCAGCTCCGCCAGCAGTCGTACGTCACTCGCCGGGTAGGTCTTGGTGACCACGATGAGGGTCACCTCCTCCCGACCCCGCCCCGCGGCGGCGCAGGCGGAGGCGATCCGCTCCTCCACCCGCGCGAGGTTCTCGGCGAGCTCCGACTTACGATCTGTCATTCTCTAGTCCAACCAGACATATCCGGCGAGCCGCCCGGTCACCCGGTCGCGGCGGTACGAGTAGTGGTCCCGGGACTCCAGTGTGCAGACCGGGGAACGGTGGCGGTCCACCACCCCCGCCTCCGCCAACTGCGCGTGCACCCCGGCGACCACGTCGACGGCCGGCGTCCCCCAGGAGGTCTCGGCCCGCGCGGCCGGAACCACGGCGGCGACGGCCTCGCGCATCTCCTCCGGCACCTCGTAGCACCGACCGCAGACGGCCGGTCCGGTACGGGCGACCATGCGCGCGGGGTCGGCCCCGAGGGCCACCATCGCCTCGACCGCCGCGGGTACGACCCCCGCGACCAGTCCGGGCCGCCCGGCGTGGGCGGCGCCGACGACCCCGGCGACGGGGTCGGCCAGCAGGACCGGCGTGCAGTCGGCGGTGAGCACGGCGAGGGCGAGACCCCGACGGGCGGTCACCACCGCGTCCACCGAGGGGATCGCCTCGCCCTCGACCCAGGGGCCGTCCACCACCGCGACGTCCCGCCCGTGCACCTGGTTCATCCACACGACGCGGGCCGGGTCCACGCCCAGCTCCCGCGCGGCGGTCTCCCGGTTCGCGCGAACGGCGGCCGGGTCGTCTCCGACCGCGCCGCCGAGATTGAGCTCCTCGTACGGAACGGCGCTCACCCCGCCCCACCGGTCGGTGAAGGCGAAGTGGGCGCCGTTCTCGATGTGCTGCCCCAGTGTCACTTCAAGAAGTCCGGAACATCCAGTTCTTCGGCCGGGCTGTCCTGGTAGGGCCTGGCCGTCGGGACCTGCGGCGCGGGGGCCGGGGCCTCGACCGGGATCTCCACGGGAGCCGGGGGCTCTTCGCGCGGGGGAACGGTGCCGAGTCCGCCGAAGGCCGGGCGGACCGGCTCCGGGGCGCGGACGGGAGCCGGGGCCGGCTCCTCGCGCTTGGTGGACGCGGCGCCGATGACGTTGTCCCGGCGGGCCGGGGGCTGTCCGCCGTCGAAGCCGGCGGCGATGACGGTGACCCGTACCTCGTCGCCGAGCGCGTCGTCGATGACGGCGCCGAAGATGATGTTCGCCTCGGGGTGCGCGGCCTCGCTCACCAGCTGCGCGGCCTCGTTGATCTCGAAGAGACCGAGGTCCGAGCCACCGGAGATGGACAGGAGCACACCGCGGGCGCCGTCGATGGACGCCTCCAGCAGCGGGGAGGAGATGGCCATCTCGGCGGCGGCCACCGCGCGGTCGTCGCCGCGGGCGGAGCCGATGCCCATCAGGGCCGAGCCGGCCTCGGACATCACGGACTTGACGTCGGCGAAGTCGAGGTTGATCAGACCCGGGGTGGTGATGAGGTCCGTGATGCCCTGGACGCCCGACAGCAGGACCTGGTCCGCCGACTTGAAGGCGTCGAGGACGGAGACCTGGCGGTCCGAGATGGACAGCAGTCGGTCGTTGGGGATGACGATGAGGGTGTCGACCTCTTCGCGGAGTTCGGCGATGCCGTCCTCCGCCTGGTTCGCGCGGCGCCGGCCCTCGAAGGTGAACGGTCGGGTGACCACACCGATCGTCAGGGCGCCCAGCGAGCGCGCGATGTTGGCGACGACGGGTGCGCCGCCGGTGCCGGTGCCGCCGCCCTCACCGGCGGTGACGAAGACCATGTCGGCCCCCTTGAGGACCTCCTCGATCTCCTCGCGGTGGTCCTCTGCCGCCTTGCGACCGACGGCCGGGTTGGCGCCGGCGCCGAGGCCGCGGGTCAGTTCCCGACCGACGTCGAGCTTGACGTCGGCGTCGCTCATCAACAGCGCCTGGGCGTCCGTGTTGATGGCGATGAACTCGACGCCCTTGAGACCGACCTCGATCATTCGGTTGATGGCATTGACACCACCGCCGCCGACACCGATGACCTTGATGACTGCGAGGTAGTTCTGCGGTGCTGCCACGTCGAAGGCCTCTCGCCTCGAGTTACGTGTCGCCGCCTCGCGGGCCTGCGTTGCGACGACTGATGCCGAAAATGGGACGGTCCGTACGCGCCGACCCGAACCCTCACCCTGAAGTTTAGGGTTAGGGGTATGTCTGTTCTCTGGACTCTTCCGAACAGGACACTAAGTCGACAAGTAGCGCGTGTTCAACGAACACGCCGAACCTCCCGTTTTTCTTTTCACCCTATGTGATCACCCGTATCGGTGGCCAACCAGGGTGCGTCGGTGTTGGACCCGACGTCAACTCCCGGACACCGCAGGGGCGGTGGGAACGCTCACGTCGAAGCGTTCACCCTTGGGCGCGGCCTTCAACAAAGCGGTCAGCGCACGCCCCTTCGCCTCCCCCAGTTCGCCGCTCCCCCACACCACACTGCGGCCCTTGGTCAGCTCCAGTACGACCGAATCGTACGACCGCACCTTGACCTGCAAGGTCTCCTTGGCGACGGCCGCGGGCAGCGCGCCGGCGATGCCGACGGCCTCCCGCAGGAGCCGTTCCTCGTCGAAACGTCGGGCGCTCGGCGCGTGCTCCGCGGCCAGTTCGAGGACCGGAACGCCCGCCGGGGCCTTCGCCACCGTGTCGAATCGCACACCGGACGCGTCCACTTCGACGAAGTCCGCGTCCTTCCTGATGAGCAGGACGGGTTTGCGTTCCGTCACTTTCAGCCCGATTGCGTGCGGCCAGGTGCGGACCACTTCGACCGAATCGATGCGGGGCAGCCGGCCGCGCAGCCGGGCCGCGATCTCGTCGGTGTCGACGCCGACCAGGGGCGCGCCGACGGGCACGGCCGCGGCGGTGAGGACCTGCTCGGGGGTGAGCACCTCGGTGCCGGAGGTCGTGACCTTCTCGACGCGGAGCCAGGAGGAGCCGTAGAGCACCCAGGTGCCGCCGCCGGCGAGGAGCACCGCGGCGGCCAGGACGCCCAGGGCGAGGACCCGGCGCGAACGGACGCGGCCGGGTCCCCGGGGGCCGGAGCGCTCGGACGACCCGGGTCGCCTGGTCGGCTTGGGCGGCTTGGGCGCTTTCGGCGCGCCCTGACCGCCTTTGCCCCGGCCCGCGTTGCCGGGCGTGCCGGGTCGTGCCGTCGTCGCTCCGGCCACTCCTGTGCCTCCTGGGTCTGTGGTCAGCGGGCCCTGCTCGCCGCGACCGCCTCGTGGACCAGGCCGACGAGCAGGTCGTCGGCGTCCCGGCGGCCGAACTCGGAGGCCGCGCGGGACATCTCGTACAGGCGGTGCGGGTCGGACAGCACCGGGAGGATCTGGCCGAGCACCCAGTCGGGGTTCAGCTCCGCGTCGTCGACGAGCAGGCCGCCGCCGGCCTTGACCACCGGCTGGGCGTTGAGCCGCTGTTCGCCGTTGCCGATGGGCAGCGGTACGTAGGCGGCCGGCAGTCCGACGGCGGAGAGTTCGGCGACGGTCATCGCGCCCGCGCGGCACAGCATCATGTCGGCGGCGGCGTACGCGAGGTCCATCCGGTCCACGTACGGTACCGGGACGTAGGGCGGCATCCCGGGCATGTTGTCGACACGCGGCAGTTCGTTCTTCGGGCCGACCGCGTGCAGGATCTGGATCCCGGAGCGCTGGAGGACCGGGGCGACCTGCTGGATCGTCTCGTTGAGGCGGCGGGCGCCCTGCGAGCCGCCGGAGACGAGCAGCGTCGGCAGATTGGGGTCCAGGCCGAAGGCGGCGCGCGCCTCGGGGCGGACGGCGGCCCGGTCGAGGGTGGAGATCGAGCGGCGCAGCGGGATGCCGACGTAGCGGGCCCCGCGCAGCTTGCTGTCCGGGGTGGAGACCGCGACGGCGTGCGCGTAGCGGGAGCCGATCTTGTTGGCCAGTCCGGGCCGGGCGTTGGCCTCGTGGACGATGATCGGTACCCCGAGCCGCTTGGCGGCCAGGTAGCCGGGCAGGGCCACGTAGCCGCCGAAGCCGACGACGCAGTCGGCCTTGGTGCGCGTGAGGATCTCCTCGGCGGCCTTGATCGTGCCGCGCAGGCGCCCGGGGACGGTGATGAGTTCGGGCGTGGGCTTGCGGGGCAGCGGTACGGCGGGGATCAGTCCCAGTTCGTAGCCGCGTTCGGGCACCAGACGGGTCTCAAGGCCGCGTTCCGTGCCGAGGGCGGTGATGCCCACGGTCGGGTCCTGCCTGCGCAGGGCATCCGCGAGGGCGAGCGCCGGCTCGATGTGGCCGGCGGTCCCCCCACCGGCGAGTACGACATGCACCGAAATTCACCGCTCTCCGGACGGACGCTTCTTGACGCGCCGTCTCATCGACTTCCATATCGGCCCGCTCCGCGGTCGGCCGGACTTCGGCCGGCGCATCGCGAGCGCCGCTCGCGCCGCCGGCTCCTCCCGCGCGAAGGCGATGAGCAGTCCGACCGCGAACATGGTCGGGAGCAGGGCGGACCCCCCGTAGGAGAACAGCGGGAGGGGAACCCCTGCGATCGGCAGCAGACCGAGCACCGCACCGATGTTGATCACGGCCTGTGCCGTGATCCAGGTGGTCACGCCTCCCGCGGCATACCGTACGAAGGAGTCCTCCGTGCGTCCGGCCACGCGGATACCCGCATAGCCTAGGGCCGCGAACAGGGCGAGCACCGACAGCGTCCCTGCCAGACCCAGTTCCTCACCGGTGATGGCAAAGATGAAGTCCGTGTGGGCTTCGGGCAGTTGCCCCCATTTTTCCACACTGGCACCCAGACCGGAACCGAACCAGCCGCCGGACGCGAGGGCGTAGATCCCGTGCACGGCCTGCCAGCAGAGGTCGCCCCGGCCCGGTTCCGTGGCCCCGAGGCAGGCGAGTCGGTCCATGCGGTGCGGGCTGGTCTTGATCAGCAGTGCGACGATCACACCAGCGAAGAGGAGGACTCCGACGAACATCCTCGTCGGCGCCCCCGCGAGCCACAACAGCCCGAACAGGATGGCTCCGAGGATCATCGCGGTGCCCATGTCCCCGCCGAGCATGATCAGTCCGAGCAGCAGGAAGGCCACCGGCACCAGCGGCACCAGCAGGTGCTTCCACTGGCTCAGCAGCCCCTTGTCGCCCTTGCGGGCCAGCAGGTCGGCGCCCCACAGGATCAGCGCCAGTTTGCCGAACTCACTGGGCTGGAGCATGAACGGACCGCCAAGGGAGATCCAATTCTGGTTGCCGTTGATCGAGACCCCTATCCCGGGGACCTGGACCAGGACCATCAGGAACAGGGTGCCCGCCAGGACGGGGTAGGACAGCGCCCGGTGGAGCTTGACCGGCATCCGGGAGGCGGCCATGAGCAGGACGCCGCCGATCAGGGCGGCCAGGAACTGCTTCTTGAAGAAGTACGCGTCCCCCAGGCCGAGCTGGAGGGCCTTGATCATGGAGGCCGAGTACACCATCACCAGGCCGAGCACGGTGATGAGCAGCGAGCTGCCGAAAATCAGGTAATACGCGGTGAGGGGGCGGTCCCAGGCCCGGCGCAGCCGTTGCTGCGTGCGCCGCAGCCGCTCCGACGGCCCGCCCCGCGGGGATCCTTTGCCCGGGGCGGGCGGGCGAGGGCGGCCGCGCGGTCCCACCGCGGACGGCCGCCTGCCCGGCAGCACCTGCTTCGCCGGCATCTGTGATCTTCCCCTCCACTCGTACGAGGCGAGCAGCCGGGTCGGGGAGGAAACCCCCTGGATCGACCTAGGCGCTCTCGGCGGCCAGTTCGCGCACCGCGTCGGCGAATGCGTCCCCACGCTCGTTGTAGTTCGCGAACATGTCCATCGAGGCACACGCGGGTGCCAGCAGGACCGTGTCGCCGGGCTCCGCGAGCCGGGCCGCCTCCCGGACCGCCGCGAGCATCGCCCCAGTGTCGGTCCGTTCGAGGTCGACGACCGGGACCTTCGGGGCGTGTCGCGCCAGCGCCTCGGCGATCAGCGCCCGGTCGGCGCCCATCAGGACGACGCCGCGCAGCCGGTCGGCCGCCTTGCGGACGGTCTCGTCGAAGGTCGCGCCCTTGGCGAGGCCGCCGGCGATCCAGACCACCGGTTCGAAGGCGGCGAGGGAGGCCTCCGCCGCGTGCGTGTTGGTGGCCTTGGAGTCGTCGACGTAGGTGACCCCGTCGACCACGTCCACGTGCGCGACGCGGTGCGCGTCGGGGCGGAAGTCGCGCAGCCCGTCGCGCACGGCGCGCGGCTCGACGCCGAAGGCGCGGGCCAGGGCGGCGGCCGCGAGGGCGTTGGCGATGTTGTGCGGGGCGGGCGGGTTGACGTCGTCGACGTGCGCGAGTTCCTGGGCGTTCTTCTGCCGGTTCTCCACGAAGGCGCGGTCCACGAGGATCCCGTCGACCACGCCGAGCATGGAGGGGCCGGGGGCGCCGAGGGTGAAGCCGATGGCACGGCAGCCCTCCTCGACGTCGGCCTCGACGACGAGGTCCTCGGTGGCCCGGTCCGCGACGTTGTAGACGCAGGCGACCGTGTTGCCCTCGTAGACGCGGCCCTTGTCGGCGGCGTACGCCTCCATGGAGCCGTGCCAGTCGAGGTGGTCCGGGGCCAGGTTCAGCACGGCCGCGGAGTGGGCGCGCACGGAGGGCGCCCAGTGCAGCTGGTAGCTGGAGAGCTCGACCGCGAGGACGTCGTAGGTCTCCTCGCCGGTGACCACGTCGATGATCGGGGTGCCGATGTTGCCGACGGCCGCGGTCCTCAGACCGGCGGCCCGCAGGATCGACGCGAGCATCTGCGTGGTGGTGGTCTTGCCGTTGGTGCCGGTGATGGCGAGCCAGGGGGCAGCGTTCTCGCCCCGCAGCAGCCAGGCGATCTCGACGTCGCCCACGACGTCCACGCCGGCCGCGGCGGCGGCCTCGAACAGGGGGCTGTCGGGCTTCCAGCCCGGCGAGGTGACCACGAGGTCGGTCCCCTCGGGCAGGACCTCGCCCGCCCGTCGTCCGTCGTCGAGCCGGCCGAGGCGCACCGCGATGCCCTGCCCGTCGAGTTCGGCGGACCGCGCGCGCAGCGCGTCGCCGTCCCCGTTGTCGACGACGGTCACCCGAGCGCCGAGGCCGGCCAGGGCGCGGGCGGCACTGATGCCGCTCACGCCGAGGCCGGCGACGGTGATGTTCCTGTCCTGCCAGGAGGTCACTTGTCTGCTGCCCATCCCGCGTAGAAGAGACCGAGGCCCACGATCACGCACATGCCCTGGATGATCCAGAAGCGGACCACGACGAGGACCTCGGACCAGCCCTTGAGTTCGAAGTGGTGCTGGAGTGGCGCCATCCGGAAGACGCGCTTGCCGGTCAGCTTGAAGGAGCCGACCTGGATGACGACCGACATCGTGATGAGCACGAACAGGCCGCCGAGGAGCGCCATCAGGAACTCCGTGCGGGAGCAGATGGCGAGGCCCGCGAGCGCGCCGCCGAGGGCGAGCGAGCCGGTGTCACCCATGAAGATCTTGGCGGGCGAGGTGTTCCACCACAGGAAGCCGAAGCAGGCGCCCATGAGGGCGGAGGCGACGACCGCGAGGTCGAGCGGGTCGCGGACCTCGAAGCAGGCGTTCGGGTTGGTGAGGTCGACCGCGTTGGCGCAGGACTCCTGGAACTGCCAGACACCGATGAAGGTGTAGGCGCCGAAGACCATCACGGCGGCGCCGGTCGCCAGACCGTCCAGACCGTCCGTGAGGTTCACGCCGTTGGACATGGCCAGGATCATGAACAGCGCCCAGACCACGAACAGCACCGGGCCGAGCGACCAGCCGAAGTCGGTGACGAACGACAGCTTGTCGGAGGCCGGGGTCAGTCCCCGCGAGTCCTTGAACTGGAGGGCCAGCACCGCGAAGGCGATGCCGACGATCAGCTGGCCGGACATCTTCGCCTTGGCCCGCAGGCCCAGCGAACGACGCTTGACGATCTTGATGTAGTCGTCCAGGTACCCGACGAGGCCCATGCCGGCCATCAGGAACAGGACGAGCAGGCCCGAGAAGCTCGGCTCCTCGCCCGTGATCACCTTCGTCAGGGCGTACGCGATGATCGTCGCCAGGATGAAGGAGATGCCGCCCATGGTGGGCGTGCCCTTCTTCCCGGCGTGGCCGCGGGGGCCGTCGTCGCGGATGAACTGGCCGTAGCCCTTGCGGGCCAGCAGCTTGATCAGAAGCGGGGTGCCGATGACGGTGAGGAACATACCGATGACACCCGCGAACAGGATCTGCCTCATCGGCCGGCGACCTCGCCCTCGCTGTCGAGCAGCGCCTGCGCGACCCGCTCCAGGCCGATCGACCTGGAAGCCTTCACCAGCACGACGTCCCCCGGACGCAGTTCACTGCGCAACAGGTCGACCGCCGCCTGCGCGTCGGACACGAGCACCGACTCCTCACCCCACGAACCCTCGTTATAGGCGCCCAATTGCAGCCAGGACGCTTCCCTGCCCCCGACTGCGACGAGCTTGCTCACGTTGAGCCGGACGGCAAGCCGTCCCACCGCGTCGTGCTCCGCCAGCGACGCGTCACCGAGCTCGGCCATGGGGCCGAGCACCGCCCACGTCCGTCCCCCCTTCGCCTGCGCGGCGCCGCCCATCGCGGCGAGTGCGCGCAGGGCGGCCCGCATGGACTCCGGGTTCGCGTTGTAGGCGTCGTTGACGATCGTGACGCCGTCCGCCCGCTCGGTGACCTCCATCCGCCACCGGGACAGCGTGCCCGCTCCGGAGAGCGCGCTGGCGATCTCCTCGGCGGACATGCCCAGGACATGGGCGACGGCCGCCGCGGCGAGCGCGTTCGACACGTGGTGCTCACCGTACAGCCGCAAGGTCACATCGCCGCACCCGGTCGGTGTGTGGAGTGTGAAGGAGGGCTGTCCCGAGGCCGTCATCCGCACCTCGGTGGCGCGTACGTCGGCGTCCTCGGCCTCGCCGAAGAGGACCGTACGGGCCTTCGTGCGGGCGGACATGGCCCGCACGAGGAGGTCGTCCGCGTTGAGGACGGCGACGCCGCCCTCGGCCTCGGTCGGCAGGGCCTCGACCAGTTCTCCCTTGGCCTGCGCGATGGCCTCGCGACCGCCGAACTCGCCGATGTGGGCGGTTCCGACGTTCAGGACGAGGCCGATCCGCGGTGGGGTCAGGCCGGTGAGGTAGGCGATGTGGCCGATGCCGCGGGCACCCATCTCCAGGACCAGGTGCCGGGTTTCGGCGGTGGCCTTGAGGGCGGTCAGCGGGAGCCCGATCTCGTTGTTGAGCGAGCCGGGCGTCCACACGGTGGGCGCGTGGTGCTGGAGCACCTGCGCGATGAGGTCCTTGGTGGAGGTCTTGCCGGCGGAGCCGGTCAGGGCCACCACGTCGGTGCCGAGGCGTTCGACGACGGCGCGGGCGAGGGCGCCGAGCGCCTTCTCCACGTCGGGCACGACGATCGCCGGGACGCCCACGGGGCGGGCCGCGAGGACGGCCGCCGCTCCGGCGGCCACCGCGCGCTCGGCGTAGTCGTGGCCGTCGACGTGCTCGCCGTCGAAGGCGGCGAAGAGGCTGCCGGGCTCGACCTGGCGGGAGTCGATGACGACCGGACCGCCGATCCGCACCGAGGGATCCGGTATGTCGTGGGGCCGCCCGCCGGTGATGTCGGCGATCTCGGCGAGGGTAAGGGCGATCACTGCTGCACCTCGGCCTGTCGGGCGCCGCGCTGCCGGCTCTCGATGGCCTCGCGCAGCACGGCACGGTCGTCGAAGGGGCGTACGACGCCCCCGGTGTCCTGGCCCTGCTCGTGGCCCTTGCCGGCGACGAGGACGGTATCCCCGGCCTCGGCGCGCGCGACCGCGGCGGCGATGGCCGCGGCCCGGTCGGCGTCGACGAGGACGGTGCCCCGCTCGGCGGGCGGCACGGACACGGCGCCCTCGAACATCGCCGCGAGGATCGCGAGGGGGTCCTCGGAACGCGGGTTGTCGGAGGTCAGGACGGCCACGTCGGCGTACCGGGCGGCCGCGGCGCCCATGGGGGCGCGCTTGGTGGTGTCACGGTCGCCGCCACAGCCCAGGACGATGTGCAGTCGACCGGTGGTGACCTCGCGCAGGGCGCGCAGCACCGACTCGACGGCGTCCGTCTTGTGGGCGTAGTCCACGACGGCCAGGTACGGCTGGCCCGCGTCGACCCGCTCCAGCCGGCCCGGGACCCCGGGGACCGCGGCGACGCCGTCGGCGGCGGTCTGCGGGTCGAGGCCGGCGGTGGCGAGGGTGACGATCGCGGCGACGGTGTTGGCGACGTTGAAGGGGCCGGGCAGCGGGGCGGTGGCCCGTACGCGCTGCCCCTCGGGGCCGACGAGGGTCAGCGTCGAGTCCATGTGGCCGCTGACCACGTCCTCGGCGCGCCAGTCGGCGGCCGGGTCGCCCGCGGCGGAGAAGGTGACGACCGGGATCGACGCCTCCTTGGCCAGGCGGCGGCCGTACTCGTCGTCGAGGTTGACCACGCCGAGGCGGGCGCGGCGCTCGGTGAAGAGCTGCGCCTTGGCCTGGAAGTAGTCCTCCATGTCGGAGTGGAACTCCATGTGCTCCGGGCTCAGGTTGTTGAAGACGGCGACGTCGAAGACGCAGCCGTCGACCCGACCGAGCGCGAGGGCGTGGCTGGAGACCTCCATGGCGACGGCCTCGATGCCACGCTCGCGCATGACCGCGAACAGGGCCTGGAGGTCGGTGGCCTCGGGGGTGGTGCGCTCGGACTTGATGCGCTCGTCGCCGATGCGCATCTCGACCGTGCCGATGAGACCGGTGGTGCGGCCCGCGGCGCGCAGTCCGCCCTCGACGAGGTAGGCGGTGGTGGTCTTGCCGGAGGTTCCGGTGATGCCGATCTGGAGCAGGTCCTCACCGGGCCGGCCGTAGATCGCGGCGGCGAGCTCGCCCATCCGGCCGCGCGGGTCGGCGACGGCGAGCACCGGCAGGCCGGTCGCGGCGGCGCGTTCGGCGCCCGTCGGATCGGTCAGCACGGCGGCGGCGCCGAGGGCGGCCGCCTGGGTGGCGAAGTCCGCGCCGTGCAACCGGGCGCCGGGCAGGGCCGCGTACACGTCTCCGGGGCGTACGGCACGGGAATCGTGCGTGATGCCGGTGATCCGGGCGTCGCCCGCGTCGGGCAGGCCCAGCAGTGCGGCCAGCTCGCCCAGGGGGGTCGGGCGGGCGGTCGCGGGCCGGGGCGCTCCCGGCGGCGCTGCCGGGGCGTCTTTCTGGGCGGTTCTGGGCTGATCAGCGTGGGGCACGGCGGTGAGCGTACCGGGCGCGGTGGGCCGCTCGCGAAGCGAGGGCCCGGCGGGGGCCTCCCCGGCGGATCGGTTCCCGGGATTCGGAGTGATGGATGTCACTGATGGTGCCTCACGCATTCCTGGCTGGGCGGTCGGTTCACGGTGCGGGCTGCGCACCGCCGGGGGCGGCGGGCGGGGCGGCGCTCGGGGCGGCGGGCGGCGGGGCGGCGTCGTAGGTCACCGGGAGGCCGGCGGGGGCCGTTCCGCTGGGCGGGACCTGGAGGGTCTTGAGGGCGAACTCCATGACCGTCTTGTAGATCGGGCCGCAGATCTGGCCGCCGAAGTAGCTTCCCTTGGTGGGGTTCTGGATGGCGCAGTAGACGGTGACGCGCGGGTTGTCGGCCGGTGCGAAGCCGGCGAAGGAGGCGGTGTAGCCCTTGTAGCGGCCGGTGGCCGGATCCACCCGGTTGGACGTGCCGGTCTTGCCGCCGACCCGGTAGCCGGGGATGCGGGCCTTGGTGCCGGTGCCCTCCTGGTCGTCGACGACCGATTCGAGCATCTCGGCGAGGGTCTTGGCGGTCTCCGGGCTGATGACCCGGGTCCGTTCGGGGGCGGGCGCCGGGTTGAAGCGGCCGTCGGGTCCCTTGGAGCCGCGGACCAGGGTCGGGGTGACGCGTTCTCCGCCGTTGGCGATGGTGGAGTACACGGAGGCGGCCTGCATGGCGTTGAGCGACAGTCCCTGGCCGAAGGGGATCGTGTACTGCTGGGAGGTGGACCAGGCCTCGGGCTTGGCGAGGATGCCGCGGGATTCGCCGGGGTAGCCGAGGCCGCTGGGCCGGCCGACGCCGAACTTGTCCAGGTAGGAGTACAGGACCTTGTTGGCCTCGGGCTGGGTGGGGCCCAGCTGGCCGGTGGCCAGGATGGTGCCGATGTTGGAGGACTTGGCGAGGACCCCGTTGAGGGTCAGGTACCAGGTCGGGTGGTCGATGTCGTCCTTGAAGAGGCGGTCGCCGCGGTGGAGCCGGTTGGGGACCTCGACGTGCGTGGCCGGGGTGGCCTTCTTCTCCTCCAGGACGGCGGCCATGGAGATCACCTTGGCGGTGGAGCCGGGCTCGTACACGTCCTGGAGGGCGGCGTTGCCCATGGCGGCGGAACGGGCCTTGGTGAGGTCGTTGGGGTCGAAGCCGGGGGCGTTGGCCATGGCGAGGACCTCGCCGGTGCGGGTGTCCTGGACGATGACGTAGCCCCGGTCCGCGCCGGACTTCTCGACCTGCTCGGTGATGGCGGACTGCGCCGCCCACTGGATGTCGCGGTCGATGGTCAGCTCGATGTCGTCGCCGGGCACGGCGGGCTTCTCGCTGGAGCCGGCGGTGGGGACACGCCGGCCGCCGGACTGGGCGTAGGTCAGCTCGCCGTCCTTGCCGGCGAGCTTCTTGTCCAGGGCGGACTCCAGTCCGCCGCCGCCCTTGCCCTCGGCGTTGACGTAACCCAGTATCCCGGCGGCGAGGGCCCCGTTGGGGTACACGCGCTTGCTGCTGTTCTCGTTGAACACGCCGGCCAGGACGTTGGCGCCGGGGCCGTTGTTCCTCTTGTCGGCGGCGGCCTTGTCGGCGAAGAGCTTCCTGAGGTCCTTGATCTGGTTCCAGACCTGGGGGGTCTGGCGGCGGGCGAGGACCACGTAGCGGGTGTTCTTCGTCTTCAGGCGCCCGGCGATCTCCTTGGCGTCCACGCCGAGGATCGGGGCGAGGAGGGCGGCGGCCTGCTCGGGCGCGTCCGGGGCCTTGCTCTCCTGCGGGGTGAACATCTTCGGGTCGGCGGTGATGTCGTACGCGTCGACGCTGGTGGCCAGGGCGACGCCCTTGCGGTCGGTGATCTCACCGCGCTCGGCGGCCAGGGTGTGGCTCGCGAAGCGGTTCTCGGAGGCCTTGGCGGAGTACGCGGAGGCGTCCACGGCCTGCACCTGGAGGAGCCGGACGACGAAGGCGAGCATGACCAGGGTCAGGCCCACGCCGACCAGCCTCAGGCGCGGCTTCGGGTTGCCGAGGCGGATGGTGTGCGGGGCGCGGGCGGCGGCGGGCCGCCGGGTCGCGGGGCGCGAGGCCGGACGGGCCCCGGCGCGGGAACGCTCGCCGGGCCGCGGCCTCGGCGGGCCGGGCACCCTCCGTCGCGGCGGTTCCTTGGGGCTCACCGGGGGGCTCCGGGAACGGAACGGACGCCGTACGGGGCCGCGGGGGCGGGGCGGTCGGGGGGCGGGGTGGGGCGGGGTCCCTCGGGTGTCCGGGTCACGACGTCACCTGCCTGGGGTCGGGGTGGGCTGCGGGCCGGTGCCGGGGGCCGGGCCCGCCTGGCCGGACGGCGCGCTCTGCGCGGCGGCCGGCGGCGGACTCGTGGCGCCGCCCGACGCGGCGGGCGCGGCGGGCGCGGCGCCGGACGTCGAGGGGGCCGGGCTCGGGGTGACCGGCGGGGGCGGGGGCGGGGCCTCCGCGGTGGAGACGGTGCCCGCGACCTTGCCGTCGGGGCCGATGAAGACGGGACTGCCGCCGGGCACGAGGCCCAGCTCGTGCGCCCGGCGCTGGAGGGCGTCCGGGGCGGAGTAGGCGTCGACGTCGCGCTGGAGGGCCTGTTCCTCGTCCGTGAGCGCGGTGGTCTCCCGCTTCAGCTTCGACAGCTGGAAGGAGCCCTCGTTGAGGGCCGAGTTCAGCAGCAGGAGACTGATCAGTCCGCCGCCGAGCAGGGCCACCACCAGCAGGACGAACGGCATGCGCGCCGCTCCTCCCGCCGGGGCCGGGCCCCGCCCGCCGCGGACCAGCCGGGCCGCCTGCCCACGCGTCAGCGTGGCCACCTTCCCGGCCTTGGTCACAGTCGCGCCTCGCGGATGCGCTCGACGCCGCGGAAGCGCGCCGGGGCCGCCCGCCGGTTCTCGGCGATCTCCTCCTCGGTCGGCAGCTCCGCTCCGCGCGTCAGCAGCTTCAGCTTCGGCTGGTACTTCTCCGGCACGACCGGCAGGCCGGGCGGGGCGGTGGAGGTGGCGCCGGCCGCGAAGACCTGCTTGACCAGGCGGTCCTCCAGGGAGTGGTACGACAGGACCGCGATGCGGCCACCGACGGCGATCCGGTCCACGGCCGCCGGGACGGCCCGCTCCAGGCCGGACAGCTCGCCGTTGACCTCGATGCGCAGGGCCTGGAAGGTCCGCTTGGCGGGGTTGCCGCCGGTGCGCTTGGCCGCCTGCGGCAGCGCGTCGCGGATCAGTTCCACCAGGCGCGCGCTGTGGTCGAAGGGCTCCTTGTCGCGCTCGCGGACGATCGCCGACACGATCCGCTTGGCCTGCTTCTCCTCGCCGTACTGGCGCAGGATGCGGACCAGCTCTCCCGGGGCGTAGGTGTTGAGCACCTCGGCCGCGCTGATGCCCGTGGACTGGTCCATGCGCATGTCCAGGGGCGCGTCCTGCGCGTAGGCGAACCCGCGGTCGGCCTCGTCGAGCTGCATCGAGGAGACGCCGAGGTCGAAGAGGATGCCCTGGACGGTGGGGATACCCAGGTTGTCGAGGACCTCGGCGAGGTCGGCGTAGATCGCGTGGACCAGGGTGGCCCGGTCGCCGAAGGGCGCCAGGCGTTCGCCGGAGAGCCGCAGGGCCTCCTTGTCGCGGTCGAGACCGATCAGGTGGGCCTCGGGGAACCGGGTCAGCAGGGCCTCGCTGTGGCCGCCGAGGCCGAGGGTGCAGTCGACGACGACGGCCCCCGGCCTCTCCAGCGCCGGGGCCAACAGGTCCAGGCACCGCTGGAGCATCACCGGGACATGTCGGGACTCGCTACTCAAAGCGCCCTCTCAGATAACGGCGCGGCAGGCGTACGCCGCGCCGCGCACGCGGAGTCTTACCAGGTTTCACACGGTCCGGGACGGCCGGTGAGGGCCGGGCTCCGGCCGGTTCGCGTCACTTTAGTGCAACGGTCGCCGCGGTCAACGAACCGCCCCGCGCCCGGTGCGCCCCTGCGCCGACGAACCGACGAAAGCCTCG
Organism: Streptomyces sp. NPDC103540; assembly: GCF_055584445.1. Taxonomy (NCBI): domain Bacteria; kingdom Bacillati; phylum Actinomycetota; class Actinomycetes; order Kitasatosporales; family Streptomycetaceae; genus Streptomyces; species Streptomyces sp. NPDC103540. The sequence continues at coordinate 250,183 of NZ_JBVJMA010000001.1, forward strand.
AATCACCCGATCGGCGGCACCCGTACGGCCCCTGTGGGGCAGCTCACAACAAGGGCGGACGGCCTTCTTTGTCGCTCCTCGCCCCCTGCCCCGCCCGGACGCGCGCACTAACGTCGTCGTCATGACGACTTCAGCCTCCCCGCCCGCCCACCCCGCTCCCGAGGCGGCCGGCGAAACCGTCACCGACCGACTCGTCGCCGCCAACCGTCGCTACGCGTCCGCGTTCACCGACCCCGGCATGGACGCCCGTCCGGTCCTGCGCGTGGCCGTCGTCGCCTGCATGGACGCCCGCCTCGACCTGCACAAGGCCCTGGGCCTGGAGCTCGGCGACTGCCACACCATCCGCAACGCGGGCGGCGTGGTGACCGACGACACCATCCGCTCCCTCACCATCAGCCAGCGTGCCCTGGGCACCCGCGCGGTGATACTCATCCACCACACCGGCTGTGGCCTCGAAAGCCTGACCGAGGACTTCCGGCACGAGCTGGAGGACGAGGTCGGCCAGCGCCCCGCCTGGGCCGTCGAGGCCTTCCGCGACGTCGACCAGGACGTCCGCCAGTCGATGCAGCGCGTGCGCACCAACCCCTTCCTGCCCTTCAAGGACGATGTGCGAGGCTTCGTCTTCGACGTGCACACCGGACTCCTGAGGGAGATCGATCCCGTCTCCTGAGTGACACGGGACCGGATCGCCGTCAAGAATGCGGGGATGACGTCACCCGGAAAGCCTCCGGGGCGACGTCCGTGTTTCGGGGTGGGCCGGTTCAAACGCCAGCGGCGTCGGCCCTGGAAAGGCCGAGGAGAACCTGGTGACCACCTATGACGACCGAGCGAGCCTCGCGGATCTGACCAGCACGGCCGAGCGGGTCCGCCACTCGGTCGAGAGCGTGATCGAGGGCAAGCCGGAGGTCGTCCGCCTGGCGCTGACCGTCCTGCTCGCCGAGGGCCACCTCCTCATCGAGGACGTGCCCGGCGTCGGCAAGACCATGCTCGCCAAGACGCTCGCCAAGTCCATCGACTGCACGGTCCAGCGCATCCAGTTCACTCCGGACCTGCTGCCGTCCGACATCACCGGCGTCAGCATCTACGACCAGCAGCGCCGCGAGTTCGAGTTCAAGCCGGGCGCGATCTTCGCGCAGATCGTCATCGGCGACGAGATCAACCGCGCCTCGCCGAAGACCCAGTCCGCGCTGCTGGAGTCGATGGAGGAACGTCAGGTCACCATCGACGGCACCACCTACGTCCTGCCCAGCCCCTTCATGGTCGTCGCCACCCAGAACCCGGTGGAGATGGAGGGCACCTACCCGCTGCCCGAGGCGCAGCGCGACCGGTTCATGGCCCGGGTGTCCGTCGGCTACCCCAGCCCCGAGGCCGAGCTCCAGATGCTCGACGTGCACGGCGGGCTCTCCCCGCTCGACGACCTCACCGCCGTCGCGCACGCCCACGACATCGTCAAGCTCGTCGAGGCCGTCCGCGAGGTGTACGTGGCCGCGCCCGTACGCCGCTACGTGGTCGACCTCGTCGGCGCCACCCGCAACCACCCGGACCTGCGCCTGGGCGCCTCGCCCCGCGCGACCCTGCACCTGCTGCGCGCCGTGAAGGCCGCCGCCGCGCTGGCCGGCCGGGACTACGTCCTGCCCGACGACGTCCAGCAACTGGCCGCCCCCGTCCTCGCGCACCGCCTGCTGCCCACCGCCCAGGCCCAGCTCAACCGGCGCACCGCCGAACAGGTCGTCCAGGACATCCTCCAGCGCACCCCGGTCCCCGCCGCGCACGCGCGCGGCGAGATGCCTCCGGGCGCCGCCGCCCGGAGCTTCTGATGGGCGCCGGCGCCCCGCACGGCGCCGGCGGGCGGGTGCGGGACACCGGGGGCCTGCGCGCCTCGCTGGCCGGCCTGACCACCCGGGGCCGCTCCTTCCTGGCCGCCGGAGCCGCCGCCGCCGTGTGCGCGTACGTCCTGGGCCAGAGCCAGCTGCTGCGCGTCGGGCTGCTGCTCGTCGTCCTGCCGCTGCTGTGCGTGCTGGCCCTGCACCTCACCCGCCACCGGGTCACCGGCAGCCGCCTGCTCACCCCGCTGCGGGTGCCCGCCGGCGGCGAGGCCCGGGTCCGGTTGCGGCTGGAGAACGTCTCGCGGATGCCCACGGGACTGCTCATGCTCCAGGACCGGGTGCCCTACGTGCTCGGCCCCCGGCCCCGCTTCGTCCTCGACCGGGTCGAGGCCGGCGGACGCCGCGAGGTCTCCTACCGGGTCCGCTCCGACCTGCGCGGCCGCTACCCGCTGGGCCCGCTCCAGCTGCGCCTGACCGACCCCTTCGGGCTGGTCGAGCTCACCCGCTCCTTCAGCTCCTACGACACCCTCACCGTCGTCCCGCGCACCCAGCCCCTGCCCCCGGTCCGGATGACCGGCGAGGCCGGCGGCTACGGCGACGGCAGCCGCCGCTCCCTGGCCCTGTCCGGCGACGACGACGTCATCCCGCGCGGCTACCGGCGCGGCGACGACCTGCGCCGCGTCCACTGGCGCTCCACCGCCCGCTACGGCGAGCTGATGGTGCGCCGCGAGGAACAGCCGCAGCGCAGCAAGGCCACCGTCCTGCTGGACACCCGCGACCTCGCCTACGAGGGCGCGGGCCCCGACTCCGCCTTCGAGTGGGCGGTCTCGGCCGCCGCCTCCACCCTGCTCCACGTCCTGGAACAGGGGTTCTCGGCGCGGCTGCTCACCGACACCGGCGACTCGGTGCCCGGCGACGGCGCCGGCGGGTTCTCATCCGGCGGACAGGAGTCGGCCGAGGCCGCCGGGCTGATGATGGACACCCTCGCGATCGTCGGCCACTCCGCCGGCGAGGGCCTCTCCGGCGCCTACGAGGCCCTGCGCGGCGGCCCCGGTCTCGGCTCCCCCGGGGGTGACGGCCTGCTGATCGCCTTCTTCGGCGACCTGGACGACGTACAGACCGAGATGGCGGCCCGGATGCGGCAGCGCAGCGCGGGCGCCGTGGCGTTCGTACTGGACTCCGCGGCCTGGACCGGCGAGCCCTCGCGGGTCGAGGAACGACTGCGCAGGCTGCGCGACGCGGGCTGGACGGCCCTGGCCGTCCCGCCCGGCGCCGCGTTCGGCGAACTGTGGCGACAGGCCGGGAGCGCACCCCTCGGCACGGGAACCTCCGGAGGTCGGGGATGAGCGGGCGGGCGCGCGTGACGCTCTTCGGCATGCTGGCGACGCTGCTGACCTCCTGGTCGCTGGCCCCGCTGGTGGAGACCTCGGGCTGGCTGCTCCAGGCCGCCGCGCTGCTCGGCGCGCAGGCGCTGGTGGGGGCCGGTGGCCGGCGGATCCCGCTGGCCCGGTGGCTGACCGTGGCCGCGCAGGCGCTGGTGTCCCTGCTGCTCCTCGCCCTGCTGTTCGCGGGCAAGGCGGAGTCGACCGGGAGCGGGCCGCTGGCCTTCCTGGTCACCGATTTCGGCGGCCTGTTCCGCCAGGGCGTGCGGGACGTCTCCGAGTTCGCGACGCCCGCGCCGCTGACGGACGGCATCCGGCTGCTGCTGCTGGCCGGCGTGCTGCTGATCGGGCTGCTCGTGGACGTCCTCGCGGTGACGATGCGGACGGCCGCGGCCGCCGGGCTGCCGCTGCTCGCGCTGTACTCGGTGGCCGCCGGGCTCTCGGCCGGTCGGGGCGGCGCCTGGTTCGCCTTCCTGCTGGCCGGCGCCGGATACCTGCTGCTGTTGCTGGCCGAGGGACGCGACCGGCTCGCCCAGTGGGGCCGCGTCTTCGGCGGTGCCCCCGGCGGCCGGGTCTCGGCCGCCTCCGGCTACGGCTCCGGGGCGGCCGGGCGGGCCGTGTCCCCCGTACGCACCGGCCGCCGCATCGGCGTGGCCGCGCTGGGGCTGGCCCTGGCCGTGCCGACCGTGTTGCCGGCGCTCGGCGGCGGGGTCCTCGGCGCCGCGGGCCGCGACAGCGCGGGCGGCGGCGGGGGCGGCACGATCTCGGCGGTGAACCCGCTGGTGTCCCTCCAGAGCAGCCTCAACGCCCAGGACAACCGGGTGATCCTGAAGTACCGCACGGACAGCCCGCAGCTCGGCGAGCAGTACCTGCGGATCCTGGCACTGGACGAGTTCAACGGCGTCAAGTGGGAGGCGTCCGGCCGCCCGCTGACCGAGGTGCCCGCGCGGCTGCCGAACCCGGCGGGGCTCAGCGACAAGGTCCGCGAGGGCGCCGTCGAGGTCCGCACCACCGTCTCGGCCGCGGACACCTACGCCCAGCGCTACCTGCCCATGCCCTACCCGGCGACGCAGATCGACATCGGCGGCAAGTGGCGCTACGAGCCCGCCGGCCGCACCCTCGTCGGGGACCAGCTGGGCAAGGACCGCTTCCAGAACGTGCAGGGCGCGCAGTACACCGTACGGAGCCTGCTGCTGCGGCCCACGGCGGAGCAGCTCCAGGCGGCGCCCGAGCCGAACCCGTTCGTTCGGGCCGAGTACACGAAGCTGCCGGACAACCTGCCACCCGTGGTGGCGGAGACCGCCCGGCAGATCACGCAGGGCGCGCGGGACGACTACACGCGGGCGGTGCGGCTCCAGGACTGGTTCGCGGTCAACGGCGGCTTCCGCTACGACACCAAGGTGTCCTCGGGAACGGGTTCGCAGGCCATCGCCCGCTTCCTGAACGACAAGGAGGGCTTCTGCGTCCACTTCGCCTTCTCGATGGCGGCGATGTCGCGCACCCTCGGCATCCCGGCGCGGGTCGCGGTCGGCTTCACCCCCGGCGAGAAGCAGTCGGACGGCAGCGTGAACGTGTCCATGCGCGACGCGCACGCCTGGCCCGAGCTGTACTTCGAGGGCATGGGCTGGACCCGTTTCGAGCCCACGCCCCGCTCCGGGATCAGCGTGCCGGACTACAGCCGCCCCGAGGCCCCGGCCCCGCAGCCGTCGGCGCCGTCCGCACTGCCCTCGCAGTCGGCGGCCGCCCCGGCGCCGGCGCCCTCGCGCAGCGACGCCTGCCCGCCGGAGCTCCGGAGGCTCGGCGAGTGCGGCGGCGCCGTGGCGCAGCAGGGCGCCGCCACCGGCTCCGACGGTCCGTCGGTGGGCGCGGTGCTGGGCTGGACCGCCGCCACGGTGGTCCTCGTCGGCCTGCCGGTGGTGCCGGTGCTGTGGCGCCGCCGGGTCCGTGCGCGGCGGCTGGGCTCGCGCGAGGCCCTGGCCGCGTGGCGGGAGCTCGGCGACTGCGCCTGGGACGTGGGCATCCCGCCCGACGAGGCGCTGTCACCGCGTCAGGCCGCCGCCCGGATCGTGGTGCTGGGCGGACTGGACCGCGAGGCCGAGCAGGCCGTGCACCGGGTCGCGGGCGCGGTCGAGCGGGCGCTGTACGCCCCGCCCGGCGCGCCGCCGCCCGAGACCCTGCGCGCGGACGTGGAGGCGGCACGGGTGGCGCTGGTCGCGGGGGTGGGCCGGTGGGCCCGGCTGCGCGCCCTGTTCCTGCCCCGCTCGGCGGCACGGGTCTCCTGGGCGCTCTCGGCCCGCCTCGCGGCGATCCCGCTGCCGCGCCTGCCCGCACGCCTGCCGCTCCCGCGCCGGCCGCGAACGCTGCGCCGCTAGGTCGTCTCCTTCGGATCTCGCCGGTCAAGCCCGCCCCGCCCGGTGCCGCGGGGTCTCCCCGGGCCCGCGGGGCCGGCCGGCGCGGAGCAGGCCGGCGCGGAGCAGGCCGCCGTCCGGACGCGAAAACGCCGGTGACGTCGGGCTCGTTCCCCCCGAGCCCGGCGTCACCGGCGTTTCCTTCCGACCGGGCAGGGAGGACCCCTCCCCTCCGCGGCCCCGTGTCCGCGGTGGGGAGAGGTCCCCTGTCCGTCGCTCCCAGTCTGCCGTTCGCGCAGGTCGGAGCCATCCGTACGCGTACTCATCCCTGGCCGTAGGTACGGATACTCAGTTCTACGCCGCCCGCCACCGCGAGCGGCACCGCCGACCGGGGGTCAACGGCTCCCGCTGACCCGGCCCCGCAGCAGCAGCGACAGCGCCGAGTGCACGTCGTCCAGCGAGCGTTCGCTCTGGAACGCCTGCCAGTCCAGCGCCGCGACCAGGACCATCCCGACGAGCGCCGCCGCCGTGAGCGGCACGTCGATCTCCGCGCTCAGCTCGCCGCGTTCGACGCCCTCGCGCAGCACCGTCTCGACGACGGCCACCGCCTCCTGGCGCACCACCATCAGGGTGGACTGCCAGGCCCGGTTGGTGCGCCACAGTTCGGCGACGTAGAGCTGGGTGAAGGCCGGGTAGCGGTCGATGAAGACCAGGCCCGCCCGGATCATGCCGTCCAGGGCCTCGACGCGGCTGCCGCCCCGCTCCTCCGTCTCGCGGGCGGCGTCGCGCAGCGAGGCGGTGAGGAGGCCGACCCCGTGCCGGAGCAGCTCCTCGAAGAGTTCGGTCTTGCTCGCGAAGTTGTAGTAGACGGTGCCCTTGGCGACTCCGGCCCGCTCCGCGATCTCGTCGACCGTGGTCGCGGAGAAGCCCTTCTCGGCGATGAGGGTGACGGCGGCCTCGTAGAGCTTCTGCCGGGTGGCGGCCCGACGGCCGCCCCCCGGGCCCGTTCCCGCCCTCGTGCCGGTACCGGCGCTGCTGCTTTCCATGGCGCTGATTCTCACAGGTCAACAGCTCCTTACAGGCTCAGTTCCGGGTGCAGTCGGTCCATGGTCCATACCTGCTTGCCGCGTGCGGCGAGCGCCGTGAGGGCCAGGGAGCCGACCGTGAAGGCCGCCAGGACCGCGCAGCCCTGCCACACGGGGGTGAGGTCGCCGCCGGTGATCAGGCGGCGCAGGCTCTCCACGATGTACGACATCGGCAGGTACGGGTGGATGGCGTTGAAGAACCCCGGGCTGGTCTGCACCGGGTAGGTGCCGCCCGCCGAGGTCAGCTGGAGCATCAGGACGGCCAGCACCAGGATGCGGCCGGCCGCGCCGAACTTGGCGTTGAGCCACTGGACGATCGACGCGAAGCAGCCTGTGACCAGGACGAGGAAGGCGACGGTCAGGGCCGGGCGGGCCATCTCCAGGCCGAGTCCCCAGTGCAGTACGGACATCAGCGCGCCCACCTGCGCGGCGCCGAGGCCGAGCACGGGCAGCCAGCCCGCGAGGGCGACCCGCCAGGGCGAGGACCCGGCGGCGAGGGCCCGCTTGTTGAGCGGGGCGATCAGCATGTACGCCACCATCGCGCCGACCCACAGGGACAGCGGGATGAAGTACGGGGCGAAGCCGGTGCCGTAGTTGGGCGCCTTGTGCAGGGACTGGTTGGCGAGCTGGACCGGGTCGGCCATGACCTGGGTGCGGGCGTCGCGCTGCTGCTGGTCGTAGTCGGGGATCCTGCCGGCACCGTCGTGCAGACCGCCGGCGAGTTCGCCGGTTCCGTCGACGAGCTTGAACATGCCGCCGTTGAGGTTGTGCGCGCCGTCGCCGAGCTTGCCGACGCCCTCGGTGAGGGCTCCGGAGCCACCGGCGGCGGTGCCGAGACCGGAGTGCAGCTTGGACATGCCGTCGGCGACCTTGTGGGCGCCGCTGTTGAGGGCGTTGACCTTGGTGACCGCCGCGTCGAGGTCACCGGCGAGACCGGGGGCCTTGTCCACGAGTTCGCGGGCCTTGTTCTCCAGCTCCTTCAGCTGGGTGCGCAGCTTGGCCACGTCGCCGTTGGAGTTGCCGGCGAGGGTGCTGACGTCGCCGGCCAGCAGGGCCGCCTCGGCCGTGTCCTGCTTGGCGATCTTCGCGTCGGCGCAGGCGGCCGGCGGCAGCTGGGGCGTGCCGGGGGTGAGGCAGTACTTGGTGTGGAAGGCGTCGGCGCGGTTCGCGGCCCGCTGGGTGACGCCGGCGACGGCCGGGGCCTTCTCGACGAACTTCCCCAGGTGGTTCTGGACGACCACGGAGGTGTCCATCACCAACTTGGCGCTGTCCGCGAGGCTCTTGGGGTCCTTGACGAAGGGACGGGCCTTGGTCGCGGCGTCGTTGACCTTGTCGGCCAGGGTCTGGGTGCCGGTCGCGATCTCCTTGCCGCCGGTCGCGAGCTGACCGGCCGCGGCGTTCAGCTTCTTGATGCCGCCGGTGAGTTCGCCGGACTTCTCCTTGGCCGTGTCCAGGCCGTCGGCGAGGTCCTTGGCGCCCTTCTGGGCCTTGCCCGCGCCGTCCTTGAGCTTGTCGGCGCCGTCGGCGGCCTCGGTGGTCTTGTCGTGCAGGTCGGAGAAGGAGACGAAGATCTTGTCGAGGAACCCGCGGGAGGCGTTGGTGGACGCCGCCGTGCGGACCTCGGAGAAGACGGTGCGCGAGATCGAGCCGACGATGTAGTTGTTCGCGTCGTTCGTGCGGACCTGGAGGGCGCCGGTGGTGGGGTCGTCACCGGAGCTGGAGGCGATCTTCGCGCTGAAGTCGGCGGGCATGGTGAGGGAGAGGTAGTACGTGCCGTCCTCCAGCCCCTCGGCCGCCTCCTTCGCGCTGACCTCGCGCCAGTCGAAGGTCTTGCTGTCGTGCAGCTTCCTGGTGATCTCGGCACCCGCGTCCACGCGCTTGCCGTCGACGGTGGCGCCCTGGTCGGCGTTGACGAGGGCGACGGGCACCTTGTCGAGCCGGCTGTACGGATCCCAGAAGGACCACAGGTACAGGGCGCCGTAGAGCAGCGGCAGCAGGAGCAGTGCGACGAGCGCGGCCCTGGGCAGCTTCCCCCGCCCGAACCGCTTCAGCTCAAGCGCGGCCAGCTTCGGCGATCGCATCGTCCGCCCCCTTCGTGTCCTCGGTGTCGGTGGTCCGGGTGGTCTCGGTGGTCTCGGTGGTCTCGGCGGTGTCCGTGCCGGCGGTCGCGCCACCGGGCGCGGGCGCGGCGTCCGGCGCCGGCTCCGGGGTGTGCTCGGGTGCGGCGTCCGGCTCCGGCTCCGGTTTCGGCTCCGGTTTCGGCTTCGCTGCCCGCTTCGTGAGGGGCTTCGCGACCGGCTCGGCGTCCGCGCGGGCTTCCGGCCGCGCGTCCGGACCGGGCTTCGGCTTCGGCTCCGGCCGCTTCTCCGGGCGCGGCTCGCCCGCCGGGTCCGTGGTCTCGCCCGGGGTGCCCCAGGTGACCTTCGGGTCGCGGGCGGACGGTACGGCCGGGGCCGCGGTCGCGCGGGCGGCCGGCGCGGGGGCCTCGGGCTCCCGGTCGCCGCCCGTGCGCACGACGGTGACGCCCTGCGGGGCCTCGCTGCACACGGCGAGGACGGTGGTCCCGCGTCCGGCGATCGAGCGGAGCAGGTCCCAGGCCTCGGCGCGTTCGGCGTCCGAGAGCTTGATGTCGAGGTCGTCGAGGGCGACCAGCCGGGGCGAGCCCAGCAGTGCCATGGCCAGCGAGAGCCGCAGCGCCTCCAGCCGCTCCAGGTCGCGCACGGAGGTCCGCGGGCCCTTGGGCAGCGTGGCGAGGTCCAGTCCGACAGCGGCCAGGGCCTCCTCCACGCGGGCCGCGGTGGAGGTCCGGGCCTCGCCGCGCGGGCGCAGCAGGGCGCGCAGGGGGCCGTCGTAGCGGCGCTGGAGCATGGCGCCCTCGCGCAGTTGCTCCGCGACGGTCAGGGACTGGTCGAGGTCGTTGACTCCGGGCACCGGGCCCAGGGCGGTGATCCGCCGGACCGCCGCCATCTTCTTGGGGAGCCGGTGGCGGCCGATCTCGGCATGGCCCTCGGTGGGCTTCATCCGCCCGGTGAGGGCCAGCAGCAGGCAGGTCCGGCCGCTGCCGGAGGGTCCTTCGAGCGCGATGAGCGCACCGGACGGGGCGTCGATCCCCACGCCCCGGAAGACCCAGCCGCGCGGGCCCTTCAGTCCGAAGCCCTCCGCCTTGACGGCGGCGCCGTGCGGGCTGTCCACGCCCTCCCCCTTCTTTTGAACTGACCGGTCAGTTCAAAAACTATCAGGTGTCGTAGACGGCCGCGCACCCGAGGGGGAAATGGGGCGAAATCGCAGGTCAGCGCGATTGTCAGTGGGGGAGGTCACGATGGACGCACGAACGAACACGCATGCGCACGTCCAGAGCACCACGTCACGACAGGAGGTTCGTCATGGCCACACCGTCCCCGTCCCCTGTCCACCCCGTCCCGCGCAGGGCGGCCGCACCGCCGGCCGCCCTGGACCTGCTCGCCAAGGCCCGCGCCGGCCTGGCCGAGGCCGCCCTGCTGCCCCGGCCCAACGAGCGGTACGCCACCGCCCACCTCGCCGCGCTCCGCGCCGCCGCGGCCGTGCTCGCCGCCCGGGGACGCCCCGAGCCGGTGCGCCCGAAGCGGCGCCCGCGGATCCGCAGCGCGTGGGAGGTCCTCCCCGAGCTGGCGCCGGAACTGACCGAGTGGAGCGCGCTGTTCGCCTCGGGCGCCGCCCGTCGGGCCCGGGCCGAGGCCGACATACCGGACGCGGCGACCGCTCGTGACGCGGACGACCTCGTCCGGGAGGTGGGGATGTTCGTGCGGCTGGTGGAGCGGATGCTCGCGCTCCAGCCCGTGGTCGGACCCCTGCCGCAACCCCGACCGGAGCGTCCGCACGCGGGATGAGCTGCCCGGCTGTCCGAGGCAATAGGGTGGGGCCGACGTCATTGCCCCACCCGAACCCGCCGAGGAGTCATCAGTCGTGTCGGACAATTCCCGCCCCCGTGCCTCGCTCCGCACCGCCGTGGTGTGGGAGGTCCTCAAGGAGGCCCTCGACCGCCGGGTGAAGGCGACCGGGCGGGAAGTCCTGGACGTCCTGGACACCGGCGGCGGCACCGGCAAGTTCGCCGTGCCCGTGGCCCGGCTGGGCCACCGGGTGACCGTGGTCGACCCCAGCCCGAACGCCCTGTTCGGGCTGGAGCGTCGGGTCGGCGAGGAAGGCGTGGCCGACCTGGTGCGCGGCGTCCAGGGCGACGCCCAGGGCCTGCTGGACGTCGTCGAGCGGGACGCGTACGACGTGGTGCTGTGCCACGGCGTGCTGGAGTACGTCGACGACCCGGTCGAGGGCGTGGCCAACGCCGTCGCGGCCCTGCGCCCCGGCGGCGTCCTCAGCCTGCTGGGCGCCGGGGTCGGCGGGGCCGTGCTGGCCCGCGCGCTGGCCGGTCACTTCACCGAGGCCCGCACCGCGCTCACGGACCCGGTCGGCCGGTGGGGCTCCGGCGACCCGGTCCCCCGCCGCTTCACCGCCGAACAGCTCTCCGAGCTGGTGGGCGGGGCCGGCCTGGAGGTCGGCGCGGTGCACGGCGTACGGATCTTCGCGGACCTGGTTCCCGGCGTGCTGGTGGACACCGAGCCGGGCGCCGTGGAGGCGTTGCTGCGTCTGGAGGAGGCCGCCGCCGAGCTGCCCGCCTTCCACGCGGTGGCCACGCAGTTGCACGTCCTGGGCGAGAAGCCCGCCTGATCTGCGCGCATGCGGAGCACGGGCCGGCCGGACAACCCTCCGTTCCGGCCCCCGTCCCCGTATGATCGGGGGCACCGTTCGGCATGGCGGACGACTCAGTGGGGAATAAGCGCCTCAGTGACCGCGCTGGCGACGGTACGTTTGAAGCCGGTGCTCCTATGCCGCCGCAGTTCTCCTGCCCGGGGCTGTTCGCCACGGGCGTGGTCACCGCAGTGGTTTTTTGGCGCAGTGGTTTGCAGAATGTGGCGTAGAGGGCGGGTATCACGGGGGCGATTCCCCGCCTATCCTGAAGGGGACCCCTGGTCGCTACCCCCCGCGACCGACGGATGAGGAGGACTCCCGTGCCGCTCTCGGAGCACGAGCAGCGAATGCTCGAGCAGATGGAGCGAGCGCTGTACGCCGAAGACCCCAAGTTCGCGACAGCGCTTGAGGGCAGTGGACTGCGCACGTACACCCGGCGACGGGTCTACCAGGCAGTCGTGGGCATTGTGGTGGGTATCGCGCTCCTCATGACCGGTGTGATCTGGCAGGAAGTGCTCTGGATCAGCGTGGTGGGATTCCTCGTCATGCTGGCCTGTACGGTCCTCGTGGTCACCGGTTGGCGCAAGGCACCCAAGCCCGGCGAGCAGCCCGTCTCCGGAAGTACAGGCGGTTCGGCCCACGGTGGCCGCAGCCGACATCAGCGTCGGTCGATGATGACCCGGATCGAGGAACGGTGGCAGCGCCGCCGTGACGAACAGGGGCAGTAGCCCCGCACACAGACTCCGTCGGTGAGGGGACGGCCGCCCGCGCGCGGCCGTCCCCTCACCGTTTCGGCCGTGTCGGCACTCCCACCTGCGGCATGATGACCGAATGAGTGTGCTCCCCCTGGTCTTCACCAGCGGCTGGGCCAGCGGGATCAACGCCTACGCCGTGGTCCTCCTGCTCGGCATCTTCGGCGCGACCGGCATGACCGACGAGGTCCCGGCCTCCCTCCAGCGCACCGACGTGCTCGTCGTGGCGGCCGTGCTGTTCCTGTGCGAGGCCGTCGCCGACAAGATCCCTTACGTGGACTCCCTGTGGGACACCGCCCACACGGTGATCCGGCCCGTCGCCGGAGCCGTCGTGGGGGCCCTGCTCGCCGGACAGAGCGGTTCGCTCTCCGACCTCGCCGCCGGGGCCGTCGGCGGATCCACGGCGCTGGCCAGCCACTTCGTCAAGGCCGGCACCCGGATGGCGATCAACACCTCGCCCGAGCCGGTCAGCAACATCGTCGTCAGCACCGCCGAGGACCTCGGGGTCGCCGGGCTCGTCACCTTCGCCATGTTCCACCCGACGGCCGCCGCGATCATCGCCGGCGTCCTGCTCCTGCTCGGCCTGGCCATACTGGCCTTCCTGTGGAGCCGGATCCGCCGCTTCCTGCGCCGGCGCGCCCAGCGCCGCGAGGAGAAGCGCCTCGCGGCCGCCCGTGCCACGACCGGGGCACCACCCCCCTACCCTCCCGACCTCCCTCGATAGGCTCGGCCGCATGGCACGAATTGCGGTGATCGGCGCCGGCATGGGCGCGATGGCGACGGCGGCCCGACTGGCCGTGGCGGGGCACCGGGTGACGGTGTACGAGCGGGGCGAGACCCACGGCGGCGCGGTCGGCCGCCACGAGCGGGACGGCTTCTCCTTCGACACCGGGCCCGGTTTCCTGCACCTGCCCGCCGTCTACCGCGACCTGTTCGTGAAGACGGGCAAGCGGTCCCTGGAGGACAGCGTCGACCTCGTCCAGCTCGACCCGGCCGTCCGGCACCTCGTCGGCGACACCTCCGTCACCCTTCCGGGCGCCTCGCGCGGCGGGGTCGCCGCCGCCCTCGACACCGCCTTCGGCGCGGGCGCCGGCGCGCGCTGGAACGACCTGCTGGGCCGGGCCCGCGACACCTGGGACGCCACCCGCCGCCCCCTGCTGGAGGAGCCGCTGCGCCCCGACCGGCAGGCGCTGGAGCGCGACCCGTACCCGGCGCTGCGCGGCAGCGGCCTGCTGCGGCGCCGGCCGCCGACCCTGGCCGAGGTGGCCCGGCGCGAACTGGGCGGCGACCTCGCGGAACTGCTGACCGGCCGGGTGGCCGCGTACGGGCTCGACCCCGCGACCGCGCCCGCCTCCGCGGCGGCGCTGCCCTACATGGAGCAGACCTTCGGCACCTGGTACGTCCGCGGCGGCATGCGCGAGCTGGCGAACGCCGTGTACGCGCGCTGCCTGGAGCGGAAGGTCGAGTTCGTCTTCGGCGCGGCCGTACGGGAGGTCCTGGCGCGCGCCGGTCGGGCCGCCGGGCTGCTGCTGGCCGACGGCACCGAGGTGCCCGCCGACTCCGTCGTCTGCGGGATCGACCCGCGCGCGCTGCCGGGCGGCTCCGTGCCGCTCCCGCCGGACGGGGCGCCGGCCCGGGGCGGCGATCTGCCCGGCCGGATCACCCTGCTGCTGGCCCTGCGCGGGGCCCGGCCGGCCGACGCCGTCCACCGCACCCTCGTGCACTCCCCCGGCCTCACCGTCACCGTCCTGCGCCCGGACGACCCGGCGACCCGGCCCGACGCCGACCACGAGGCGGTCACGGTGAGCGCCGCGTGCGGCCCGTCGGGCGGAGCCGAGGTCGTCGACCCCGGGCGGCTGGCGGCCATCGCCGAGCGGGCCGTGCCCGACCTGCGGGCGAGGCTGCTGTGGCAGGAGGTGCGCACCCCGGCGGACGTGGAGGCGGCCACGGGCGCGCTCGGCGGGGCCGTGCCCGCGCCCGCCCTGGCCGGGGCCGGGGGTCGGCTGTTGTACCCCGCCAACGTGACGGGCCTGCCCGGGCTCTACCTGGCGGGCGGCTGGGCGCACCCCGGCGGCGGACTGGCGCACTCCGGGATGACCGGGGCGCTGGTGGCGGGGCTCATCGTGGAGGGCGCGGAGTTCCGGGGCTCGCGGTGAGGGCGCGGCCCCGGAGCGCGCGGGCTCAGTAGCGGTAGCCGTTGTCCTGGTAGGGGTAGCCCTGTGGCGGCTGCTGCTGTTGCTGCTGCGCGTGGGGGTCGTACGGGTCCTGGGCGGGCTGCTCCGGGCGGCCGTCGGTGACCCGCTGCTGCGGGACCCAGACCCCGCCGGGCGGGGTGTCCATGGAGTACTGCTGCTGCGCGGGGTCGGCGTAGGGCTGGTAGTCGGCGCCGCCGTAGGGGGGCGTGGGGGCGACGGCGCCGCCCGTGCCGATGTACGGGTCCGAGTAGGCGGCGTAGACCTGCTGGTCACCGCCGACGTACCCGCCGGGGTAGTCGTAGCCGCCCTGGCCCTGCTGCGGGTCCTGGTAGGCGGCGTACTGGTGGGCGTCCTGCTCGGCCGTGGTGTAGGGCGAGGCGAACGGGGCCGTCTCGTCGGGCCGGCGGTCGGCGAAGCTCTGTATCCCGTACGTGCCGGTCTCGTCGGGGACCGGCTCGGGGGTGAACACCGGGTCGGTCGTGCCCCGGTCGGGGCGGCCCGTGTCCCGCGGGGCCCGGTCCTCGTACTCCAGTCCGGTGACCTCCAGCTTGGCCTCCCGGCGCGGCGCGTCCTTGGAACCGCGCCGGCGGCCGGACTCCTGCTTCGCGGGCTCGGCGCCCCGGCGCAGGGACCAACCGGCGACGAAGCCCTTGCGGAAGGACAAGGTCACCAGGGTCTGGCCGATGGCGAACGCCGTCGCGCCGGCGGCGATGACCGGCACCGAGGGCAGCACCACGCCCGCGACCACGCCGAGGAAGCCGGCGAACGCGAGCAGGCGCCAGCGCAGCCGGGCCTTGTACTGCATCAGGACCTCGGCCAACAGCCACAGCGCGACGACCCCGAACGCGACGTAGAGAACCGTCATTCCCATGCCTGGCCCACCCTCTCGGTACGGCCGCCCGAACGGGAACGGGGTACGGCCGATCAGGCCCGCTGGTGCAGGCCCAGGTTCTCGTAGATCTCGAGGGTCGCCGTGGAATTGTTCAGCGTGATGAAGTGCAAGCCCGGGACACCCTCGGACAGCAGCCGCGCGCAGAACTCCGTGGCGAACTCGATGCCAATGGAGCGTACAGCGGCCGGATCGTCCTTGACGGCGAGCATGCGCTCTTTCACGGCCGCGGGGAAGACCGCGGTGCTCAATTGGGGCAGCCGGTCGAGCTGCTTGATACCCACAACAGGCATGACCTCGGGGATGATCGGGGTATCGCAGCCCGCCTTCGCGACGCTGTCGCGCAGCCGCAGATAATTCTCCGGATCGAAGAACATCTGGGTGATGGCGTAGTCCGCGCCGGCGCGGCACTTGTCCACGAAGTGCCGGATGTCCGTGTCCCAGTCCTCCGAGCGGGGGTGCATCTCGGGGAAGGCCGCGACGCCCACGCAGAAGTCTCCGGACTCCTTGAGCAGGCGCACGAGGTCCGCCGCGTAGTCCACGCCCTCGGGGTGCCTGACCCACGGGCCCATGGGGTCGCCCGGCGGGTCACCGCGCAGGGCCAGCATGTTGCGGATCCCCGCGTCGGCGAACTGGCCGATGACGTGGCGCAGCTCGGCGACGGAGTGGTCCACCGCGGTGAGGTGCGCGACGGGCGTCAGGGTGGTGTCGGCGGCGATCTGCTGCGTGGCGCGGACGGTGCCGCCGCGCGTGGAGCCGCCGGCCCCGTAGGTGACCGAGACGAAGCTCGGGGAGACCGACTCGATCCGGCGCAGCGCGTTCCAGAGGTTGCGCTCGCCCTTCTCGGTCTTGGGCGCCCAGAACTCGAAGGAGAAGGAGCTCCCGGACGCGAGGAGGTCGCGGACCGTGTGTGCACGGTCCGACCAGGTGGAAGCGGTACCAAGAGCCATACCCGCAGGTTAGACGCGGGCCGGCGGACTCCGAAGCGCTGTCCAGCAATTGGACAGCCATTTGGACACTATGCCAGGCGGGCGCGGATCGTCTTGGAGAGTTCGGCCGCGGCGGCGTGCGGGTCGGAGGCCTCGGTGATGGCGCGGACGACGACGACCCGGGAGGCGCCGGCGTCCAGGACCTGTTCGAGGTTGCCGCCGTCGATGCCACCGATGGCGAACCAGGGGCGGTCCTGGCGCAGCGAGGCCGCGTACCGGACGAGGTCGAGGCCGGGGGCGTGGCGGCCGGGCTTGGTGGGGGTCGGCCAGCAGGGGCCGGTGCAGAAGTAGTCGACGCCCGGTTCGGCGACGGCGGCGTCCACCTCGGATTCGGCGTGGCAGGAGCGGCCGATCAGGACGTCCTCGCCGAGGATGGCGCGGGCGGCGGGGACGGGGATGTCGCCCTGGCCCAGGTGCAGCACGTCGGAGCCGATGGCGTGGGCGACGTCGGCGCGGTCGTTGACGGCGAGGAGCCTGCCGTGGCGGCGCGCGGCCTCGGCGAAGACCCGGAGGTGCTCCAGCTCCTCGGCGGCCTCCATGCCCTTGTCGCGGAGCTGCACGATGTCGACGCCGCCCGACAGGGCCGCGTCGAGGAACTCGGGGAGGTCGCCCTGCCGCTTGCGGGCGTCCGTGCACAGGTAGAGCCGGGCGTCGGACAGCTGCTGCATGGGAGTACCCCCCGTGGTGTGGCGGGGTACGGGCCCGCGTGCGGGCCCGTACCCCTGTGGATCAGCCGGTCAGAGGGCGAGCGCCTGGGCGCGTCGCTTCACCTCCGTGCCGCGATTCTCGCTCAGCGCCTGCGCGGGGGTGCCGGGCAGGGTGGGGTCCGGCGTGAACATCCACTCCAGGATCTCCTCGTCGGAGAAGCCGTCGTCACGCAGCACGGTCAGCAGGCCGACGAGGCCCTTGACGACCTTGTCGCCGTCGATGAAGGGGGCGGGCACCTGGAGGGAGCGGTTCTCGCCGCGGCGTACGGCGACCAGCTGACCTTCCTTGACCATCTGGCGGACCCGGGTCACCTCGAGGTCGAGCATCTCCGCGATGTCGGGGAGGTACAGCCAGGAGGGGACGAGGGCATCGATCTTTGCGTCAATCTCGGTCACGGGGACAAGCCTGCCACCTCGGACGGGCACCCGGTACCCGGCCCCGTCCGTCCGTGGCGGGCACGGACGACGCGGGGGCGGGACGGGGACGGGGCAGGAACGGCACGGGGACGGCGCGGGGCGGGGCGGACCCGTGCGGCGCCCGGGATCACCGGCTCAGACGCCGGCGGACTTCAGGGGCACGCCCGGGTCGGCGACCCGGGCCGGGTCCAGGGGGGCGCCGGACTCGATCAGCCTGCGGCCCTGCGCCAGGTCCCGGGGCCGGCCCACGGCGAGGACGGCGACGAGCGCGCCGTCGCGCAGCCAGCACACCGACCAGGTGTCCTCGGTGGGGTCGCCGCGCCACAGCAGGGTGTCGGCCCCGCCGTGGTGGCCCGCGTACTGGACGAAGCGGCCGAACTGCTCGGACCAGAAGTACGGGACGGGGTCGTAGGCCCGCACGGGCTCGCCGGCGAGGATGTTCTCGGCGACGGCGCGGGGGCCCTGGAGGGCGTTGTCCCAGTGGTGCACCAGCAGCCGGGTCCCGTAGCGGGCGGACGGGAAGGAGGCGCAGTCGCCCACGGCGTAGACCCCGGGCAGGGTGGTGCGCAGGTACGCGTCGGCGGTGACGGAGCCGTCGGGGCCCCGCTCGACGCCGGTGCCGGCCAGCCAGTCGGTGGCGGGGCGGGCCCCGATGCCCACGACCACGGCCCCGGCCGGCAGCTCGCGGCCGTCCGCGAGCCGGACGCGGCCCGGTTCGACCCCGGCGACCCGGGTGGCGGTGAGCAGTTCGGCGCCGGCGTCGGCGTACCAGCGGGCCATGGGGGCGGCGACCTCGGCGGGCAGGGCGCCGGCCAGGACCCGGTCGGCGGCCTCCACGACGGTCACGGCGCAGCCGGCCTCGCGGGCGGCGGTGGCGAACTCGGCGCCGATCCAGCCGGCGCCGACGACGACGGTGGCGGGGGCCTCGGCCAGTACGGGGCGTAGCCGGGCGGCGTCGTCGAGGGTGCGCAGGAGGTGGACGCCGGGCACGCCCTCGGAGCCGGGCAGGGTCAGCGGCTGCGCGCCGGTGGCCAGGACGAGGACCCCGTAGGGAACCGGGCCGGACTCGGTGTCCACCATGTGGTCGGCGGCGCGCAGTCCGGTGACCTCGGTTCCCAGTCGCAGATCGATCCGGAGCGCCTCGAAGTCCACGTCGAACGCGGAGTCCTCGGCCTTGCCGAGGAGGACCGCCTTGGACAGCGGGGGCCGGTCGTAGGGCTGGTGGGGTTCGGCGCCCAGCAGGGTCACGGGGCCGGTGAAGCCCTGTTCCCGCAAGGCGACCGCCGTCTGCACCCCGGCCATGCCGGCCCCGACGACGACGACTCCGGGCTCCGGCGGTCGTGGGCCGGCTTCCGTCGACGTCCGTGCCTGCACATGCGTCTGCTCGCTCACGTGCCCACCCTAATGAACTGACGACGCGTCAGGAACAGGGGGCGGGGAGTCGACTCCGCGCGGGCCCCGGGGAGGCAGCCTTACCCGCCGCCGGCCACGGGGTTAGTCTGGCCACCGTACCTATCGCGGGAGTCCGGGCGCACCGGGCTGAGAGGGAGGCTGGCCGGCCTCCGACCGTACGAACCTGATCCGGGTCATGCCGGCGAAGGGAGAGGCTGGACGCCCATGCACTCATCTCGGAAGGGATCCCCCGGATCCACCGGATCCCCCGGATCCACCGCGACCTCCACGACCCCGGCGGGCCGGGGGTCGGACGCCCTCGTCATCGGGGGCGGGATCATCGGCCTGGTCACCGCCTGGCGGGCCGCCCGCGCCGGACTGCGCGTCGCGCTCGCCGACCCGGACCCCGGCGGCGGCGCCGCCCGGGTCGCGGCCGGCATGCTCGCCGCCGTCACCGAACTGCACTACGGCGAGGAAACCCTCCTCGGGCTCAACGTGGCCTCCGCCGAGCGCTACCCCCACTTCGCCGCCGAACTCACCGAAGCCAGCGGCGGCATGGACCTCGGCTACCGCGCCTGCGGCACCCTGGCCGTGGCCCTCGACGCCGACGACCGCCTCCACCTGCGGGAACTGCACGCCCTCCAGCGCCGCTGCGGACTGGAGTCGGAGTGGCTCACCGGCCGCGAGTGCCGCCGCCTGGAGCCGATGCTGGCCCCGGGCGTCCGCGGTGGGCTCCGCGTCGACGGCGACCACCAGGTGGACCCGCGCCGGCTGGCGGCCGCCCTGCTCGCCGCCTGCGAACGGGCCGGGGTCACCGTCCACCGCGCCCGCGCGGTCCGCCTGCTGACCGGCGCCGACCGGGCGGTGGGCGCCGAGCTGGAGGACGGTACGCCCCTGCGCGCCGACCAGGTGGTCCTGGCGGCGGGCTCGCTCAGCTCGCGGCTGGCCGGCGTACCGCCGGAGGTGGCGGTGCCGGTGCGCCCGGTGAAGGGACAGGTGCTGCGCCTGTCGGTGCCGGCCCCGTACGCGCCGTTCCTGTCGCGGACCGTCCGGGCGGTCGTCCGCGGCAGCCACGTCTACCTCGTCCCGCGCGAGAACGGCGAACTCGTCGTCGGCGCCACCAGCGAGGAACTCGGCTGGGACACCACCGTCACCGCCGGCGGGGTGTACGAGCTGCTGCGCGACGCCCACGAGCTCGTCCCCGGCATCACCGAACTCCCCCTCACCGAGACCCGCGCCGGCCTGCGCCCCGGCTCCCCGGACAACGCGCCGCTGCTCGGCCCGACCGACCTGCCCGGCCTGCACCTGGCCACCGGGCACTACCGCAACGGGGTGCTGCTGACCCCGCTCACCGGCGACGTGATGGCCGAGCTGCTGACCACCGGGGTCGTCCCGGAGATCGCCCGCCCCTTCACCCCGCGCCGCTTCTCCTCCACGCGTCAGGAGTCCTACGCATGACCATCTCCGTCAACGGCGAGCCGCGCGAGATCGCGGCCGGCACCACGCTCGACGCGGTGGTCGCCACCCTGAGCACGGCGCCCTCGGGCGTCGCCGCCGCCCTCAACGAGACCGTCGTCCCGCGCGGGCGGTGGTCGCTCACCGAGGTGGGCGATGGCGACCGGGTCGAGGTCCTCACCGCGGTACAGGGAGGCTGATCACGATGGCGGACGACGTCTTCTCCCTCGGCGGCCGGACCTTCGCCTCCCGCCTCATCATGGGCACCGGCGGAGCCCCCAGCCTGGACGTCCTCGAACGCGCCCTGATCGCCTCCGGCACCGAACTGACCACGGTCGCGATGCGCCGCCTGGACCCGACGGTGCAGGGCTCGGTCCTGTCCGTGCTGGACCGGCTGGGCATCGCGGTCCTGCCGAACACCGCCGGCTGCTTCACGGCCGGCGAGGCGGTCCTCACCGCCCGCCTCGCCCGGGAGGCCCTGGGCACCGACTGGATCAAGCTGGAGGTCGTCGCCGACGAGCGGACCCTCCTGCCCGACGGCGTGGAGCTGCTGGACGCCGCCGAGATCCTGGTCGACGAGGGCTTCACCGTCCTGCCGTACACCAACGACGACCCGGTGCTGGCCCGGAAGCTGGAGGACGTGGGGTGCGCGGCGATCATGCCGCTGGGCTCCCCCATCGGGTCGGGCATGGGCATCCGCAACCCGCACAACTTCGAGCTGATCGTGGAGCGGGCGGGGGTACCGGTGATCCTCGACGCGGGAGCCGGCACCGCCTCCGACGCGGCCCTCGCGATGGAGCTCGGTTGCGCGGGAGTGATGCTCGCCTCGGCCGTGACCCGGGCCCAGGCCCCCGTCCTGATGGCGGCGGCCATGCGGGACGCCGTCTCGGCGGGCCGCCTCGCCCACCGCGCGGGCCGCATCCCCCAACGCCGCTTCGCCGAGGCCTCCTCCCCCGCGGAGGGCCGCGCCACCCTGGACCCGGAACGCCCGGCGTTCTGACCCCCGCCCCCGGCCGCACCCCCGGCCGGGGGTGCCGCTCGGGCGGGGCCCCGGGGCCCCGCCGTGTCACGGGTGCGCTGCAAGCGTGGACGCCCCGGACGGCTCAAACGTGTCGGCTCGTAGAATCGCCGGGTGGATACGACCCTGGATGACCCCCTCGTCGGGCGCGTGCTCGACGGCCGCTACCGCATCGACGCCCGCATCGCGGCCGGCGGCATGGCAACGGTCTACCGGGCCGTCGACACCCGCCTGGACCGCGTCCTCGCGCTGAAGGTGATGCACCCGGCCCTCGCCGCCGACGTCGCCTTCGTGGACCGTTTCATCCGCGAGGCGAAGTCCGTGGCCCGCCTCGCGCACCCCAACGTCGTCGCCGTCTTCGACCAGGGCACGGACGGGCCGTACGTCTACCTCGCCATGGAGTACGTCTCCGGCTGCACCCTGCGCGACGTGCTCCGCGAGCGCGGCGCCCTCCAGCCCCGGGCCGCCCTCGACATCCTGGAGCCGGTCCTCGCCGCCCTCGGCGCCGCGCACCGCGCCGGGTTCGTCCACCGGGACATGAAGCCCGAGAACGTGCTCATCGGTGACGACGGCCGCGTCAAGGTCGCCGACTTCGGGCTGGTCCGGTCCGTGGACACGGTCACCAGCACCACCGGCGCCGTCCTCGGCACCGTCTCCTACCTGGCGCCCGAGCAGATCGAGAACGGCGTCGCCGACACCCGCGTCGACGTGTACGCCTGCGGCGTCGTCCTCTACGAGATGCTCACGGGCGGCAAGCCGCACACCGGCGGCACCCCCGCCCAGGTGCTCTACCAGCACCTCCACGAGGACGTGCCGCCCCCGTCGGCCACCGTCCCCGGGCTCGCCGTCGCCCTCGACGAGCTGGTCGCGACCGCCGCGGCCCGCTCCCCCGAGCTGCGCCCCTCCGATGCCGCGTCCCTGCTCGGGCTGGCCCTGGAGACCCGCGCGCGGCTGTCCGACGCCGAGCTGGACGCCGTACCGCCGCAGGCCCGCACGCAGGAGCGTTCGTCGGGCGAGGACCGCACCGGCGTGATCCCCCGGCCGGTCGAGGAGCGGCAGCCGGTGCACCACACCTCCCGCCTGGCGAGCCCGCCCCCGCCGCCGGCCCCGTCGAGGACCCCGGGGCCCGGGTCGCGCATGCCCCGCCGCGGGGTGATCGCGGTGGTGGCGGCGGTCCTGCTGGCCCTCGGCATCGGCGTCGGCGTCTGGTACATCAACTCCGGGCAGTTCACCAAGGTCCCCAACCTCCTCGGCAAGACGGAGGAGCAGGCACGCTCCCAGCTGTCCGCGGCCGGGCTCGGCCTCAAGCGGGTGGAGCGCAAGTTCAGCGACGCCTTCGAGCGCGGCACGGTGATGAACAGCGATCCCGCCGGCGGGGCGCGGATCCGGGGCAACGGCGCGGTGACGCTCACCGTCTCGCGGGGTCCCGAGACCGTCAGCGTCCCCGACCTGAAGGGGCGCCCCCTCCAGGAGGCGCAGGGCGAGCTGACCAAGGTGGGCCTGGCGCCCGGCGTGGTCACCCAGGCCTTCAGCCAGGACGTCGCCCAGGGCTCGGTGATCGAGACGAACCCGGCGGGCGGCCAGAAGCGGGCCCCCGACACCGCCGTCGCGCTCGTCGTCAGCAAGGGCCGGCCGGTGCCGGTGCCCAACCTGGTGGGTCTGGACGCGGCCGCCGCGAAGGCGCAGCTGGAGGGGATCGGCCTGAAGACGGCCACCGCCGCGGAGGCGGTGAACGCCCCGCAGGCGGCCGGACAGGTCGCGAACCAGTCCCTGGCCCCGGGCGCGCAGGCCGCGGCCGGCGACACGGTGACCCTGACCGTCTCCAAGGGGCCGCGTCAGGTCCAGGTACCGGACGTGCGCAACCAGGATGCGGACGCGGCCCGCAAGGCGCTGGAGGCGCTGGGCTTCAAGGTGAAGGTGGACAAGCCGTTCCTGCCCTTCGGCAACTCGGTGGAGAGCCAGTCGGTGCCCGGTGGACAGAACGCCCCCGAGGGCTCCCTGATCGTCCTCAAGACGAAGGGACTGTGACGCCCGGTGATGCGCAATCCCGTGGGCGGGCACGTGCCCGTCGCCGGCGGGCTGGCCTCGGTCGGCCTCCCCTACGCCCGTGAGATGGGCGCCGAGGCCGTCCAGGTCTTCGTGGCGAACCCGCGCGGCTGGGCCACCCCGACCGGGAACCCGGCGCAGGACGAGCTGTTCCGCGCCGGGTGCGCCGAGGCCTCGATCCCGGCGTACGTGCACGCCCCGTACCTGATCAACTTCGGGTCGCACACCGAGGCCACGGTGGAGAAGTCGGTGGAGTCCCTGCGCCACTCGCTGCGCAGGGGTCGGGAGATCGGCGCCCTCGGGGTGGTCGTGCACACCGGCTCCGCGACCGGCGGACGCCCGCGCGAGGCGGCGTACGCGCAGGTCAGGCAGTACATGCTGCCCCTGCTGGAGGAGCTGACGCACGAGGACGACCCGTTCCTCCTGCTGGAGTCCACCGCCGGCCAGGGTTCCTCGCTGTGCTCGCGGACCTGGGACTTCGGCCCGTACTTCGAGGCGCTGGACCACCACCCGAAGCTGGGCATCTGCCTGGACACCTGCCACATCTTCGCGGCCGGTCACGACCTGGCCGAGCCGGGCGGCGCCAAGCAGACGCTGGACCTGCTGGTGGAGACGGTCGGCGCGGGCCGGCTGAAGCTGATCCACGCCAACGACTCCAAGGAGGGCGTCGGCGCGCACAAGGACCGGCACGCCAACATCGGCCAGGGGCACATCGGTCGGGAGGCCTTCGCCGAACTGTGCTCGCACCCCGAGACGGCCGGTGTACCGCTGATCATCGAGACCCCCGGCGGCAAGGAGGGCCACGCCGCGGACGTGGCCCTGCTGAAGGAGTTGCGCGGCTCCCACTGATCCCGAGATCCCTTGAGGAATACCCCTGGGGGGTATACGGTTCCGTCATGTCGACAGGACCGTTACCCGGCGTTTCCCATCAGGGGGTTGTTGTCATGGAGCAGGAACAGGGGCACGAGCACCAGGAACACGAACACCACGGGCACCACGGGCAGGATCACCGGAGCCACGGGCACCAGGAACACGAGCACCAGGGCCACGAGGGCCACGCGCACCACGGCAACCACACCTCCCACGCCGCCCACGGCCCCGTCGGGTGGGCCATGGCCGCCAGGGCGACCCTGCACTGCCTCACCGGATGCGCCATCGGCGAGGTGCTCGGCATGGTCATCGGAACGGCGCTCGGCTGGGGGAACGTCCCGACGATGGTCCTCGCGATCGTCCTGGCGTTCTTCTTCGGCTACGCCCTCACGCTGCGCGGGATCCTCGCGGCGGGGGTGGACTTCCGTTCCGCCGTTCGGGTGGCGCTGGCGGCGGACACCCTTTCGATCGCCGTGATGGAACTGATCGACAACGGGGTGATCGCGCTGTGGCCGGGCGCCATGGACGCCCACCTGTCGGATCCGCTGTTCTGGGTGGTCCTCGCGATCGCGCTGGTGACCGCCTTCATCGTGACCACGCCGGTCAACAAGTGGCTGATCGGCCGCGGCAAGGGCCACGCCGTCGTCCACCGCTACCACCACTGAGGGATCAGGGTCAGAGTTCCGGGCCGTCGCCCGGCTCCTCCTGGTACGAGTAGCGCTGCTCGCGCCAGGGGTCGCCGATGTTGTGGTAGCCGCGTTCCTCCCAGAACCCGCGGCGGTCGGCCGTCATGTACTCGATGCCGCGGACCCACTTCGGGCCCTTCCAGGCGTACAGGTGCGGCACGACGAGCCGGAGCGGGAAGCCGTGCTCGGCGGTCAGCAGTTCGCCCCCCATGTGGGTGGCGAAGAGGGTGCGCTCGGAGGCGAAATCGGCCAGTCTCAGGTTGGAGCTGAAGCCGTACTCGGCCCACACCATCACGTGCGTGACCTGCGGGGCCGGGGGCGCCAGGTCGAGGACGGTTCGCGCCGGCACTCCGCCCCATTCGGCGCCCGGCATGCTGAACTTGGTGACGCAGTGCAGGTCGGCCACGACGGACTCGAACGGCAGGGCCGCGAACTCCTCGTGGTTCCAGCAGTGCTTCTCGCCGTCCGCCGTCGCGCCGAAGACGCGGAACTCCCAGCGCTCCGGCTTGAACTTGGGGACGGGACCGTAGTGGGTGACGGGCCAACCCTTCTGCAACCGCTGCCCCGGAGGAAGCTCAAGCTGCTCTGCTCCCGGAGATTCCCGGCTTTCCGGCTGACCCATGTCTCCATGGTGACAGACGCCGCGGGGTGGTCATGACCAGGTCGCGGGCCGTCCGGGCAAGTCAGGGTAACTCCCACTAAGGAGGCACTTACTGGACGGCCTCCGGCGGCGGTGCAAAGATGCGCGCACCTGCCCAGTCACTAGCTGACATTGCTTGGAAGGAGCCTCTGCGATGCAGGGCGACCCCGAGGTCCTTGAGTTTCTGAACGAGCAGCTGACCGGCGAGCTCACGGCCATCAACCAGTACTGGCTGCACTACCGCATCCAGGACAACAAGGGTTGGACGAAGCTCGCCAACTACACCCGTGCCGAGTCCATCGACGAGATGAAGCACGCGGACAAGCTCACCGAGCGCATCCTGATGCTGGACGGCCTGCCGAACTACCAGCGCCTCTTCCACGTGCGGGTCGGCCAGACCCTGACGGAGATGTTCCAGGCCGACCGCCAGGTCGAGGTGGAGGCCATCGACCGCCTCAAGCGGGGCATCGAGGTCATGCGCGGCAAGGGCGACGTCACCTCGGCGCGACTGTTCGAGGACATCCTGGAGGACGAGGAGCACCACATCGACTACCTCGACACGCAGCTGGAGCTCATCGAGAGCATCGGCGAGCCGCTCTACATCGCCCAGCTGCTGGAGCAGCCCGAAAGCTGAGCGGTGGTGCGGTGAGGACGGCGCTCCGGGGGCGGCGTACGTTACGCGGCGTCGGCCAGTGCCGGCTCGGGTACGCGCGCCACGTCCGGCGTGAGCGCGGCGTCGGTCGCGAGCACCGCCGCGCCCTTGCCCTGGTCCAGCAGCTCCCGGCGCGGGCAGCTCCCGCGGCCCAGGAGGCCCTGGATGGTGCGTACGCAGGAGCCGCAGTCGGTTCCGGCCTTGGTGGCCGAGGCGATCTGGCGGGGCGTGCAGGCCCCGGCGGCCGCGTGTTCCTTGACCTGCTTGTCGGTGACCCCGAAGCAAGAGCAGACGTACACGCGGTTCACCTCCCTGGTGCGGAACGGTCCTGCGAGCCATCCCCATTTCGGTGAGGCTTACCTAACCGTACCCAAACTTAGGGTCCCCTAAAAGACCCGGGTACGACGATGGGGCGCGGATCACATCGATCCGCGCCCCATCGTCGTAGGAAGGCACCTACTGATCGCGACTACTGGTCCCGGTACATCTCGGCGACCAGGAAGGCGAGGTCCAGGGACTGGCTGCGGTTGAGGCGCGGGTCGCAGGCCGTCTCGTAGCGCTGGTGCAGGTCGTCGACGAAGATCTCGTCGCCGCCGCCCACGCACTCGGTGACGTCGTCACCGGTGAGCTCGACGTGGATGCCGCCCGGGTGGGTGCCCAGCGACTTGTGGACCTCGAAGAAGCCCTTGACCTCGTCGAGCACGTCGTCGAAACGGCGCGTCTTGTGGCCGGAGGCCGCCTCGAAGGTGTTGCCGTGCATCGGGTCGGTGACCCAGGCGACGGTGGCACCGGACGCGGTGACCTTCTCGACCAGCTCGGGGAGCTTGTCGCGGACCTTGTCGGCGCCCATGCGGACGACGAAGGTCAGCCGGCCCGGCTCGCGCTCGGGGTCCAGGCGGTCGATGTAGGTCAGCGCCTCGTCCACGGTGGTGGTCGGGCCGAGCTTGATGCCGATCGGGTTGGCGATCTGCGAGCAGAACGCGATGTGCGCGTGGTCCAGCTGGCGGGTGCGCTCGCCGATCCAGACCATGTGGCCGGAGGTGTCGTAGAGCTTGCCGGTACGGGAGTCCGTACGGGTCAGCGCGCCCTCGTAGTCCAGGAGCAGGGCCTCGTGGGAGGCGTAGAACTCCACGGCCTTGAACTCGGCCGGGTCGGTACCACAGGCCTTCATGAAGTTCAGGGCGTTGTCGATCTCCCGCGCGAGCTGCTCGTAGCGCTGCCCGGAGGGGGAGGACTTCACGAAGTCCTGGTTCCAGGCGTGCACCTGGCGCAGGTCGGCGTAACCACCGGTGGTGAAGGCGCGGACCAGGTTGAGCGTGGAGGCGGAGGCGTTGTACATCCGCTTCAGGCGCTCGGGGTCCGGGATCCGGGCCTCTTCGGTGAAGGCGAAGCCGTTGACGGAGTCGCCGCGGTAGGTCGGCAGGGTGACGCCGTCACGCGTCTCGGTGTCCTTGGAGCGCGGCTTCGAGTACTGGCCGGCGATGCGCCCGACCTTGACGACGGGCACGGAGGCCGCGTACGTCAGGACGGCGCTCATCTGGAGCAGCGTCTTCAGCTTGGCGCGGATGTGGTCGGCGGACACGGCGTCGAAGGCCTCGGCGCAGTCGCCGCCCTGGAGCAGGAACGCCTCGCCCTTGGCGACGGCTCCCAGACGGGCGCGCAGCTGATCGCACTCACCCGCGAAAACGAGGGGAGGATACGACTCGAGGTCCGCGACGACAGCGCGCAGTGCCTCGGCATCGGGGTACGAAGGCTGCTGCGCCGCGGGAAGGTCTCGCCAGGTCGCCTGGTGGGCGGGGGCTTGGGTTTCAGCGTTCACGGTCACCTCGTACACATTACGGCGTCTCACGCGCCGTCCGGCCCCGCGCCCACCTGGTGAGACGGCGTGGCTCGAAGGCGGGGCGCCCCGAATGGAACGGAATCCATGGTTCACACGGCCGTATAGAACGGATGCAGCGGGATCGCGTCCGCTTGGGTTAGGGTGCCTCGCATGTACGCACACTTCGCCAAGAACTGGTGGTGGTCCGCTCCCGGCGGCCCACACCTCGTGCGTACCCACTGACACGAGCGACGCGAAGGCCGCCCCGAGGGGCGGCCTTCCGTGTTTCCAGGACACGGGCACCGGGGCGCCCCTCCCGCCGACACCGAGCCGGACCCACCGGCCGACCGGAAGGACCGTCCCCACCATGACCCAGGAAGCCACCGCCCGACAGCACGACCTCGGCCGACTGCTCGACGACTCCTGCCCGCCCTTCGCCCTGCTGCGGCGGCGCACCCCGGGCCGCGACCACGACACGGTCGAGGTGCTCCTCGGCCCGGTCCACGAGGCCGAGCGGCTCGCGGACCTGCCCGTCGGGGAGCTCCCCACCCTCGCGCTGGTTCCGTTCCGCCAGATCCGCGAGCGCGGCTTCGACGTCCGCGACGACGGCACCCCGCTGAGCGTGCTGGCCGCCGAGGAGGCCTGGGAGCTGCCGCTGGACGAGGCCCTGGCCGCCCTGCCCGACCACGGGGTCCGTGTGGAGGGCGGCGGCTTCGACGTCTCGGACGAGGAGTACGCGACCACCGTCGAGCGGGTGATCCGCGAGGAGATCGGCCGGGGCGAGGGGGCGAACTTCGTGATCCGGCGCACCTACGAGGGCCGGATCGACGGCTTCGGGCGGGCCGACGCCCTGGCCCTGTTCCGGCGCCTGCTGCTGGGCGAGCGGGGCGCGTACTGGACGTACGTCGTCCACACCGGCGACCGGACCCTGGTCGGGGCCAGTCCGGAGGTGCACGTGCGCATGTCGGGCGGGACCGTCGTGATGAACCCGATCAGCGGCACGTACCGCTACCCCTCCGAAGGCCCCACGGCCGACTCGCTCCTGACCTTCCTCGGCGACCGCAAGGAGACCGAGGAGCTGTCGATGGTGGTCGACGAGGAACTCAAGATGATGTGCACGGTCGGGGACATGGGCGGGGTGGTCGTCGGACCCCGCCTGAAGGAGATGTCCCACCTCGCGCACACCGAGTACGAGCTGCGCGGCCGTTCCTCGCTGGACGCCCGCGAGGTGCTGCGGGAGACCATGTTCGCGGCGACGGTGACGGGCTCCCCCGTCCAGAACGCCTGCCGGGTGATCGAGCGCTACGAGAGCGGCGGCCGCGGCTACTACGCGGGCGCGCTGGCCCTGCTGGGCCTGGACTCCACCGGGGCGCAGACCCTGGACTCCCCGATCCTGATCCGCACCGCCGATATCGCCCCCGACGGGGCCCTGCGCGTGGCCGTCGGCGCCACCCTGGTGCGCCACTCCGACCCGCGGGGCGAGGTCGCCGAGACCCACGCCAAGGCCGCCGGGGTGCTGGCCGCCCTCGGGGTGCGGGAGGCCGCGCCCCGGCCGGCCTTCGAGGGGGCGCGGCTGACCGACGACCCGCGGGTACAGGCGGCGCTGGACGCCCGGCGCGCGGACCTGGCCCCGTTCTGGCTGCGGATGCAGGAGCGGCCCGAGCGGATCACGGGGCACGCCCTGGTGGTGGACGGGGAGGACACCTTCACCGCGATGCTGGCCCACGTCCTGCGGGTGACGGGGCTGGACGTGACCGTCCTGCGCTACGACGATCCCGGGCTGCGGGCGACGGCCCTGGCCTGGGACGGTCCCATCGTGCTGGGCCCGGGGCCGGGCAACCCGGCTCAGGAGGACGACCCGAAGATGCGGATGCTGCGCGCGCTGGCCGGGGAGCTGCTGGCCTCGCACCGGGGCGGGATCCTCGGCGTCTGCCTGGGCCACGAGCTGCTCGCGGCGGAGCTGGGGCTGCCGCTGGTGCGCAAGGCGGAGCCGGCGCAGGGGGCGCAGACCCGGATCGACCTGTTCGGGGCCGAGGAGGTGGTCGGGTTCTACAACACCTACACGGCGCGGTGCTCGGACGAGCTGGCGCTGCGGCTGGCCGGGGAGGGCGTGGAGGTGGCCCGGGACCCGGCCAACGGGGAGGTGCACGCCCTGCGCTCGGGCCCCGCGAACGTCGCCGGGGTGCAGTTCCACCCGGAGTCGGTGCTGACCCTGCGCGGGGTGGAGCTGGTGCGGGACCTGCTGAGCGGGGTCATGGCCCCGGCGTGAGGGGGGTGCGGCGCCTGACGGCGGCCCCGCCCGGCGGGGCCGCCGTCAGGAGGGTACGAGGGTGTTCTCGGAGCGGCGGCCGGCGAGGTAGTCGGTCACGTTGCGGACGGTGGCCTCGATGATCTGGCCGACGGCGTCGGCCGTGTAGTAGGCCTGGTGGCTGGTCACCAGCACGTGCGGGAAGGTGACCAGCCGGGCCAGGGTGTCGTCCTCGACCGCCTCCAGGGACTTGTCGAGGAAGAAGACCCCGGCCTCGGCCTCGTACACGTCGAGTCCGACACCGGTGAAGCGGCCCGCCCGCAGCTCCGTGACCAGGGCCTCGGTGTCGACGAGTCCGCCCCGGCTGGAGTTGACGAGGATCGCGTCGTCGCGCATCGACCTCAGGGCGGCCCCGTCGACGATGTGCCGGGTGGACTCCAGCAGCGGCACGTGCAGGCTGATCAGGTCGGACCGCGCGAACAGCTCCTGCTTGTCCACGTACTCCATGCCCAGTTCCAGGCAGGCCGGGTTCGGGTCGAGGTCCCAGCCGAGCAGGTCCATCCCGAAGCCGTGGGCGATGCGGGCGAAGGCCGCGCCGATCTTCCCGGTGCCGAGGACGCCCGCCGTGCGGCCGTGGAAGTCGCGGCCCATCAGCCCGTTGAGCCGGAAGTCGAAGTCGCGGGTGCGGTTGGAGGCGCGGGCGATCTTGCGGTTGACGGCCAGGGCGAGCGTCCAGGCGAACTCGGCCACCGAGTGGGGCGAGTAGTGGGAGACGCGGCCGACGGTCATGCCGAGGCGGTGGGCCACGTCGAGGTCGATGTTGTTGAAGCCGGTGGAGCGCTGGGCGATCATCTTCGTCCCGCCGGCGGCGAGGGTGTTGAGGACCCGGGCGCTCAGGTCGGCGTTCACGCTGGAGGAGACGACCTCGTAGCCGGCGGCGATGGGGGCGGTGTCCTCGCTGAGGAACACCTCCAGGCAGCGGATCTCGTGCAGCCCCTCGAAGGCCCGCTCCAGGAGCGGCTTCTCGTCGGCGGTCACTCCGAAGGCCAGGATCTCCACGCTTGCTCCCGTACGTCGAGCCGCTCGAACCGGGTGGATCCGTGCGAACCCGGTACGGACCCGCTCGATCCGGGATGGTCCGGGGCGCCACGGGTCGTTCGTCACGATACGACCCGTGGCGCGCGTACGCCGTCCGGCAGGGGCGCGTGTGGGCCCGAGTGGCCCGCTCGGCTCAGCCGAAGAAGACGCCGGCCTCCGCGTACAGCGCCGGGTCCACCGTCTTGAGCTTCGCGGTGGCCTCCACGATCGGGACCCGGACGATGTCCGTCCCCTTGAGCGCGACCATCTTGCCGAAGTCGCCGTCGCGCACCGCGTCGATCGCGTGCAGCCCGAAGCGGGTGGCCAGCCAGCGGTCGTAGGCGCTCGGGGTGCCGCCGCGCTGGACGTGGCCGAGGACCGTGGTGCGGGCCTCCTTGCCGGTGCGCCCCTCGATCTCCTTGGCGAGCCACTCGCCCACGCCGGAGAGGCGCACGTGTCCGAAGGAGTCCTTCGTCGCGTCCTTGAGCACCATCTCGCCGTCGGTCGGCATCGCCCCCTCGGCGACCACCACGATCGGCGCGTAGCTCGCCTTGAACCGGGAGGTCACCCAGGCGCAGACCTTGTCGATGTCGAAGCGCTGCTCGGGGATGAGGATGACGTTGGCGCCGCCGGCGAGCCCGGAGTGCAGGGCGATCCAGCCCGCGTGCCGCCCCATCACCTCGACGACCAGGACCCGCATGTGCGATTCGGCGGTGGTGTGCAGCCGGTCGATGGCCTCGGTCGCGATGCCGACGGCCGTGTCGAACCCGAAGGTGTAGTCGGTGCCCGACAGGTCGTTGTCGATGGTCTTCGGCACGCCCACGCAGGGGATGCCGTACTCCTCGTAGAGGCGGGCGGCCACGCCCAGGGTGTCCTCGCCGCCGATCGCGATGAGCGCGTCGACCTCGTACTTGGCGAGGTTCTCCTTGATCTCGCGGACCCCGTGCTCGGTCTTGAAGGGGTTGGTGCGCGAGGAGCCGAGGATGGTGCCGCCGCGGGGCAGGATCCCGCGGACGGTGGGGATGTCGAGGGGGACGGTGTCCCCTTCGACCGGCCCCCGCCAGCCGTCCTTGAAGCCGACGAACCCGTATCCGTACTCCTGGACGCCCTTGCGGACGACGCCCCTGATCACCGCGTTGAGCCCGGGGCAGTCTCCGCCGCCCGTGAGCACTCCGACCTTCATGGAATCTCCCTTCGCCATGACGGTCACGCTAGTGGTGACCCAGGTCACAACAAGGGGCCTGGATGAGTCAATTCCGGTGGAATCGCGGGGCGTTGCGTCCCCGCGTTCACTCGTACGAAGACGTAAGTACGACCGGCTACTCCATCGGG
The DNA here is from genome assembly GCF_055584445.1 of Streptomyces sp. NPDC103540. Taxonomy (NCBI): domain Bacteria; kingdom Bacillati; phylum Actinomycetota; class Actinomycetes; order Kitasatosporales; family Streptomycetaceae; genus Streptomyces; species Streptomyces sp. NPDC103540. The sequence continues at coordinate 282,730 of NZ_JBVJMA010000001.1, forward strand.
GGAGCCGGTCGTACGCGGCTAGGCGTCGTCGAGTCCGCGCTCTATGGCGTACCGGACCAGCTCCACCCGGTTGTGCAGCTGGAGCTTGCCGAGGGTGTTCTGCACGTGGTTCTGCACCGTCCGGTGCGAGATGACCAGACGCTCCGCGATCTGCTTGTACGAGAGCCCCTTGGCCACCAGCCGCAGCACCTCGGTCTCACGGTCGGTCAGTTGGGGGGCCTTCGGCTCGTCGGGGGTGGCGGGCGTCGGCTCGGTGGCCAGCCGGCGGTACTCGCCGAGGACCAGACCGGCCAGGCCCGGGGTGAACACCGGGTCGCCGGCGGCGGTGCGGCGGACCGCGTCGATCAGCTCCTGGGCGCCGGCCGACTTCAGCAGGTAGCCGGTGGCCCCGGACTTCACCGCCTCCAGGACGTCGGCGTGCTCGCCGCTGGCCGACAGGACGAGCACGCGCAGCGTCGGATCGGCGCCGACCAGCTCCTTGCAGACCTGCACGCCGGGCATGCCGGGCAGGTTCAGGTCGAGGACCAGCACCGCGGGGCCGGCGGCACGGGCGCGGCGGACCGCCTCCGGGCCGTCGCCGGCCGTGGCCACCACGTCGAACCCGGCGGCGGCCAGGTCCCGGGCCACCGCGTCCCGCCACATCGGATGGTCGTCGACGACCATCACCTTGATCTCGTGCGGCTCGCTCACTGGGTCCTCCCCCTCGGTACTTTCAGTTCCACTTCGGTGCCCTGCCCGGGGACGGACACCAGCTCGGCGGTGCCGCCGAGGTCGCGCAGCCGGCCGCGGATCGACAGGGCCACGCCCATGCGCCCCTCGCCCTCCGCCTGGTCCAGCCGCCCGGCCGGGATGCCCGGACCGTCGTCGCGCACGGTCACGATCACCTCGTCGCCCCAGTCCTCGACCAGGATCCAGGCGCGGGCCTCTTCCCCGGCGTGCCTGCGCACGTTGTCCAGGGCCGCCCCGACGGCCGCCGCGAGCTCCCGCGCGGCGGGCACCGGCAGCGGTACGGGGGTGCCCGGCTCAGCGAAGCTCACCCGCGAACCGGCGTGCGGGGCGAGCAGGGAACGCAGGTCCAGCTCGCCGTCGTCGCCGCCGGGTTCCTCCACCTCGTAGGTGTCCACCAGCGCGCCGAGCGACTCGTCGCGCTGGACCCGCGAGGGGTGCACCAGCCCGCTGGAGACCAGGGTGCGCAGCGCGACCTCCTGTTCCCCGGCCATCCGGCCGAGTTCGGCGGCCTCGCCGCCCAGTTCGGTGCCGCGGCGCTGGACCATGGCGAGGACCTGGAGGACCCCGTCGTGGATGTCCCGGGCGAGGCGCTCGCGCTCGCGGGTGGCGGCCTCGATCTCCAGGGCGCGGGCCAGGGTGGCCTCACTGGCCCGGGCGACCTCGACGACGTAGCCGATCGCGATGGAGGCGACCCAGACCAGCAGGACGTTGTGCAGGGTGTCGCTGGTGGGGTCGCCGCCGTGGACGAGGATGTTGGCGGCGGCCACGAACGTCGAGGCGAAGCCGGCCCACCGCCAGCCGCCCTTGAGGGCGAAGGCGAGGACCGCGCCCGCCGTCCAGATGGTGGGGAGGGTGGGCCCGCCGGCGGCGATCCGCTCGTGGTTGTCGGTGAGCGGGGTCAGCAGGATGCCGACGATCGCGACGGTGAGGTCCGCGCCGAGGAACCCCTTGGTGCAGCGGGCGGCGTTCGCCACCCGGGAGTGGGTGGCGAGCGTCCACACGGCGAGCACCGCCAGGTAGCCGGCGGCGATCCAGGGCCGCTCGAAGCGCCGGTACGCGACGGCGAAGAGCAGCACCGCGTAGACCATGGTCAGCAGGCGGTAGGCCGTCAGGGCCCGCCACAACGGCTGCTCGACCGACATGCGTACGACGCGCTCGCGCTTCGCCATCTCCACCGCCCCCCGCGCGGGCGGTCAGGGCCGCCGCGCCGTCCTACTCGTTCTTCTCGCCCTGCTCGGCCTTCTCGGCCTTGGCCTTCTCCGTCTTCTCGGCCTTCTCCGCCTTCTCGGCGTCGGCGATCTGGCGCTTGGCGGCCGTGGCGTAGATGTCCACGTACTCCTGGCCGGAGAGCTTCATGATCTCGTACATGACCTCGTCGGTCACCGAGCGGAGGATGAAGCGGTCCCCGTCCATGCCCTGGTAGCGGCTGAAGTCCAGCGGCTTGCCGATCCGGATGCCCGGCCGCATCAGCTTCGGGACCACCTTGCCGGGCGGCTGGATCTTCTCGGTGTCGATCATCGCCACCGGGATCACCGGGGCTCCCGTGGCGAGCGCCACGCGGGCCAGCCCGCCGGGCTTGCCCCGGTAGAGCCGGCCGTCGGGTGAACGGGTCCCCTCGGGGTAGATACCGAAGAGCTCCCCGCGCTCGATGACCTCGATGCCGCTCTTGATGGCGGCCTCGCCCGCGCCGCGCGCGCCGGAGCGGTCCACCGGGAGCTGGCCGACGCCCTTGAAGAAGGCCGCCGTCAGCTTGCCCTTGACCCCGGGGGAGGTGAAGTACTCGGCCTTCGCGATGAAGGTCACCTTCCGGTCCAGGACCGCCGGCAGGAAGAAGGAGTCGGAGAAGGACAGGTGGTTGCTCGCGAGGATCGCCGGCCCCTCGGCGGGAATGTTCTCGAGGCCCTCCACCCACGGCCTGAAGGCGAGCTTCAGGGAACCGCCGATGGAGAACTTCATTGCGCCGTAGATCAACTCGAAAGCCTTCCTGTGTCTGTCGAACAGACCTTATCCCCTGGCTCCACCGGGAGCGGCCCGACGGCCCTGGTCGGTACCACCCCGGTCGCGTACGGTGAAGTCACACAGAGCAACGCACCCCCCACCCCCCGCCCCCGTTAAGGAGACCCTGGTGCCCGTCCTCCCTGGAGCCGAGCCGTTCCGCCACGAGGGCGGAGAGGTCGGCGTCCTCCTCTGCCACGGCTTCACCGGCTCCCCGCAGTCCCTGCGCCCGTGGGCCGAGTACCTCGCCGAGCGGGGTCTGACGGTGTCCCTGCCGCTGCTGCCCGGACACGGGACCCGCTGGGAGGACATGCAGCTCACCGGCTGGCAGGACTGGTACGCGGAGGTCGACCGCGCGCTGCGCGAGCTGCTGGACCGGTGCGAGCGGGTGTTCGTCTTCGGGCTGTCGATGGGCGGCGCGCTGACGCTGCGGCTGGCCGCCCGGCACGGGGACGCGATCAGCGGCATCGTGCTCGTCAATCCCGCCAACAAGGTGCACGACCCCCTGGCCGTGACCCTTCCGGTGGCCAAGCACTTCATCCGGTCGACGCCGGGCATCGCCAGCGACATCGCGAAGCCGGGGTCGGCCGAGGTCGGCTACGACCGGGTCCCGACGCGGGCCGCGCACTCCCTGCGCGCCTTCCTGCGCCTGGTGGACACCGAGCTGCCGCAGGTGACGCAGCCGGTGCTGCTGCTGCACAGCCCGCAGGACCACGTCGTCCCGCCGGCCGACTCGGCGCGGATCCTGGCCCGGGTGTCCTCGACGGACGTCACCGAGACCCTGCTGGAACAGAGCTACCACGTCGCGACGTTGGACCATGACGCGGAGCGGATCTTCGCGGACAGTTATGCGTTCGTCGGGCGGCTCGCACAGAGCGTCGGCAGGGAGGGGGCGGCCAGCGGTGGCTGAGCACGAGGAGCCGTCCGGGGGCGTACCCCCGCTGGACGAGGAGGCGGCGTGGGCCGCGATCGTCGCCGGGTACGGACAGGAGCCGCCGGACCCGCCGGGGGCCAGACCGTTCCGGCCGATCGAGAACCTGATGCTGCCCGAGGAGGACGTGAAGCCGGAGCCGCCGGAGGCCCCCGAGGCTCCCGCGACACCGGCCGCGCCGGCGGCTCCGGCCGCGCCCGCCCTGGGCAGCTCGGTGGTGTTCGCCCCGGGCGTGGGCGCGGACGGGCCCGTGGCGGGCCCGCGCGACCACTCCCTGGCGGAGCCTAAGGACGACGACCTGACCGCGTCGGACGAGGGCCACTTCGTCCCGCCGGAGCCGGAGCTGCCGCCCGCCGACACGACGGCGAAGTTCGCGTGGCTCGCGGTGGTCGGCGGACCGGTGCTGCTGTTGCTGGCGGTGCTGTTGCAGTGGGACATGACCTGGTGGCTGACCACCCTGGGCATCGGCGGCTTCCTGGGCGGCTTCGCCACCCTGGTGGCGCGCATGGACCACGGCGACGACGACGAGGACGACGACCCGGGCCGCGGCGCGGTCGTCTAGGCCGTCGCCCCGGCCCGAGCCTGGCCCGAGCCTGGCCCGAGCCCGGCGCGCGCCGGGCCGGGCTCGGGCCCGCCGGGGCCGCGCCGGGGCCGCGCCGGGGTGCGTCAGGCGGCGGGGAGGCGGAGGGTGGCCAGCACCGGGAGGTGGTCGGTGGCGGCGCGCAGGTCCGCCGGGTCGACGCCCGCGAGCCCCGCGGGGACGCCGCAGGCCAGGACCTCCACCCCCGCCGAGGCGAAGACGGCGTCGATGCGCCGGTCCGGCGCCCGCGCCGGGAAGGTGTCCGCGCCGCCCCAGGGGGCGACCGTCCAGCAGTCCCGCAGGGTCGAGGAGAGCAGCCCGAACGCCGCTCCCCCGGGAGTCTCGTTCACGTCGGCCGCCGCGACGGCGTACGGCACGTCCAGCGCGGCGATCCGCTCCAGCAGCAGCCCGGCGTGCGCGATCCGTTCCGCCCGGTCCAGCGACAGGTGGGCGCTGACCACCCCGACCCGCGCCGCCCCGAAGCGGACGACGGCCGTCGCGAAGCCGCGCCGGTGCAGCCCGGGCCGCAGCGGCAGCAGGACGTCCTCGGCGCGCTCCACGAAGGCCCGTAGCGAGCACAGCAGCAGCGGCCCGGCCGCCGTCGCTCCCCCGCCCAGCACCACCAGGTCCGTCTTGGCCGCCAGCCGGGCGGCGTGCTTGCGCCAGCGGAAGAAGCGCGGCGCCTCCTGGACGAGGACCAGGTCGGGGGCGCACGCGCGGATCACCCGGGCCAGCGCCTCCTCGTCGTCGCGCAGCGAGCGGATGTTGTAGCTGAGGACCCGGATCACGGCTGAACCGTCCGGCTCCGTGCGGGAGTTCGGCAGTATGCGCATGCCCCGCAACCTATGCGTCCGCCCGTCGCGCCCCCAGGGGGCGCGACGGGCGGACGCGGGCGGGGAAGGGGATCAGCCCTGGCGGGCCAGGTCGGCCGCGCCGACGAGCCCGGCCTCTCCGCCGAGCCGCGCCGCCAGCACCTGCGCGTGCGGGCGCCAGGCGCCGCCGATCAGCCAGCGCTTGAAGGACTTGCGGATCGGGTCCAGGACCAGGTCGCCCTCGTCGGAGACGCCGCCGCCGACGATGAACGCGGACGGGTCGAAGAGGGAGGCCAGGTCGGCGAGGCCGGCTCCGGCCCAGCGGGCCAGCTCCCGGAAGGAGTCGACGGCCACCGGGTCGCCGGCCCGCGCGGCCTGGCTGATGTGGCGGCCCTCGATGCCCTCGGGGGTGCCGTCGCCGAGGCCGAGGAGGACCGTCGCGTGCTCGGGGGTGGCGTTCGCGCGCTGCTTCGCGTAGCGGACGAGGGCGCGGCCGGAGGCGTACTGCTCCCAGCAGCCCTGGCTGCCACAGCCGCACAGGAGGCCGTCGGGGACGACCCGGATGTGGCCGAACTCGGCGGCCACGCCGAAGCGGCCGCGGCGGAGCTTGTTGCCGATGATGATGCCGCCGCCGAGGCCGGTGCCGAGGGTGATGCAGATGACGTCCTCGTGGCCCTGGCCCGCGCCGAAGCGGTACTCGCCCCAGGCCGCGCAGTTCGCGTCGTTCTCGACGACGACGGGCAGGCCGATGCGCTGCTCGACCTTGTCCTTGAGCGGCTCGTGCCGCCAGTTGATGTTCGGTGCGAAGAGCACCGTCGCGCGCTTGTCGTCCACGTAGCCGGCGGCGCCGATGCCGACGGCGTCGATGGTGTGGTTGCTGCTGACCTCGGAGACGGCGGCGCAGATCGCCTCCGTCACGCCGTCCGCGGTCGGCGGGGTGGGCACCTTGTACGTCTCAAGGATGGTGCCCTCTTCGTCGACCACGCCGGCCGCGATCTTCGTGCCGCCGATGTCGACGCCGATGGTGAGTCCCATTAGTCCCTCGGTTTCCGGTCAAGCCCCGCCACGGCCCACCGTACCCGAGGCGGACGGAGGATCAGTCGAGATCGATCCGCTCGCCCGCGCCCGGCCCCTCGTCGTCCGGGCCGTCGCCGCGCCGGTCGGCGCCGGGCCCCGGGGCGCGGGGCGCGGGGGGTCGCTCCCGGGTCCAGCGGCGTTCGTGGCCCTCGACTGCGGAGCGGTAGGCGGCCAGCAACTCGGAGCCGGCGGCCGCGAGGTGGCCGAAGACCTCCGGGTTGCGCTCGACGACCGGCCGGGCGGCGTGCTTCGCCTGGTTGACGAACTGGCGCACCGTGTCCTGGGCGGTGGCTCCCAGGAGCGGGTTGTCCAGGGAGGAGACCTTGTCGGCGACGGCCTCGAAGAGCTTGAACAGCTCCTCGGCGGCGGTGCCCGTGCCGGCTCCCGTGTCCTGCCGTCCGGCCCGGCGGCGTGCCTTCTCGGCGTCGAGGTCCTCGGCGCAGGCCCGCGCCCAGGCGTCTTCGTCGGCCGCGGGGCCGGTGGGGCGGTCGGTGGCCTCGCTCATCGCGGATTCTCCTTGCGGGCGTTCGGTAAGGCCGTATTTCGACCTTACCCGAACGGCGGTACGGGCTTCAGCGGGCCTGGGGCCAGAGCCCGGGGTCGGGGGTGAAGCGTACGCGCAGCGCGTCGTCGGCGAGGGCGGCGCCGGAGACGGCGCAGCGCCGCAGCGCGGAGGGCAGGGAGACGGTCCTGCGGTACGGGCCGACCGTGAGCAGGAGCTCGTCGCCGCGTCGTACGAGGTCCAGCTCGCTCTTGCGGGCGCCGGGCAGCGGGATCGCCCAGACCAGGACCCCGTCCTCGGCGAGCCGGTCCTCGACCGCCCAGTGCGGGCGGGGCGCGGCGGGGCTCGGGAGGAGGCCGCCGGCCTCGGCGAGGGCGGCGACGTCCCCGTGGCCGCGGGGGGCGCGGCCCAGGTGCGGCAGCCGGGTCACGGGCAGGGCGTCGCCCGCGGTCCGGGCCCACCGGGCGAGGGTGGCGTCCTGCTCGGCGGCGATGCCGGCCGCCCAGGGGTCGGTGGAGTCGGCGGGGGCGAGGCGGTTGGCGACGAGGTCCTCGACGCCGAGCCCGTACAGGGCGAACCCGAGCCGGCCGAGGCGCAGGGACCGCTCGGCGGCGGGCCCCGGTTCGACGACGATCCGCACGCGGGTGGTGTCGGCCTCGACGACGGCCTGGACGGCCGCCAGTTCCTCGTCCCAGCGGGCGGCGGTCTCGTAGAGCCACTGCGCGGGCATCGGGACCCCGGCGAGTTGGGCGAGTACGGGTCTCAGGGCGCGGGCCGCCTGCCGTTCGGCGGGCAGCAGCCGGGCCAGGTGGCGGCGCAGCTGCGCGGGGAGGGCGAGGGTGGTCAGCGCCCGGTGCAGCGGGGGCGCGTCCACGACCACGAGGTCGGTGTCGGGGGCGGCGGCGGCCCGGCGCAGGGCGCGGAGCAGGGAGAACTCCTCGGCTCCGGGCAGTTCGGTCAGCTCCTCGGCGCCGAGGGGCTGTCCACCGAGCAGGGCGAGGAGGGCGGATCCGCGTTCCTGGAGGGCGGCGAGTTCGGCGCGGAACTCCGCGCCGGAGTCGACGCGCGCCAGGCGCAGGCCCGGGGTGGGGGCGAGCTCCGGGAGCTCATCGGCGGACAGCAGCAGCACCCGGCGCCCCGCGCGGGCCGCCGCGAGGGCGGTGGCGGCGGCGACGGTGGTCCGTCCCGCCCCTCCGGGGCCGGTGATCAGCAGGGTCTGCGGCATGCGGTGGCGCTTCCTCCTCGGCGCGGCCCCGCCGACCGCGTCCGCCGGCCGGGAGGGCTCGGCGGAGGCTCCCCGCGGGGTCGGCCGGGATCCGGCCGGACCCCATTCTGTCCCGGGCCGACGCGCCGCCGGTCGGGGGGCCGGCCCCGGTGCGCGCGGACGCGACACCGGTCGGGTCCCGGACGGGCTCCGGACCTCCCCGGCCCGGGCGCGCGCGGACGCGGGTTCCCGGCCGGTCCCGGGCCGTCGACCCGGCCTCCCGGCCCGGGGCGCGCACGGCCGCTCACACGGCCCCGGACGCGCACGGACGCCACAGGATTCGCCCCCGGAGACGACCGGACCCCGGACGCGACCGGATCGGGCGGGATCCGGGAGGGCGGCCGGGGTCGGCGGAGGCGGTGGGCTCAGGCGGATTCGACGCGCTTCTTCAGGCCCGCCAGCGCGCGGTCGATGATGACCTTCTCGGCCTTGCGCTTGATCATGCCCAGCATCGGGATCTTGACGTCCACGGTCAGCTGGTAGGTGACCTGGGTGCGGCCGCCGTCCAGCGGGGCCAGCCGGTAGGAGCCGTCGAGCTGGCGCAGCATCTGGGACTTGTCCAGCGTCCAGCTGACCTCGTCCGTGCCCTTCCAGCTGTAGGCGAGGGTGTGGTCGTCCTTGATCGCGCCGGCGTCCAGGAGCAGGCGCACCTTCTCGGCGCGGCCCGCGGCGTCGGTGGAGAGCACCTCGGCCTCCTTCACCTCGCCGGTCCACTCGGGGTAGCGGGCGAAGTCGGCGATCACGGCCATGACCTCGGCCGGCGCGGCCTCGATCGTGATGCTCGAGCTGGTGTGTTCCGCCATCGCGGTCGCTCCTCCGGGGGGAATTCGACAAGTGTGCGGGCGGCCTCCGGCCGCCGCGTGAAGGCTACCGTGCGTGCGGCCTCGGCCACCGCCGCACCTCCCGCCGGGGCCGCCGGGGCGGCCGGCGGCGCCCCCGCGGGCGCGCCGCCCCGTTCACCACTCCAGCGCCCAGGGGCGTCCCGTCGAGGCGAAGTGGCCGACGTTCACGCACTCCGTGCCGCCGATCCTGACCCGTCGGGCGAGGGGCTGGTGGACGTGGCCGAACAGGGCGTAGCGCGGCCGGGTGCGGCGGATGGCCGCGAGCAGGGCCTCGCTGCCGCGCTCGAAGCGGCGCGCGACCGTGTCGTAGCAGAGCTCGGGGACCTCGGGCGGGATGTGGGAGCACAGGACGTCGACCTCGCCGAGGGCCTCCACCTTGGCGGCGTACTCCTCCTCGTCCACCTCGTAGGGGGTGCGCATGGGCGAGGGCAGGCCGCCGCCGACGAAGCCGAAGACCCGGCCGCCGATCTCCACGCGCTGCCCGTCGAGGACGGTGGTGCCCGGTGCGGCGTACTCCTGCCAGAGGGTCGGCACGTCGACGTTGCCGTAGGTGGCGTACGTGGGAGTGGGGAAGGCCGCGAACATCTGCGCGTACTGGCGGCGTACGGCTTCCTCGATCAGCCGCTCCCTGTCCAGTCCGTCCCACAGGCGGCGGCCGAATTCGCGTGCTTCCCCGAAGCGTCGGGCGGTGCGCAGTTCGACGATCCGGTCGGCGTTCTCGACGCCGAAGAGGTCGGGGAAGATGCCGCGCGAGTGGTCGGCGTAGTCGAGGAAGAGCACCAGGTCACCGAGGCAGATCAGCGCGTCGGCGCCGTCCCCGGCGCGGGCGAGCGCCTCGGTGTTGCCGTGTACGTCGCTGACGACGTGGATCCTCGTACGCATCCTGCTGGCACCCATGTCCGCAACCCTAGGGGGGTACGGCCAGGACGGGTAGAGGACCGGTGGAGTGGTCGCGGGGCGAGCCGCGCGCACCGCTCAGAGGTGGCCGGACCTGCGGTTACTTCCGAGTCGCGCGGCGGGTCGACTACTGTCGGCACGTTCGTTCCGGGTTCCGGGGCAGCCTGACAATGTCTGACGATGTACAGAATGTGACGCACGGAACATCTGGCCGGTTCCCTCTATCCGGAACCCACTACCGGTGGGTAACGTCCGGTCGGTCCACACGGTGGCGATGGCGCCCAGAGGAGCTTCAGTCTTGCGCGAGTTCAGCCTTCCGGCCCTGTACGAGGTCCCTTCGGACGGGAACCTGACGGATCTCATCCGCCGCAACGCCGCCCAGCATCCCGACACCGCCGTCATCGCCCGCAAGGTCGACGGCCGGTGGCAGGACGTGACGGCGACGCAGTTCCTCGCCGAGGTGCGCGCCACCGCCAAGGGCCTGATCGCCTCCGGCGTCCGGCCGGGCGACCGGGTCGCCCTGATCTCCCGCACCCGCTACGAGTGGGTGCTGTTCGACTTCGCGATCTGGAGCGCGGGCGCGGTCACCGTCCCCGTCTACGAGACCAGCTCCCCCGAGCAGATCCAGTGGATCCTCGGCGACTCCGGAGCCGTCGCGGTCGTCGTGGAGAGCCCCGCGCACGCCGAGGCCGTGGCCACCCTGCGCGACCGCCTGCCGGAGCTGCGCGAGGTCTGGGAGATCGACCGGGACGCGGTGGGCACCCTCCAGGCCGCCGGCGCCTCCGTCTCCGACGAGGAGGTGGACGCGCGCAGCGCCCTCGCGGGCGCCGACGACCCGGCCACCATCGTCTACACCTCGGGCACCACCGGCCGCCCCAAGGGCTGCGTGCTGACCCACCGCAACTTCTTCGCCGAGTGCGGCAACGTCGTGGAGCGCCTCAGCCCCCTGTTCCGCACCGGCGAGTGCTCCGTCCTGCTGTTCCTCCCGGCCGCGCACGTCTTCGGCCGTCTGGTGGAGGTGGCGGCGGTACTGGCGCCGATCCGGTTGGGCTGCGTACCGGACATCAAGAACCTCACCGACGAGCTCCAGTCCTTCCGGCCCACGCTGATCCTCGGCGTGCCGCGCGTCTTCGAGAAGGTCTACAACTCGGCGCGCGCCAAGGCCCAGGCCGACGGCAAGGGCAGGATCTTCGACGCGGCGGCCGAGACGGCCATCGCGTACAGCCGGGCGCTCGACGCCCCCGGCGGCCCCTCCTTCGGGCTGCGACTGAAGCACAAGCTGTTCTCCAGGCTCGTCTACAAGAAGCTGCACGCGGTCCTCGGCGGACGCGGCGAGTACGCCATCTCCGGCGGCGCCCCGCTCGGCGAGCGGCTCGGCCACTTCTTCCGCGGCATCGGCTTCACGGTGCTGGAGGGCTACGGCCTCACCGAGTCCTGCGCGGCCACGGCCTTCAACCCGTGGGACAAGCAGAAGATCGGCACGGTCGGCCAGCCGCTGCCCGGCTCCGTGGTGCGCATCGCCGACGACGGCGAGGTGCTGCTGCACGGCGAGCACATCTTCAAGGAGTACTGGAAGAACGAGTCGGCCACGGCCGAGGCGCTGACCGACGGCTGGTTCCACACCGGCGACGTCGGCACCCTCGACGAGGACGGCTTCCTCGCGATCACCGGCCGCAAGAAGGAACTGATCGTCACGGCGGGCGGCAAGAACGTCGCCCCGGCGGTGATCGAGGACCGCATCCGCGCCCACGCGCTGGTCGGCGAGTGCATGGTGGTCGGCGACGGGCGCCCGTTCGTGGCGGCGCTGGTCACCATCGACGAGGAGTTCCTCGGCCGGTGGGCCGCGGACAACGGCAAGCCGGCCGGGGTGACGGCGGCGGAGCTGCGCGAGGACGCGGATCTGATCGCCGCCGTCCAGAAGGCCGTCGACGACGGCAACGCGGCGGTCTCGAAGGCGGAATCGGTGCGGAAGTTCCGCATTCTGGCCTCCCAGTTCACGGAGGAGTCCGGGCACATCACGCCCTCGCTGAAGCTCAAGCGGAACGTGGTGGCGAAGGACTTCGCGGACGAGATCGAGGCCCTGTACCGGGGCTAGGCCGCACGGCGGGAGCCGTCCGGGCGGGAGCCGTCCGGGCGGGACGTCAGCGCGGGTCCTCGGCGAGGATCCGCGCCATGTTCCGTTCGGCGAGGGCCGTGATCGTCACGAACGGGTTCACGCCGAGCGAGCCGGGCACCAGGGAGCCGTCGACCACGTACAGCCCCTCGTAGCCCTTGGCCCGGCCGTAGAGGTCGGTGGCCTCTCCGAGGACGCAGCCGCCCAGCGGGTGGTAGGTGAAGTCGTCGGCGAAGGGCCGGTTGCCGCCGAACAGGTCGTAGCGGTAGATCGTGACGTTGCGCCGGTTGATCCGGTCGAAGAGGTTCCTGGCCGCCTGCACGGCCGGGGCGTTCTGACCTCGGGTCCAGCGCAGGCGGGCGGAGTCGGTGGCGGCGTCGTAGGTGAAGTGGCCGCGCTCCGGGTTCCTGGTGATCGCCAGGTACAGCGAGATCCAGTGCTCGAAGCCCATCGGCAACGGGGCGATCTCGGCGAACACCGGGTTGGCGGCGTTGTCCCAGTCGTCGATGCCGAGCGCCGGCATGGTGGCCTGGTGCGCGCCCACGGTGTCCCAGAGGTGGTTGGCGCGGGCGGTCATGACGTTGCCGTTGGGGCCCCAGCCCCGGCCGACCTGCTCGCTCAGCTCCGGCAGGGTGCCGGTCTCGCGGGCGCGCAGCAGGATCTCCGAGGTGCCGAGGCTGCCCGCGCCCAGGAAGAGCTGCCGACAGCCCAGTTCCCTGACCTGGGTGACCTTGCCGGTCAGGTCGCTGGTGCGGACCGTGACCACGTAGCCGCCCGCCGGGTCGGGGCGTACGCCGACCACCCGCTGCATGGTCTCGATGGTGACGTTCCCGGTGCCGAGGGCGGCGGCGAGGTAGGTCTTGTCGAGGCTCCTCTTGCCGTGGTTGTTGCCGTAGATGACCTCGCCGGCGAGCGCGGACCGCGGGACGGCGCCGGCGGCCTCGCGCTTCATGTAGTCGAAGTCGTAGACGTTGGGCACGAAGGCGGTCCGCAGGCCGGTGTTGTGGGCGTGCCGGCGGGAGATCCGGGCGAAGCGGTACCACTCCGTGGACTCGAACCAGGCCGGGTCGATGTCGTTGACGCCGAGCATGGCGCGGGCCCGCGGGAACCAGGTGCCGTACATCTCCTCGGCGTCGACGCGGGGCAGCACCTCGGCGAAGTACGAGCGGCGCGGGGTCGGGGCCATGCCGCCGTTGACCAGGGAGCCGCCGCCGACGCCCCGGCCCACGTACACGGACATGTCCCCGTGGTCGACCCGGTCCAGGACACCGGGGTAGGGGTTGATGTCGCGGTTGACCACGTCGAGCCAGAGGAACTGGGCGAGCGGGGCCTCGGTGCGGGTGCGGAACCACATGGAGCGCTGATCGGGCGCGGAGGTGGAGGGGAAGACCTTGCCGTCGCCCGCCGGCGTGTCCCACAGCCGGCCCATCTCCAGGACGACGGTGCGCACCCCCGCCTGCCCGAGGCGCAGCGCGGCCACGGCCGACCCGTAGCCGGAGCCGACGACGATCGCCGGGGCGTACCGTGCGGCGGGGGGTTCGGCGGCCTGCGCCGAGGACAACCCGATTCGGGTGAAACCGAGCGCCGCGGCGGTCTGGAGCGCGGTGACGCCGAGGAAGTGACGGCGTGTCAGTTTGGGTGTCATGGCGGCATGATGGGCGCCTTCGCGCCAACCGGCCAGAGACGGTGACGCCATTCATCGCGGGCACAGTCGTGGGTGGCGCATGGCCCGCGCACCGGGCGCCGCCGGCCCGGTGCGGCCCTCGGGCGCGCGGGCTAGAGCAGCTCCCGCAGCCGCTGCGCCAGGAGGTCCCAGCGCCACTTCTCCTCGACCCAGGCGCGGCCCCGGGCTCCCATGCGGGCCCGCAGTTCCGGGTCCCGCAGCAGGGCGACGATCCGGTCGGCGGCCTCGTCCGGCTCTCCGCCGCGGACCACCCAGCCGGTCTCCCCGTCGAGCACCGCGTCCGGGGCGCCGCCGGAGTCCCCGGCGACCACCGGCAGGCCCGTCGCCGAGGCCTCCAGGTAGACGATCCCGAGCCCCTCGACGTCCAGGCCGCCGCGCCGGGTCCGGCAGGGCATGGCGAAGACGTCGCCGGCGCCGTAGTGGGCGGGCAGTTCCTCCCAGGGGACCGCCCCGGTGAAGACCACGTTCCGCGCGACCCCGGTGGATTCGGCGAGCGCCCTCAGGTCCTTCTCGTAGGGGCCCCCGCCCACGATCAGCAGGATGGCGTCCGGTACGGCGGCCAGGATCCTCGGCATGGCCGCGATCAGGGTGTCCTGCCCCTTGCGCGGGACCAGGCGCGAGACGCACACGACCACGGGCCGGTCGGTGAGCCCGAGCCGGGCCCGGACCAGCGCCCCGCCGGAGTCGGGGTGGAAGGTCTTCTCGTCGACGCCCGGCGGCAGTTGCGTCATCCGGGCCGCCGCCCCCGGGGTGAGCGCCGAGGCGATCCGCGAGCGCGTGTACTCCCCGAGGTAGGTCAGGGTGTCGGTGCCCTCGCCGATCCTGCGCAGCAACTGTCGCGCGGCCGGCAGCTGAGCCCAGCCCGCCTCGTGGCCGTGGGTGGTGGCGACCAGCCGCCGGGCGCCGGCCCGGCGCAGCGCGGGGCCCATCAGGCCGAGCGGGGCCGCCGCCCCGAACCACACCGACTCGCAGCCGTGTTCGCGCAGCAGGGACACCGCCCGGCGGGTCACGCGGGGGGTCGGCAGCAGCATCGTCGTGCGGTCGCGCACCACGGTGAAGGGCTGCTCGGCGTCGAAGGCGGCGGTGGCGGCGCGCCCCTCGGCGCCGTGCTTCCAGGTGGAGGCGTAGACGACGACCCGCTCGGGGTCGAGCCGCAGCGCCATGTTGTGCAGGAAGGCCTGGATGCCGCCCGGGCGCGGCGGGAAGTCGTTCGTCACGATCAGCGTCTTGTGCATCCCCGCCAACGTACCGGACGACCTCAGCGCAGTTCCTCGCGCAGGGCCTCCCGCCAGGCCCGGTCCAACCCGTCCGGGTCGATGCCGAGGACCCGCTCCAGGGCCACGGGCAGCGCCTCGCGGCCGGCCTGCGCGTAGAGGCGTACGAGCTTGTCCTCGCCCCACCGGTCGGCGACGAGCCGGCAGGCGAGCCAGGCGCCCTCGTAGGCGCGCGCCGCGGCCTGCGGGTCCCCGCCGAAGGCGAAGTCGGCGTCCGCCGGGAGCGTGGCGGGGATCCGGCCCTCGCGTACGGCGCGGGCCAGCGTGGGCGCGACGCGGTCCGGGGCGAGGGAGCCGCCCCGGTACGCCGCCCAGTCCGCGAACCCCTCCGACAGCCACTGCGGGGTGCGGGCGGTGGTGGCGGCGCGGGTGGCGACGTGGGTGACCTCGTGGGTCAGCACCACCCGCCGCCCCTCCTCCCCGAGCTGCGCCCACCCCTCCGGGTTGATCACCACCCGGTCGGCGGGGGCGGGTCCCGTGCCCACCCGGCCGGTGGTGACGGCGCCCAGGCCCCGGTACTCGGCGGCCGGGCGGCCCAGCAGCGCGGCCATCGCGTCCAGCGAGGCGGGCGCCAGCACCACCACACGGCGCGCCCACTCCCCCGGCCAGGCGGCCCCGACGGCGGGCACCGCCCGGTCCGCCCCCTCGGCCAGGGCGGCCGCCTCGCCCGGCGGCCGGCCCGAGGCCAGGACCAGGGCGTGCGCGCCCCGGACCACCTCCACCGGCCCCTGGTCCCACAGCTGGGGCGGCGCGCCGGGCGCGGGTCGGTCGCCGAGCACCCGGTAGGCGCCCCCGGCCTCGGTGCGCGCGACCTCGACCTCGCGGCGCGCCTCGACGGGCGCCGTGTCGTGGCCGGCCAGCCGGTAGCGCAGCAGGGCGGGGACGCGCAGTTGCGCGCCGGGGTGCGGGGGCACGGAGGTGACCTCGTAGGACCAGTCCTCCAGGGGGATCCCGGCCGGCTTCCCGGAGGGCTCGGCCGACCAGGCGGCGACGGCCTCGCGGACCGGTCGCGCGTCGGCGTCGGCGTCGGGACCGGCCGGGGCCTGGCATCCGGCGGCGGCGAGGA
Organism: Streptomyces sp. NPDC103540; assembly: GCF_055584445.1. Lineage (NCBI taxonomy): Bacteria > Bacillati > Actinomycetota > Actinomycetes > Kitasatosporales > Streptomycetaceae > Streptomyces > Streptomyces sp. NPDC103540. The sequence continues at coordinate 298,496 of NZ_JBVJMA010000001.1, forward strand.
GCAGGCCCGCCAGGAACACCCGCGCCGGGAACACCCGCGCCGGGAGCGCCCGCCGGGAGCGGACGCGCGGCCGGAGCGCGCGCCGCCGCCGCGGCGCGGGCACGCGGGGTCGTACGGCGCGCGGGACCGGGATCATCAGCCGATCGTACGCATCCCCGCGCTCAGGGCCGGGTCACCGAGGACACCGGCATCATCCCGACGGGGTCGTAGCGGACCCGGGCCCCCGGGTAGGGGGCGTGCACCACCTGGCCGTTGCCCACGTACATGCCCACGTGGCTGGCGTCCGAGCGGTACGTGACCAGGTCCCCGGGCTGGGCCTGCGAGAGCGGCACCTGCCGCCCGGCGTGGCGCTGGGCCTGGGAGGTGCGCGGCAGCGAGACGCCCGCCTGGCGGTACGACCACACCATCAGCCCCGAGCAGTCGAAGCCGGAGGGGCCGGTCGAGCCCCACACGTACGGCCGGCCGACGGCCGCGCGGGCCGCCATCACGGCGGTCATGGCCCGCCCGGAGGCCCGGCCGCCGCCGTACGCCGGGGCCGGTTCCGGCAGGCCGTCGGCGCGGCCCGCCGACCGGGAGGCCCGCTCGAAGTCGGCGCGTTCCCCGGAGGGCATGGCGTCGAGGAGCCTGCGGGCGGCGGCGAGCTTCGCGGTGACGGACCGCTTGTGGCGGGCCACGTCGGAGCGCAGGACGTCGAGCGCGGCGAGCTTGCGGCCGGCCTCCTCGCGCTGCTGGCCGATCCGCCGCTGCTCCTCGCGGAGTTCGCCGAGCTGCTGGGCCCGGCGACCGCTGAGCCGGTTGAGCACGGCGGCCTTGTCGAGGTAGTCGCGGGGGTCGTCGGAGAGCATCAGCTCGACGGTGGGGTCGATGCCGCCGGAACGGTACTGGGCTCCGGCGAAGGTGCCCAGGACCCCGCGCATGGTGTTGATGCGGTCCTGGCCGCGGGCCACCGCGTCCTGGGCCCGGCCGATCTCGGCCCGGAGCCGGTCGGCCTTCTCGCCCGCCTCGTTGAAGGCCTCGGTGGCCTTCTCGGCCTCCTCGAAGAGGCGGTCGACCTGGGCGCGGGAACCCTGGGGTTCCGGCGGGAGCGTGGGGGCCGCTCCGGCCGGTGCGCCCGCGAGGGCCACGGCGGCGCCCGCCGCGGCGGCGGTGAAGACGGTGACCTTGGTGTTCCGGTCGGGGCCGCTGAGCCCGGTCCGGCGATGGGACGCCACGTGGAACCGCTCCCTTCCGCTGCGCGGCCCCGGGTCCGCCCCCCGTGGACGGCCGTGGGCCGGGGTTCCGCGCTGGCAGACAGTAGCCGCGCGACCACGCGCCGACCAACGACCTCCGACGGGCCCGTACGGGGGCGCCCCGCCGCGTTCGCAGGTCACCGGCGGGGCGCGCGGTCAGGTCGGCTCCCCGCAATTCGCCCGGATGGGCGGTGTGCGGCGCGTCCCGCCGGAGCGCCGGACGGGGGGGCGCCCGCCGGGACGCCGGACGGGGCGGGCCTCAGATGCGGACGCCGAACCGGAACGGCATGTTGTCCAGGGACTCGTACTTGACGCCGCCGCGCGGGTTGGAGGCGTGCAGGGTGGTGTTGTTCCCCGCGTACAGGCCGACGTGGTGCAGGTCGTCGTAGAAGAAGACCAGGTCGCCGGGGCGCAGTTGGTCGCGGCCGATGCGGGTGCCGTCGTTGGCCTGGGTGTAGGTGGTGCGGGAGATGGCGACGCCCGCCTGGCCGTACGCCCACTGCGTGAGTCCGGAGCAGTCGTAGGCGCCGGGGCCGGTGGCGCCCATGATGTACGCGCTGCCCAGCTTGGTCTTCGCGGCGGCCAGCGCCGCCCCGGCGCGGCCCGAGGCGCCGACCGGCGCGGCGGGGGCGGCGCCGCGGCCCTCCTTCGCCTCGTCCTCCTTCAACTGGGCGCGTTCACGCGCGGTCAGCGTGTTGAGGAGGGTCTGCGCCCGGTTCAGCCTGTCCTGGGCGGTCTTCTTCTTCGCGGCGAGTTCCTCGCGGGTCGCGTCGAGGTCGGCGAGCTTGCCGGCGGCCTCCTGGCGCTGCTGCGCGAGGGCGCGTTGTTTCGCCTGGATCCGCGCGACCGCCTCGACCTGCCTGCCGCTCAACCGCTGGAGGGTGGAGGCCTTGTCGAGGTAGCCGCCCGGGTCTGCGGACAGGAGCAGGGCCACGGCCGGGTCGAGCCCGCCGCCGCGGTACTGGGCGGTGGCCAGCGAACCGAGCGCGTTGCGCAGGTCGTTCAGCTCGCCCTGGTCGCGGGCGACCCGGTCCTGGAGCCGCTCGATCTCCCGCTCCAGCTTCTCCTGGCGTTCGCGGGCCCCGTTGGACTGTTCGCCGGCCCGTTCCGCTTCCTCGTAGAGGGCGTCGACCTGCGCCTTGACCTCGTCCTTGGTCGGCCGGTCGGGGGCGGCCACGGCCGACTGGGAGGAGAGGGCGACGGCCGCCGCCGCGGTGGCGGTGAGCACGCTCACGCGCGCGCGGGCGGGCGGCTTGGTTCGACGGTGGGACGCCACGGGGGCGGACTCCTTCACCCTCCGGCCGCCGGGCGCGGGGCGCGTCCGGCGGGCACACCCCCGCCCGACACCCCGAACGGGTGACCCATCGCACGAAGGTTTGGGCGCACCTTAGTGACCAGTCCTTGATCACTTCAAAGGGTCGGACGCAAAATTCCGCTTGGCCGCCGGCTTCGTCAACCGCCGCGCACGCCACGTGCCGACGGGCTCACGGCGCGTCCCCCGCGCCCGCCCCCGAAGGGGCCGATCCACCCGGAACGCCCGCGACGGACGCGGCCCGCGCGACGGCCGGAGTCAGGACACCCGGGCGAGCCTCTTCAGCAGCAGCGCCGACGTCACGGGCCGGGCCCCCGCCTTCGCCACCCCGTCGGCGACCTCGCGGTCGGTGGAGACCACCACCACCGGCCGGCCCGGCGGCTCCGCGCGCACCAGCTGACGGATCAACTCGTCCGCCGTCACACCGGCCTTGGAGAACAGCACCCGCACCCCGCGCGGCGGCGCGAGCAGCACCGGCGCCGCCAGCTCCGCCCCGTCGAAGACGCAGGTCATCTCGGCGCCCGTCTGCGCGGCCAGCATCGACAGCCCGCCGAGCAGCCGCAGTCGCTGCTTCTCCAGCGGCATCGTCGGATAGCCGGTCTTCGTCACGTTGTAGCCGTCGACCACCAGGTGCGCCTGCGGCAGCGCCAACAACTGGTCCAGCAGGGCCGGATCGGTCTCCGAAAGGGCCCGCGCCGCGATGTCCTTCGGCGTCATCCGACCCGGCTCCACCGCCTCGACGGTGTCCGCGGGGCGCGTCGAGACCGGCGGCAGCGCCAGCTCGCGCCGCAGCCCGGCCGCCGCGTCCAACACGGTGTCCAGCAGCAGCCGCAGCCGCATGTCCTCGATGCTGCGCCCCTCGCGGGTGGCCCGCCGCGAGGTCTCCAGCGCCGACTCCACCTCCGCCAGGCGGGACTTGAGCCGACGGCTCTCGCTCTCGGCCGCCGCCACCTGGGCCGCCGCCTCCGAACGGATCCCGTCGATCTCGGCGCCCACCTTGCGCAGGGCCGCCTCGCCCCGCTTGACGTCGCTCAGGGCGCTGCGCAGCTTGCGCTGAAGCGATTCCGCTTCCTTGCGCGCGGCCTCCAGCTCGGCCCGTACCTGGTCCCCGCCGGCGCGGTGGCTCTCCCGTACGTGGGCCAGCTCCTCGCGCAGCCGTTCCAGCTCCCGCCGGGTCTCGTCCCCGACCCGCTCGGCGTCGGCGCGCTGCGCCTCCTCCCCCGCGGCGGCGACCAACTTGACCCAGCCCGCCGGGCGCAGCACGTACGCGGCGGCCGCCACGTCCAGCGGATCGGCGGCCGCGGGCGGCGCGCCCGCGTCCAGCGCCCCGGCCAGCTCCGGCTGCGCCTCGCGCACCTTCTCCGCGATCCGGCCGCGGAAGACGGCGTCGCTCTCCACGGCGGCGGCCATCGCGTTGCCCGCGAACTTGGCGCGCCGGCTCGGGGTGAAACGGGCGTACTGGCGCAGCTGCGCCGGGAGGTCCGCGACCGTCAGTCCGCCGAAGGCGTCCGAGACGAGCGCGACGACCCGGCGCCGCACGCCTTCCGGCAGCGGACGGTCGAGGACCTCCGCGGCGTCGCCGGCCGCGTCGGCCGACCCGGCGCCGCTTGCTGGCTCCACAATCCGTCACCCCTACCGTGATCTACTGTGGGCCCCGCTCCGTCAGGAGTCGGCGCCCGGCCTGTCCACGAGCTCGATCTGGTCCACCGCGTTGCACCAGCGACAGCGCACCGACTCGATGGTCTCACTGACCACCTCGCGCTCCTCGACCTTGGGCTCCCCGGCGAGGTCCAGGTGGACGTACTCCACGACCTTCGACGATCGGGTGACGTCGAACCGCGTGAGGTTGCCGCACAGGGTGCAGCGCCACCGGGTGGTGTCGGTCGGCAGGGGAACCGTCATCAGGCCGCTCTCTCCTTCGTAGCTCATTCAATCAAAGCCTTCCGCGGCGGTCGGCGGACCGCAGCACGTAACCCTACGGCCTGGCACCGCCGTCAGGTGGGTCCACCTGCGTCATGCTCTGTCTCATGATCGTAAAGTGGCGGAGCGTAGCCGACGCCGCACGCGGCCCCGTGGTCACGTACGCGCTGATCGCCGGCTGCTGCGCGGCGTTCCTCCTCGGCCCGGCCTCGGGCCTGAATCCGACCTACGGCACGGGCGAGCGGCTGCTCGCGAACGGCACCGCGTACTTCCGGCACTGGGGCGTGGTCCCCGACGAGCTGTTCTCGGGTGCCGGACGACCGCTGCTGACCCCGCTCACGGCCCTCTTCGTCCACGGCAGTTGGCTCCACCTGCTGGGGAACATGCTGTTCCTCCACGTCTTCGGCGCGATGACGGAGCAACGGATGGGCCGGGTCCCCTTCCTGGTCTTCTACGTCACCACGGGCTACCTGGCCCTCGCGGCGTACGCGGCGGCCAACGCCTCCTCGGACCAGACGCTGGTCGGGGCCTCCGGCGCGATCTCGGCGGTCCTGGGCGCCTTCCTGTGCCTCTTCCCCAAGGCGCGGGTGACGAGCCTGTTCCCGTTCCTGCTGTTCCTGCCGCTGCGCTTCCCGGCGTGGATCGTGCTGTTGTTCTGGTTCGGGCTCCAGTGGCTGGCGGCGCACCGGGCGGAGAGCGGCCCCGGAGTGGCCTACCTCGCGCACGTCGTGGGCTTCTCGGTGGGCTTCCTGTACGCGTGGGTGCGTTATCGGCGTACGACTAGAGTGGGACGACCAGTGACCGCAGTCGAGGGAGACAGCCAGCCGTGATCACCGCGATCGTGCTCATCAAGACCAGCGTGGACCGCATCCCCGAGATCGCCGAGTCCATCGCCGCGCTGGACAGCGTCAGCGAGGTCTACTCCGTCACCGGTACGTACGACCTGATCGCCCTGGTCCGCGTGGCCCGCCACGAGAACCTGGCGGACATCATCCCGGGCCGCATCAGCAAGATCCCCGGCGTGGAGGCCACGGACACGCACGTCGCGTTCCGCACCTACTCGCAGCACGACCTCGAAGCGGCCTTCGCCATCGGCCTGGACGCCTGAGGACCGCGCCGCGCACGTCCCGCGCCGCTCCCGTCCCGCGCCGCGCCCGGCAGGCACGGGAGCCGGTGGGCCCGGCCGGGTGGTCTCCCCCCGGCCGGGCCCACCGGCTCCCGGTACCGCCGCCCGCGCCGCGCCTCAGACGGCCGGGACGCAGCGGCCCTCTTCCGTGCGGTACCGCCACTTGGCGCCGTCCGCGACCAGCTCCTTGACGGCCCCGACGAAGCGCTCGACGTGCTCGTCGGGGGTGCCCGCCCCGAAGCTGACGCGGATCGCGTTCAGGGAGCGCTCGCCGGGCGCCGCCTCGGGCGCCCCGCACTCGCCCGGCTCCTGCGGCTCGCTGCCGAGCAGGGTGCGCACCAGCGGGTGGGCGCAGAAGAGGCCGTCGCGGACGCCGATGCCGTACTCGGCGGACAGCGCGGCCGCGAAGTGGGAGCTGTTCCAGCCGTCCACGACGAACGAGATGACGCCGACGCGCGGCGCGTCGTCACCGAACAGGGACAGGACGCGGACCGCCGGGACCTCGGCCAGGCCCTCGCGGACCTTCGCGATGAGCCGGCGCTCGCGGGCGACGAGGGAGTCGAACCCCGCCTCGTTCAGGGCCTTGCAGGCGGAGGCGATCGAGTAGACGCCGATCACGTTCGGGGAACCCGCCTCGTGGCGGGCGGCCGTGGTGTGCCACTCGACGTCGACGCCGCCGTCCTCCCGACGGGCGACCTTGCGGGAGGCGCCGCCGCCGGCGAGGTAGGGCTCCGCCTCCTGGAGCCAGTCGGCGCGGCCGGCGAGGACGCCCGAGCCGAAGGGCGCGTAGAGCTTGTGCCCGGAGAAGGCGACCCAGTCCACGTCCAGCTCCCGCACCGAGACGGGGTGGTGGGGCGCCAGCTGGGCGGCGTCCAGCACGATCCGCGCGCCGTGCGCGTGCGCGGCCGCGGCCAGCTCCTTGACCGGCCACAGCTCGCCGGTGACGTTGGAGGCGCCGGTGACGCAGACCAGGGCCGGGCCGTAGGGCTCGCGGTCGGCCAGCGCCCGCTCCAGGGTGGCGACGGCCTCGCCCGGGGTGCGCGGCGCGTTGAGGTAGGTGACCTTGGCCTTCGTCCACGGCAGGAGCGAGGCGTGGTGCTCGGTCTCGAAGACGAAGACCTGGCAGTCGGCCGGGAGCACGGCGGCGAGCAGGTTCAGGGAGTCGGTGGTGGACCGGGTGAAGACCACCTGGTCGGTGGGACGGCAGTCGAGGAACTCGGCGACCGTGACCCGGCTCTGCTCGAAGAGGTCGGTGGACAGCTGCGAGAGGTACCCGGCGCCGCGGTGGACGCTGCCGTAGTACGGGGCGTACGCGGCGACGTCGTCCCAGACCCGCTGGAGGGCGGGGGCGCTGGCCGCGTAGTCCAGGGCCGCGTAGGTGACCTCGCCGCCGGTCACGAGGGGGACGGTGACGTCGCGGCCGAGGACCGGGAGCGGCCCGTCACAGGCGGGCTCCGCGGAAGCGGCGCACGCGGCGGCGGACGTGGCGGCGACGGTGGCGGAGGAGGCGGCGTTCAGGGATGCGGACATGGCGGTATCTCCCGGCAGGCAGGGCTGAATGGCTTCGGTGTGCCCGTACGCGGATACGGCGGCGCGGCCGTCGGGGGTACGGGAAAGGCCTCGGAGGAGGAAGGCGGGTGCGCGGAGGCGACCCGGGTCCGAGGGGTGAAGAAGGGGCGGATTCGCCCTATCGCATTCGCTTGCTCACGGAAAAGCTCCTCGAGAGACCAGGACCCCTGGTGTCGAGGGATCCGCGCTTGCCGTGGGCCTTGCTGCCTACGACCTGGTCATCACCCGGGGCACCCCGCCACGGAAGGAGGGTTGCCGGACAGCAAGCCGGGGCCTAAACGCTGTCACTCGTGACCTGTGAGCATCTTGCCACAAGATCCTCCGAAGACAAGACCCCGGTCCGCCATGCGGACCGGGGTCTGTTCGTTCACACCGCTTTCACGCCGTTCTCACCGCGGACCACGTCCGCGCGGCGGACGGCCCGCGCCGCGCGCGGTCAGGCGTTGCTGGCCGCCACCCAGCGCTCCAGGGCCGCACGGGCCGCGCCCGAGTCGATGGCCTCGGCCGCTCGGGCGATGCCCGCCGCGATCTGCTCCTCCAGCGAGCCCGTACCGGGGTCCAGGGCCACGAGCGCCGCAGCCGAGTTCAAGAGGACGGCGTCCCGTACGGGGCCGGTCTCGCCGGCGAACACCCGGCGCGCGACGTCCGCGTTGTAGGAGGCGTCCTCGCCGCGCAGCCGCGAGACGTCCACGAGCTCGATGCCGACGTCGCGCGGGTCGAAGGGCAGCTCGGTGACCGTGCCCTCGCGGACCCACCACACCCGGGAGGTGGCGGTCGTGGTCAGCTCGTCGAGGCCGTCGTCACCGCGGAAGACGAGCGCCGAGGAGCCGCGTTCGGCGAGGACGCCGGCCACGATGGGGGCCATCCGGGCGTCGGCGACGCCGGTGGCCTGGGCCCGCACCTTCGCCGGGTTGGTCAGCGGGCCGAGGAAGTTGAACGTCGTGCGGATGCCCAGCTCCTTGCGGGCGGCGGCCACGTGCCGCAGCGAGGGGTGGAAGCGCACCGCGAAGCAGAAGGTGATGCCCGCCCGCTCGGCCACCCGGACCACCCCTTCCGGGGTCAGGTCCAGGTTGACGCCGAGCTTCTCCAGGACGTCGGAGGAGCCGGACGCCGAGGACGCGGCCCGGTTGCCGTGCTTGACGACCTTGGCGCCGGTTCCGGCCACGACGACCGCGGACATCGTCGAGATGTTGACGGTCTTGGCTCCGTCGCCTCCGGTGCCGACGATGTCCACCGTCCGGCCCGGGACCTCGATCAGGTTGGCGTGGTCGTACATCGCCCGGACGAGACCGTTGATCTCCGCCACGGTCTCGCCCTTGGCGCGCAGGGCGACCGCGAAACCGGCGATCTGCGCGTCGGTGGCCTCACCGCGCATGATCCGGTCCATGGCCCAGGCGCTGTCGTCGGCGGTGAGGTCCTGGCCGGTCAGCAGCGCGTCGAGGACGCCCGGCCAGCCACGGGCCGCCACGCTGTCGCCGCCTGCCGGGGTCGCAACGTTCATGGTCCGCTCCTGCTGTTGGTCGGCCACCCGATGTCGGGGTCCACGTCGAAATGGGAACGATCTCAGCCTATCCAGCGCCGGAGGAAGGCGAAGAGCCCCGTCCAGACACTGGACGGGGCTCTCGCCGTGGCGACACCAGGATTGACCTGAATCAATCCCTCAAGCTGTCGTGCCGGAGATCAGTGGTGGCCGTGGCCGCTCTGGATCTCCTTGTACTCCTCGACGGTGGGCTTCGGGATCTGGTTGCCCTCCGCGAACATGCCCTTGCTGAGCTTGACGCGCAGCTTCTCCGTGGCCGTCACCTTGCGCTCGACACCGTTCTCGTCGACCGTCGGGCCGATCTCGAGCGGCTCGTACTGGTCGTGCGAGGTGAGCGTGTGCAGCTTCGCCTGCGAGAGCGGCTCGTGGACCTCGACGAACTCACCGTGCGGCAGACGCTTGATGATGCCGGTCTCGCGACCGTGCAGCACCTTGTCGTGGTCCCGGCGCTGGAGGCCGAGGCAGATCCGCTTGGTGGCGATGAAGGCCAGGACCGGGACGACGAAGAAGCCGATCCGGACGAACCAGGTGATCGAGTTGATCGACAGGTGGAAGTACTGGGCGAACATGTCGTTGCCGCCGCCGATGAGGAGCACGATGTACTCCGAGATCCAGGCGACACCGAAGGCCGTACGGGTCGGGGCGTTGCGCGGGCGGTCCAGGATGTGGTGCTCGCGCTTGTCCCCGGTGACCCAGGACTCGATGAACGGCCAGACGGCGATGGCGCCCAGGACCAGCGGGAAGAGCACCAGCGGGATGAACACGCCCAGGACGAGCGTGTGGCCCCACAGGTTGATCTCCCAGCCCGGCATGGCTCGGATGAGGCCTTCCGGCATACCCATGTACCAGTCGGGCTGCGCGCCGGTGGACACGTGGTCCGGACGGTACGGGCCGAGCGCCCAGATCGGGTTGATCGAGGCGATCGCCGCGATGGCCGCGATGACACCGAAGACCAGGAAGAAGAAGCCTCCGGCCTTGGCCATGTAGACCGGCAGCAGCGGCATGCCAACGACGTTCTTCTCGGTCTTGCCGGGGCCGGCGTACTGGGTGTGCTTGTGGAACACGACCAGGATCAGGTGCGCGACCAGCAGACCCATCATGATGCCGGGCAGCAGCAGGATGTGGACCGAGTAGAAGCGTGCGACGAAGTCGCCGCCCGGGAACTCGCCGCCGAACAGGAACATCGACAGGTAGGTGCCGACGATCGGGACGGAGAGGATGGCGCCCTGCATGAAGCGGACACCGGTACCCGAGAGCAGGTCGTCCGGCAGGGAGTAACCGGTGAAACCGGTGAACATGCCGAGGACCAGCAGCAGGAAGCCGAAGATCCAGTTGACCTCGCGCGGCTTGCGGAACGCGCCGGTGAAGAACACGCGCATCATGTGCACGACCATGGCCGCGACGAAGATGAGCGCCGCCCAGTGGTGGATCTGTCGGATGAGCAGACCACCGCGGACGTCGAAGCTGATGTCCAGGGTCGAGGCGAAGGCCTCGGACATCATGACGCCCTGCATCGGCACGTACGAGCCGTGGTACTCCACCTCGTTCATGCTCGGGTGGAAGAACAGCGTCAGGTACACACCCGTGAGGATGATGATGATGAAGGCGTAGAGGCAGATCTCACCCAGCATGAAGGACCAGTGGTCCGGGAAGATCTTGCGCATGTTCGCCTTGGCGAGGGTGTAGATGCCCAGGCGGCCGTCCGCCCAGTCCGCTACGCGCTCGCCGGCCGGCGCTTTGCGCGCCGTCTTGGACTCGGTGGCAGTGCTCATCCGCGCTCCCAGAATGCAGGACCGACGGGCTCGTCGAAGTCGCCGTGCGCCTCGAGGAAGCCTTCGTCATTCACGCCGATCCGCAGCTGCGGAAGGGCGTGACCGGCCGGGCCGAAGATGACACGGGCGCCGTCGGAGAGGTCGAAGGTGGACTGGTGGCACGGGCAGAGCACGTGGTGCGTCTGCTGCTCGTACAGGCTGATCGGGCAGCCGACGTGGGTGCAGATCTTGGAGAAGGCCACGATGCCGTCGTGGGACCACTCCAGTTCCTTCTTGTCCTTGATGTCCTCCGGCTGGATGCGGACGATCATCAGGGCGGCCTTGGCGATCTGCACCTGGAAGTCGTGCTGGTCCTCCTCCAGGCCTTCCGGCATGGCGAAGGTCAGCGAACCGACCAGGACGTCCTCGGGACGCAGCGGCTCCATCGTGTTCTGGTTGATGAGCAGCTTGCCCTTGGACCACAGGGTCTTGCGGAGCTTGTCCTCGGGCAGCGGGCCGAGGTCGCGCATGATCACGAGGGCCGACAGCGGCAGCATGGACAGCGCGCCGATCATCGTGTTCTTGATCAGGGGGCGGCGGGCGATGCCGGACTCGTTCGCACCATCGGCGAAGTCCTGCATGACCTGCGCCTTGACCTCCGGCGAAGCGGCGATCTCGTGACGGTCGTCGGCGACCTCCACGTCGGACATCAGGGTGCGGGCCCAGTGGACCGCGCCCGCGCCGATGCAGAACAGAGCCACGCCCAGGGTCAGGCCCAGGGCGAAGTTCAGGGCGCTCACCTTCCCGATGGGGAAGATGTAGACGATCTTGTCGACCGGCAGGGCCACGTACGCCGCGATGAAGCCGACCGTGGCCAGCATCGACAGCGTGAACAGCATCGCGACCGTGCGCTCGGACCGCTTGGCGGCCCGCTCGTCGATGTCCTGGATGCGCGGCTTGTGGACCGGGAGGCCGGGGTCGGCGAACGGGTCGTCCGCGACCGCCACGCCGGCGTGGTGCGCGTCGCCCTGCTCGCTCGGCAGGTGCTTCTCTTCGGGAATGTCTTGGCTACTCATGACTTCTTGGCCTTAGCGGTGTGGGCCGCGACCCAGACGGCGACAGCGATCAACGCACCCAGACCGAAGATCCAGCCGAACAGACCCTCGGAGACGGGGCCGAGGCCACCGAGCTTGAGGCCACCGGGGTTCGTCGACTTCTCGCCGTTGACGTTCTGGAGGTACGCGATGATGTCCTTCTTCTGCTTCTCCGGCATGGTGCTGTCCGGGAAGGAGGGCATGTTCTGCGGGCCGGTGAGCATGGCCTCGTAGATGTGCTTCGGCGAAACGTCCTCGAGGTTCGGGGCGTACTTGCCGTTCGTCAGCGCGCCGCCCTCGCCGGTGAAGTTGTGGCACTGCGCGCAGTTGTTGCGGAAGAGCTCACCACCGTTGGCGATGTCGGCACCAGCCGGGTCGTACTGCTTCTCGTGGGGCGTGATCGGACCGGCGCCGAGCGACGCGATGTACGCCGCGAGCTGGTCGATCTGGGCCTGGGAGTAGATGTTCGGCTTCTTCGGCACCTGCGCGCCGGGCTGCTGGGCCGGCATGCGGCCCGTGCTCACCTGGAAGTCGACGGCCGCGGAGCCGACGCCGACCAGGCTGGGGCCGTCGGACGAACCCTGACCGCCGGTCCCGTGGCAGCTTGCGCAACCCACGGCGTAGAGCTTCTTGCCCTCCTCGATGGCGAGGGACTGGGCGGTTTCATCGGCCTGCGCCTTGCTCGCGGGCGCGAAGGCGGCGTACAGCCCCCCAGTGACCGCCAGCGCGAAGAGTAGAACGACGACCGCCGCCAGCGGATGGCGTCGTCGTGCGGAGAGCTTTTTCACGGATTACCCCGGTGTCAGGATCTTCTGCGTCGGTGTTTCTGGATGGAGTGCCGGGCGCGGGCCCGGCGACGTGTTCGCTACTTGATCAGGTAGATCGTGGCGAAGAGGCCGATCCAGACGACATCGACGAAGTGCCAGTAGTAGGACACGACGATGGCCGACGTGGCCTGTTCGTGGGTGAACCTCTTGGCCGCGTACGTCCGGCCGAGGACCAGCAGGAAGGCGATGAGACCGCCCGTCACGTGCAGACCGTGGAAGCCGGTGGTCAGGTAGAAGACCGAGCCGTACGGGCCTGACGAGAGAGACATGCCCTCGTGCTTGACCAGCTCGGTGTACTCGAACACCTGGCCGCCAATGAAGATCGCACCCATGACGAACGTGATGATGAACCACGTCCGGAGCTTCTTCACGTCACCGCGCTCGGCGGCGAATACGCCGAGCTGGCAGGTGAGCGAGGAGAGCACCAGGATCGTGGTGTTCGTCGCCGAGAAGGGCAGGTTCAGGCTCGATGCCTGCTCTGTCCAGTACTCGGCGCCCGTCACGGATCGCAGGGTGAAGTACATCGCGAAGAGGGCCGCGAAGAACATCAGCTCGGAACTCAACCAGATGATGGTTCCGACGCTGACGAGGTTCGGCCGGTTGACCGTCGGGTGCGCGTGCCCGGTATCTACTGTCGTTGCTGTCGCCACGACCGACATTATGTCGGTCGCTTATCCCGCCCTCACCCCGGGGGGTGCCGTTCGGAGTGTCAGGGGCGTGCGCTAGGCCCGAACGGCCCATCAGACGAGTGATCGGGAGGCTGTCCGAACCGATGTTGACAGCCGGTCGGACGGAGTAGCATCCCGCGCATCATCAGCGTGATTCACGGACACGTGGAGGAACGAAATGCGGGCGACTGCGCGGGTTCTGGTCTACAGCGACGACGCGGGCACCCGGGAGCAGGTGCGGCTGGCGGCCGGGCGCAGGCCGGCGGCGGACCTGCCGCCGGTGGAGTTCCTGGAGTGCGCCACGCTTCCGGCGGTTCTCAAGGAACTGGACGCGGGCGGCGTCGACGTGTGCGTGTTGGACGGCGAGGCGGTCCCGGCCGGGGGCATGGGCGTGTGCCGGCAGATCAAGGACGAGATCTTCCGGTGCCCCCCGGTGCTGCTGCTGATGGGGCGCCCGCAGGACGCCTGGTTGGCCACCTGGAGCCGCGCGGACGCCGCCGTCACCCTTCCGGTGGATCCGGTGGACTTCCCCGAGGTCTTGGCGGGCCTCCTGCGCTCCCGGCTGTCCCTGGACGCCTGAGCGGCGCACGAGGGGCCCCCGAGGGCCTCTCCGGGGCCACGACGGGCCCTGCGGCGCCCCACGGCGCCCCACAACGCCCCACGGGCGCCCGTACGGACGCCCGTGGGGTCTTGATCCGGCCCGATCCCGCCCGGTGCCGCGTCGGCCCGGCCGTCGGATCGGGCGCGCGGCTACACGGTGGGGCGCAGGCGGGCCTGGTCGAGGGGGCTGCGGCCTTCCTGGGTGCCCTTCAGGAGGGCGCTGCCCTCGCGCCATTCCTTCCAGTCCATGTTCCAGTCGCCGTAGCCGTTCCCGAAGGTGTCCATGTCGTCGCCGATGCTGTTGATCACCTTGACGATGTCGCCCTCGGTGATGTTCTCGTAGAACCAGGCGGCGTTGCCGGTGCTCATGCCGGTGCAGCCGTGGCTGACGTTCTCGTAGCCGTGGGAGCCGATGGACCACGGCGCGGCGTGCACGTATTCACCGCTCCACGTCACCCGCGTGGCGTAGTAGACGGGCAAGTTGTAGTACTCGCTGCCGCCGATGCCGACGGTGTCGCCGCGCATCTGGACGAAGTACTGCTTCCCGAGCACCACCTTGACCCCGTTGCGGGTGGAGAAGCCCGGCTTCCCGGTGGTCACCGGAATGGTGTTGATCACTTCTCCGTTGCGCTCGAACGTGAGGTAGTGCGAGGAGGCGTCGGTGGTGACCTCCACGCGGTCGCCGATCTCCAGCTTCACCGGCTTGGACGCGGTGCCGTGGAGCTCGTCGCCGATCTTGACGCCCTCCAGGTTGCTCCGTACGGAGACCTCGGTGTGCGCGGGCCAGTAGTCCTTCGGGCGGTAGTGCAGGTTCTTGTCGTCGACCCAGTGCCAGGCGCCCTCGACTCCGCTGGGCGCGTCGACGACCAGGCCGCGTTCGACGAGGGCCCGTTGGGCCTTGTCCTTGACGGGCTCGCTGAGTTCGGCGGTGAAGGGCTGTCCGACGCCGTACGTCCCCTCGTCCGGGCCGAACTCGACCTGGAGGACCTTCTTGGCCGGGGTGGTGTCGAAGGCCAGCGTGCGGCGCCCCGAGGCGCCGCGTTCGTCCTCGGTGCCCACGGTGACGGTGTAGTGGACGCCCGCGGCCATCGGGGCGGTGCTGTGCCAGCGGTCGCCCTTCGCCGAGAGTTCACCCGCCAGGCGCCGCCCGTGGGTGTCCACGACGGTCACGTCGGTCAACCGGGTCCGGGGGGCCTTGACGGTGACCTCCAGGGGCTTGTCGGGATCGACGGCCCGACCACCGGCGGTCCGGTTGAAGGCGACCTGGTCCGCCGCGTCGTACGGGCGGGCGGACAGCGGGTTGTCCTCTTCCGACCCGCACGCGGTGGCGCCGGCACCGAGGGACGCGACCAGCAGGGAACAGCCGATGACCGTCCAGAGACGCGGTGAGTGCTTCATGGAGCCAACGCTATGAAGATATGACATTTACGGCGCGCGGGGTGACTGCAAACGAGGGGCCCGGACTCCTCCGAAAAGGTGTCCGGGCCCCTCAAGGCGTCACGGCGTCGCCGTGCCGTAGTGCTCGTTACTGGTTCTGGTTCTCACCGCGGTAGTACTCGTACACCCAGCCCCACAGGCCGATCAGGATGATCGGGGCCGAGAAGTACATGAGCCACCAGCCGAAGACGACGCCCATGAACGCGAGCGCGCCACCGATCGCCAGCGAGAGCGGCTGCCAGCTGTGCGGGGCGAAGAACCCCAGCTCGCCCGCCTCGTCGGCGACGTCGGCCTCCAGGTTGTCCTGGGCCATCTCGTCCACGCGCTTGGCCGTGAAGGCCAGGTAGTAGCCGATCATGGCGCTCAGGCCGAAGGCCAGCGCGAGAGCGGTGGTGCCGACCGGCTCCTTCGACCACACGCCGTACACGACGGTCATGATCAGGATGAAGACGGCGAGCCAGAGGAACATCTTGCCCTGGATCTTCACTTGCCGGCCTCCTTGCCACCGGTGACGGCCTTGGTGCCGGCGCTGTGGTCCTCGAGGTGGTCGAGGGCAGCGATCTCCGGGTGGTGCAGGTCGAACGCCGGCGATTCACTGCGGATGCGCGGCAGGGTGAGGAAGTTGTGCCGCGGCGGCGGGCAGGAGGTCGCCCACTCCAGCGAACGGCCGTAGCCCCACGGGTCGTCGACCTCGATCTTCTTGCCGTACTTGGCGGTCTTCCAGACGTTGTACATGAACGGAAGCATCGACAGGCCGAGCAGGAACGAGCTGATCGTGGAGATCGTGTTCAGCGCGGTGAAGCCGTCGGCGGCGAGGTAGTCCGCGTAACGACGCGGCATGCCCTCGGCACCGAGCCAGTGCTGCACCAGGAAGGTGCCGTGGAAGCCGATGAACAGCGTCCAGAAGGTGATCTTGCCCAGGCGCTCGTCCAGCATCTTGCCCGTGAACTTCGGCCACCAGAAGTGGAAGCCGGAGAACATCGCGAAGACCACGGTGCCGAAGATGACGTAGTGGAAGTGCGCGACGACGAAGTACGAGTCGGAGACGTGGAAGTCCATCGGGGGCGAGGCCAGGATGACGCCGGTCAGACCACCGAAGGTGAAGGTGATCAGGAAGCCGACGGCCCAGAGCATCGGGGTCTCGAAGGACAACGAGCCCTTCCACATGGTGCCGATCCAGTTGAAGAACTTCACACCGGTCGGTACCGCGATCAGGAAGGTCATGAAGGAGAAGAACGGCAGCAGCACACCACCGGTGACGTACATGTGGTGGGCCCACACCGTCACGGACAGACCGGCGATCGCGATCGTCGCGGCGATCAGACCGATGTAACCGAACATCGGCTTGCGCGAGAAGACCGGGATGACCTCGGAGATGATGCCGAAGAACGGCAGCGCGATGATGTACACCTCTGGGTGTCCGAAGAACCAGAAGAGGTGCTGCCACAGGAGTGCGCCACCGTTGGCCGCGTCGAAGACGTGCGCACCGAACTTCCGGTCGGCCTCCAGCGCGAAGAGCGCGGCGGCGAGGACCGGGAAGGCGAGCAGGACCAGGACACCGGTCAGCAGGACGTTCCAGGTGAAGATCGGCATGCGGAACATCGTCATGCCGGGAGCGCGCATGCAGATGATCGTGGTGATGAAGTTGACCGAACCGAGGATCGTGCCGAAGCCCGAGAAGGCCAGACCCATGATCCACATGTCGGCGCCGATGCCCGGCGAGCGGACGGCGTCCGACAGCGGGGAGTAGGCGAACCAACCGAAGTCGGCGGCACCCGAGGGGGTGACGAAGCCGGCCACCGCGATGGTCGAGCCGAAGAGGTACAGCCAGTACGCGAACATGTTCAGCCGCGGGAACGCCACGTCGGGCGCGCCGATCTGCAGCGGCATGATCCAGTTGGCGAAGCCCGCGAAGAGCGGGGTGGCGAACATCAGCAGCATGATCGTGCCATGCATGGTGAACGCCTGGTTGAACTGCTCGTTCGACATGATCTGCGTGCCCGGACGGGCCAGCTCGGCGCGCATGAACAGCGCCATGACGCCGCCGATGATGAAGAACACGAACGACGTGACCAGGTACATCGTGCCGATGGTCTTGTGGTCGGTCGTGGTAAGCCACTTCACGACCACGTTGCCCGGCTGCTTGCGCCTAACCGGCAGCTCGTTCTCGTACGAGTCGGCGGCGGCACCCTGGGATTCGTTGAGGATGCTCACAGTTTGTTCGTCTCCGCATTCCGGGCCGGGTCAGTCTGCTTGATGCCGGCCGGCAGGAAGCCGGTCTGACCCTTCTCCGCCAGCTCCTTGAGGTGCGCCTTGTACTCCGCCGGAGAGACGACCTTCACGTTGAAGAGCATGCGGGAGTGGTCGACACCACACAGCTCGGCACACTTGCCCATGAAGGTGCCTTCCTGGGTCGGGGTGACCTCGAAGACATTGGTGTGGCCGGGGATCACGTCCTGCTTGAACAGGAAGGGCACCACCCAGAAGGAGTGGATGACGTCGTTCGACGACAGGATGAAGCGGACCTTCTCGCCCTTGGGCAGGTAGAGAGTCGGCCCCGGGTTGTTGGTGTCCGGGTTCCGGTCGCCGGGGACGCCCTTCTCGTAGACGCCTTCGGCGCCCGCGGGGAAGGCCTTGGTGTAGCGGTCCGGCAGGGTGGCGAGTTCCTTCGGAACCACGCCCGCCTTCGGCGTCGCGGCGTCACCGTCGACGTTCTCGACGTAGTTGAAGCCCCAGCTCCACTGGAAGCCGATCACGTTGATCGTGTGCGCCGGCTTGGCGGAGAGGGAGAGCAGCTTCGACTCGTCACGCGCGGTGAAGTAGAAGAGCACCGAGACGATGATGAGCGGGACCACGGTGTACAGCGCCTCGATCGGCATGTTGTACCGGGTCTGCGCGGGGACCTCGATCTTCGTCCGGCTACGCCGGTGGAAGATGACGCTCCACATGATCAGGCCCCACACCAGGATGCCCGTGATGAGAGCGGCCGCCCAGGATCCCTGCCACAGGGAGAGGATGCGAGGCGCCTCCTCCGTGACCGGGGTGGGCATTCCGAGGCGGGGGAAGTCTTTCCAGGTGTACGAGCAACCAGTGGCGGTCGCCAGGACCACGCCCGCAGTCAGCGCCTGCAGCAGCTTCCGCCGCATCGGGCGCCGCGGCGAGCGGTCGGAGCCGTAGGGACTCACGTAGCGCCTTCCCGAGAGTCTCGGCCCGCGCGGCCGGCCGCGGCCGTGTTCGGGTCGGTCGCCGGCCCTGACGCAGGCAGGGGTTTGGATGTTTATGCGGACCAAACCCTACTGGACGCTATTTGGGGTCGCGCGGGGAGGGTGCCCAACGCGCCGCTACTGCCCCCGAAGGGATGGATCCGCCGTACGGGGGACGGTCCATACGGCCCTGAACCGCGGGCTCGGCGGGACATCTGACGGACCCTGACCCGGACCCGCCGAACGCCCGGGTTAGCGTGGCCCGATGCCCTACTTCGACACCGCGTCCGCCGCCCCGCTGCACCCCGTCGCCCGGCAGGCGTTGCAGGCCGCACTGGACGAGGGCTGGGCGGATCCGGCCAGGCTCTACCGCGAGGGGCGCCGGGCACGACTGTTGTTGGACGCGGCCCGGGAGGCGGCGGCCGAGGCGGTGGGCTGTCGCGCCGACGAGCTCGTGTTCACTCCTTCGGGGACGCACGCGGTTCACACGGGGGTGGCGGGGGTCCTCGCCGGGCGCCGGCGTGTCGGCGCCCGACTGGTCGTGTCCGCGGTCGAACACAGTTCTGTACTCCACGCGGCGGAGCTGCACGCGGCGGCCGGCGGGACGGTGACGCAGGTCGCGGTGGACCGCTTCGGCGCGGTTTCGCCCGACGGGTACGCCGCCGCGCTCGGCGAGGGCACGGCGCTGGCCTGCCTCCAGTCGGCCAACCACGAGGTGGGCACGGTCCAGCCGGTCGCGGAGGTCGCCGAGCTGTGCGCCGGGGCCGGGGTCCCCCTTCTGGTGGACGCGGCGCAGTCGCTGGCCTGGGGACGGGTGCAGGCCGACTGGTCGGTGCTGACGGGCAGTGCGCACAAGTGGGGCGGGCCGCCCGGGGTGGGGCTCCTCGCGGTCCGCAAGGGGGTCCGCTTCTCCCCCCAAGGACCCGCCGACGAAAGGGAGTCGGGCCGCTCCCCCGGTTTCGCCAACCTGCCGGCGATCGTCGCCGCGGCGGCCTCGCTGCGGGCGGTGCGGGCGGAGGCCGACACGGAGGCGGCGCGGCTGCGGGTGTTGGTGGACCGGATCCGGCGGCGGGTCGCCCGGCTGGTGCCGGACGTGGAGGTCGTCGGCGACCCGGACCGGCGACTGCCGCACCTGGTGACCTTCTCCTGCCTGTACGTCGACGGCGAGAGCCTGCTGCACGAGCTGGACCGGGCGGGCTACTCCGTCTCCTCCGGGTCCTCCTGCACCAGCTCGACGCTGACCCCCAGTCACGTGCTGCGGGCGATGGGGGTGCTGTCGGAGGGGAACGTACGAGTGTCCCTGCCGGTCGGGACCTCCGCCGACGAGGTCAACGGCTTCCTGGAGGTGTTGCCGGGCGCGGTGGCCGGCGTCCGGGAGAAGCTGGGGGTCGGGGAGCCGGTGACGGTCGCGCCGGTGGCGCAGTCCCTGGAGCTGGACGCCCTCGGGTTGCGCTGCCCGCAGCCGGTGATCGAGCTGGCCCGGGCGATCGGGCGGGTGCCGGTCGGGGGCACCGTGACCGTCCTGTCGGACGACGAGGTCGCGCGGCTGGACATCCCGGCGTGGTGCGCGATCCGCGGCCAGGCGTACCTCGGCGAGGCCGAGGCCCCCGTCGGAGCGGCGTACACGGTCCGCCGCCTGGTCTGACGCCCCGGCCGGCCGCCGCGGCGGCCGGTGTCCTCCCCCGCCGCCGACGCCGGCGCCGGCCCCCGAACGCCGGACGCCCGCGCCGCGGCCGGGGGCCGAGCGGCGCGGGCGACGCGTCGAGGGAGGGGTCGGATCAGACCGTCAGGTGCGCCCGCACCTCGGCGGCGGCGTCGTCCCCGTAGGCCTTCGTGAAGCGCTCCATGAAGTGGGCGCGCGCCAGGGTGTACTCCTGCGTGCCCAGGGTCTCGATCACGAGCGTCGCCAGCATGCAGCCCACCTGCGCGGCCCGCTCCAGGCCGACGCCCCAGCCGAGGCCGGTCAGGAAGCCCGCGCGGAACGCGTCGCCGACGCCGGTCGGGTCGACCTTCGCGGTCTCCTCGGGGCATCCGACCAGGATGGGCTCGTGCCCGACGCGCTCGATGCGCACGCCCTGCGATCCCAGGGTGGTGACCCGGGTGCCGACCTTCGCGAGGATCTCCTCGTCGGTCCAGCCGGACTTCGACTCGATGAGCCCCTTCTCGTACTCGTTCGAGAAGAGGTAGGTCGCGCCCTCCATCAGGGTGCGGATGTTCTCGCCGTCCATGCGCGCGATCTGCTGCGAGAAGTCCGCGGCGAAGGGGATGCCGCGCGTACGGCACTCCTCCGTGTGGCGGAGCATCGCCTCGGGGTCGTCGGCGCCGATGAGGACGAGGTCCAGCCCGCCCACGCGGTCGGCGACGGCCTTCAGCTCGATCTGTCGGGCCTCGCTCATCGCGCCCGTGTAGAAGGAGCCGATCTGGTTGTGGTCGGCGTCCGTCGTGCAGACGAAGCGCGCGGTGTGCAGGACCTCGGAGATCCGCACGGATTCGGTGTCGACGCCGTGCCGGTCGAGCCAGGCGCGGTACTCGTCGAAGTCCGAGCCGGCGGCGCCGACGAGGATCGGGCGGCTGCCGAGCTGCCCCATGCCGAAGCAGATGTTCGGGCCGACCCCGCCCCGCCGCACGTCGAGGTTGTCGACGAGGAAGGAGAGGGAGACCGTGTGGAGCTGATCGGCGACGAACTGGTCGGCGAAGCGGCCCGGGAAGGTCATGAGGTGGTCGGTGGCGATGGAGCCGGTGACTGCGATGCGCACGGCGTGGATGCTCCTGCGGAGGACGGCGAGGGGACAGTCAAAGCTACCCGGTCACGGACCCCCGGCCGACCGTACGAAACTACCCCGTAGTAGGACTTCCTTCGCTCGCGATGGCGTGCCTAACGTGCCCCCATGACCTATACCGATGGCTTCGGGTACGCCGAGTACACCGCCGACGCCCGTCCCGGCTTCGCGCGACTGCTGGGCGACTGCGCACGGATGGCACCACACTGGCCGGTCCCGCACGAGCCCCGACCGGCCCGGGTCGACCCCTCCCGGATCCACGGCGTGCGCGTGCCGCCGGCCTCCGCGCGTCTGATCGCGTCCACCGCGGCGTACGGCGACTGACCCGACCGGACCCGGGGAACCGGTTCGGCGTCCGCCGCGTCACACCCGCATCACGTACGGCGGGACACGCGAAGGAGCGAATCGGTGACCAGCGAACAACCCGACACAGCACGCCCCACACGACGGCGGCCGTCCTGGGCCATCGGCTCGGTCGCGGCCGCCGTCCTCCTGGCCGGCGGCGGTACGGCCTACTGGGCGACGACGGCCCACGGCGACGCCTCGACCGGCGGCGGCCGTACGGGTGACAGCGCGGCCTCGGCGCCCCGCGCGGCGGGCACCCCCTCCGGCCCCGGCATCGCGCCCGGCGAGCCGGACCCCTCCGGCGGTCCGGTGGTCTACCGGGCCGAGGCGAAGCTGCCCGAGGGACCGGGCACCGCGCCCTCCTTCGCCGCGTCCGGGGAGGTCACCTCCGACGAGGTGGCCCGGCTCGCGAAGTCCCTCGGCATCGCGGGCATCCCCCGGCTGAGCGGCGACACCTGGACGGCGGGCGAGGTCGCCGACGGCTCCGGCCCCCGGCTCACCGTGACCCGCAAGGCGCCCGGCACCTGGAGCTTCACCCGTTTCCAGGCCGCCGGCGCCGGCGACGACTGCGTTCGGGGCAAGGACACCTGCGGCCCGGCCACCCTCCCGCAGGCCGCCGACGGCGCGGCCGGCGGGCCGGTGTCCGAGCAGGCGGCCAAGGCGGCCGCCGCGCCGGTGCTGGCCGCCGCCGGCCAGGCCGACGCCAAGGTGGACGCCCACCTCACCCAGGGCGCGGTCCGGGTGGTGAGCGCCGACCCGGTGGTGGGCGGGCTGCCGACCCAGGGATGGTCGAGCAAGGTGAGCGTGGGCGCCGACGGTCAGGTCGTGACGGGCGGCGGTGAGCTGAAGGCCCCGGTCCGGGCGGCCGAGCGGGCGGTGGTCGGGGCCGTCGAGGCGCTGGCCCGGCTCAACGAGGCCGGCAAGGGTGGTGACGGTACGGGCCCGGGCCCCAGCGGCTGCGCCACGTCCGTCCCGCTGACCCCGGACACCCCGACGGGGGCCACGGACACGCTGCCCTGCAACCCGGAGCCGCGCCCGATGAAGCCGCCGCGGACCGAGACGGTCCGGAGCGCCGTGCTGGGGCTGGCGCCGGGAACGGTCGACGGCGGCCGGGGGCTCGTACCGGCCTGGCTGTTCGAGGTGGCGGGCAAGGCGGGGGCCCCGGGCCGCACGGTGGTCCAGGCGGCCGGCGCCGACGAGGGCGCCAAGACCGCCCCGGTCCCGCCGGCGGGGCGGACGGTGCCCGGGTTCTCGTACGCCGCATCCGACCGGAAGCTGACCGTCGACTTCTGGGGCGGGGCGTGCAGCACCTACGCCCTGGAGGTGCGGGAGGAGGCCGCCTCGGTGATGGTGAAGATCACGGACACGCCCACCAACCCCGGTCAGGCCTGCATCCTGATCGCGCAGGAGATGTCCCTGACGGCGGACCTGAAGCAGCCGCTCGGCGACCGCGAGGTGGTCGACGCGACGACGGGCAAGCCGCTGACCCGCCGGTGAGCGGGAGCGGGTGAACAAGGGCGGCTGAACGGACGAAGGCCTCGGTGCCGGTCGGAATCGACCGGCACCGAGGCCTTCGTCGCAGGGGTCCGGCCGCGAGGGCCGGACCCGCCGCTGCCTAGCTGAACGAGTCGCCGCAGGCGCAGGAGCCGGTGGCGTTCGGGTTGTCGATGGTGAAGCCCTGCTTCTCGATGGTGTCGACGAAGTCGATCGAGGCGCCGTGCAGGTACGGGGAGCTCATCCGGTCCGTGACGACCTTCACGCCGTCGAAGTCCTTGACGACGTCGCCGTCGAGGGAGCGCTCGTCGAAGAAGAGCTGGTAGCGCAGGCCGGAGCAACCGCCGGGCTGGACGGCGACGCGCAGCGCGAGGTCATCGCGGCCCTCCTGCTCCAGCAGGGTCCTGACCTTCTCGGCGGCGGCGTCGGACAGGAGGATGCCGTCGCTCACAGTGGTCTTGTCGTCCTGTACGGACATCTGCATTCACTCCCGAAGTGGGCGGCTCCCCGCCGGAGGCTGGGGAAACGTCGGACTCTTGCCGTCGGTGGCAACCAGCCGGTCCACGGATTCATTCCGGATCCGGCTCCTTGTTTCAGACATTCATGCTCGCACACCCACGCGGAGCGGTGGACCCCTCGACGAGGGACGGTGGAGGGAGCCCTTCGGGACGGGCGAATGCGTCACATCGACACGAGCGGCCATCGTCAAAGTGACGTGAACCGGTTATGATAGATAGCGTCATATAGACGAGAAGTCGTGAGTGAAGTCGAAGCGAAGGCTTCGGGATTTCCCTTGTCGCGGAACAGAAAGGGTGCGTGTCGTGACCACCGCCCAGCCTTTGGACGTCCAGCCGACGCCCCTTGCCCTGCTGCTGCTCGGCCGTGAGGCCGACCCCAAGAGCGAGCGCGGGGTGGAGTGCCCCGGCGACCTGCCCTCGCCGTCCGACCCGAACCTGGTGGCCCGCGCCCGCGCGGCCAAGGAGAAGCTCGGGGACAAGGTGTTCATCCTCGGACACCACTACCAGCGTGACGAGGTCATCGAGTTCGCCGACGTCACCGGTGACTCCTTCAAGCTGGCCAAGGACGCGGCCGCCAAGCCGGAGGCCGAGTACATCGTCTTCTGCGGCGTGCACTTCATGGCCGAGTCCGCGGACATCCTCACGTCCGACGACCAGAAGGTCGTCCTGCCCGACCTGGCCGCCGGCTGCTCGATGGCCGACATGGCCACCGCCGAGCAGGTCGCGGAGTGCTGGGACGCGCTGACGGACGCCGGCATCGCCGACGTCACGGTGCCCGTCTCGTACATGAACTCCTCCGCCGACATCAAGGCCTTCACCGGCAAGCACGGCGGCACGATCTGCACCTCGTCCAACGCGAAGAAGGCCCTGGACTGGGCCTTCGAGCAGGGCGAGAAGGTGCTCTTCCTGCCGGACCAGCACCTGGGCCGCAACACCGCCGTCCGCGACATGGGCATGTCCCTGGACGACTGCGTGGTCTACAACCCGCACAAGCCGAACGGCGGCCTGACCGTCGAGCAGCTGCGCGGCGCCAAGATGATCCTGTGGCGCGGGCACTGCTCGGTGCACGGCCGGTTCTCGGTCGACTCGGTCAACGACGTGCGCGAGCGCATCCCGGGCGTGAACGTCCTCGTCCACCCGGAGTGCAAGCACGAGGTCGTGGCCGCCGCCGACTACGTCGGCTCGACGGAGTACATCATCAAGGCCCTGGAGGCGGCCCCGGCCGGCTCGAAGTGGGCCATCGGCACGGAGCTGAACCTGGTCCGCCGACTGGCGAATCGTTTCGCGGCGGAGGACAAGGAGGTCGTCTTCCTCGACAAGACGGTCTGCTTCTGCTCGACGATGAACCGCATCGACCTGCCGCACCTGGTGTGGACCCTGGAGTCCCTGGCCGAGGGCAACCTCGTCAACCGCATCCAGGTCGACAAGGAGACCGAGAGCTTCGCGAAGCTCGCGCTGGAGCGGATGCTCTCGCTCCCGTAGCGGAACCCGCACACGACCCGAAGGGCGCCCGGCACAGGCCGGGCGCCCTTCGGCGTTCCTCGGCGCCGCGTGCGAAGGGCGTTCCGGTGGTCGTCGTCGGCGAGGGCCGGGACACCTTCCGGACCGACATCCCGGGCCGGAGCCAGGGCGGCTGCCACCACGGGTACGAGCAGGGCCCCGAGCGCCGCTTCGTGCGGTGGTCGGGGCCCCTGGGGCTCGGATCAGACCTTGGCCGGGGTCTCCTCGTCGGCCGTGGGCGACGGGACCACCGAGAGGCGGGCCGTCTTCTTCGCGCGGCGGCGTTCCTTGCGCAGTTCGACCATCGTGTAGAGGGTCGGCACCAGGAGCAGCGTCAGCAGGGTGGAGCTGACCAGGCCGCCGATGACCACGACGGCGAGCGGCTGCGAGATGAACCCGCCCTCGCCGGTGACGCCGAGGGCCATCGGCAGCAGGGCGAAGATCGTCGCCAGGGCCGTCATCAGGATCGGGCGGAGCCGGTGCCGGCCGCCCTCGACGACCGCCTCGATCACGCCCAGGCCCTGGGCGCGGTACTGGTTGACGAGGTCGATCAGGACGATCGCGTTGGTCACGACGATGCCGATGAGCATCAGCATGCCGATCATCGCCGGGACGCCCAGCGGGGTGCCGGTGACGATGAGCAGGCCCAGCGCGCCGGTGGCGGCGAAGGGGATGGAGACCAGCAGGATCAGCGGCTGGATCAGCGAGCGGAACGTCGCGACCAGCAGCATGAACACGATCGCGATGGCCGCGAGCATGGCCAGGCCCAGCGAGCCGAAGGCCTCGTCCTGGTCTTCGGAGACCCCGCCGATGGAGGCGGTGGCGCCCTCGGGCAGGTCCAGCGCCTTGAGCCTGGTCTGGAGCGCGGAGCTGATGGCACCGGTGTTCTCGCCGACCGGCTTGGCCGTGATGGTGGCGGCGCGGGCGCCGTCGATCCGGGTCATGGCGACGGGGCCGGGGACCACCTTGACCTCGGCGATGTCACCGAGCCGGACGGGGCCGACGGGCAGGGCCTGGAGTTCGGCGAGGGTGGAGGCCGGGTGGGCAGAGCGTACGACGATGTCCCGCTCGGTGTTCTCGAGTACGGCCTTGCCCACCGGGTTGCCGCGTACGGCCTGGGCGACGACCGCGCCGAGCGCCATCTGGTTCAGGCCCGCCTCGGCGGCCTTGGGGGTGGCGGTGACGGAGATGCGGGGCACGGACTGGGCCAGATCGCTCTGGACGTCGGTGACGTCGTCGAGGGTGGCGACCTCGGCGCGGACCTGCTCGGCGGCCCGGGCGAGCACGCCGGCGTCCCCGGCCTTGACGATCACGCTCAGGTTCTGGCCGCCGAAGCCGCCGCCCGCCGAGAGGGAGGTGTCGCCGATGCCGTCGAGGCCGGCCAGGGCGTCCTGGATGCGCCGCTTGACGGCGTCGGACTCGCCGGCGTCCTCCAGGGTGACCTGGAAGGAGGCCTGGTTGGTGCCCGTACCGCCGCCGAAGGCCGCGAGGAAGCCGGAGGAGCCGACGGTGACCTGGTGGTCCTTGACCCCGTCGACGGAGTCGAGGGCCTTCTCCACCTTGCGGGCGGCCTCGTCGGAGGCGGCCAGGGAGGTGCCGACGGGCAGCTGCTGCTTGACCGTCAGGACGTCCTGGTCGCCCTGGTCGAAGAAGTTGGTCTTCAGCAGCGGGGTCATCCCGAAGGTGACGACCAGCACCACGATCGCGATGGCCACGCTGGTGAGCCGGCGGCGGGTGGCGAAGCCCAGGACCCGTACGTAGAGCTTCTGGAGGCGGCTGCGCGCCTCCTTCTCCTCGGCCTCGCGGCGGGCCCGCTCCGGGTCCTCGGAGGTGCCCTTGGGGGCGCGCAGGAACCAGAACGACAGCACCGGCACCACGGTGAGGGAGACCAGCAGCGAGGCCAGCAGTGCGGCGGTGACGGTGAGCGAGAAGGAACCGAACAGTTCGCCGATCATGCCGCCGACCAGGCCGATCGGCAGGAAGACGGCGACGGTCGTCAGGGTGGAGGAGGTGACCGCGCCGGCGACCTCCTTGACCGCGGTGACGATCGCGGCCTCGCGCTCCTCGCCGTAGCCGAGGTGGCGCTTGATGTTCTCCAGGACCACGATCGAGTCGTCGACGACGCGGCCGATGGCGATGGTGAGCGCGCCCAGCGTCAGCATGTTGAGGGACAGGTCCCGGGTCCACAGCACGATCAGGGCGAGGACCACGGACAGCGGGATGGAGACCGCGGTGACCAGGGTCGAACGGATCGAGGTCAGGAACACCAGGATCACGATGACCGCGAAGACCAGGCCGAGGAGGCCCTCGGTGGTGAGGCCCGAGATGGAGCGGGCGACGGCGGGACCCTGGTCGCTGACGACGGTCAGCTCGGCGCCGGAACCGAGGGTGGAGCGCAGCTCGGGGAGCTTGTCCTTGACGGCGTCGGAGATCGCGACGGCGCTGCCGTCCTTGTCCATGGTCAGGACGAGGGCGAGGCTGGGCTTGCCGTTGGTGCGGGTGAGGGAGTCGGCCTTGGCCGGTTCCTGCCTGACGGTGGCCACGTCGCCGAGGCGGACGGCGCCCTTGCCGGGGCCGGCGGTCAGGCGCAGGTCCTCCAGCTGCGCGAGGGATCCGTAGCCGGAACCGACGCGGACGGTGCGGTTCTTGCCCTCCTCGTCGAAGGAGCCGGCGGGGACGGCCGCGCCGCCCGCCTTGAGGCCCTCGGAGAGCTTCGCGGCGTCGAGTCCGGCGGCGGCGAGCTTCGCGTCGTCGGGAGTGATCGTGACCTGGATGTCGCGCACGCCGTCCACGCTGACCTGGCCGACGCCGTCGACGTCCTCCAGGACGGGGACCACGGAGCGGTTCAGCTGGTCGGCGAGGGCCTGCTGGTCCTTGTCGGAGGTGACGGCCAGGACGACGGTGGGGATGTCGTCGGTGGAGCCGGCCACGACCTGCGGGTCGACCTCGGCGGGCAGCCTGACGCGGGCCCGGTTGACGGCCTGCTGGACGTCGGCGACGAGCTGCTTGGTGCCGCTGTCGCCGTAGTCGAAGGTGGCCCGGATGAGGGCGTTGCCCTCACTGGCGGTCGAGGTGATGCCCGTGATGCCGTCGACGCCCTTGAGGGTGGCCTCGATCGGCTCGACGACCTGCTTCTCCACCACGTCGGGCGAGGCGCCCTGGTAGGGCGCGAGCACGGAGACCATCGGCAGTTCGATGGACGGCAGCAGCTGTTGCTTGAGCTGGGGAATGGCTATGGCGCCGAAGAGGAGCGCCACGATCGACACGAGGCCGACCAGCGCTCTTTGGGCGAGGCTGAAGCGGGACAGCCAGGACATGGGTGGGATCTCTCTGCAGGGGCGGACACGAGGTGGTGCCGTCGGGCACGCGCGAGGCTCCTCAGCCTCGCGCACGCGATGACGCCCCTGCGTCGTTCCCGGGGAGTGTCCTTATGTGCGGCATACCGCGTCCGCAGTACTCCGCCGTACTGCGCCCCGCCGGTCGGCGGGGCGGCGGTTCACTCGGAGCGGGGCCGGACCAGTCCCGACTCGTACGCGACGACCACCAGTTGCGCCCGGTCGCGGGCGCCGAGCTTGGCCATGGCGCGGTTGACGTGCGTCTTGACGGTCAGGGGGCTGACCTCCAGGCGGGTGGCGATGCCGTCGTTGGAGAGTCCGGCGGCGACGTGGACGAGGACCTCGCGCTCGCGTCCGGTCAGCGTGGCGAGGCGTTCGGCGTGCGCGGACCCGCCGGCGGGGGCTTCGGCGGGGCCGCCCTGGGCGAGGAAGCTGGCGATGAGCCCCTTGGTCGCGGCCGGGGACAGGAGGGCCTCGCCGGCGGCGGCGACGCGGATGGCGTTGAGCAGTTCGTCGGGCTCGGCGCCCTTGCCGAGGAAGCCGGAGGCGCCGGCGCGCAGGGCCTGGACCACGTACTCGTCGACCTCGAAGGTCGTCAGCATGACGACGCGGACGGCGCACAGCGCCGGGTCGGCGGTGATCATGCGGGTGGCGGCGAGTCCGTCGGTGCCGGGCATCCGGATGTCCATGAGGACCACGTCGGCCCGCCGGTCGCGGGCCAGGGCGTAGGCCTCGGCCCCGTCGGAGGCCTCGCCGACGACCTCCATGTCGGGTTCCGAGTCGACCAGCACCTTGAACGCGCTGCGCAGCAGGGCCTGGTCGTCGGCGAGGAGCACCCGGATGGGGTTCCCGTCGTGCGTCTGGTCCACGGTGTCGTCCACCCCCCGAGGGTACGTGGCCGGCGCCGGGCCTCAGCCCAGGGCGAGGACCACGAGGGCGGTGGTGACGGCGCTCTCGCAGAGCGCGCCGAAGACGTCGCCGGTGACTCCGTCGAAGCGGCGGACGCAGCGGCGCAGCAGCAGTTCGGCGACGAGCAGGGCGAGCAGGACGGCGGCGACCTGGCGGACGGCGGCGAGCGGTCCGGCCGGGAGGCCGGCGAGGCCGGCCAGGACGACGACCAGGGCGGTGACGGCGGCGGCCGTGCGGCGGGGCACGACGCCGGCGACGGCCGCGCCCAGTCCCTCGGGCCGGGCGGCGGGCACGCCGTCGCGGGAGGCCAGGGTCATGGCGAGGCGGCCGACGACGGCGGCGGTGACGACGGCGAGGGCGCCGCGGGTCCAGTCGTCGGCGTAGGCGTGCGCGAGGGCGGCGACCTGGACGAGCAGGGCGAGGACCAGGGTGACGACGCCGAAGGGGCCGATGTCGGACTGCTTCATGATCCGCAGGGCGGACTCGGCGGGCTTGGCGCTGCCCAGCCCGTCGGCGGTGTCGGCCAGGCCGTCGAGGTGCAGGGCGCGGGTGAGGGCGGCCGGGACGGCGACGGTGAGCGAGGCCGCGAGCAGGGCGCCGCCGCCGAGGGCGAGCAGCAGCGTGCCGGCCAGGGCGGCGAGCAGGCCGAGGACGAGGCCGGCGAGGGGGGCGCAGGCCATGCCGGTGCGGGCGGCGGGGCGGTCCCAGCGGGTGATCCGGGCGGGCAGCACGGTGAGCGTGCCGAAGGCGAAGCGGATCCCGTCGGGGAGGGAGGCCCGCTCGCCGGGGGGCGCCGGCTCCGGATCGTCGATCGAATCTGTCATCGGCGCGAACGCTACCCGCTTACGGTGGGCGTTAAATTACGCATTAGATGTCAAATCGGGAGCTGGTGTCGTGGGTCACTGGTGGTATCGCAACATCATCGAGCCGGGGAAGCTCCCGTTGCTGCTGGCGTTGCTGGCCTTCGTGACCTCGTTCCTGGTCACGCGCGTGATCACGCGGCTCATCCGGGCCGGGAAGGGGCCGTTCAAGAACATCACGCCGGGCGGGCTGCACGTCCACCACGTGGTGCCGGGCGTGGTGCTGGTGATCGTGGGCGGGTTCGGGGCGATCGGCAGCTCCCGGCACAGCTTCGGGGCGGGGCTGTCGGCCGTGCTGTTCGGGCTGGGCGCCGGGCTGGTGCTGGACGAGTTCGCGTTGATCCTGCACCTGGACGACGTCTACTGGAGCGAGCAGGGCCGCAAGAGCGTGGAGATCGTCGTGCTGACGGCCGCCGTGGTCGCCCTGGTCCTGGGCGGCTTCCTGCCCTTCGGCGTCAACGAACTCACCGTGGACGAGCGGCACAGCCGGGGCCTGGTGGTCATGAACACCGCGACCAACTTCTTCCTGGCCCTGGTCGCCCTGTGGAAGGGGAAACCGCGCACCGCGGTGTTCGGGACGGTCATCCCCTTCGTCGCGCTGATCGGCGCCGTCCGCCTGGCCCGACCCGATTCGCCCTACGCGCGGAAGTTCTACGCGAACCGGCCGCGGGCCCGCGCCAAGGCGGGGCTGCGGGCCTTCCACCACGACCGGCGCTGGGCGCGACCGCGCCGCCGGTTCGAGAACTTCATCGGCGGGACCCCGGACCCGGACCACCGCCCCGCGAAGCCCGGCGCGCACGCCGAACCGGACCGGCCCGCACCGGACCGGCCCGCACCGGACCGCTCCGAGCGCGAACGGCCGTGACGGGACGGCCGTGACGGCCCCGGGCCCGGAAACGGCGAAGGGCCGGGAACGGCGAAGGGCCGGGAACGGCGAAGGGCCCGCCTCCCGGGTGTTCCGGGCGCGGGCCCCGCGCGGGTCGGTGTCAGCCCGGGATCAGGCCGTCGTCACGGAGCATCCGCCTGACCTCGGCCAGCGTGGCGTCAGGGGCGGGGAGGATCAGCTCCGACGGCTCCAGCGCCTCGTCCGGGAGCGGCGTGCCCAGGCTCCGCACGGCGCCGAGGAGCGCGCCCAGCGTGCGCCGGAAGCCCGCCTCGTCGCCGCTCTCCATCTCCGCGAGGAGTTCGTCGTCCAGCCTGTTGAGCTCGGCGAGGTGGCCGTCGGCCAGCTCCACCTGCCCCTCCCCCATGATGCGGACAATCATGACGGACCCCGTCCTACTGCTTGTCGAACCGGTGCCGGTTCTCGGACTGCGGCCGGGCGTCGCCCGGGGCGCCGCCCTCGATGGCCTGCTGCTGCGCGGACGGACCGCCCGCCAGCTCGGCCTTCATGCGCTGGAGCTCCAGCTCCACGTCAGTGCCGCCGGAGAGCCGGTCGAGCTCGGCCTGGATGTCGTCCTTGGAGCCGAGGCCGCTCTGGTCGTCCAGGGCGCCCGAGGCGAGCAGCTCGTCGATCGCGCCGGCGCGCGCCTGGAGCTGGGCCGTCTTGTCCTCGGCCCGCTGGATGGCCAGGCCGACGTCGCTCATCTCCTCCGAGATGCCGGAGAAGGACTCGGCGATGCGGGTCTGCGCCTGCGCGGCCGTGTAGGTGGCCTTGATGGTCTCCTTCTTCGTGCGGAAGGCGTCCACCTTGGCCTGGAGGCGCTGGGCGGCGAGCGTCAGCTTCTCCTCCTCGCCCTGGAGGGTCTGGTGCTGCACCTCCAGGTCGCTGACCTGCTGCTGGAGCGCGGCGCGACGGGAGAGGGCCTCGCGGGCGAGGTCCTCGCGCCCCAGGGCGAGCGCCTTGCGGCCCTGGTCCTCCAGCTTGGAGGACTGCCCCTGGAGCTGGTTGAGCTGGAGTTCGAGGCGCTTGCGGGAGGTCGCCACGTCGGCGACGCCCCGGCGGACCTTCTGGAGCAGCTCCAGCTGCTTCTGGTAGGAGTAGTCGAGGGTCTCGCGCGGGTCCTCGGCCCGGTCCAGGGCCTTGTTCGCCTTCGCGCGGAAGATCATCCCCATACGCTTCATGACACCGCTCATGGGCTTCGCGCGCCCCCTTCTGACGGACTTCGCTCCAGGTCACCAACAAGACCCACAGTACGGGCCCTGTCTCTATTACCGCACCGATCGAGTGCGGATGCGCTCCTCCTCCAGGACGACTACGCCGGCCCCGTGTCAGGCGTAAGGAGTAGGTGATCCCCGAGGTAGACCGCGGATCCCCGGCGGGACCCGCGTACCCGTAAGACGCCCGCCGTTGCCGGATCGTTCCCCGCCGAGGTGGGGCCCGTGCCCTCGACCACGTAGGCTTGCTCGTGTGTTTGGTAGCCGCTCCTCCAAGGAAGAGAAGGCCGCCGCCACCGACAAGGTGAGCGCCGACCTCTCGCAGCCCCGTGACCCGCAGGCCCCGAAGGGCCGCCCGACGCCGAAGCGTGCTGTGGCCCAGTCGCAGCGCAAGGCCGTCGTGGCCTCGACCGGCAACCGCAAGGAGGACGCGCGGCGAGCCCGCGAGCGTCGCCGCGAGGAGATGGCCAAGCAGCGCGAGGCCCTGGCCAGCGGTGACGAGCGCTATCTGCCCGCCCGCGACAAGGGACCGGTCCGCCGGTACGTCCGCGACTTCGTGGACTCCCGCTTCTCCGTCGCCGAGATGTTCCTGCCGCTGGCCGTGGTCATCCTGATCCTCAGCATGGTCCGGGTCCCCTCGATCCAGAACATCGCGCTGATGCTGTGGCTCGGCGTGATCGTGCTGATCGTCATCGACTCCATCGGCCTGGTGTTCCGCCTGCGCAAGGCGCTCACCGCCCGCTTCCCGAACGAGCCCCGCCGCGGCGCCGTCGCGTACGGCCTCATGCGCACCCTCCAGATGCGTCGACTGCGTCTTCCCAAGCCGCAGGTCAAGCGCGGGGAACGACCCTGAGCCGAGCGACGCCCGGTACGGACGGGGCGTCGCCGGAGGGCTTCTCGGGGGGAGCCCGGCTCTGGCTGGAGGGTCTGGGGGGACTGCGCAACGCCGTCCGCCAGGAACTCGTGGGCCGGCAGGTCGAGGAACAGATCACGCACCGCTTCCCGGTCGGGCAGCGGCTGCGGGTCCTCGACGTCGGCATGGGCCAGGGCACCCAGGCGTTGCGCCTCGCCCGTGCCGGGCACAAGGTCACCGGGCTGGAACAGGACCCGGCCATGCTGGCGGTGGCGCACGCCGCGCTGGCCGCCGAGCCCGCCGGGATCCGCGACCGCGTCCGCCTGCTGGAGGGCGACGGCCGCGAGACCGGCGCGCACTTCGGCCCGGGCGGCTTCGACGTGGTCCTCTGCCACGGCGTCCTGATGTACGTCTCCGAGGCCGACGCGATGCTCGCCGGGCTGGCCCGGATGCTCGCGCCGGGCGGACTGCTGTCCCTGCTGGTGCGCAACGGGGACGCGCTCGCGCTGCGCCCCGGACTGTCCGGGGACTGGGCCGGCGCCCTGGCCGCCTTCGACACCGTCGACTACACCAACCGGCTCGGCCTGGAGGTGCGGGCGGACCGGCTGGCGGACCTGACGGCCACCCTGTCGGGGATCGGTGCCCCGCTGCACGCCTGGTACGGCGTACGGGTCTTCACCGACGGCACCGAGGCCGGGGAGGCCCTGCCGCCGGAGGAGGAGCTGGAGCGGCTGCTCGCCGCCGAGGAACGCGCCGGCCGCAGCGACCCCTACCGGTCGGTGGCGGCGCTGCTGCACCTGTGCGGCGTACGGGGCTGAGGAAAGGTCCGTCGAGACCCGGAGCGGGCCTCGACGGACGTCGTCCCGCCCGGAGCCGGCTCAGGCCTCCGCGGCCGCGCGCAGGCTCATCACGTAGATCTGCGTGTCGTCCTCGAAGAGGGTGACCTGCTCGGCGCCGCCGTCCAGCAGCTCCTTCCAGACCTCGCCGATCCACGACTCGGCGTCGCCCTGGGTCGTGAACTCCTCCGGCTCCACCGCCGGGCTCGTCTCGGTGCCGTCGGCCTTCTCGAACCGCCACGTCCACGCCATGTCCGCCTCCGATGCTCGTCCGCTTCTCACCTTGAGTGTGCCCGCAGAGTAACCGGGCGCGCACCACTCCCGGGGACGCGGGAAGATCTCCGTGTGGAACTCACCCTGCTCGGCACCGGCACACCCGAAGGACTGCCCCGCCCCGGCTGTCCCTGCGCCGCCTGCGCCGTCTCCGTGGGCCCCCGGGCCCGGGCGGCGACCTCCGTCCTCGTCGACGGGGCGCTGCTGCTCGACCTGACCCCCGGCGCGGTGCTGGCCGGGGCCCGTGCGGGGCATTCCCTGGCCGGCGTACGGCAGGTGCTGCTGACGCACCCGCACGACGGTCCGCCGGTGGAGCTGCCGCCCGGCCTGCCGGCGGCGGGGCGGGTGCCGGACGGGCGGGAGCTCGCGGTGATCAGCGGGCACCGGGTGCGGGCCGTGCCGATGGACGCGCC
Source organism: Streptomyces sp. NPDC103540 (assembly GCF_055584445.1). Lineage (NCBI taxonomy): Bacteria > Bacillati > Actinomycetota > Actinomycetes > Kitasatosporales > Streptomycetaceae > Streptomyces > Streptomyces sp. NPDC103540. The sequence continues at coordinate 332,985 of NZ_JBVJMA010000001.1, forward strand.
GGGCACGGGCTACGAGGTCACGGGCCCGGACGGGACCCGGCTGCTGTACCTGCCGCCGGGCGGGGCGCCCGCGGGGACCGACGGCACGGTGGCGCGCCGCCCCTACGACGTGGTCCTCGCCGACGTGCTGGGTCGCCCCGAGGCCCTGGCCCGACTGCGGGCGAGCCGGGCCGTCGGCCCCGCCACCGACGTGATCGCCGTGCACCTGGACCACGACACCCCGCCGGGGCGGGAACTGGAGCGGCGGTGCGCCGCCGCCGGGGCGCGCTCGGTCCCGGACGGCACGACCGTGGTGGCGGGCGCGTACCGCGCGCTGCCGGACGTGCCGCGCCGCACGCTGGTGCTGGGCGGGGCCCGTTCGGGCAAGTCCGTCGAGGCGGAACGGCGGCTCTCGGGGTTCCCGGAGGTGGTCTACGTCGCCACGAGCGGAACCCGTGACGGGGACGCGGAGTGGGCGCAGCGCGTCGGCCTGCACCGGGAGCGGCGTCCGGCGGGCTGGCGGACGGTGGAGACCTGCGAGCTGGTGCCGCTGCTGGAGGACGACGGGCCGCCCCTGCTGATCGACTGCCTGGCGCTGTGGCTGACCGACGCCATGGACCGGGCCGGGGCCTGGGACGACGCCGTGTGGGCGGCCGAGGGGCAGAAGGAGCTGCGGGAGCGGGTCGCCGACCTGGTGGCGGCCGTCCGCGCGACCCGGCGGGCGGTGGTGCTGGTGAGCAACGAGGTCGGCTCCGGGGTGGTGCCCGCGACCGCGTCGGGGCGGCGCTTCCGCGACGAGCTGGGCCGGCTCAACAACGCGGTGGCCGGCGAGTGCGAACACGTCCTGCTCGTGGTGGCGGGGCAGGCGCTCGTCCTCAAGGAACCGCCGGGCTGACCCCGCGTCACACCGGAGCCGGGCCGCGGGTCCTGACAGGAGGCCGGCGGAGGACGGGCGGGGGACGGGCGGGGCGCGGGCGGGGGCGGGACACCCCCTGAGGGAGAGCCTCACCGGCTGTACTCTCTGGCAGATGACCACGCTGAATCTCGACGAGTTCTCCGATCTGATCGAACGCCCCGACGGGGGCGTCCGGCGTGACGCCGAGGATCGCCGTGAGCGGCTGGCCGTGCCGCCCGGCGCGCTCGGCCGGCTCGACGAGCTGGCCGAATGGCTGGCCGCCGCCCAGGGCCGGGTTCCGGTGAAGCCGATCGAGCGGCCCCGCGTCGTGCTGTTCGCCGCCGACCACGGGATCGCCGCCGAGGGCGTCTCCGCCCGGGAGGCCGGCAGCGCCCACACCCTGGTACGGGCCGTGCTCGACGGCACCAGCCCCGTCTCCATCCTGGCCGGCCGGCTCGGCGCGAGCGTACGGGTGGTGGACGCCGGCCTGGACTGCGATCCGCAGCTGCTCCCCGAGGACGTGGTCCGCCACCGCGTGCGGCGCGGCAGCGGACGCATCGACGTCGAGGACGCCCTGAGCGCGCGGGAGGCCGAGGAGGCGCTGCGGCTCGGCATCCGGATCGCCGACGAGGAGGCCGATTCCGGCACCGACCTGGTGGTCCTCGGCGACCTGAGCGTCGGCGGCACCACGGTGGCGGCCACCCTCGTGGCGGCACTGTGCGGCACGGACGCCTCCGTGGTCACCGGCCGGGGCGGGGTCCCCATCGACGACCTGGCCTGGATGCGCAAGTGCGCGGCGATCCGCGACTCCCTGCGCCGGGCCCGCCCCGTGCTCGGCGACCAGGTGGCGCTGCTGGCGGCGGTCGGCGGCGCGGACGTCGCCGCGATCACCGGGTTCCTGCTCCAGTGCGCGGTGCGCCGTACGCCGGTCATCCTCGACGGGGTCGTCTCCGCGGCCTGCGGACTCGTCGCGCAGCGGGCGGCGTTCCGCGCTCCGGACTGGTGGCTGGCGGGCCAGACCAGCGGTGAGCCGGGCCAGGCGAAGGCCCTGGACCGGATGGCGCTCAACCCCGTGCTCGACCACGGCGTCACAGTGGGAGAGGGAACCGGGGCCCTGCTGGCGCTCCCCCTGGTCCAGGCGGCCGCCGCGCTCGCGGCGGAACTCCCGGAGCGGGCCGTGGAACAACCGAACGACTGACACACCGGGCACTACGGGCTGCCTGACCGGTCCGCAGTGCTCGCACTGCCTGCGGACGGCCGGACGCCCCATATCATCGCTTTTCATGGGAGAGGTCCGCTTGACCAGCGCAGACACCGACCGGAGCCTCGATCAGGCCTCCGGCAAGGCATCCAACGGCAGGAAGGAAGCCGGCGGGGACACCGCCGGGAAGCCGACCCGCAGGGGCAGTACCCGATCACGGCGCAGTGCCGCGTTCGCCGTCTGGTACCTGCGGGCCGTCACCTTCGTCAACTTCCTCAGCGCGGTGTGGCTGTCCCTGGGACAGGACCTGCGCCGGCACAACACCGCGGACTTCTACACCCCGTACCTGCTGACGGCCGGTTTCGCCTCGGGCCTGTTCTCGCTGCTGCTGGCCGTCACGATGGGCCGCCGCAAGCGCGCCGCCTGGATCCTCAACCTGGTGGTCAGCGGCCTGCTGCTGCTGGCGTTCGCGGTGGCCGCCTTCGCGCCCTGCGTCGGCGGCGAGCTGAACGTCTGCTACCCGGAGTTCCGCGACCACGCCCAGAACTGGGTCTCCCTGGCCCTGACCGCGGCCTTCGTCGGCGCCCTGTTGCTGGGCCGCCACGAGTTCTACGCCAAGGGCGACCGCTCCAACCCCAAGCTGGCCACGGCCGTCGCCGCCGTCGGCCTGCTCGTCACCTCCCTGGTGGCCGCGCTGCTGGTCGGCGCGACCAACACCGACGCCGACCGGGCGGACGCCACCTTCCTGGCCCGCTGGCGGTACGGCGTGATGCGGCTGATCACCCTGGCGCCCGACGACAAGGCGTACAACGCGATCAGCACGCCCGCCTGGGTGGACGTGTTCATCAACGTCATGTCGATGCTGCTGCTGCTCGCCGTGCTGTTCGCCGCGTTCCGCTCGCGCCGCGCCGTCGACCCCCTCACCCCCGAGGACGAGGAGCGGCTGCGGGCGCTGCTCGCCCGGCAGGGCGACCGCGACTCCCTCGGCTACTTCGCGCTGCGCCGCGAGAAGTCCGTCATCTGGTCCCCGACCGGCAAGGCCGCCGTCACCTACCGCGTCGTCGGCGGGGTGTCCCTGGCCTCCGGCGACCCGATCGGCGACCCCGAGGCCTGGCCGGGCGCCATCGAGCCCTGGCTGGCCGAGGCCCGCGAACACGGCTGGGTGCCCGCGGTGATGGGCGCGAGCGAGGAGGCCGGGCAGATCTACGCGCGCCACGGCCTGGACGCGCTGGAACTGGGCGACGAGGCCATCGTGGAGACCGACGAGTTCACGCTGGAGGGCCGCGCCATGCGCACCGTCCGCCAGGCCTACAACCGCGTCAAGCGGGCCGGGTACACGGTCCGCATCCGCCGCCACGCGGACATCCCGGCCGAGGAGATGGACGTCCTGCTGCGCCGGGCCGACGACTGGCGCGACGGCGCGACCGAGCGCGGCTTCTCCATGGCCCTGGGCCGACTGGGTGATCCGGCCGACGGCCAGTGCGTGATGTTGGAGTGCACCGACGGCAACGGCGACCTGCGCGCCGTGCTGTCGTTCGTGCCCTGGGGTCCCAAGGGCCTGTCGCTGGACCTGATGCGCCGTGACCGCGACTCGGAGAACGGCCTGATGGAGTTCATGGTCATCGAACTCCTGGAGCGTTCAAAGGAGATCGGCGTCACACAGGTCTCGCTGAACTTCGCGATGTTCCGTTCCGTCTTCGAGCGGGGGTCCAAGCTCGGCGCCGGCCCGGTGCTGCGCCTGTGGCGGTCGCTGCTGAGCTTCTTCTCCCGCTGGTGGCAGATCGAGTCCCTCTACCGGGCCAACGCCAAATACCGGCCGATCTGGGAACCGCGGTTCATGCTCTTCGAGAAGAGTTCCGACCTGTTGCGGATCGGTGTCGCGGCGGGCCGGGCCGAGGGCTTCCTGGAGGCACCCGGCCTGCCGAAGTGGCTGCACCGCAGACATCTGGAGACGATTCGTTGACGGCAAGGACGTCGGCCCCACTGCGGCGGTTCGCCCGCCGCGAGTGGGGCCCCCTGCTGCGGACCCTGAGGGACTCCCTCGTCCGTGACCGGTGGCGGGCGGTGCCGATGACCCTCGGCGCCGTGGCCCTGACGTCCGTCTTCCAGCTCGTGCAGAACACGTCCTGGGGCTTCCAGCCCGTCCAGGACCTCGGCTCCGTCAAGGCCGTCGACCCCCTGTGGCTGGCGCTGCTGCGCACCCCGCTGTCCCTCTTCGTCCCCGCCCTGGACCTGCCCGTGTGGGGGGCCCTCGCGCAGATCCTGCTGGTCTTCGGCATCGCCGAGATCTGCATCGGCTGGTGGCGGACGCTGGTCATCGGCTACCTCGCCACCCTCGCCGGCACCACCTATGCCCGCATCGGTCTCGCCCTGGGCCCCGACCACCCCTTCGGCCTGCCGGACTCCGACCGGATCGTCAACGACACCGGGCCGTCGGCGGCCGTGGTGGGCCTGGCCGTCTACGTGTGCTGGCGGTACCGGGCCTACCTCACCGGGGCCCTGGTGGTGCTGGCGATGATCGGCGAGATCATGGTCAAGGACAACCTGGCCGGCAAGGAACACCTCGCGGCGATCGCCGCCGTCCTGCTGCTGTGCGTCGCGCAGGCGAAGTGGGAGGCCGCCCGCCCGGCCCGCACGGGCGGCCGCGGCGAGCCCGTACCGTATCGGGGTGACGACTGACCTCGGGCCCTTCGCCCCCACCCGGCAGTGGATGCGGGCCCACCCGCTCGCCACCGACGCCGTGCTGGCCCTCGGGGCGCTCGTCTCCATGGTCGTCGGGTCCTTCGCCGATCCGCACGGACCGCACGGGCCCACCTTCGGGAGCCGCACCCCCGACCCCTTCTCGCTGCTGCTGATGCTCCTCGGCGCCGCCGCGCTCGTCCTGCGACGCCGCCGGCCGCGGGCCGTCCTCGCCGTCACCTGCGCGCTGTCCCTGCTGGAACTGACCACCGGCGAACCGCGGGCGCCCGTCGCGATGTGCACGGTGATCGCCCTGTACACGGTGGCCGCGCGGACCGACCGACCCACCACCTGGCGCGTCGGCCTGCTCACGATGACCGGGCTGACCGGGGTGGCCATGCTCGCCGGGCCGCTGCCCTGGTACGCGCAGGAGAACATCGGGATCTTCGCCTGGACCGGCATGGCCGCCGCCGCCGGCGACGCGGTGCGCAGCCGCCGGGCCTTCGTCGACGCCATACGGGAACGGGCCGAACGCGCCGAACGGACCCGCGAGGAGGAGGCCCGACGGCGCGTCGCGGAGGAACGGCTGCGCATCGCCCGGGACCTGCACGACGTGGTGGCCCACCACATCGCCCTGGTCAACGTGCAGGCGGGGGTGGCCGCACACGTCATGGACAAGCGGCCCGACCAGGCCAAGGAGGCCCTGGCCCACGTACGGGACGCCAGCCGGTCCGCGCTGAACGAACTGCGGGCGACGGTGGGCCTGCTGCGCCAGTCCGGCGACCCGGAGGCCCCCACCGAACCCGCGCCGGGACTGGACGTCCTCGACGGGCTGCTCGACACCTTCCGGCACTCGGGGCTGCCGGTGGAGGCGGTCGTACAGCTCGGGCCGGAGCGGACGGCCGAGCCGCTGCCGGCGGCCGTGGACCTGGCGGCGTACCGGGTGATCCAGGAGGCGCTGACGAACGTGAGCAAGCACGCCGGTCCGGGCGCGCGGGCCGAGGTCAGCGTGGTGCGGGTGGGTTCCTGCGTGGAGGTGACCGTCCTGGACGACGGGGGCACCTCCGCCGACTCCTCGCCGGGGGCCTCGGATCCGGGCGGCGGCCACGGGCTGCTGGGGATGCGCGAGCGCACGGGCGCGCTCGGCGGCTCCTGCTTCGCCGGGCCCCGCTACGGGGGCGGATTCAGGGTGCACGCGATCCTCCCCCTGTAGCGGCGCCGGCCGCGGGTCCGCGGCGGCCCCTCAGCAGGCCTTGCGCCAGGGGCCCAGCTCCAGCTTCTTCTCCAGGGAGCTGAGCCTCAGCTCGCGCGAGCGGGCGCAGAAGCGGGACGTCGGCAGTTCGTACTCCACGTGGAAGACGGCCTTGCCGGCCTCGATGAAGGGGGTCAACCGGTCGCATTCGTCGTACTGGGCGCACTGCTCGTTGACGGCGAAGTCGAAGTCGCCGACGAGCTGCGGGATCTGGTCCAGGTCGTTCTTGAGTCCGACGGCCATCCCCCGGTCGTGGGCGAGGCGGGCGATCATCCGGTTGAACCGGAGCTGGTCGTCGGCGGTGACGGGGAAGCCGGACGAGTTGAGGTAGGCGTCCATGTTGTCCGGTTCCACCGCGTCGAAGCCCTTGTCCCGGCACATGTCGAACCGTTCGGCCATGATCGGCTCCAGCTCGGCGATGCCCCGGATGTCGAGCCAGCGCTCGCCCTTCCAGCCGTTGCCCTCGCCGAGCAGCGCCTTCGGGAACCGGTCGGCGTCGGAGCGGAAGTCCTCCCAGGCTCCGGCGGAGATGTAGCAGATGGTCCGGCGGCCGTCCTTCCTGAGCCGGGCGACCTCCTCCTTGGTGGTGTTGAAGCCGTCCACGTCGTAGACGGGCACGTCCACGGAGGGGTCCAGCCGGCCGGTGAGCTGCCACTGCCAGGCGGTGCCGGGTCGGGGCTGCCAGCGCTCGCCGGGCGCCGGGTCGGGCCGGGGGCCGGGGCCCTCGTCCTCGTCCGGCTCGGCGCCGCAGGCGGCGGTCAGTAACAGCAGCGCCGCGACCAGGACGGCGGTGAAACGCTTCATCGGGACGTCTCCAGGGCGTACGGGAGGGTCCCCCAGGGATGCGCGCCGGTGCCGGGCACCGCGCAGTGCACCCCCGCCCGCCGCTCGGCGGCGAGTTCGGCGGCGGGTGCCCCCGGCGGCACGGCGTACACGAGGTGGCAGAACGTCCCGGCGGGGTGGTCGGCGGTCCAGGCGGGCGGCGCGGCGGCCGCCTCCCGGTAGGCGTCCCAGGGGCCCTCGAAGGTGACGAGGAGGTCGGCGAGCGGTACGTACCCGGGGTGCGGGTGCACGCCGTGGTTCAGGACGAGCGTACGGGCCCCCGCCGCCCGGGCGGCGACGGCGAGGCGCCCGTAGTGCGGCAGCAGTTCCGGATCGGCGGCGGCCTGGTCGAGGAAGGCGCCGTCGGTGGCGTACCAGTCGCGGTGGCGCACCAGGTCCTGGACCACGGCCGCGTGCGGGCGCCGCCCGTAGTCGGTGTCGACGTAGCCGAGGACGGGCACGCCGGCGTCCGCCAGCCGGGCGGCGACGGCCGCGAACCGTTCGTCGGGGGCCTCGCCCGGCCCGCTGTCGGGGTTGAGGACCACCGAGTGCACGAGGCCGGTGCCCGCGCGCTCGATGAGCCGCTCCCACTCCTCGGGACGGTCGGCGGGATGCTCGTAGAGCGGTACCAGGAGCACGGGGTCCTTCTCCTCACGGGAACGGGGGTCTGGCGCGGTGGCGGTCAGCGGTGTGCGGTGGCGCGGCCCAGGAGCAGGCAGACGAGCACGGCCAGGGCGCAGGCCGCGCCGGCCGCCACCGTCACCTGGACCGCGCCCGGCCGGCCGAAGCCGACCAGCAGGGCCAGGCTCTGGACGACGGCCGCCGAGGCGCAGACCACGGCCGCCGGGCGGACCGCGCCGAAGGACTGGAGGAGCAGCCCGGTCCACATGACGGCGCCGAGCAGCAGCAGGGTGGCCACGCGCGGGCCCGTCAGCCCGGGGGCGTCGGGCCACAGCAGGGTCCCGGTGACGCCGAGGACCAGCAGCACCGCCAGGTAGAGCGCGAGGCAGCGGGCCAGGGTGACGAGCATCCGCCGCCGAAAGGCCCGCGGCGACCGGGCTCCGCGCAGCCCCGCGAGGCTGCCGCTGCGGAAGCGGTGGAGCAGCCATTCGGCGGGGCCCATGCTGAGGGTGAGGGCCACGGCGGAGGGTGCCGCGACCGCCTCGGCGGGGCCTCCGGCGAGAACCTCCCCGAGGGCGGCGTACAGCACGAGCAGGCCGGTGCCCAGGCCGAAGACCCCGTAGGGCACCGAGTCGCCGATGCGGGGGCCGCGGCGGGCGCGGTCCTCCTCGGCGCCGCGCAGCATCCGCCAGCGCACCGGCCCGCCCTCGCCGGGGCGGCGCCGGAGCCGCTCGCGCAGCCGGCGCCGGGCGGCCCGCAGCCCCCGGGCGAGGGGAAGTTCCCGTACGGCCAGGACGCAGGCGGCCAGCAGGGACACCAGCAGGAGCCCGATCCGTACCGGCACGGGCGGGTCCGCGACGAGCGCGAGCAGCGCCCCGGCGGCCATCGGGCCGAGCGCGGCGAGCAGCACCCGTTCCCGGCCCAGGACGAGCAGGACGGTCGCCGCGCCGACGTACAGGGCCTGGCCCGCGGCGAAGGCGTACGAGAACGGCGGCCCGCCCGGCACCGCGCACGCGGCGGCGGTCCCGAGCAGGGCCCCGACGGGGGCGCCGACGAGCAGGGTGCGGCCGGCGGCGGCCCGGTCGCCGAGGCCGAGCCAGGAGTAGGCGCGGTGGGACAGGGTCTGGTCCCACACCCAGCCGATGAGCGCGCCGGCGAGCAGGGTGAGGGTTCCGGCGGGGAGCCCGAGCCGGTCCGGGGGCCCTTCGAGGAGGGGGGCGCCGAGGACGTAGGCGAGCCCCGGCAGGGCGAAGATCACCCCGCGCAGCAGGCAGGCGGTGAGGGAGACCCTCCAGGGGTCGGGGACGCGGTCGGGCTCCGGGAAGGAGCGGGGCACGCGGGCGTAGAGCTCCTCGGCGAGGGCGAAGGAGTCCCGGCGGCCGTAGGTGAGCCGGATGTACTCGTCGTTCATCCCGTCGGATTCCAGGACGGCGGCGATCTCGTCGGGGTGGACGGCGGCGGAGACGAACGCGTCGAGGCGTTCGGCGAGTTCGTCCATCGGGTCGGCGGCCGTGCCCGCGGGCCGCGGCCGGAGCGGCGCCGTGAGGGTGTCGGTACGGAGGTCGGCCGCGCCGCCGGCGCCGTGGGACGCGCGGTGGCCGAGGCGGACCCAGCCGCCCTCGGGGCCGGGGGGCTTGAGCCAGAGGGATCCGCTCACCACAGGCTCCCGTCGGCCGCGAGTTCCCGGTACCAGGGGTCGGCGAGGCGCTGCGTCCAGTCGTCGCCCGCGTGGACGGGCAGGACGGGCTGGCCGGCGAGTTCGCGGTAGATGTGCCGGAAGCCGTCGACGGACTGGTGGAGGGTGAACTTCTCCACCACCCTCCTGCGGGACATCCGGCCCAGCTCGGCGCGGCGTTCGTCGTCGCGGAGCAGGGCGAGGGTGGCGCGGGCCATGGTCTCGGGCTCGCGGGGCGGTACGACGAGCCCGGTGTCCCCGACGGCCTCGCGGACCCCGCCGACGTCGGTGGAGACGGTGGTGCGGCCGCAGGACATGGCCTCGATGATGCTGAAGGGGAAGCCCTCGCTGATGGAGGAGAGCATGACGACGCTGCCGGCCGCGTAGGCCCGCGCGACCTGTTCGACGCGGCCCTCGTAGGTGATGCCGTCGGTGACGCCCAGTTCGGCGGCGAGCTTCTCCAGGCGGATCCGGTAGTCCTCGCAGCCGGCCGGGACCGGGCCGAAGAGGCGCAGGCGCAGGGCGGGCAGCTCGGCGCGCATGAAGGCGTAGGCGCGGATGAGGGTTTCGAGGTCCTTGATGGGGTCGATGCGACCGCACCAGCTGAGGGTGGGCACCTCGGGTTCGGGGCCGGCCTCGGGGAAGGCGTGCGGGTCGACGCCGTTGTAGACGGTGCGGATGCGTTCGGAGTCGGCGCCCCCGCGTTCCTCCCAGCGGCGGTTGTACTGGTTGACGGGGGTGATCAGGTCGGCCTGGCGGTAGCCCTCGGTGTTCAGCTCGCGGTAGAAGCCGAGCATCAGGGCCTTGACGGGCCAGCGTTGGGCCGCGGTGCGGTAGCCGAGGTAGCGCTCGCGCAGGTAGATGCCGTGCTCGGTGAGCAGGAACGGTACCCCGTCGAGGCGTTTGGCGGCGAGGGCCGGGAGCGTGGCGAGGCCGCTGCTGACGGCGTGCGCGACGCTGTCGGGCGGGATGCGCACGGACAGCGGGCGCAGGGCGTGTTCCAGCAGGTCGGTGGCGGTGAGCGCGTCGTGGATGGTGGGCTTCGCCTCGGCGGTGGGCAGCCCGGGGCGGGTCCACACCTCCATCAGCAGGCGCAGCACCGACTCGGAGCGCAGGGCCGGGGCGAGGCGGCCGGCGCGGGCGAGGCGGGTGAACTCGCCGAGGGCGTCGGAGAAGGTGCCCCGGTCCGGGTCGACGAGGGAGAGCAGGAAGGCTTCGTACGTCTCGTGGAACAGGCGGCGGGCCTTGCCCCGCAGGGCGAGCCGGCGGGTCCGGGACGGGGGCGGGCCCCAGAGCGGCACGGCGGTGTGCCGGTAGACGTTGCGCGGCAGTTCCCAGGTGACCGGCTCGCGACCGGAGCCGGTCAGGGCTATGACGTTGAAGTCGACTTCCGGCATGCCGCGGACCAGTTGGTCGCACCAGGTGCTGACGCCTCCGTGGACGTGCGGATAGGTTCCTTCGGTGAGCATGGTGACGTGACGCCCATGGCTCATTTCGGTGTGTCCCCCCAGGACTCTCTGCTCTGTGTCGGGCTCGGTTCGCCTCCGGGGGCGCGACGGTCTGCCCGCCGCACCCCCTTCGGCTCACTCGCCCGTGCGATGTGTGGTGGTGCGGAGGTGGATCAGCTGGGCAGGCGGAGCGTCACCGCGCTCTGGAGCAGCGCGGGGCCGGTCCAGCCGGAGAGGTTCCCGGCGTAGGCGGCGCCGAAGTCGGTGGTGCCGAGCAGCAGCTGCTTCTTCGTCCCGTTGGGCGCGGTGATCGGGGCGAGGACCCCGGCGGGCGCCTTGACGGTGACGTCCTTGCCGATCTTGTAGGCGGTGACCTGGCCCGCGGCGAGCGCCTTGTCCCAGGCGGTGCGGCGGGTCAGTTCGAGACCGGTGTCCTTCATGCTCTGGTTGACGATCGGCGCGGAGGCCGCGTACAGGGACCGGTAGGTGTCGAGGACCTGGTTGAGCACGGGGTAGAGGGTGCGGTCCTCGGCGAGGTTGGACTGGTGCACGTAGTGCGGGCGCGGGTCGTTGGCGAGGACGTGGCGCAGCGCGGTGCGGGCCTCGGCGGGCACGATGGTGCTCAGGTAGCCCGTGTTGACGTCGAGCGGGGCCGGCAGGCAGGTCGAGGTCGCCGGGTTGTCCTCGCAGATGCCGCTGCCGCCGTCGGCCCGGCTGGTGTAGATCCAGTTGTACTCGTCGGCCATCTCCGCGTTGGTGCCCGTGTTGTAGTACACGTTCATCGGGTGGCGGGGGACGGTCAGGGCGGCGCCGACGGCCCGCTGGGCGGGTTCGCGGGAGTTGTCGCTGCCGACCCACTTGACGCCGTTGTCGGCGAGGGCGCCCGCGAGGTTGGGGTTGTCCTGGGGCTGCTGCGGGGCGGTCTTGAGCCCCGAGTGCTCGCCGGTCACCAGCTCGGTGCGGTCGGTGACGATGCCCTTGGACGCGGCCCAGTTGTTGTTGTCGCGGATCTGCGCGGAGATCTCGGCCCGGCTCATCCAGTTGATCGCGCCCTGGGCGTTCTTGGTGCAGGTCCACGGCACGGTGGTGGTGTCCTGCACGCAGCCGAGGAACGGGTGCGTGTAGGTGTGGTTCATCCACCGGTACTTGGCCCGGTCGGCCACCAGCCGGTCCGTCAGGGCGTCGACCCCGCCGTTCTCGGCCTTCCACTCCTCGCCGGCGCCCGCGTTGAAGAGCAGGTCGAGCTTGAAGTTCTTCGACGTCTGCCACTGCGCCGCGTACTGCGCGTCGGCGGCCGTCATCCGGATGGTGCTCTCCTTGCCCTCGCCGCCCGCGCAGGCGTAGTCGCCGGGCGTGCAGTCGAGCTCCTTGTTCCAGCGGGCGTCCGGGGCGAAGACGTCGTCGACGTGGACGGCGAAGTAGTTGCGGCTCTGGCCCAGGTGGACGCCCTGCGTGAGCCACTCGACGATGCCCCGGGCGAGCAGCCGGAACTGCTGCTGGTGCTGGTTGTAGCCGAAGGTGACGACCAGCTCGCTGCGCCCGTCGTGGGTGTACTCGCCGACGAGCGAGGCCCGCCCGGAGCCGACGGGGGCGTCGAGGTAGCTGGTGTAGCCGGCGCGCGGCTTGCCCATGAAGCCGTAGCTCTCGGGCACCAGCGGGGAGTTGTCCTCGAAGGTGACCTGACCTCCGAGGTAGGCGAAGGGGCCCGCCTTGCCGGCCGCGGTGACCGTGGCCGGCGTGCCGTCCAGGGTGCCGCTGAAGCCTCCGTTGTCCGTGTACTCCAGACCCACTCCCGGGTGGGCCCAGGTGTAGGCGTCGACCTGGCGGATCCCGTACGTCGTCTCGTACGCGCTCAGCGCGGTCATCTCGGCGGAGCCCGCGCCGAACGGGTTCTCGTTGGGCAGGACCACGCCCTGGTACTTGGCCCGGGGCCGACCGTCCACGGTGTCGCTGAGGAACGCCGCGTTGATGACCGGGCGCGTGGGGCTGCCCAGGTCGACGCGGGTGAACGGCACTCCGGTGTCGCGCAGCTCGGCGGTGATCGCCTCGACGGAGCTGCCACCGTCGTCGACGACCAGCACCTTCAGGTCGACGCGCGGTGTCACGGCCGCGGCGTGCGCGGTCGCGGCGGGTACTGCCACGGACATCAGAGCTGCCGCGGCCATGGCGGCGGCGACCCTGTTCATCCGGTTCTTGTTGACCATTTCGGCCTTCCCCCCGCAGGCCTCCCCGGTGCCGGCCACAGGCGGAGGGCCGAACGGGTGAGGCTCTGTGGAAATCATGCAAAGGAACCCCGCGTCCCCTTGCGAGAGTGGCTCGATCCTCTCGGACCCCGTCAGGTCTAAGAGGCAAACCTGGAGCAGAGTCCACAGATGGGTGAACCTCGCGGCGCGTTGATCGAACAAGTTGCCAAACCTTCGAGTGACGTACGGGCGAGTACGTGCGCGTAGGCTCGTTTCCGGCGGCCGCCGCGCCGGAATACGATCGCTGCGGAAGCGGCCGGCGATCCCGGTACCACCACCAGCTCCCCATACACAAACGGAAGCGAGACCTCACCACCGTGACTGCTCTGACTCTCAGCACCGCCGGCGCAGCGACGCTGCGCGCCGACGCCCTCGTGGTCGGCGTGGCCAAGGGCCCGAAGGGCCTCCTCGTGGCCGCCGGCGCCGAGGCCGTGGACAAGGCGTTCGACGGAAAGCTCTCCGCCGTGCTCGACGCCCTCGGTGCCTCCGGCGCCGAAGGCGAGATCACGAAGCTGCCCGCACCGGCCGGTCTCAAGGTCCCCGTCGTGCTGGCGGTCGGGCTGGGCTCCGCGCCCGAGGCGGACGAGTCCTTCGACGAGGAGGTGCTGCGCCGCGCCGCCGGCTCCGCCTCCCGCGCCCTGCACGGTACGAAGAAGGCCGCCTTCGCGCTCCCCCTGGACGACGCCTCCGCCGTCACCGCCGTCGCCGAGGGCGCGCTGCTGGGCGCGTACGCCTTCACCGCCTACCAGGGCGGCGAGAAGAAGGCCGGCAACGGCAAGAACTCCGGCCCGAAGCAGCCCCTGGCCGAGGTGGCCCTGCTCGGCGCCAAGCCGCGCGACAAGGAGCACAAGGCCGCGGCCGAGCGCGCCACGATCGTCGCGACCGAGGTCAACATCGCCCGTGACCTGATCAACACCCCGCCGAACGACCTCACCCCCGAGGCCTTCGCCGCCGTCGCGTCCGCGACCGCGAAGGAGAACGGCATCAAGGTCCAGATCCTCGACGAGAAGGCCCTCGTCAAGGGCGGCTACGGCGGCATCATGGGCGTCGGCAAGGGCTCCGAGAACCCGCCGCGCCTGGTGAAGCTCACCTACACGCACGCCAAGGCGGAGAAGAGCCTGGCCTTCGTCGGCAAGGGCATCACCTACGACTCGGGCGGCATCTCCCTCAAGCCGGCCGGCCACAACGAGACGATGAAGTGCGACATGGCCGGCGCCGCCGCCGTCTTCGCCGCCGTCGTCGCGGCCGCGAAGCTGGGCCTGCGGGTCAACGTCACCGGCTGGCTCGCGCTCGCCGAGAACATGCCCTCCGGCTCCGCCACCAAGCCCGGCGACGTGCTGCGCATGTACAGCGGCAAGACCGTCGAGGTCCTGAACACCGACGCCGAGGGCCGTCTGGTCCTGGGCGACGCGCTGACCAAGGCCTCCGAGGACAACCCGGACGCGATCGTGGACGTGGCGACCCTGACCGGCGCGATGGTGCTGGCCCTGGGCGACCGCACCTTCGGGATCATGGCGAACGACGACGCCTTCCGCACCTCGATCCACGAGATCGCGGAGGAGGTCGGCGAGTCCTCCTGGCCGATGCCGCTCCCCGAGGACCTGCGCAAGTCCATGGACTCCCCCACCGCCGACATCGCCAACATGGGTGTCCGCATGGGCGGCGGTCTGGTGGCCGGCCTCTTCCTGCGCGAGTTCGTCGGCGAGGGCATCACCTGGGCCCACCTGGACATCGCGGGTCCGGCCTTCCACGAGGGCGCCCCGTACGGGTACACCCCCAAGGGCGGCACCGGCTCGGCCGTGCGCACCCTGGTGCGGCTCGCCGAGCGCACCGCCACGGGCGACCTGGGCTGACGTACCGGTCCGTGAGACGACCGGTGTGACGTGCGGAACGCGCCCCGGGACCCGTTCGTGGTCCCGGGGCGCGTTCGCTCTGGAAGAAACCTTGAGGATCAGTAGGTTTCTACGCAGCGGTAACCCTCACTTCGGACGGAACGACCGTCCACACCCGGGGCCCGGCGTCCCGCGTTCCCCCGACAAATGCGAAGATGGGTTCTCGGCAGGACAGGGCCCCCACCACAGGGCCGAAGAAACAAGCGGCCGATTACCAGCCGCCGCCCGGTCACAGAGGACCGGTGCCCGGCGCACATGCATGGAGGACGTGACGTGGCGAACGACGCCAGCACCGTTTTCGACCTAGTGATCCTCGGCGGTGGCAGTGGCGGTTACGCCGCGGCTCTCCGCGCATCCCAGCTGGGTCTCGACGTTGCGCTGATCGAGAAGAACAAGCTCGGTGGCACCTGCCTGCACAACGGCTGCATCCCCACGAAGGCTCTGCTGCACGCCGGTGAGGTCGCCGACCAGGCGCGCGAGGCCGCCCAGTTCGGTGTCAAGGCCTCCTTCGAGGGCATCGACATCGCGGGCGTGCACAAGTACAAGGACGAGGTCATCTCGGGCCTGTACAAGGGCCTCCAGGGCCTGGTCGCCTCCCGCAAGGTGACGTACATCGAGGGTGAGGGCCGCCTGTCCTCCCCGACGTCCGTCGACGTCAACGGTCAGCGCGTCCAGGGCCGCCACGTCCTGCTGGCGACCGGCTCCGTGCCGAAGTCGCTGCCGGGCCTGCAGATCGACGGCAACCGCATCATCTCCTCGGACCACGCGCTGGTCCTGGACCGCGTCCCCGAGTCGGCGATCGTCCTGGGCGGCGGCGTCATCGGCGTCGAGTTCGCCTCGGCGTGGAAGTCCTTCGGCTCCGACATCACCGTCATCGAGGGCCTCAAGCACCTCGTGCCGGTCGAGGACGAGAACAGCTCGAAGCTGCTGGAGCGCGCGTTCCGCAAGCGCGGCATCAAGTTCAACCTCGGCACCTTCTTCGACAAGGCCGAGTACACCGAGAACGGCGTACGCGTCACCCTCGCCGACGGCAAGACCTTCGAGGCCGAGGTGCTGCTGGTCGCGGTCGGCCGCGGCCCGGTCTCGCAGGGCCTGGGCTACGAGGAGCAGGGCGTCGCGATGGACCGCGGCTACGTCCTGGTCGACGAGTACATGCAGACCAACGTGCCGACCATCTCGGCCGTCGGTGACCTCGTCCCGACCCTCCAGCTGGCGCACGTCGGCTTCGCCGAGGGCATCCTGGTCGCGGAGCGTCTGGCCGGCCTGAAGGCCGTCCCGATCGACTACGACGGTGTCCCGCGCGTCACGTACTGCCACCCCGAGGTCGCCTCCGTCGGCATCACCGAGGCCAAGGCCAAGGAGATCTACGGCGCGGACAAGGTCGTCGCCCTCAAGTACAACCTGGCGGGCAACGGCAAGAGCAAGATCCTCAAGACCGCGGGCGAGATCAAGCTCGTCCAGGTCAAGGACGGTGCCGTGGTCGGCGTCCACATGGTCGGTGACCGCATGGGCGAGCAGGTCGGCGAAGCCCAGCTGATCTACAACTGGGAAGCCCTGCCCGCCGAGGTCGCGCAGCTCATCCACGCGCACCCGACCCAGAACGAGGCGCTCGGCGAGGCCCACCTGGCCCTGGCCGGCAAGCCGCTGCACTCCCACGACTGATTCGTCACGGGCGCGACGACCACTTCCGCACTTTCGTAAGGAGCAACAGAAACCATGTCGGTTTCCGTAACCCTTCCGGCGCTCGGCGAGAGCGTCACTGAGGGCACTGTCACCCGTTGGCTGAAGGCCGAGGGCGAGCGCGTCGAGGCCGACGAGCCGCTGCTCGAGGTCTCGACCGACAAGGTCGACACCGAGATCCCCTCCCCCGTCTCCGGCATCCTGGCCTCCATCAAGGTCGCCGAGGACGAGACCGTCGAGGTCGGCGCCGAGCTGGCCGTCATCGACGACGGCTCCGGCGCCCCGGCCCCGGCCGCCGCCCCGGAGGCCGAGACCGTGGTCGCCGAGACCCCGGCCGCCCCGGCGCCCGCCGCCGAGGCCCCGGCCGCGCCGGCTCCGGCCGCCGAGGCCCCCGCCGCCGCCGCTCCCGCCGCGTCCGGCACGGATGTCGTGCTGCCCGCGCTGGGCGAGTCCGTCACCGAGGGCACCGTCACCCGCTGGCTGAAGTCGGTCGGCGAGACCGTCGAGGCCGACGAGCCGCTGCTGGAGGTGTCCACCGACAAGGTCGACACCGAGATCCCCGCGCCGGTCGGTGGCACCCTGCTCGAGATCCTGGTCGGCGAGGACGAGACCGCCGAGGTCGGCGCCCGTCTGGCCGTCATCGGTGTCGCGGGCGCGGCTCCCGCCGCCGCCCCGGCCGCCGCCGCTCCGGCCCCCGCGGCCGCTCCGGCTCCGGCCGCTCCGGTCGCCGCCCCGGCTCCGGTCGTGGCCGCGCCCGCCGCCGCCGCTCCGGCGCCGGCCCCGGTGGCCGCTCCGGCCGCCCCGGCCCCGGTGGCCGCTCCGGCCCCGGTCGCGGCTCCGGCGCCCGTCGCCCCCGCCGCTCCGGTCGCCTCCGGTGACGAGGGTGCGTACGTGACCCCGCTGGTGCGCAAGCTCGCCTCGGAGTCCGGCGTCAACCTGTCCTCGGTCACGGGCACCGGTGTCGGTGGCCGCATCCGCAAGCAGGACGTCCTGGCCGCCGCCGAGGCCGCCAAGGCCGCCGCGGCCGCCCCGGCTCCGGCCGCCGCCGCCCCGGCCGCGAAGGCTCCGGCCGCCGCGGTGTCCGAGCTGCGCGGTCAGACCGTCAAGATGACCCGCATGCGCAAGGTCATCGGCGACAACATGATGAAGGCCCTGCACTCGCAGGCGCAGCTCAGCTCCGTGGTCGAGGTGGACATCACCAAGATCATGAAGCTGCGCGAGAAGGCCAAGGCCGGCTTCCTCGCCCGCGAGGGCGTCAAGCTGTCCCCGATGCCGTTCTTCGTCAAGGCCGCCGCCCAGGCGCTGAAGGCCCACGCGGTCGTCAACGCCCGGATCAACGACGACGAGGGCACCATCACCTACTTCGACTCGGAGAACATCGGCATCGCCGTGGACTCCGAGAAGGGCCTGATGACCCCGGTCATCAAGGGTGCCGGTGACCTCAACCTGGCGGGCATCTCCAAGGCCACGGCCGACCTGGCCGGCAAGGTCCGCGGCAACAAGATCACGCCGGACGAGCTGTCGGGCGCGACCTTCACCATCAGCAACACCGGCTCGCGCGGCGCGCTGTTCGACACGGTGATCGTGCCCCCGAACCAGGTCGCCATCCTGGGCATCGGTGCCACGGTCAAGCGTCCGGTGGTCATCGAGACCGCCGAGGGCACCAACATCGGCATCCGCGACATGACGTACCTGACCCTGTCCTACGACCACCGCCTGGTGGACGGCGCGGACGCGGCCCGGTACCTCACGGCCGTCAAGGCCATCCTGGAGGCCGGCGAGTTCGAGGTCGAGCTCGGCCTGTAAGGGTCCCCGCGCACGGCCCGTGCCGTCGATCGCGGCGCCCCCGCCCGGATTCGTCCGGGCGGGGGCGCCGTCGTTGTAACGAGCCTCACCCTCAGTCCCCGACCGGGAACGCATCGCAGCAGGCCACGACGGCCGTATTGTCTACGCATCAGGCCCCGCGTGCCCCCACCCAGGAGTTGAAGCGCCGATGATCACCCCACCCGTCGTGCACTCGCTGCGCGAGCAGATCCGCGAGCACATCGTGGAGGGGATCGTCAGCGGCCGTTGGAAGCCCGGGGAGCGGATCGTCGAGCGGCGGATCGCGGTGGAGCTGGAGGTCAGCCAGACGCCCGTGCGGGAGGCCCTGCGCGAGCTGGAGACGCTGCGACTGATCGAGTCGGCCCCGAACAAGGGGGTCCGCGTACGGAACCTCTCGGCGGCCGACCTGGAGGAGATCTACCCGGTCCGGGCCGGCCTGGAGCAGATCGCGGCGGAGCTCGCGGCTCCCCGGCTGGCGGCCGACTGCTCGGCCCTGGAACCGCACGTGGCGGCCCTGTGGGAGGCCGACCGCACCGAGGACGGCACGGCGCAGGTGCGGCACACCGTGGGCTTCCACCGGGAGATGGTCCGGGCGGCCGGGAACAGCGTCCTGCTGCACACCTGGGAGAGCCTGGGCATCGAGGTGTTCACGGCCCTGTCCATCCGCTGGCTGGGTACCGTCCAGAAGTCCTACGCCGAGGAGCACGAGGCCCTCGTGGCCGCCTTCCGTGCCCAGGATCCGGACATCGGGCTGCTGGTGAAGCGGCATGTCCTGGGTTGCGCCCCGCGCGCTTGATCCTTTCGCCGGCGGGCTTGCCGCCGGCCTTTCCCTTACCCTGCGAAACCCCATTTGACCTGGGGTTTTGAGGATTCCTCAAGGGACCCTCCGGTGCCAGGCCCTGTACTGAATCCACCGGCACGGCGTGCCTGCGTTCATGGCACCCGGTGCCGACTTTCGTCACAGCGACATTTATTCGTCACTTTTATTTGATCGATCATCGATCAGCGCTTTACAGTCGACGCGGACCCCACCCGGGCCCATCGACCCTGTCCTGCCCGTCAGGGTTTTCTTCACCACCTCCTCTCCTTTGTCCGGAAGGCGGCGCACACCGATGTCCGACCCCGTAGGAAAGCTTCCGAGCGAGCTCGACCAGCTCCCGGACCGCGACACCGAGGAGACCGCCGAATGGGCGGCCTCCCTCGACGCCGTCGCAAAGGCCGCCGGTTCGCGCCGCGCCGAGTACCTGCTCCGCCGCACCCTCCAGCACGCCGAGGCCGCAGGCCTCGCCCTGCCCAAGCTGCTGGAGACGGACTACGTCAACACCATCCCCACCTCCGCGGAACCCGAGTTCCCCGGTGACGAGGCGATGGAAGCCAGGATCACCGCCTGGAACCGCTGGAACGCGGCCGCCATGGTGACCCGCGGCTCCAAGTACGGCGTCGGCGGCCACATCGCCACCTTCGCCTCCGCCGCCTGGCTCTACGAGACCGGCTTCCAGCACTTCTTCCGCGGGAAGGAGGCCGACGGATCGGGCGACCAGCTCTACATCCAGGGCCACGCCTCCCCCGGCATCTACGCCCGCGCCTTCCTCGACGGACGCGTCTCCGAGCAGCAGCTCGACAACTTCCGTCAGGAGTCCGGCGGCAACGGCCTGCCCTCCTACCCGCACCCGCGGCGCCTGCCGTGGCTGTGGGAGTTCCCCACGGTCTCCATGGGCCTCGGCCCCCTCTCCGCGATCTACCAGGCGCGCTTCAACCGCTACCTGCAGAACCGGAACATCAAGGACACCGCCAACTCGCACGTCTGGGCCTTCCTCGGCGACGGCGAGATGGACGAGCCCGAGTCGACCGCCGCCCTGGCCCTGGCCTCGCGCGAGCAGCTCGACAACCTGACCTTCGTCATCAACTGCAACCTGCAGCGCCTCGACGGTCCGGTCCGCGCCAACTTCCGCGTGGTCCAGGAGCTGGAGGCCCAGTTCCGCGGCGCCGGCTGGAACGTCATCAAGACCCTGTGGGGCTCCGCCTGGGACGAGCTGTTCCAGCTCGACACCACGGGCGCCCTGGTCCGTCGCATCCGTGAGGTACCGGACGCGCAGTTCCAGACCTACGCGACCCGCGACGTGGCGTACATCCGGCAGCACTTCTTCGGCGCCAACGCCGAACTCGTACAGCTGGCCGGCGTCCTGTCCGACGCGAAGATCGCCGAGTGCTTCCACACCTCGCGCGGCGGCCACGAGCCCCGCAAGGTCTACGCCGCGTACAAGGCCGCCCTCGCCCACAAGGGCGCGCCGACGGTCATCCTCGCGCAGACCGTCAAGGGCCACACGCTGGGTGCCGGGTTCGAGTCGAAGAACGCGAACCACCAGATGAAGAAGCTGACGATCGACGAGTTCAAGGACATGCGCGACCTCCTTGGCCTCCCGATCCCCGACAGCGCCTTCGCCGACGGCGTCGTCCCCTACGGCCACCCCGGCGCGGACAGCCCCGAGGTCCGGTACCTGCACGAGCGCCGCGCGGCGCTCGGCGGCCCCGCCCCGGCCCGCAAGGTCCACCACGTGGCCCTGCCGGCTCCGGCCGACCGCTCCTTCGCCCCGCTCCTCAAGGGTTCCGGCAAGCAGGAGATGGCCACCACCATGGCCTTCGTCCGCCTCGTCAAGGACCTGATGCGGGACAAGGAGACCGGCAAGCGCTGGGTGCCGATCGTCCCCGACGAGGCCCGCACCTTCGGCATGGAGTCCCTCTTCCCGTCGGCCGGCATCTACTCGCCGCTGGGCCAGACGTACGAGCCGGTCGACCGCGACCAGCTCATGTACTACAAGGAAGCCAAGGACGGCCAGATCCTCAACGAGGGGATCACCGAGGCCGGCGCCATGGCCGACTTCATCGCCGCCTGCACGTCGTACGCGACGCACGGCGAGCCGATGATCCCGTTCTACATCTTCTACTCGATGTTCGGCTGGCAGCGCACCGCCGACCAGATGTGGCAGCTCGCCGACCAGCTCGGCAAGGGCTTCATCGTCGGCGCCACCGCCGGTCGCACCACGCTGACCGGCGAGGGCCTCCAGCACGCGGACGGCCACTCGCACCTGATCGCGTCCACGAACCCGGCGTCGCTGAACTACGACCCGGCCTTCGCGTACGAGATCGCGGTGATCGTCAAGGACGGTCTGCGCCGCATGTACGGCGAGACGCCGGAAGACGTCTTCTACTACCTGACGGTCTACAACGAGCCGAAGGTGCAGCCCGCGATGCCCGAGGGCGTCGAGGAGGGCATCGTCAAGGGTCTGTACCGCTTCAACACGGCGGCCGACCTGGCGGAGGCGGCCCCGGCCGCCGACGCCGCGAAGATCCAGCTCATGGCCTCGGGCACGGCGATCCACTGGGTGCTGGAGGCGCAGAAGCTCCTCGCCGCCGACTGGAACGTCTCCGCCGACGTCTGGTCCGCCACCTCGTGGGGCGAGCTGCGCCGCGACGCGCTGGAGTGCGACGAGGCGCTGCTGCGCGGCGAGGTCCGCACCCCGTACGTCACCCGCGCGCTGGAGGGCGCCCAGGGCCCGGTCCTGGCCGTCTCCGACTGGATGCGTCAGGTCCCGGACCAGATCAGCCAGTGGGTCGAGCAGGACTACACCTCGCTGGGCACGGACGGCTTCGGTCTGTCCGACACCCGTGAGGGCGCCCGCCGCCACTTCGGTGTCGACGCCCAGTCGATCGTGGTGGCCGCGCTGGCCCAGCTCGCCCGCCGCGGCGAGGTACCGGCGTCCTCCGTCAAGGAGGCCCGGGAGCGCTACGGCCTCTGAGCCCGCGCACCGATCCGACCGCGAGGCGGCCCACCCCTTCGGGGGCGGGCCGCCTCGCGGCGTTCCCGTGCCCGCGCCGCCTTTGGCCGTATGCGCGGTGGCGGCGCCGGTGGCGAGCCGTGATGCTGGAGCGGTGATGGACGAGACGGAGTTCTGGGAGATCGTCGACCGTACCCGCGAGGCCGCCGAGGGCGACCCCGAGGAACACGCCGAGCTGCTCGTGGAGCGGCTGGCCCTGCTCGACCCCGACTCCGTCCTGGACTTCGCCCGACATTTCGAGTCGCGGTACAACCGGGCGTACACCTGGGAGCTGTGGGGAGCGGCGTGGGTGTTGCTGGACGGGGCGAGCGACGACGCGTTCGACTACTTCCGGTGCTGGCTGATCGGCCAGGGCCGGGAGGTGTTCGAGGGCGGCGTCCACGAGCCGGACCGCCTGGCGGAGCTGCTGGGCGAGTTCGACGAGGAGATCGACGGGGACGGCGAGGAGCTGGGGTACGCGGCGGACGAGGCGTACGAGCAGCTGACGGGCGCGGTCGCCCCGGACCTCGGGATCCCGTTGCAGGCGGCCGAGCCGGAGGGCGCCGCGCTGGACTTCGAGGACGAGTCCGTGCTGGCGGAACGCTTCCCCCGGCTCTGGGACCGCTTCCGGGCCTGAGGGGCCGTGGCGCCCCGCACGACACGCCTCAGAAGTGCGTACCGCCGTCGATGCGGATCTCCGTGCCGGTGATGAAGGCGCCGTCCTCGGAGCCGAGCATGGCGACGACGCCGGCCACGGTCTGGGGGCCGGCGAAGCCCTGGCCGAGGGCCGGGGCGAGCTTGGTGAACAGGCTCCAGTCGGTGTCCTGCGGCAGGCCGGGGCCCTCGCCGGTGGTCATGCCGCTCTCGATGGAGCCGGGGGCCACGGCGACGAAGCGCAGGCCCTGCTTGCTGTACTCGGCGGCCAGGGCGTGGGTCATGGACTGGATGCCGCCCTTGCTGGCCGCGTAGGCGGACATGTAGGGGTGGGCGAAGCTCGCCGAGGTGGAGCTGAAGTTGACCACGACGGGCTGGTCGCCGGCGAGGAGCGCCGGGAGGGATTCGCGGATGACCAGGAAGGTGCCGGTCAGGTTGACCGCGATGACCTTGTTCCAGAAGTCGAGCGTGGTCTGGTGGGTGTGCGCGGAGCGCAGGATGCCCGCCGCGTTGACGAGTACGTCGATGCCGGTGAGGGCGTCGACGGCGGCGGCGACCCCGGCCTTGACGGCGGCCTCGTCGGATATGTCGAGGACGGCGGTGGTCAGCCGGTCGGCGTGGCCGTCGGCGGCGGCGCGGTCGGCGGTGGTGGCGAGGCCGGCCTCGTTGACGTCCACGGTGTGGACGCGGCCGCCCTCGGCGAGAATGCGGTGGACGGTGGCCTGGCCGATGCCGGAGCCGCCGCCGGTGATGAGGACTCGGCGTCCTTCGTAACGGTTCATGGGCGAAGGGTACCGAGCACATGGCACGTTTTGCCAGAGTGTCACGCAATGCAATGCCTGGCATCCCGGGCGGTACGCTTCACCCGTGAGATCTCCCCGCCCGTACTCCCCCCAGAGCGGTCCCGGAACCCCGTCGCTGACCGAGCGGCGCAAGGCCGCCACCCAGCTCGACATCGCCCGCGCCGCCTGCGAGCTCTTCGCCGAACACGGCCCCGACGGCACCACCGCCGAGGACATCGCCCACCGCGCCGGCGTGGCCCTGCGCACGTTCTACCGCTACTTCCGCAACAAGCAGGAAGCGGTCGCCCCCCTCCTCGCGGGCGGCGGCGACGCCTGGCGCGCCCTGCTCGCGGAAGAGGATCCCGGCACCCCCCTGGCGGTCGCCCTGGAGCGGGCGGTCACCCGCTCGCTCAGCGACTCCCAGGCCGTGGAGGAGGGCCTCGAGGTCACCCGGGGACTGCTGCGCGCGGCCGCGGCCGACGAGGCGCTACGGGGCGTCTGGTACCGGGTGAACCAGGAGTCCGAGGAGCGCCTGGTGCCGGTGGTGGCCCGCCTGGCCGGACCGGGGGCGAGCGAGGTGTCGGTGCGCCTGGTCGCGGCGGCGGCCACGGACGCGATCCGGGTCGCCCTGGAGGTCTGGTCGGCCGGCGACGCCCCGGTCTCGGGCCCCGGCTCCCCCGCCGACCTGGCGGTCCGCTGCCTGCGCGAGCTGACCGGCGCGATGCCCCTGCTCCGCTGACGCGCGGAACAGGGGCATCGGTCCTACGGCCCTACGGCCCTACGGTGTCCGTCGGTGCGGAGGGTCAGCGCCACCCGCCCCGGTCGTCGTAGTAGTAGCGGCCGTCGTACCCGTCGTCGTACCAACCGCCGTGGCCCCAGTTGGCGTTGTCCCAACGGCCCCAGTCGTCGTCGTAGTTGCGGTGGTGGTCGTTCCAACGGCCGTTCCCGCCGCCGCCACAGTCGTCGTCGTACCAGTGGTCGGAGTAGCGGGAGTCCGAACGCCCGCCCCAACCGCCGTCGTGGGCGGAGGCACTGGTCGCCGGCAACAGCCCCAGGGTGAGCCCCGCGGCTCCGGCGACGACGACTCCAACGATCCTACGGCGCATCTTCATGCACCTCCGAACGTGTCTGGCTTATCGGGCTTTTACGTCGGTATCAACCGTTACCCGGACAGGCCCGGCTGTCAAAAGCAGAAGGCCCCCGCCGCTCTCCGAAGAGAGCCGCGGGGGCCTTCCCTGCCTACGCTGACCTGGGGTTCTTACAGGTCGAAGTAGAGCTCGAACTCGTGCGGGTGCGGACGCTGGGCGATCGGGGCGATCTCGTGCGTGCGCTTGTAGTCGATCCAGGTCTCGATGAGGTCGGGGGTGAAGACACCGCCGGCCAGGAGGTACTCGTGGTCCTCCTCCAGGGCCTTGAGGACGTCCTCCAGGCTGGTCGGGACCTGCGGGACGCTCGCGTGCTCGTCGGGCGAGAGCTCGTAGAGGTCCTTGTCGATCGGCTCCATCGGCTCGATCTTGTTCTTGACACCGTCGAGGCCCGCGAGGAGCAGGGCGGCGAAGGCGAGGTACGGGTTCGACGACGGGTCCGGCGCGCGGAACTCGACGCGCTTGGCCTTCGGGTTCGAGCCCGTGATCGGGATGCGCATGGCGGCGGAGCGGTTGCGCTGCGAGTACACCATGTTGACCGGGGCCTCGAAGCCCGGCACCAGGCGGTGGTAGGAGTTCACCGTCGGGTTGGTGAACGCCAGCAGCGACGGGGCGTGCTTGAGGATGCCGCCGATGTAGTAGCGGGCGGTGTCCGACAGACCCGCGTAGCCGGCCTCGTCGTAGAACAGCGGCTCGCCGTTCGCCCACAGCGACTGGTGCACGTGCATGCCCGAGCCGTTGTCGCCGAAGATCGGCTTCGGCATGAAGGTCGCGGTCTTGCCGTTGCGCCAGGCGACGTTCTTCACGATGTACTTGAAGAGCATCAGGTCGTCGGCCGCGGCGAGCAGCGTGTTGAACTTGTAGTTGATCTCGGCCTGACCACCGGTGCCGACCTCGTGGTGCTGACGCTCGACCTGGAGGCCCTGGGCGTCCAGTTCGAGGGAGATCTCGGCGCGCAGGTCCGCGAAGTGGTCGACCGGGGCGACCGGGAAGTAACCGCCCTTGTAGCGGACCTTGTAGCCGCGGTTGTTCTCCTCGGAGCCGGTGTTCCAGGCGCCGGCCTCGGAGTCGATGTGGTAGAAGCCCTCGTTCGCGGAGGTCGCGAAGCGCACGCTGTCGAACACGTAGAACTCGGCCTCGGGGCCGAAGAACGCGGTGTCGGCGATACCGGTCGAGGCGAGGTAGGCCTCGGCCTTCTTCGCGATGTTGCGGGGGTCGCGGCTGTAGGCCTCGCCCGTGATCGGGTCGTGGATGAAGAAGTTGATGTTGAGCGTCTTGTCCTTGCGGAACGGGTCCAGCCGCGCGGTGGTGATGTCGGCGCGCAGAGCCATGTCGGACTCGTGGATCGCCTGGAAACCGCGGATCGAGGAACCGTCGAAGGCGAGCTCCTCCGCCGGGTCGAACGCTCGCGCCGGGATGGTGAAGTGCTGCATCACACCAGGCAGGTCGCAGAAGCGGACGTCGACGAACTTGACGTCGTTCTCCTCGATGTACTGCTTCACTTCGTCGGCGTTCTTGAACATCCAACTCCTCCTACTCCCGACCCGGGGCAGGGACGGGCTTTATAGCTCGTGGTGCGTCAGTGCGGTGCCGCACGCTGACCCGACCATAAGCAGGCGGGATTTCCCAAGCATGACCCATTTGTTTCGCACAAGTTAACCAGGGTCCCGTCCGAGGGCCCGCAGACACCACCGGTACCGTGGTCGGGTGGACAACAGGCAAGCAATCGGATCCTGGCTCTCCGGCCCCCGTGCGGCCGCCGAGGAGATGGGCGTCGACTTCGGCTATCCGGGCCAGCGGCTCGGCCTGCCCCAGTCGGGGCCCGGCTCGGTGGCCCGCTTCGGACGTCGGATCGGAGCCGTCGCCATCGACTGGATCGGCTGCCAGCTGATCGCATACGGACTGATCACGGGCGGCGACCTGGCCGCCGCCGGCAATTGGACGCTGGGCCTCTTCCTGGCCCTGACCCTGCTCACCGTGAGCACGGTGGGCTTCACCCCCGGCAAGCGGATCCTCGGCCTCCGGGTGATTTCGCAGGACGGCGGCCGCCTCGGCATCCCGCGCGTCCTGCTGCGCACGGCCCTGCTGGCCCTGGTCGTCCCGGCGCTGATCTGGGACCGCGACGGCCGCGGCCTCCACGACCGCCTCGCGGGCGCCCTCCAGGTCCGCATCTAGCGCCGGTCTCCCGCCCGGGGCACCCGGGGGCCCCTCGGGTACCCGCGCCCCGCGCACGGGGCCCGCACGGCGCACGCACGCACGAGAAACGGGGGCGCCCCCGGCCTTCCGGCCGGGGGCGCCCCCGCGTGTATACGAACCGTAGGTACGACGATCGGTCCGCCGGCAGCTCTCGCGACCGGCCCGGGTCCGTCGACTACGGCGTCAGCGCATCTTCCCGCCGCGCGGCATCCGCATGCCCTTCGGCATGGGGCCCTTCGGCACCGGCATGTTGCTCATGAGGTCGCCCATGGCCCGGAGCTTGTCGTTGGCCTGGGTGATCTGGGGG
The DNA here is from genome assembly GCF_055584445.1 of Streptomyces sp. NPDC103540. Classification (NCBI taxonomy): domain Bacteria; kingdom Bacillati; phylum Actinomycetota; class Actinomycetes; order Kitasatosporales; family Streptomycetaceae; genus Streptomyces; species Streptomyces sp. NPDC103540. The sequence continues at coordinate 360,095 of NZ_JBVJMA010000001.1, forward strand.
CCCGACAGGACGCGCGGGAGCTTCAGGAGGGTCGTACGGACCTTCTTGAGCGGCACCTCGCCCTCGCCGGTGCCCACGATGAAGTCGTGGACCGGGACGTCCGGCATGATGCGGGCCAGCTTGCGCTTCTCGGCCGCCAGGAGGGTCTTGACCCGGTTCGGGTTGCCCTCCGCGATGAGGACGACGCCCGCCTTGCCGACGGCGCGGTGCACGATGTCCTGGTTGCGGTTCATCGCGACGGCCGGGGTGGTGGTCCAGCCCCGTCCCACGTTGTCCAGTACGGCCGCGGCCGCGCCCGGCTGTCCCTCCATCTGCCCGAAGGCAGCCCGCTCGGCCCGTCGTCCGAAGACGATCGCCATCGCGAGGAACGCCACCAGGAAGCCCAGGATGCCCAGGTAGACCGGGTGGCCGATCAGGAAGCCGATCGCAAGGAAGACACCGAAGGTGACGATTCCCAGGCCCGCGACGATCAGACCGACCTTCGGGTCGGCCTTGCGCGTCATCTTGTACGTCAGGGCGATCTGCTTCATTCGCCCGGGGTTCGCAGCAGTCTCTGCGTTTGACTTCCTCGCCATAGGGCGAGTTTACGTGGCCTGTGGGGTACGGGTGGCCGCGGCCTCGAGTACGTGCTCGGTTTCGACCCGGTCCTTCGCCCTGCGGCGGTCCTCCAGGACCGCGGTCCAGGCGTTGCGGCGGGCACCGCTCATGAGGAGCGATTCGATGCCGCGGACGGCCTGGGTGAAGGACGGAATGGCGATGGCGCGAACGGGCGCGGCCTGCATGATGTCGATCCCTCTCTCGGAGCTCGCATCGGATTGTGTGCGGTGCGTGGACCCAGCGTCACTGACAGGTGTTACCAGGGCGTGACCGGTCGGTCAAATGTGATCGACGCGTTGCAAACACTGACGCGGCCCGCCAGGCTCTTCCTCGAATGAGCCTAGGGGCCGCGCCACCACTTTGTTACCCGGCGGTAAGGGTTTGTGCGTGACTTCACACGGTCCACCGCGTAGCGCGCGTCACACGGTCGCGCGCTTCTCGCCCCGTCGGTCGAGCTCCGCCTCGCCACCGCTTCGGCCGCGTGCCCGCCCTCGTACCTCGAGCGGGCCCGCAACCTACGCTACGGCTCCGCTGCGCTTCTCCATCGCCTGCGTGTAGAGGCGGCCCGCCCGGTAGGAGGAACGGACCAGCGGGCCGGACATGACGCCGGAGAAGCCGATCTCCTCGGCCTCCTTCGCCAGCTCGACGAACTCGGCCGGCTTCACCCAGCGCTCGACGGGGTGGTGCCGCGGCGAGGGGCGCAGGTACTGGGTGATCGTGATGAGTTCGCAACCCGCGGCGTGCAGGTCGCGCAGCGCCTCGCTGACCTCCGCGCGCTCCTCGCCCATGCCGAGGATCAGGTTCGACTTCGTCACCAGGCCGTACTCGCGCGCCTTGGTGATCACGTCGAGCGAGCGCTCGTAGCGGAAACCGGGGCGGATCCGCTTGAAGATGCGCGGCACGGTCTCGACGTTGTGCGCGAAGACCTCGGGGCGGGAGGCGAAGACCTCCTCCAGGAGCTCCGGGACCGCGTTGAAGTCGGGGGCCAGCAGCTCGACCTTGGTGTGGCCGGCCTCGCGGCCCGCCGTCTGCTGGTGGATCTGCCGCACGGTCTCCGCGTACAGCCACGCGCCGCCGTCCGGCAGGTCGTCGCGGGCGACGCCGGTGATGGTGGCGTAGTTCAGGTCCATGGTGACCACGGACTCGCCGACGCGACGCGGCTCGTCCCGGTCCAGGGCCTCGGGCTTGCCCGTGTCGATCTGGCAGAAGTCACAGCGCCGGGTGCACTGGTCGCCACCGATGAGGAAGGTGGCCTCGCGGTCCTCCCAGCATTCGTAGATGTTGGGGCAACCGGCCTCCTGGCACACGGTGTGCAGTCCTTCGCCCTTCACCAGGGCCTGCATCTTCGTGTACTCGGGACCCATCTTCGCCCGGGTCTTGATCCACTCGGGCTTGCGCTCGATGGGGGTCTGGCTGTTACGGACCTCCAGGCGCAGCATCTTGCGTCCGTCGGGTGCGACTGCGGACACGACCGGCTCCCTGTGACTTCGATTCTTCGGCGCCCACCAGGGTACGCCCGTAATTTCGTACGCTCTTACGTCGGCCAACCCGAGGTCGGCCGGACGCATTCCCCCGCCGGTCAGCCGGCGGCCGGCTCGATCTCGCGGGGACGCAGCTCCGCGTTCTCCAGCACGTCCCTGAGGTGGCGCTCCACCACCGGCAGCAGTTCGGCGATGGTGACCTCGCGGCCCAGTTCGTACGAGAGCGAGGTCACACCGGCGTCCCGGATGCCGCAGGGCACGATCCGGTCGAACCAGGTGTTGTCCGGGTTCACGTTGATCGAGAACCCGTGCATCGTGACGCCCTTGGCGACCCGGATGCCGATGGCGGCCAGCTTGCGGTCCTCGCGGCGCTGGCCGGCGTTGGACGGAGCGTACTCGGGTCCGTTGAGGCGGGCGTCGAACTCGTCGTCGTGCAGGCGGGGGTCGAAGTCCAGGGAGAGACCGCCGAGCTTCGGGCGGTCCTCGACCGGGTCGCCGAGCACCCACACCCCGGAACGGCCCTCGATCCGGGTGGTCGCCACGCCGAACTCGGCGGCGGTGCGGATCAGGGCCTCCTCCAGGCGGCGCACGTGCGCGACCACGTCGACCGGCCGGGGCAGCTTCATGATCGGGTAGCCGACGAGCTGACCGGGGCCGTGCCAGGTGATCTTGCCGCCCCGGTCCACGTCGATGACGGGGGTGCCGTCCAGGGGACGCTCGCTCGGGTCGGTGCGCCGACCGGCCGTGTAGACCGGCAGGTGCTCCACGAGCAGGCAGGTGTCGCCGATCTCCTCGGCGAAGCGGGCGGCGTGCACGCGCCGCTGCTCCTCCCATGCCTCGGTGTACTCGACGGATTCCGGCCCGAAGCCCAGATGGACGAACGAAAGCTCAGTCACCGCGGCGCCTCCTCGTTGAACCTGCTGTGTGCACGTATCGCACTCGGCAAGGGTACGGCGACCCCCGCGCGGGCCGTCAGGCCCCTCCCGCGCCGGGCCCCGGCCCGGTCCCGCGGGGTCGGGGCCGGCGGGTCGTCGGGGCGCAGCGTACGCGGAGGGTGTGGATCGGGCCGTAAAGAGCCCTACCCAATCTGCACACGATCGGATGAATGTGGGGCAGAGAGGGCGGTGTGAGCGAAGTTCGCCGCTACATTCGCGCCGTTCAAGGGCCGGTGCTCCGGTCCGTCGCGTCAGGAAACCGTGGAGCCGATGACGGAACGACCTGCCCAGCGCGTCCCCAACCGGCAGCTCGCGGCGCTGATCGCCGAAGCCGGGTTCTCCAACGCCGGGCTCGCCCGCCGCGTCGACCAGCTCGGCCTGGAGCACGGGCTCGACCTGCGGTACGACAAAACCTCCGTGACCCGGTGGCTGCGCGGCCAACAGCCGCGCGGTACGACCCCCGCGCTGATCGCGGAGGTCTTCACCCGGCGTCTGGGCCGCCGCCTGTCCGCCCAGGACCTGGGCCTGGACGCCTGCGCGCCCGTCTACGCCGGGTTGGAGTTCGCGGCCACCCCCGAGGAGGCCGTCGACATCGCGAGCGGCCTGTGGCGCAAGGACTCCGGTTCGCACGCCGAGCTGCGCAAGATCGCCTTCACCCCGGCCGGGCTGGTCGTCCCCAGCCGGGACTGGCTCATCGGCCGGGCCGACGAGCGGGTGGGGCGCGGCGCGGAGGCCGGCGCCCGGGTCCCGGCGCAGGGCCGCGCCTCCGTCCCGCGGCAACGGCAGGTGGACCGGGGTCCCGGACAGCGGGTGACGGGTGGGGACATCGCGGCGCTGCGGTCGGTGGGCGAGCTGTTCCGGACCCTGGACCACACCTACGGCGGCGGGCACGCCCGGCAGGCCCTCGTGCGGTACCTGGAGCACGAGGCGGAGCCCATGCTGCGGGGCACCTACGGGGAGGCCACCGGGCGGCGGCTGTTCTCCGCCGCGGCCGACCTGACCCGCCTCGCGGGCTGGACCTCGTACGACATCGCCGCCCACGGGCTCGCCCAGCGCTACTTCGTGCAGGCGCTGCGGCTGGCGCAGGCCGCCGGGGACCGGGCGTACGGGTCGTACGTGCTGATCACGATGAGCCGGCAGGCGGTGTACCTCGGGCACGGCCGGGAGGCGGTGCAGCTGGCCAGGGTGGCCCAGCAGGGCGTCGGGTCGGGCCCGCCGCCGGTGGTGCAGGCCCTGCTGCACTCCTCCGAGGCGCGCGGGCACGCGGTGCTGGGCGAGGTGCGGGCGGCCACGGCCTGTCTGGTGCGGGCCGAGCGGGCGCTCGGCGCGGCCCGGCCGGGGGACGACGTACCGCACTGGGCCCGGCTGTTCGACGAGGGGCAATTGGCGGACGAGTTCGGGCACTGCCACCGCGACCTCCAGCAGTACCGGGCCTCGGCGCAGCACGCGGAGCGGTCCCTGCAGCTGCGGGCGCCGGGCTTCGCCCGCTCGCGGTTGTTCTGCCGGGTGGTGCTGGCCACGGCCCGGCTGGGGCTGGGCGAGCTGGACCAGGCCTGCGCGCTGGGGGCGGAGGCGGCGCAGCAGGCGACGGAGATGCGGTCGGTGCGGGCGGTGGAGTACGTGCGCGACTTCGAGCGGCGGCTGGAGCCCTACCGGGACGCGGCGGCCGTGCGGACGTACCGGGACCGCGTGGCGGCCCTGTCCTGATCGCGGGCGCGTCCGTCGGGGCCCGGTCCCGGGAGGGACCGGGCCCCGACGGGTGGGTCAGGCGGCCGCCGGTACGGCGGGGCGCGGGTGGGCCGGGATCGGGATGCCGAAGTCGCGCAGCAGGGCCCCGGCGGCCCGCCGGGCGGAGTGCAGGGCGCCCTGGACGGTGTTCGAGTCGCGGTGGTCCCCGCAGACGTAGAGCCCGGCCAGGACCCGTACGGGTCGTCGCAGGTCGTACGGGGGCGGCATGGCGGGGACGGCCTCCGGGGTGTGGTGGACGGCCAGGAGCTCCCAGTCCCGGGTCGAGGTCTCGTAGAGCCGGGCCAGGCGCGCGGCGACGGTGCGGGCGGGCGGGGGCGGGCCGTGGACGGTGGTGGTGACCAGGCCGCGGCCGGCGGGGGCCCGGGTGGGGTCGACGGCGCTCATCACGGTGGTGTGGGCGATCGGCCACTTCGGGTCGGCGTCCAGGAGCAGCGAGCCGTCCCAGGGCAGGGGGGTGCGGGTCGCGTGGTGGATGACCGTGACCTCGTGGAAGTCGGGCACCCGCAGGCCGGGCAGCAGTTCGGCGGCGGCGCGGGCGCCGGTGGCCAGGACGACGGAGCGGCAGGCGAAGTCGCCGTGCTCCTCGGTGGTGACCAGGTGGGTGGAGACGGAGCGGACCCGGACGCCGGTGCGGACGGTGCCGGGGGGCAGGCCGGCCGCGAGGAGGTCGGGCAGGACGCGGGCGCCGCCCTCCGGGACGGCGAGCCGGCCGCGGGCGAAGGTGCGCAGGGCGAGGTCGGCGACGCGGCTGGAGGTGGTGAGCTCCGGGTCGCGCAGCAGGGCGGACAGCAGGGGCCGCAGGATCCCGTTGACGGTGCGGGGCGGCAGGCCGCGGGTGCGCAGGGCGGCGTGGGCGGTGCGTTCGGGCCGGGCGAGCAGCCGGTCCGGGGGCAGTGCGGCGAGCCGCGCGAGGGCGGCGCTGAGGCGGGCCTGGTCCAGGGAGCCGCTGGCCAGGGCGCGGGCGGGGGTGAGGGCCCCGGCCCGCTGCTGCCTGCCGTCGGCGCCGGCGACCAGGACGCCGGGGGCGAAGGGGCGCAGGACCAGTCCCTCCAGGCCCGGGGTGCGGTCGGGTTCGGTGTACGAGGTGTTGAGGAGCTGGCCGACCCGGTCGAGCCGGAAGCCGTCCACCGACGCGGTGGCCATCCGGCCGCCGGGATCGGCGGCGGTCTCCAGGACGCTGACCGTGACCCCCGCCGCGATCAGGTGGTGTGCGGCCGCGAGTCCTGAGACTCCGGCTCCGACGATGACTACGTCCGCACGGTGTGCGGCGTGGTGTACGGCGCGGTGTGTGCTGCTGAGCACGTGCCCCTCCCCGAGGTCGGCGCGGCTGTGTGGGGATCCTCCTTCCCCCAACGGGCTCCGGCAGAACCCGAGTCCGGCCGGGTATTACGCACAACTCCGGTCGCATGACGGTCGCATCCGGGTCACGAACGGTCGCACGTGGTCAGACGGTGCGCCCGCCCCTACGTCGGCTCGCGCTTCAGGGCCGCCCGGATCGCCTCTTCGATGCCGGGGTGCGCGAAGGTGAAGCCGGTCTCCGACAGGCGCCGGGGCACGGCCCGCTGACCGACCAGCACGTCCTGCGAGAACTCCCCGAGGGCGAGGCGCAGGGCCGGGGCGGGCACGGCGAACACCGTCGGGCGGCGCAGGACCCGCCCCATGGCGGCGGTGACCTCACGGTTCGTCAGGGGCTCGGGGGCGGTGAGGTTCACGGGGCCGAAGAGGGCGGGGGTGTCGATGATGTGGCGCAGGGCGGCGACCTCGTCGTGCAGCGAGATGAACGGCCAGTACTGGCGGCCGTCGCCGAGCCGACCGCCGAGTCCGGCCCGGAAGAGCGGGAACATCCGCCCCCAGGCCCCGCCCTCGGCGGAGACCACCAGCCCGGTACGGGCGTGCGCGGTACGGATGCCGGCCTCCCGGGCGGGGCGGGCGGCGGCCTCCCACTCCACGCAGACGGAGGGCAGGAAGCCCTGTCCGGGCGGGGCCGACTCGTCGACGCGGTGCTCGCCGGTGTCCCCGTAGTAGCCGACGGCGCTGCCGCAGACGAGGACGGACGGCGGGGTCGCGAGGGCGGCCACGGCGCGGGCGATGGCGGCGGTGCCGAGGACCCGGCTGTCGCGGATCTCCTTCTTGTACGCGGCCGTCCACCGGTGGTCGCCGACGCCGGCCCCGGCCAGGTGCACGACGGCGTCGACCCCGTCGAGCCCGGCGGGGTCGACGTACCCCTCGCGGGGATCCCACCGCGCCTCCTCGGGACCGGTGGGGGCGCGGCGCACGAAGCGGACGATGTCGTGGCCGTCGGCGCGCAGGGAGCGTACGAGGGCCTTGCCGATGAGTCCGGAGGATCCGGTGAGGGCGATACGCATGCCCCCAGTGTGGCGGCCGGGTACCCCGCCGGGCCCCTGCCCGGGCCGATCGGTGCGGCTCCCCCGCGCGCCGCCGCACGGGCCGCGCTCCCCGCCCCGCCCCGGACCCGGCCCCACAGCCACCGGACCCCGGACCCCGCAGCCACCGGCCACCCGGCGTCAGGTCGTGCCGAGCCAGGTGCCCACCGCGTACGTGACGGCCATCGCGAGGGCCCCGCCCAGGACGTTGCGCGCGACCGCCCGCGCCGGAGGGGCCCCGCCCAGGCGGGCGCTGACCAGCCCGCACAGGGTGAGCGCCGCCAGTACCGCCCCCACCGTCACCGGCACCCGCTGCGACGCCCCCGGCAGGACCACCGCCACCAGCGGCAGCAGCGCCCCCACCGTGAAGGCAACCAGGCTGGCGAACGCCGCGTGCCACGGGTTCGCCAGCTCGTCCGGCTCGATCCCCAGCTCCACCCGGGCGTGCGCCCGCAACGCGTCCCGCTCGGTGAGCTGCTCGGCCGCCTCCCGGGCCAGGTCCCGCTCCAGCCCCCGCGCCGTCAGCAGGTCGGTCAGCTCCTCCAGCTCCGCCTCGGGCTCCTCGGCCAGTTCCCGCCGCTCCACGTCCAGCGCGGCCCGCTCCGAGTCCCGCTGGGAGCTGACGGACACGTACTCCCCCGCCGCCATCGACAGCGCGCCCGCCAGGAGTCCGGCCACGCCCGCCGTCAGGATCGCGGCGCGCGAGGTCGTGGCCCCGGCCACGCCCACCACCAGGCCGGCCGTCGAGATGATCCCGTCGTTGGCGCCGAGCACCCCGGCCCGCAGCCAGTTCAGCCGGGTGCTGATCACGGCGCTCTGCGTTCGCGTCATGGGACCACTGTGGCCGCGCCCGCCCGACGGGGCCGGCCGGCGTGCGCGGCCGAGGCCCCCGTACCAGGGTGGAGGGGTGAGACGCGGACGCCAGGAGCCGGGCCGGCTGCACGGGACCCCGCCGCCGCGCTGGGCCCGGTTCGCGCCCGCGGTGGCGATGTTCGGGCTGTGCCTCGCCCAGTGGCTGACCCCGGGCGATATCGAGCTGGGCTACTTCCTGGCCGGGCTGCCGCCGGTGGCCGCCTTCTCCTACGGGGCCACCGGCACGGCCGTCTTCGCCGCGCTGGTCATGGCGGTGCTCGCCCTGCCCGCGCTGGGCGTCGCCCACGCGCGCGGGAGCGACCTGGCCACCGTGGCGGTGGTCGGGGTGCTCAGCGTGATCATCGCCTGGGTGCGGCGGCGTCGGGACGAGCAGCTGGTCAGCGTCCGCACGGTCGCGGAGGCCGCCCAGCTGGCGGTCCTGCCGCCGGTGCCGGAGCGCGTGGGTCCGGTGCACTGCGCGGCCCTGTACCGGGCCGCGCAGACGGGCACGCTCGTCGGCGGCGACCTGTTCGACGTGCGGGCCGGACCGTACGGGGTGCGGGCGGTGGTGGCGGACGTACAGGGGCACGGGCTGACGGCGGTGGCCACGGTGGCCGCGCTGCTCGGCGCCTTCCGCGAGGCGGTGCTCGACGATCCGGAGCTGGCGGCCGTCGCGGCCCGGCTCGACCGCCGGCTGACGGCGGACGCGCAGGCCGACGCCGCCCCGCACGAGGAGTTGTTCGCGACGGCCGTCCTGCTGGAGTTCCCGCCCGGGCTGGACCTCGTCCGCGTCGTCTCCTGCGGCCATCCGCCCATCCTGCTGCTGCGGGGGCCCACGGTCTCGGAGGTGGGCGCGGAGCCCGGCCCCCCGCTGGGCCTGGGCCTGGCCGGGCCGGTGCACCCGCCCGTGGCGGAGATCCGGCTGCGCCCCGGGGACCGGCTGCTCGCCTACACCGACGGGGTCACCGAGGCCCGGGACGCCGCCGGTCACTTCTATCCGCTCGCCGTCCGCATCCCGGTGCTGGCGAACGACCCGGGGGGCCTGGTCCCCGCGGTCTGGAGGGACCTCGCCGCCTTCTCCGGGGGCGGCCCCCACGACGACGTCGCGCTGCTGCTGCTCTCGCCGGAAGCGGCCGGACCGGCCCGCCCGGGACCCGCACCCCGGGGCGGACCGGCGCGACGCTAGGCCTGCCCTACGCCGTCTGGCGTTCGCCGGCGGCGATGAAGGCGCGGACCATCCGGCAGGTGAGGTTGGACGGGCGGTGGATGCCCACCCGCACGGCCATCGTCCGTATCTTGCGGTTGGTCGCGCGGCGCGGGTCGTACGTCCCCGTGTCGAGCAGGGAAATGGCCAGACGCATCGCCTTCAGGCGGCGGTTGTGGCTCTCGTACCGCTCGCGGGGCAGGCCCGCGGGCAGCGGCTTCTTCTTCGGCATCACAATGATCGCGGCAGCGGCCATCTACAGCCTCCCAAACGGTAGTTGGCTTCCTGTCGTGCTGCTTCGATTTTACCGGGGGGCACTGACAAAAGCCCCTGGCCGGACGGCGTTCTCCTACCCTGGGGGGCATGGAGATCTGGATCAATCCCGCCTGTTCGAAGTGCCGCTCGGCGCTGACCCTGCTGGACGCGGAGGGCGCCGACTACACGGTGCGCCGCTACCTGGAGGACGTGCCCTCGCCGGACGAGATCCGCGAGGTGCTCCGCCGCCTCGGGCTGGAGCCCTGGGACATCACGCGCACCTCGGACCCCCTCGCGAAGGAGACCGGCGTACGGGACCTGCCGCGCGAGGCGACGCGGGAGGCCCGGGAGCGCTGGATCACCCTTCTGGCCGCGCACCCGAAGCTGATCCAGCGGCCGATCATCACCGCCGAGGACGGCACGGCGGTCGTGGCCCGCTCCGAGGAGGCCGTGCGCGACGCCCTGTCCCGCACGGGCGGCTAGCCCGGCCTGTCGCCACGGCGGCGCCCGGCCCCGCCCCGGCTCACGCCGCGAGGGCCGGGTGCGCCGGGTGGGCCGGGTGGGCCGGGTGGGCCGGGTGCGCCGGGCGGGCGGCGCCGCGGCGGTCGGGGCCCGGGAGTTCGAGGCGCCGCCCGGCGAACGCGGCCCGCAGCCGCCGGTCGTGGGTGACCACCACGAGGGTCGCGGTGTACGGCGCCAGCGCCGCCTCCAGTTCCTCCACCACGGCGGGGGCCAGGTGGTTGGTCGGCTCGTCGAGCAGCAGCAGGTCCAGCGGCCCGGCGGTGACGAGGCGGCCCAGCTCCAGCTTCCGCCGCTGGCCGGCCGACAGCTCCCGGACCGGGCGGTCCAGGTCGGCGGCGGCCAGCAGGCCGAGCCCGGCCACCCGCGCCGCCCGGACCTCCCCGAACAACGCGGACGCCGACCGGGCCTCGTCCGCGAGCGGATCGTCCTGCCGCAGCATCCCGACGCGGCCCGGCACCCGCAGGGCCCCTCGGGTCGGGGCCAGTTCACCGGCGAGCAGGCGCAGCAGGGTGGACTTCCCGGCGCCGTTGGGCCCGGTGACCAGCAGTCGTTCGCCCGGTTCCAGGCGCAGCGACAGCGGGTCGAGCCGGCCCGGCACCGCGATCCCCTCGGCGTGGACGGCTCCCGCCGCGTCGCCTCCGGTGAAGCCGCCGGTGAAGACGAGCGGCTCGGGGGGCCGGGGTACGGGGTTGTCGTTCAGGCGCTGGAGCCGTTCCCTGGCGTTGCGGATGCGGCTCATGGCGCCGTGGGCACGGGACCGCGCCCGGAACGCGCCCGCTCCACTGAAGGCCGCCGGGGCCTTGCGCGGGATCACCGCGAGCCGGTCGATGTGCCGGTCGGCCAGCCGTTCGACGCGCCGGGTCTCCTCGCGCCATTCCTCGTGTTCCCGCTCCCAACGCGCCCGGGCGGCGGCGCGGGCGGCCAGGTGGCCCGCGTAGCCGTTGCCGTGGCGGTGCACGGTGCGGCGTTCGTGGTCGACCTCCAGGACGGTGGTGGTGACCCGGTCCAGGAAGAGCCGGTCGTGGGTGACGGCGACGACCGTGCCGCGATGGGCCAGGAGGCGACGCTCCAGCCAGTCGACGGCCTCGTCGTCGAGGTCGTTGGTCGGCTCGTCCAGCAGCAGCAGTTCCGGTTCGCAGGCGAGGGCGCCGGCGAGGGCGAGGCGGGAGCGCTGCCCGCCGGAGAGGGTGCCGAGGAGCCGGTCGGGGTCCAGCGGCTCGCGTTCGCCGAGCCGGCGCAGGGCGGTGGCGAGCCGCCGTTCGGCCCCGTGGCCGCCGCGCGCCTCGTGGCGGGCCAGCAGGTCGTCGTAGGCGGCGAGTTCCTCGACGCCGGCCAGGTGCATCCGCGCCTCGGCCGAGCGGATGTCGCGCTCCAGGGCGCGCAGTTCGGCGAGGGCGTGGTCGACGGCGTCGCCGACCCGCGCGGTCGGGGGGAGGTCGAGGGTCTGGCCCAGGTGGGCCAGACCGCCGGGGGCGCGGACGAGGACCTCGCCCCGGTCGGGGCGCTCCAGTCCGGCGAGCATCCGCAGCAGGGTGGACTTGCCGGAGCCGTTGTCCCCGACGACCCCGACCCGTTCGCCGGGCCGGACCGTCAGGCTCACGCGGTCGAAGACGGGGCGCGCGTCGTAGCGCTTGCCGACCTCGGACAGGACGATCTGGGTTGCGGCGAGTGGAGTGCGCAAGCGCGTTCCTTTCGTTGACGACAGGGGAAGCGGGACCGGAAACCCGATCCGAGACGAACCGTCTCGTCTCGCTTCGAGGGAGACGGTACACCGCGCCGACCCGTCACGCAAGACGTTCCGTCTCGTGAAGTGCGGACGGAGCGGAGAGGGTGGCCACGAGAGCCCCGGGCCTCACGCCGACCCCACCTCCGGCCGCCTAGGGTGACCGGTACCCGAAGGGAACAAACCGCAGCAAAAGGAACCAAGGTCCATCCGTGAGCGAGCAGCCCCGCATTCCCCCCGTCCCCCGCGCCGGCGCCGACGCCGACACCGGCGGGCACCCGGCGCATCCGGCGCACCACGCGGCCCACCCGCCCCACCGGGGCGCCGACTGGATGTTCGGCGGGGTGTACGGGACGGTCCTCGCCAGCGGCCTGCTGGCCGCCCTGGACCAGGCGGGCGAGGAGTACACCCCCTTCTACGACGCCAGCTGGGTCCTGGTCACCGCCGCCACCGCCGCGCTCGCGCACGGCTACTCCCACCACATGGCCGGCCACCAGGGCGGCTCCGCCGGGCACCGGTGGCGGGTGCTGCTGCGGGCCCTGTGGAACGAGTGGCCGATGATCGTGGCCACCCTGCCCACCGTCCTGCTGCTGGTCCTCGCCGGGGTCGCGGAGTGGGAGTCCTACGGGGTGACGGCCGTCGGACTCGGCCTGAACACCGCGCTGCTGTTCGCCTGGGGCTCCTTCGTGGCCGTGCGCGTCGGTTACCGGCTCGCCTCGGCGCTGCTGATCGGCCTGGCCGACGCGACCATCGGACTGGCCATCATCGTGGCGAACGCCGTCATCAAGTGAGCGACGCCGGCCGGGCATCCGGCCGACGCCGACTCGCGGCCGGGGCCGGGGCCGGGGCCGAGGCCGGGGCCGGCGCCGGGGCCGGGGCCGGCGCCGGGGCCGGGGCCGGGGCCGGCGCCGGGGCCGGGGCCGGGGCCGGGGCCGCGATCGGGGTCAAGCCCGCGGTCACGGCCGGGCCCGCGCCGCGCGCCGCTCAGGGTTCCAGCTGCGCCTCCGCCCGCGCGAGGATCTCCGTCAGGCGGGCCCCGAACGCCGCGTCGCGCGGGTCCGCGACCCCCGTGCGGGCGGCGGTCAGGAGCGCGTCCAGGGCCCGCCCGTAGGCGCCCGGCACGTCGGTCCAGTCGGGCAGCGAGAACACGCCCTCGGCGCCGCGCAGTTCGAGCCCCACCCCCGCGGCGGCCGACGGGGCGCCGAGGCTGAGCACGGCGGTGCCGGCCGCGCCCGAGGCGTGCCGCAGGGCCAGCTGGACCAGGTCGGAGGGGCCCCGCGTGGCGCTGACGGACTCCACGTCGCCCAGGATCGGGATCAGCACGGACAGCGCGTGGGGGCCGACGTCCCACAGCCCGCCCTTGGCCCTGCGCCAGGGCGAGTCGGCGTACGCGCTGGGCGCCCCGTCGGGCGGGAAGACCGCGCCGAGCCAGTGCGCGGAGGCGGTGTACCACCCGGAGCGCGCGGCCTGTTCGGCGACCCAGCCCGCGGTGGGCTCGGCGAAGCGCAGCGTCAGGAAGACGACGGAGGCGACGCGGTGGAGCGCCGCGGCGTCGGCGACGGCCCGGGCCGCCTCCGCCGTGGTCGCGACGGGCTTGTCGAGCAGGAGGTGGCACCCCGCGGCCGCGGCGCGGACGGCGAGCGGCGCCTGGACGTCGGGGGGCAGGGCGAAGGCGGCGACGTCACAGTCCGCGAACAGCGCGTCGGGGTCTTCGTACACCTTCACGCCGTACGCCCGCGCCAGTTCGGCGGCGGCCTCGGGCCGGCGGCCCCAGACTCCGGCGAATTCGGAGCCGGCGTGCGCGGCGAGCGCGGGGGCGTGGGTGCGCGCGGCCCAGGGGCCGGTGCCGAGCAGGCCGACCCGGGGGCGGGGAGCGTCGGGGCCCTCGGGGGAGCCGGACGCGGAGGAGTTCAAATCGTACGAAATGCTCACCGGGTCAGTCTGCCGCACCCGGCCGGCCGGGCCGCCGGCGACCCGCACGGAGCGCCCCGGCGGCGGGGTGAACGTCGGTAACACGGGGTTCACACCCGGGCAACGGACGGGAAATCGCGGCGGGGGACGCTGCCGAGGACACCATGGCGATCCGCAGCACCCGCAGAGTCAGGATGGGGCCCGTGAGCTACAAGGCTGAGTACATCTGGATCGACGGCACCGAGCCGACCGCGAAGCTTCGCTCCAAGACGAGGATCCTGGCCGACGGCGCGGAGCTGCCGATCTGGGGCTTCGACGGATCGAGCACCAACCAGGCCGAGGGGCACGCCTCCGACCGGGTGCTCCAGCCGGTCTTCTCCTGCCCGGACCCGATCCGCGGCGGGAACCACGTCCTCGTGCTGTGCGAGGTCCTGAACATCGACATGACCCCGCACGAGTCGAACACCCGGGCCCTGCTGCGCCCGGTGACGGAGCGGTTCGCGGGTCAGGCCCCGATCTTCGGCATCGAGCAGGAGTACACCTTCTTCGACGGCATCCGCCCGCTGGGCTTCCCGGTCGGCGGCTTCCCGGCGGCGCAGGGCGGTTACTACTGCGGTGTCGGCGCGGACGAGATCTTCGGCCGGGACATCGTCGAGAAGCACCTCGACCACTGTCTGGCCGCCGGCCTGGAGATCTCCGGCATCAACGCCGAGGTCATGCCCGGCCAGTGGGAGTTCCAGGTGGGTCCGCTCTCCCCGCTGGAGGTCTCCGACCAGCTGTGGATCGCCCGCTGGCTGCTCTACCGCACCGCCGAGGACTTCAACGTCTCCGCGACGCTGAACCCGAAGCCGGTGAAGGGCGACTGGAACGGCGCGGGGGCGCACACCAACTTCTCCACGAAGGCGATGCGCGAGGACTACCGCGCGATCATCTCGGCCTGCGAGGCGCTGGGCGAGGGCAGCAAGCCCCTGGACCACGTCAAGAACTACGGCGCGGGCATCGACGAGCGCCTGACGGGCCTGCACGAGACCGCCCCGTGGAACGAGTTCAGCTACGGCGTGTCCGACCGCGGCGCCTCGGTGCGCATCCCGTGGCAGGTGGAGAAGGACGGCAAGGGCTACATCGAGGACCGCCGTCCGAACGCGAACGTCGACCCGTACGTGGTGACCCGTCTGATCACGGACACCTGCTGCGCCGGCCTGGAGAAGGACGGCCTGGCCTGAGACGGCCCGGTCCGCGACGGCCCGGTCCGCGACGGCCCGGTCCGGGAGGTCCCGGTCCGGGACGGACCGCGTAGGGAACGCCGACGGCGCGGCGCCCGTCCTCCCCGGTGGGAGGGCGGGCGCCGCGTTGTCGGCGGGGCCTGTCATGGTGTCCCCCATGCAGCAGGCGATCAGCATCAGAATCGACACCGAGCGCGGGGAACGCCACGACCGTCCCGTGCTCGCGACCCTGACCGGGCTCGTGGAGCGGATCGGCGGGGACGGGGACCACTTCGTCATCGTGTCCCGACTGCCTGACGATCCGGACGTCTACGTCCAGGTGTGGCACGAGAGCGGCGGGGACTACCAGCTGGAGCACCGGGCGGGCGCCCCGGACCGGCACTTCCAGGCGTTCGTCCCCTCGGCGGCGGAGGTCGTCGAGGTGATGCGCCGTTGGGCGGCCCGTGAGAAGGGTTGGGACGTCGGCCCGGACTGGAAGCGGCTGGACTTCCCCGTCGAGGACGTGCCGCCTCTCGACCCGGTGCTGGACGAGCAGCTGAGCGGGATCGTCCGCGACCGGCTGCGGTGCGGGTACGCCGGCCGGGCCGCGCTCATCGAGGACGCCGAGGACAACCTCGTCGAGGACGGGGTGCGTCCGGTGTCGCGCGCCCAGGCCGAGCGCCTGGTGAACCGGTTGTGGCGGGAGCGGGTGGAGGAACAGGCCGACTGGGTGGGCGAGACCGACCCCGAGCGGCTGGGGCGGGCGTTCGCGGCGCTGGACGCGTCGGGCATCACCGCCCGGGAGAACTTCACCTGTTGCCGCACCTGCGGCCTCGGGGAGATCGGCGGGGAGGCGGAGCCGGGGGCGCGGGGGTTCGTCTTCTTCCACAGCCAGTGCACCGAGGGCGCGGCGGCCGGCCACGACCTCTACCTGCTGTACGGGGGTCACGAGCCCGGCGTGGAGCTCACGGAGGCGGTGGGTCGGGAGGTGACGGCGGCCCTGGACGCCGTGGGTCTCGACTGGCTGTGGGACGGATCCGCCCACGATGCGATACGGGTGACGGGTCTGGACTGGCGGAAACGATTGACCGGTTGATGGTTTTGTCGGGAATGTAACGTCTTGACGAAACCTTGATCGCTGAATATGAGATTCCGCTCCACGAAGTGAGATGGGGCCTGCCTCGGGCCCCGTCCGTCTGCTTCAATGGCGTCCATGGCCGGCTATTCGTACACCTCGACAGGTCACGGCGACCTCCAGCCGTTCTGGCCCTCCCGTCAGCACCACGATTTCGACCGGGTGTGTTGCCGCGCGAAGAACGCGCCGGCCCTCTAAAGCCTCCGGGACACCCACCAGAACAGCCCCCGAGGCCTTCGGTCTGCGCGGACCGCAACGACGACGTACGCACGTCTCCTGCCGACTCTCCGCGTGAAAGAGCTGACCACTCATGACGAACGCCCGCTCCATCGCCTCCGCCCCGTCCGCCGCGACCTCCGCCCCCCTCGCCTTCCCCACCGGCCCGCGCCATCGACTGCGGTCCGTGGACCGGGACGAGGTGGCCCGCGTCGTGGACCTCCTGCCGCCCGGCGCCACCTGGCTGCCCGCGCCCCAGCACACCCTTCCGGCCCTCCCGGGCCGGCCGCCGATGGTCGGCTACCTGGTCCTCGTACCCGCCGACCAGCAGCCCCCGATCGCCTTCGCCCCGCAGGCCGTGCCCGGCTCCACCGCCGCCGCGACCGCCGCGACCGCCGCGGCCACCACGGTCCCGACCGCCGCGCCCACGACCGTCACCGGGGACCGGCTCGTGCGCATCGACACCGCGCAGCGCACGGCGGAGGTGGACGGCGAGCTGCTGGACCTGACGTACCTGGAGTTCGAGCTGCTGGCCCACCTCGTGGCCAACCCCCACCGGGTGCACAGCCGCGACCAGTTGGTCACCACCGTGTGGGGCTACGGCCACGTCGGCGACGGCCGTACGGTCGACGTCCACATCGCCCGCCTGCGCCGCAAGCTGGGCGCCTCCCACCGGGGCGCGATCCAGACCGTGCGCCGGGTCGGCTACAAGTACACCCCCTGATCGCGACCGTACGACGGTGGGCCCGCACCCCTTCGGGGGTGCGGGCCCACCGGTCGTCACGGCCGGACGGCGCGCGCCCTACGCGGCCTTGGCCCGACGGCGCGCCACGAACCCGAGGGCCACGTCGCCCGCGAGGAAGACCAGCAGGCTGATCCCCAGCATCGGGACGAACCACCCGACGACCGCCACCACGCAGGCGAGCGGCAGCAGGGTGGTCACTGGCAGGCGGCGCCAGGCGCCGCGCGGCTGGGGGCGCCCCACCGACAGGCGACGCTCCTTGGTGGGCCTGCGCATCCACCACATGCGGTAGCCCCACACGACGAGGAACATGACGGCGACGGCGAGGGCGGCCAGCGCGATCTGGTTGGCGATCCCGAAGGTCAGACCCATGTGCACGTCGATGCCGAAGCGGGTGAGCTTCGCGAGCAACGGATGGTCGGCGAAGCGCAGTTCGTCCATGATCCGGCCGTCGGCGGGGTCCACCGCGACGGCGTCCAGGTGCACCGGCACCTGCTTGTCCGCCTCCTTGATCACGTAGCCCTTGCCCTGGGCGGGCAGGGTCACGCGCAGGCTCTCGGTGACACCCGCCGCGCGGGCGGCGGCGACCGCCCGGTCGATGCCCACATCGGCGGTCGGGGCCGGCGGGGGCATCTCCATGCCCTCGGTCATGACGTGCCCGGCGTGCTCGTCGGAGCCCCCGGCGGCGGCGCCGTCGAGCTTCGCGGCGACGGAGGGGGTGGCCCCGCCGAGGCGGTCCTGGAGCTGCCCGATGTTCTCGCCCGCGTACTTCGACCAGGTCAGGCCGGTGGCGGACAGGACGACGAGTCCGACGACGGCCCACAGGCCGACGGTGCCGTGCCAGGACAGGGTGCGGCGGCGGCCGGTGGCCTTGCGGTCGGGCACGACGAGGTCGGCCTTGCGCGACCGGCGGCGGCCGATCCACAGGGCGAGGCCGCCGAGGGCCACCACCCACAGCCAGCTGGCGGCCAGCTCGCTGTAGTTCCGGCCGAACTCGCCCAGCTGGAGGCTGGAGTGGAACTCGCTCAGCCAGGCCCGCAGGGGCAGCGCGTCACCGGCGATGGTGAGCTGCCCGCGCACGTCGGCGGTGTACGGGTCGACGAAGACGGTGAGGGTCTCGCCCTCGCCGAGTCCCGGGCTCTCCATGATCACCCGGGTGGTGGCGTCGGCCTCGGGCGCGGGCCACACGCCCAGCACCTTGCCGTCGGGGGCGGCGCCCTGGGCGGCCTTCACCTGTTGGCCGAGCGGCAGGGCCGTGTCGCCGACGCGGTCGACCGTCAGCTGGTCGGAGTAGAGGATCCGCTCGGCCTGCCAGGAACCGGCGTACAGCAGGCCGGTGGTGGCGGCGAGGAAGAGGACCGGGGCGATGAGCAGCCCCGCGTAGAAGTGCATGCGCAGGAGCAGCGGGCGCAGGGCGGACCAGCCGCCCTTCGTGCGCGCGGTCGGTCCGGCGGGCGCGTCCGGCGCGTCCGGCTCCGGGGCGTCCCGTACGGGGACGTCCTTGATCTCGTCGAGGGACATGTGGGTCCTAGGGGTTGGCGCAGACAGGGGTGATCGGCCCCGTGGTCTCGCCCCCTCGCCGGACGGACGCGCGCGGCGTGGCCGGCGCGCGGGTGGGGAGGGTGGGTGTGCCGTTCGACCGGCTCAGGCCGGGTACGCCGGGTACGCGCGCCGGTGACCGGTCCGCGCCGCGCGCGGGGCGCGGGCGGTGGGGGTCACCGGGTGGGCGGGGGCGTGACGGCACGGCCTCGGGGCCGTGGTGCGGAGGTCCCGCCGGACGGGTGGGCCGCGGCGCACCGCGGTGTGGGCGTGGACGGCTCCGCGCAGTCGGCGCGGTGGTACGTGGGGGGCGGGCCGCGCGGGCGGCGCCGCGGCGGGGGCCGGCCGCAGGCGCAGCAGGTTCAGGGCGCGGGCCAGCGGTCGGGCGGCGAGCAGCGCGGTGGCCCCGAGGGCGGCGGCGAGCCGGAAGACGGCCGCCTCTCCCCGGGCCAGCCACAGAGCGCAGAACAGGCCTGCCAGGACGTGCGCGGCGATCATGCCGAAGCCGCCGTGCCCGGCCATCGCGGCCACGTCGGCCAGCCCCGCCAGGTCGGGCAGAGCGGCGGGGTCAGGCAGGGCGGCGGGATCGGGCAGGGCGGCGGGATCGGGCAGCGCCGCGGGGTCCGTTCGGCCCGCGAGGTCGACCGCGCCGGTCGGGTCGCCCGTACCGGTCGGGGCAGCCGCAGCGTGGCCCGACCCGGCGGTGGCCGTCGCGCCGTGGCCCGATCCGGCGGTGGCCGTCGCGCCGTGGCCGGATCCGGCGGTGGCCGTCGCGCCGTGGTGCGTACCGGCCGCCGTCGCGCCGTGGCCGGCGTGTGCGTGGTGGCCGGGCATCGGCTCCGGCGCGGACTCCGGGAGGGCTGCGGAGGCGGCCATCGCCGCGTGCGCCCCGCTCGCGGAGAAGGCCACGTGCAGCATGCCCTGGACGGAGAGCAGCGCGGCGGTGATCCCGACGGGCCCGCACCGGCCGCGCCCGGCGGCCATCCAGGCGGGTACGCAGGTCGCCACGAAGGCGCCCAAAAGCCAAGGAATCGGAATGTCCATCCCGGACATGTACGAATGCCCCACCGCACCCAAGGCCACGCACACGGCCGCGAACATCGCGGCCCGCGTGACGCGCATCGGCGCGCGGGATCGGGATTCAGACATGTCCCGGTCATGGTCGCACGGGGGCCCGCCCGCGACCGCGACGGGGCCGTATCCGATCATGTTCCGGTGAACCCATTGCCATGGTCATGGTCAGTACCCCTGGGCGCGGTGTACGCCGGAGGGGTCCAGCTCGGCGCCCTCGTCCTGGAACGACGGGATCCGGCCGCACGGGAGCGCCTGCTGCGCTGCTTCTCGACGAACGTCGACAACCTCGACGCCGGCCACTGGGAAACCCTGCTGACCAGCGCCCTGGTGGTCGAGGAGCCCATGCCGCTGCCCTACGCGCTGCTCCTGGTGGCCGCGCTCGGCTACGCGGAGTACGCGTACGGGGCCTGGTGGACGGCCGCCGCCTTCCTCTTCGGCCACGCCTCGGCGACCCTCCTCGTCCACGGCGTCCTGCGGCGCACCGCGGACACCGCGACCCGGCGGGCCCTGGACGTCGGCACGAGCTACGGGTTCAACGCCGTGCTCGGCGCCCTGACCGCGACCCTGCCCCGCGGGCCGGTGCGCCACGGCGCCCGGGCGGCGCTACTGGCGGTGGGCGCGTGGCCGGTGGTGCGGCGCGGGCGGACCTTCACCGACGCCGGGCACCTGGTGGCGCTGGGCATCGGGATCGGGCTCTCGTTCGCCGTCGATTGTCTTTCCGAAAAGAATCATCGGAAAATCGCTCTGGCATGACCTGAATGCCGCGGATGACCGCCAATCATCCGAATGACACGAGTAAGCCGATCGCTGGAGCCGCCACGATGACCGCCAAGCCCTCCACCACCGTCGCCAACCTCCGCGACCTCGGTGGCACCCCGCTCCCCGGCGGCCGCACCGTCCGCCCCGGCCTCGTCCTGCGCTCGGGCGCCCTCGACCGGCTCGACCTCGACGCCGACCCCGTGGTGGCCGGGCTGGGCCTGCGCACCGTCGTCGACCTGCGCAGCGCTCCCGAGCGCGCCGACCACCCGGACGTGCTGCCCGAGGGCGCCCGGCTGCTGGTGCGCGACGTCCTGGCCGACAAGATGAGCGAGAGCCGGATGCCCGCCGCCGCGCAGCTCAAGGACCTGCTCGCGGACCCGGTGGTGGCCGAGGAGCACCTGGGCGGCGGCAAGGCGCAGGCCCTCTTCGGCTCCGTCTACCGCTCCTTCGTCGTCACCGCCTCGGCGCAGGACGCGTACCGGACCCTGCTGAACGAGGTCGCCGACCCGCAGGCGGGCCCGCTCCTCTTCCACTGCACGGCCGGCAAGGACCGTACGGGGTGGGGCGCCACCGTGATCCTCGCGCTGCTCGGCGCCGACGAGGAGACCCTGATGGCCGAGTACCTGTCGGTGAACCCGGCGGTCAAGCAGGCCTTCGCCCCGATGATCGAGGGATTCACCGCCGCCGGCGGGGACCCGGACATCGCGCTCGCGCTGATCGGCGTCTTCCCCGACTACCTGGAGGCGGGCCTGGACGAGGTGCGACTGCGCTTCGGTTCCATGGAGAAGTACGTGCGCGAGGGGCTGGGCGTGTCCGACGAGACGGTCGAGGCCCTGCGCGCCCGCCTCGTCGTCTGACCCGGGCGCCCGCCGGACCGCCGGACGGCCCGGCTGCCGGACCGCCCGGCCACCCGGCCACCGCCTCGCCGGGACCCCGGTTCGTCCGAACGCGTGCGCCGGTGGCGGGTGACCATCCGACGAATCGCTCGTTCTGCTGAACGTGACTGCGCCGGACACCGCCACCCGCCCCCCGCTCCCCGACGTCGAGCAGGCCGAGGCCGCCATCGTCGAGCACTACCCGCGGCTGGTGCGGCTCGCCTACCTGGTGCTGCCGCCCGCCCTCGGCCGCAACCGGCGGGTGCTCACCGCGCACTCGCTGGCCCAGCGGGCCCTGCCGCGCGGGCGCCGCGCCCTCGACCCCGCCGCCGTGCGGGGCGGGGTCCCGGCCCAGCGCGCCGGGGCGGACGGCCCCGAGTCCGGGTACGCGTACGTCCGACTGCGCGTGCTGCGCTCCGCCCTGGAGGCGGGGATCCCGCTGACGTTCAGGGCGTTCCCGCTGCGCGGGCAGCTGCCCGCGCCGCTGCCCCGCGTGTGGGGGCTGCGGCTCTTCCCGCGCTCGGGCGGGGCCGAGGAACTGGCCCTGGACCAGTGGCTGGCCACCCTGAACGGTCCCGGTCGCGCCGCCTGCGTCCTGCGGGCCCTGGAGGGGCTCGCGGAGGCGGACGTGCTGCGGGTGCTCGCCCAGGCCGGGGTCGCGGATCCCGAGGCGGCGGTCGCCGAGTCCGGGGATCCGGCGCACGACGGCCTCTTCGCCTCCCCCGAGTTCGACCCGTGCGTGCTCCAGGCCCGGCCCACCGACCTGCTGCGCCGACGCCGGCTGGCCCGCGCCGGGCTCGCCGGGGCGCTCGCCCTCGCGGTGTGCGGGGCGCTGCTGGCGCTGCCCGGCGGCGGGTGGGGCTCCGACGGTCCCGCCGCCCCGCCGTACGCGCGCAACGCGGCGGCGGAGCAGGCCCTGGACCCGGGGCAGCTGACGCGGGTCGCGCCGACGCTGTGGCGCACCTCGTCCCGTACGGACTACGCGGCCTGGCCCGCGCGCGGCGACCGTCTCACCGACGCGGAACTGCTGCGCCGGGCCCTGGCCACCTGGGCCCGGCCCGGGAAGGCGGTGGTGGTCTCCGCGACGCCGGGGACCCCGTCCGGGCCGCCGATGGGGCCGCCCCAGCTGCTGTTCGCGGGGGTCGTCGACCAGGCCGTGGTGGTCCTGTTCCACGACGGGCTGCGCGTGGTGCGCTACGCGGAGCCGCGCTCCGGGACGGCGGGCGCCGCGCTCGACTTCGCCCGGACGGACGGTGCCTCGGCGGACACCGCGACGGGTCTGGTGCTCAGCCGCGTCGACGGCAACGTCCGCTACCTGACGGCCCCCTGGGTGACGGGCGCGGCCCTGCGGGACCTCCTCAAGCCCGGTGAGGCCCCGGCCCCGCTGAAGCTCACCCCGGACGGGATCACCCCGCCGGTGGTGGGTCCGGCCCCGGGCGGGACGTGTACGGGCTGGAACGCGCTGGCCCTGACCGGCGACGGGACGACCCGGCTGGTGACGGACCTGGGCGAGCTGACCCCGGTGCGGCTGACCTCGGGCGCGCCGGGCGCCGCGCGGGACGTCTCGGAGGCGGCGGAACTCGGCGAGTGGTCGAGGATCGCTTGCCTGCTCCCCTCGGTGCGCTCGCACGGGGTGCGTACGGTCAACGCCTGGACGTACGCCAAGCAGCCGCTGCCCGAGGGCGACGGCGCGGCGACCTGGCTGTGCACCCGGGCGGAGACCTGGCGGGGCACGGCGGACCGGGTGCAGGCGCAGTTCCTGGCCCCCGGCGCCCCCCTCGCGGCCCAGGCGGCCAAGGCGGAGGGCTCCGCCGCGTGCGGGCCCCGCGAACCGCGGGTGCTGGCCGGGGTGCTGTGGAAGTCCCGGGCGGGGCAGTGGTACGTACTGGCGGCGGGCAGCGCGCAGTTCACCTCGCTGTCGGTGTCGGGCGAGGGGATCGGCGGCGCCGCGAACGGGAATCGACTGGCCCTCAAGGCCAAGGAGGGCGCGCAGGTCGACCTGTCGGGCAAGCTGACGGACGGCACCACGGCGGGGGTACTGCGCTAGGTCGCCTCTTTCGGATGCTTCGCGACACCGGAGGGTGCGGGGCGGGTCCGGGCCGGCCGAATGCGGTCGGGCCGTGATTTTCGGCGTCGCGGGGGGTTCTCCTCTCCTGTACCGCTCAGTACATTGACGCCATGTCTAATACGCCGCTCGTGCCCGCCCCCGTGGCGTCGGAACACATAGACCTCCAGGCGCGGAACGTCTCCTTCTCCTGGGACGACACCCCGCTCCACTGGCTGCCCGGCGATCCCTTCGCCGGACACACCATCAACGTCCTGCACCTGCTGCTGCCCGCCGGCGAACGCTGGTTCGTCCACGTCTACAAGCAGGTGCTCCCCCACATCACCGACGACCGGCTCCGGGCCGACGTCATCGGGTTCATCGGGCAGGAGGCGACGCACGCCGCCGCGCACGACGACGTGCTCCCCCACCTCAAGCGCCTGGGCCTGGACCCGACGCCCTACACCGCGCAGGTCGACTGGCTCTTCGAGAAGCTCCTCGGCGACCGCACCCTGCCGCCCGGCCGCGCCCGCACGTGGTGGCTCATGGAACGGGTCGCGATGATCGCGGCCATCGAGCACTACACCGCCTTCCTCGGCGACTGGATCCTCAACGCCGAGGAACTCGACCGGCGCGGGGCCGACCCGGTGATGCTCGACCTCCTGCGCTGGCACGGCGCCGAGGAGGTCGAGCACCGCTCGGTCGCCTTCGACCTCTTCATGCACGTGGACGGCAGCTACCGCCGCCGCGCCCGGACCTGGGCCACCGGCTTCGCGGCCCTGGCCTTCCTGTGGCAGCGCGGCGCCCGCTTCTTCATGGAGAACGATCCCCACCTGCCCGCGGCGAAGGCCTCCGTCGCGCAGTTCTTCCGCGCCGGACAGCAGGGCGTCCTCCCCTCGACGGGAGCCATGCTGAAGTCCATCCCCACCTACCTCTCGCGCACCTACCACCCCTCCCAGGAGGGTTCGACGGCCCAGGCCGAGGCCTACCTCGCCTCCTCCCCCGGCGCGGGCGGCGGGGTGCGGCCGTGAAGCGGACCCTCACCGTCACGGCCCTGGCGGGAGCCGCGGTCCTCACCCGGCGCGCACTGCGCCGGCGGGTCCGCCGCTCCCCGCTGTGGCCGCTGCCCGCGCTGGACGTCCCCGTCTCGGGCCACTCCCCGCGCCGGACCCTGCGGGCCCGCGTGGTCTCGCGCACCGAGCCGGCCGAGGGCGTCGTACGGATCGTGCTGGCCTCGGACGAGCTGCCCGCCTGGACGCCGGGGGCGCACGTCGACCTCGCCCTGCCCTCCGGAGCGGTCCGCCAGTACTCGCTGTGCGGGGACCCGGCCGACACCGGCCGCTGGACGATCGCGGTCCGGCTCGTCGAGGACGGTCGCGGAGGCTCCCGCGAGGTCCACGAGGCGCTCGTGGAGGGCGTCGAACTCGCGGTGCGGCCCCCGCGCAACCGCTTCGAGCTCCTCCCCGCGCCCGCGTACGCGTTCGTCGCCGGCGGCATCGGGATCACCCCGATCCTGCCGATGCTGCGGGCCGCGACGGCCGCCGGCGCCGACTGGACCCTGCTGTACGGGGGCCGTTCGCGGGCCACGATGCCCTTCCTGTCCGAACTCGCCGCCTACGGGGACCGGGTCACGCTCCTGCCCGAGGACGAGACGGGCCTGCCCGACCTGACGCCGCTCGCCGGGATCCGGCCGGGCACCCTCGTCTACTGCTGCGGGCCGCAGCCCCTGATGCGGGCCGTCACCGATGCCGTCGCCGACCCGTCGGCCGTGCGCCTGGAACGCTTCGCCCCCGCCGCCGCCGTCGCCGCGCGCCCCTTCACCGTGGAACTGCGCCGCTCCGGCACCTCGGTGGAGGTCGCGGCGGACGAATCGACCCTGACGGCCGTCCGACGCGCCCTGCCCGACACCCCGTACTCCTGCGAACAGGGCTTCTGCGGAACCTGCCGGCACCGCGTCCTGGCCGGCCCCGTCGACCACCGCGACGACCTCCTGACCGACGCCGAACGCGCCGACTCCATGCTCCTGTGCGTCTCGCGGGCCGCGGAAGACCGGATCGCCCTGGACCTGTAGCGCGCCGGTCGGAGAAGTAGGGTGTCGGCATGACAACCGGGGTGCGGCGCAGGATGGGTGTCGAGGAGCGGCGGCAGCAGCTGATCGGGGTTGCCCTGGAGCTGTTCAGCAACCGGTCGCCCGACGACGTGTCGATCGACGAGATCGCCGCCGCGGCCGGGATATCGCGGCCGCTGGTCTACCACTACTTCCCCGGCAAGCTGAGCCTGTACGAGGCCGCGCTGCGGCGGGCCGCCGACGAGTTGGCGCAGCGGTTCGAGGAGGCGCACGAAGGACCGCTCGGGGCGCGGCTGTTGCGGGTGATGGGGCGTTACTTCGCGTTCGTCGACGACCACGGCCCGGGTTTCTCGGCGTTGCTGCGGGGCGGCCCGGCGGTCGGCAGCAGCCGGACCAACGCGATGATCGACGAGGTCCGGCAGGCGGCGTACGAGCAGATCATCACCCACATCGGGGTGCAGGACCCGCCGGCCCGACTGGAGCTGGTGGTGCGCTCCTGGGTGTCGCTGGCCGAGTCGACGGCGCTGCTGTGGCTCGACGGCCGTCGCATCCCGCGCGGCGAGCTGGAGTTGCAGCTGGTGCACGACTTCGCGGCCCTGGCCGCCGTGAGCGCGGCGTACGACGAGGAGATGGCGGGGATCCTCGTACGGATCCTGGCGGACGAGCCCGCCGACGGGCCGTTCGGGGAGCTGGTCGCTCGACTGGCCGCGCTGGTACCCGGTCCCCGCACGGGAGAATGAGCCGCCGCCGGCGGTCCGGTTGCCGATAATGCCCAGGTGATCATTGAAGACGGGGTGTTGTTCCGGCAGGCCGCGGAGAAGGACGCCGGCACGCTGGTGGAACTGTACGACCGGGCCGCCCGCTGGATACTGGCGCGCGGCATCGAGCAGTGGAAGCCGGGCGACAAGGACGAGGCGCACTTCCGTGCCCGGATGCGCGACGGCGAGGTGTGGCTCGCGCAGGACGCGGACGGGCACGTCGTCGGCGGGTACGAGCTGTGGTGGTCCGACGAGGAGGCCTGGGGCGTGCAGCCGCCGGTCGCGGGCTACGTGCACCGGCTGATGGTGGAGCGGGAGGCGGCTCCCCCCGGCACCGGGATGCGGATGCTGGTGCACGCCGAGCGGCGGATCGCCCGCACCGGGAGGGACCGGGCGCGGCTGGACTGCGTGTCGACGAACCCGCGGCTGCTGGAGTACTACCGGGGCGCGGGCTACCGGATCGTCGGCGAGTTCCCGCACAAGGAGGGCAAGGACGGCCGGGTCTACGGGGTGATCCTGCTGGAGCGGCGCCTCGACGTGTGAGCCGGCCGCGCGCGGCACGCAAGAGGCCGGCGCCGACCCCGGGGAGCGGGGGCCGGCGCCGACCTCGTCGTGCGGGTGCCCGGACGGTCGGGCGGTCGGGCGGGCGGTCGGGCGGTCGGGCGGTCGGGCGGTCAGGACCGCTTGAAGACGGCCACCGTCCGCGCCGGTACGGTGAACTCCCCCGTGGCCGCTTCGTACGCGGCGCCCTTGACCACCGGGTCCGCGCCGCCCGCCTGGAGCGGGTGCAGGGCGTGGCCGACGCCCGCGAGGGCCGGGATCCGCTGGGCCCGCCGCTCGGGGCCGGCGTTGAAGACGACCACCAGGTCACCGAGGGCCATGGTGAGCACGCCCGGGGTCTCGTCCGGGCCCGACAGCGGGAACGACAGCCGCGCCTGGACCGCCTCGGCGGTGGTGAGGGCGAAGGCCGGTTCCGTCGTACGGATCCGCAGCAGGTCGCGGTAGGCGGCGGAGGCTCCGCCGATCTCGGCGCAGCCGGGGACCGGACCGGTCAGCAGGGGCTTGGCATAGGTCCACTTGGAGCGGTTGTCGGCGGCGGGCGGCAGGCCCCGGCCGAAGCCGTTGCCGTCCCGGCAGTCCCAGTGCAGGGCGTTGAACCAGTCGCCGCTGTCGTAGGAGTTGCGGTCCAGGGACTTCGAGCGGAGCAGGTCGGTACCCGCCTGGGAGAGGGCGGGGCCCTGGGAGAGCGCGGCCGTGGCCATGGCCAGGACCTGTGCGCGGGCCCGGTCGGCCGGGGTGGTGCCGGCCGGCAGCTTGTAGGCGAGGGCGTCGTAGAGGGTCTCGTTGTCGTGGGCGTCCGCGTAGGCGAGGGCGTCGCCGGGGGCGGCGGCGTAGCCGGCGGGGGCGCCGTTGTAGTCGACGTCGGAGCCCTTGACGCGGCGGCCGGTGGAGTCGGTGAAGGAGTAGGAGGCCAGGTTGCCGGAGAGGCCGACCTTCAGGAGGTCCTGGGCGTGCAGCAGGCGGGCGCGCTGCTCGGTGGTGGTGCCGTTGGCCGGTGAGCCGTTCGGGTCGGTGAACAGGCCGCTGGCGAAGCCCTGGACGCGCGGGTCCTCGTCGAAGGGGCCGCCGCCGCGCACGGCGTCGCGGGCGCGGTCGGAGAAGGTGGCGATGCCCGTGCCGGCCATGTTCTTCTGGGTGGCCTGCACGAAGCGGGCGTCGTCGGCGATCTCGCCGAAGTTCCAGCCCTCCCCGTAGAGGACGATCCTCTTCCCGTCGACGCCGTCCTTGGCGACGGTCAGGGAGTCGAGGGCCTTGCGGACGGCCAGGATGTTGGCCTTCGGGTGGTGGCCCATCAGGTCGAAGCGGAAGCCGTCGACCTTGTACTCCTTGGCCCAGGTGACGAGGGAGTCCACGACGAGGCGGCCCATCATGGCGTTCTCGGGGGCGGTGTTGGCGCAGCAGGTGGAGGTGGCGACGGTGCCGTCGGCCAGCAGCCGCTGGTAGTAGCCGGGCACCACGCGGTCCAGGACCGACTTGTCGTCCTGTCCGGCGGCCACGGTGTGGTTGTAGACCACGTCCATCACGGTGCGCAGTCCGGCCCCGTTCAGGGACTGGACCATCCTGCGGAACTCGACGGTGCGGGCGGTGCCGTTCGGGTCGGAGGCGTACGAGCCCTCGGGGACGGTGTAGTGCAGCGGGTCGTAGCCCCAGTTGTAGGAGTCCTTCGCGGCGGCGGCCGCCACGCAGGCCTGCTGTTCCTCCGAGTCGGGGGCGAAGACCTTCAGGTCGCAGGCGGGTTCGGTGCGGTCGGCGGCCTTCTCGGGGATGGTGCCGAGGTCGAAGGCGGGCAGCAGGTGGACGTAGGAGGTGCCGGCGCCGGCCAGGTCGCGCAGGTGCCGCATGCCGGCGGAGTCGGTGTCGGTGAAGGCCAGGTAGCGGCCGGGGTGCTTCGAGGTGCGGTCCGCGACGGAGAAGTCGCGGACGTGGAGTTCCTGGATCTGGGCGTTGGTGAAGGGGACGGCCGCCGGCTTGCGCAGGTCCTTCCAGCCGGGCGGGGCCAGCTTCGGGTCGGCGAGGTCCACGACCAGGCTGTGGGTGGAGTCGGCGGTCAGGGCGGTGGCGTACGGGTCGGTGACCAGGTTGCGGACCATCGAGCGGGTGCTCGGGGCCCAGACGCTCACCGCGTAGCGGTACGGCTTCCCGGACCAGGAGCGTTCGCCGCGCACCGACCAGACGCCGGTGGCGTCGTCGCGGCGCATGGGGACGGTGCGGCCGTCGAGTTCGAGGGAGACCTCGCGGGCGGTGGGGGCCCAGACGGAGAGGGTGGGGCGGCCGTCCTTGAAGACGGGGCCGAGGGGGGTGTCGTTGGCGTACAGGTCGTCGAGGACGCCGGCGAGCTGGACGCCGGTGGCGGCGAGGACGGCGCCGTTCGCGGCGCGGGCGCTCGCGACGAGTTGGCCGCGCAGGGCCTCGCGGACCCGGTCGCGGTCGCGGGGGTCGACGGTGTGGGCCGCGTACGCCGCCAGGTGCGGGAACCTCTGCTTTTGGGCGGGGGTGAGGGCGGAGCGGTTCAGGCGCAGCCAGGCGGCGCCGTTCTCGCGCAGGGTGCCGTTCTCGGCGGTGACCTTGCCCTCGCGGGAGGCGAGGAGCTGGACGGAGGCGGCGGTGTCGGGGGCGTTCCAGGCGAGGGTGTCGCGGTCGATCCAGACGGCGTGGGCCTTGGTGAGGTCGACGGCGGCGGCCGAGCCGGCGGGCTGGGGCAGGAGGTGGTTCTCCTTGCCGGCCAGCAGCCACACCTCGTGGCCGGTGCCCTTGAGGTCGAGGGACCGGTCCGAGGGGAGGTCCTTCTCGTCGCCCTTGTGGAGGATGTAGCTCAGGGAGGTCGCGCCGGCGGCGAGGGGGACCTCGTAGACGGCGCCGTAGGAGTCGGTGCGCACGGGCATGAGCGGCTTCGACCAGTCGGTCGGGTTCGCGGCGCCGGTCCACACGTGCAGGCCCCAGCCTTCGTGGGCGCCGTCGGGGCGCTGGTAGTGCAGGACGGCCTTGGAGGTGTCGGCCGGGGGCAGGTCGGGCCGCTGGGTGCGGACGGGTTCCTTGCCCTGTTCGAGCCAGATCTCGCCGGTCTTCGTGACGTCGAGGACGCGGTCGGCGGCGACGTCCTTGTTGCCGTCCTTGTCGATGACGAGGTAGCCGACGGAGGTGGCGCCGGGCTTCAGGCGGACGTACGCGAAGGCCCCGTAGGCGTCGCGGCCGGTGAAGCCGTGCCCCTCGGGCCAGGGCTTGGCCTCGCCGTCGGCGAGGTCGCCCCAGGCGTACAGACGCCAGTTCGCGTAGTCCCCGTCGGGCCGGTTGTAGTGGACGACGGCGTACTCGCGCTGCGTGGCGGTCGGGACCTCCGCGGGCGGGGTCCGGCCGGCCGCGGACGCGGCGAGCGCGCCGGCGGTGTGTCCGGCGGAGTCGACGACGACGGCCTTGTAGCGCAGGGGCGTCCCCTCGGCGGCGTCGACGTGCTGGGTGACCCGGTAGGGGGCGTGGTCGGCGGAACCGAGGACCTGCCAGGGGCCGTTGCCGACCTGGGCCGCGAACACGACCCGGTTCAGGGCGCCGCCCGTGACCTCGGCGCCCACCTCGACGGTGCCGGTGGCGCCGGCGGCCGGGGCCTTGAGCGTGAGGGTGGGGCCGGTGGCGGGCTTGGCCTGCGGGGTCTCGGCGCGCAGCACGACGGAGCCGTACGCGGGCACGGGCACGGTCAGCTTGCCGCCGGCGGAGGCGCGCAGCAGCGCGGTGCCCCCGTACAGGGTGCGGTACTGGACTCCGGCGGGGGCGTCGATCTCGACGGTGCGGCCCTCGGCGGCGTTGTTCGCGGCGACGAGGTACTCGGTGCGGGACTTCGCGTCGGTGCGGGCGAAGGCGTACACGGAGCCGTCGGCGAGGCGCTCGCTCTGGACGCCGTCGCGCAGCGCCGGGTGCTCGCGGGTGAGCTTCGAGAGGGCGGCGATCTGCCGGTAGAGGGGGTGGCCCGGGTCGTGGGCGTCGGCGGCGTGGGTGCGGTCGGTGCCCAGCTGGTCGTCGTCGAGGTAGTCGGCGACGCGGGAGGCGAAGAGCGGCTGGCGGGAGTCCTTGTCGCCGCCGGCGCCGGTGAAGCCCTGCTCGTCGCCGGAGTAGACGACGGGGTTGCCCCGGGTGAGGAACATCAGCTCGTTGGCGAGCCGGTAGCGGGCGAGCAGTTCCCGCTCGTCGGCGCCCGGCCGGTCCTGCTTCAGGAAGGTGCCGAAGCGGCCCATGTCGTGGTTGCCGAGGAAGGTGACCTGCTCGTAGGCGTTGGCCTTGTCGGTGGTGTACCGGTAGTCGTCGGCGAGGACGGAGCCGAGGCGGGAGGCGGGCGCGCCCTGGGAGGCGTAGGCGCGCAGGGCGTCCTGGAGCGGGAAGTCGAGGGTGGCGTCGAGGCGGCCGCGGGTCACGTAGGGGGAGGTGACGGCGGTGTCGGCGGAGTAGACCTCGCCGAACATGAAGAAGTCCTCGCGTCCGCGCTCGGCCGCGTACTTGTCGAGTGCGGTGGCCCACTGGGTCCAGAACGCGGTGTCGACGTGCTTGACGGTGTCGATGCGGAATCCGTCGATGTCGAAGTCCCGCACCCACTTCTCGTAGATCTTCTCCATGCCCCGGACGACCTCGGGACGCTCGGTCCACAGGTCGTCGAGGCCGAAGAAGTCGCCGGTGCCGGAGGATTCGCCGGCGAAGGTGGAGTCGCCCCGGTTGTGGTACATCGTCGGGTCGTTGAGCCAGGCGGGGACCTTCAGGTTCTTCTTGCCCTCGGGCACGAAGGGGGTGCGCGGGAAGGAGTCGGCGTCGACGGGCGGGAACGCGCCCTTGGCGGTGTCGTCGAAGGGCACGCCGTCCTTCTTCAGGTAGGGGAAGGCCCCTTGCGACAGGTGGCCGTACGCGCCCTCGCGGTAGTCGACGACGTCGGCGGTGTGGTTGGTGATGACGTCGAAGAAGACCTTCATCCCCTTGGCGTGGGCCTTGTCGACGAGGCGTTCCAGGTCGGCGTTGGTGCCGAAGTGCGGGTCGACCTGGGTGAAGTCGGTGATCCAGTAGCCGTGGTAGCCGGCCGAGACGTCGTCTCCCTTGCCCTGTACCGGCTGGTTCTTGAAGATCGGCGCCATCCAGATCGCCGTGGTGCCCAGGCCCTTGATGTAGTCCAGCCGGTCGGTCAGCCCCTTGAGGTCGCCGCCCTGGTAGAAGCCCTTGTCGGTCGGGTCCAGGCCCGTCTGCAGCCGGGAGCCGGTCAGGCCGCCCCGGTCGTTCTTCGGGTCGCCGTTCGCGAACCGGTCCGGGAGGACGAAGTAGAACTGCTCCCGGGTCAGGTCGTGGCGGGCGGGCTCCTTGGCCAGTTTCGCGTCGGAGGGCGGGGCGGGAGCCCGGTCGGCGGTGGCCGCCGCGGGCAGGGCGGGCAGGAGCGTCACGGCCAGCGCGGCGGCGAGGGCTCCTGCGGCGGGGCGTATCAAGGCGGATCTCCTTGGGTACGGGATGAGGGCCGCCCGGCGGTGGCGGGGATCGTGAGTGCCGGGCGGCCCTGGTCGGGGGCGCTGCGGTTCAGTCGCGCCAGGTGTCGGTCAGCGTGACCTTGCCGCCCGCGGGGGCGGTCGCGGTGCGGTTGGCCCCGCTCTCCCAGGTCACGTTCCCGGCGGCGTCCTTGCGGACGTACTTGTACGAGAAGGCGGTGCCGGGCGGGAGCGTGACGTCGAGCTTCCACACCGGGTAGGCGGCCGGGTCGAGCTTCGGCGCGACGGCGGTGTTCCAGGAACCCAGCTCGGGGCGGTCCCCGACGACGTGGATGTTCTGGCCGGGGACGGTGTTGGCGTTGACGGCGAGGGAGGCGCCGGCCCCCGCGCCGGGCGGGGTGCCGGCGCAGGTACGGGCGCCGACGTGGAGGGCGAGCGCGGTCCCGGCGCCGACCGTGGCGGTGAAGCGGCCGGCGGAGTCCACCGACACCGGGCGTCCGCTCTGGACGTCGCAGTAGTCGCCGGCGGGCAGCGAGGTCTGGAACGTGCGGGTCAGGGCGGAACCCTCGTGGTTGATCACCACGTAGCCCTTGTTCCCCCGGCCGAACGCGATCCGGTCGCCGCCGTCGTCCCACCAGCCGGTGACGGCCTGGCCGCGCACGGCGTTGCGGAAGCCGACCATGGAGGAGATCTCCCGCCAGGCGTGCTGGCACTTCCACCCGTCGGTGTAACAGGCGTTCACCTTGCCGCCGTTGGGCGGTCCGGCGTCCTTGTCGCTCCACTCGTAGCCGGAGTGGACGTCGGGCGAGCCGTAGGGCCAGGCCAGCATGAACACGTTTCCGAGCGTGTAGGCGGAGCCGTCCTTGTAGCTGAGGGTGTCTCCGACGCGCTCGGTGTCGTGGTTGTCGACGAACACCCCGGACCGCCCGCCCGGCATGTGTCCCCAGGCCTCGCCGAAGTTCTTGAGGTAGGCGAGGTTCTCGCCTCGGAAGACCCGCTGGAGGTCCCGGGCGTACCGGAACTCCTGCACGTCGCCGTTGCCGAGGTACTCGTCGGGGGACACGGCCTCGCCGGCCCCGTGTATGGCCTCCTGCTTCCAGTAGACGCCCGGACTGCTCAGCCGGGACTTGATGTTCGCGAGGTCGGCGGCGGGCATGTGCTTGGCGGCGTCGATCCGGAAGCCGTCGACGCCGAGCGACAGCAGGTCGTTCAGGTACCCGGCGACGCGGCCCCGTACGTAGTCCTCGCCGGTGTCGAGGTCCGCGAGCTGGACGAGCTCGCAGTTCTGCACGTTGCCGCGGTTGCGGTAGTCGGTGATGACGGACCGGCAGTCGTCCATGTCGGAGCCCGAGTAGATGCCGGGGTACCCGTACTTCGTGTACGAGGAGCCGCCGGTCCCGACCCCGTCGCCGGCCGCCATGTGGTTGATCACGGCGTCGGCGACGACCTTCACGCCGGCGGCGTGGCAGGTGTCGACCATGGCCTTGAACGCGGCCCGGTCGCCCAGCCGCCCGGCGATCCGGTAGCTGACGGGCTGGTACGAGGTCCACCACTGGGAGCCCTGGATGTGCTCCTGCGGGGGCGAGACCTGCACGAACCCGTACCCGGCGGGCCCGAGCGATTCGGTGCAGGCCTTGGCCACGGACTCGAACCGCCACTCGAAGAGGACGGCGGTGACGTCCTTGTCGCCCGGCGGGGCGGCCTGCGCCTGGGGCACCTGGAGGCCGAACGTGGCGGCGGCCAACGCGGCCACCACCGGCAGGGCTCTGCCGGCGCGTACGGATCGAGCCATGGGGGGGGTCCTCCTGGCGGGAAGGGGTGGGGGTTGCTCGCGACCGTAGAGGGCCCCCCGAACTGTTGCAAGAGTTTGCGCAAGAGATTGCAGAATTGTTTCCGCCCCACAGGCGCGCTCCACCCGCACGCCGGCGACGGACGGCCCCGCGCAGTGCCGTTTTTGCAGGTGAACCTGACGGCCGGCCGGCCCATCCGCCGGCCGCGCCCCCACGCGGGCCCGCCCGCGAGCCGCTACACCCCACCGTGTGATCAAGAACCTTCTGGGTCGCGGCCTGCCCGCGCTCGCCCTGACCGCCCTGCCCCTCCTGGCCACCGCCCCGGCCGAAGCCGCTCCCGTCACCCCGGCCGCCCCGGCCGCCGCCGCGGCCCCCGGCTCACCGGCCCTCCGCGGCCGGGTCTTCCCCGAACCCCCGCCCGCCGACGTCGCCCGCGCCGAACTCGACCGGCTCGTGGTCGAACCCCCGCACTCCATGGCCGGCTACAGCCGCGCCATGTTCCCCCACTGGGCCCGGCAGTACGGCGAGTGCGACACCCGCGAGGTCGTCCTGTCCCGCGACGGCCAGGGCGTCACCCAGGACTCCACCTGCCGCGCCATCGAGGGCACCTGGTACAGCGAGTACGACGCCCAGGACATCGACACGGCATCGAGGATCGACATCGACCACATGGTCCCGCTGGCCAACGGCTGGCGCTCCGGCGCCGACACCTGGAGCACGGACAAGCGCAAGCGGTTCGCGAACGACCTGGACAACTCCCAGCTCATCGCGGTGTCCGCCTCGTCCAACCGCTCGAAGGGCGACCAGTCCCCCGACCAGTGGGCCCCGCCGAACCTGGACTACTGGTGCACCTACTCCAGAGCCTGGACCCACATCAAGAGCCTCTACGCACTGAGCATCACCACCCCGGAGAAGGACAGGCTCATCACGATGCTCAACACCTGCGCCTGACCCCCGATCCGGGACCCCCGGGTCCCGGACCCCCACCCCTCACTCCCGCCCCGGCACCTTCCCCCCGACGGCGCTCCTCGATCAGTCCAGGGGAAGGGCTTGGTGCGCGGCGACGATGGCATCGATGCGACGCGCCAAGTCGA
Organism: Streptomyces sp. NPDC103540; assembly: GCF_055584445.1. Classification (NCBI taxonomy): domain Bacteria; kingdom Bacillati; phylum Actinomycetota; class Actinomycetes; order Kitasatosporales; family Streptomycetaceae; genus Streptomyces; species Streptomyces sp. NPDC103540. The sequence goes on from NZ_JBVJMA010000001.1 coordinate 395,009, forward strand.
AGTCGGCGGCGGTGAGTCGGTAGCCCGCGTCGTGTGTGGTGACGGACGCACGCAGGTGATCGATGCGCAGGTCGAGATCCGCGTGGTGCTGGACGCGCCGCGACCGATCGGCGATCGTCACGATCGCCGCCACCGCCGCGTGGTAACGGATCGCGTAGGTCCGCGTGATCTCGTTCCCCACCCTCTCCCAACCGGGCAGGTCGACCAGGCGATCGGCGATCTCGGCATCGGACAACGGCTCTGGTACGCCCATGTCAGCTCCCCCTACCCACCGGCGCCAGGACCTCGGCCAGGTCCCGGCCCACCGGTGCATCGTGCCACGGCCGTCACCAACGTCGAACCCGCCTACGACCAGCCCCGGACGGCCGACGGACGCCAAGCAAGGAGAAGCGCGTAGCGATCTGACGCGCCCGGGTGCTCCGCAGGACGGTCTCGTCGACTTTTCGTGCGGGTAGGCCGTGGGCTCGGCCCCCAAAGGGGCTGTGAGGGCCCGGATGCCCGGTGGGCCCGTGGGATGGCCGCTCGCTGGTCGCTGATGCGGGGTCGTCCCTGCTCCTGCCCCGTGGCCGTTCTTTCGGGGGTTTCCCGACAGTCTTCGTTCGTCCGGGGCGGGACGGGCGGTCAAGGGTGGCCGAAGGCCATCACGCAGTGACGCGAACGAAGTGAGCGCCCTTGAGGGCCCGGCCCGCACCGGAGAGACGATGAGACTGACGGGAAACCCCCAGCACCTCCCCGACCCCGCCCGGGCGGGGCAGCCACCCGCCCCACCCCACCCGCAGACGAAGCGGCGGACGGGCAACCACCGGCCCGCCCCACCGGGTCGAGGGGGAGATGGCCGGCCCGCACCGCGACGGCGTACCGCCCAAGGCCGATCGCCGGCCCGCACCGCGACGGCGTACCGCCCCCTACCCCCCCACCACCGGTCCCGTGGAGCCGCGTACGACCAGTTCCGGTTGGAAGACGTACTCCGTGCGCTCCACCGGGGTTCCCGCGACCGCTTCGAGCAGGGCGCCGACGGCCGCCGTGGCCATCGCGCGCACGGGTTGGCGGACGGTGGTCAGCGGCGGGTCGGTGAAGGCGATCAGCGGGGAGTCGTCGAAGCCGACGACCGACACGTCCTGCGGTACACGCAGGCCCCGCTCACGGGCGGCACGGATGACTCCCAGGGCCATCATGTCGCTGGCGCACACCACCCCGGTGCAGCCCCGGTCCAGGAGGGCCCCGCCCGCCGCGTGGCCGCCCTCGACGGTGAACAGCGTGCGCTGCACGAGCCCGTCGGCGTCGGCTCCGGGCAGGGCGGCGAGGAAGCCCTGCTCCTTGCGGGCGGAGGGGACGTAGCGCGTCGGGCCGATGGCCAGGCCGATGCGGCGGTGTCCCAGTTCCTCCAGGTGGCGTACGGCCATCTCCGCCGCCGCCCGGTCGTCGGGGGAGACGAACGGGGCGCTGATCGCCGGGTTGAACCCGTTGATCAGCACGAACGGCACCCCGCGCGCGGCGAGGCGCCGGTAGCGCTCGGGGTCGGCGGCGGAGTCGGCGTGCAGCCCCGACAGGAAGACGATGCCCGTGACCCCCCGTTCCTCCAACTGCTCGACGAGTTCGTCCTCGGTGGCTCCGCCCGGTGTCTGCGTGCAGAGCACGGGGGTGTACCCGTGTCCGGCCAGGGCCTGCTCGATGACCTGGGCGAACGCCGGGAAGATGGGGTTGGTCAGCTCGGGTATGAGCAGCCCGACGAGTCCGTTGCTGCGGCGTTTGAGTCGCACGGGCCGCTCGTAGCCGAGCACGTCGAGGGCGGCCAGCACCTTGTGTCGGGTGCCGGACGCCACCCCCGCTTTGCCGTTGAGCACGCGGCTGACGGTGGCCTCGCTGACCTGGGCCTGCGCGGCGATGTCCGTCAGTCGCAGCGGCGTTGTCACCCCCGCCACCACACGGTGGTGTCGGCGTCGAGGAGCACGAACCCTTCCTCGTCCGCGACCGGCGCCTCGCCGACCGGTGCCTCGCCGACCGACGCCTCGCCGACCGACGCCTCCGCGCCGCTCGCCAGCAGGACAGTGCCCGGGGCGGTGATCCGTACGGCCTCTCCGGTCGTGTTGACGGTGCAGACGAAGCCGCCGCGGCGGAAGGCCAGGGTGCCCGCGGGCGCGTCCAGCCACGCGACGGCGTCTCCGGCGCCGAGGTCGGGGTCCTGCCGCCTGATGCGCAGGGCGGCGCGGTAGAGCTCCAGAGTGGAGTGCGGGTCCCCGGTCTGCGCGGCCACGCTCAACCCCGCCCACTCCGCCGGCTGCGGCAACCAACTACCACCCTCACCGAACCCGTACGGAGCCTCCTCACCCGACCACGGAATCGGCACCCGACACCCGTCCCGCAACCCCTCCTGACCCGTCGCACGATGAAACGCCGGATCCTGACGCACCCCGTCCGGCAGATCCGTCACCTCCGGCAGACCCAACTCCTCCCCCTGATACACATACGCCGACCCCGGCAACGCCAACATCAACAACGCCGCCGCCCGCGCCCGCGCCACACCCCGCACCCCACCCCCATACCGCGTCACATGCCGCACCACATCATGATTCGACAACACCCACGTCGTCGGAGCCCCCACGGGGCGCATGGCGTCGAGGGAGTCGTCGATGGTGGCGCGCAGCGCCTCGGCGTCCCATCCGGTGCTCAGGTAGTGGAAGTTGAAGGCCTGGTGCAGTTCGTCGGGGCGCAGGTACAGCGCGGTGCGGTCGGCGCTGGGCGTCCAGGCCTCGGCGACGCCGATGCGGTCGCCGGCGTACTCGTCGAGGACGGTCCTCCAGGAGCGGTAGATCTCGTGGACGCCGTCCTGGTCGAAGAAGGGCAGGACCTGGTTGCCGAGGAGCTTGAGCTGTTCGCTGTGGCCGAGGTCGGGCAGGCCGGGGGCCTTGACGAGGCCGTGGGCGACGTCGATGCGGAAGCCGTCGACGCCCAGGTCCAGCCAGAAGCGCAGGACGGAGCGGAACTCGTCCTGGACGGCGGGGTGCTCCCAGTTGAAGTCGGGCTGTTCGGGGGCGAACAGGTGCAGGTACCACTCGCCGTCGGCGACCCGGGTCCAGGAGGGGCCACCGAAGAGGGACTCCCAGTCGTTGGGCGGCAGTTCGCCGTTCTCGCCCTGTCCGGGGCGGAAGTGGAAGCGTTCGCGCAGCGGGCTGCCGGGGCCTTCGCGCAGCGCCTGCTTGAACCATTCGTGCTGGTCGGAGCAGTGGTTGGGGACGAGGTCGACGATGATGCGCAGGCCCAGGGCGTGGGCCTCGCGGATGACGGCGTCGGCGTCGTGGAGGGTGCCGAACATGGGGTCGATGGCCCGGTAGTCGGCCACGTCGTAGCCGGCGTCGGCCTGCGGGGAGGCGTAGAAGGGGCTCAGCCAGACGGCGTCGACGCCGAGTTCCTTCAGGTAGGGCAGCCGGCCGCGGATGCCTTCGAGGTCCCCCATGCCGTCTCCGTTGGAGTCGGCGAAGCTGCGCGGATAGACCTGGTAGATCACCGCGTCTCTCCACCAGCCGGGCAGGGTGCCGGAGGTGGTGGGAAGTGCGTCGGCGAGGTGCTGGGTCATGGTGTCCTTGAAGAGATCGGGCCGGGGGTGGGAGGGGGCGGGCGCGGGTGGTCAGCCCTTGGTCGCGCCTGCCGTCATCCCGGCGACGAGGTGACGCTGGGCGAAGAGGAAGAAGACCGCCGCCGGGATCGCGATGAGTACGGAAGCCGCGCTCATGGCGCCCCAGTTGGACGTGTACTGGGTGACGAAGGTCTGGAGTCCGCCGGCGAGGGTGAGGTTCTCCTCGCCGACCATGAAGGCGGAGGCGTAGGCGACCTCGCCCCAGGCGGTGATGAAGGCGTAGAAGCCGGTGACCGCGAGGCCGGGCTTGGCGAGGGGCAGGATGAGGCGCCAGAAGGTGCCGAAGGGGTTGAGTCCGTCGACGCGACCGGATTCGTCGATCTCGACGGGGATGGTGTCGAAGAAGCCCTTCATCATCCACGCGCAGAAGGGCACGGCGATGGTGAGGTAGGTGATGATCAGGCCGACGGGCTGGTTGAGCAGTCCGAGGTCGCCCATCAGGTTGTAGAGGGGGACGATCAGGATGGCCATCGGGAACATCTGCGTGATGAGCAGGGTCCACATGAGCGGCTTCATGCCCGGGAACTTGAAGCGGCTGACGGCGTAGCCGGTGGTGGCGGCGATGAAGACGCCGAGGACGGTGGTGACGCCGGCGACGAGGACGGAGTTCGCGAACCAGCTGAGGAAGTGGCTGGACTCCAGCAGGTAGCGGTAGTTGTGGAGCGTCGGTTCCTTGACGAAGTCGGTGCCGATGGCGTGCTGCGGGGGCTTCAGCGAGGTCAGCAGGATCCACAGCACGGGGAAGACCGCGATGACGGACGCGACGACGAGCGTGGCGTGCAGTGCGAAGGAGGCGAGCGGGGAGCGGGTGCCGCGGGGGCGGGCTCCGCCGGCGGGCGTGTCGTTCGTGGTCACGGTCACCACACCTCTCCCTGCTTGCGCAGCGAGCGCCGGTAGACCAGCGCGAAGATCATGAGCAGGGCGAGGATGAGGACGCCCCACGTCGCGGAGCCGGCGAAGTCGCGGGGGCTGGCGATGAAGGCCTCGCGGAAGGCCTGGGTCACGAGGATCTCGGTGGAGTCGCCCGGTCCGCCGCGGGTCAGCAGGAAGATGACCGGGAACATGTTGAAGGTCCAGATGGTGGAGAGCAGGATCACGGTCATGCTCACCGCGCGCAGTCCGGGCAGGGTGATGTGCCGGAAGCGCTGCCAGGGGGTCGCGCCGTCCATCTCGGCGGCCTCGTAGAGCTCGGCGGGGATGGACTGGAGGCCGCCGAGGAGGGCGACCATCATGAAGGGGACGCCGAGCCAGACGTTGACGGCGATGACGGAGACCTTGGCCCAGGTCGGGTCGTCGAGCCACGGGATGGCCGCGATGCCGCCGCCGTCGAGGAGCTTGTTGAGGATGCCGTTGTCGCGGTTGAACAGGAAGCGCCAGGCGAAGACGGACACGAAGCCGGGGACGGCCCACGGCAGGATGAGCGCCATCCGGTAGGCGGCGCGGCCGCGGAGCGGGCGGTTGAGCATGGTGGCCAGGGTGAGGCCGAGGGCGAAGGTGATGGAGACGCAGCCGACGGTCCACAGCACCGTCCACACCAGCCGCTGCCAGAAGACGGGGTCGCCGAGGACGGCCGCGTAGTTGTCGAGGCCGACGAACTCGTACGTGGCCTCGATGTGGCGGACGCCGATGGTGCGGGCGACGTTGCGCTCGTTGGCGTCGGTCAGCGAGAGGTAGATCCCGCGGACGAGGGGCCAGCCGATGATCACGCCGAGTACGAGCACGACCGGGGCGATCATGGCCCAGGCGTACCAGTGCGTGGCGAGGGCCCGCTTGAGACCGCTGTCGCTTCTGGCAGTCGTGCGGCCCGGGCCGCGGGCGGCACCGGTGTCACCGGTGTCCTCGCCCGCGGCCTTGGCCGGCGACTGGCTGGTGTGAGCAGCCATCCGTCGTTACTTCCAGCCCTTGAGGATCTTGCGGAACTCGACGCCGGCCGCCTTGGCCGCGTCCTCCGGGGAGGAGGTTCCGGTGACGGCCTTGGTGTATTCGACCTTCAGCGGCTCGAAGAGGGAGCCGTTCTCCGGGATCCAGGCGCGCTCGACGGCCTTGTCGACGGCCGGCTTGAAGAACTGGACCATCTCGCTGCCCTTGACGTCGGGCTGCTCGTACGCGGCGGTGCGCGTCGGGAGCAGGCTCAGGTCCTTGGCGGACTGGACCTGCACCTCCTGGGAGGTCATGTACTCGACGAAGGCGTGGGCGGCGGCGGTGTTCTTCGAGCCGGCGTACACGGCGAGGTCGTGGCCGCCCTGCGGGGCGCCGGCCTTGGCCGAGCCGGCCGGGACGGCGGAGACCCCGAGGTTGGACTTGTCCTTGAACTGGTCGCCCGCGTAGCTGTCGGCGACGGCCCAGGGGCCGTTGATCATCATGGCGGCCTCGCCGGTCTTGAAGGCCGTCTGCATGTTGGTCCAGCCGTCGGTGGCGTTGGTGGTCGCCGCGCCGGAGGCGACCAGGTCGCGGGCGGCCTTGAAGGCCTTGACCCCGGCGGCGTTGTCGACGGTGACCGTCTTCGTCTTGGCGTCGACGAGGTCGCCGCCCTCGCCGTAGATGAAGGGCAGGAACCAATAGGAGTCGTCGCCGCGCAGGTAGAGGCCGGTCTTGCCGCTCTTGGCCTTGATGGCGGCGGCGGCGGTCTTCAGCTCCTCCAGCGTCTTGGGGGGCTGGACGCCGGCGTCGGCGAGCATCTTCTTGTTGTAGAAGAGGCCGAGGGTGTCGATGACCTGCGGGACGGCGTAGGTCTTGCCCTCGTACTTGCCGCTGGCGGCGGCCTGCGGCAGGAACTCGGCGTCGACCTTCTTGGCGGTCTCGGCGGGGACCTCGTCGAGGTAGCCGAGGGAGGCGAAGTCGGCGACCCAGCCGACGTCGGCGCGGATCACGTCAGGGGCCTCGGAGCCGCTGCTGAAGGCGTTCTTGACCTTGTTCTGGGCGTCGCCGTACGGGACGTTGACGTACTTGACGGTCACCTTGGGGTGCTTCGCGGTGAACGCCTCGGCGATCTTCTGGAAGCTCGCCTTCTCGGCGTCGTTCGACGTGTCCCACCAGGTGACGGTGCCGCTCAGCTCGCCGCCGGCCTTGGTCTCGCCACCGTCACCCTTGGTGTCACCGCCGCAGGCCGTCGTCGCGAGCGCCAGGGTCGCGACCAGCGCGGTGGCCGCTATGCCACGCCGCATATGAACTCCTTCGATGATCCCGGCCGCTCCCTCGCGGTCCCGAGTTGCCAGGAACGTAACAAGCCTGAAAGCGGTCCGAAAGACCTTGCGGCAAATTTCTGCAAGACGAGCTGATCGTTACATCCGTGTGTCCCTACGGTTGCCGCAGCTTGCTGTTGATTCGGCTCCCCTTCCCCTGCAAGAGCCCGCAACCAGGGGGTGTGTACCCGCGTTGACCCCGATATGACCCACGAGTTGACGGACGTCCGGCTTGCAAGCGCTTCCAGCAACATCACGGCGAAGGGCGGCTGGTGGCGCGATGCCGTCATCTATCAGGTGTACGTGCGCTCCTTCGCGGACAGCGACGGCGACGGCGTCGGGGACCTGCGCGGGATCCGCGAGCGCCTCCCCCACCTGGCCCGGCTCGGGGTGGACGCGGTGTGGCTCACCCCCTTCTACGTCTCCCCCCAGGCGGACGGGGGCTACGACGTGGCCGACTACCGGGCCGTCGACCCCCTCTTCGGGGACCTCGCCGACGCCGACGCCCTCGTCCGGGCCGCGCACGCGCTCGGGCTGCGGGTGGTCGTGGACGTGGTGCCGAACCACACCTCCGAGCGCCACCCCTGGTTCCTGGCGGCCCTCGCCGACGAGCCGGGCGCCCGCGCGCGCTACCTGTTCCGCCCCGGGCGCGGGGCCGCCGGGGAGCTGCCGCCCAACGACTGGGAGTCCGTCTTCGGCGGACCGGCCTGGACCCGGGTCCCGGACGGGGACTGGTACCTGCACCTGTTCGCCCCCGAACAGCCCGACCTCGACTGGGACAACCCGGAGGTGGCCGAGGAGTTCGCGTCCGTCCTGCGCTTCTGGCTGGACCTGGGCGTCGACGGCTTCCGGGTGGACGTCGCCCACGGCATGGTCAAGGCCCCCGGCCTGCCCGACATCGGGCACGGGGCGCAGGCCACCCTGATCGGCACCGAGCCGCTCCCCTTCTTCGACCAGGACGGGGTGCACGCGATCCACCGCTCCTGGCGCCGCCTCCTGGACTCCTACGAGGGCGAGCGGATCGGCGTGGCCGAGGCCTGGGCCCCGACCTCGCAGCGGCTCGCGCTGTACGTCCGGCCCGACGAACTGCACCAGGCCTTCAACTTCCGGTTCCTGAACTGCCCCTGGGACGCGACGGCGATGCGCACGGTCGTCGACGAGTCCCTGGCCGCGACCGCGACCGTGGGGGCTCCGACGACGTGGGTGTTGTCGAATCATGATGTGGTGCGGCATGTGACGCGGTATGGGGGTGGGGTGCGGGGTGTGGCGCGGGCGCGGGCGGCGGCGTTGTTGATGTTGGCGTTGCCGGGGTCGGCGTATGTGTATCAGGGGGAGGAGTTGGGTCTGCCGGAGGTGACGGATCTGCCGGACGGGGTGCGTCAGGATCCGGCGTTTCATCGTGCGACGGGTCAGGAGGGGTTGCGGGACGGGTGTCGGGTGCCGATTCCGTGGTCGGGTCGGGAGGCTCCGTACGGGTTCGGTGAGGGTGGTAGTTGGTTGCCGCAGCCGGCGGAGTGGGCGGGGTTGAGCGTGGCCGCGCAGACCGGGGACCCGCATTCCACTCTGGAGCTCTACCGCGCCGCCCTGGAACTGCGCCGGGCCACCGCCGGCCTCGGTGCCCCCGAGGCCGGCCCGCTGACCTGGCAGCCGGCGCCCGAAGGCGTCCTGCTCTTCACCCGGCCCGGCTTCGCCTGCACCCTCAACACCCGACCCGAACCGCTGGAGCTCCCCTCGCCCGGCCGGCCGGTCCTGTCCAGCGCCCCGGTCGAGACGGACGGCCGCACCGTCCGGCTTCCCGCGGATTCGTGCACGTGGTGGGCTTTGTGAGCCGGCTACCGGTACAGTCCAATCCCGTGACCGCACGGCTAGCCGACATCGCAGCCCAGGCGGGGGTCAGCGAAGCCACAGTCAGCCGCGTGCTCAACGGCAAGCCCGGTGTGGCCGCCGGCACCCGCGAATCCGTGCTGGCCGCGCTCGACGTGCTCGGCTACGAGCGGCCCGTGCGGCTGCGCCGGCGCAGCGCCGGCCTGGTCGGACTGATAACCCCCGAGCTGGACAACCCCATCTTCCCGGCGCTCGCCCAGGTCATCGGGCAGGCGCTGACCCGGCAGGGGTACACCCCCGTGCTGGCCACCCAGACGCCCGGCGGGTCCACCGAGGACGAGCTGACGGAGATGCTCGTCGACCGGGGCGTCTCCGGGATCATCTTCGTCTCGGGGCTGCACGCCGACACCACCGCCTACATGGGCCGCTACGACCAGCTGCGCGCGCAGGGCGTCCCGTACGTCCTGATCAACGGCTTCTCCGACCAGGTGCGGGCGCCCTTCGTCTCCCCCGACGACCGGGCGGCGATGCAGCTGGCGGTGACCCACCTGAGCGCGCTCGGGCACACCCGGATCGGCCTGGCGGTCGGCCCGAAGCGGTTCGTGCCCGTGCTGCGCAAGATCGAGGGCTTCCTGCTGGGGATGAGCGAACGCTTCGGGCTCGACGGGGCCGAGGCCGAGGAGCTCGTCCAGCACTCCCTCTACACCCTGGAGGGCGGTCAGGCCGCGGCGACCGCGCTCATCGCCCGGGGCTGCACCGCGATCGTGTGCGCGAGCGACATGATGGCGCTCGGCGCGATCCGCGCCGCCCGGCAGCAGGGCCTACGGGTGCCGCAGGACGTCTCGGTGGTCGGCTTCGACGACTCCCCGCTCATAGCGTTCACCGACCCGCCGCTGACCACGATCCGCCAGCCGGTCCAGGCCATGGGGCAGGCCGCCGTGCGCACGCTCCTGGAGGAGATCGGCGGTACGCCGGCCCCGCACAGCGAGTTCGTGTTCCTCCCGGAACTCGTGGTGCGCGGGTCCACGGCCTCGGGGCCGGGCCGCAGGGGTCCGACCTGAGGACTGTCAAGGTCGGTACGGGTAGTCCGCAGGGCGGACCCCGGGCGCCGAAGACCGTCCCGAGGGATGATCGAAGGCGAGGGCGCATCTGGCAAACTCTCTCCCCATGGGTGAAGCGAGCGTGAAGACACTGGAAACCCGGACGGACATCGCGTCACCCCCCGTGACCGAGAGCGAGGCCCGTCCGAGCACCGAGGGTGCCCTCCTCACGCGACTGCGCGTGCCGCGCCGGCCGCGGATCTGGTTCGAGATCCTGCTGATCGCCGTCAGCTACTGGGTCTACTCGCTCATCCGCAACGCCGTGCCCGAGCAGAAGGCCGTCGCCCTCGCGAACGCCGACTGGATCTGGAGCATCGAGCGCGGCCTGGGCATCGCGGTGGAACGGTCCGTCAACCACTCCGTGAACTCGGTGACGTGGTTGATCGTCGGCATGAACTACTACTACGCCACGCTCCACTTCATCGTCACCATCGGCGTCCTGGTGTGGATCTACCGCTTCCATCCGGGGCGTTACGCCGCCACCCGCCTCGTCCTGTTCGCCACGACGGGCGTCGCCCTCGTCGGCTACTACTTCTACCCGCTCGCGCCGCCCCGCCTGATGAACGGCGGCGGGTTCGTCGACACCGTGCTGGTCCACCACACCTGGGGCTCCATGGCCTCGGGGAACCTCAAGCAGATGTCGAACCAGTACGCAGCCATGCCGTCCATGCACATAGGGTGGTCGCTCTGGTGCGGACTGACGATCTACGCCGTCGCCTCCGCGCCCTGGGCCCGGATCCTGGGCCTGCTCTACCCGACGGCGACCCTCGTGGTCATCGTGGCCACCGCCAACCACTTCTGGCTGGACGCCGTGGGCGGCATGATCTGCCTGGCCTTCGGCTACTTCGTCTCGCGCGCCTGGTACGGCTCCCTGCCGCACCGCCTGCCCCGCCACCCCGTGCACGTGGGCCCGCACCCGGCCACCGTCGCGCTGCGCGGCCGGTTCCGCAGGGCCTGAGGCCCGGCCCCGGGGGCCCGACGGGCACCCCGAGGCGCGCTCTCCCTCCCCCGGCTACCCGGCCCGGTGGGTGATCCGGCCGCCCGACACGGTCAGGCGGATCGGTGCCTCGGCCAACTCGTCCGTCCCCGCCGTCAGCGGATCCACCGCGAAGGCCGTCAGGTCCGCCCGCCGGCCCACCGCGATCCGGCCGGCGACGTCCTCCTCCCCCGCCGCGAGCGCCGCGTGCGAGGTCATGCCCTCCAGGGCCATCAGCCCGGTCAGCGCCGGTCCCGCCGAGGCCGCCCCGAGCGGGCCGCGGGCGGCGGCCAGGACGCGGCGGGCGTCATGGTCGGCGATCGGCCAGTCGGAGCCCAGCGCGAGGACCGCGCCCGCGTCGCGCAGGTCCCGGCAGCGCCAGGCCCGCCCGGCCCGCTCCTCGCCGAGCCGGCGCGACCACTCGTCGGTGTGGTCGGCGCGGGTGTACGCGGCGTGCGGCGGCTGCATCGAGGCGATGACGCCGATCCGCGCGAACCGCTCCAGCTGGTCGTCGGGGACGGTCTCGATGTGCTCGATCCGGTGCCGCATCCGGGCGCCGGGACCCAGCCCGGCCACGGTGTCCAGGACGTGGCGGACGGCCGCGTCGCCGATGGCGTGGGTGGCCGTACGCACCCCGGCCGCGTCCAGGGTGGCGACGGCCCGCGCGTAGGCGCCGGGATCGGGCCAGAAGGCCTCGGTGCCCTGGCCGTGGCAGTCGGCGTGTTCCAGCCAGGCCGTGCCGCCCTCGACGGTGCCGTCCATGAAGAACTTGACGCCGCCGATCCGCCAGTGCCGGCCGGCGAGGCCCTGGAGTTCGATCAGCTCCTCCAGTTCGGCCGCCCCCGCTCCTGGCATGCACCACGGGGCCAGGTTCAGCCGCAGCGGCAGGTGCCCCTCGTACTCGACGGTCGACAGCAGCGCGGGCACGTCGCCGTTGCCGAGGTCCATGACGTGGGCGCCGGTCAGTCCGGTGGCGGCCATCGCGTCGAGGAGCGCGAGGAGGCGTGCGCGGCGCTCCGCGCGGGTGGGCCCCGGTACCAGGGCGCCGACGAGGTCCATCGCGGCGTGCTCGACGAGGTGGCCGGTGGGGCGGCCCGTCGCGTCGCAGACGATCTCGGAGCGCTGGGCGAAGGCGCGGGGGCCGACGATCCCGGCCGCGTCGAGGGCGGGGCCGGAGGCGAGCGCGGAGTGGCCGTCGTAGAGGCGCAGGAAGGCGGGGGCGCCGGCCAGGGCGTCCTCGACGAGGGCCCGGTCGACGGGTCGGCCGCCGAAGGCGTTGTGGTCGAGGCCGTATCCGAGGACCCAGCCCCGGGTGCGGTCGGCCGTACGCAGGGCGGCGCGCAGTCGGTCGAGGTCGCGGACGTGCGAGAGGTCGGTGCCGGAGGCCATCTCGATGCCCCAGACGGGGTGGCTGTGGGCGTCGGTGAGGCCGGGGGTGAGGGTGGCGCCGGCGAGGTCGATCCGTTCGGTGGCGGGACCGATCAGGTCGCGCACGTCGTGCTCCTCCCCGACGGCGAGGATCAGCCCGTCGAGGAGGGCCACGGCCTCGGCCGCGGGGCGGTCGGGGTCGAGGGTGTGGACGCGGGCTCCGGTGAGGACGGTGTCGGCAGCGGGCACGGCTGGTGCGCTCCTTCGGGGTGGGCGGGGGCTTCGAGCGGCGGGCTTCGGGAGCAGAAACCTAAAGGCTTTCGATTTGCGGCAATGTAGCCTCCGGTTCTGGCGTACGGGAAGACCTGACGGTGGGAGAGATCGATGGGACGGCCGCGGACACCCCTCCTGGACCGGGAGCGGATCGCCCTCACCGCCCTGCGACTGGTGTCGGACCAGGGCGAGTTCAGCGTTCCGCAGATCGCCCGGGCGCTCGGGGTGCAGACCGGGTCGGTGTACCACCACGTGGACGGCCGGGCGGGCGTGGTGGAGCTCGTACGGGAGCTCGTGTGCGACCGGATCGCCGGCGAGGCGCTCGCCCTGGAGCCGTGGGACCGGGCGTTGGAGGAGTGGGCGCGTTCCTACCGGGCCGCGTTCGCCGCCCACCCGAGGGCCATCCCGCTGTTGATGACCACGCCGGTGCGGGCCCCGCGGGTGCTCGCGCAGTACGAGCGCGCCGTCGGGGTGCTGCTCGCGGCCGGCTTCACCCGGCGTACGGTGATGCCGCTGCTCACGGCCCTGGAGAACCTGGTCCTCGGCTCCGCCCTGGACCTGGCCGCCCCCGAGGCCATGTGGGAGCCGACGCCCGACACCCCGCTGCTCGCGGACGCGCTGGCGGCCGTCGGCCCGAACCGCGCGGACGCCGCCTTCGACCTCGGCCTGGCGGCGTTCCTGACCGACGCGCGGACCCTGCTCGCCGCCGACCGCCCGGCCGACGGCGGGAGTCCGGCCGACGGCGGGAGTCCGACCTAGGCCCCGTAGAAGAGCTCGTCGACCACCGCGCGGGCGCGGCGCGTCGTGCGGCGGTAGTCGTCCAGCATCTCGCCGACGGTGCCCTCCGCGTAGCCCAGGTAGCGGCCGACGGCGGCCAGTTCGCGGACGTCGGAGGGGAAGCTGTCGCCCGCGCGCCCGCGGACCAGCATGACGGCGTTGCGGACGCGGGTGGCGAGGACCCAGGCCTCGTCGAGGATCTGGGCCTCCTCCGTCGGGATCAGCCCGGCGGCGTGGGCGGCGGCCAGGGCCTCGCGGGTGCGGGTGGTGCGCAGGCCCGGCTCGGCCCAGGCGTGCCGCATCTGCAGGAGCTGGACGGTCCACTCGACGTCGCTGAGCCCGCCCCGGCCGAGTTTGGCGTGCAGGGTCGGGTCGGCGCCGCGCGGCAGGCGTTCGGACTCCATCCGGGCCTTGAGCCGGCGGATCTCGCGCACGGCGTCGTCGCCGAGCCCCTCCATGGGGTAGCGCAGGGGGTCGATCAGCTCGATGAAGCGACGTCCGAGGTCCTCGTCTCCGGCGACCGGTTCGGCCCGCAGGAGCGCCTGGCTCTCCCAGGTCAGGGACCAGCGGCGGTAGTAGGCGGCGTAGGAGGCCAGCGTGCGCACGAGGGGGCCGGAGCGGCCTTCGGGGCGCAGGTCGGCGTCGATGAGCAGCGGCGGGTCCGCGGTGGGGAGTTGGAGGAGCCTGCGCATTTCGGCGATCACGGCCTGGGCGGCCTTGGCGGCCTCCTGTTCGTCGACGCCCTCGCGGGGTTCGTGGACGAACAGGACGTCGGCGTCGGAGCCGTAGCCGAGTTCGTGTCCGCCGAAGCGGCCGACGCCGATGACGGCGAAGCGGGTGGGGAGCGTCTCGCCCCAGTTCCCGCCGACGGCGGCGCGCAGGGCGCCGGCGACGGTGGCGGCGGTGAGGTCGGAGACGGCGCGGCCGACGCGGTCGACGAGGGCCCCGGGGTCGGTCTCGGCCGGGCTGTCCTCGGTTCCGTAGGAGCTGATGATGTCGGCGGCGGCGGTGCGGAACAGCTCGCGGCGCCGGACCCCGCGGGCGGCGGCGACGGCGGCCTCGGCGGTGTCGGCGCGGCCGACGGCGGCGAGGACCTCCTGCGCGAGGGCCTCGTGCGTACGGGGCTGGAGCCCTTCGGGGTCGCCGAGCAGGGCGACGGCCTCGGGGGCGCGCATCAGCAGGTCGGGGGCGAGGCGGCCGGCGGACAGGACGCGGGCGAGGTTCTCGGCGGCGGCCCCCTCGTCGCGCAGCAGGCGCAGGTACCAGGGGGTCTTGCCGAGGGCGTCGGAGACCTTGCGGAAGTTCAGCAGTCCGGCGTCCGGGTCTGCGGAGTCGGCGAACCAGCCGAGGAGGACGGGCAGCAGGGTGCGCTGGATCGCCGCCTTGCGGCTGACGCCGGAGGCGAGGGCCTCCAGGTGGCGCAGGGCGGAGACGGGGTCGGCGTAGCCGAGGGCTTCGAGGCGTTGGCCGGCGGCGCGCGAGGAGAGGCGGGCCTCGCCGGGGCCGAGTTGGGCGACGGCGTCCAGCAGGGGCCGGTAGAAGAGCTTCTCGTGCAGCCGGCGGACGACGGAGGCGTGCCGGCGCCAGGCCTTGCCCAGTTCGGCGACGGGTTCGGTGCGCAGGCCCATGGAGCGGCCCAGGCGGCGCAGGTCGTTCTCGTCCTCGGGGACGAGGTGGGTGCGGCGCAGCCGGTAGAGCTGGATGCGGTGCTCCATGGTGCGCAGGAAGCGGTACGCGTCGTGGAGTTGGGCGGCGTCGGCGCGGCCGACGTAGCCGCCGGCGGCGAGGGCGTGCAGGGCGTCGAGGGTGGTCCCGGAGTGCAGGGTGGCGTCACCGCGGCCGTGGACGAGTTGGAGCAGCTGGACGGCGAACTCGACGTCGCGCAGGCCGCCGGGGCCGAGTTTGAGTTCGCGGTCGACCCGGTCGGCCGGGATGTTGTCGACGACGCGGCGGCGCATCTTCTGGACGTCGGCGACGAAGTTCTCGCGTTCGGCGGCCTGCCACACGAGGGGACTTATGGCCTCGATGTACTGGGCCCCGAGTTCGGCGTCGCCGGCGACGGCCCGGGCCTTCAGGAGGGCCTGGAACTCCCAGGTCTTGGCCCAGCGTTGGTAGTAGGCGAGGTGGGAGGAGAGGGTGCGCACCAGGGGGCCGTTGCGGCCCTCGGGGCGGAGGTTGGCGTCGACGGGCCAGATGGTGCCCTCGACGGTGGTGTCGGAGCAGATCCGCATGAGGTGGGAGGCGAGGCGGGTGGCGGCCTGGAGCGCCCGGGGCTCGTCGACGTCGCCTCCGGGGCCGGCGACGGCCTCGCCGACGAAGATCACGTCGACGTCGGAGACGTAGTTGAGTTCGTTGCCGCCGCACTTGCCCATCGCGATGACGGCGAGCCGGCAGCGGGCGGCGTCCTCGGGGGCGGCGGCGCTCGCGATGCGCAGGGCGGCGCGCAGGGTGGCGGTGGCGAGGTCGGCGAGCTCCGCGGCGCTCTGGGCGATGTCGATCGTGCCGCAGACGTCGCGGGCGGCGATGGACAGCAGGCAGCGCCGGTAGGCGACGCGCAGGTGGACGGGGTCGTGGGCGTCGGCCAGCCCGCGTTCGAACTCGGCGAGGCCGGGGTGCAGGTCGGAGGCCTCGTAGGTGACCAGGGCCTGCCAGTCGAGGGGGTGGCGGGCGAGGTGGTCGGCGAGCGCCTCGGAGGCGCCGAGGACGCCGAGGAGGCGGTCGCGCAGGGGCTTGGCGCTGACCAGGGTGTCGAGGAGACGGGGGCGGTCCTCGTCGCTCTGCGCCTCGGCGAGGCGGACGAGTCCCCGCAGGGCGAGGTCCGGATCGGCGGTGGCGCCGAGGGCGTCGAGGAGCACGGGGTCGGCGCGCACGGAGGCGAGGGCGTCGGCTTCGAGGAGCCGGGCCGCGGCGGAGGGGTCGGTGAACCCGCTGCGCAGCAGCCGGGTGAAGGTACTGCTCCTGCGTCCCGGGACTGTCATCCCGCCGCCTCCCGCGTACGTCGCTGCCGTGGCCGTCTGCTTCACAGGGAGCCTATGGCCTGGGTCCCGGCCGGGCGATCTCCGGGGGTTGCCGCGGCCGGTCGCGGCGGCGGCCGCGCGGGGGCGGGCGGCGCGGGGCGCGGTGCGGCGGCCGCGCGGGGGCGGGCGGCGCGGGGCGTGGGGGCGGCGCGGGGTGTGCCGCACGGGCGCGGCGGCGCGGGGCGCGGATCCCACGCGGCGCGGGGCGCGCGGGCGCGGGGGCGGGGTGTGGTGTCGGGCACGTGCGGCGGGTGAGTCGGGGGTGCGGGGCGGCGCCCCCGGGGTGGGGTGCGGAGGGGCCGCGGGGGTCGACGGGCCGTGTGCGCGGGGTGGTTGCGGGCCGGTCCGCGGGGATCACCGGGTCGGTCGGTCCGGGCGGGTCCGGCGGGATCGGGGTGTCGTGGCGCACATCATGCGGCGCCTTGTCGGATTATCTGATTACTTATAGATCGATGTGTCAGGGGCCCGGTCCCCGCCCGACCGGCCGCGAGGAGCCCCATGTCCGACGGACCCCCCGCCCCCGGCGCCGGCACGCCCGGGACCGCCGCCCCCGAAACCGGATCCGCCGGCGCCCCCACCCGCACCGCCGGACGGTCTGCCGCGACGGACGGAGCCCCGGTGGTCCCCGGCCCCCGACGGGCCGGCGACAAGGCCGCGGGCGCGCCGCGCGTCCCCGCCGCGCGGCGGGCGTCCGACCCGCCGGCAGGTCCCCGTACCGCCGACCCGGACGGCGACGCACCCGCGCCCGCCCCCACGGACCCCGTCGCCTCCGCCCACCGGGGCGCGCACCGCCGGGCCCGTACCGTCAAGGCGGTGGCCCTCGCCGCCGCCGGCGCCGCCGCGTTCATGTTCGTACTGCGCGGCAACGAGGCCCTCGCCGCCCTCGGCACGCCCACCACCGCGGACTCGCGCGCCACCACCGCCGGAGCCGTCGACGCCCCCGACCCCGGCCGGGTGCTCCAGATCGTCGCCCACCCCGACGACGACCTGTACTTCATGAACCCGGACCTGCGCTATTCCCTGGCCACCGGCCACCCCGTCACCTCGGTCTACCTCACCTCCGGCGAGGCCGACGGCATCAACGCGGGCACCGGCCGGGAAGGCGGCGCCCGCCCCGACAAGCCGGCCTACGCCGAGGCCCGCCAGAACGGCATACGCGCGGCCTACGCCAAGATGGCCACCGGCGACCGCGGCAGCCGCTGGACCCGTACGGTCATACCGACCGCGGGCGGCGGCCACGCCGAGCTCGACGTCCTCGTGGCCAAGCCCGAGGTCAACCTCGTCTGGCTGCAGATGCGCGAGGCGGGCCACGTCTACCAGGACGTCCCCGACAGCCTGCACGGCCTGTGGGACGGCCGCGTCCCGCACCTGGAGTCGATGCTCGCGTCCGGCACCCCGGTCGGGCAGCCGTTCACGTACACCAAGGACCAGGTCGTGCGCACCCTCGCCGGGATCCTCGCGCGCTACCGGCCGACGACGATACGGATGCAGGACCCCACCCCCGGCCGCACCGCCGACACCCGCCGCTACACCGACCACCAGGACCACTTCTACGGCGCCCGCTTCGCCCAGGCGGCCGCCGCCGTCTACGCCCGCGAGGTCGAGGACCGCCCGCACTTCGCGACGCAGAACTACGTCGGCTACTTCAACGGCTCCCTTCCCAGCACCCTCGACCCGGGCGAGGCCAAGGAGAAGCTGGACATCCTGGACACCTACGCCTGGCTCGACCGCGAGAACCACTGCGGCAGCGAAGCCGGCTGCGGCGACCTCAAGGTGGCCGAGCGTCCCTCCGGCAACGGCTGGACCAGTACGGTCAACTACGCGCGCGGCACCGGCACCTCCTGGCTCACCTCCGACAAGGACCAGGGCCTGTGGGCGTTCAAGGTCCTCGACGGCCAGGTCGCGCTCTGGCACCGGACCGGCCTCCTCGGCCGCTGGAGCGGCCCCCGTCTGCTCCCCGGCACCGGCATGGACCAGGGCATCTCCACCGTCACCCTGAAGGACGGCCGCACTGCCGCCTTCGGCACCCGCACCACCCTCGGCGAACACCCCGCCGACTACCGGCGCGAGGTGGTCCACTCCGTCCAGCGCGCCCCCGGCTCCGAGGAGTTCGGCCCGTGGGAGTCGCTCGGCACCCCCGAGGCCTCCGACGAGGAGTGGACCTCCGACATCAGCGCCCCCGCCGTCTCCGTCGACGGCACCGGCCGCCCGGCCGTGTACGTGCGCGACGGCGCCAACACCCTGCGCGGACGCGTGCAGCGGGAGGACGGCGGCTGGGGCCCGTGGGAGAGCCTCGGCGGCTCCGACGTGCACGGCACCCCGACCACCGCCACCGACGGCGCCGGGCGGCGCATGGTGTTCGCGGCGACCACGAAGACGGTCCTCGGCTGGGCCCAGCCCGCGCCCGGCGCCCCGCTCGGCCCCGCCACCCCCACCGGCCTGCCGGACACCACCCTCCCGCTGACGGCCGAGGGCCGCGAGGGCGGGGTGCGGCTGTGGTTCCGCAAGCCCGGCTCGGGCAACGTCCGCACGGCCCTGATGACCATCGGGGACCGGGCGGGCCCGGACGGACAGGGCGGCGCGAACGGACAGGGCGGCCCGGACGGACAGGGCGGCGCGAACGGACAGGGCGGACCGGGGCTGACCACCCACGGCCTGACCGACCTCGGCGGCCTCCAGGGCTTCGGCGCGGTCACCGCGAGCGGGAACCTGCTGGCCGGGCGCTCCGCCGGCGGCCGACTCGGGTCGGACCTCGGACCGGGCCGCCCGTGGGAGCGTTCGCCCCTCATGTTCGTCGGGGCCCCGTCCAGCACCATGACCGGCAGGAACATGGTCAGCCTCGCCGTCGTCGGCCTCGACGCCCGGCTCTACGTGACCTCCTCGACCGACGCGCCGAACGCGCACCTGGCGCCGTGGCAGCCGGTGGGCCCGCGCAACGCGCCCCGCTAGGACGCCCCGCCCCGCCCAGCCCCTCCCCACCCCGCAACACCGCTCCCCGGAACGCGTCCTGGCGCGCGGGCCCCTCAACCACGTCCACGTACCGGGCACATGTACGCACCCACCGCCGACAGGGCATGATCACGACCGGTCGTCCTCGGAAAAGCTCGCGTCATCGACGGAAACGGTGAACCAAGTTCCCCGATTCGGCCTCTCCATGACTGCACAGCGGTTCTTCCAGCCCGTCCGGAGCGACCCCGAGGCGTGACCCGATGCCACTCACCCGCCGCCGCTTCCTCCTCGCCGCCGTGGTGCCCATGCTGACCGTGGGCGCCTCGGGTGTACTCGCCGTGGCCTCCGGCCAACAGACCGCGGCCGACGGCACGGCGCGGACGCCCGCCCGCGCGCTGCCCGCCAGCGTCACGGCCGGCACCGTCGTCCAGGTCGTCGCGCACCCCGACGACGACCTGTTCTTCATGAACCCCGACCTCAGCCGCTCCCTGCTGTCCGACACCCGCGTCACCACCGCCTACCTCACCTCCGGCGAGGCCGACGGCCGCAACGAGGCCCGCGGCGGCGAGGCCCGTGACCCCGAACAGCCCGCCGACCGCGCCCACTACGCGGAGGCCCGGCAGAACGGCATACGCGCCGCCTACGCCAAGATGGCCACCGGCGACCGCTCCAGCCCGTGGAGCCGTACGGTCATACCGACCGCCGGCGGCGGCCGGGCCGAACTCGACGTCCTCCTCGCCCGACCGCAGGTCCACCTGGTCTGGCTGCAACTGCGCGAGGCCCGCAGCCCGGCTGGCGACAACCCCGACAGCCTGCGCGGGCTGTGGAACGGCTCCATACCCGCCCTGGGGGCCCAACTGACCTCGGGCACCCCCGTCAAGGAGACCTTCTCGTACACCAGGGACCAGGTGACGGAGTCGATAGCCGGGATCCTGGAGCGCTACCGCCCGACGACGATACGGACGCAGGACCCCACGCCCGGCCGGTACGCCGACAGCGGCAAGTACACCGACCACCAGGACCACATGTACGGCGCCCGCTTCGTCCAGGCCGCCACCGCCCTCTACGCGGAACGCGTCACGGACCGGCCGCACTTCTCGGTCCAGAGCTACCTCGGCTACCACAACGGCGCCCTGCCCCACTCCCTGGACCCGCAGACCGCCGAGACCAAGACCGGCTACCTGCGCACCTACGCCTGGCAGGACCGCGACGACCACTGCGGCAGCCCCTCCGGCTGCGGCGACCGCAAGGTGGCCGGCAGCCCCACCGGCCGCAACTGGGCCCAGTCGCTGCGCTACGCCCGCGCCGACACCACCGCCTGGCTGACGGAGGGCGCCCCCGGCCGGCTCTGGGCGTTCGCCACGCTGGACGGACGGATGGCCGTCTGGAACCGCGCCCCCTCCGGGACCTGGACCGGCCCGGCCCTGCTGCCCGGCACCGGCATCGACCCGGGCGCCTGCGCCGTACGCCTCCCCGACGGCCGCGTCGCCGTCCTCGCCACCCGCACCACGCTCGGCCCCCGCCCCGCCGACTACCGGCGCGAGGTCGTCCACGCCGTCCAGACCGCGCCCGACGGCCCCTTCGGGGCGTGGACCTCGCTCGGCACCCCCGAACCGGGCGACGAGCCGGGCACCTCCGCGATCAGCGCGCCCGCCGCCGCCGTCGACGACCGCGGCCGCCTCACCGTCTACGTCCGGGACACCCGACGCACCCTGCGCGCCCGCGCCGAGCAGCCGTCGGGGGCCTTCACCGACTGGCAGCGCCTGGGCGGCGAGGACCTCCAGAGCGACCCCGTCACCGCGGTGGACGCGGCCGGTCGGCGCCACGTCTACGCCGCCACCACCGGCTCGGTCCTGGCCTGGACGCAGCCCACCCCCGGCGCCCCCCTCACCGGCCCGTTCCCGACGGGGCTGCCCGCCACCACCGTCCCGCTCACCGCCGCCCCGGACGGCGCGGGCGTACGCCTCTACTTCCGGCGCCCCGACTCGGGAGTGGTGCGCAGCGCCCTCGCCACGGCCGGCCCGGGCGCCCCGCGGCTGTCCGCGGTCACCGAGTCGGGGGGCCGGGCCGGGTACGGCGCGGTCGGCGTCGCGGGCCGCCTGCTGACCGGTCGCGCGGACACCGGCACCATCGGCGCCACCGCCCTGGGCGGCCCGCCCGCCTGGACGGAGTCGCGCATGCTCTACGCGGGCGCCCCCGCCGCCGTCCGGGACCACACCGGCGTCACCACGACGGCCGTCCTCGGCCTCGACGCCCGCCTCCACGCCACGGCCCCCGCACCCCACCCCACCTGGCACCCGGCCGTCCTCCCGCCGCCCGCCTGACCCGCCGATATCCTGGGAGGAGCCTCGGGGGCCGCCCATCCCGGAGGGCAGCACGATGAACCGGCACCGCCACCTCCCGCTCCTCGCCGCCACGCTCCTCGTCCCGGCGCTCACCCTGACCCCGGCCTTCGCCGCCCCGACGGCCCCGGCGGCCCCGGCCCTGCCGACCGCCTCGTGCGAGCTGGTGGCGACCGGAGAGGGCGGGGGCGGCCCGTACACCCTCGTCCTGGAGGGCTTCGCCCCGAACCAGTCGGTCACGATCAAGGGACCGCGCACCGACCAGCGCACCCGGGTCGGCGCGGAGGGCACCCTCGACCGGCGGGACGTCCGCCACGGCCAGTACGTCGTCACCGCGAAGGGCGACCGCGTCACCTGCCTCACCCCGCCCCGCGACCAGCAGGGCGGCGGCAAGCAGGGCAAGGTCCGGGTGACGAAGGTCGAGGTCCTCACGCTCACCAAGCCGGGCACCGTGGTCGACTGCTCCAAGCCGAGCAGGGCCGAATTCGACGGCAAGATCAGCGGTACGGGCAAGGGTGAGGTCCGCTACCACTGGACGTACGCCTCCAGCAGCGACCCCATCGACGCGGGAACGGCCACCTTCGCCCCCGGCATCGAAAGCGTCTCCCTCCTGAAGGTCGTCACCTTCCCGCCCTCGGTGAACGGCGTCTCGCCCAGCGTGTTCGTGACCCTGCACGTCCCGTCCGCGAACATGACGGCCCGCAGCGCACAGGTCACCCTCACCTGCGCCACGCCCTGAAACGCCCCCGGGCCGACGGCTGCCCGCCGTCGGCCCGGGGTACCACCTCTGACCCGCCCGCTACAGCACCGGCAGGTTCTTGCGGAGTTCGAAGGCCGTGACCTCCGAGCGGTATTCCTCCCACTCCTGCTTCTTGTTGCGCAGGAAGAAGTCGAAGACGTGCTCGCCGAGGGTCTCCGCGACCAGTTCGCTGCGTTCCATCAGGGCGATGGCCTCGCCGAGGTTCTGCGGGAGGGGTTCGATGCCCATGGCGCGGCGTTCGGCGTCGGACAGCGCCCAGACGTCGTCGTCGGCGCCGGCCGGGAGTTCGTAGCCCTCCTCGATGCCCTTGAGGCCCGCCGCCAGGAGGACCGCGTAGGTGAGGTAGGGGTTGGCGCCCGAGTCGATCGAGCGGACCTCGATGCGCGAGGAGCCCATCTTGCCCGGCTTGTACATCGGGACCCGGATCAGGGCCGAGCGGTTGTTGTGGCCCCAGCAGATGTACGAGGGGGCCTCGCCGCCCGAGCCGGCGGTGCGCGAGGAGCCGCCCCAGATCCGCTTGTAGGAGTTGACCCACTGGTTGGTCACGGCGGCCGTTTCGGCGGCGTGCTTCAGCAGGCCCGCGATGAAGGATCGACCGACCTTCGAGAGCTGGTACTCGGCGCCCGACTCGTAGAAGGCGTTGCGGTCGCCCTCGAAGAGGGAGAGGTGGGTGTGCATGCCGGAGCCCGGGTACTCGGAGAAGGGCTTGGGCATGAAGGTGGCCTGGACGCCCTGTTCGAGGGCGACCTGCTTCATGACCAGGCGGAAGGTCATGATGTTGTCGGCCGTCGAGAGGGCGTCGGCGTAGCGCAGGTCGATCTCCTGCTGGCCCGGGGCGCCCTCGTGGTGGCTGAACTCGACCGAGATGCCCATGGATTCGAGCATGGTGATCGCCTGGCGGCGGAAGTCCATGCCGACGTTCTGCGGAGTGTGGTCGAAGTAGCCGGAGTTGTCGGCGGGCACCGGGCGGGAGCCGTCGAGCGGCTTGTCCTTCAGCAGGAAGAACTCGATCTCCGGGTGGGTGTAGAAGGTGAAGCCCAGGTCGGAGGTCTTGGCCAGGATGCGCTTGAGGACGAAGCGGGGGTCCGCGAAGGACGGGGAGCCGTCCGGCATCAGGATGTCGCAGAACATCCGGGCGGTCCCGGGGGCCTCGGCGCGCCACGGCAGTATCTGGAACGTGCTCGGGTCCGGCTTGGCGATCATGTCGGACTCGTAGACCCGGGCGAAGCCCTCGATCGCGGAGCCGTCGAAGCCGATGCCCTCGTCGAAGGCCTGCTCCAGCTCGGCGGGGGCGACCGCGACGGACTTGAGGAAGCCCAGTACGTCGGTGAACCACAGGCGCACGAAGCGGATGTCGCGCTCCTCGAGCGTCCGGAGGACGAATTCCTGCTGCTTGTCCATGCCTTCATCCTCGCAGTTCAGACGGCCTGTGCACCACCGCCCCGGCGGGTCGGGGGCACAGTCGGGCCGGCCCAGTATCGCCAGTGGTGGTTTCCGCCACATTACGCACCCCCGAAAGGTGCCGGCACCCCCGCACTGACCTCCGACCCGTCATGAGCATTACCATCTGCGCCCATGGGGGGCCGGGAGCACACGCGGGACGGGGGGCGGCGCCCTTCCGCGCGTCCCGCTGCCCTCCTGCTGCTCCTCGCCTTCGCCGCGGTGGCCTGCGCGTCCGTGCTGTGCGCGCGGCCGGCGGGCCCGGTGGGGCCGGAGCGTCCCTCGGGGGCGCACGCGGCCCACGCCGCGCCGGACGGGGCGCACGCGGCCTGTGTGGCCCCGTACGACCACCCGGGCTGCCGCGGCCTCGCGCACGTGACCCCGGCGGTGCTGCCCGCCCCGCCGCCCGCCGTCGCCGTGGCGGAGCGTACGGGGCCGGCCCCCGGCGTACGTCCGGCGGGCGCGGGCCCGGTCCGGCCGCACGGCACCCTGGCGCGCGCCCCCGACCTGCACGCCCTGCAAGTGCTGCGGACCTGATGGTTCCGGCGCCCCGGCACACCGGCAGGCGCTCCACCGGCTCCACCCCACACCCCCCTCAGCAGAAGGAACCAGGGCACATGGCCAGCAGGACCCCCGACCAGCACTCCCGTCAGAGCCGCATAGCCGAGATGCGCCGCGCCGACCAGGCACGCGAACGGCGCAACAAGATCGTGGCGATCAGCGTGTCGACGGCGATCGTCGCCGGCCTCGTCGGCTTCGGCGCGTGGGTGCTGATCGACCAGAAGCAGGACGAGAAGAAGAAGGAACAGGACGCGGTCGCGGCCCGCAAGTCGCCCGTGACCGGGGAGCAGACGTGGGACGCGGCCAAGCTGGGCCGCAACCACGTGCAGACTCCCGTGAAGTACGAGATGAACCCGCCGGTCGGGGGCGACCACCACCCCCGCTGGATGAACTGCAACGGTGACGTCTACCAGAACCCGATCCCGGAGGTGAACGCCGTGCACTCGCTGGAGCACGGCGCCGTGTGGGTGACGTACAGCGACAAGGCCCCCAAGGCGGAGGTCGACAAGCTCGCCGAGAAGGTCGGCAAGACCCCGTACACGCTGATGAGCCCGGTCAAGGAGCAGACCGGGGCGATCATGCTCAGCGCGTGGGGCAAGCAGGTGACCGTCGACAGCGCGGGTGACCCGCGGGTGGCGCAGTTCTTCACCAAGTACGTGCAGGGCCCGCAGACCCCCGAACCGGGCGCGGCCTGCACCAACGGCCTGGCCGACAAGTGACCGCGCCACGGGCGGCGGAGGCGGAGGGCGGGCGGCGCGTGCCGCGTACGTACTGGGTCGCGGGCACGGCCGTGGTGCTGGCGGCGCTGTTCGCGGTGGGGGCCACGGTCGCCGCCGCGAACGGTTCCGGCGGCGCGGACGGGCCGGCCCGCACCCCGGGGACGTACTCCCCCGACGCGGGCTTCGCCCGGGACATGTCGGTCCACCACCAGCAGGCCGTGGAGATGTCCTTCGTGGTCCGCGACCGCACCCGGGACGAGGCCGTCCGCAGCCTGGCCTACGACATCGCCAACACGCAGGCCAACCAGCGCGGCATGATGCTGGGCTGGTTGGACCTGTGGGGGCTGCCGAAGGTGGTGGCGGACGAGCCGCCGATGGCGTGGATGGCCGCGCCGGAGGGGGCCGGGGCGGGCGAGGGCCACGGCGGTCACGGCGGGAGCGGTGGCGACGCGGGCGGTGGCGACGGTGGCGGTCACGGCGGTCACCCCGCCGCCAGGCCCGGCGCCCTCATGCCGGGCATGGCCACCAAGGAGGAGTTGTCACGGCTCGCGGCCGTCGAAGGCCGGGACGCCGAGGTGCTCTACCTCCAGCTGATGACCGACCACCACGAGGGCGGCGTGGCCATGGCCGAGGGGTGTGCCCGGCAGTGCCGCACCCCGGTCGAGCGGGATCTCGCCCGGGGCATGGTCGAGGCGCAGCAGTCGGAGTTGAAGCTGATGGCCGACATGTTGCGCGAGCGCGGGGCCGCCCCGCGCTCGTGATCCCCACCCGTACGGGTGCACCGGCGCGGGGTCGGCCGTCCTCCCGAGGCCTGTCGACGACGGGCCCTGACGACGGGCCCTAAGGGAGTCGGTCGCCCGCGTCGGCCGCCAGGACCGCCCGCGCCACCTGGTGCGGGCGGTCCAGCATGACGAGGTGGCCGGCCGGTTCGGCGACCTCGAAGCGGGCTCCGAGCCGGTCGGCGAGGGCGGCCTGCCGTTCGAGCCAGCGTCGCCCGGCGCGCCCGTGGCGGCCGTCGTGGGCGGCGAGGACGGTGGCGGGGGCGGTCAGCGGGTGCCGGGCGGCCAGCGCGAGCACCTCCTCGGCCGTGTCGGGGTAGCGGGCGTTCTCCAGCAGGGCCCCGCGCCAGACCCGGCCGGTGCGGTAGCAGCGGCGTACGAGGTCCCGCGCGGCCGGATCCGCGGCGCGGCCCGCCCGGCCGGCGCGTACGGTGGCCTCCCGGGCGGCGGGCCCGAGCGCGGCCGGGAGTCCGACGGCGCTCGCGGCGCGACTGAGGGCGCGGGCGACGGCGGTACGGATCCCGGTGGGCAGCGGCGTACGGGGGTTCTCCTCCACGCTGGAGTCGAGCAGCACGAGCGCGGCGGTGCGCGCGGGGTGCAGGCGGGCGAAGGCCTCGGCGTGGAACCCGGCGATGGAGTGCCCGACGACGGTGACGGGGCGGGTCGGGGGCAGGCCGAGGGCGTTCAGCAGGGCGGCGATCCGGTGGGCCTCGGCGGCGGCGCCCGGCGGCCGGACGGCGGGGGCGCTGAGGCCGTGTCCGGGGCGGTCGAAGCGGATCACCGTACGGCCCCGGGCGACGAGTTCGGCCGCGACCGCGTCCCAGTCGAACCAGGCCATGGCCAGCCCGGCGCTGAGCACCACGGGCGGCCCGGGCGGGGTGCGGGGGGCGGCGGCCTGCGGCGAGGGCCCCTCGACGAGGACGTGCAGCGGGATCCCGTCCACCGCGACGAAGCGGGGAGCGGGGGGCGCGGGGACGGCGGGGCGGGGAGGCGGGGTCACGTGCGCCGCTCCTTGTGCACGGACCAGGCGAGCAGCCCCAGCCACAGGGCCACGAGGAGCACCTGGAGCCGCTGGCCCGCGCCGAGGGCCCAGGTGCCGCGCCCGGCGGTGAACATCGCGATGGCCGTCAGGGTCCAGACGGTGGCGAGGAGTTCCAGGACGACGAGGGCGGGGCCGTAGCGGGCGAGCGGCGCGAACCAGCCGTAGCGGCGGGCGGCGACGGTCAGGGCCACTATGCCGGTGAGGGCGCCGGTCATGGCGAGGCTGCTGCTGACGGCGTGGGCCTGATGGGTGGCGGGGACGAGGCCGGCGGTCTCGCGGGCGGCGCATTCGGGGTCCACGGTGGGCGCGCAGCTGAGCGGGAGCCAGGCGTCGGCGGCGGTGGCCGCGCCGAAGAGGGCGACGCCGGCCCAGCCGATGACGGCCCAGGGCCTGCGGGATTCGGGGTGGCGGGTCAGGCGTGCCAGGGCGAGGAGCGCGCCGAGGAAGGCGAGCATGCCGGCGGTGAAGTCGGTGGCGCGGAAGAGGCCGCCCATCGGCTGGTCCTGGGCGGCCAGTTCGCTGACGTACGTCTCGATGGGGTTGAGACCGGTCGAGAGGACGACTTCGAGGACCCACGCGGTATAGGCGGCCGCACCGAGGCCGATCAGGGTGGCGACGGGCCACGCGTTCCCTTTTGTACGCATAGTGCGACTTATCCTAAAAGCTCGGGGGCGGGCCCACGCTCTGCCGCGGGCCCTACTCTCCAGTAGACGTACGAGGACCCGCAGACGTTGCCCGGGCGGTACGGGACCGGCACATACCACCCCATTCCTCCCTCGCGGCGGGGCCGACCGGGCCACGGGGTTGGACGGCCCCGGGCGCCGTGGCAGGCTGGCGCACGCCCGGACCCTCCGTACGCCGCACCACCTCAAGGACGCCGCCAGGTATGAGCACGCCCACCGACCCGCCCGGCGACCCGGCCGGCCCGCCGACCGAACCCGCCGGAACGCCGATACCCGAGGCCGGGTCGCCGACGGGACCGTCGGAGCCGACGCGACCGTCCGGGCCCTCCCTGGAGAAGGCCCCACAGGCCCCGCAGGCCCCGGCGCCGACGCCGGACCGGGCGCCGACCCAGGCCCCGACGCCGACCCCGACCTCCCTGGAGAAGACCCCGCCGCCCGCGCCCCCGGCGCCGGTCGCGCCCGCCCCGCCGGCCCCCGCCGAGGCCAACCCCTTCGCGCCGCCGGCCCCCGCGCCCTCGGGGTTCGCCCCGATCGGCTCCGCCGCCCCGACCGCCCCGGGCCCCGCCGCTCCCCCGGCCGCCGGCGCGTTCGCCGCGCCGGCCCCGTACGGGGCGCCGGCGGCGCCCGCCGCCCCTCCCGGCCCGCCCCACCCCGGTCACCCGGGACACGCCGGACACCCGGGCCATCCCGGCTACCCCGGCTACCCCGGCTACCCCGGCTATCCCGGATACCCCGGATACGCCACCGCCCCCGAGCCCGGGAACGGCCTGGCCGTCGCCGGCCTGGTCCTCGGCATCATCGGCGTGCTGCTGAGCATCGTCCCGTTCGTCTTCTGGCTCGGCACCCTCACGGGCCTCACCGGCCTCGGCATCGCCATCGCCGGCCTGGTCCGGGCCGTCCGCGGCGCCCCGCGCAAGGCGATGGCCGTCACGGGCGTGGTCCTCGGCGTACTGAGCCTCGCCGTCTCGGTCGGCGGATTCTTCCTCACCGTCAGGATCGTCGACGAGATCGAGCGGTACGACGACCCCATCAGCGGCGAGTACGACTGGCCCGAGCCCGACGCCCACGACGACGAGTACGGGGACGAGTGGGACTCCGGCCTCGACACCCCCGCCCCGAGCGCGACGGGCCCCGGGACCACCACCCCGCTCGCGTTCGGCACGGAGTACGCCTACCCGACCGGCTTCAAGGTCAGCGTCGCGCAGCCGCGCCCGTACAAGACGACCAGCGAGTACATCGAGGTGAAGAACGCCGTCCAGCTGACCTTCACCGTCACCAACAACCGGGAACGGGCCCACGCCTTCTCCTACGCGATGCCCGCCGTCACCGACGAGCAGGGCCGCCCCTGCCGGCTGGTGATCGACGGGAAGATGCCGAAGCGGATCTCCGGCAACGTCGAGCCGGGCGGCTCCGCGACCGGCACGGCCGCCTACGAGCTCCCGCCCGGCACCCGACAGATCCGCGTCGAGCTCTCCCCGAACGTCCTGCTGCACCCGGTGAAGTACGCCGGTCCCGTCGACGGGCCCCGCTGAACCGCGGGGCCCGCGACCCCGCGCCCAGGACATCGCGTCAGAAAGACGATTACACTGGGGGGCGTGCCTCAACTACGTCTGGCTCTGAATCAGATCGACTCGCACGTCGGCGACATCGCCGCCAACTCCGACTCGATCGTCCACTGGACCCGGCACTCCGCCGAGCAGGGCGCCCACCTGGTCGCCTTCCCGGAGATGGTGCTGACCGGATACCCCGTCGAGGACCTCGCCCTGCGGTCGTCCTTCGTCGAGGCCTCCCGCACGGCCCTGCGCGCCCTCGCGGCGCGCCTCGCGGCGGAGGGCCTCGGCGAGCTGCCGGTCGTCGTCGGCTACCTGGACCGCACCGAGCGGGCCACGCCCCGTCTCGGGCGTCCGGCCGGGTCCCCGGAGAACGCCGCGGCCGTCCTGCACCGCGGCGAGGTCGTCCTGCGCTTCGCCAAGCACCACCTGCCCAACTACGGGGTGTTCGACGAGTTCCGGTACTTCGTGCCGGGCGACACCCAGCCGGTGATCCGGGTGCGGGGCGTCGACGTCGCGCTCGCCGTCTGCGAGGACCTCTGGCAGGAGGGCGGGCGCGTGCCCGCCACCCGTTCGGCCGGGGCGGGCCTGCTGCTGTCGATCAACGCCTCGCCCTACGAGCGCAACAAGGACGACCTCCGCCTGGAGCTGGTCCGCAAGCGCGCCCAGGAGGCCGGCTGCACCCTCGCCTACCTGGCGATGATGGGCGGCCAGGACGAGCTCGTCTTCGACGGGGACTCGATCGTGGTGGACGCCTCCGGCGAGGTGGTCGCCCGCGCGCCGCAGTTCTCCGAGGGCTGCGTGCTGCTGGACCTCGATCTGCCCGCCGCCCGCCCGGACGCCCCCGAGGGCGTCGTGGACGACGGCCTGCGCATCGACCGCGTCGTCCTCACCGAGGAGCCGGTGGAGCCGTACGAGCCGGTCGTCACGGGCGGCTACGCCGACCGCCTCGACGACGACGAGGAGGTCTACGACGCGCTGGTCGTGGGCCTGCGCGCGTACGTCCGCAAGAACGGCTTCCGTTCCGTCCTGATCGGGCTGTCGGGCGGCATCGACTCGGCGCTCGTCGCGGCCATCGCCTGCGACGCGATCGGCGCGCAGAACGTGTACGGCGTCTCGATGCCCTCGAAGTACTCCTCGGAGCACTCCAGGGGCGACGCGGCCGACCTCGCGCGGCGCACCGGGCTCAACTTCCGGACCGTCTCCATCGAGCCGATGTTCGACGCCTACATGGGCGCCCTGGGCCTCACCGGTCTGGCGGAGGAGAACCTCCAGTCCCGCCTGCGCGGCACGATGCTGATGGCCCTGTCGAACCAGGAGGGCCACATCGTGCTGGCCCCGGGCAACAAGTCCGAGCTGGCCGTCGGCTACTCCACGCTCTACGGCGACTCGGTCGGCGCCTACGGTCCGATCAAGGACGTCTACAAGACGGACGTGTTCCGGCTCGCGCGCCACCGCAACCGGGCCGCCGTCGAACGCGGCGAGACCCCGCCGATCCCCGAGAACTCGATCGTGAAGCCCCCCAGCGCCGAGCTGCGCCCCGACCAGGTCGACACGGACTCGCTGCCGGACTACCCGGTGCTCGACGCGATCCTGGAGCTGTACGTGGACCGCGATCAAGGGTTGGAGGCGATCGTCGCGGCCGGCTACGACCGCGCCCTGGTGGCGAGGACCGTGCGGATGGTGGACACGGCGGAGTACAAGCGCCGCCAGTACCCGCCGGGCACCAAGATCTCCGCGAAGGGCTTCGGCAAGGACCGCCGCCTGCCCATCACCAACGGCTGGCGCGAGCAGGCGTAGGCCCCGCCGCGACCCGCGGGCCTACGGGCTACGGGCTACGGGCTACGGGCTACGGGCTACGGGCTACGGGCTACGGGCTACGGGCTACGGGCTACGGGCGGATCGTGACGCGGGCGGCGACCGGAAGGTGGTCGCTGCCCGTGCGCGGCAGGGTCCAGGAGGCCTCGGGCTTCACCCCGCGCACCAGGATCTGGTCGATGCGGGCCATCGGGAACTGGGCCGGCCAGCTGAAGCCGAAGCCGTCGCCCGCGGCGCCCTGCGTGGAGCGCATCTGCGAGGTGACCTCCGACAGGGCGCGGTCGTTCATGGTGCCGTTGAGGTCGCCCATCAGGACGACGTTCTTCAGCGGTTCGGAGGCCAGCGCCGCGCCCAGCGCGTCGGCGCTGTTGTCACGCTGGTTGGCGGTGAAGCCGGCGTTGAGCTTGACGCGGACCGAGGGCAGGTGGGCGACGTAGACACCGAGGTCACCGAAGGGGCCGGCCACGGTGGTGCGCATCGCGCGGGTCCAGCCCAGGCGGATGTCCACGGAGCGGCTGGAGGTCAGCGGGTACTTGCTCCACACCCCGACGGTGCCCTCGACGGCGTGGTACTTGTACGTCTCCTCCAGCGCCTTCTCGTAGATCGGGACGGCGCCGGCCTTCAGCTCGGTCAGGGCCAGCACGTCCGCCCCGGACTTGGCGACGGACTCGGCGGTCCCGCGCGGGTCGGGGTTGTCGGCGTCGACGTTGTGGGTGGCGATCATCAGGTTGCCGCCGCGGCCGGACTTGTCGGTGACCAGCCCGCCGAAGAGGTTCGCCCAGACGACGGCGGTCAGCAGTATCGCGATCAGCGCGGTCGCGGACTTGCGGACCACCGCGATGGCCAGCAGCACCGGGACGGCCAGCCCCAGCCAGGGCAGGAAGGTCTCGATGAGGCTGCCGAGGTTGCCGACGTCGTTGGGCAGTTCCGCGTGGAAGATCATGACGAGCGAGATCAGCGCCGCGATCGCGGCGGTCACGATCCCGCGCCGCCAGATGCCCGGGTCACGGCGCAGCTCGGCCAGTCGGTGCCGCAGACCGGACCCGGAGGGCTCCGGCTCGGAGCCGCCGTTCCCCGTCTCCGTCACATACGCCTGTGCCATGCCATGTCCTCGCTGCCGTGCTCGCGCTCCGTCCCCGCCCCTTGACCCTAGGCGATGTACGGAGCCTTCCGCGCCGTCCTGTGCGGCCGTACCTTCCCGAGGACGAACGGCCGTGCGGCCAAGGTTCCGCTTGTCACGAAACGCGCACATTGGGTCGCGCGCCCCCGGTGGGGGCCGGGAGTGTGACGTACGGGTCATCGTGCCGGGCCCGCGCCACTACCGTCCACGGCCGGACGGGTGCCACCATGGGGAGTGAGTCCGGGGACGCCGTGAGGGCGCCTCGAGATGACACAAGGAGCAGTTGCAATGACGCATGCCGTTTCGCCTGCCCGCGAAGCCGCCGCCCCCACCCTGTACGGAGGGGCCGGCACCCGGCGGGTCACCGTCCGCGACCTCACCCTCGCCAAGGAGCGCGGCGAGAAGTGGCCCATGCTCACGGCCTACGACGCGATGACCGCGTCGGTCTTCGACGAGGCCGGCATCCCGGTCATCCTCGTCGGCGACTCGATGGGCAACTGTCACCTCGGCTACGAGACCACCGTCCCCGTGACGATGGACGAGATGACGCTGCTGTCGGCGGCCGTCGTACGGGGCACCGGTCGGGCCCTGGTCGTCGGCGACCTGCCGTTCGGCTCGTACCAGGAAGGCCCCGTACAGGCGCTGCGCAGCGCGACGCGCCTGGTCAAGGAGGCCGGGGTGGGCGCGGTCAAGCTGGAGGGCGGGGAGCGCTCGCTCGCCCAGACCGAGCTGATCGTCCAGTCCGGCATCCCGGTCATGTCCCACCTGGGCCTGACCCCGCAGTCCGTGAACGCCATGGGCTACCGGGTGCAGGGCCGCGGCGACGAGGCCGCGCACCGGCTGCTGCGGGACGCGAAGGCCGCGCAGGACGCGGGCGCGTTCGCGGTCGTGCTGGAGCTGGTGCCGGCCGAGCTGGCCGCCGAGGTCACCCGGTCCCTGCACATCCCGACGGTCGGCATCGGCGCCGGCTCGGAGTGTGACGCCCAGGTCCTGGTGTGGACCGACATGATGGGCCTGACCGGCGGGAAGCTGCCGCGGTTCGTGAAGCAGTACGCGAACCTCCGCGCGACCATGACGGACGCCGCGAAGGCGTTCGCCGAGGACGTGGTCGGCGGAACGTTCCCGCAGGAAGAGCACGCCTTCCACTGATCCGGGAGGGGCCCGGCCGGGACCTCCCGGCCGGGCTCACCGGGCCCCTCCCGGCGCCCTCACCGGCCCTTCTCCGCGGTCCGGCGGCACGTGCGTGTCGGCGGGCCGTCGGTCGCCTGTCGGTCCGCTGTCGGTGGTTTGTCAGTGGCGGCTGGTCCCATGGTGGACATGACGCGAATCGACAAGAACCCCCACGCCGTGGAAGTACGGGGGCTGGTCAAGCACTACGGCGAGACCAAGGCCCTGGACGGGGTCGACCTGGATGTCCGTGAGGGAACGGTGCTCGGGGTCCTCGGCCCCAACGGCGCCGGCAAGACCACGCTGGTGCGCTGCCTCTCCACCCTGATCGTTCCCGACGCCGGCACGGCCACGGTCGCCGGCTTCGACGTGGTCCGCCAGCCCCGGCAGCTGCGCCGCACCATCGGCCTGACCGGCCAGTACGCCTCGGTCGACGAGAAGCTCTCCGGCTGGGAGAACCTCTACATGATCGGCCGCCTGCTGGACCTGTCCCGCAAGGAGGCCCGCTCGCGCGCCGACGAGCTGCTGGAGCGGTTCTCGCTCACCGAGGCGGCGAAGAAGGCCGCGATGCACTACTCGGGCGGCATGCGGCGCCGGCTCGACCTGGCCGCCTCGATGATCGGCCGTCCCGCCGTGCTGTACCTGGACGAGCCGACCACCGGCCTGGACCCCCGCACCCGCAACGAGGTGTGGGACGAGGTGCAGCGGATGGTCGCCGAGGGCGCCACCGTCCTGCTCACCACCCAGTACATGGAGGAGGCCGAGCAGCTCGCGAGCGAGCTGACGGTCATCGACCGGGGCAAGGTCATCGCCAAGGGCAAGGTCGACGAGCTGAAGGCCCGCGTCGGCGGCCGGACGCTGCGGATCCGTCCCGTGGAGTCGGCCGACCTGCCGGGCATGGCCCGCGCGCTGGCCGAGGCCGGTCTGGACGGCGTGTCCGGCTCCCAGGCCGTCCCGGACGAGGGCGTGCTCCTCGTACCGATCCTCAGCGACGAGCAGCTGACCGCGGTGGTCGGCCTGCTGGCCGCCCGCGGTCACGCCATCGCCGACCTCGGCACCTACCTGCCCAGCCTGGACGAGGTGTTCCTGTCGATCACCGGCCAGAAGCCCGCCATCACCGAGGAGGTCGCGGCATGAGCTCCGCAACCACGACGAGCCGCGACGACACCACGACCGCCGCGGCCGGTTCCGCCGTCCGCACCCCGGTCGCGGACGAGGGCCGGATCGGGCTGCGGGGCAACCTGCGCCACATCGGCGCCCTGGCCCGGCGCAACCTGCTCCAGATCAAGCAGGACCCGGAGTCGATGTTCGACGTCCTGTTCATGCCGATCATCTTCACGCTGCTGTTCGTGTTCGTCTTCGGCGGCGCGATCTCCGGCAAGGGCAACCAGGGCGAGTACGTCAACTACGTCGTCCCGGGCCTGATGGCGATGATGGGCATGAACATCGCGATGGGCGTCGGCACCGGCGTCAACGACGACTTCAAGAAGGGCGTGATGGACCGCTTCCGGTCCATGCCGATCGCCCGCTCCTCGGTCCTCATCGCGAAGATCGTGGTCGAGCTCGGCCGGATGATGGTCGCCATCACGATCCTCCTGGGCGTGGGCTTCATCCTGGGCCTGTCCATCAAGTCCTCGGTCCTGGACCTGTTCCTCGCCATCGGCCTGTCGGCCGTCTTCGGCGCCTCGCTGATGTGGATCTTCATCCTGCTGGGTCTGACCATGAAGACCGCGCAGGCCGTCCAGGGCATGGCGATGCTCGTGCTGATGCCGTTGCAGTTCGGCAGCTCGATCTTCGCGCCGCCGTCGACCATGCCGGGTTGGCTCCAGGCCTTCACCGACTACAACCCGCTGTCCAACCTGGCCGACGCGGCCCGCGGACTGATCAACGACGCCCCGCTCGGCAACTCCGTCTGGCTCACGCTCGGCTGGTCGCTGGCGATCACGCTGGTCACCATGCCGCTGGCGGTCCGCAAGTTCCGTCAGAAGACCTGACGCGGCCCGGCCCGAGCGCCGGATCACACGAGGGCGGCGGCCTCCCCCGGGGAGAGGCCGCCGCCCTCGGCGTAAGCGCGCGCGTAGGCGTCGGCGCCGAGGGCCGCCCGCGCGTGTTCCTCGACGAAGGCGGCGTCCTCGCGTTCGGTGCTGATCGGAGCGTGCCCGGAGGGCAGGTGGGCGCGGTAGGCGCCGAGGAGCCGCGCGGCGTCCTCCTCGCGGCGGGGGCCGTCGGGGGCGGCGAGGGCGACGGCGGCCGTCAGCAGGAACACGGCGGGCAACTGCGGCGCGACCATCAGGGCCAGGGGGTCCATGGAGGTGCCCACGGCCCCGCGGACGAGCGTCAGCGCGTCCTCGTGGCGGGCCTGCCGGTTGTCGAGCCGGCCGATGGTGGCGAGCAGGAACACGTCGAAGATCGCGTACGCCCCGAAGGAGAACTCCTCGCGCAGCGCCTTGATCTGGGCGCGGGCCTCGTCGAAGCGGCCGTCCCGGCCGAGGATGTCGGCGAGGAACATGCGGCAGGCGGGCATGGCCTCGTTGCCGTAGTGCTCGGAGTCGGCGAGGACCTCGGTGAGGATCTCCTCCGCGAGGGCCGCCCGACCGGTCTCCATCAGGGTGCCGGCCATCCGCACCCGCATCACGGCCACCTGGGCCTTGGCACCGAGGCGTTCGGCGTGTTCGATCGCGTCGAGGTAGTCCTGCGCGGCGAGGGCGTGGTCGCCGCGCCGCTCCCGGGACTCGGCGCGGGCGGCGAGGGCCTCGGCGCAGCCCCAGTCGTCGCCCATTTCGCGGAAGAGGGCCAGGCTCTCGTCGGCGTCGCGGACGGCGTCCCCCGACCAGTCGGCGCGGTTGGCGAAGACGTTGGCGCGCAGTTGCAGGGCGGAGGCCAGCTCCCACCGCAGGCCCAGCTCGCGGGCGACGGCGACGTTCCCGTCCACCGCCGTGCGGAGCAGTTCCGGATCGCCGGCGATCATGACGGCGTAGATCCACAGACCGGACGGGGCCCGGCAGGTCTGCGGCAGGCCGGGCCGGTAGGCGGCCACCATGCCCTCGACCTCGGCGCGGACGTCCGGGGAGTTCCAGCCGGAGCTGTTCTGGTCCCGGGCGGCGAGCCGGATCATCCGGATGCCGCGCCAGCCCTCGGTGAGGAGTTCGCCGTCGTAGGGCGGGGGCGCGTCGACGATCCGGGTGTGGACGGGTTCGGCGGGCACCACCGGGGGTGCGAAGGGGTCGGGGCCGAGCTCGGCGGCGGCGTTGGACCAGTGCCGGGACTCGGAGCGCAGGTCGTGCATGTGCCAGTACCAGACCAGGGAGTGGACGAGGCACAGCACCTCCTGGGCCTCGCCGGCGGCGACCGCCCGGCGCAGGGCGGTGCGCAGGTTCTCGTACTCGGTGGAGAGCCGCTCGGCGGTCTCCCGCTGGGCGCGGGAGCGCAGCAGGGGCTCGCCGGTACGGGCGAGTTCGCGGTAGTGGACGAGGTGGCGGCGTTCGGTGGCGGCGCGGTCGCCGTCGACCTCGGCGAGGCGCTCGGCGGCGTACTCGGCGACGGTCTCCAGGAGGCGGTAGCGCATGCCGTCGGGGCCCGGTTCGGCGACGACGAGGGACTTGTCGACGAGGGAGCCGAGGATGTCGGCGACCTCGTAGGCGGGGTCGGCGCAGACGTCCTCGGCGGCGGTCAGGTCGCAGCCGCCGGCGAAGACGGACAGGCGGCGCAGGACGGTGCGTTCGGGGGCGTCGAGGAGGTCCCAGGACCAGTCGACGACGGCGCGCAGGGTCTGCTGGCGCGGCAGCAGGGTGCGGGCCCCGCCGGTGAGCAGGCGGAAGCGGTCGTCGAGGCGGTCGGCGATCTGGCGCGGGGTGAGCAGCCGCAGCCGGGCGGCGGCCAGCTCGATCGCCAGCGGCAGCCCGTCCAGGCGGCGGCAGATCTCGGCGACGGCGGCCGGGTCCCGGGCGGGGTCGTAGCCGGGGCGGGCGGCGGCGGCCCGATCGGCGAAGAGGCGGTGCGCGGGGGCGGGCGGCAGGGGCTCGACGGGGCGCAGGAACTCCCCCGGCACGCCCAGGGGTTCCCGGCTGGTGGCCAGGACCTGGACGCCGGGGCACTGGGTGAGGAGGCGTTCGGCGAGCTCTGCGGCGGCGCCGATGACGTGCTCGCAGTTGTCCAGGAGCAGCAGGAGCTCACGGCGGGCGCAGTGCTCGGCGAGCCGGTCGAGCGGGTCGTCGCCGGTGCGGTCGGTGAGGGCGCGCAGTTCCTCGGCGCCGGCGCCGCGCAGTGTGGTGCGGCGGGCGCCGAGCGCGGCGAGCGCGGCCTCGGCCACGTCCTCGGGGTCGTCCACGGGCGCCAGTTCGACGAACCACACCCCGTCGGGCCAGGCGTGGCCGGCGTGGGCCTCGGCGGCCTCCTGGGACAGCCGGGTCTTGCCGGCGCCGCCGGGCCCGAGGAGGGTGACGAGGCGGGCGCGGGCGAGGTCGTCACCGATGGCCCGGATGTCGCCCTCGCGCCCGACGAAGGTCGTCAGCCGCGCCCGCAGGTTGCCTCCGGCGGGCCGCCCGGTCCCGCCGGCCTCCGCGCCGGAAACCCCACCGGGGCCCGCGGGCCCGACCGGGCCGGGAACCTCGGAGCCGGTCGGGTACGGGGCCGGGGGCGTGCCGGACCCGGAGGCGTCCGGCGTGACCGGGGCCGGGTAGGGGGCCGGGTGCGGGGCCGGGGCGGGATGCCCGCCTTCGCTCGGGCCCGCGGGCCCGACCGGGCCGGGGCGCCCGGCTCCGCCCGGGGCTCCGGGGCCGGCCGGGTACGGGACCGCGCCGGGCACGGACGGGGCCGGGGCGGCTCCGCCCCGGGTCCCGGGCGGTGCCGGGTACGGGGCGGGTTCGTCGGGGGTGAGGAGTTCGGTGTGCAGGGCGCGCAGGGCGGGGCCCGGGTCGGTGCCGAGGCGGGCCGCCAGGTCGCGGCGGACCTCCTCGTAGCCGGCCAGCGCCTCCGCCGGGCGGCCCACCGCACGCAGGGCCCGCAGGCGCAGCACCTGCAAGGACTCGTCGAGGGGGTGCCGGGCGCACAGTTCGGTCAGCTCGGGCAGGGCCGTCTCCGCCCGGCCCAGGGCCAGGGCCGCGCCGAGGCGGCCCCGGCGCGCGTCCCCGCGTACGGCCTCCCAGCGGGTGGACTCGGGCGTCGGGTCGGGGAGGGAGGCCAGCGCGGGCCCCTGCCACAGAGCCAGGGCCTCGTCGTACAGGGCCGCCGCCCCGGCCGGGTCCGGGGCGTCGGCGGCGGCCCGGACGAGGGCTTCGAAGCGGTACAGGTCGACGTCCTCGGGCCGGGCGTCCAGCAGGTAGCCGCCCTGCGCGGAACGCACCGCCGCGTGCCCCAGCGCCCGGCGCAGCCGCGCGACCAGGGCCTGGAGGGCGGCGTGGGCGTCGGCCGGCGGGTCGGCGTCCCAGACCTCGGCGACCAGCCGCGCGGCGGGGACGGGGCGGCCGGGGCGCAGCGCGAGCGCGGTCAGCAGCGCCCGCAGGCGCGCGCCGCCGACGGCGACGGCTCCGCCGTCGTCGCGGAAGGCCCGGGTGGTGCCGAGGATCGCGTAACGCACCGCCCCATTGTCCCCGGCTCCGGGCCCCGCCCCGGCCCCCCGGCGTCGGGGCGCCCGGGATAGGTTTCGCCGCATGGGTCACCAGGGGAGCCGCGGCGAGCGGCAGATCAGTTCCGTCTTCCTCGGCGTCGTCGCCGTCATGGCGGTCACCGGCTGGGCGGTGTGGACCGGCTACGCGGCGAGTCCGGGCCTGGCCGTGTTCCTGTTCGTCACGGCGGCGTGGATCGTCTCGTTGTGCCTGCACGAGTACGCGCACGCGCGGACGGCGCTGCACGGCGGTGACATCACGGTCGGGGCGAAGGGCTACCTGACGCTGAACCCGCTGAAGTACACGCACCCGCTGATGAGCATCGTGCTGCCGGTGGTCTTCGTGATCCTGGGCGGGCTGGGCCTGCCGGGCGGCGCGGTGTACATCGAGCGCGACCGGATCGACCGTCGTTGGAAGCACAGCCTGATCTCGGCGGCGGGTCCGCTGACGAACGTGGCGTTCGCGATCGTGTGCACGGCGCCGTTCTGGCTGGACGCCCTGGACGGGGTGCCGGTGCCGTTCATCTTCGCGTTGGCCTTCCTGGCGTTGCTCCAGGTCTCGGCTGCGATCTTGAACTTCCTGCCGGTGCCGGGCCTGGACGGGTACGGGGTCATCGAGCCGTGGCTGTCGCACCGGGTGCGCCGCGAGCTGGCGCCGCTGGCCCCGTTCGCGCTGATCGGGGTGTTCGCGCTGCTGTGGATCCCCGAGGTCAACGCGTTCTTCTTCGAGGCGGTGCGGGGCGTGCTGCGCGGGCTGGGCGTGTCGGACCTGGAAACGTACTGCGGACGCGACCTGTACCGCTTCTGGCAGGACTCGTACGGCTTCTGCGCCGCCCCGGCGGACTGAGCCGCCCCGGCGGACGGCCCCGGCGGACGGCCCCGTCGGGCGCGCCCGTCGGCAGGCCCCGGCGGGCGGCCCCGTCAGGCGGCGGTGCGTCGCTTGCGGGCCTTCTCCTTGCGGATGTAGTACCAGGCCATGTTGGACGTCAGTCCCGCCAGCAGCACCCACACGATCCCGAGGAAGCTCCCCTCCACGAAGGCGACCACGGCCGCGGCCACGGCGAGGGCGCAGACGACAACGGCGAACACGGCAAGGCGGGGCATCCCGAACAGCTCCTCGGCAACACAAGACGGGGTCGAGCCCCTCCAGTGTCCCCCATGCCCCGCGGCGTCCGGGCCCCGCCCGGCCCGCGGGGCTCCGAGGCCGTCTCAGGCCCGCTCAGACGTCCGTGAGGCGCAGGCCCGCGTGGGCCTTGTAGCGGCGGTTGGTGGAGATCAGGTTGGCGACCATCGCCTCGACCTGGTGGGCGTTGCGCAGCCGGCCCGAGAAGACGCCGCGCATGCCGGGGATGCGGGCGGCGAGGGCCTGGACCAGGTCGGTGTCGGCGCGGGACTCGCCGAGGACCATGACGTCGGTGTCGATCTCCTCGACGGACTCGTCCTGGAGGAGGACGGCCGAGAGGTGGTGGAAGGCGGCGGTGACGCGGGAGTCCGGGAGCAGGGCCGCGGCCTGCTGGGCGGCGCTGCCCTCCTCGACCCGCAGGGCGTAGGCGCCCTGCTTGTCGAAGCCGAGCGGGTTGACGCAGTCGACGACGAGCTTGCCGGCGAGGTCCTCGCGCAGGGCTTCGAGGGTCTTGGCGTGGCCCTCCCACGGCACGGCGATGATCACGATGTCGCTGCGCCGCGCGCACTCGGCGTTGTCGGCGCCCTCCACGCCGAGGCCGAGCTCGCCGGCGGCGGCCCGGGCCCGGTCGGCGGCGCGGGAGCCGATGATCACCTTCTGGCCGGCGCGGGCGAGTCGGTAGGCGAGGCCGCGGCCCTGGTCGCCGGTGCCGCCGAGGACGCCCACGACCAGGCCGGATACGTCGGGGAGGTCCCAGGGGTCCTTGGCCGGGGGCTTCTGCGTGCTGTCCGATGAAGTCATGGGGGCGAGGGTACTGCCGGGTAGCCCAAGGTCGAAGGGGGTTGCGGGGCCGGTGGTCCGCGCGGCGGCCTTCCCCGCGCCCGGGATGCGGCAGGATGCCGTCATGGACGCCGTGAGGGTCG
Source organism: Streptomyces sp. NPDC103540 (assembly GCF_055584445.1). Taxonomy (NCBI): domain Bacteria; kingdom Bacillati; phylum Actinomycetota; class Actinomycetes; order Kitasatosporales; family Streptomycetaceae; genus Streptomyces; species Streptomyces sp. NPDC103540. The sequence continues at coordinate 435,738 of NZ_JBVJMA010000001.1, forward strand.
CGTTGTTGCGGGAGGTGCTCGCCGGTACCGGGTGGCCGCAGGAGGCCCGGCGGTTCGCCGGGGCGCTGCGCGGTTCGGTGGTGCCGGCGGGCGGGAACCTGCTGTTGGTGGGCACCGAACGGTACGAGCCCTGGCACCTGGCGGCGCACCTGGTGGACGAGGCCGCCTGGTCGGGGCTGCCGGAGCTGGCTCCGACGCTGGTGCGCCACCGGGTGCGGCCGGGCGAGCCTCCGCACCTGTCGGTGGGGCTGGGTCGGCTGGGGGCGGCCCGGCGCGGGCACACGCTGCTGGTGGTGGCGCCCGAGCGGCCCGGGGAGGGCCTCCTGGAGCGGGTGCACGACGCCCGGCGCGCGGGGGCGACCGTCCTGTCCCTGGACGGCGGGGACCCGGATCTGGGGTCGTTGGCGCACGAGGTGCTGTCGGCGCCCGCGGACACCGCGGAGCTGGACCTGGACACGGTGCAGCACCTGGTCAGCGCGGCGGCCGGGGAGAACACCCCGCCGGCGCGGCGGGGGCGGGGAAGGTTCCGGGACCGACTGGCGCGGCTGGCGGACCGGTTGGCCGCCCCGCCGCCCAGTCCCTGGTAGGTCGCCCCGGCCCCCGCCCGCCGGGCCGGCGGGACCGGCTACGCGGTGCCGCCCCCGTCCTCCTCGCGGGACTTGTCGTTCCACTTCGGGTCGGTCTGCCATTCGAGGTTGCGCTCCTGCGCGGTCTCCATGGCGTGGGCCGCCTCCTCCGGGGTGGAGTACGGGCCGAAACGGTCCTTCGCCGGGCACTCGGGCCCTTCCTCGACCTTCTGGTGGACCAGGCAGTAGTACCACTCGCCTGCTTTGCCCACCTGGCGCTTCTTGAACAGGGCCATCGTCGTCGGGCTCCTCTCGATACCGCTCTGTGCCGCCATGCTGCCCCATCCCCGGTCGATACACTCGCTTGCATGTCCGGCCAGTCGCTGCTCGTACCAGGCGAGCTCTCTCCCGTCCGTTCCGTTCCCGGAAACATCCGCCGTCCCGAGTACGTGGGCAAGCCCGCGCCCACCCCGTACACCGGACCGGAGGTGCAGTCGGCCGAGACGATCGAGGCGATGCGCATCGCCGGCCGGATCGCCGCCCAGGCGATGGAGGAGGCCGCAAAGCACATCGCTCCGGGGGTGACCACGGACGAGTTGGACCGGGTCGCGCACGAGTACATGTGCGATCACGGCGCCTACCCCTCGACGTTGGGCTACCGGGGCTTCCCCAAGTCCCTGTGTTCCTCGCTCAACGAGGTCATCTGCCACGGCATCCCCGACTCGACCGTCCTGAAGGACGGCGACATCGTGAACCTCGACGTGACCGCGTACATCGGCGGGGTGCACGGCGACAACAACGCCACGTACCTGTGCGGTGACGTGGACGAGGAGTCGCGGCTGCTCGTCGAGCGCACCCGCGAGGCCCTGAACCGGGCCATCAAGGCGGTCAAGCCGGGCCGCCAGATCAACGTGATCGGTCGGGTCATCGAGTCGTACGCGAAGCGCTTCGGCTACGGCGTGGTCCGGGACTTCACCGGGCACGGGATCAACTCGTCCTTCCACTCCGGCCTGATCATCCCGCACTACGACAGCCCGCACGCGACCACGGTGATCGAGCCCGGGATGACGTTCACCATCGAGCCGATGCTGACCCTGGGCACCCACGAGTACGACATGTGGGAGGACGGCTGGACGGTGGTCACGAAGGACCGCAAGCGGACGGCCCAGTTCGAGCACACGCTCGTGGTGACCGACAGCGGCGCGGAGGTCCTCACCCTGCCGTGAGGCGCGGTCGCCGATCGGGCGGCACACTTTTTTTACCGACAGGACGTCGGGAACACATTGACTTAGGTATGCCTAAGTAGGAAGATCGGGCGTGGCGGCGGTGTCGCCACGCCCGATTCCCCTTCCTTCGGAGGTCCGTCTTGGACGCCTTCTCCACGGTCATCCGTGTCGCCTCGCACGAGCAGCACACCGAAGCCGAGACCTCTACCTTCATGAGCGACCTGCTCGGCGGCAGGCTCGGCGTCGAGGCCTACGCCCGCTACACCGAGCAGCTGTGGTTCGTGTACCGGGCGCTGGAGGACGGGGCCGAGGCCCTGCGCGAGGACCCGGTGGCGGGTCCCTTCATCCAGCCCGAGCTGATGCGCGTCGCCGAGATCGAGCGGGACCTGGAGCACCTGCGCGGGCCCGACTGGCGCGCGTCCGTCACCGCCCTGCCCGCGACGCGGGCGTACGCGGATCGGGTCGCCGAGTGCGCCGCGTCCTGGCCGGGCGGGTACGTCGCCCACCACTACACCCGCTACCTGGGCGACCTCTCCGGCGGGCAGATCATCCGCGACAAGGCCGAGCGGACCTGGGGCTTCAGCCGCAAGGGCGACGGCGTGCGCTTCTACGTCTTCGAGGACATCTCCAACCCGGCCGCCTTCAAGCGGACCTACCGCGAGCTGCTCGACGCCATCGCCGCGGACGACCTGGAGAAGCAGCGCATCATCGACGAGTGCAAGCGCGCCTTCGACTTCAACGGCGCGGTCTTCCGCGAGCTGGGCGAGGAGTTCCCGCTCAGCGCCTGAGGCGCCGGGGCGCGGGACCGCGCCGACGCGCGGACGCGGGAGGGACGACCGAGGGCCGGTCGGGTGCGCGTGGCACCCGACCGGCCCTCGGTCGCGTTCGCGGTCCTACGAGGCGAAGCGGACGCGGCCGCCGATCTCGACGGTGCCGTCCGGCCCCGGGGCGGTGAGGATCTGGGAGCCCGCGCCCTGGGTGATGTTGAGGGCCCGGTTCAGCTGCGCCGTCAGCAGGATCGCCGCGGAGCCGGTGGCCTCGTCCTCGGTGATGACCCCGTCGGGGCGGCGCGGGAAACCCCGGGCGCGGACGCGGCCGGCGGCCTCGTCCTCCCAGGCCCAGGCGTACAGCCAGCCCTCGCCGGGCGGCGGGGCGGGCAGCGCTTCGACCTCGGCGACGGACGCGTACCGGTGGGTGCGCTTCTCCGTGACCCACTCCGGCCGGGCCGTGATCCAGGTGAACTCCCCGTCGTCGCGGGCCCATACGGATCCGGCCGGGGGCCGGAGCTCCTCGATGTCGAGCAGCCAGGCGACCCCGACGAGCGGGTGCCCCGCGAAGGACATGCGCGTGCCGGGCGTACGGATGTCGACGACCCCGCGCTCGGGGTCGTCGACGAACACCGTCTCGCTGTAGCCGAGTTCGGCGGCCAGCGCCTGTCGGGACGCGTCGTCGGGGCAGGTCCGGCCGTCGCGGACGACTCCGAGCAGGTTGCCGTACCGGCCGTCACCCGCGCAGAAGACCTTGATCACATCGAGATCGTTCACCGGGGCATTCAAGCACGGCCCGGGTCCCGCTCCCGAAGTCCCTTGCGGGGAGCGGGCGTCCGGCCGGGTCGGGTCAGTCCTGGGCCGGGCGGCGCCGGCGGGCCGCGTACACCGCGCCCGCGCCGGCCGCCACGATCACGGCGGAGGCGCCGAGGAGGGCGCCGGCCGGGACCTCGGCACCGGTCGCGGCGAGGTTGCCGCCCGCCGAGCCGCCCGCCGAGCCACCCGCCGAACCGCCGCCGGCCGTACCGGCGCCTCCGGCGGAGCCGCCCGTACCGCCGGTGGTGCCGCTGCCGCCCGTGGTGCCGCTGCCGCCGGTCCCGGTGCCCGTGGTGGGCAGGACGACGTCCTTGTCCACGGCCACGGACAGGTCGAGCGGGTCCATCGGCTTGCCCGGCCGGTACTTGTCGAGGACCGCGTTGTCGTTGGCGAAGACGGCCGAGCCCTGCTCGGTGAAGTACGCGGGGACCGCGTTCAGCGCCAACAGGCCGTCCTTGGTCCGGTAGTCCGTCTTCGACAGGTCGAGCGTGGCGAAGGGGATGTCCTTGGTGGTGCCCTTGTCCGTCTTCACGTCGAGGGTCAGCGTGCCCGCCTTGCCGGCGCCGGCGACCCGGACGTTCTCGAAGGTCATGTCCAGGCCGTGGAGCTTGAACTCGAAGCGCAGGGAGCCCTGGAAGGAGGCCTTGAGCTTCTGGTTCTTGACGTCCAGTTCGCCCGCGCCGAACGCGAACGCGTACGTGTCGCCGCTCTTGACGGCGCCGCCGCTCGCCGTGGTGCCCTTCTCGCCGACGTACTCGCGGAAGGACTTCATGACGCCCCAGGTGAGCTTGCCGTTCAGCACCTTCTGGGGGCCGTCGGCGGGGGCCCCGGTCCCGGTGCCGGTCGGCTTGGGGGACGCGGAGGTCGACGTGGACGAGGAGGGGCGCGCCGACGGCGATCCCGAGGTGGTGGAGGGGGAGGGCGAGGCGGAGGTGGACGTCGAGGTGGAGGGGGACGGGGAGGTCCTCTCCTCCAGGGTGACGGCCGCCGTCAGCTTGTCCCCGGGCCTCCCGGCATAGGTGTCGCGGCCGAAGACCGCGGCGAACTCGGGGGTGAGGGTGGTGGCGAGGTCCCTCATCTGGGGCCCGGTGAAGGCCACGTCCGCCAGCGGCACCTTCTCCTTGAGGGTGCCGTTCTTGGTGACGTCGGCCGTCAGCTTCTTCGTGCCGGTGTCGATGCGGAAGTTCTCCATCTTGACGACGAAGCCGTGCGCGGTGCCGTCGAAGACGACCGAGCCCCGGAACGCCGCCTTCAGGACGTTGCCGCCGGCCTCGTCGTACTCGCCCGTGGCCGAGCCGAAGCGGAAGCCGCCGGGGACCTCCGTGGCGCCGTCGTGCACGGTGATCGAGCCGATGCTCTTGACGTAGGCGCGCAGGCTCTCCAGCACGCCCCAGTCGAGGGTGCCGCCGAGGACCCTGACGGGGGCCGTCGTCTGCTCCCCGGTGGCGGCCGGCGCGGAGCCGACCGCCGTGGCGGGCAGGACGAGGGCGGCACTGCCGAGGGCGGCGGCGGTGAGCACGGCGGCCGCGAGGACGGCCGGACGGCGGACGGACGAGGACATCGGGGAACTCCTGGAGGGACGGGGGAAGAGGAAGGGGGTGGGGGCGAGCCGGCGGGCGGGCCGCGGGCCTACGACGCCCCGGGGGTCGCGGTGTCGGAACCCGCCCCGGAACCGGGGGCGGCGGAACCGGCCGCGGCGGTGCGGCGCCTGCGCAGCGCCAGGAGGACGGCCCCGCCGGCGAGCAGCAGGACGGCCGCGCCCAGGGCGACGTACAGCGCGGTGTTCGAGGACTCCCCGCGCGCGGCGGCGGGCGCCGGGACGGGGGCGGTGGTCGGCGACGCGGCGGGGGCGTCGGGCGTCGGGGAGGCGGTGGAGCCGAGGTCCGGCAGGGCGGGGAGCCGCGCCGCGCCGTCCAGGGCGACGGCGAGCGAGACGGGGTCCATCTCGGTGCCGGCCTTGTACATGGAGTTGAAGGCCCGGGAACCGCCTTCGGTGAGGGTGGCCGGCGCTTCGGTGAGGGTGGCGAGCGCGCCCTCGGTCTTGATCCCCTTGGCGTCGAACTCGACGAGCGCGACCGCGCCCTTGGTCTCGGATCCGGTGGTCACGTCGGCGCTGAGCAGGCCCTTGCCGTTCTCGACCTTGACGGTGACCTTGCCGAGGGTCAGGTCCAGGTGGGCGCCGGTGAAGCGGACGGAGCCGGCGAAGGCGGCGTCGAGCGTCCCCTTCGTCGCGTCCCAGGTGCCCTTGCCCTGCGGGAAGCGGAACAGCGCGCCGCCGTCCTGGGCGCCTTCGGTCAGCGTCCACTTGCCCTGGCCGACGGAGCCGGTGACGTACTCGCGGAAGGTGCGGCGCACGCCCCAGTCGACGGCGGCGTCGGTGAAGGCGCCCTGAGCCTGCGGGGTCGCTCCCGCGGTCGGGGTGGGGGACGCGGTGGGGCCGGCGGACGCGGCCGGCGGTGCGGGCGCCGCCTCCTTGATGTCGGCGGACAGCGAGACCGGGTCGAGCTGCGCTCCGGCGGCGTAGTAGCCGGCGAAGGCCTTCGCGCCCTGTTCGGTGAGGGTCGCCGGGACGTTGGTGAGGACCAGCGGGCTGCCGGCGCCCCTCATGTCGATCCCGCCGAGCCCGAGCGTGGCGAAGGGGACCTGGGACTCGTTGCTGACCGCGCCGGTGTCCTTGGCCTTGCTGGACACGTCGAGGTAGAGGGTGCCGCGGCCGCCGGCGATCTTGACGGTCGGTCGACTGACGGTCATGTCCAGCTCGTCGACCCCGTTGGGCTTGCGGTGGCCCTGGAAGCTGACGCCACCGCTGAAGGAGGCGCTGAACTCGCCGGTGGCGGGGTCGTAGGAACCGTTCGCGGAGTGGAAGCGGAACAGGCTGCCGCCGACGGTGGCCGCGCCGTTCCTCAGCTGGAAAGAGCCTTTCGCGATCGGACCCGTGACGTAATTCTGGAAGGAGGATTTCATGCCCCAGTCCAACCGCCCGCCCTGAACGGTGCGGCCCGCCGCGTGCGCGGTGGCGGCCGGCAACAGGGCCCCGAGCAGGGCCGCCAAGAGGGCGACGGCGAGCGCGCGGGCGGGTCTTGCGGACATGAAGGTCCCCTCCAAGGTCTGGCGAGCAAGGTTAGGCTAACCTAAGCTATTCGCGGTCTGACGGGGAACCCCCGTGCCCGCAGAACCTCGCCCAGCCACCCGCCGGCTCCCGGCCGGGACGATCAGGACGGTGCCTTCGTGTCTACGCCCGCCGCGTCATATCGCCTACCGCGCTTCGCCGTTGCCCTCGCGGCACTGGCTCTCGCCGTGACCGGCTGCGGGGGCCCGACCGAGGCCGCGGGCTCCCCCGGGCACTCCCCGGCCGCCGCCGTCCCGGACCGGATCGAGCCCCTCCCGACCACACCCCGACCGGCGCTGCCCGTGACGGTGGACTCGGCCGACGGCAGCCGGGTCACCGTCGCCTCGGCGGAGCGGATCGTGCCGCTGACGGGCAGCCTGAACGAGATCGTCCAGACCCTCGGACTCGGCGGGCAGGTCGTCGCCCGCGACATCACCGCCACCTTCGAACAGGCCGCCTCCCTGCCGGTGGTGACCCGCGGACACGACGTCTCCGCCGAGAGCGTCCTGTCGCTGCGGCCGACGCTGGTGCTCGCCGAGACCACCACGGGTCCCGCCGAAGCCGTGCGGCAGATCCGCGACGCCGGCGTCCCGGTGCTGGTCGTCGCCCCCGCGAAGGCGCTGGACGACGTCCCGAGGCGGATCGACGCGGTGGCGGCCGCGCTGGGCGTCCAGGACGCCGGCGCACAGCTCAGGCAGCGCACCGCCGACCGGATCGCCGCCGCGCGCGCGAACGTTCCCGCGGCCTCGGCCGAGAAGCCCCGCGTGGCCTTCCTCTACCTGCGCGGCACGGCCTCGGTCTACCTGCTGGGCGGCTCCGACTCGGGCGCGGCCTCGCTGCTGGAGGCGGCGGGCGCGATCGACACCGGCAAGGAGTCCGGCCTCGGCAAGGACTTCACCCCGATCACGAGCGAGGCCCTGGCCGCCGCCGCCCCGGACGCGATCCTCGTCATGACCAAGGGCCTCGAATCGGTGGGCGGCGTCGACGGGTTGGTCAAGATCCCCGGTGTCGCCCAGACCCCGGCCGGCATGGACCGTCGGGTGGTCACCGTGGACGACGGGGTCCTGCTCAACTACGGGCCCCGCACCGACCAGGTGCTCTCCTCCCTCGTCGGCCAGCTCCACGGCAAGGGCGCCTGAGATGGCCCTCCCCCACGACCTCCCGGCCGCCGGAGCCGGGACACGCGGCGAAACCGGCACGACCGGCGGGGCGACCGGTGGGGCGACCGGTGGGACCGGGACCGACGCGCCCCCACCGGACCCGACCCCGCCACGGGCACCCGACCCCCTGGCGGCAGCGGCCCCGGCGGTCGTCCCCGCGCCGGCACCGCGCGGCGGCCCGGCGGACGGGCCCCGCGCGCCGGGCCGCCGCCGCACGGCGGTCCTGCTGACGGGGGGCCTGGTCGCCGCCCTGCTCCTGCTCGCCCTGCTCTCCGCCGGCATCGGCGCCTACCGGATCCCGACCGCGGACGTCCTCGCGTCCGCCCTGCACCGGGCGGGCCTCGGCGGCGCCCCCCTCGACCGGGTCGGGGAGAGCGTGCTGTGGAACGTACGCCTCCCCCGCGTCGTCCTCGCCCTGCTGGTCGGCGCCTCCCTCGGCTGCGCGGGAGCCCTGATGCAGGGGGTCTTCGGCAACCCGCTCGCCGAGCCCGGCGTGATCGGCATCTCGGCGGGCGCGGCCGTCGGCGCGGTCGCCGCCATCGGGCTGGGCCTGACCTTCCTCGGGAACTGGACGATCACCGCCTGCGCGTTCGTCGCGGGGCTGGTCACCGTCTGCTCCGTCTACCTGCTCTCGCGCAACGGCGGGAGGACCGAGGTGGTCACCCTCATCCTCACCGGCATCGCCGTCAACGCCTTCGCGGGCGCCCTGATCGGCATGTTCGTCTTCTTCGCCGACAGCGGGCAGGTCAACCAGATCACCTTCTGGCAGCTCGGCTCCCTCGCCCAGGCCACCTGGCCGAAGGTCCTCGCGGTCCTGCCGTGCGCCCTCGCCGGCCTCCTCGTCGCCCCCTTCTACGCACGCCGGCTGGACCTCCTCGCGCTCGGCGAACGCCCCGCCCGCCACCTCGGGATCGACGTGGAACGGCTGCGGCTGGCACTGATCCTGGTCGTGGCGCTGCTGACGGCGGCCGCCGTGGCCGTGGCCGGGGTCATCACCTTCGTCGGCCTGTTGGTGCCGCACCTGTTGCGGATGGCGAACGGGCCTGGGCACCGCTTCCTGGTGCCGGGCAGCGCCCTCGCCGGGGCCGTGGTCCTGATGGCGGGCGACCTCGCCGCCCGGACGCTGGCCCAGCCCGCCGAGTTGCCCCTCGGTGTGCTGACCGCCCTGATCGGCAGCCCGTTCTTCTTCTGGCTGCTGCGCCGCACCCGTCGCAGGCAAGGAGGGTGGGCGTGACCCCCCGTACGACCGGCACCGCCGACGGCGCCGACACCATCACCGCCACCGGAGCCGACACCTCCGACGTCGCCCGTACCGGGTTCCCCCCGCTGTCGGGCCTCCTGTCGGCCCTGCGGCGCCGCCGTCCGCGCCGCGCGCCCGACCGCCCCGCGCGGGGGGCCGCCCTCGCCGAGGTCGAGGGGTTGCGCGTGCGGCTCGGGGAGCGCGAGGTGCTCGCCGGCATCGACCTGGTCGCCCGCGCGGGCGAGGTGCTGGCCCTGGTCGGGCCGAACGGCGCCGGGAAGTCCACCCTGCTCGCCGCGCTCGCCGCCGACCTGCCGGCCGCCGCGGGCACCGTACGCATCGACGGGCGCCCGGTGGGCGACTGGACGGCCCCCGAACTGGCGCTGCGCCGTGCGGTCCTGCCCCAGTCGGCCGCCCTGTCGTTCCCCTTCCCCGTGGCCGACGTGGTCCGCATGGGCCGCGCGCCCTGGGCCGGCACCCCGTCGGCGGAGCGGGACGAGGAGGCGGTGGCCCGGGCGATGGCCGCCACCGAGGTCACCCGGTTCGCCGAGCGGCCCTTCTCCGCCCTCTCCGGCGGCGAGCGCGCCCGGGTGGCCCTGGCCCGGGTCCTGGCCCAGGGGGCGCCGCTGCTGTTGCTCGACGAGCCGACGGCGGCTCTGGACCTGCGCCACCAGGAGTTGGTGCTGCGGATCTGCCGGGAGCGGGCGGCGGCCGGCGACGCGGTGGTGGTGGTCCTGCACGACCTCGGGCTGGCGGCGGCGTACGCGGACCGGGCGGCCGTGCTGCACGACGGTCGGATCGCGGTGGCCGGGCCCCCGTCGGAGGTCTTCGAGGACGCCCTCCTCAGCCGGGTCTACCGCCAGCCCGTGGAGGTGTTCCCGCACCCGCGGACCGGGGCCCCGCTGGTCGTTCCGCTCCGCGTACCGACGGACGGGAAGACTTCCGCCATACGAAATCCTGACGCGGTTTGACCCGCGCTTGACCTCCGTTTGAAGGGGTCGTGGAAGGCCCGTGACGGGCTCGTGTCCGGGGCCGAGACATGAGAGTCGAATCACTGGACGACGCGGCTCCGGTGAGGTAAGCCTCGGTTAAGTTAGGTCCGCCTCACCAGCCCCCCACTCGTCTTGACCCCCGCCAGGAGCCCCCATGCGACCCGCCCGCCTCACCGTCCTCACCGCGGTCGCCGCGGTGGCCGCACTCACCGCCGTCACCGGCTGCGCGGAGAAGGGCGCCAAGGACGGTTCGGGCGCGATCCGCGTGACCGCGACGGACACCGCGTGCGAGGTCTCCCCGACCGAGTTCCCGGCCGGCAAGGTCGAGATCGACGTCGAGAACAAGGGCTCCAAGGTCACCGAGCTGTACGTCCTCTTCCCGGACGACCGCATCGTCGCCGAGCGCGAGAACATCGGCCCCGGCACCCGGGTCACCATCACCGCCGAGATCAAGGCGGGCGACTACGCCCTCGCCTGCAAGCCCGGCATGAAGGGCGACGGCATCCGCACCAAGGTGAAGGCCACCGGCGCGGGGGGCACCGAGAAGCGCTCCCCCGAGCTGGACGCGGCCGTCGCCGCCTACCGCAAGTACGTGCAGGAGCAGGCCGACGAGACGCTGCCGAAGGCCCAGGTCTTCGCCGACGCCGTCAAGGCCGGCGACCTGGAGGCCGCGCGGAAGGCGTACGCCCCCTCCCGCATCGGCTGGGAGCGCACCGAGCCCGTCGCCGAGTCCTTCGGCGACATCGACCCGAAGGTCGACGTCCGCGAGGACGGCCTGGAGGCCGGCCAGGACCCGGCGAAGGACTGGACCGGCTGGCACCGCCTGGAGAAGTCCCTGTTCCAGGACAACAGGATCGACGACAACGACAAGAAGCTCGCCGACACCCTGATGGCCGACCTCACCGACTGGCAAAAGCGGGTCGGCACCGCGGAGATCACCCCGACCTCCATGGCCAACGGCGCCAAGGAGCTGCTCGACGAGGTCGCCACCGGCAAGGTGACGGGCGAGGAGGAGCGCTACTCCCACACCGACCTGGTCGACTTCAAGGCCAACGTCGAGGGCGCCCAGAAGTCGTACGAGCTGCTGAAGCCGACCGCCGAGAAGAACGACCCGGCCCTGACCGCGCAGCTCGACGCCCGGTTCGCCGCCCTGAACGCCCTGCTCGACAAGTACCGCGCCGACAAGAACGGCTACGAGTTCACCTCCTACGACAAGGTCGGCGAGAGCGAGCGCAAGGAGCTGTCGGACGGGGTCAACTCCCTCGCCGAGCCGCTCTCGAAGCTCGCGGCGGCGGTCGCCAAGTAGTCCGGGCGACCGGCACGAGGCAGGAGAACACGATGACCGACCCACGACCCGAAGGACCGGACGGCGGCGCCCCCGCCCCGTCCCGGCGTGCCGTCCTCGGCTGGGGCGGGGCCGGGTTCGCACTCGGCGCCGCCGCGGCCGGCGGGGCCGTCGCCGCCCTCGGCGGCCGTACGCCGATGGAGTCCGCGGCCGGCGCCGGCGCCGCCGTGCCCTTCCACGGGGAGCACCAGGCCGGCATCGCCAGCGCCGTCCAGGACCGGCTGCACTTCGCGGCCTTCGACGTGACGACCAAGGACCGCGCGGAGCTGGTGCTCCTGCTGAAGGAATGGACGCAGGCGGCCCGGCGGATGACGGCCGGACTGCCCGTCGGCGAGGGCGGCTTCGGCGGCCTGCCGCAGGCTCCGCCGGACGACACGGGCGAGGCGCTGGGCCTGAAGGCCTCCCGGCTCACCCTGACCGTCGGCTTCGGCCCGGGGCTGTTCGCCAAGGACCGCTTCGGACTGGAGGGCCGGCGCCCGGAGGCGCTGGTCGACCTGGAGCTGTTCCCCGGCGACAACCTCGACCCGGCCCGCTCGGGCGGCGACCTGTGCGTCCAGGCCTGCGCCGACGACCCCCAGGTCGCGGTGCACGCCATCCGTCAGCTCGCCCGCATCGGCTTCGGCCGGGTCGCGGTGCGCTGGTCGCAGCTCGGCTTCGGCAAGACCTCCTCGACCACCCCCGAGGAGCAGACCCCGCGCAACATGATGGGCTTCAAGGACGGCACCCGGAACATCTCGGGCACCGACCGGGCGGCCCTGGACAAGCACGTGTGGGTGGGCGCGGGCGACGGCCACGACTGGCTGACCGGCGGCTCGTACCTGGTCGCCCGGCGCATCCGGATGCACATCGAGACCTGGGACCGCACCTCGCTGCGGGAGCAGGAGGACATCATCGGCCGCGACAAGGGCGAGGGCGCCCCGGTGGGCCGGTCCAAGGAGCGCGACGAGCCCTTCCTGAAGGCGATGAAGCCCGAGGCGCACGTACGGCTCGCGCACCCGGACACCAACAACGGCGCGCAGATCCTGCGCCGCGGCTACTCCTTCACCGACGGCACGGACGGCCTGGGCCGGCTCGACGCGGGCCTGTTCTTCCTGGCCTACCAGCGGGACGTCCGCACGGGCTTCGTGCCGATCCAGCGGCAGCTGGCCAAGTCCGACGTCCTCAACGAATACATCCAGCACGTGGGTTCGGCCGTCTTCGCCGTCCCGCCGGGCGTCCGCGACAAGGACGACTGGTGGGGCCGGACGCTGTTCGCGTAGTCCCCGCCGGAGAGGAAACCGCCGTGTTCGGCAACTATCTGATCGGCCTGCGCGAGGGCCTGGAAGCCAGTCTGGTCGTCTGCATCCTCGTCGCCTACCTGGTGAAGACGGACAACCGGGCCGCGCTGCGCCCGGTGTGGATCGGCGTCGGGATCGCCTGCGCGCTCTCGCTGGCCTTCGGCGCGATGCTGGAGTTCGGCACGCAGGAGCTGACCTTCCAGGCGCAGGAGCTGCTCGGCGGCACCCTGTCGATCGTCTCCGTCGCCTTGGTGACGTGGATGGTCTTCTGGATGAAGCGCACCGCCCGGAACCTGCGGGCCGAGCTGCACGGCCGGCTCGACGCCGCCCTGGCGATGGGCACCGGCGCGCTCGTGGCCACCGCCTTCCTGGCCGTGGGCCGCGAGGGGCTGGAGACCGCCCTGTTCGTGTGGGCCTCGGTCCGGGCGAGCGGCGAGGGCTCCTCGGCGCCGCTGATCGGGGTGCTGCTGGGCATCGCCACGGCGATCGTGCTGGGCTGGCTGTTCTACCGGGGCGCGCTCAGGATCAACCTGTCGAGGTTCTTCACGTGGACCGGCGCGATGCTGGTGGTCGTGGCGGCGGGCGTCCTCGCGTACGGGGTCCACGACCTCCAGGAGGCGGCGTTCCTCGGGGGCCTGAACGACAGGGCCTTCGACATCAGCGAGGTGATCCCGCCGGACAGCTGGTACGGGGTCCTGCTGAAGGGCGTCTTCAACTTCCAGCCGAACCCGACGGTCCTCCAACTGGTGGTGTGGTCGGCGTACCTGGTCGTGGTCCTGACCCTGTTCCTGCGGCCGACCGGTGCCCGCCCCGCGACGGCCGCCCCGACGGCGGCCGGGGCGGGCTCGGGTCCCGAGGGACGGGGCTGAGGACCTGCCGCGCTCAGCCGCGCCCGATGTAGGGCATCGCGGTCGCCATGACGGTGGCGAACTGGACGTTCGCCTCCAGCGGCAGCTCCGCCATGTGCAGCACGGTCCGGGCAACGTCGGCGGCGTCCATGACGGGCTCGACGGCCAGTTGCCCGTTGGCCTGGAGGATCCCGCTCTGCATGCGCTCGGTCATCTCGGTGGCGGCGTTGCCGATGTCGATCTGCCCGCAGGCGATGCGGTACGGGCGCCCGTCGAGCGACAGCGACTTGGTCAGGCCGGTCATGGCGTGTTTGGTCGCGGTGTAGGCGATGGAGTTCGGGCGCGGCACGTGCGCCGAGATGGAGCCGTTGTTGATGATGCGGCCGCCCTGGGGGTCCTGGGCCTTCATGGTCCGGAAGGCGGCCTGGGCGCAGAGGAAGGCGCCGGTCAGGTTGACGTCGACCACCTGGCGCCAGGCCTCGGGGGTGATGTCCTCCAGGGCGACCCCGGCGGGGCCGAAGGTGCCGGCGTTGTTGAAGAGCAGGTCGAGGCGTCCGTGGCGCTCCCGCACGGTGGCGAAGAGGGCGGCCACGTCGTCGGGATCGCTCACGTCGGCCCGTACGGGCAGGACGTCCGCGCCGGCGGGGGCGGCGGCGGCCGTCTCCTCCAGGGGCTCGGGGCGGCGTCCGGCGACGGCCACGGACCAGCCGGCCCCGGCCAGGGCGAGGGCCACGGAGCGGCCGATGCCGGAGCCCGCGCCGGTCACTACAGCGATCTTCTTCCGAGGTGCGTTCACGGTTCCGCACAGTACGGGACGGCGGCCGTCCGGCCCCGGACGTTCCGACAGCTGAGAACATGGGTCGGTCAGGGGTCGTGTGACCGTATGAGAAGACTGGAGTACCGCATGTCGGAGAGAGGCCCCTCGACGGCCCCCGCGCAGGGTTCGTCGCCCGAACCGCCCCCCTCCCCCACGGCCGGGCCGCGCGCGGGCGCGGACCCCGCCGGCCCCGTGAAGGCGGCACGTCGCACCGGACTGCTCGTCACGTTCGTGCTGGGCGGGCTCACCGCCCTCCCCCCGCTGTCCATGGACATGTACCTGCCGGCGCTGCCGGAGGTGACCACCGCCCTGAACAGCCCGGCCGCCACGATCCAGCTCACCCTGACCGCCTGCCTCGCCGGCATGGCGCTGGGACAGCTCGTCATCGGCCCGATGAGCGACAAGTGGGGCCGGCGCCGTCCGCTGCTGGCGGGCATGGTCGTCTACGTCCTGGCCACCGCGATCTGCGCCCTGGCCCCGACCGCCGAGCTGCTGATCGCCTTCCGCCTGCTCCAGGGCCTTGCGGGCGCCGCCGCGATCGTCATCGCCCGGGCCGTCGTCCGCGACCTGTACGACGGCGTCGAGATGGCCCGGTTCTTCTCCACCCTGATGTTGATATCCGGGGCCGCCCCGATCGTCGCCCCACTGATCGGCGGCCAGGTCCTGCGCTTCGCCGACTGGCGCGGCGTCTTCGTGGTCCTGACCGCCGTCGGCTTCGCCCTGACGCTGCTGGTGTGGCGCAGCCTCGGCGAGACGCTGCCGCCCGAGCGGCGGCACACCGGCGGCGTGGGCGCGGCCCTGCGGACCATGCGCGGCCTGCTCGGCGACCGGGTGTTCGCCGGGTACACCCTGGCGGGCGGCTTCGCCTTCGCCGTGCTCTTCTCCTACATAGCCGCCTCGCCCTTCGTGGTGCAGGAGATCTACGGGGCCTCCCCGCAGGCCTTCAGCCTGCTGTTCGGCGTCAACTCCGTCGGGCTGATCATCGTCGGGCAGATCAACGGCAAGCTGCTGGTCGGCCGCGTCAGTCTGGACAAGGCCCTGGCCACCGGTCTCGCGGTGATCCTCGTCGCCTCGGTGGCGCTGCTGCTGATGTCCACCGGCGTCTTCGGCGAGGTCGGCCTCCTCCCGGTGGCCGCGGCGCTGTTCGTGCTGATGTCCGCGATGGGCCTGGTCCTGCCGAACACCAACGCGCAGGCCCTCATGCGCACCCCGCACGCCGCCGGATCGGCGTCCGCCCTGCTCGGCACCTCCTCCTTCCTGGTCGGGGCCGTCGCCTCGCCGCTGGTCGGGATCGCGGGCGAGGACACGGCGGTGCCCATGGCGCTGGTCCAGCTGACCTGCTCGCTGCTGGCGGTGGGCTGCTTCCTGCTGATGTGCCGCCCGTGGCGGCCCCGCGAGGCCACGACCGACGTCGGGGCCGGCTCGGCGCCGTAAACTTCGCGGGTGAACGCCGCCGCCTCCCCCTCCGTCCCCACCAGCGCCGACACCCTGCGCAGCGCCCTCGCGGGGCTGCTCGAAGGGCTCCCGAAGAAGCAGGCCTCGGCCGCCGTCGAACGGCTCATCGCCAACTACCGCGGTACGACGCCCACCGACGCCCCCGTACTGCGCGACCGCTCCGACGTCGCCGCGTACGCCGCGTACCGGATGCCGGCCACCTTCGAGGCGGTGTGCCGCGCCCTGGACGGCCTGGCCGCCGCCGCGCCGGACTGGACGCCGGGCTCGCACGTGGACGTGGGCGGCGGCACCGGCGCCGCGACCTGGGCCGTGGACGCCACCTGGGACGGGCCCCGCACCACCACGGTGCTGGACTGGGCCGAGCCGGCGCTGGCCCTCGGCAGGGAGCTGGCCGGGCGCTCGTCGTCCGGGGCGCTGCGCGCGGCCGAGTGGCGGCGGGCCGTCATCGGCGCGGGGCTGAGCCTGCCCGACGCCGACCTGGTGACGGTCTCGTACGTGCTCGGCGAGCTGACCCCCGAGGCCCGCCGGGCGGTGGTC
Organism: Streptomyces sp. NPDC103540; assembly: GCF_055584445.1. Lineage (NCBI taxonomy): Bacteria > Bacillati > Actinomycetota > Actinomycetes > Kitasatosporales > Streptomycetaceae > Streptomyces > Streptomyces sp. NPDC103540. Next base: position 451,893 of record NZ_JBVJMA010000001.1, read on the forward strand.
GCCGAGGCGGCCCGCGCCGGCGGCGCCGTGGTGCTGATCGAGCCGGGCACGCCCGAGGGCTACCTGCGCGTCCGGGAGGCGCGCGAACAGCTCGTGGAGGCGGGGATGCGGATCGCCGCGCCGTGCCCGCACGACGGGACGTGCCCGATCGAGGTGGGCCAGGACTGGTGCCACTTCTCGGCGCGGGTCAGCCGTTCCTCCCTGCACCGGCAGGTCAAGGGCGGTTCGCTGGCGTACGAGGACGAGAAGTTCGCCTACGTCGCCGCGAGCCGCTTCCCGGTGTCCCCGGCCGCCTCCCGGATCACGCGCAGGCCGCAGATCCGCAAGGGGCTCGTCCTGCTCGACCTGTGCGGTCCCCAGGAGGGGCCGGGCGCGGGGCTGTCCCGGGCCACCGTGACCAAGCGGCACGGCGACCTCTACAAGGCGGCCCGGGACACCGAGTGGGGCCGGGAGTGGCCCCCGGCCCCGTAGCGGGCACCCGCTAGGCCGTCTGCGCCGGGCGCAGTTCCTGGGTGCAGCACTTCACGCTGCCGCCGCCCTTGAGCAGTTCGCCCAGGTCCATGGGCACGGGCTCGAACCCGCGCTCGCGCAGGGGCGCCGCCAGTCCGGTCGCGGCCTGTGGCATCACCACGTGCAGGCCGTCGGAGACGGAGTTGAGCCCGAAGGCGGCGGCGTCGGCCGCGTCCACCAGGAGGGCGTCCGGGAAGAGGCGGCGCAGGACCGCCCGGCTGCCCGGCGAGAAGGCCTCGGGGTGGTACATGATCTCGTCGCCGTCGAGCACGCACAGCGCCGTGTCCAGGTGGTAGTAGCGAGGGTCCACCAGGTCGAGGCCGATGACGGGGCGGCCGAAGAACTCCTGCGCCTCGTCGTGGGAGAGCGGGCTGGAGCGGAAGCCGCGACCGGCCAGGATGTATCCGGCGGTGACGGCGAAGTCCCCCTCGCCCTCGTTGACGTGCGAGGGCTCGTGGATGTCGGTGAAGCCGTGGGCCCGGAACCAGTCGAGGTGGATCTCGGCCTCGGCGGTCCGTTCGGGGTAGGCGAAGCGGGCGCCGAGGACCTTGCCGTCGACGACGAGGGCGCCGTTCGCGGCGAAGACCATGTCGGGGAGTTCGGGGTCGGGCACGAGGGTCTCGACGGTGTGGCCGAGGGCCCGGTAGCGGTCCCGGAGGTCTTCCCACTGGGCGAGTGCGAGGGGCAGGTCCACCGGTTTCGTGGGGTCCATCCACGGGTTGATGGAGTACGTGACCCGGAAGTGTGCCGGTGGGCACATCAGGTAGCGCCGGGGTGTGGCGTCTCTGCGCAAAGAAGGCTCCTCACGACTTTCACGGGTGTCGCGGGCGGCGCGGCCGCGACGCCCGCGAGGGTGTGGAGAGAATCGTCTCTCCTGGGGCCTGACCGCGCAGTGAACTGATCGGGTGGTTTGGGGAATGGCTGGAAGACGATACGTCTCGCACCGATACTGGTCGCATGAACAAGTCTCCCGACGCCACCCGCCGCAGCGACCGGTCCCGCCGCGCGATCCTCGAGGCCGCCCTCGCCCTGGTCGGGGAGGTCGGCTACAACAAGCTGACCATCGAGGCGATCGCCGCCCGCGCGGGCGTGGGCAAGCAGACCATCTACCGGTGGTGGCCCTCGAAGGCGGCCGTGCTGCTCGACGCCTCGCTGGCCCTGGCCGGGGACGCCGAGACGGACGGCGGCTGGACGGGCTTCCCCGACACCGGGGACCTCGCCGCCGACCTGAAGACCGTGATGCGGGCCACCGTGGACGAGTTCGCCGACGAGAAGTACGCCGCCCCCGCGCGCGCCCTGACCGCCGCCGGGGCCACCGACCCGGAGCTCGGGGCGCGGTTCACCGAGCGGCTGCTGGAGCCGCAGCTCGCGCTCTACGAGGCCCGTCTGCGCACGGCGCGGGACGCCGGCCTCCTCACGGCGGACGCGGATCTGCGTCTGGTGGTGGAGATGCTGGTGGGCCCCCTGACGTACCGGTGGCTGCTGCGGACCGGTCCGCTGACCCACGCGTTCGCGGACGCGCTCGTGGACGGCGTCCTGGCCGGCGTGAGCGGGGTGGGAAAAGTCACCGAGTCCCGATGAGACGGCGGGAAGACGGCGGGTGGCCCCTGGGTGGCCGAGAACATATGGCCGAGTTCTTCGGTTATGTGGCGATCCGGAATCGGGTACCCCGATTGGGGGGTGCGGTCACCCGGGGCTCAGGATGGTGGGACCATGGAATGGTCTGCCGGGGCAACGGTGAGGTGAGGGGATAGATGGGGTCTGAGTCCGGCCGCGTCAAACGCGGCGAGCAGAGCAGGATTTCCCAGTGGCTGCGCCGCCGCTCGAAACCCGTCGCCGAAGACCCCGCCGGGCTGCGCGAGGCCCTCCTCCTGGAGGTGGCCGCCGCCGGCCTCCCGATCTCCCCCGCGGCCCATCCCGCCGGCTACCGATGTTCGTGCGACCGCATCGGCTGCCCCACCCCCGCGCGCCACCCCGTCTCCTTCGCCTGGCAGACGCAGTCGACCACCGACCGCGCGCAGATCGAACGCTGGGCGCGCAACCAGCCCCAGGCCAACTTCATCACCGCGACCGGCATGGTCCACGACGTCCTGGACGTCCCGCTGGAAGCCGGCCGCGCCGCGCTGGAACGCCTGCTGGCCGCCGGGATCGAAGTCGGACCCGTCGCCGAGTCCGGCGGTACGGGCGACCAGGCCCGGATGCTCTTCTTCACCGCGACCCGGGGCACCCCCGAGGACGAGGACGAGTGGTGGCCCTGCGAACTGGACTGCCACCCCGAGACGATGGACGAACACCCCGGCCTGCGCTGGCACTGCCGCGGCAGCTACGTCCTGCTCCCCCCGGCGATGCTGCCGGGCGACTTCACGGTGAGCTGGCTGCGCGACATGCGCCACGCCCTCCCGGACCCGCTGACGCTGCTGGAAACCCTCACCGACGCCTGCGCCCGGTACGCGGGCAGCACACCCCAGACCCCGGCGGCGGTCGCCTGGCCCCTGGGCCGCTGACCCGGCTGCCGGGGGCGGGGCCCCCGGCGGCCCACCCGGCCCCCGGGACCGGGAGGTCCGGGGCCGATGGAGCGGGGCCCCGGGCCCCGGGCCTCAGTGGATCTGCGACACCACCACGTCGAGGGACCACGGCTTGACGCCCCTGCCCGCCGGGGCCTCGGCCTCCACCAGGTAGCCCAGGTCCCGCAGGGCCGTGACCAGCTCCTCCGGGGTGCGCGGCGCGGCCCCGGCGAGCAGCAGGTCCCGTACCAGACGGCCCTTCGTGGCCTTGTTGAAGTGGCTCACCACCGAGCGCTTCTCCACCCCGTCCACGATCTGCGCGTGCAGCACCCGCACCGTGGCCGTCCGCCCGGCGACCTCGCCCTTCGGCTTCCACGCCGCCCCGTACGCCGAGGACCGCAGGTCCAGCACCAGCCCGTCGCCCGCCGCCTCGGGCATCACCTCGGCCATCGGACCCCGCCAGTACGCCCCCAGCGCGCCGAGCGCCGGCAGCTTGACCCCCATCGAGAGCCGGTACGAGGGGATCCGGTCCGTCACGCGCACCGCGCCCCACAGCCCGGAGAAGACCATCAGCGAGCGGTCGGCCGCGGCCCGCGCCGGCGCGGGCAGGCCCGCCAGGTCCAGGGCGTCGTACAGCACACCGGTGTAGATCTCCCCGGCGGCGCGGGCGGGAGCGGTCCGCAGCGCCGCGTTCTTCGCGACCTCCGCGCGCAGCCCCTCGCCGATGCCCAGCACCTCGCGCGCCTTCGTCTCGTCGGCCCCGCACAGCTCGACGAGTTCCGCGAGGACGGTCGCGCGCGCGTCCGTCAGACCCGGCAGGGACAGGGAGTCGAGCTCCAGCGGTGCGCCGGAGCCGCCGGCGGCCTTTCCCTCGGAGGGCGGCAGCAGCACGAGCACGGTGGTTCTCCTTCAACGCGGCGGTACACGGAGCGAGGGGTGCGGCCCCGTAGCCAGGGTAGACGGCGTGCCGCGCCCCGCCGGCCGCCCACCGCGCCCGAGCCCTCCCCACCGGGCACCGGGGGACCTTCCCGGCGAATCGCCCGGGAACGGCCTACGCTCGACCCATGCCACGCCGCCACATGCACATGACCGGCGCAGAAGGCGCTGCCCTGCGGTCCGCGCTGCGTGACCTGCGCACGCGCCTGGGCGTACCGCTCGACTTCCCGCCCGAGGTCCTCGCCGAGGCGGAGCGGGCGGCGGCCGCTCCCCGAACGCCCTCCGCGGACGCCACCGACCTGCCCCTGTTCACCATCGACCCGCCGGGCTCCGTCGACCTCGACCAGGCCATGCACCTGGCCGTGCGGCCCGGCGGCGGCTACCGCGTGCACTACGCCATCGCCGACGTCGCCGCGTTCGTCACCCCCGGCGGCCCCCTCGACCGCGAGGCGCACCGGCGGGTCACCACCCTCTACTTCCCCGACGGGAAGGTGCCCCTGCACCCGACCGTGCTCTCGGAGGACGCGGCCAGCCTGCTCCCGGACCGGACCCGTCCCGCGCTCCTGTGGCGCCTCGACCTCGACGCGGACGGCCGCGTCGAGCACACCGACGTCCGCCGGGCGCTGGTGCGCAGCCGGGCCCGGCTGGACTACGAGGGCGTCCAGAAGGCCATCGACACCGGTACCGCCGAGGAACCCCTGGCCCTCCTCAAGGACGTCGGCACCCTGCGCGAGGCCCTGGAGGCCGAACGCGGCGGCGTCTCCCTGGACGTCCCCGAGCAGGAGGTCGTCGAACGGGACGGCCACTACAGCCTGGCCTACCGGGCCCCGCTCCCCGCCGACGGCTGGAACGCGCAGATCTCCCTGATGACCGGGATGGCCGCCGCCGACCTCATGCTCGCCTCGGGCACCGGCGTGCTGCGCACCCTGCCCGCCGCCCCCGACGGCGCGGTGGGCCGGCTGCGGCGGGCGGCGAAGGCCCTGCGGATCGACTGGCCGCACCACGTCCCGTACGCGGCCCTCGTGCGCTCCCTGGACCCCCGGCTGCCGGCGCACGCCGCGTTCCTCCAGGAGTGCACCGCCCTGCTGCGCGGCGCCGGGTACACCGTGTTCACCGACGGCCGGCTCCCGGACCCGGCGCTGCACGCGGCGGTCGCGGCCCCGTACGCGCACTGCACGGCACCGCTGCGGCGGCTCGTCGACCGCCACACCGGCGAACTGTGCCTGGCGGCGGTGGCGGGGACCGCGCCCCCGTCGTGGGTGACGTCGGCGTTGGAGGCGCTGCCGCGCGAGATGGCCGAGGGCGGCCGGCTGGCCAACACGGTGGAGCGGGAGTGCGTGGACCTCGTCGAGGCGGCCCTGTTGCGGGACCACGTCGGCGAGACCTTCGAGGCGACGGTCATCGAGGTCAAGGAGCACGAGCCCCGCGTCGGCACCGTCCACCTGGAGGAGCCGGCGGTGGTCGGCCGCGTCGAGTCCGCCGGGGCCGACCTCCCGCTCGGCGACCGCGTCCGGGTCCGGCTGACCCACGCCGACCCGGGCACCGCGAAGATCCTTTTCGCCACGGTCTGAACGGCGCTGAACGGCGCTACCGCGCCGCGCTCGCGCGCAGCGCGTCGACCAGTGCGCGGGGGTCGTCGGCGTGGAAGCGGATCGTACGGGCCTCGGCGCGGGCGCCGAGCGGCCTGCGGAACTCCAGCGGCCCGGTGAGCTCCAGGGTCACCGTCGTCTGGCTTCCCACGATCAGGTCGAGCACCCCGTCCTCGGACAGGCTGACCAGGCGCCCCTCCGGGTAGCGGCGGTCCACCCGGACCGAGGCCACCGCGTCCGGCGGGACGGTCAGGTCGAACAGGGCGCCGTAGCGCACGCGCAGCGTCCCGTCGGGCCGCAGCACGTGCGGGCGGGTCACGCAGGCGGCGTGCAGGGCGAGGAGCAGCACCACCCCGTACACGTCGAGGACGAGCACCACGCGGTGGACGGCGGGCCAGGGGATCAGCACGGCCAGGGCGACCGTCTCGATCAGCGACACGAACACGAACCCGTACATCATGGCGGTCTGCGGTCCGGTGTAGGCGGCGGCGAGGTCCCCGGGCCGCACCCCGTGCGGGTGGCGGCGCAGCACCCAGCGGCCGAGGGAGGCCCCGGCCCGCAGCTCGTGCGCCAGCAGGCGGCGTGCCGCCACCGGCACCACGGCCCGTACCGCCTCGGCGCGGGCCTCGCGCGAAGGGGCGCCCCGGGCGCGGGCGGCGGCGTACAGGGAGCGCAGGGTCCAGGCCTCCAGCAGCAGCACGCCGAGCACCAGCGCCTCGGCGACGAGGACCACCCGGCCGGGCGGCTCGACCCCGGCCGCCAGGCACAGGACGAGGACCAGTTCGCCCGGGATCACGGCGGCGGCCGCCCAGCGGGCCGCGCGGAGGGCGCTCACTCCGGGCCCCCGGTCGTGAACGCCTCCATCACCAGGGCGACGACCCGCGCCTGGGCGGGGGCGTAGTCGGCGAGCAACGCCTCCTTGAACCCCTCGGCGACCATGGGCGGGCCGGTGTCGGTGCGGAGCGCGGCGATGAGTTCGGCGGGGACGGCGGCCACCAGTTCGGCCGCCAGCGGGCCGATGCGGGGGTCGTCGACGGGGGCGTCGGCCAGCGCGTCGAGCCGTTCGTAGAGCGCGAGGACGGCGGGGTCGGCGGCGAGCGGTCCAAGGAGGGCGTAGAGCTCCTCACCGGCGGCGCCGGTGGCGTCGAGGAGCGTCAGGTGCTCGCGGTCCTTCGCGGCGGACGGCGAGTCGGTGGGCGGGGCCTGGGCGAACAGGGCGGCGAGCGCGGGCGGGACGAACTCGCCGTCCCCGGGCCCGGCGGCGAGCAGCACGGCGAGCCGGCGTCGGCGTTCGGCCAGCTCGGCCTGCTGCCGGGCGAGGTCGGCGTCGAGCTCCTCCAGTACGTCGGCCAGGTCGCGCCCCGCGTCCTCGGCGAGCACGTCGCGCACCTCGTCGAGGCTCAGGCCCAGCTCGGTCAGCCGGCGCACCCGAGCCAACAGGACGGCGTCGCGCACGCCGTAGGCCCGGTATCCGTTGGGGCGCCGCTCCGGTTCCGGGAGCAGCCCGACATGGTGGTAGTGCCGGATGGCCCGGGTGGTGAGCCCGACCAGCGCGGCGATCTCTCCGATCCGCATGCGCCCAGTAGAAACCCTGCCGCTGCGTCAAGGTCAAGCCGCCTCGGAGGGCCGGGTAGCATGGTCGGCACGACAGACGAGTCGGCCGGGCGGCCGCGTCGGGGTCCCCGGATCCCGCCGAGGAACGTCCGGGCTCCACAGGGCAGGGTGGTGGGTAACGCCCACCCGGGGTGACCCGCGGGACAGTGCCACAGAAAACAGACCGCCGGGGACCTCGGTCCTCGGTAAGGGTGAAACGGTGGTGTAAGAGACCACCAGCGCCTGAGGTGACTCAGGCGGCTAGGTAAACCCCACCCGGAGCAAGGTCAAGAGGATCCGTCCCCGGACGGGTCTGCGCGGACGATCGAGGGCTGCCCGCCCGAGTTCGCGGGTAGACCGCACGAGGCCGGTGGCAACGCCGGTCCTAGATGGATGGCCGTCTCCCCGGCGACCGCGAGGTCACCGGGCGACAGAACCCGGCGTACAGGCCGGCTCGTCTGCCGTACCGCCCCGGATCGACTCGCTCGGTCCGGGGCACTCGTGCATCACGGGCCCGATACCGAGGTGGGACATGAGCGTTCTGTTGGGGTTCCTGTTGGCGCTCGCGGTCGGCGGCGCGGCGTGCGTGGTGTGGGCGGAGCGCGGGGGACCGCGCTGGGTCCGCGTCGTCGCGCGGATCACCCTGGCCGTGGGCTCCCTGGCGCGCGGCGCGGCGAAGTCGCGCCGCCGGGGCCTGGGTGGGGGCGACAGCGGCGGCGACGAGTGAGGCGTGCCCGCCGGCCCGGGGCCCGGGGCCCGGGGCCCCGGGCCGGGCGGTCAGCGCAGGTGGGACGTGTCGTTGAGGAGGCGCAGCGAGGCGTTGCCGTCGGCGTAGTAGGCCACCGCCGACAGGGAGGCGGCCGAGAGCTCCATCTTGAACAGGGACTCCGGCGGGGCGCCGAGGGCGAGGCGGACCAGGGTCTTGACCGGGGTCACGTGCGTGACCAACAGGACCGTGCGGCCCGCGTGCGCGGCGACCAGGCGGTCGCGGGTGGCGCCGACCCGGCGGGTGACGGCGGCGAAGCTCTCGCCGCCGCCCGTGGGGGCCGCCTTCGGGGAGTCCAGCCACGCCTGAAGGTCGTCGGGGAAGCGTTCCCGTACCTCGGCGAAGGTCAGTCCCTCCCAGGCGCCGAAGTCCGTCTCGCGCAGGCCCTCTTCGACGGTGACCGGCAGTCCGAGCCGGTCCGCGACGGCCTGGGCGGTCTCCCGGCAGCGGCGCAGCGGGGAGGTGACGACGGCCTGCACGGTGCCCCGCGCGGCCAGGGCCTCGGCGACGGCGGCGGCCTGGCGGCGGCCGGCCGGTGACAGCTCCGGGTCGGTGCCCCCGCTGCCGGAGAAGCGCTTCTGCGGGGTGAGGGCGGTCTCGCCGTGCCGCAGCAGCACGAACGTGGCGGGCGCCCCCGTGTCGGGGCCCCAGCCGGTGCCGCCGGCCGGGGCGGGCGCGCCGGAGGCCGCCTCGGAGACGGGCGCCGCGGCGGGCGCGGCGGTCTCCGTGAGGACGGCCGCGCCGGCGAACAGGGTGTCCGCGGCGGCCGGTTCGGCGGCGACGCCGCGGGCGGCCCGCGCGTCGGCCCCGCGACCCGCGAGGGCGGCGCGGACGGCGGCGGCCCCGGCCGCGGCGTCCCCGGGCGGTCCGGCGGGGACCGGCGGTCCGGCGGCGAGCGCGGCCGAGGAGGCCGACGGCTCCCACTGCCGGCCCTGGCGGCCCGCGTCCATCGCCTCGTTGGCGAGCCGGTCTGCGTGCTTGTTGCGCTCGCGCGGGATCCACTCGTAGGTGACCTGCGCGCGCGGGAGGATCTTCGCCGCCTCGGCCGCGAGCGGCTTCATGTCCGGGTGCTTGATCTTCCAGCGGCCCGACATCTGCTCCACGACCAGCTTGGAGTCCATGCGGACCTGGACGACGGCGTCCGGCGCCAGTTCGCGGGCGGCCTTGAGGCCGGCGATCAGGCCCTTGTACTCGGCGACGTTGTTCGTCGCGACGCCGATGAACTCGGCGCGCTCCGCGAGCGTCTCGCCCGTGGCCGGGTCGAGGACGACCGCGCCGTAGCCGGCGGGCCCCGGGTTGCCCCGGGAGCCGCCGTCCGCCTCTACGACGAAGCGGGGCATCAGATGCCCGAGTCCGCCGCGCGGACCAGGATGCGGCCGCAGTTCTCGTGGCGGACGACCTGGTTGACGGCGGCGCCCTTGATCTCGTTGACCTCGGCCATGTCGAGCTCCAGGCGGCAGCCCTCGCAGCGGCGCTGGTACAGGCGCGCGGCGCCGACGCCGCCCTGCTTGGCGCGGATCTTCTCGTACAGGCCCATCAGGTCGGCGGGCATGGACGCGACGATGACCTCGCGGTCCTTGGCGATCTTCGCGGCCTCGGCGTCGAGTTCGCCGGTCGCGGCGTCGCGGCGGGAGCCGGCGTCGGCGAGCTTGGCCTCCAGCGCGGAGACGCGCCCGGTCAGCTCGGTGACCCGCTCCTGGGCGGACTCCAGGCGCTCCATGACCTCCAGGACCACGTCCTCCAGGTCGCCCTGCCGCTTGGCGAGGGAGACGACCTCGCTCTGGAGGTTCGCCAGGTCCCGGGCCGAGATGCCCACGCCGGTGTCCAGGCGCTGCTGGTCGCGGGCCGCGCGCTGACGCACCTGGTCGACGTCCTGCTCCGCCTTGGTCTGCTCGCGGGCCGCGTCGCTGGCCTGGGTCTGGGCGGCGACGAGGAGGTCGCGCTGCTGGGAGAGGTCCTTGGTCAGGGAGTCGACCTCGGCGTGCTCCGGCAGCGACTTGCGCTTGTGGGCGAGCTGAGACAGCCGGACGTCCAGGGCCTGGACGTCGAGGAGTCGGATCTGGTCGGCGGGCTCGGCGTTCAGTTGGGGGCTCCTGAGTGAGAAGGGGGAGTGACGGACGGCGCGTGCGCCGTCCAGGGGTCGGTGACCGTGCGCGAGACGTGGGTCCGCAGACCCCAGCCGTGGCGCTCGGAGATCGCGTCGAGCTGGGCGGCGGCCTGCTCGCACCAGGGCCATTCCGTGGCCCAGTGGGCGGCGTCGACGAGGGCGAGCGGGCTCTGCTCGCGGGCCTCGGACACCGGGTGGTGGCGCAGGTCCGCGGTGAGGAACGCGTCCACGCCGGCGGCACGGACCCGCTCGAAGAGGCTGTCGCCGGAGCCGCCGCTCACCGCGACCGTACGGATCGGGGCGTCGGGGTCGCCGGCCGCGCGGATGCCCTGCGCGGTGCGCGGCAGCCGGGCGGCGGCGCGGGCGGCGAACTCGCGCAGGGTCTCGGGGTGGTCCAGCTCGCAGATCCGGCCGAGGCCCCGGCGGCCCGCCGGGTCGGTGGGGTCGGGCACGAGGGGGCCGACCACGCGCAGGTCGAGGGCGCCGGCGAGGGCGTCGGAGACACCCGGGTCGGCCGTGTCGGCGTTGGTGTGGGCGACGTGCAGCGCGATGTCGTTCTTGATCAGCGTGTGCACGACGCGGCCCTTGAAGGTGCCCGCCTCCACGGTGGTGGTGCCGCGCAGGTAGAGGGGGTGGTGGGTGACGACCAGGTCGGCGCCCAGCTTCACGGCCTCGTCGACGACGTCCTGGACCGGGTCCACGGCGAACAGCACGCGGGAGACCTCGGCGTCGGGGTCGCCGCAGACGGTGCCGACGGCGTCCCACTGCTCGGCCCGCGAGGGGGGCCAGAGGGCGTCCAGCGCTGCGATCACTTCATTGAGACGGGGCACAGGCCAAGGCTACCGTCCGTGGCGACCGCCCGGCCTGCCCCCCGGCCGGCCCCCGGTCGGCCCCGGCCGGCCACCGCGCCCCGGTCCCGCGGGCCGGATCCGGGAGCGGACGGGCGAACGACCGTGCGAGCGGGGCGGCCCCGGCCGGGACCACATCCCAAACGCCCCGATATGCAACAGCACAATCGCGCGCTCCCCCACAGCCGAACCGCCGCGTGGCCACCCTTACGTGTGAAGCCTGTGAGGTCGTGTTGTTCGGCGGGAAGGGCGAAAACTAGCTTCCTCCCCGGAGGTGACGGCCCGGATGACTGTCTGTGCCACCGAGATCGAGACGACGACCACCGCCCCGTTCACGATCGCCGCCGACGGGGCCTACGCCGCGCGGCTGGCCGGGGTCGGCGACGCGCGCTACCCCGAGCGCTGGACGCTCGGCGGGCCGGAGCCGTACGCGGTGCCGCTGCCCTCGGCGCAGCCGGAGGAGGCGGACAGCGAGGTGCTGCCGCTCGCGGACGGTCGGGTGCTGATCCACCGCCGGGTGGCCGACCGGCACGCCTTCGCCCTGCTGTACCCCTCGGGCGGCGCGGCCGGCGGCCCGCGCACCGGGGAACGCCCGCTCGGCGGGATCGGGGCGCGCGAGGGACTGCGGGTCCGCCTGCTGCCGCCGTCACCCGACGGGAGCGGGGCCCACGCCCTGACGGTGGAAGACGGGGGGAGCACCGTCTGGCGGGTCGCCGGGGGCCCCTCCGGCTCCGGCCCCGAACCGGTCGCCACCCTGCCCGGCCGCTGCTCCGGCGGGGTCTGGCTGGATCGGACGGGTCGTCTGCTGGCGCTGGACCACGAGCACGAGGGCCGCACGAAGGCCGTGGCCGTGGACCTGGACCGGGGCGGCGAGGTCACCCCGCTGCTCCAGATCGCCGAGGACAGCGACGACCGCCTGCTGCTGGCCGACCCCGACAGCGGACTGCTGATGATCCGCTCGAACGCCCCGGGTGAGGACCGGCTCGGCTGGGGCGTCCTCGGCAGCGCCCGCCCGGTGCGCTTCCCCGAGTGCCTGCGCATCGAGGACGCGCACCCCTTCGCCGTCCAGCCGGGCCAGGTGCTGATGCCGGAGACCTGCGGGGTCGCCCTGCGCGTGGGGGCGTCCGGGCTCGCCCTGTGGAGCCCCGCCGACCGGTACGTCTTCCGGCTCGGCGCGCCGGTCGGCTGGCTCGGCACCGGGCTGTGGAGCGCGGAGGGCCGCCTGCACCTGCCGTACGCCACCCCGGACGTGCCCTGCGGGCTCGTGGGCCTGAGCCGGCCCGCGGCCCCGCCCGCGGCGCCGCCCGCGGCGGTCCGTCCGGAACCCCCGGCCCCCGACCCGGTCCGCCCGGTCCCGTTGCAGCAGGCACCGCTGGGCTGAGGGTCGCGGACCGGAACGGGCCGGCCGGCGGGCCGGAGGGGCGGGCGGGGCGGGGTTCAGCCGCCGTGCCTGAGGCCCAGGACCTCGGCCGCCGCGAAGGTCTCGTTCGGGGGGCGGCCGTCGTAGTGGGCGCTGAGCACCTCGTCCAGCTCCTGGTACGAGAACGCCTCCTTCGTGGTGTCGAACTTGGCCGCCACCCTGGGACGCTCCATCACCACCACGATCCCGCCGTGGACCACGAACAGCTGCCCGTTGGCCTTGGCCGAGGCCGGCGAGGCCAGGTAGCCGACCAGCGGGGCCACGTGCTCGGGGGCGAGGGCGTCGAGCCGGCCCTCCTCGGGGACCTGGAAGCCCGCGAAGACGTCCTCGGTCATCCGGGTGCGGGCGCGCGGGCAGATCGCGTTGGCCGTGACCCCGTACTTGGCCAGGGCCAGGGCGGTCGAGGTGGTCAGGCCGACGATGCCGCCCTTGGCCGCCGCGTAGTTGGGCTGGCCCGCGGAACCGCCGAGGAAGGCCTCCGAGGAGGTGTTCACGATCCGGCCGTAGACCGGGCCGCCCGCCGCCTTGGACCGTTCCCGCCAGTGCGCGGAGGCGAAGTGCGTGGTGTTGAAGTGACCCTTGAGGTGGACCCGGATCACCGAGTCCCACTCGTCCTCCGACATCGAGAAGACCATCCGGTCGCGCAGGATCCCCGCGTTGTTCACGAGGACGTCCAGCTTCCCGAAGCGGTCCACGGCCAGGGCGACCAGTTCCCGCGCCTGCTCGAAGTCGGCCACGTCGCCCAGGTGGGCCACCGCCTGCCCGCCCGCAGCGCGGATCTCCTCGGCGACGGCCTCGGCCGGGGCGGCCGAGGCCTCCCCCGAGCCGTCACGGCCGCTCTGACCGAAGTCGTTGACGACCACGCTCGCACCCAGCCGGGCGAGTTCGATCGCCTCCGCCCGGCCGAGACCGCGGCCGGCTCCGGTCACGATGGCGCTGAGCCCCTCAAGTGGCAGTGACATGCTCGGCGTTCCTCTCGAAGCGGTCAGAGTTCGATGCAGGTGCGCAGGGCCGTGCCCGTACGCATCTGGTCGAGGGCGTCGTTGATCTCGGCGAGCGAGACCCGGTGGGTGATCAGGCCGGCGAGGTCCACCCGGCCGGCCCGCCACAGGGCGATGGTGCGCTCGTAGGAGCGGAGCACGTCCCCGCCGCCGTACATCGACGGCAGGATCTTCTTCTCGTCGAAGAACAGCGAGAACATGTTGATCGAGTAGTTGTCGTCGAGTGCGCCCGCGCCCACCACGACGACGGACCCGCCGCGTCGGGTCATCTCGTACGCGGTCTGCGTGGTCGCGGACTTCCCGACGACCTCGAAGACGTAGTCGAAGCCCTCGCCGCCGGTGATCCGGTTCTTGGCGTCGCCGAACGCGTCCGGCGCGACCGCCTCGGTGGCCCCGAAGCGCAGCGCCGCCTCGCGCCGGGAGGAGACGGGGTCGACGGCGACGATCTGGGCCGCGCCCTGCACCTTGGCGCCCTGGATGACGGAGATCCCGACGCCGCCGCAGCCGATGACCGCGACCGAGGAGCCGGCCTCCACCTTCGCGGTGTTGATGGCGGCGCCCAGTCCGGTGGTGACCCCGCAGCCGATCAGGGCGGCGATGTCGTACGGGAGGTCGTCGGGGATCGGGATGGCGCAGGACGCCGGGACGACCATCTCCTCGGCGAAGGTGCCCGTGCCCGCGAAGCCGAAGATGTCGCTCGACGCGCGACGGAAGTTGGGGGTGGCGACGTTCCCGAAGGCCTCCAGGCACAGGTGGCCCTGGCCTCGCCGGCAGGCGGGACAGTGGCCGCAGGGCGGCAGCCAGCAGACGAGGACCCGGTCGCCGATGGCGTGGCCGGTGACCCCGTCGCCCACGTCCACGATCTCCCCGGAGCCCTCGTGGCCCGGGATGAAGGGGGCGGGCTGCGGCAGTACGCCGCTCATCGCGGAGAGGTCGGAGTGGCACAGGCCGGTGGCCCTGACGCGGATCCTGACCTTGCCGGGGCCGAAGCCCACGGCCTCCATGTCCTCGACGACCTCCAGCTTGTCCTGACCTATCTCGCTCTGCAGTGCTGCGCGCACGGTGCGGCTCCTTGGGGTGGTCGGGCGGCGGGCGTTACGCGTGTTCGACGACGGTGTCGGCGAGGACCGGCGCGTCGTCGCGTTCGACGGCGGTGACCGAGACCAGGACGCGGCCGGACTCCCGCCACATCCGCATCCGGAGCGTCTCGCCGGGGAAGACGATCCCGGCGAAGCGCGTGCGGTAGGAGCGGACCCGGGAGACGTCCCCGTCCAGGACGGTGTCGACGACGGCCTTGAGGGTCATCCCGTACGAGCACAGGCCGTGCAGGATGGGCCGGTCGAAGCCGGCGAGCTTGGCGAACTCGGGATCGGCGTGCAGGGGGTTCCAGTCGCCGGAGAGCCGGTAGAGGAGGGCCTGCTCGTCGCGGATGCGCCGCTCCTCGATCCGGTCCGGGGCGCGTTCGGGCAGGTCCTCGCGGGCGGACGGTCCGCGCTCGCCGCCGAAGCCGCCCTCCCCCCGGACGAAGATCTGCGCGTCGGAGGTCCACAGCGGCCCGTCGGCGTCCGCGACCTCGGAGCGCAGCACGATCACGGCCGCCTTGCCCTTGTCGTACACGGCGGCGACCTTGGAGGTGGTGGTGGCCCGCCCCCGGACGGGGATCGGCCGGTGCAGCGCGATGGTGTGCCCGCCGTGCAGGACGGCGGCGAGGTTGACGTCGATGCCGGGGGCGGCGAGCCCGCCCATCATGGCCATGCCGGCGCCGGCGACGGTCGCGAAGCTGGGGAGCACGTGGAGCTTGGACTCCAGGGTGTAGCGCAGCTCGTCGGGGTCGGTCGCGGGCAGGCCCGCGCCGAGGCCGAGGTGGTAGAGCTGGATGTCCTTGTGGTCCCAGCCGATCTCTCCCTGGCGGGGTTCGGCGGCGAGGGCCTTGGCGGCATCGATCGGCATGAGGACGCTACTCCCTGTCTGGAACTCGGTGGAACCCGGGTCGGTGGAACCGGACCGCGTACGGAGCGGGCCCGCGGGTCGCGGGCACGGTCCTGGGGAAGACCCCGGCGCGGTCGTCCGCACCGTCGGCCGCGCCGAGGTCGTCCACGGAGTCGGTTCTAGAACGCGTTCTAGGGCCGACCGAAGGCCATGTATAACGCACCCCCCAACAGTTGGGAAGACTCCTGACTACACGTCAGATCACTGGCGACCGTGGCGCGTTGCGGGACGGACGGGCCTCTGCCGGCTAGCCTGCCGGGATGGACGAAATGCCCGTGACGCACCGGACCTCCCGATCCCTGCGCGTGCTGCTGGTGCCGCCGAACCCGGCGCTGGCGCTGCGCCTCGGGCTCCAGCCGGACATCGAGGTGATCGCGTCGACCCTGGCCAGGCCGGAGGTGGCCCTGGTGGAGGAACCGGAGGCGGTGGCGGGGCTGCTGGCCGAGGAGCCGGAGTGCCGGGTGCTGGTCATGGCCGGCTGGGCGCGGCCGGGTCTGTGGGAGGAGGCCTCGGCGGCGGGCGCCTCGGGGCTGGTGCTGCGGGACGGCCCGGTGGAGGAGCTGGCCGACTGCCTGCGGCGGGCCTCCATGGGCGAGACGGTGGTGGACCCCGCGTTGACCGGGCCCGCGCACCGTACGCACGGGAGCCCTCCGCCGGAGATCGGCGGAGGGCTCCCGTAGGACTCGGACCGGCGCGGCGACCGGGCCCGGTCAGAGCGTCCAGTCGTCCACGGTCCGCGACGGGTCCAGCACCACCGGGAGCTTCTCCAGCCCCCGGAAGGCGGGGAAGGGGCCCTTGAGCCAGTCCCCCTCCTCCGACGACGGCAGGGCCAGGACCATGTCCGGGAAGCGGTCGAGCAGGGCCGTCAGGCAGATCTCCAGCTCCAGGCGGGCCAGTGGGGCGCCCAGGCAGTAGTGGGAGCCGTAGCCGAATCCGAGGTGGGTGCTCTGGAGGTGCTCGCGCGTCACGTCCAGGGTGTCCGGGGCGGGGAACTTCTCCGGGTCCCGGTTCGCGGCGGCGATCGCGATCTGCACGAGCGCCCCCTTCGGGATGGTGGTCCCGCCGATCTCCAGGTCCTCCAGCGCGTACCGGAAGGTGGAGGTCTCCACGGAGCCCTCGAACCGCAGGAGTTCCTCGATGGCCTGCGGGAGGAGTTCCCGGTCCTCCTGGATCGCCCGGAGCTGTTCCGGGTGGGTGAGCAGGTTGTAGACGCAGTTCCCGATCTGAAGGGTGGTCGTCTTGTGGCCCGCGAAGAGCAGCACCCACATCATCGAGACGAGTTCCTCGTCGGTGAGCGGGCCGTCCTCGTGTTCCGATTCCACGAGCAGGCTCAGGAAATCGTCCGTGGGCCGCTCACGGGTGAGCTCGATGTGGCGCTTGAAGTAATCCCACAGCCAGTGCTCGGCCTCGGCGAGATCGGCCTTCAGTTCCCGGCTGAAACGGGACCGCGTCACGACGGAGAACCATTGCAGGACCTCGACGCGTTCCTGACCGACGATGCCCAGCAGCTCGCAGATGACCATGACGGGCAGCGGCAGGGCGAAGGAGCTCATCAGGTCGACGGGCTCGTCGGTCGGGCAGCGGTCCAGGAACTCCTGGGCGAGTTCCTGGATGTGCGGGCGCAGCTCCTTGACGTGGCGCGGGGTGAAGGCGTTCTTGGCGATCTGGCGCAGCCGGGTGTGCCGGGGCGGGTCCGCGAAGAGGAGGTTGTCGTCGAGGGCCTCGCACGCGTCGCCGAACAGGGCGTGGTAGAGGTCGATGGCCTCGTGCATGTCCTTGCCGATCCGCGGATCGGCGAAGGCGGCGTGGGCTTCCTCGTACCCCGTGATGAGGTACGTGTCCACGCCGTGGCCGGGGGTGAGGCGGACCACGGGGGCCTGCTCGCGCAGGGTCCGGTAGACCGGATAGGGGCACGTACGGAATTCGGGTGGGCTCGTCGTCGCCGCCGCCATCGCCTCGCGGAGCGCGGGATCGTCGCTCACCGCCACTGCCCGTTCAGTCGTCACGTGCGCGCCTCCAGGTCATGCGGAATCGAACCGTCGCCACCTTTCCCGGGGCGGGAGAGGGACGAAACCGCATTGACCCGTTCGGAGGCGAAAGCTCCCTCGGGGGAATTCCCGGACGGGTGGTGCGGCGGGCGGCCGTCCTAGGGTGGCGGGGATTCCCTCCTTTCCGCGAAGGAAATCTCCGACGGCGGCCCGACGAAAAGGAATGCGCGCATGCCGGATTACGGTGCGAGCGGTGTCACCACCGGTGGGGCGGCCCGACCGGCCTCCCCCGTCGAAGCGGCCGGGGTCGCCGGGGCGGTCGGGGGTGACGACGGCAGCGGGGCGGTGATCGACGTCCACCACCACTTCTGCGCCCCGGCCTGGCGGACGTGGGCCGAGCGGGAGGGGTTGGTCCACCCGCGGGCGCTGCCCCCGTGGGCGTCCTGGGACGCGTCGAGCGCCCTGGCGGTGATGGACGGGGCGGGGATCGCCACCGCCGTGCTCAAGCCGATGCTGCCGGCGCGGTACGCGGACCCGGCGCAGCTTCGGGAGGCGATCAGGGTCACCCTGGAGGCGGCCGCGGAGGTGGTCGAGGCGCATCCGGGGCGGTTCGCCTTCCACGCGCCGCTGTTCCTGGAGGACCCCGGGGTCTCCTCGTGGGCGCTGCGGTACGGGTTGGACGAGCTGGGCGCGGTCGGGGTGAACGTGACGGCGAACCACGGCGGCGTCTACCTCGGGGACCCCTCGTACGACGGGATCTTCGCCGAACTGGACGAGCGGTCGGCGGTGGTGGACACCCACCCCCACAACCTCCCGGCCCCACCCCCGCCGGGCGGCCCGGCCGGCCGGCCGGGAGGGGCCCCGGGGACCCCGGGCGGCCCGGGGACGCACGCCGGGTCAGGAGGGCCGGGCTCAACCGGCGGGCCCGGCAGGCCGGGCGGACCGGGCGGCCCCGGAGGACCGGGGGGTCGACCGGGAGGGGCCCCGGGCGGACCGGGAGGGCCCGGCGGACCAGGCGGGCACGGCGGCCCGGAAGGGCCGGGAAGGCCGGGTGAAGCCGGCGGGCCCGGGGGGCCGGGAGGGCCCGGAGGACCCGGCGTGCTCGGCGGGGCTCTCGGGGGGCCCGGGGCCACCGTGCCCGGGGTGCCGAACTTCCTCTGCGACTTCCTGCTGGACACGACGCGGGCCGCCGCCAACATGATCCGTACCCGGACCCTGGACCGCTTCCCGAACCTGTCCGTGATCCTCCCCCACGGCGGCGGGTTCCTGCCGCAGATCGCGACCCGGATGGAGGCCTTCGCCCACGCCTTCGACCCCCCGGTCGACCCGGCGGCCGTACGCGACCACCTGCGCCGCTTCTACTACGACACCGCCGGCCCGCTCTCCCCCGCGGGCACGCTGATGGCGGTGGTATCCCCCGACCGGATCCTGTTCGGCAGCGACTGGCCCGCCTGCCCGGCCGGCGTCGTCACGGACCTCGCGGTGCCCGCCCTGGCCGCCGACCCCGCCTTCACGGTGGAGCAGCGGCGCGGCGTCAACCGGGACAACGCCCTGCGCCTGATGCCGGGCCTCGCCCGCGTCCGAACCGCCTGAGCGACCCCGCCGCCCCGCCGCCCGCGCCCCCGCCGCCCCCGCCGCCCCCGCCGCCCCCGCCGGCTCCTCCGGCTCCGGCGGGGGCGCGGGTGGCCCCGTCAGCCGCGGCGCAGCATCGTGACCACGGCCGCGCCGCCCAGCCCGATGTTGTGGGCGAGGCCCACCCCGGCACCCGGCACCTGCCGGGGTCCGGCCTCGCCGCGCAGCTGCCACACCAGTTCCGCCGCCTGGGCCAGGCCGGTCGCGCCGAGCGGGTGGCCCTTGGAGATGAGCCCGCCGGAGGGGTTGACCACCCAGCGGCCGCCGTAGGTGGTGGCCCCGCTCTCGACGAGCGCGCCCGAGGCCCCGTCGGCGCACATGCCGAGGGCCTCGTAGGTCAGCAGTTCGTTGACGGAGAAGCAGTCGTGCAGCTCGATGACGTCGACGTCCTCGATGCCGAGTCCCGAGCGCTCGTAGACCCGGCGGGCCGCCGCGGCCGTCATGGGTTTGCCGACGACGTCGATGCAGGAGCCGCCGAAGCTCTCCCCGGTGTCGGTGGTCATGGCCTGGGCGACGATCTCGACGGCCCTGTCGTACAGCCCGTGCCGTACGAGGAACCGCTCGGAGACGACGAGGGCGGCGGCCGCCCCGTCGGAGGTGGGCGAGCACTGGAGTTTGGTCAGCGGGTCGTGGATGGACTTGGCCGCGAGGACCTCCTCGACCGTGTACACGTCCTGGAACTGCGCGTTCGGGTTGTTCGCCGAGTGCCGGTGGTTCTTGGCCCCGACCGCCGCGAGCTGCGCCGGGGTGGTCCCGTACCGCTCCATGTGCTCGCGGGCGGCGTTGCCGAAGATCTGCGCGGTGGGCGGGGACATCTCGAAGCCGTGGGCCGCGGCCATGATCCCGTAGTGGCGGGCGACGGGGGAGGTCTTGAAGTCGCCGCCGTCCGCGCCGCCCCCGAGCGCCCCGCGCTTCATCTTCTCGAAGCCGAGGGCGAGCACGCAGTCGCTGATCCCGCCCTCGACGAACTGCCGGGCCATCATCAGGGCGGTGGAGCCCGTCGCGCAGTTGTTGTTGACGTTGTAGACGGGAACGCCCGTCAGGCCCAGTTCGTACGCGGCCCGCTGGCCCGCGGTGGAGGCCTGGAAGCAGTGGCCCACGGGCACCTGCTCGACGAGCCCGTAGTCCACGCCCGCGTCGGCGAGGGCGGCCGTGCCCGCCTCCTTGACCATGTCCCAGTACTGCCAGTCCCGGGATTCCGGCTTCTCGAACCTCGTCATGCCGACGCCCACGATGTACGACTTCATGGCTGACCGCTCCTAGTCCCTGGGAAGGCCGAGCATCCGCTCGGCGACGACGTTGAGCTGGACCTGCGTGGTGCCCCCGGCGATGGTCAGGCAGCGGGACATGAGCACGCCGTGCACCGCCCGCTCCCCCGCGCCCTCCCGCACCGCGCCCCGCGGGCCCAGCAGTTCGAGGGCGAGTTCGGCGGTCCGCTGCTGGTGGGGGGTCTGCACGAGCTTGCGTACGGAGGCCCCCGCGCCGGGCTCCAGCCCGGACACCTGCTGGAGCGTGGTGCGCAGCCCGATGCAGGCCAGGGCGTGGGCCTCGGCGGCCAGTGCCCCGATCCGGGCGCGGTGGGAGCCGTCGAGGTCGGCGGAGCGGGCGAGGAGGGCCTCCAGCCCGGTGTCGAAGGTCATCTGGTCGGCCATGTGGACCCGCTCGTTGCCGAGGGTGTTGCGGGCGACCCGCCAGCCGCCGTCGGGGGCGCCGACGAGGGCGTCGGCGGGCAGGAGGACGTCGTCGAGGAACACCTCGTTGAAGAGGGCCTCGCCGGTGATCTCCTTGAGGGGGCGGACGTCGATGCCGGGGGTGTGGCGCATGTCGACCACGAAGTAGCCGAGGCCCTTGTGCTTGGGCGCGCTCGGGTCGGTGCGGGCGAGGAGGATCCCGAAGTCGGCGGTGTGGGCCGAACTCGTCCACACCTTCTGTCCGTTGACCTTCCAGGAGCCGTCCTCGGTCCGTTCCGCGCGGGTGCGCAGGGAGGCCAGGTCGGAGCCGGCGCCCGGCTCGGAGAAGAGCTGGCACCAGGTGGCGTCCCCGCGCAGCGTGGGCAGGACCCAGGCCTCGCGCTGGGCGTCGGTGCCGTAGGCGATGAGCGAGGGAAGGATCCAGGTGGCGATGCCGAGTTCGGAGATCCTGACGCCGGCCGCCTCCATCTCCCTTTGCACGACGAGCTGTTCGAGGGGGCCGGCGCCGCGCCCGTAGGGGGGCGGGAGGTGGGGGGCGGCGTAGCCGGTGGGGGCGAGTGCCTTGCGGGCGGCGGCCGGGTCGAGGCCGCGGGCGGCGTGCGCGGCGGCGCGGGCGCCCTCCCGGTGGACCTCGGCGGCCTCGGGCAGTTCGAGGCGCAGTGCGCGGCGGGCTCCGGCGGCGGCGAGGCGTACGGCGCGCACGCGGTGCTCGTCGCCGGGGCCCAGGAGCTGTCGGGCGACGAGGGCGCGGCGCAGGTGGATGTGGGCGTCGTGCTCCCAGGTGAAGCCGATGCCGCCGAGGATCTGGATGCAGTCCTTGGCGCAGGACCAGGCGGCGTCGAGGGCGGTGCCCGCGGCGAGGGCGGCGACCAGGGAGCGGGTCTCGGGGCTCTCGTGGGCGCTGCCGGCGGCGTCCCAGGCCAGCGCGCGGGCCTGTTCCAGGCGGACCAGCATGTCGGCGCACAGGTGCTTGACGCCCTGGAAGCGCCCGATCGGTCGACCGAACTGTTCACGTGTTTTCGCGTACTCGGCGGCCGTGCGCACCGCCCAGGCGGCGGTGCCGCAGGCGTCGGCGGCGAACAGGACGCAGGCGAGGTCCCGGACGAGGGCCTCGTCCAGCTCCAGCACGCGGTCGCCGCCGACGGTGACCGCGCGCGCCCGCACCTCGGCGGTGGGTCGGGTCGGGTCGGCGCTCTCGTGGGTGCGGACCTCCAGCGCGGCGGCGTCGACCGCGAACCAGCGGGTGCCGCGGGCGGTCCCGGCGGCGAGCAGGAGGAGTTCCGCCTCGCCGGCGCCGAGGACGGGGGGCGCGAGCCCGTCGAGGACGTGTCCGCCGTGCGGGGCGGTGGTGGCGGTGAGGGTTCCGGGATCCAGCGCGACGGCGCCGATCCGCCCGTCGAGGGGCTCGGCCCCCGCCCGGTCCAGGAGTACGGAGGCCAGCGCGCTCGGCAGGAACGGTCCGGGCAGCGCCCCCCGGGCGGCCTCCTCCACCACGACGGCCAGGTCCAGCAGCGTCCCGCCCTCCAGGTGGGGCTCCAGCAGCCCGGCCGCCGCCAACGCGTCCCACCAGGCGGGCCGGACGCCGTCGCGGGGCGGGCCGTCGAGGAGCCCGCGCACCTCCTCGGGCGGCACCGTGCGCGCCACCCAGCCGCGCACGGCCTCGGCCAACTCCCGCTGCTCTTGCGTGATTCCGATGCCCATGCGCGGCAGACTAGAACACGTTCCAATCTGACGGAAGGTCAGTTCGGGGTGTTTCTCCTCCCGGCCGATCCGGCTGGACACTTGCGCCGCGCGCCCGCGTGCGATGGGCTGCGCCGGGGTTCCCGGACCCCGACGGGACGAGGGGGTGACCACCGTGCGGAACACGGAGAACGCGGAAACCGCAGAAAGCGCAGAAAACACCGAGACCACCGAGAACGCGGAGGCCGTGGAGGGGCTCTCCTGCCCAGACTGCGGGCACGGGGTGCGCGAGCGGCCGGTCCACCGCACCCGCAACCGGTGGGGTGGGGCCCCGCCCGCGCCGAGGCCGGAGCGGTGGTGGACGTGCCCCGCCTGCGGCGGGGTGGGCCATCTGCGGCCGGGCGACGGCGCGATGGTGGCGATGCGGCGCCCGGACGCCGCGGGAGGCGGCTGCCCGTTCTGCGGGGAGGAGGAGTGCGAGGTCGTCACCGCGCCCCGCCCGGACACCGACGGCTTCGTGCGGGACTGGTGGGTGTGCCTGGCCTGCGGTACGAGCGCCCCGCGACGCTACCGCCCCTGAGCCGCCCGCGGGCCGCCCCGCCGTGGACGGCTACCGATGGGTAGGGCAGCATGGGGCGCCGCACCGCCCACGACGCACCCGGAGGCACCATGGCCGCCACCGCCACCCCCAAGCCGGAGACCCTCAGCGCCTTCGAGGCGGCCAAGGGGTTCATGCCCGTACGGGAGGGCCTCGCCCTGTACGCCGCCGCCGCCGAGGCCGGCGCGCTCGGCCTGCCCCTGCTGGAGGTCGGCACGTACTGCGGGCGCTCCACGATCCTGCTGGCCGACGCCGCCCGCGAGGCCGGCGTGGCCGCCCTGACCGTCGACCACCACCGGGGCAGCGAGGAGCAGCAGCCGGGTTGGGAGTACCACGACCCGACCGTGGTGGACCCGGAGGTCGGACTGATGGACACCCTGCCGACCTTCCGCCGGACCCTGCACCGGGCCGGCCTGGAGGAGCACGTCGTCGCCCTGGTGGGTCGCTCCCCGCAGGTGGCCGCGGTCTGGGGCGGCCCGCTCGGCTTCGTCTTCATCGACGGGGGCCACACCGACGAGCACGCGAACGGCGACTACGAGGGTTGGGCGCCGCACCTCGCGGTGGGCGGGACCCTGGTGATCCACGACGTGTTCCCCGACCCGGCCGACGGCGGACAGGCCCCGTACCGGATCTACCTGCGCGCCCTGGCCTCCGGCGCGTTCGAGGAGACCTCGGTGACCGATTCGCTGCGCGTCCTGCGGCGTACGGGCTCCGGCATCTGAGCGGCGTCCGCGCGCGGACGCCGCCGGGGCGGGCCGCCGGGCCGCCACCCGGACGGGCGTCATACAAGCCGACAGTCACACCACGCCCTCGAACGGCCCAGGGTCCGGACGGGCGTCGGGGGGCCGTTCTAGCATCGCGAGGTGCGCTACGACGACAGCTCCCCGCAGCCCGAGTCCGCCTCCTCGATCAGCCCGGACCGGCCCTGGTACGCGCGCCGCTCCACCCTCGTGGTGGCCGCGGCGGCCCTCGCCCCCACCTGTCTGGCGGGCTGGATGGTGAGCCAGACGCTCTCCGGGTCGGGCTCCGGCCCGGGACAGCCGCGGACCCTGCCGGTGACGGCCTCGCACGCGAGCTCCCCGGGCGCCGACGCGAAGGCCCGGACGGGCGCCCCGGGCTCCGCCTCGCCCACGACGACCGCGACGACCGCGACGGGTTCCCCCGCCGCACCGTCGGGTCCGGCGGGCGCACCGGCCCCGGCCAAGGGCCCCCTGGCCGGCCGGACCGTGGTCATCGACCCCGGGCACAACACCAACAACTTCCAGCACACCACCGAGATCAACCGCAAGGTCGACATCGGCACCACCCGCAAGGAATGCGACACCACGGGCACCACCACCGCCTCCGGGTACAAGGAGGCGGAGTTCTCCCTGGACGTCTCGCGCCGGATGAAGGCGATCCTGGAGGCGCGGGGCGTCAAGGTGGTCCTCACCCACGAGGGCGAGCGCGCCTTCGGCCCCTGCATCGACGAACGGGCCCGGATCGGCAACGCCGCGGTCGCCGACGCCGTCGTGTCCGTCCACGCCGACGGCACCTCCGCGGGCAACCGCGGCTACCACGTCATCCTGCCCGCCCGGGTCAAGGGCGGCGCCGCGGACACCGCCGCGATCGTGGCCCCCTCCCGGGAGCTCGGCGAGAAGATCGGCGCGAACTTCGCGCGCACGACCGGATCGGGACCGGCCAACTACCTCGGTTCGGGCACGGGTTTGGTCGTCCGTGACGATCTGGGAGGCCTCAATCTGTCGACTCGGCCCAAGGTGTTCGTCGAATGCGGCAACATGCGTGACGCCAAGGACGCGGAACGGCTGACGAGTCCGGAGTGGCGCCAGAAGGCCGCGCAGGGCATCGCCGACGGCATCGTCGGATTCCTGGGCGGGTAGCCCCCCGGGGGCATCGCGCCGGGGCGGCCCGCCGCCCCGGTCCTCTCGGCCGCGGGAAACCTCCGTACCATGGTGGCCCGCCACGCTCCAGCCCTGGTCTGCGACCGCGGCACCACGAGACGACCGAGACCGAGAAGGACACCTGAGACGTGAACATCCGCTCCCTCACTCGAGGCGACGGCGTGGTGATCGGAGCAGCGGTGCTGCTGTTCATCGCCTCGTTCCTCGATTACTACTCAGCCACCGGCCTGGACCTCCCGAGCGTGTGGGACACCGACGTCTACGGCCTGGCCCTGCCCACCATCTTCCTGATCGGGTTCATCGCGGCGGGCCTGCTGCTGGCCGGCCGCTTCCTGCCCGAGGGCCGCAAGCTCGCCGGCCTGCCGCTCGCGGCGTGGGGGACCGTACTGGCCGTCTCGGCGGCCTGGTCCTCCCTGTGGTCGCTGATCACCAGCCCCGCCAAGGCCGACCTGGGCGCCGGTTCGATCATCGCCTTCCTGTCCACGCTGGCCCTCGCCGGCGTGGCGATCGCCGGATCGAAGATCCCGGCGCTCGCCGGCCCGCTCGTCCCCGAGTCGCGGCCCGCCGCCGTCCCGCCCTACGGCGGCCAGCAGCAGCAGCCCGGCAGCGGGTACGGCTACCCCGGCGCCCAGCAGCAGCCGGGCTACGGCTCCACCCCGCAGCCGGTCCCGCCCTACGGCGGCACCCCCGCCCCCGGCCCGCAGGACACCCCGGCGCCCGCTCCGGCGGACTTCGCGCCGTTCTGGTTCGCCGTCCCGGTGGCCCGCCCCCTCTTCGGCGAGGACGGCTCCCCCACCCCGATCGCGGAGCTGGCCCCCGGCACCTGGTACCTGGCCGTCGACCAGCGCGGCCCGTCCACGCTGATCGCGCAGACCCAGGACGGCCGGCGCGGCGTCCTGAACGACACCTCGGGCATCCAGCGCGGCTGAACCCGCGCCCCGGCCCCACCGACGGCCCCCCGCCCTTCCGGGCGGGGGGCCGTTGCCCTACAGTCTCCTGACGCATCACCTGACGATCCGTCAGGTACCGTATCCCGTGTCCCGGGTGTCGGATCCCGCTCGCGCCGGACACCGCTGCTACCGCTGGGGGACTTCCATGAGGCTCGGACTCGCACTCGGCTACTGGGGACGCGGCCCCGCCCGGACCCACCTCGACCTCGCCACCGAGGCCGAACGGCTCGGCTACGACTCGGTGTGGACCGCCGAGGCCTGGGGCTCCGACGCCTTCACCCCGCTCACCTGGATCGCCGCCCACACCTCCCGGATCCGCCTGGGCACCGCCATCGCGCAGATGGCCGCCCGCACCCCCACCGCCACCGCCATGCACGCCCTCACCCTGGACCACCTCTCCGGCGGCCGGATGACGCTGGGCCTGGGCCTGTCGGGACCCCAGGTGGTCGAGGGCTGGTACGGGCGCCCCTTCCCCGCGAGCCCGCTCACCGCCACCCGCGAGTACGTCGACGTCATCCGCCAGGTGCTGCGCCGCGAGGCCCCCGTCGCCCTGGACGGCCGCTTCCACCAGCACCCGTACCGCGGCGCCGACGGAACCGGCATCGGCAAGGCCCTCAAGCCCATCACCCACCCGCTGCGCGCGGACCTGCCCGTCCTCCTCGGCGCGGAGGGCCCGAAGAACATCGCGCAGACCACCCGGATCGCGGACGGCTGGCTGCCGCTGTACTGGTCACCCACCCGCACGGACGTCTACCTGGCCTCGCTGAACGACCTCCCCGAGGGGTTCGTGATCGCCCCGATGGCACGGGCCAGGGTCTGCGACGACGTCGCCGAGGGACTGCTCCCGGTCAAGGCGATGCTCGGCTTCTACATCGGCGGCATGGGGCACGCGGCCCGCAACTTCCACGCCGACCTGATGGGGCGCATGGGCTGGGAGGAGGAGGCCCGGCGGATCCGGGAACTGTTCCTCGCCGGCCGCAAGGAGGAGGCGGTCCTCGCCGTCCCGGACGCCTTCGCCGACGAGATCTCCCTGGTCGGACCGCGCGAACGGATCGCGGAACGGCTGGAGCTGTGGCGCAAGGGCCCCGTCACGGACCTGCTCGTCACGGCCCCGGACCCGCACACCCTGCGGGTGCTGGCCGAACTGAACTCCTAGGCCGTCCCTTCCGGAACCGCCGGAGGCTCCGGGTCGGACCGGGGGACGACCTCCAGGAGCCCGGAGACGTCCAGCGGCATCACGGCGATCTCCATCGTGTCACCGCCTTCGAGGACGCAGGCCACGATCCGCGAGCCCGGGTTGATGCTGACGCCCTCCCGGACGGTGGGCACCCGTACGCCGGTGGCGCGGGCCCCGGCCAGGGGGACGGCGGGGCCGCGCCGGGGCTCCCACCGCGCGAGGGCGCCCCCGTCTCCGGGGGCGCCCTGGTCGCCGTGGAAGGTACCGGCGCGCCAGCGGCCCTCGCCCGCGGGCAGCCGGGCCATGCCGGGGATCCCGGCCGGTGGTCCGGCGGCCACCCTCTGACGCTGCTTGCGGCGCACCAGCAGGCCGGCGGCGGCGGCGAGGGCGGCCAGGCACAGGAACTCGATCACGCCGGTCATTCAAACAGCCCGCCGGGCTACCCGCCCAGCTGGGACAGGCTCGGGACCTTGTCGGTGACGGCGGCGCCGGCGTTCTTGCCCGCCTCCTTCACCCCGTTGATGACGTTGTTGAAGGCGTCGATGTCGGCGTCGCCCGCCTGCCCCTTGCGGAGCTTGGTCGCCAGCCCCTTGAGGGACTCGATGCCCGCCGTCAGCGGCGCCACGGCCTTCGACAGCAGCGGGTCGCCCTTGGCGTTCTCGGTGGCGGCCTTCAGCCGGTTGTAGGCGAAGGCACCCGCGAGACCGGCCTTGATGAGCGCGAACGTGCGCCCGCTCGCGCCCTTCTTGAACTTGCCCTCGCGGTAGGGCTTGACGATCCACTGGTACGTCGCCCCGGCCGCGAGTCCGGCGTTGGCGACGAAGCGCGTCTTGGCGAACTTCTGCCGTTCGGCGCTCGTACTGGGCGAGGGGGTGGCCGCGGCGACGGCGTCCTCCTCGGCGGCGGCGGGCTCGGCCGCCGCGAGCGCGGCCAGCTCCGCGACCGAGGCCGAGGAGATCTCCTCGCCGCGGGCCGCGGCGGTCGTACCGCCGCCGCCGGAGGCCGCGTCGCTGCCGCAGGCGGTGGCGCCGGCGAGCAGCGCCGTGGACACGAGAAGGGCCGTCAGGGCGCGGCGCAGTCGGGAGGTTCTGGGTGTGGACACGGTTTCCTCCGGGGACGGGGGCGTCCCCCGCAGCCTCGCCCCGCCGCACCGGGCCCGCCACCGGGCGCGGCCGTTCGGGCGGCGCGGCGTGCGGGCGGCGCGGCGTGCGGGACGCCCCGTACGCCCCGGCGCCCCGGGCCCCTGACCGGCCCGGGCCGCCGGGGCCGCGCGGGGCGGCCCCGGTCGGGGCGGTCGCGTCAACGCCGCCCGGACCCGTTCAGGGCCGGCAGCAGCCCGGCTCCAGGCCCGTCGGCAGTTCGAGGCCGCCGAAGACCTGGCCCGTGGCCTCGTCCCCGCCGAGGGCCGCCACGGCCAGCAGCAGGGAACCCGCCGTCCAGGTCGTCTGTTCCACGGGCCACACCGCCCGGTCCTCGAAGACGTAGCCCGTCCAGTACATGCCGTTGTCGGCGCGCAGGTGCCCGATCGACCGGAGGATGTCCAGTGCCCGGTCCGACTCCCCCGTCGCCCACAGCGCGAGGGCCAGTTCGCAGGACTCCCCGCCCGTCACCCACGGGTTCGGCAGCACGCACCGCACGCCGAGGTCGGCGACGACGAACTCCTCCCACCGCCCGGCGATGCGCTCCCGCGCCTCGGGTCCGGTCAGCGCGCCGGCCAGCACCGGGTAGTACCAGTCCATGGAGTAGCGGGACTTGTCCAGGAACCGTTCGGGATGCCGGCGGATGGCGTGCGCCAGCGCGCCCGTCGCCAGTTCCCAGTCCGGCTGGGGCTCGCCGCGGTGTTCGGCGATGGCCAGGGCGCAGCGCAGCGCCTGGTGGATGGAGGAGGAGCCGGTCAGCAGGGCGTCCGTGACGGGCGTGCCGTCCGCCTCCCGCTTCCAGCCGATCTCGCCGCCCGGCTGCTGGAGCGCGAGGACGAACTCGACGGCGGCCACGACCGCCGGCCACATCCGGTCCAGGAAGGGGTCGTCGCCGGTGGCCAGGTAGTGGTGCCAGACGCCGACGGCTATGTACGCGACGAAGTTCGACTCGCGGCTCGCGTCCTGCGGGGTGTCGGTGTCGACGCCCTCGGGCCGGTCGGCGTAGGCCGCGTACCAGGAGCCGTCCCGGTTCTGGTGGCGGGCCAGCCAGTCGTAGGCGCGCTCGGCCGCCTCGTGTTCGCCGGCGGCGTCGAGGGCCATGGCGGCCTCGGTGTGGTCCCACGGGTCCAGGTGGTGGCCGCGGAACCAGGGGATGGCCCCGTCGGACCGCTGGACGTCGAGGATCCCGGCGACGGTCAGGGCGGCCTGTTCGGCGGTCAGGACGCCTTCCAGGACGAGGTGTTCGGGTGCGGTGCGCCCCGGCGAGCTCACTGGGCCGCGCCGACGGGGAGGTGCGGCTTGGTCGCGTAGGCCACGAAGCTCTTGCCGATGACGGGGTTGAGGGCCTGCTCGGCGAGGCGGGTGACCAGGGGCTTCTTCATGATGTCCCAGACCAGGAGCTTGTGGTACGCCTTCACGGGCAGGGCCTGGTCGTTGTCGACGCCGAAGGCGCACTTGAGCCACCAGTACGGGGAGTGCAGTCCGTGCGCGTGGTGGGTGCCGTACGGCTTGAGGCCGGCGGCCTCCATCTTGCCGAGCAGTTCGTCGGCCTTGTAGATGCGGATGTGGCCGCCCTCGACCTCGTGGTAGGCGTCGGAGAGGGTCCAGCAGATCTTCTCCGGGCCGTAGCGCGGGACGGTGATCGCGATGCGGCCGCCGGGCTTGAGGACGCGGACCATCTCGGCGAGCACGCCCTTGTCGTCGGGGATGTGCTCCATCACCTCGGAGATGATGACGACGTCGAAGGAGTCGTCGGGGAAGGGCAGCGCGAGGGCGTCGCCCTCCATGGCCGTCGCGGTGGCGCCGGCGGGCGCCTCGCCCGCCTCCTTCATGGCGGCGAACCACTTGGCGACCTCGCGGATCTCCTCGCCGTTGCGGTCCACGGCGACCACCTGGGCGCCGCGCCGGTAGCACTCGAAGGCGTGCCGGCCTGCGCCGCAGCCCAGATCGAGCACGCGGTCGCCTGCGGCGAGCGGGAACCTGGAGAAATCGACGGTCAGCACGGGGGCCTGCCTTCGCTGTCGCGGGGGTGAAGGGTGATGCGGATGGTGCGGGAATGACGGGAGGGGCTGGAGAGGCGGGCGGGACGGAGGGGACGGTCGGGACGCGAGGGCGCCGACGTGGTCACCGCGAAGGTCACCGGGTGGATCGGCGGTCGCGCCCGGCGTCCGAGGCCCGCTGCCGCTCGATGGCGGCGCGGTAGTGCCGGACGGTGCCTTCGGCGGCCTTGGCCCAGGTGAAGCGGGCCAGGACGCGTTCGCGACCGGCCTCCCCGAGGCGGGCGCGCAGGGCGGCGTCCCCGAGCAGTCGGCCCAGGGCCCCGGCCAGGGCCCCCGCGTCGCCGGGCGGCACGGCCAGGCAGGTCTCTCCGTCGGGTCCGGTCACCTCGGGGATGGCCCCGCCGGTGGTGGCGACCAGCGGGGTGCCGGTGGCCATGGCCTCGGCGGCCGGGAGCGAGAAGCCCTCGTAGAGGGAGGGCACGCAGGCGACCTGGGCGCCGCGCACGAGGTCGACCAGTTCGGCGTCGGTGATGCCCTTGACGAAGCGGACCGCGTCCTGGAGGTCGTACTTCTCGATCGCGCGGGCGACCGGTCCGCTCTCGGCGCGTTTGCCGACGACGACGAGGTGGGCGTCGGGGCGTTCGGTGCGCAGCTTCGCGAGGGCCTCGACGAGGTGCACCAGGCCCTTGAGCGGCACGTCGGCGCTGGAGGTCGTCACGATCCGCCCGGGGACCTCGGCGACGGAGGCGTCGGGCGACCACAGGTCGGTGTCGGCGCCGATGTGCACGACGTGGATGCGCCGGTCGGGGACGCCGAGGTGTTCGGCGATCTCCTGCCGGGAGGATCCGGAGACGGTCAGCACGGAGTCCAGGCGTCGGGCGACGCGGCCCTGCATGCGGGTGAAGGCGTACCAACGGCGTACGGAGGCGCGCTTCTTGCGGTCCTTGGCGGCCGCGAGGTCGAGCCTGCGGTCCACGGTGATCGGGTGGTGGACGGTCGTCACCAGGGGGGCGCCGAGGTCGGCCAACAGGCCGTAGCCGAGGGTCTGGTTGTCGTGGATGACGTCGAACTCGCCCGCGCGGGCGCGCAGGTGGCGGCGGGCGCGCAGCGAGAACGTCAGCGGCTCGGGGAAGCCGCCGGTCCACATCGTCGCGACTTCCAGGGCGTCGATCCAGTCCCGGTACTCGTCGCGCTTGGGCGTGCGGAACGGGTCGGGGCTGCGGTACAGGTCCAGGCTCGGCAGTTCGGTGAGCGTGGCGCCGGTGTCGAGGACCGGGTAGGGCTGCGCGCCGATCACCTCGACGGAGTGGCCCAGCTTCACGAGCTCGCGCGAGAGGTGGCGGACGTAGACGCCCTGACCGCCGCAGAACGGGTTCCCCTTATAGGTGAGGAGTGCGATGCGCAACGGGCGGTCGCCGTCGGTGGCGGATCCCTCGAAAGGGCTCGTCACCATGGCCTCAGCGGTCACTCTCGGCCCCCTTCTCCCTGCACTTTCGCCGGAGCGTAACCGCTCGGATAATGTAGAACAAGTTTCAGACTTGATCCGTCGAAGACCATTGAATCTACCGGCCGGAAACCACACCGTAAGAGGCGGAGCAGGTGATTCGCGCCACGGCTCGCACGCCTGACATGCTGACCTCCGAACCATCCCGGAATCAGCCGCCGCAACGACACGGAACGCCAGGAACGGGACACATGACAGCGGAAGCGAAGGCCGTCACGAAACCGGCGACCACACCGGCGTCCCCTCCCCTGACGGAACGCCAGGAGGCACGCCGCCGCCGGATCCTGCACGCCAGCGCGCAGCTGGCCAGCCGGGGCGGCTTCGACGCCGTCCAGATGCGGGAGGTCGCGGAGGCCGCCGGCGTCGCGCTCGGCACGCTGTACCGGTACTTCCCCTCGAAGGTGCACCTGCTGGTGGCCACCATGCAGGACCAGCTCCAGCACATGCACACGACGCTGCGCAAGCGCCCCCCGGCGGCGGAGGACCCGGCGGAGCGGGTCGCGGAGACCCTGATGCGGGCCTTCCGCGCCCTGCAACGGGAACCGCACCTGGCGGACGCCATGGTCCGCGCCCTGACCTTCGCGGACCGCAGCGTGAGCCCCGAGGTGGACACGGTCTCGCGGCTGACCACGGCGATCGTCCTCGACGCGATGGGCCTGGACGCCCCGCCGACGGCGCAGCAGCTCTCGGCGGTCCGCGTCATCGAGCACACCTGGCACTCCGCCCTGATCACCTGGCTCTCGGGCCGCGCCTCGATCGCCCAGGTCAAGATCGACATCGAAACGGTCTGCCGCCTGATCGACCTGACGTCCCCGGAAAAGTCCTGATCCCACCCCCACCCCTCCCACCCGGGCCCCGCGTGGAACACCGGGTTCCGGGGACGCCCCCGACCAGGGCGCGCCGCCCCGCGCGAGAGCACGGGGCGGCGCGCCCGGACGGCATGCACCACAAGCCCTTCACGCTCACCGGTCGACCGCCTCGACGTTGCCGACCGCCGTGGTGAACTCCCGACCCGACGCGCCCCGGATGTAGGCCAGTTCCACCCACCGTTCGAAGGCCGCGGAGTCCGAGACGTTCTCGTTGACCACGGCCATCAGCACGCCTTCGACTCCGGAGGCGATGTCACGCACGCGACTGCGCAGAAGCGGGTGCGGCAGATACCCGAAGCACCCGCTCATCGAGCGCCTCCCTCGAAGCCGTCGAGGAACCGCTCCCAGCCGACCAGAGCCCGATCGAGCAGGTCCACCCCGGGCTCCACCAACCCCTCCAGCCCCGGCGGGCGAACCCCCACCCCCTCGCCGCCACCCGTGTGGCAGGCGCACCGACACGGCTCCGAGGCCGGCTCGACCGTGATCCGACGCATGGAGACCACCCCTTCCCACAAGACCTTGCAGCCTCTCTAGAGATGTGACCACTACAGCGAACCCACCCGCCCTCGTCAAGAGATCTCTAGAGAACTTCACCGAAGAGGTGGAACGGAGACGTCGATCCGATGCGTGCGAGACCCTCCTCGTGGACCTAGGGTGTCTAGAGAGGAGAAGGAGTGATCGGTTCCATGACCAGCGAGGACGGTTCCCGGCAGCCGAAGTACCGGCGGATCGCCGAAGCGTTGAAGGCATCCATCGCGTCGGGGGAGTACGGGCCCGGCGATCGGCTGCCCGGGGAGAACGAGCTCATGGCCCGGTACGAGGTCGCTCGGATGACCGCTCGCCAGGCGCTCGGGGTGCTCCAGAGCGAAGGGCTCGCGGAGGCGCGCAAGGGCGTCGGCGTCTTCGTCCGGGCCTTCAGGCCCCTGCGGCGGCGCGGAATCCAGCGGCTCGCGCGGGAGCGTTGGGGCTCGGGGCGGTCCGTTTGGTCCACCGACACCGAGGAGCGCGAGCTCCTCGTCGACCAGGTCGACGTACGGGAGGAGGACGCCGACGAGCGCGTGGCCGACGCCCTCGACGTCCCCGCCGGCGCCCGGGTCTGGGTACGCGAGCGCCGCTTCGTGCTCGACGGCAAGCCGGTGCTCCTCGCGACCTCGCACCTGCCCTCGGACATCGTCGCCGACTCCGCCGTCACCACGCCCGACACCGGCCCCGGCGGTACGTACGCACGGCTGGCCGAGCTGGGCCACGAGCCCGTCCACTTCCGTGAGGAGATCCGCTCCCGGATGCCCTCGGCGGACGAGGCCGAACGTCTGGCCCTGTCCATGGGCACGCCCGTCATCCGCATCGTCCGTACCGCCTTCACCCGCGACGGCCGGGTCGTGGAGGTCAACGAGATGACCCTGGACTCCGCTTCCTACGTGCTGGAGTACGACTTCGACGCCTAGGCGGTCCGCCGCGGGTCGGGCGGGTCTTGCATCATGGGCCGGGTGAACACCGAAACCTGCGATCCCGTCGAGTTGGCCGCCCTTCGGGCGTTGTTCGCCGCGAGGCCCGGCGCCGCGCCCGCGGCCGGGTGGGAGGCGGTGCGGGCCTTCGAGGCGGAGCACGGCGTCGTGCTGCCGGAGCCCTACCGCACGTTCGTGGCGGAGGTCTGCGACGGGCTGCCCGACGGTCCGCCCCACTACGGGCTGCTGCCCCTCGCGGACACGCCGTCGGACTGGGGCCAGGGCCGGCCCGAGCGCCGGTTGGCCGAGCCCTTCCCGCTCACGGCGGCCTGGCTGTGGGAGGCGGAGGAGGACGGGGCGACGCTGTCGGTGGAGGAGTTCGAGGCCCGGACGGACCCCGTGTTCGACCACGGCTCGCTGCTGCTGGGCACCGACGGCTGCGGCATGTACTGGCACCTGATCGTCACCGGCCCGCAGCGCGGCCACGTCTGGCAGATCGCCGGCGAGGGCGCGATGCCCTTCGGCCCCGAGTCGCCCGACGCCGTGATGCCCGGCACCCCCGGCTTCACGGGCTGGGCGACCCACTGGGCCGAGGGCCGCGACTGGTTCCCGTAGCCGCGCCGACGCCCGCGCTCAGCCGTGGTGGGGGGCGCGGGTGGCGGCGTCGCGACGGAAGGCCTCGTCGCAGGCGGGGTCGTGGCGTCGGGCCAGGAGGGAGAGGGTGTCCATCAGGCCGCCGTTGCCCAGCTCCAGGCTCCAGGGGCCGCTGTCGAGCCGGGTCGCCGGTACGGGGCCCTCGCGGCGGGCCGTGACCCGCCAGCCCCGCTGTTCCAGCGCCGCTTCGAGCGCGGCCGTCCCGGCCTCGTCGGCGGGGCCGACGCCCGTCCAGTACGCCACGCAGTCGGCCGTGGCGCCCTGCGGCGCGGGATCCGGTGCGCCGCCGCCGACCCCGGCGGCGGCCGTGGCGGCGGTCAGCTCCGCGAGGACCACGTCGCGCGCGGCGTCCTTCCCGGTACGGGCGGGGACCTCCACCCCCGACTCCACCGGGACCCAGCCCATCGGGTCCCGCGGCGTCGGGGCGGACACCAGGGTGGTCCCGAACGCCACGACGGCGCCCAGGGCCATGACCACGCCTGCGGCCGCGAGTGCCGACCTGACCACGTTCACGCCGTGCTCCCGTCCTCCGCCGCCGGGCCGCGGCGCGGCCCGCGACGGCGGAGGTCAGGGTATGCGATCACCCGAGCGCCCTAGCGGTTCCGCCAGTTGACGAAGGACACCTCTTCGGTCAGCTCCACGCTGATCTTCCTCTGCCGAAACGTCGCGTCGCTCAGGAGCCCGTACAGGAACGCCCCCATGCCGAGAGGGTGCAACTGCATCTCGGGGCTGGTGTGTCGTCCGCAGATCAGGACCGGCCATCGATCCGGGTCGTCGTCCGTGGTCACCCAGCAGTAGATGTCCGCGCCCGACGTCACGGCCCAGGCCACGACGGACTCGGGGTCCACGTCGAAGTCGGCTTCGTCGCGACACATCTCCCAGGTCTCGCGGGCGTGTTCCGTCTCCTCCCGCAAGCCCGGACCGTCCCTGTACGGGTATCCCTCGGCCCGCAGCGCCGGCAGCAGGACGCTGATTCCGTCGCTGATCACCCCCGACCCGTACACCTCCATGAAGCGGACGTAGTCCGAGGGGAACCGGGTCCCCCAGGCCGCCTCGACCTCGTCCCAGTCGACCCGCTCGTCGACCCCGTCGGTCACCGGCATGAGCCCGGCGAGTGCCGCCACCGCTTCCGTCCCGCGCACGTCCCCACCCTTCGTCCCGCCGCCCGCACCGCGCGGCGCTCGTCTCGAAGGGCCCAACCTACGAGGACCGGCTCCACGGCGGATCTCCAGGGCCCCGCCTCCGGAGCCCTGGAGATCCGTCAAGGAGACGGCCTAGTCCTCGGGCGGGAACACCGGTTCGCCGGTCGCGGCCACGGTGATGAGGATGGCCTCGACCGGGCAGCCCTCGGCCGCCGTCAGGGTGGGTTCGTTGGCGTCGGTCTGGGGGGTGCGCGGGTGGGACTGGCGGGCCGAGTCGAGACTGAAGCCGTCCGGGGCGTGGTTCACGCAGAAGCCGGAGCCGATGCAGACCCCGCGGTCCACCTCGACCTGCCAGCGGTCCCCCATCACGCACCCGCCGGCAGGTGGATCATCTTGTGCTCCAGGTACTCGCTCAGGCCCTCGGGCCCGAACTCCCTTCCCACGCCGCTGTTCTTGTAGCCGCCGAAGGGGCCGAGCATGTCCAGGCTGAAGGTGTTGACGTTGAAGGTGCCGGTGCGCACGCCCCGCGCGAAGTCGACGCCGTGCTCGACGTCGGCCGTCCAGACGCTGCCGCTGAGGCCGAACTCCGAGTCGTTGGCCACCCGCAGGGCCTCCTCCTCGTCCCCGTAGGGGATCAGGCAGACGACGGGGCCGAAGATCTCCTCGCGGGCGATCCGCATCGAGTTGTGGACCTCGCCGAAGAGGGTGGGCTCGACGTACCAGCCGCGTTCCAGGCCCTTGGGGCGGCCGCCGCCGGTGAGGACCTTGGCGCCCTCCTCCTGGCCGATGCGGATGTAGTCGAGGGAGCGCTGTTGCTGGCGCCGCGCGACGAGCGGGCCGAGCTGGGTCGCGGGGTCGAGCGGGTCGCCGACGACGAGGGCCCCGGCCGCCGCCACGAGGGCGTCGGCGATCTCCTCGTAGCGCCCGCGCGGGGCGAGGATCCGGGTCTGCGCCACGCAGGCCTGGCCGTTGTTCATCCAGGCGGCCGGGACGATGCCGGCGACGGCGGCGTCGAGGTCGGCGTCGGGCAGGATCACGGCGGCGGACTTGCCGCCCAGCTCCAGGGTGACCCGGGTCAGGTTGCGGGCGGCGACCTCCATGACGCGCCGACCGGCCGGCACCGAACCGGTGAAGGCGACCTTGTCGACGCCCGGGTGCCCGACCAGGTACTCGCTGACCTCCCGGTCGGCGGGCAGGATCGACAGCACCCCCTCGGGCAGCCCGGCCTCCCGCGCGATGTCGGCCAGGATGTAGGAGTCCAGCGGCGCCTCGGGCGAGGGCTTGAGGATCACCGAACAGCCGGTGAGCAGCGCGGGCGCGAGCTTCGCCGCGGCCACGAACTGCGGGACGTTCCACGGGATGACGGCGGCCACGACCCCGACGGGCTCGCGGCGCACCAGGATCGGGCCGAGCGCGCCCTGGCGGCGTTCCTCGTAGGGGTACGCGGCGGCGACCTTGAGGGCGGAGTCGTAGACCATCATCGCGCCGAGGGCCTGGGCGAGGACGCTCCAGGAGTACGGGGACCCGTTCTGGGAGCTGATGGAGCGGGCGATCTCCTCGTGGCGGACGGCGATGGCGTCCTTGATGCGGGAGACGACCGCGATGCGCTCCTCCAGGGTGGTGCGCGGCCAGGGGCCCTCGTCGAAGGCCTTGCGGGCGGCGGCGACGGCGCGGTCCACGTCGGCCTCGGCGGCGTGCGGGACGGAGCCGATGACCTGCTCGGTGTGGGGGGAGACGATCCGGATGGTGTCGGTGCCCAGCGGATCGGTCCATTCCCCGCCGATGAACAGTTGTCCGTGTTCCACGAGCTCGGTCATCGCCGCTGCCTCCTGGGGCCGGTTCGCGTTTCGAAAACTGATACCAGTTCTAGTTGGAGGAGTCCACGGCCAGGACGGAACAGCCCGGAAGATCTGCCGACTGGTCAGGAAGGCGGGAAGATGGTCGACTTGGGCTACCACTGGAACATGTTCTGATTGCCCGCGCAGAGGGCGGCAGGGGGTCTCATGCCCAAGGACACTTCGAACGGCACCTCGGGAGACGACACCGCGGGAGACGGCACCGCGGGAGACGGCACCGCGACGGACGGCACCGCGACGGCCGGGTCGGGCGAGGCGCCGGCCGACCCGCCCCGGGGCCTCGACCACGGGGTCATCGACCACGGCGGCGGGGTGTGGGGCATCAGGGTCCCAATCCACGTCCTCGACACCGACCTCGGGCCGGTCCTGATCGACACCGGCTGGGACGACCCCGACTCCTGGGACGCCCTCGCCTCCGGGCTCGGCGCCCTCGGCCTCGCCGTGGCCGACGTGCACGGCGTCGTCATCACCCACCACCACCCCGACCACCACGGCCTGTCCGGGCGGGTCCGGGAGGTCTCGGGCGCGTGGATCGCCATGCACGCCGCCGACACCGAGGTCGTCGTACGCACCCGATCCGCCGAGCCCGGCGTGTGGTTCGACTACATGAGCGAGAAGCTGGCCGCCGCCGGGGCCCCCGAGGAACACCTCGCCCCGCTGCGGGCCGCCCGGGCGAGCGGCCGGCTGCGGACCCTGCCCGGCCTGCGCGCGGCCGTCCCCGACCGGGAGATCGTCCCCGCCGAACTGCTGCCGCTCGCCGGCCGCCGGCTGCGCGCGATCTGGACCCCCGGCCACACCCCCGGCCACGTCTGCCTGCACTTGGAGGAGGCCCACCCCGCGAACCTCCCCGGCAACGGCCGCCTGTTCTCCGGAGACCACCTGCTGCCCGGGATCTCCCCCCACATCGGCCTCTACGAGGACCCCTCCGGCGACCGGGTCACCGATCCCCTCGGCGACTACCTCGACTCCCTCGAACGCGTCGGCCGCCTGGAACCCGCCGAGGTGCTCCCGGCGCACCAGCACGCCTTCACCGACGCTCCCGCCCGCGTGCGGGAGCTGCTGGAGCACCACGAGGAACGACTGACCGGGCTGTGGCGGCTGCTGGCCGCCACCCCGCTGACCCCCTGGGCGCTCGCGGAGCGCATGGAGTGGAACCGCCCCTGGGAGCAGATCCCCTACGGCTCCCGCACCATCGCCGTCTCGGAAGCGGAAGCCCATCTGCGGCGGCTGGTGAAGCAGGGTCGGGCCGAGGCGGTACCGGGCGGCGACCCCGTCGCCTACCGGGCGCTGTGACCGCCGCCGGTCCGCCCGCCCGGCGGACCGGCGCCGCGGACCACCACCGCGCCCGGCGACACGACGCGGACCCGGGCCGGCCCCGGGCACGGGCGCGGACCGGGCGCGTGGGCGGACCGGGCGCGTGGGCGGCGTACGACCGGGGCGCCGGCCCGGCACGGGGCGGCTGTACGACCGGGGCGCGGACCGGGCGCGTGGGCGGCGTACGGCCGCCGACCGCGCCGCCCCGGTAAGGGGCGCCGCCGACCGGCGCCACCCGGCCCGTGGGCTACGGGCCGGTAGAGTGAGGCCGTCGTCCATCCTTCCGGGCGGGGGAAAGCCGGCGCGAATCCGGCGCTGACCCGCAACCGTGACCCGGCCCGCCCCGCGCGGGACGGCAGCCGGAACGCCCCGACCGGAGGTGCGCGGCTCGTGCCGCCGGAACCGCCGGCGGCCGGCACCGTCGAGGTAAACGGAGCCGGAGCCCGGTGCCTGCGCGTGCCTGCCTCCCGTTCCCCAGCACGAGAGGCACCCGCCCCACCATGAACGTCCGCCGCAGCGCCGCCACGCTCGCCGCCTCCGCCGTGCTCTGCGTGGGTGCCGCCCCCGCAGCCCTCGCCGACACCCCGCCTCCGTCCCCGTCGGCCCCGCCCGTCGTCCCCTCGGGCCTGTTCGGCAAGGCCGACCCGACGTACGACGGCGTGTGGCGCCAGTCCATCGCGCTGCTGGCCCAGCAGACGCTCGGACTGAAGCCCGCCCCGCAGGCCGTCGACTGGCTGACCGGGCAGCAGTGCGCGAACGGCGGCTTCGCCTCGTTCCGCGCCGACGCCGCCAAGGCCTGCGAGGCGACGACGATGCTCGACACCAACGCCACCGCCATCGCCGTGCAGGCCCTCAAGGCCCTCGGCGGCAAGGACGCCGCCGTCAAGAAGGGCGTGGACTGGCTGAAGTCCGTCCAGAACGAGGACGGCGGCTGGTCCTACGTCCCCGGCTCCCCCAGCGAGGGCAACTCCACCGCGATCGTCACCAGCGCGCTCGCCGTCGCGGGCGAGAAGCCCGCCGAGGTGAAGTCGAAGGCCGGCAAGTCCGCCTACGACGGCCTGCTCTCCTTCCAGCTCGGCTGCGCCGCGGAGCCCGCCTCCGACCGCGGCGCCTTCGGCTACCAGCCGGCCGACGGCAAGCTCGCCGCCAACGCCGACGCCACGGCCGCCGCCGCGCTGGCCGGCCTCGGCAAGGGCGCGGTCGTCGTGCCCGCCGCCACCGACACCCCGGCCGCCGCCCTGACCTGCCCGGCGACCGCCGGCGACGTGGCGGGCGCGGCCCAGGGCGCGGCCGGCTACCTGGCCGAGGCCCTCAAGAAGGACGGACACCTGACGGCCGTCACCCCGGGTGCGGACCAGCCGACCGCCGACACCGGCAACACCGCCGACGCCGTGCTCGCCCTCGCGGCCGCCGGGCACCGCCAGTCCGCGGCGGGCGCGCTGGAGTGGCTCAAGGGCAACTCGGCGCAGTGGGCGCAGGGCAACCCGGCGGCGCTGGGCACCCTCGTCCTCGTCGCGCACGCGACCGGCACCGACCCCAAGGCCTTCGGCTCCACCGACCTGGTCTCCGCGCTGAACGCCACGGGCCCCGCCCCGCAGAAGGCCGACGCCGAGCCCACCGAGGTCGAGAGCGAGAAGAAGCAGGGCTCCGGCAACCAGAACGTCTGGTGGATCGTCGGCGCGGGCGCCGCCGCCGGCATGGGCATCGGCATCCTGCTGAGCGGTCGCCGGAAGAAGAACCAGCTGTGAGCAGCCGCCGCGGTGTGGCCGGGGCGGCCGCCGCCCCGGCCACACCGGCCATACCGGCCGTCCTCGCGCTCCTGTCCGTCCTGGGTCTGCTGCTGACCCTGTTCGCGGCCTCCCCCGCCCTGGCGGCGAGCTACCGCTACTGGTCGTTCTGGGACGCCAAGGACGGCCAGTGGGCGTACGCCACGCAGGGCCCGTCGACCGCCCGACCGGCCGACGGCTCCGTCCTCGGCTTCCGCTTCGCCGTGAGCAAGGACGCGGGGGCCGAGGCGGCCCGGCCGCGCGCCGCCGCCGATTTCGCGGCGGCCTGCGCGGACACCGCGCCGGTCGACGGCCGCAAGCGGGTCGGCGTCGTCATCGACTTCGGGCTGCCCGCGGACGCCCCCGGCGGGGAGAAGCCCCCGCAGGACGCCCCGCGCACCGCCTGCGCCCAGGTCGCCCCGCAGGCCACGGCCGCCGAGGCCCTGGCCGAGGTGGCGAAGCCGCTGCGGTACAACGGCGCGGCGCTGCTGTGCGGGATCACGGGTTACCCGAAGGCGGGCTGCGGCGAGCCGATCGCCGACACCGGTGACGGGGCGGCGGACGCGACCCCGCCGGCGGCCTCCGCCCCCGCGCCCGACGCCGGCTCCGCGTCCCCGTCCACGTCGACCGGGGCCGCCGACGCCGAGGACTCCTCGGGTCCGTCGGCCGGCCTGGTCGTGGGCGTCGCGGCCGTGGCCGCCCTGGCCGCGGCCGGCGTCTGGCAGTCCCGCCGCCGCCGACGGTGACGGCCCCCTCCGGCGGGCCCGCCCGCGCGGACGGCGAGCTCCCGCGCTCCGGCCGCGCGCGAACGGTCCGCACGCACGGCCCCGCACCCGACGGACCGTCCCCGGCCGGGGACGGTGCGGGCGGGGCCGGTCGGGGGGCGCGCGGGGCGACGTACGAAAGGCCCGTGCGGGAAGGGCGCCTGCGGGCCCCGGAGGCCCGGCGCGGCAACGCCCTCCACGCGGGGGCCTGGTGGCTGTGGGCCCTGGGCCTGGCCACCGCCGCCTCCCGGACCACCAATCCGCTGCTGCTCGGGCTGATCGTCGGCGTCGCCGGGTACGTGGTCGCCGCCCGCCGCACGGACGCGCCGTGGGCCCGCTCCTACGGGGCGTTCGTCAAGCTCGGCCTGTTCGTCATCGGGCTGCGGCTGCTGTTCTCCATGGTGCTCGGCTCCCCCATCCCCGGCACGCACACCCTCTTCACCCTGCCGGAGGTCCCGCTGCCCGCCTGGGCGCAGGGCATCCGCTTCGGCGGGCGGGTCACCGCCGAGCAGCTCGTCTTCGCCTTCTACGACGGCGCGAAGCTGGCCACCCTGCTGATCTGCGTGGGCGCCGCCAACGCGCTCGCCAATCCGGCGCGGCTGCTGAAGTCCCTGCCGGCCGCCCTGTACGAGGCGGGCGTGGCGGTGGTCGTCGCCATGACGTTCGCGCCGAACATGGTCGCCGACGTGGTGCGGCTGCGGACCGCGCGCCGGCTGCGCGGACGCCCCACCGGCGGGGTCAGGGCAGTCCTCCAGATCGGCCTTCCGGTGCTGGAGGGGGCCCTGGAGCGGTCGGTGGCCGTCGCGGCGTCGATGGACGCGCGCGGCTACGGGCGCACCGCGCACGTCCCTCCCGCCGTACGGCACACCACCACGGTCCTCACCCTCGGCGGGCTCCTCGGCATGTGCGCCGGCACCTACGGGCTGCTCGCCGCCGAGGGCGCCGGCTACGGGCTGCCCGTGCTCGGCATCGGCCTGGTGCTGGCCCTGGCCGGACTGCGGCTCGGGGGGCGGCGCAGCCTGCGCACCCGCTACCGGCCGGACCGGTGGGGCGTGCGGGCCTGGCTGGTCGCCGGTTCCGGGGCGGCGGTCGCCGCCCTGCTGATCCGGGCCGCGTCGGTGGACCCGGAGGGGCTGCGGCCGGGCGTGGTGCCGCTGGTCGCGCCGACGCTTCCGCTGTGGCCGGCGGCGGCGATCCTGATCGGCCTGTTGCCGGCCTTCGTGGCCCCCGTACCGCCCTCGTCTTCCAAGGAGCTTGACCGGTGATCCGCTTCGAGCAGGTGTCGGTGACCTACGACGGCGCCGCGCGCCCATCGCTGCGCGACGCGGACTTCACCCTCCCCGAGGGGGAGCTGACGTTGCTCGTCGGCCCGTCCGGGGTCGGCAAGTCGACCCTGCTCGGCGCGGTGTCGGGGCTGGTCCCGCACTTCACGGGCGGGCGGCTGAGCGGGCGGGTGACGGTCGCGGGCCGCGACACGCGCACGCACCGGCCGCGCGAGTTGGCCGATGTGGTGGGCACGGTGGGCCAGGACCCGCCGGCGCACTTCGTGACGGACGTGGTGGAGGACGAGCTGGCGTACGGCATGGAGTCCCTGGGGCTGCCGGCCGCGGTGATGCGGCGCCGGGTGGAGGAGACCCTGGACCTGCTGGGCCTGAACGAGCTCCGCGACCGCCCCATCGCCACCCTGTCCGGCGGCCAGCAGCAGCGGGTGGCGATCGGCTCGGTGCTGACCCCGCACCCGAAGGTCCTCGTCCTGGACGAGCCGACGTCCGCCCTGGACCCGGCGGCGGCGGAGGAGGTCCTCGCGGTCCTCCAACGCCTGGTCCACGACCTGGGCACGACCGTGCTGATGGCGGAGCACCGGCTGGAGCGGGTGGTGCAGTACGCCGACCGCGTGCTGCTGCTGCCCTCTCCCGGGGCCGCGCCGGTGCTCGGCACCCCGGCGGAGATCATGGCCGTCTCCCCCGTGCACCCCCCGGTGGTCTCCCTGGGCCGGCTGGCCGGCTGGTCCCCGCTGCCGCTGTCCGTCCGCGACGCCCGCCGCCGGTCCGAGCCCCTGCGCGCCCGTCTGGCGGAAGCCACCGCGGCACCGGGGCCGGTGCCCCCGGCGGGGCCCGCATCGGGTTCCGGGCACCCGGCGGGCTCCGGGCCCGCATCGGGTTCCGCACCCGGTGCGGGGGCCGACCCCGGTGCGGGGGCCGACCCCGTAGCGGGTTCCGCACCCGGTGCGGGGGCCGACCCCGCGCGGGCGTCCGCCGCGCGGGGCGCCTCCCCGGCCCCCGACCCGGCCGCTCCGGGCCCCGGCGCGGGGCCCGGGCCCGTCGCCGCGTCCGGCGCGTCCCCCGCTGTCCTCGACCTCGACCTCCCGGCTCCGGGCGCCGGGGCTCGGTCCGAGCCGCCGCCCGGCGCACCGGGACGGACGCCCCGGTCCGAGCCCGAGACCCCGCCCGGCGGCGCCCGCACCGGTCTGTCGGCCCGGCTGCTCGCCGCTCTGCCGGCCCGGCTGCGGCGCCGGGCGGAGCCCACACCGAGCCACCCCGACGAGGCCGCCGACGCCGACGACCGCTCCGCCGCCGCGGCGAGCGTCACCGCCCTCCACGTCCGGCGCGGCCGCGCCGAGGTGCTCCGGGCCGTCGACCTCGCCGTCGCCCCGGGCGAGACCGTCGCCCTGATGGGCCGCAACGGCGCCGGGAAGTCCACCCTCCTCGCCACCCTGGTCGGCACGGTCGCCCCCGCCTCCGGCCGGGTCACCGTCGGCGGGCTCGTCCCGCACCGCACCGCGCCCGCGGACATGGTGCGCCGCGTCGGCCTGGTCCCGCAGGAGCCCCGCGACCTCCTCTACGCCGACACCGTCGCCGCCGAGTGCGCCGCCGCCGACTCCGACGCGGGCGCCGCCCCCGGCACCTGCCGCGCCCTGGTCGGCGCGCTGCTGCCGGACGTCCCGGACGACACCCACCCCCGGGACCTGTCCGAGGGCCAGCGGTTGACCCTGGCCCTGGCCCTGGTCCTCACCGGTCGGCCCGCCCTGCTGTTGCTCGACGAGCCGACCCGCGGGCTGGACTACGCCGCCAAGGCCCGGCTGGTCGAGCTGCTGCGCGCGCTGGCGGCCGAGGGGCACGCCATCGTGCTGGCCACGCACGACGTGGAGCTGGCGGCCGAGCTGGCCCACCGGGTGGTCATCCTGGCGGGCGGCGAGATCGTCGCGGACGGTCCGACGGCCGAGGTCGTCGTGTCCTCGCCCGCCTTCGCCCCGCAGGTGGCCAAGATCCTCGCTCCCGGACACTGGCTCACCGTCTCCGGGGTGGCAGCGGCCCTCGCCGCGGTGGAGGCGCCGTGACCCCCGTGACCCCCGCGACCCCCGCGACCGGCTCCGGCGCGGGCCGCGCGACCCGCCCGGTACGGATCGGCCCCCGGGCCGCCGCGGCCCTGGTCCTCGTCACCCTGATCGGCGTCGCCGCCTTCGGCTGGCCCCTGCTCGCGGACCGCCAGTCGGGCCTGGCCCACTCGGCGGACGCCCCCTGGCTCTTCGCGGCCCTGCTGCCGCTCCTGGTGGCCGTGGTCGTGGCGACCATCGCCGATCAGGGCATGGACGCCAAGGCCGTGGCCATGC
Source organism: Streptomyces sp. NPDC103540 (assembly GCF_055584445.1). Lineage (NCBI taxonomy): Bacteria > Bacillati > Actinomycetota > Actinomycetes > Kitasatosporales > Streptomycetaceae > Streptomyces > Streptomyces sp. NPDC103540. The sequence goes on from NZ_JBVJMA010000001.1 coordinate 496,836, forward strand.
TGGGCGTGCTCGCGGCGGTGGGCGCGGCGCTCAGACCGCTGGGCGCGGGCACCGCCGGGCTGGAGCCCATGTTCTTCCTGATGGTGCTGAGCGGTCGTGTCCTGGGTCCGGGCTTCGGCTTCGTGCTGGGCTCCGTCACGATGTTCGCCTCCGCCCTGCTGACGGGCGGGGTGGGGCCGTGGATGCCCTTCCAGATGCTGGCCCTGGGGTGGTTCTCGCTGGGCGCCGGGCTGCTGCCCGGCCCGGAGCGGATCCGGGGGCGGGCCGAGCGGGCGATGCTCGCGGCGTACGGGTTCGTGGGCTCGTTCGCGTACGGCACGATCATGAACCTCCAGGGGTGGGTGATCCTCCAGGGCATGGGCCAGGGGATCTCCTTCCACCCCGGGGACCCGGTGGCGGAGAACCTGGCCCGCTTCGTCGCGTACTGCCTGGCGACCTCGCTGGGCTGGGACCTGGGGCGGGCCGCGCTGACCGTGGTCCTGACCCTGACGCTCGGCCCCACCCTGCTGAAGGCGCTGCGGCGCGCCACGCGGAAGGCGGCGTTCGACGCGCCCGTCTCCTTCGATTCCGGCGCGGAACCGGCGCCGGACCACCCCCGGGAGGGGGGTACGGGTGGTGACGTTCGGTGAGATTCGGGGGTGTGGCCGGTGACCCGCCCCACAGGACCCACATCACATACGAAGCGGGATCGTAGGCCCTGAAGGTCCCTTGCACCGGCCCGACGACCGGCTCCCACCTGCGGGGACGACCCTGTGGTGGGGGTGGGGTCGGCGGGCCCGGTGTGTGGGGGTGGGGTAGTAGTGGGGGTCGTTGCCGGCGGGTCGGGGGGTCGGTAGAACTGGATGAGTCGCAAGGCGGCGGGGTCGCTTTCCCCGCCTCCGACGTTCCCCTCTCCCTGGCGTGAGTGGTTCACGCATGTCCTCGGCATGCCCGCGACCGTCCTTGTTCCCTTCGGAAGGTCTCTCCGTGTCCAACGCCGTCATCCGCCGCATCGCCGCTTCGAAGAAGACCCTCGTGGGTTCGGTCCTCGCCGTGGGTGTGGCCGGTTCCCTGCTGGCCGCGGTTCCCGCGCAGGCCGCTCCGATGGGTGCGAAGTCGATCGCGCAGCAGATGATCAAGGACCCGGCCCAGTTCGCCGCCTTCGACAAGATCGTCTCGCATGAGAGCGGTTGGAACTACCAGGCGACGAACTCCTCCTCCGGCGCCTACGGCCTGGTCCAGGCCCTGCCGGCGTCGAAGATGTCCTCTGCGGGCTCGGACTGGAAGACCAACCCGGCCACCCAGATCAAGTGGGGCCTGGACTACATGAACGAGCGCTACGGCAGCCCCGTGGGCGCCTGGAACTTCTGGCAGGCCAACCACTGGTACTAGGCCGCCCCGGCACGAGCGCGGTACGCACACGAAGGCCCCGGCGGCCGACCTCCCCAGGTCGGCCCCCGGGGCCTTCCGCATCCCATCCCACGGGGTCCGGTGCGCGCGCGTGGCGTCAGACGTGCGACGTCACAGGCGCTGGATGATCGTGCCGGTCGCCAACGCGCCGCCCGCGCACATGGTGATCAGCGCGAACTCCTTGTCGCGGCGTTCCAGCTCGTGCAGCGCGGTGGTGATCAGTCGGGCGCCGGTGGCGCCGACGGGGTGGCCGAGCGCGATGCCGCCGCCGTTGACGTTGACCTTCTCCAGGTCCTGGTCGAAGACCTTGGCCCAGCTGAGGACCACGGAGGCGAAGGCCTCGTTGATCTCCACGAGGTCGATGTCCTTGAGGGACATGCCCGCCTTGCCGAGGACGGCGCGGGTCGCGTCGATCGGTCCGTCCAGGTGGAAGTGCGGGTCGGAGCCGACCAGCGCCTGGGCGACGATCCGGGCGCGCGGGCGCAGTTTGAGGGCGCGGGCCATCTTGCGGGAGGCCCACATCACCGCGGCGGCCCCGTCGGATATCTGCGAGGAGTTCCCGGCGGTGTGCACGGCGGTCGGCATGACCGGCTTGAGGCGTGCGAGGCCCTCCATGCTGGTGTCGCGCAGGCCCTCGTCGCGGTCGACCAGTCTCCACATGCCCTGCCCGGCGGCCTGCTCGGCCTCGGTGGTCGGGACCTGGACGGCGAAGGTCTCGCGCTTGAAGCGCTCCTCGGCCCAGGCGGTGGCGGCCCGCTCCTGGGAGAGGACGCCGAGCCGGTCGACGTCCTCGCGGGTCAGGCCCCGGTGGCGGGCGATCCGCTCGGCGGCCTCGAACTGGTTGGGGAGGTCGACGTTCCACTCGTCCGGGAAGGGTTTGCCCGGTCCGTGCTTGGAGCCGGAGCCCAGCGGGACGCGGCTCATGGCCTCGACGCCGCAGGCGATGCCGACGTCGATGACCCCGCCGGAGATCATGTTGGCGACCATGTGGTTGGCCTGCTGGGAGCTGCCGCACTGGCAGTCCACGGTGGTCGCGGCGGTCTCGTAGGGCAGTCCCATGGCGAGCCAGGCGTTGCGGGCCGGATTCATGGACTGCTCGCCGGCGTGGGTGACGGTGCCGCCGACGATCTGTTCGACGCAGTCGGGCTGGATGGCGGTGCGGGCGAGGAGTTCGCGGTAGGTCTCGCCGAGCAGGTAGGCGGGATGGAGGTTGGCCAGGGCGCCCCCGCGTTTCCCGATGGGGGTGCGTACGGCTTCGACGATGACGGGTTCCGCGGCCATGAGCTCGTCCTCTCCTGCACATCTCTACCGGCACAGCGCCGTCGGGGCGGGCCGTCCCGGCGCCCCGCCCGAACTAGTACGCGTTCTAGTTCCTCCCCCGCAGTCTTATGACCCGGAGCCTCGGCACGCAAGGGTCTTGCACGCGGCTTACACGGATTCCACACTCGACAGTTGGCGCGGGAGCCCTTGTCACTTGTGGAACTCGTTACTACCTTCAAGCCAACTTCTGATGGGCCGTCAGACTTTGGAGTCGCCCGATGCCCTGTCCCGCGCTGCCCGAAGGCTTCGACGCAACCGACCCCGACCTCCTGCAAGAGCGGGTCCCCTTCCCGGAGTTCGCACAGCTGAGGCAGACGGCCCCCGTGTGGTGGTGCCCCCAGCCGCGGGGCATCACCGGCTTCGACGACGACGGCTACTGGGCCGTCACCCGGCACGCGGACGTCAAGTACGTCTCCACGCACCCCGAGCTGTTCTCCTCCACCACCAACACCGCGATCATCCGCTTCAACGCGCACGTGCAGCGCGAGCAGATAGATGCCCAGCGGCTGATCATGCTGAACATGGACCCGCCGGAGCACACCCGCGTACGCCAGATCGTGCAGCGGGGCTTCACCCCCCGCGCCATCCGAGGCCTGGAACAGGCCCTGCGCGAACGGGCCCGGAAGATCGCCGAAGGGGCGCGCGAGGTCTCGGCGGACGGCGGCTTCGACTTCGTCACCCAGGTGGCGTGTGAACTCCCGCTCCAGGCCATCGCCGAGCTGATCGGCGTACCCCAGGAGGACCGCACCCGGATCTTCGACTGGTCGAACAAGATGATCGCCTACGACGACCCGGAGTACGCGATCACCGAGGAGGTCGGCTCCAACGCGGCCGTGGAGCTCATCGGCTACGCCATGAACCTGGCCGCCGAGCGCAAGCAGTGCCCGGCCAAGGACATCGTCACGCAACTGGTGGCGGCGGAGGGACAGGGCAACCTGGGCTCCGACGAGTTCGGCTTCTTCGTCCTGCTGCTGGCGGTCGCCGGCAACGAGACCACGCGCAACGCCATCAGCCACGGCATGCACGCCTTCCTCACCCACCCCGAACAGTGGGAGCTGTACAAGGCGACGCGGCCCGCCACGGCGGCCGAGGAGATCGTCCGCTGGGCCACCCCCGTCGTGTCCTTCCAGCGCACCGCCACCCGGGACACCGAGCTGGGCGGCCAGAAGATCAAGGCCGGTGACCGGGTGGGGATGTTCTACTCCTCCGCCAACCACGACCCCGAGGTCTTCGAGGACCCCGACGTCTTCGACATCACCCGCGACCCGAACCCGCACCTCGGATTCGGGGGCGGCGGCCCGCACTTCTGCCTCGGCAAGTCCCTGGCCGTCATGGAGATCGACCTGATCTTCAACGCCCTCGCCGACACCCTGCCCGACCTGCGCCTGAGCGGCGAGGCACCGAGGCGGCTGCGGGCGGCCTGGCTCAACGGCATCAAGGAACTGCGGGTCGAGCACCCCCCGACGGCCTGACCCCGGGGCGATCGGACACCTCCGGGACGTCGCCGGGACGTCGCGCCCGGACGTCGCCCGGATGTCGCCCGGATGTCGCCCGGACGTCGCCCGGATGTCGCCCGAGTGGCGGTATCCGGCCGGCGGCCCGATCCTTACAACACGCGGCGATCCACCGCGGGGGCGCCGGGGCGATGCCGCCCCGGCGCCCCCGCGGCACGCGGCGTCACCCCGAACGTCAGGCCGGGCGCAGGACGGCGCAGGTCGTGGTCCCGTGGGCGTAGAGCTTGCCGTCGTGGGTGCCGACCACACGTGCCTCGGCGGTGGCCGTGGTCCGGCCGACGTGCAGGGCGGTGCCCTCGCAGCGCAGGGTGGGGGTGTCCGCCAGGACCGGACGGATCATGTGCACGCCCAACTGCACGGTGGTGTAGGTGGTTCCGGCCGGAAGGCGGGTCATCACGGCCGAGCCGAGCGCCGAATCGAGCAGGGTGGCGAGGAAACCGCCGTGGACCGTGCCCATGGGGTTGAGCAGGTGGTCGCCCGGGTCCCCCTCGAAGACGGCGAACCCCTCCCCCGCCTCGGTCAGCCTGAAGCCCAAGGTGCTCGCCATCGAGGCGCCGGGCAGCTCCCCCTTCAGGCTCGCCCGGAGGATGTCCAGGCCGCTCATGCCGAGGATCTCGGGTCCGACCTCGGGTCGCGGCTGCCAGGTGTGCGTGCGGGTGCGAGCGGGGGAACCGCTCTCGTACGTGGTCATGCCACCGACCCTAGGCGGGCCCCGACGCGGCCGGGAGTGTCGGATCCGGCATCTTCCGAACCGATTCCGACACGCGGCGGGGGTCCGGCGAGGCTTAGGGTGGGAGCGTGAAAGTCGCCGTTCTCGCCCTCGACGGGGTGTTCGACTCCGGGATCTCGGCCGTCCTCGACGTCCTGCACACCGCCAACGTCCTGCGCGGCCGGCTCGACGGCGCCGCCCCGCCCGCCTTCGACATCCGTACGGTCGGCGTGCGCCGACGGGTCCGCAGCGGGCTCGGCCACCGCATCGACACCGAGCCCGTCACCGAGGCCGACGACGCAGCACTGCTGGTCCTGCCCGCGCTCATGGAACGCGGCCCCGCGAAGCTGCTGGAGACGGTGGCCTCCCCCGCGCACCGCACGGCGCGGCGGGTCCTGGCCGAGGCCCGCGAGCGGCGCACGCCCCTCGCCTCCGCCTGCACCGGCACGTTCCTGCTGGCCGAGTCCGGGGTGCTGGACGGGCTGAGCGCGACGACGAGCTGGTGGCTCGCGCCGGTGTTCCGCGAGCGCTACCGCCGGGTGCGCGTCGAGGAGAACCTGATGGTCACCACCTCGGACGGGGTGACCACCGCCGGCGCCGCCTTCGGCCACCTCGACCTGGCGCTCGCCATCGTCGCGGGCCGCAGCCCCGCCCTCGCCGACCTGGTCCGGCACTACCTGGTGGTGGACGACCGCGCCTCTCAGGCCGGTTACGTCATCCCCGGCGCGCTGGCCCGCCACGATCCGCTGGTCGCCGCCTTCGAGCGCTGGGTCCGGGCCCGGATCGCGCAGCCGCTGTCCGTCGCGGACGCGGCCCGTGACCTCGGCGTCAGCGAGCGCACCCTCCAACGCACCCTGGCCCGCACGCTCGGCCGGTCCCCGATCCGCCTGGTGCAGGACCTGCGGGTCGAGCAGGCCGAACACCTGCTGCGCACCACCGACCTGCCGCTGGCCGCCGTCGCGCGCCGGGTCGGCTACGAGAGCCCAGGCCCGCTGCGCGCCCTGCTGCGGCGCGTGCGCGCGTAGGCCCTGCGGGCGGGCAGGGGCCGTACGGAGGCCTGGACCCTATGGGTGCGGCGGCCCTACGGACGCGTGGACCCTAAGGACGAGTGGACCCTAAGGACGCGTGGACCCTACGGACGCGTCGGGCCCGGGCCCGCGCCGCTGGTCTGCGGCAGTCGCGCGGCGGCCTCCTCCCGCGCCGTCGCGGAGCGTTGCGCGGGCAGGTCGGCCCGCGTACGGCGCGGTCCGGACAGGACGTGGACCAGCCCGAAGCCGGCGGCGACGACCGCCGCGCCGCCGACCGCGTCCAGCACCCAGTGGTTGGCGGTGGCCACGATCGCGCACACCGTGACGGTGGGGTGGAGCACCCCGAGGAGCTTCAGCCGGCGCTTCGGCGCGAGCGCGACGATCACGATCCCGCACCACAGGGACCAGCCGAAGTGCAGCGAGGGCATCGCCGCGTACTGGTTGGAGATCGCGGTCATCGCCCCGTAGGACGGGTTCGCGAGGTCCTGCACCCCGTGCACGGTGTCGACGAAGCCGAGGCCGGGCATCAGGCGCGGCGGGGCGAGCGGGTAGAGCCAGAAGCCGGCCAGCGCGAGGACGGTCGCCAGCCCGAGCGAGGCCCGCGCCCAACGGTATTCGGCCGGGCGGCGCCAGTAGAGGACGGCGAGGATCGCGAGCGGGACGACGAAGTGGAAGGAGGTGTAGTAGAAGTCGAAGGACGCCTCCAGCCAGGGCGTGTCGACGACGGCCCGGTTCACGGCGTGCTCGATGTCGATGCCGAGCGCCCGTTCGAGGTCCAGGATCCGGGTGCCGTTGCCCTCCGCGAGGGGGCGGTTGGTGGGGGCGGCGGCGCGGATGTGGGAGTAGAGCGAGTAGCCGACCCGTATCAGCAGCAGTTCCAGCAGCAGGTTCGGTCGGGACGCGACCCGCCGCCAGAACGGCAGCAGGGGCACCCACGCCCACCGGGAGGCGGCCGGGTGCCCGTGGCGGGTGGGTTCGGGCTCGCGCCAGAGCGGGGAGGAGCGCGGCAGGAACGGCACGGCGCAGGCGGCGGCGAGGGCGGCGATGAGCGGCACGTTGTCGCGTACGGGGCCCAACGCGGCCAGGTTCGGCAGGAGTACGTGACTGGGCAGGGTCGCCGCGAGCACCACGGCGACGGGCCACACGGGCCGGTCCGCGGCCCGCCGGCCCACCTTGCCGGCCACCGCGAGCAGCACCCACACCAGGGGGTGGCCCCACCCGGTCGGGGACACGGCGACGGCCGCGCAGCCCGTGACGGCCACGGCGAGCAGCGGTTGGCCGTCGCGGGCGTAGCGGGCCGCGCGACGCAGGCCGACCACGACGACGACGGCGGCGACGGCGAGGTGGAGCGCGATCCCGGGCGGGCCGTCGAGGCCGAGGCGCGACAAGGCGCCCTGGACGGACTGGTCGCCGAGGGCGCCGGACGGGCCTCCGAGGCCGAAGCCCGCGAGGTGTTCGACCCAGTACGTCCACGCGTCGCGCGGCAGCGCGGCCCAGGACAGCGCGGTGGCGCCGGCGAAGGTCACGGCGGCGGCCCCGGCGGTGGGGCGGCGGCCGGTGCGCCACAGCAGCGGGACGAACAGCAGCAGGGCGGGCTGGAGGGCGGCGGCGAGGCCGACGAGGAAGCCGGCCGGGCGTTCGGCGGGTACCCGGAAGAGGGCGAGCAGCACCAACAGGAGGGGGAGGAAGGCGATCCGGCCCGGGAAGGCGGCCTCGCGCACCGGCAGCGAGAGCATCATCAGGGCGACCAGGGCGGGCGCGGCGAGCCGGGCGGTGCGCCGGGCGACGGGCTCGGGCAGGGCGCGGGCGGCGACGAGCCCGGACCCGACGACGAACAGCAGGCTCAGGCAGGTCCAGGCCACCTCCGGGGAGGGGACGGCGAGGCCGAAGAGCGGCTTGAGGACGAGCGCGGCGAAGGGGGGCCCGGTGAACCGTCCGGAGTCGTGGAGGGAACCGGAAGGGAGGTCGGGGAGGAAGCCGGGAACGGAGCCGGGAACGGAGCCGAGGAGGAAGTCGGGGAGGAAGTCGGGGAGGAAGTCGGTGGCGGAGCCCGGGAGGTGGGGGTCGGCCGGTCCGCCGCCCGGTGGCACGCGCAGCACGGCGGCGGCCTGTCGGACGGTCAGAACGGCCGCCACGGCCCACAACAGCAGGCGCGACGCCCCGAGTCGGCCGTCACCACCACCGCCTATGACTCCGACGTGTTCGTTCGTACCGCCGCGCTCCGCCGTCTTGGCCACGCCCCGCCGTCCTCCCGCCCTGTCGGCCCGCCCTGTCGGCCCGCCCTGCCCGCCGCGTCGACCCGCCGCGCCCCGGACCGCGGTCGATCGCCCGGGTCCCGACGATATCCCGGCGGGGGTCCCTAGGATGGCGGCATGAGCATCGTGAAGATCAACGCCCTGACCGTCCCCGCCGAGCAGCGGGAAGTGCTGGAGCAGCGTTTCGCCTCGCGCGCGGGCGCGGTGGAGGGTTCGGACGGGTTCGAGTGGTTCGAGCTGCTGCGGCCGATCGAGGGTACGGACCAGTACCTCGTGTACACGCGGTGGCGTTCCGAGGAGGACTTCCAGGCGTGGATGGAGGGTCCGATGAAGGCGGCCCACCAGGGCGGCGGTGGCGGTGCGGGCGGCGGCGAGCGTCCGAAGCCGGCGGCTTCCGGTTCCTCGGTGTGGTCGTTCGAGGTCGTGCAGCAGGCGGCGCCGAAGAAGGCCTGACGGTCAAATCCCGATGGTCGAAGGCCTGACGGTCGTCCGCACCGCGGCGCACGTGAGGTCACACCTCACCGCGGCCACGTCGCCTCACGGACGTGGCCGCGGCGGGGGCGCTGCGGGGGGGGTGTTGCGGGGAGCGCGTCGCGGGAACCCGTCGCCCGTCCGCTCAGTGCCAGAAGGCGTCGTTCTCCTCGATGTCCTCGGTGCACTCGTCGATGTCGGTGATCTTTCCGCCGACGATGGTGAAGAAGAGGCCCTGGCGGATCTCGATGCCGCGGTCGCCCCGGTCCGCGCGCTGGGTGTGGAAGGACATGGCGTGGCCCCGGCCGTCCGCCATGACGGAGTGCAGTTCGAGCCGGTGGGTGCCGTGCGTCTCCTCGCCGAGCCGGCGGTAGAGGTCGAGGACGGCCTCCCGCCCCTTGTGGTGTCCCGAGAGCGGGTTGTTGCCGGGCACGTGGTGGATGACGTCGGCCGTCATCATGGCGCCCAGTGCCTCCATGTCCCCCTTGCCGAAGGCCTCGTAGCCGCGACGGATCAGGGCACAGTCCGGATGCTGCGACATGACGGTTCACACCCTCCGATTGCCGGATTTTCGCCTTTTCTCATCATCGGCCCGTGCCTGTGGATATTCCACGCGGGGGACGTGGCGGCCGCCCCACAATGACGCCATGGACAGGAACGTGATGATCAGCGAGAACGCGGGCGACATCGACGCGGTGGGCGTCACGGTCGCCGCCTCGGTCGACGGCGTGGCCGGTACGGGAGGCACCTGGAGCGTGTCCGCCGAGGCCTTCGGCACCCCGGAGGGCACCGCGTTGCGGCGCGCGTACTACGCGGAGGTCGCCGGCCGGTACTGGAAGCGGTCCGCCACGGAGGCGGAGATCGACCAGGGGATGATCGACGACCCCGCGGACGACCTGACGCCGCCGACGGGGGCCTTCGTCGTGGGCCGGTATGCCGGCGCGGCGCTGGCCTGCGCCGGCATACGCCTGCTCGACGCGCGCACCGCCGAGCTGACGAGGGTCTACGTCGACCCCCGCGCCCGCGGCACCGGCGGCGGGGCGGCCCTGCTCGCCGCGTTGGAGGAGGCGGGCCGCGCCCTGGGCGCCGAGCGGGTGCGCCTGGACACCCGGAGCGACCTGGTGGAGGCCCGCGCCCTGTACGCGCGCCACGGGTACCGGGAGATACCGGCGTACAACGACGGCCCGTACGCGGAGCACTGGTTCGAGAAGCCGCTCGTGCCGGGTCCCGTGCCCGCGCCCGTATCCGCGCCCGCCAGGTAGGTCTCGCGGCGCCGGGGACGTCAGTGGGCGGAGTGGTCCCGTCGCGGCAGGGTGTCGTAGGGCTCCTCGGCGTCGGATCCGCAGAGCTCCCGGTTGAGTTCCTCGACGAGTTTGACCAGGTCGGTCGGGCGGTCGGGGCCCCACCAGTCGCCGAGCAGTTCGGCCAGGGACTCCTGGCGCGCGGCGGAGAGCCGCTCCGCCGCCTCCCGTCCCCGCTCGGTGAGGACCAGCGGGAGCCCGGTGCGGACGGCGAGGCCGCGTTCCTCGACCTGCCGGGCGGCGTCGGTGATGATCCGGAGCGGGACGGCGGTGCGTTCCGCGAGGAGCGCGGGCTCGGTCGATCCGTACTTCCTGATGCGCAGCAGCAGCCAGCTCGCGGCGGGGAGCAGATCGTAGCCGGCACGGGCGGTGATCTTCTCGTAGACGTGCCTGCGCCCCTCCCTGGTGCCGAGGACGGACAGCGCCCGGGCGACCTCGTCGTGCGACGAGCGTTGGACGGGGTTGGAGGCGAGGGTCTCCGTCACGTCGGGGGCGGTGACGGAGCCGCGCAGCTTGTCCTCCTTGAGGAACCAGGCGATGACGAAGGCGATCAGGACGACGGGCACGGCGTAGAGGAAGACGTCGGTGATGGCGGTGGCGTAGGCGTCGAGGACGCGGGGGCGGACCTCGGGCGGCAGGAGGGCGAGGGACCGGAAGTCCGCCTCCAGCCGTTCGGGGGTGGCTCCGGGCGGCAGGGGCAGGCCGGCGAGGGCGGTGGACAGTTCGTCGTCGAGGCGGTGGGTGAAGAGCGTGCCGAAGATGGCGACGCCGAAGGAGGCTCCGATGGAGCGGAAGAAGGTGGCGCCGGAGGTGGCGACGCCGAGGTCGGCGTAGCCGACGGAGTTCTGGACGGCCAGGACGAGCACCTGCATGACCAGGCCGAGGCCGGCGCCGAAGACGAAGAAGTAGACGCTCGTCTCCAGGTCGGAGCTGGTGCGGTCGAGTTGGTGCAGGAGCAGCAGACCGATGGCGGTGACGGCGGTGCCCAGGATGGGGAAGACCTTCCACCGTCCGGTGCGGCTGACGATCTGCCCGGAGCCGGTGGAGGCGAGCAGCAGGCCGAACACCATCGGCAGCATGTGGACGCCGGACATGGTGGGCGATACGCCCCGCACGACCTGGAGGAAGGTCGGGAGGTAGATCATCGCGCCGAACATGGCGAAGCCGACGACGAAGCTGATCACCGAGCAGAGGGTGAAGGTGCGGACGCGGAACAGGCCCAGTGGCAGGACGGGTTCCGCGGCCCGCCGTTCGACCCGCAGGAAGGCGACGAGGAGGAGCACGGCGAGCACGGCGAGCGTGATGACCTGCGGCGATCCCCAGGCCCAGGTGGTGCCGCCGAGGGAGGCGACGAGGACGAGACAGGTGGCGACGGAGGCGATGAGGAACGTGCCGAGGTAGTCGATGGTGTGGGGCTCGGAGCGGGACGGGATGCGCAGGGCGGCGGCGATGACGGCGAGCGCGATCAGACCGATGGGGAGGTTGATGTAGAAGACCCAGCGCCAGGAGAGGTGGTCGACGAACAGGCCGCCCAGCAGGGGGCCGAGGACGCTCGTCGCACCGAACACGGCGCCGAACAGGCCCTGGTAGCGGCCGCGCTCGCGGGGCGGGACGATGTCGCCGACGATCGCCATCGACAGCACCATCAGTCCGCCGCCGCCCAGGCCCTGGACGGCGCGGAAGGCGATCAGCTGCGGCATGTTCTGGGCCAGGCCGCACAGCACGGAACCGATCAGGAAGATCACGATGGCGGACTGGAAGAGCTTCTTGCGCCCGTACTGGTCGCCGAGCTTGCCCCACAGCGGGGTGGCGGCGGTGGAGGCCAGCATGTAGGCGGTGACCACCCAGGACAGGTGGGACATGCCGCCAAGTTCGCTGACGATCGTGGGCAGGGCGGTGGAGACGATCGTCTGGTCGAGGGAGGAGATGAGCAGGCCCAGCAACAGGGCCCCGATCGAGACGAGCACCTCACGGGAGGCGCGCTCGGCGCGGGGGCCGGGCTCCACGGACGAAGCGGTCACATCCTGAGCCATCGACTCCTCCTCGGGCCTCCGGCGGGATCAACATCTCCATCCTGAGCGGTGTGTCCCGTTATGGCCTCTCGGACGGGGTTGGGTGGGGCGTGAGGGGTCTGCATAATCGCAGGCATTGCCCAGGGAGGGGATTCCAGTGAGCGCTGAGCGCTGTCCAGATTGCGGTGTCGCGGACACCGACTGCGCGTGCACGCCGGGCGTGGGGTTCAACCCGCTGCGCATTCGCCCGTACGTGGCGATGCCCCACCCGGACCAGGGGACGACCCCGGAGCCCTCCCCGCAGCCGGTGCTGGGCGCGGTGGCCCCGCCCCCGGCGCAGCCCCCGGCGGGCTTCCCGGGAGGCACCGCGCCGGGCCCGTTCCCGAGCGGTCCGGCGCCCGGCACCCCGGCCGACATCCCCGCGCAGGCTCCCCCCTCCGCCTCCCTGCCCGGGTCCGTGCCCGGACCGGTGCCCGCGTTCGACTCCGTGCCGGGGCCCGGGGCGGCGCCCGTTCCCGGCTCCGTACCGCAGACCGCGCCGGGCTTCGGGCCCGGCGCCGCGCCGGCCTCCGTACCCGCTCCCGGACCCGTGCCCCCGCCCGGCTCGGCACCGGTGTCCGGGCCGTCCACGCCGGGGGCCGGGGCGGGCTCCGTGCCGGGGTCCGGCTCCGCGTCCGGCTCCGCGTCCGGCTCCCTGCCCGGGTCCGCGCCGGGGTCCGGCTCCGCGCCCGGGTCCGGGTCCGCGCCCGGCTCCCTGTCCGGGTCCGCGTCGGGGTTCGCCGTCGCGGGTGGGACCGGCCGCCCGGCGGACCTCCCCTCCGCGCCCGCCGGGGATGCCGCCGCCGCGTCGGCGGGTTTCCCGGGCGAAGCCCCGGGGGGTACGACGGGCCCGACTCCGGAAGGCTTCCCGCCCGCGCCCGGGGCCTCGCCGTATCCGGTCGACGACCGGGTGGGCGGCGGGCCGGGGGCCCCGGACGGGGCTCCTGAGGAGGCGACGACCGTCCTGCCGGTGGTGCCGGCGGCCGGTCCCGCCCCCGTCGCGGGCCCGCACCCGACGCCCGCCCACGGCGGCCCGGTGGGGCCCGGCGGGCCGGACACGCCCGCGTACGGGATACCCGTACCCGTACCGCCGGCGGCGGACCGGACGGTGCGGCTGCGGGCCGTGCCCCCGCAGGCGTACCCGGCTCCTCCGGTCGGCGCGGGCGGCGCGGGCGCGGCAGCCGGCGCGGGGAAGCGGCGGCGGGTGCCCGCGGTGGCGCTGGGCGCCGCGGCGGCGGTCGTGGTGGCCGCGGCGGCGGCCGCGTTCGGGCTGGGGCTCTTCTCCGGTTCGGGGGCGAGCGACACCGCCATGGTCGACACCAAGGCCTCCGCGCCCGCCGCCGCACCGGCGGGTTCCGAGTCCCCGTCCGAGTCGAGCGAGGCCCCCTCGCCGAGCGCGTCCACGAGCGCGACGGCGTCCGCGTCCGCCTCCGCCTCCCGTTCCGCCTCGCCGTCCGCCTCCGCGAGCGCCTCCCGCTCCTCGGCCGCGCCCTCTCCGAGCCGGTCGGCGAGTCCCAGCCGGTCGGCCTCCCCCAAGCCGCCGCCCCCGGCGCCCGCCCCGGCGCCGACGCTGCGCTACGGGGATTCCGGCGCGGAGGTCCAAAAGCTCCAGCGACTGCTGGCGGACCAGGGCCTGTACCGGGGCCGGCAGGACGGCCGGTTCGGCCGCTCCACCCAGAGCGCCGTGGAGAACTTCCAGCTCGAAAGCGGGACCTACGAGGACCCGTGGGGCGTCTACGGCCCGGCGACCCGGCGCGCCCTGGAGGGCTAGGACCGGAGGAACGGGGACGGGGACGGAGACGGGGACGGATCGGGCGGATGGAGTCACACGTCACTCGCCGCTCGGTGGCGCGAACCGCCCCGGGTTTTGTATCGTGAAGGAACAAAGTGGTTCCGTCCGCACTCCCTGACCGGTGGACGGAACCACTTGTTCTCTTTTCCCGCCCGTCTGGAGCCCCGCCGATGTCTGCCGGCACCACCGCATCCGCCCCCGTCGTCCTCACCGCCAAGGCCCTGCTCCTGGACATGGACGGCACCATCGTCAACTCCGACGCGGTGGTCGAACGCTGCTGGCGCGAGTGGGCCGTCTCCCACGGGCTGGATCCCCGGGAGGCCCTCAAGGTGGTCCACGGCCGCCAGGGCTACGCCACGATGGCGATCCTGTTGCCCGAGCGTCCGATGGAGCTCAACCACGCCGAGAACGCCGTGATGCTCGCCCGCGAGACCGCCGACACCGAGGGCGTGGTCCCCGTCGGGGGCGCACCCGCGTTCATGGCCGCCATCGCCGACCTCCCGCACGCGCTGGTCACCTCCGCCGACGCGGCGCTGGCCGCGGCCCGGATGACGGCCGCCGCGCTCCCCATGCCGGACGTGCGGGTGACCGCCGAGTCCGTCGGGGCCAGCAAGCCGGACCCGGAGGGCTTCCTCAAGGGCGCCGCCGAGCTGGGCTTCGACCCGGCCGACTGCCTGGTCTTCGAGGACTCCGGCGCGGGCATCGCCGCGGGCCTGGCCGCCGGGATGCGCGTGATCGGCATAGGGCCCCGCGCCGCCGAGCACGGCCCGACGGCGCACGTCCTCGACCTGACCTCGGTCCGCGTCGACGCCGAGGCCGACGGCACGATCCGCCTGACGCTCACCGCCCCGGCCGCGTAACCGATCGGGGCCCGCGGGCCGCCGCGCGGCGGCCGCCCCGCGTCCCGCCGTACGCGCACGCCCCGGAGCCCCCGTTCCCCCGACGCCGCCCCGCGCGCCGCGCACCCCGTACCGCCCCGTGCCCCGGTCGGCCCCCGTGCCGCCGGGGCACGGTGGCGCGTGGGGCACGGTGGCGCGTGGGGCACGGGCCGCGCGGGGGGCCCGCCGGCTGCGGCTACTGGCCCACGCGTCCGTCGACGCGCTCGCGCAGGAAGTCCGCGTGACCGTTGTGGCGGGCGTACTCCTCGATCATGTGCACCAGCACCTCCCGCGGCTCCATCGGCTCCATCGGCTCCCCGCCGGCGTTCCCGGTGATCCCGAGTTCGGGCGCCTCCTCCACCAGCCGCTCCGCGAAGGCGATCTCCGCCCGCCAGGTGGCCCAGGCATCCGCGACGACGGCCGGGTCGGGCAGGGCGCCGGTGAACTCCCCTTCCGGGTCCTCTGCCGAGCGGTAGTGGCGGGCGATCTCCTCGCCCGCCATGACCTGCCGGAACCACTTCTGCTCCACTCCCGCGAGGTGACGTACGAGGCCCAGCAGCGAGAGGTTCGACGGTGCCACGGACCGGCGGGCCATCGCTTCGGCGTCCAGGCCCTCGCACTTGAGCTCCAGCGTCAGGCGCTGGTCGCGCAGGTACCCGGCGAGGATGGCGCGCTCGCCCCGGAAGCCGCCGTCGGAGCGGGCGTCGCGCGCCGGGGCGACGAACATGTTGGACCAGCCGAAGCGCCGGTCGGAGCCGGGTTCGAGCCCGGTGTCGGAGGTGTTCACGCCCGCGAGCGTGCCCCGCGGGCCCGGGGTGCCCGCAAGGGGATTCCCGACCCGCGCGGCGGCCCGGCCCCCGTCCCGCGACCGCGGTCAGCCCGCGATGGCCTCGTAGAGCGAGAAGACGGCGAGGGCCGCCATGACGCCGGCGGCGATCTTGGTGATGAGCTTCAGCGGCACGTACTTCATGAGCGTGCGACCGCCCAGGATGCCGATGCCCGCGACCGCCCACAGGGCCAGTACGGCGCCGAGGCCGACGGAGACGGGGTCGTCGTAGCGCGCGGCGAGGTTCGCGGTCATGATCTGGGTCAGGTCGCCGAACTCGGCGACCAGGATCAGCATGAAGCCCGCCCCGGAGACCTTCCAGAAGGACTGGTCGGCGGGCGGCTTGACCTCCTCCTCGTCGTCGCTCTTCTTCAGGAGCAGCATCGCCGCGCCCGCGAGGAAGAGCAGTCCGACGACGGCCTGGACCAGCCGGTGGGGCAGGAGCGTGAGCACGCTGCCGGCGGCGATGGCGAGCGCGACGTGCACGGCGAAGGCGGCGGCGACGCCCGCGAAGACGTACGAGGCGCGGTAGCGGGTGCCGAGCATCAGACCGGCGAGGGCCGTCTTGTCGGGGAGTTCGGCGAGGAAGACGACGCCGAAGGCGATGGCCATGACGGTGAAGCTGAACACGGAGTGAAACCTCGATCGGTCGGGCAGGACGCCGTCGAACCGAGAGACCTGGGGTGTTTCAGGGGTCGCTTCGGCACGGCGGCGCCCTGGGGGTGGAAACGCGCGACGCGATCACGCGCGCCACACGGACAGGACACTGCGGCCGAAGGTCTCGCTGGCGGCCCGCTCACGCGGTTCGCCTCCGGGCGCCGGCTGGTGTGACCCAGCAGTATGTCGACGGTCCGGCGAAGAGCTACTCCCCTTCTGCTCCGTCCAGGGTACGTGACGACTCCCGCACCCCGAACCCGCCCGGTATGCGAGGTTGACCCCGACCCGCCCCCTTCGGGACGCCCAGATGTGTGGGGAATCTCAACTTCCGCTTGATTCCCGGACGTTGGACGCCTTGATGTGACGTGCCCATGTCGGCAACCTTTCACCTGGCGCCCGTCCCCCCGACATCCGGCGCCGCCACCATGGCCGCGACCCGCCAGGGGTCGAACGGCCACCACCCCCCGCACCAGGGAGCCCTCATGGCCCTCACGCCCACCCGCACGCCCCACGTCTACGCGCGTCGAACGGTCCGCGCCGGCGTCCTCGCCTCCGCCGTGGCACTCGCCTCCCTCACCACGCTCGTCAACGCCCCCTCCGCCCTCGCCTCCCCGCCCGCCCCGATCAGCGCGGCGGCCGCCCGCTCCTACCTGGCCACCGTCACGCCGACCACCGAGGGCTCCCTCAGCGGCTACAGCCGCACCCTCTTCCCGCACTGGGGCACCGTCTCCGGCACCTGCAACACCCGCGAGACCGTCCTCAAGCGGGACGGAGTGAACGTCGTCACCGACTCCGCCTGCGCCGCCACCGGCGGCAGCTGGTACTCCGAGTACGACGGCGCCACCTGGACCGCCGCCTCCGACGTCGACATCGACCACGTCGTCCCGCTCGCCGAGGCCTGGCGCTCCGGCGCCTCCTCCTGGACCACCGAACGCCGCCGGCAACTCGCCAACGACCTCACCCGGCCGCAGCTCATAGCCGTCACCGACAACGTCAACCAGGCCAAGGGCGACCTCGACCCCGGCAAGTGGCTGCCCTCGCGCACCGCCTACCGCTGCACGTACGCCCGCATGTGGGTCGAGGTGAAGCAGTACTACGGTCTGACCATGGACTCCGGTGAGAAGACGGCCCTGGTCAACGTCCTGAACGGCTGCTGACCCCGACTTCCCGCATTCACCCCTCCCTCTCCCCCGCCAGGGGGAGGCCAGGGCCCCCTCCCACCCCGTACCGTGATCGAAAGGGCTGCCGAGGAGGGGGAGTTGGATGGCCGGATTGCGGCTTGGGCCACTGCTGCGCTACGTCGACTGGAACACGGGCGACAGCGCCACCGTGTGGGTGGAGGCCGACCGCCCGTGCACGGCGGAAGTGCGCTGCGCCGACGGCGCGGGCGGCAGCGCCCGCACCTTCCAGATCGCCGGACACCACTACGCGCTGATACCGGTCACGGGCCTGACGGCGGGCACGACCACGGCCTACGAGGTGTTCCTCGACGGGCTGCCGGTCTGGCCCGCCGTCGACGGCCGCTTCCCGCCCAGCACGATCACCACCCCGGCGGTGGGCGGCCCCGGCCGGCCGACGCCCGAGCTGCGCATCACCTTCGGCTCCTGCCGGCAGGCCGCGCCCCCCGCCGACCGCCGCGGACCCCACGGCGCCGACGCCCTGGACACCCTCGCCGCACGGCTCGCCTCCGCACCGGACGCCACCCGCCCGGACGTCCTGCTGCTCCTCGGCGACCAGGTCTACGCCGACCAGCTGTCCCGCGAGACCCGGCAGTGGCTCGCGGCCCGCCGGGACCTTCGTGAGGCCCCCGGCGCACAGGTCGGGGACTACGAGGAGTACACCCGGCTCTACTACGAGTCCTGGCTCGACCCCGAGATCCGCTGGCTGCTGTCGACCGTGCCGAGCCTGCACATGTTCGACGACCACGACGTCATAGACGACTGGAACACCAGCGCCGCCTGGCTCGCCGAGATGCGGGCGACGCCGTGGTGGCCGGAGCGGATCCTCAGCGGGCTGATGACGTACTGGGTGTACCAGCACCTGGGCAACCTCTCCCCCGCCGAACTCGACCGGGACGCCCTGTACGCCTCGGTCCGCGCCACCCCGGACGGCACGGACGCGCTGCGGGCCTTCGCCGCCGCGGCGGACGCCGACCCCGGCTGCGTGCGCTGGAGCTACCGGCGCGACTTCGGGCGCTCGCGGCTGCTGATGGTGGACACCCGGGCCGCCCGGGTGCTCGACGAGGACGACCGGGCCATGCTCGACCCGGCCGAGCGGCAGTGGCTCCGGGAGAACGCGCTGGAGGGACACGGCGGATACGACCACCTGCTGATCGGGTCCTCCCTGCCGTGGCTGATGCCCCCGCTGATCCACGACGCGGAAGTGTGGAACGCCGCCCTGTGCCGGGGGGATCGGGGGCCCCGGTGGGCACGGATCGGCGAGGACCTGCGCCGACGCAGCGATCTGGAGCACTGGGCGGCGTTCCCGGCCTCGTTCGCGGCGCTCAGCGACCTGATCGAGGAGGTGGGTACGGGCCCCAGAGCGCCCGCGACGGTCTGCGTCCTGTCGGGGGACGTGCACCACGCGTACGTCGCCGAGCCTCGAATACCGAGCACGGCCCGGGTGTTCCAGCTGACCTGTTCCCCGGTGCACAACTCCATCCACCTGGCGGTCAAGTGGGGCTTCCGGCTGGGGTGGTCGCGGCTGGGCCGCTGGCTGGGGCGCGGCTTCTCACGGCACGGGCGGACGGGCCGGCCGCCCCTGAGCTGGCGGCGCTCGGGCGGCCCGTGGTTCGGCAACCAGCTGATGACGCTGGCGCTGGCGGGCCGCACCGCCCGACTGCACCTGGACCAGGCCCGCCGCCGCGGCTCGACCACCCGGCTGGTCACGGTCCTGGACCGCGACCTGACCGCCCCGGAGTAAACCGGCCCGGGCGGGAACGGCGGAGAGCCGAGCGCCGGAGCGCCGGGCCGAAACCGAATCCAGGCGGAGCGGGGGGAAGGGGAGGGCGGGGCGGGGGGACGGGACGGGGCGGGGGGGGAGGGCGGGGGCGGGGGGCCGGGGTGATGCCGCCGGGCGTACGCTGTATGGCTGTCAAGCCGCCCCTGCCGCTCCCCCGCGACCACGCGGCGCTTCGGACCGGGGAGTCCCGCCTTGCTTGAGACTCTGGGGTCGCTGACCGCGAGCCCCTGGATCTACGCCGTGGTGGCGCTGTCCATCCTGCTCGACGTCTTCCTGCCGGTGCTGCCCAGCGGCGTCCTGGTGATCACCGCCGCTGCGACGGCGGCCGCCGGCGCCGGGACGTCCGCGCCGGTGCCGGACGTCGCGACGCTGCTGCTCGTCGCCGCGACCTCCTCGGTGTTGGGCGACATGGCGGCGTACCGGCTCGCGCGGCGCGGCAGCGTCCGGCTGGACCGGGTCGTGGCCCGTTCGCGCCGTCTGACGCGGGCCCACGACCGCCTCGGTACGGCACTGGCCCGCGGCGGCGGCGCCCTCGTCGTGCTGGCCCGCTTCGCCCCGGCCGGCCGTTCGGTGGTGTCGCTGGGGGCGGGCAGGACGCGTCGGAAGGTGCGGGAGTTCCTGCCCTGGTCGGTCCTGGCCGGGATCACGTGGGCGGGCTACAGCGTGGCCCTGGGCTACTTCGGCACCCAGTGGCTGGGGGCGACCTGGCTGGGCCCGGTCGTCTCGCTGATCGCGCTGTTCGCGGCGGGCTCCCTCGCGGCCTTCGTCATCCGTCGCCCCCCTCCCCCCGCCGCCACCCCTGCGACCTGAGCCACCCCGCCGGTCGGGCCACCCGTACCCCGCGCCCGGGTGGGCGTAAGGGGGAAGCGCGGGCGCACCGGACGGCCGTCGGCGCCGAGCGGTGAGGGGGCCCCGCCCGCCCCGGATCACCGGCCGCCACGCCCGGCGGACGCCGCACGTCGCCCGGGTGGGTCATCGCCGTCACCCGTTCACCCGGCACCGATCGCCGCCCGGCGGCGTGGCTTCTAGCGTCCTAGGCACGGCGCGCAACCGAATCCGCGTCACATCCGTGCCCTGGCCGCGTCGTTTCGAGGAGCCCGAGGAGTTCTCTCCATGTCCCCCACGCGCTACCGGCACCGCCTGACGGGGATCGCCGCCGCGACACTCGTCGTCGCGGCCGTCACCCCCGCCACCCTGGCCTCCGCCGCCCCGTCCGCTTCCGTCTCCCCCGGCACCGTCGCCCCCGGAGGCCGGGTCAGCCTCAACATCGCGGGCTGCGGAACGAAGACCGGCAAGGCCTCCTCCACCCTTTTCGGCGACGTCTGGCTGACCCCGGGCAACCTGGAGGCGACCAACCTCTACGGAACCGCCACCGTCTCCCGCAACGCCACCACCGGCACGCACCCCGTCACCTTCGAGTGCGGCGTCGCCGGCGGGCAGCGGGTCACCGTCTCCCTCCAGGTGTCACCGGGCGCGGCGCGCGGCGGTCTCGGCGGCAGCGTCGACTCGATGAGCCCGGGGCAGATCGCGCTCGGCGGCGTGCTCGCGGCCGGCGCCCTCGGCACCGGCGCGTGGGTCCTGCGCCGCCGCACCGCGGCGACCCGCTGACGGCGCCGGCCCGCGGGGGGCGAGGAGACGCGTGCTCCCCGCCCCCCGCCGGGTCGCGGTCAGGAGGCGGCGGGGGCCCGCTGCCCGCGCACCTGGACCCCGTCGAGCAGGAGCCGGGTGGCCTCGGCGACGGCGTCGACCGCCGCCTCGAACACCTCCTGGTTGTGCGCGGCGGGGGCCCGGAAGCCGGACACCTTGCGTACGTACTGGAGCGCGGCCGCGCGGATCTCCTCCTCGGTGGCCTTCTCCGGGATCGCGGGCGGGCGCAGCGTCTTAATGGAACGGCACATGCCTCCACTATGGCGCGGCGGACGGCAGCTCGGCCCCGGAAAGCTTGAGAATCAGCCCGGCCTGCAAGCGGCCCCTGAGCGCCGGATCGGCGATCTCGTCCAGCAGGCCGATCGCCTGCTGGGTGTTCTCGGCAGCCCGCCGGTCCTCGCGCAGGGCGGCGGTCTGGGCCGCCATGTGCCGCAGGGCGACGTCGGCCCGCCGGTGGAACAGTTGCCCGACGAGGGTGACGACCAGGCCGACGGAGCTGGTCACGACCCCGACGTACACGTCGCCCGCGCTCTCGGCCTTCCACACGGCGAGGGCGACCCCGAAGAGCAGGATGGCCGCGCCGACCCCGGCGAAGCGTTGGCTGGTCGCGAAGCTGCTGCGGGCCTGGGCGAGTCCGTAGGCGTAGTACTCGACGAGGATCGGGGTGAACTCGTCGCGCCGGTCGCCGAGTACGGAGTCCTCGGCGCCGTGCGTGCCGGCGTCCACGAACCGGGGGTCGGCCGGTTGCGGTCCGGCCGGGGTGCCCGGGGCGGTGACGCCCTCCAGCAGCCGCGCCCGCTCCTCGTCGCGGCGCCGCTCGAACCGGTTCCCCCGCAACCACTCGGCGCCCACCAGCGCGGCGGCCGCCACTCCCGCCCCGACTCCGAAGACCCACTCCCCGACCGCGACCACCCGGACCACCCCCAGGAGGGACATCCCCGCCCCGTCACCCGAACAACCGCACTCTGATGCGGGGCCGTGGACCGGAACCTAGACTGACGAAGACCCGAATTATCCGGGATAAGGGAGTACGCACCATGGCCAAGCGAGGAAACAAGCGTCGCGCCCGCAAGAAGAAGAAGGCCAACCACGGCAAGCGCCCCAACGCCTGACCCCACCCCGACCCACCCGGTTCCACGACCCCGTTGCCGTCGGACCCGCACGCGAAAGGCCCCCAACCAAGATCGGTTGGGGGCCTTCGCACTGGTGGGCGCGGACGGTTTCGAACCGCCGACATCTGCTTTGTAAGAGCAGCGCTCTACCCCTGAGCTACGCACCCGTGGACGAGTGGACAGCCTACATGGCGTGCGCACTCCCCACGCAAACGCGTTCCCGTGGGGGAGAATGGATCGGGGCATGGCGGACACGGCACGGGAGTGGGATTGTGACGACGGCATCCCGGCGGTGGTTCGGGGGGCGGGACGAGAGTCGAAGGGCCGACGCGCAGGCGGCGAAGGATGCCGCCGCGGCGGCGTTCTACGCGTTGGACACGGCCCAGCGGGACCTGCGGATCTCCATCGAGACCATCGCCGCCGCGGACGGGTCTCCCGCCGCGCGGGAGGCGACCGAGGGGTTCGCGGCGCTCGGCCGGCGCATCGACGAGGTCAGCCACGTGTACATCGAGGCGGTCGACGCCCACGACCTGGACCGGGTCGATCTGGAGGGTTCGGCGGCCTCGCAGGCCCGGCAGCAGTTGACGCGCGCCAAGGACGAGCTGGTACGGGTCCAGGGGGAGCTGGAGCGGTTCGCGCAGGGGTTGCAGCCGTTGCTGGACAAGGCGGAGACCCAGCTGGCGCGGGTCGCGCCGGCGCGGGAGCGGGCGCGGGCGGCGCTGTTGGCGGCGAGTGACGCGTTGGACGCGGCGCGGGCGCGGGGTTTTCGGGCCGACGATCTGGCGGCGCGGCTGGCGGCGTTGGGGCCGGAGCTGACGAAGCTGAACCAGGGCGCTGCGCGGCACGGGGTGCAGGAGACGGTGCAGCGCGCGGATCGGATCCTGCGGGACGCGGAGGCCGTACGGGCCGAGGCGGCGCGGCTTCCGGAGCGGGCGGCGGAGGTCGACCGGCGGCTGGTGAGCCTGCGGACCCGGGCGCAGGCCCTGCGCAATCGGGCGGACCGGGTGGATCCGGTGCTCAGCGAGTTGCGTCGGCGGTTCAGTGCGGCGTGTTGGCAGGACCTCCAGCAGGTTCCGCAGGAGGCGGTGCGGGACGTGGCGCGGGCCGAGGAGCGGTTGCGGGAGGCGGGTCGGGCGCGTGAGGAGCAGCGCTGGGCCGATGTGGGGGCGCTCGTCGAGGAGGTGCGGGACGCGCTGGAGGCGACCGACGAGGCGGTGTCGGCGGCGCAGGACCGGCTGACGCGTCTGGAGGCGGTGGCGCGGGATCCGAAGGTGGAGGTGGAGCGGACCCGGTTCGCGATCCGGGACGCGCAGCGGCTGGCGATGGCGGGCCGCAGTGTGCCGGAGCAGCGGCACGCGCGTCCGTTGGACGAGGCGGTGGCCCGGGTGGAGCGGGCGGTGGCGGGGTTGGAGGGGCGGCATCCGGACTACTGGGCGTTCCTGCTGGAGATGGCGGACGTGCGGGATGCGGTGCACCGGGTGGTGGACGGCATCCGGGCGGAGCGCGGCCAGGGCTGATCCGGGCCGGCGCCGGTTCGGGCAGCGGCCGATCCGGGCCTGGGCCGATCCGGGCCGACGCCGATCCGGGCAGCGGTCGACCGGCGCCCGTCGGCCAGGGGCCCGTCGGCCAGGGGCCCCGGCCGGGCGCCCGTCGTGGCGTTTCGGGCGGTATGGGCGGATGCTGGAAGGTGCCGGGAACGGAGCAGAGGAGGGCACCATGGCTGCCCATACCGTCCACACGTCCCAGGGGTCCTATGCGCCTCACGCCGCGTACGGCTGCACGGAGCCCCATGAGCATTACGCGCCGTACGTGCCCCACGAGGGCGGCGCGGCGCCCGCGCCCCCGGCCCGCCAGGTCATCGCGCGGCGGGTCAATCGTGCCCTGCACCCCGTCAACGCGCGGCTCGACGAGCACCTGCCGACCGACCACAAGCTCAGCAAGGTGTATCGGGTGGGGGCGGGTCTGACGGGTCTGCTGCTGGTGGTCTTCGGGATCCTGGGGTTGGTGGACCGGATCGGTTTCTTCGACACGGGCGGCGACACGGTGCTGGCGCTGAACACCAACGGCGCGTTGAGCGTCCTGTCGATCTGCATCGGTGGGCTGCTCTTCGCCGGGATGCTGGTGGGAGGGACCTTCGCCTCGACGTTGAACATCGTGCTGGGCGTGCTGTTCATCGCGAGCGGCTTCGTGAACCTGGCGCTGTTGGACACGGGCCTGAACTTCCTGGCGTTCAGGATCCAGAACGTGCTGTTCAGTTTCGTCGTCGGCGTGATGCTGATGTGGTTCGGGATGTACGGGAGGGTCGGCAGCGCCCTGCCGCACGACAATCCGTACTGGCGTGCCCGTCACCCCGAGGAGGCGGCCCGTGAGCAGCGGGCGCGGGGTCGGGTGCTTCCTGCCGACGCCCGTTCCTCTTAGTCTTGGCGGCATGCCTCGTTACGAATTCCGCTGCCGGACCTGCGACGACACCTTCGAGGTCAGTCGTCCGATGGCCGAGTCCTCCGCTCCCGCCGACTGCCCCGCCGGGCACGCCGACACCGTCAAGCTGCTGTCGGCGGTCGCCGTCGGCGGGTCGGGCGCGGGGCCCGCGCCGGCCCGGCCGATGGGCGGGGGCGGCGGGGGCGGTTGCTGCGGCGGAGGTGCCTGCGGCTAGGCCGTCGAACAAGCGCCGGCCGGCCGGCCCGCGGCCGCGGGCCGGTACCGCCGGTCAACGGCCGGTGCCGCCGGTCAACGGCCGGTGCCGCCGGTCAACGGCCGGTCAGCGTTTGCGCGAGAGCGTGAGTCCGTCCGAGATCGCCAGGAGGACCGACTCCGTCCGCGGGTCGGCGTCGACGTGGTCGTTGAAGGCCCGCACGCTCGCGCCCCGGCTGTCGGGGGACTCGTCGAGGACCGTGCCGTGGAAGAGGGTGTTGTCGGTGACGATCAGGGCGCCCGGCCGCATCCGGGGGACCAGTTCCTCCCAGTAGAGGATCTGGCTCTCCTTGTCGGCGTCGATGTAGGCGAGGTCGATGTGGGGCTCGGCGGGCATGGCGCGCAGGGTGTCCAGGGCCCGGCCGATGCGCAGGTCGATGCGGTCGGCGACGCCGGCGGCCTTCCAGGCCTCGCGCCCGTACGCCGTCCACTCCTCCGAGACGTCGCAGGCGATGAGGCGTCCGTCCGCGGGCAGGGCCTGGGCCATGGACAGGGCGGAGAAGCCGGTGAAGGTGCCCACCTCGACGATGTGTCGGGCTCCCGTGAGGCGGACCAGGAAGGCCAGCAGGGGGCCCTGTTCGTGCGCCGACTGCATCATCGCCCGGTCGGGGAACCTCTCCCACGTCGTCTCGACCAACCCCCGCTGGAACTCGTCCAGCGGGGGGTTGTGTGCGAGCACGTAGGCGTAGAGCTCGTCAGTGATCTTGGTGCTGTTGCCCTTGGTCATGCGGCCAGTGTGGCAACCGCTTCCCCGAAAGCGCGGATGATTCGCTCGCCCGCCACGACTCCGGTCTCCTCCAGCGCGGTCACCGACGGCGCCGTCCAGCCGGCGTCCGCGAGTTCCCCGTGGCCCGGGCGCCACGCCCGGTCGGCCGCCAGCAGCAGGTCGGCGTCCAGGAGGGAGTCGCCGGCGGCCAGGGTGGTCGTGGCCCCCGTGCGTCGGGCGACCTCGCGCATGGCGGCGCTCTTGGTCAGCGGGCGGGGTACGGCGTAGATCTTGCGGCCCTGGAGGGAGACGGTCCAGCCCCGCTCCCCGGCCCACCCGTCGAGGCCCTTGAGCCATTCCTCGGGGACCAGGGGCCGCTCGACGACGAGGTACGCGAAGAGGTCCTCCGCCACGCGCGTCTTGCGCAGCCACGCCGGGTCGGACACGGCGAGCAGGTGCCGGTGCACCTCCTCCAGCGGGGCGCACTCGCGGGCGAGCCGCGCGGCGACGGTCCGGCGCCAGTCCCGGTCCGGGACCCCGTCCACGAGGAGCTGGCCGCCGTTGGCGCAGATCGCGTAGGGGGCGGGCCGGCCGGGGAAGCGGATCCGCTGGTACTGCTTGCGGGTGCGCGTCGTGGTCGGGACGAAGACCACCGACGGGTCGGCGCTCAGCTCCGCGAGCAGTCCGGCCGCCGTCTCCGTCATGTACGACAGCGGCTTGCTCTCGTGCACCT
The DNA here is from genome assembly GCF_055584445.1 of Streptomyces sp. NPDC103540. Lineage (NCBI taxonomy): Bacteria > Bacillati > Actinomycetota > Actinomycetes > Kitasatosporales > Streptomycetaceae > Streptomyces > Streptomyces sp. NPDC103540. Next base: position 522,877 of record NZ_JBVJMA010000001.1, read on the forward strand.
CGACGCACAGCAGGCGGGGGGCCTGTGCGTCGGGCATGGTCAGGCCGAGGGCGGCGGCCGAGTAGATGAGCGTGCGGTCGAGGTCGCTGGCTACGAGGACGGTCACTTGGCGGCCACTGCCTTTCCGTCGGCGCCCGTGGCGCCGCGCGTGTAGCGGGGGTGTATGAGTCCTACGCAGGTGTAGGGCAGCCCGTCGACCTCCTCGACCGGCACCCCGCGCTGCTCGGCGAGCAGGCGTACGTGGTCCAGGTCGGGGCCGGCTCCGCGACGGGCCAGGATCTTCCACGGTACGCGGCGCAGCAGCACGCGGGTGGTCTCGCCGACGCCGGGCTTGACGAGGTTCACGTCGTGGATGCCGTACTCCTCGCTGATGCGTTCGACGGCCGCCCATCCCACCCAGGTGGGGGTGCGGTCGGCGGCGAGGAGTTCCTTGACCTCTTCGGCGACGGCCTCGGCGACCTCCTCGAAGCGGGCGGCGACGGCGTCGACGAAGTCGGTGGAGACGTCGGCGCCGGCCAGCTCCCGATAGAACTTCGCGCCGTGGAAGTCGGCGGGCCCGACGAGGTCGGCCCGCAGGACGGTGCGCGAGACGAGGCCGGAGACGGTGGAGTTCAGGCAGGCGGAGGGGATCAGGAAGTCCTCGCGGGTGCCGTACGTCTTCACGCAGGAGCCGGGGTCGGCGAGGACCACGATCTCCGGGTCGAAGCCCTCGAACTCCGCGAGCGCCTCGCGCAGCTCGCGGGTGATGGCGCCCTTGCCGGTCCAGCCGTCGACGAAGACGATGTCGGCCGGGTCGTGGTGGGCGGCCAGCCAGCGCAGGGCGTTGGCGTCGATGCCCCGGCCGCGCACGATCGAGACGGCGTAGTGCGGCAGGTCCAGGCCGTGCCGGTCCCGTGCCCAGCGCCGCATGAGGACGCCGACGGGGGTGCCGGCGCGGGCCAGGGAGACCAGGACGGGGGCCGGGGAGCGTTCGGCGAGGACGGTCTCGGTGACGGTGCCGACGGCGCGGGCGATGCGGGCGGCGGAGGCGTCGAGGGCGCTGCGGTACAGGGCCTGGTAGGCGTCGGAGGGCTGGTACTCGACGGGCAGGGATTCGGCGTAGTGGGCGCCGCCCGCCTGGATGGCCTCCTCGCGTTCCTCGGTCGGCGCCTCCAGTTCCACCCCGGAGAGGTCCTGGAGGAGCCAGCCGACGTCCTCGGGGGCGTACGAGGAGAAGGCCGGGCCGCGCAGGGGTTCGGGGAGCGCGGTGGGCTCGGGCATGATCGGCTCCTGCCGGTCGGGGGCGTGCCCGGGGGTGCGGTCCGGGGTGTACGAGGGGACGACGGCCAGCAGGACGCGTCCCGCGTGCGGGGCGAGCGCGGCCAGGAGGCCGGTGTGCAGGGCGGGGGTGTCGCCGGTGGAGTCGACGACGGCGACGACGGCGTCGAAGCCGGCGCCGCGCACGTTGTACGCGTACCGGTCGCCGGGGCCGTCGGCCGGGTCGTCGTGGGCGGGGAAGACCAGGCGGGTGCGGATGGCGTAGCCGGGGTCGTCGACGGCCAGCACCGGCGAGCGGGTCGTGGTCGAGTACCGCACCTCGGCGGCCGTCCCGGACTCCTCCAGGGCGAGCGCGAGCCGCAGCGGCGCGTACATCAGCTCCTCGTTGCCGAGTACGAGGACCCGGCCGGGCGCCGTGCCGAGCGCGTCCGCGAGCTGTCGGGCCAGGTGCGGGAGGGCCGCCTCCAGGGCGGTGCGGTGCGCGGGGGTGAAGCCGTGCCGGCCCCCGTCGGGCACGCCGGCGGGCCAGTCGAGCGGGATCCGGGTGACGTGGGGGGACCGGCCGCCGGGGCGGTCGGCGCCCGGGCCGCCCGCGCCGGGGGCGGCGTCCCCATCCCCATCCCCATCCGCATCCGCGTCCGCGTCCGTGTCCGCATCCGCGGCGGCCTCGTACCTCTCGTACTCCTCGACCAGGGCCTGGCCCTTGGCCAGGACTCCCTCGGGGAGGGAGACCGTGCCGGAGGCCAGCGCGATCAGGTCCACGCGCGCGCCCAGCCCCTCGGCGAAGGCGGTCAGCCGGTCGCGGTCGGCCGGGCCCCGCATGTCCACGAGGGCGACCACGACGTAGTGACCGCGAGGGTGGCGCGCGTGCAGGTCGGCGATGGTGTTCAGGACGGTGTTGCCGGTGGAGAACTCGTCGTCGACCAGGACCAGCGGGCCGTCGCCCGCCAGCAGGAGCGGGTCCTGCGGCAGCAGCAGGTGCGAGGTGGCGTGCGAGTGGGACTCCTCGAAGCCGCCGGCCGCCTCCACGCCCGCCACCGGGCGGCGCGTGGAGTGCAGGTAGGGGGCGCCGCCCAGGCCGTCGGCGACGCAGTGCCCGAGGCCGGTCGCCGTCTCGGCGTAGCCCAGGACCACCGCCGAGGCGGCCCCCTCGTCCCCGAGCAGCTCCCGTACGCGCTCGCCGAGGCCGTACCCGGCGGCGTGGACGACGGCGGGCGACTGCGGGACATGCTTGCCCAGCACCCGCGAGACCAGCAGGTGGGCCCGCTTGGGGTTGCGCCGCAGGGCGAGCCCGAGGAGGGATTCCAGGCGCGGGGCCTCGGGGCCTCCACGGACATCGGGGGCCTCGGGAACGCCGGGTGCCCGGGGGTCGTCCGCGTCCCGCAGGCCGACGCCCAGCCGGTCCGCGACCCAGGCACCCGACCACACGGGGCCGGTCGTCTCGTCGTTCCGCGCCTTCTCCACTGCCGTTCCCGTCTCCTTCAGCGTTCCGGCGGGGACCCGCGGGGCCCGGTGGTCCGGGCTCACACCTGGAGTCCCGCCGTCAGGAGGTCGACGAAGCCGACCTCCTCCCTCGCCACACCGAAGACCTCGGCGCGCAGCATGGTGCGCTCGGCCCAGGCCCGGTGGGGCTTCACCTCGTTCATCTTGTTCGTGTACGCCGACCGCATCACTCCACCACCGAGCCGCTCGGGCCGCAGGATGTCCTGGGCGTCGCTGAACTCCTCGTGGGAGACCACCGACAGCGCGTGCACGGGCGTGACGTGCGCCGGGTGGATGCAGGTCTTGCCCAGCAGCCCGTTGGCCCGATCGAGTTCGATCTCGCGCAGCAGCCCGTCGAGGTCGTGCTCGATGAGGGCGGTGCGCAGCTCCTCCACGCCCTCCTCCAGGAAGGGGCTGCGGCGCAGCTGGGGCTTGAAGAGTCGCTGCTGGCTGCGGAAGTACTCCCAGACGGGGCCGGTGACGGTGAAGCCGGTGCCGTCGGCGCGGCTGAGGACGTTGACCACGTCGGCGATGACGCCGGCGACGATCTGGACGTCGTAGGCGGTCATGTCGGGGGTGCGGCGCAGGCCGTACACGGAGCAGAAGTCGGTGACGCCGAGGCGCAGGGCGAGGACGCGCTCGCGGTAGCGGTTGACGGTGCGCGAGATGCCCGCGAGGGCCTCGACGCGGGTTTCGAGGTGGAGGAGGTCGGGGGTCTCCAGGACCGGCATCGCGTACAGCCGGGACAGTCCGGCCCGGGCCTCGGCCTCCGCGACGGCGTCGAGGAAGGCCACTCCCCGACTCTCGGTGAACTTCGGAAGTACGAATCCGGCCAGATGTCGCACCGTACCTCCGAGCCGGCGCACCAGGTCGGGGATCTGTTCCGGGGTGCGGACGCGGATGAACAGGAGCGGCGGCTCGGCGCCCCGTTCGCTCTCGGCGTCGAGGATCGCGAACTGCCGGACGAGGTTCTCCTCGCCGTCCACGACGTCGGAGTCGCTGATGGAATCCTCCAGGCAGAGGACCATGGAGACGACTCCGCGGCCGGCCTGCTTGCGGATGTCGGCGGCGAGGGCGGGCCGGGTGGCGGGGCTGTAGAGGGTCGCGCCGAGGGCGGCGGCGAGCGTCCCGGCGGGGGAGGCCGAGGAGAACTCGATGGGCTCCTGGTGGAAGAGGCCCTTGCGGGCCATGGGCGTTATGTGCCCGAAGTGACGCATGTGCTTCCCCCGTACTGCCTCTGCGGCCCGACTGGCGTGGCCGGTAATAGTACGTACGAACACGAGTCAAGAGTTCCTCAAACACATGAAGTTCCGGTAACCCTCTCGCACCATGCCCAGCGGTCGCGTTCCGTACAAGGCCCTACGGGGGGCCGCATTGTCCAGGTCGGGCCCGGGAGGGCAGGATGACGGGCATGACGCACGCGATGCAGAAGGGCTCGAACATCCCGGTGGCCCCCGTGGCGGTCCGGGCGGTGCTGCGCTGGACCACGGGGCCCGAGGTGCCGGACGTGGACGCCTCGGCGCTGCTCGTGGGCGCGGACGGGCGCGTGCGCTCGGACGAGGACTTCGTGTTCTACAACCAGCCCCGTCACCCGTCCGGGGCCGTCTGGCGGCTGGGGAAGAAGCAGGTCGGCGACGCGGTCACCGACGCCGTCCAGGCCGATCTGCGTGCGGTCACCCCCGCCGTGGACCGGATCCTGGTCGTGGCCTCCGCCGAGGACGTGCCCTTCCAGCGGGTGCGCGACCTGCGGATCCTGCTCTACGACGCCACCCCGGGCGGCGGCCCCGAGCCGCTGGCCCACTTCGACGTGCGGCCCGAGACGGGCGCCGAGACGGCCCTGATGTGCGGGGAGCTGTACCGCCGGGGCGAGGGGTGGAAGTTCCGCGCGCTGGGCGAGGGCTACGTCGACGGGCTCGTGGGCCTGGCCACCGACCACGGCATCTCGGTCGACGAGAACGCCGCCGAGGGCGGTGAGGGCGCCGGCGACGCGGCCTCCGCCGCCTCCACCCCGGCGGCGGGCGGCGACGACCGGACGGCCGCGATGCGCCCGCCGGTGCTGGCTCCGCCGGTGCCGGCCGCCCCGCCCACGCAGGCCCCGCCGGCCGCGCAGCCCGCGTACGGGTACCCGCAGCCGGTCTCCCCGGCCCCGGTCCCGGCCCCGGGCGGCGACCCGGCGTTCCGGCTGCCGGTGCAGGGCCCTCAGTTCATCCGCCGCTGAACCCCGCCGCCGAACCCGCAGCCGGCCGCCCGCCGCCGAACCCGCCGGGGCCCCGACCGCGGGCCCCTGACCGGGCCCCGGGCCGGGGCTCCGTCCGGGGCTCCGTCCGGCACTCCGGTCAGGCCTTGGTGCTCTTGTAGCCCCGGCCCCACTGGAGCCCCCACCCGTAGAGGCGGTCCAGCTCGGCCTGGAACCCGTACACGAACTTCACCTCGCGCCGCACGATCAGCTCGCCCTTGACGCTCTCCAGGGAGACCACGGCGCAGGAGCGGGCCTGCGGCTGCCGCTCGTCCAGCGGGATCTCGATCCGCGGGCCGGTGACCGGGTAGAGGGTCACCAGCGCGTGCGTCCGGTCGAAGGCCGGCGTCTGGTCGTAGATGTAGACGAAGACCAGCAGGCGCTTGATCTTGTCGGCGTGGTCGAGGTTGATGTACAGCGTCTCCCCGGAGGCGGAGCCGAAGCGGTCGTCGCCGCTGAGCTTCACGTACGGGGGATCGTTCAGGTCTCCCAGCAGGTTCCCGAGCGGCTGGACGGCGCCCCGCGTGCCGTCGGTCAGCTCGTACAGGCAGCCCATGTCGAGGTCGACGTTGACCATGCCCTGGGTGTGGGCCTGCACCATGTCGGGTTTGAACAGTTTGAACGGATGCCGCAGCAGGCTGCCGCTCGGGCCCGACCTGCCGCCGATGTCGGAGGTGCGCATCCGCCAGGAGAGGTTCACGCGCAGATTGCCGTGCACCGCCTGCTGGCGCGTCAGCGACACCGTGGGCTGCCTCCTGGTCAGCTCGATCGCGTTCGACGAGGCGTGGCCCGAGTCGAACCCCATGGCTCGGGCGCCCCTGATCCCGTCGAAGAACCCCATGTCCCCACTCCCCCCAGATCCCCTCTTCCCCTCCCGCACGTGCGGGCCGCACATGCGAACGGGGCGGCCCGCAGGTCCGTGGACCACTGGGCCGCCCCGCATCCAGAGCGTTCCGCATTACCGGCGAGGTCATGCCTCGGCGGCGGAACCCTCCAGTTCCATGCGCTTGTTGCGTCGCACCGAGGACCAGAAGGACCAGGCGATGAGGATGACGCCGATGCTGCCGGTGATGACCTCGGGGATCTCGTACTGGATGGTGACCAGCAGGAGCACCGCGAGGGCGCCGATCGCGTAGTGGGCGCCGTGCTCCAGGTAGACGTAGTCGTCCAGGGTGCCCTCGCGGACGAGGTAGACCGTCAGCGAACGGACGTACATGGCACCGATGCCGAGGCCCAGGGCCATGAGCACGATGTCGTTGGTGACGGCGAAGGCGCCGATGACCCCGTCGAAGGAGAAGGAGGCGTCGAGGACTTCGAGGTAGAGGAACATGAAGAAGGCGGCCTTGCCGGCCATGGCGACGGCCGTGACGGGCTTGCCGCTCTTCTTGGCCGCTTCCTCCGCCTCGTGCTCGGCTTCCTCCTCTTCCTCCAGCTTGTTCTCGAAGTAGCCGGAGAGGCCGCCGACGATCATGTACGTGATCAGGCCGAGGACGCCGGACATCAGGACGGTCTGCGCCTTGTCGACGTGCATGCCGCCGTGCTGGTGGGCGTTGGCGCCGACGGTCATGGAGGCGACGACCAGGACGATCAGCGCGATGCACGCGGAGAGCATGTCGACCTTGCCGAGCTTGGCGAGCGGGCGCTCCAGCCAGGCGAGCCACTTGATGTCACGGTCCTCGAAGATGAAGTCGAGGAAGATCATCAGCAGGAACATGCCACCGAAGGCGGCGATGGACGGGTGGGCGTCCGTCACGAGCTGCTGGTACATCTCCTTGTCGGTCATCGCGAGATCGACGGCCTCGATGGGCCCGATCTTGGCACTGACGGCCACGATGACGACGGGGAAGACCAGGCGCATGCCGAACACGGCGATGAGCACACCGATCGTGAGGAAGATCTTCTGCCAGAAGGCATTCATCTTCTTCAGGATTCCGGCGTTGACCACCGCGTTGTCGAAGGACAGCGAGATTTCGAGGATCGACAGGATCGCCACGATCCCAAAAGCGGTCCACCCCCCGTAGAACACCGCTGCGACCAGACCGAGCGCAGTGACTGCGAACGACCAGCCGAAGGTTTTGAGAACCACTGGCACCCCATCGTCTTGTACGGCTTTACGAAACGTTGACCCCGAAGTCTAGAGCGATGCCCCTGAGGCCCGACGCGTACCCCTGTCCTACGGCACGGAACTTCCATTCGCCGCCGTAGCGGTAGACCTCGCCGAAGATCATCGCGGTCTCGCTGGAGGCGTCCTCGGTGAGGTCGTAGCGGGCCAGTTCCTGGTCGTCCGCCATGTTGACCACGCGGATGAAGGCGTTGCTCACCTGGCCGAAGCTCTGCCGGCGGGAATCCGCCTCGTGGATCGAGACCGGGAAGACGATCTTGTCCACGCGCTCGGGCACCTTGGTGAGGTCGATGATGATCGACTCGTCGTCGCCGTCACCCTCGCCGGTGAGGTTGTCCCCGGTGTGTTCGACGGAGCCCTCGGGGCTCTTGAGGTTGTTGTAGAAGATGAAGTACGCGTCCCCGAGCACACGGCCGCTGTTGCACAGCAGCGCGCTCGCGTCGAGGTCGAAGTCCGCCCCCGTGGTCGAGCGCGCGTCCCATCCGAGACCGATCAGAACCCGGGTGAGGTTCGGTGCGGCCTTGGACAGGGAGACGTTGCCCCCCTTGGCGAGTGTGACGCCCATGATGTGGTCCTCCCCGGACGACGTGGTGGTGATGGCGAAGCCACCGTGACCGTGGTGGCAAAGCCGGTCCGGCGCCGTACACACAGTGCACGGCGCCGGACGGACGGACTGCTCTTCGGACTCAGACGTTGACGCCGAAGTCCTGCGCGATGCCGCGCAGACCCGAGGCGTACCCCTGGCCGATCGCGCGGAACTTCCACTCCGCGCCGTTGCGGTACAGCTCGCCGAAGACCATGGCGGTCTCGGTCGAGGCGTCCTCGGAGAGGTCGTAGCGGGCCAGCTCGGTGTTGTCGGCCTGGTTCACGACGCGGATGTAGGCGTTGCGGACCTGGCCGAAGCTCTGCTGGCGGCTCTCGGCCTCGTAGATCGAGACGGGGAAGACGATCTTGGCGACATCGCCCGGGACGCCTGCGAGGTTGACCTTGATGGCCTCGTCGTCGCCCTCGCCCTCACCGGTGGTGTTGTCACCGGTGTGCTCGACCGAGCCGTCGGGGCTCTTCAGGTTGTTGAAGAACACGAAGTTCGCGTCGCTGGCGACCTTGCCCTGGTCGTTGGTCAGGATCGCGCTGGCGTCGAGGTCGAAGTCGACACCGGTGGTGGTGCGAGCGTCCCAGCCCAGACCGACGATGACCGCCGTCAGGTTAGGCGCGGCCTTGGTCAGCGAGACGTTGCCGCCCTTGCTGAGGCTGACTCCCACGGGTCCTCCATTGGTATGTGTGTGGGGCGGGGCCCCGTCGTGCGATTGCTACAGGATCAACGGTTCGATCCTAGTGACGGGTTCCCGCCCGCAGGCGGTTTTCGGACGGAGCGGCCCGCGCGAACGCGCCGGGCCGCTCCGTCCGGGATGATCAGAGGCTGTCGAGGGCCTTGATGTACTCGTTCAGGTCACGCGCGTCGGGCAGCCCGTTGACGACGGTCCAGCGCACGACGCCGTCCTTGTCGATGACGAAGGTGCCGCGCACCGCGCAGCCCTTCTCCTCGTCGAAGACGCCGTAGGCGCGGGAGGTCTCGCCGTGCGGCCAGAAGTCGGACAGCAGCGGGTAGTCCAGGCCCTCCTGCTCGGCGAAGACGCGCAGCGTCGGCACGGAGTCGTTGGAGACGGCGAGGAGCTGGACGTCGTCGTTCTGGAAGCGGGGGAGCTGGTCGCGCAGCTCGCACAGCTCGCCGGTGCAGACGCCGGTGAAGGCGAACGGGTAGAAGAGCAGCACGACGGCCTTCTCCCCCCGGAAGTCGGAGAGCCGCACGGTCGCGCCGTGGTTGTCCTTGAGCTCGAAGTCCGGGGCCTTGCTACCGACCTCGATCGCCATCTGTCGCGTCCCTTCGTCCTTGGATCGCCCCGCACTGGGGCCGTTCGAGTGAAGCCCAGCCTAGGGCTTCGATCCCGCTGTCGGCGGGGGTGGAACGAACACACCCCGCCGACCGCGGGGATTCCGGGTCGGCGGGGTGTGTTTCCGCTTGGCTGCGGGGCGCGGCTCAGCGCTTCTTGGCGGTCTTCGGCTTGGTCAGCTTGGTGGAGGTCCACTCCTTGCCGACCGGCAGGCCCTTCGCCAGCGAGAGGCCGGCCGTGGTGGAGGCCTCGCTGATGTCGCTGGCCTCGACGTAGCCGTCACGGCCCGTCTTGGGGGTCAGCAGCAGGATCAGTGCGCCGTCCTCGACCAGCTCGGTCGCGTCGACCAGGGCGTCCGTCAGGTCGCCGTCCTCGTCGCGGAACCACAGCAGCACCGCGTCGGCGACGTCGTCGTAGTCCTCGTCGGCAAGCTCACTGACGAGGCTCTCGACAGTTTCACGGAAATCCTGATCGACGTCCTCGTCGTAGCCGATCTCCTGGACCACCTGTTCGGACTGGAAACCCAGCCGGGCGGCCAGGCTCTCCGCGTGGTCCGCGGTCGCGCTCACGGGGTGCCTCCTGCTCATGTTCGGTGAATGTCTTTCGGCGGCGCGCGTACGCGCAGCATTGGGCGTAGTCCACACGGGCGCGGCGGATCGCGCAAGTACCCGGCCGTCGGGACCGCCGAAACGGTGACGATTACGGCCGTCTCGCCGCAACTTTCAGGCTTCCCCGGCGCACCGCTGGTGATTCATCCCACACGATTCCGACTCATTCGACATCGCATGAGGACTTTCCTACCTGTTTGAGGGACGAACGGCCTTACGAACCCCCTGATCGACTTGAGCGTAAGGTTGCGGTTTGACCAGGCGCGCGACCCGGCCCGCCGGCCGCTCCTTCTCCGCTCCAGGTGTTACCCAGTGGTAGAGGTGAAGATTTCGGCCGGGCGTAAGACCATGGGAGGCGGCGACCCAAGGCACGACTCCCCCGACAGCGAAGGAACAGCGTGGCTTCCGCATCCGATCGCAATCCGATCATCATTGGCGGCCTGCCGAGTCAGGTCCCGGACTTCGATCCGGAGGAGACGCAGGAGTGGCTCGACTCCCTGGACGCCGCCGTCGACGAGCGGGGCCGTGAACGGGCCCGCTACCTGATGCTGCGACTGATCGAGCGGGCCCGCGAGAAGCGCGTGGCCGTGCCGGAGATGCGCAGCACGGACTACGTCAACACGATCGCCACCAAGGACGAGCCGTTCTTCCCCGGCAACGAGGAGATCGAGCGCAAGGTCCTGAACGCCACCCGCTGGAACGCCGCGGTGATGGTCTCGCGGGCCCAGCGTCCGGGCATCGGCGTCGGCGGTCACATCGCGACCTTCGCCTCCTCCGCCTCCCTCTACGACGTGGGCTTCAACCACTTCTTCCGGGGCAAGGACGAGGGCGACGGCGGCGACCAGATCTTCTTCCAGGGTCACGCCTCCCCCGGCATCTACGCCCGCGCCTACCTCCTGGACCGGCTCTCCGAGCAGCAGCTCGACGCGTTCCGGCAGGAGAAGTCGAAGGCCCCGTACGGTCTGTCCAGCTACCCGCACCCGCGGTTGATGCCGGACTTCTGGGAGTTCCCGACGGTCTCGATGGGCCTGGGTCCCCTGGGGGCGATCTACCAGGCGCGGATGAACCGGTACATGGAGGCCCGCGGGATCGCGGACACCTCCAAGTCCCACGTGTGGGCCTACCTCGGCGACGGCGAGATGGACGAGCCGGAGTCGCTGGGGCAGCTGTCGATCGCCGCCCGCGAGGGGCTCGACAACCTCACCTTCGTCGTGAACTGCAACCTCCAGCGCCTCGACGGCCCGGTGCGCGGCAACGGCAAGATCATCCAGGAGCTGGAGTCGCAGTTCCGCGGCGCCGGCTGGAACGTCATCAAGCTGATCTGGGACCGTTCCTGGGACCCGCTGCTCGCGCAGGACCGCGACGGCATCCTGGTCAACCGGATGAACTCGACGCCGGACGGGCAGTTCCAGACGTACGCCACCGAGACGGGCGCGTACATCCGCGAGCACTTCTTCGGCGACGACCAGCGGCTGCGGGCGATGGTCGAGAACATGAGCGACCAGCAGCTGCTGCACCTGGGGCGCGGTGGCCACGACCACAAGAAGATCTACGCGGCCTACGCGGCGGCCAAGGCCCACAAGGGCCAGCCGACGGTGATCCTCGCGCAGACGGTCAAGGGCTGGACGCTCGGCCCGAACTTCGAGGGCCGCAACGCGACGCACCAGATGAAGAAGCTGACGGTCGACGACCTCAAGCGCTTCCGCGACCGCCTGCACATCCCGGTGACGGACGCCCAGCTGGAGAACGGCGCCCCGCCGTACTACCACCCGGGTCCGAACTCGCCCGAGATCCAGTACATGCACGACCGGCGCAGCGCGCTGGGCGGTTACGTGCCGACGCGCGTGGTGCGCGCCAAGCCGCTGCAGCTGCCGGACGACAAGGCCTACGCGTCCGCGAAGAAGGGCTCCGGGCAGCAGTCGATCGCCACGACGATGGCGTTCGTCCGCGTCCTGAAGGACCTGATGCGGGACAAGGAGATCGGCAAGCGGTTCGTGCTGATCGCGCCGGACGAGTACCGCACGTTCGGCATGGACGCGTTCTTCCCGAGCGCCAAGATCTACAACCCGTTGGGGCAGCAGTACGAGGCGGTCGACCGCGACCTCCTGCTCGCGTACAAGGAGTCCCCGACCGGCCAGATGCTGCACGACGGCATCTCGGAGGCCGGTTGCACGGCCTCGCTGATCGCGGCGGGTTCGGCGTACGCGACGCACGGCGAGCCGCTGATCCCGGTCTACGTCTTCTACTCGATGTTCGGTTTCCAGCGCACCGGTGACCAGTTCTGGCAGATGGCCGACCAGCTGGCGCGCGGTTTCGTGCTGGGCGCGACCGCGGGCCGGACCACCCTCACGGGTGAGGGCCTCCAGCACGCCGACGGTCACTCCCAGCTGCTGGCGTCGACGAACCCGGGCTGCGTGGCGTACGACCCGGCCTACGGGTACGAGATCGCGCACATCGTCAAGGACGGTCTGCGGCGGATGTACGGCCCCGACGCGGAGGACGTCTTCTACTACCTGACGGTCTACAACGAGCCGATCCAGCACCCGGCCGAGCCGGCCGACGTGGACGTGGACGGCATCCTCAAGGGCATCCACCGGGTGGCGCGGGGCGAGTCGGGAGCGATCCCGGCGCAGATCCTGGCGTCCGGTGTGGGCGTGCCGTGGGCCCTGGAGGCGCAGCGGATCCTGGCGGCCGAGTGGAACGTCCGGGCGGACGTCTGGTCGGCGACCTCCTGGAACGAGCTGCGGCGCGATGCCATCGAGGTGGAGGAGCACAACCTGCTCCACCCCGAGGAGGAGCAGCGCGTGCCGTACGTGACGCGGAAGCTGTCCGGTGCCGAGGGGCCGTTCGTGGCGGTCTCGGACTGGATGCGCGCGGTGCCGGACCAGATCTCGCGCTGGGTGCCGGGTTCGTACACCTCGCTGGGCGCGGACGGTTTCGGTTTCGCGGACACGCGGGGCGCGGCGCGGCGCTACTTCCACATCGACGCCCAGTCGGTGGTCCTGGCGACGCTGACCGAGCTGGCCCGCGAGGGCAAGGTCGACCGGTCGGTGCTCAAGCAGGCGGTGGACCGCTACCGGCTGCTGGACGTGAGCGCGGCCGACCCGGGCGCCGCCGGCGGCGACGCGTAGCGACGGCGCAGGCCGTGGCGGTGGCGAAGGCCGCCGCGACGGCGGTGGGCACGGTCGTGTGAGGGGTGTCGGGACGCGGGTCCCGGCGCCCCTCGCGCGTTCCCTACGATGCCTGGCATGAAGGAACCCTCACGTCAGGCCCGGTGGGAGCGCCGTACGCAGGTCCCGCTGCTGGTGCTCGCCGGGGCCTTCGCCCTCGCCTACGCGGTGCCCATCGTCGTACCCGACGCGGACGCGGGGGTGCTGCGGGCCTGTACGTACGCGGAGTGGGTGGTGTGGGCCGCCTTCGCCGCCGACTACCTCGTCAGGCTGGGCCTGGCGACGGACCGGCGGGTGTTCGTGCGTACGCACTGGCTGGACCTGGCCGCGGTGGTGCTGCCGCTCGTCCAGCCGCTGCGGCTGCTGCGGCTGGTGGCGACGCTGCTGCTGGTGGGCCGGCGGGCCCGGATGGCGCCGCAGATCCGGCTGACGACGTACGTGGCCGGGGCGGTGGTCGGGCTGCTGATGTTCGGCTCCCTGGCCGTGCTGAGCGTGGAACGGGACGCCCCGGACGGCAACATCAAGAACCTGGGCGACGCGGTGTGGTGGTCCTTCACCACCATGACGACGGTCGGGTACGGGGACCACTCCCCCACCACGGGACTGGGACGGGTCCTCGCGGTCGGGCTGATGCTGTCGGGGATCGCGCTGCTGGGTGTGGTGACCGCCAACATCGCCGCCTGGTTCATCGCCCGTTTCGAGCGGGACGACCAGGCGGAACGGCTCCAGTTGGCGGCCATCCGCGAGCTCCAGGGCGAGGTACGGGCGCTGCGCGCCGAGGTGGCCCGGCTCGGCGCCGGCCCCTGCGCGACGGCGGAGCCGGCGCCCGGCGCCCGGGGCGGCCCCGCCCCGGTGCCGGACCAGGGCGGCGGCGCGGCCGGCGACGGCCGCGCTCAGGCGCTCACCGCTCCCACACCTTGAAGGCCCTGACCTGGTAGGGCGACTGGGGCAGCCAGACGCCGTCGCCGGGGTAGGTCTGGAACTCGCCGGTCTCCTGGCACTCGGCGGACTGGTACGTGGTCACCGGGCGCCCGGTGCGGTTGGTGAGGGACTGCGCGCTGGTCCCGGCGGGCAGGGCGGTGCAGCTGTTGATGTCGAGGGTGCTCAGCTCGTGGGTGTGGCGGGTCCCCTTGAAGTCGGCCTTGGCCCACAGGCACAGCTGTCCGGTGGCGCAGGCCCCCAGGGGCGGCGGCCCCGCGGCGTGCGCGCCGCCGGCGGCGCCCGGGACGAGCGCGGCGGCGGCCAGGAGGACGGCGGCGAGGGTGGTGACGGGTGCGGTGCTCCACGTACGCATGACGGAATCGACTCCTCGTTGACGAACGGCCCCCGGACGGTCTCCGAAGGCTCCGTGGCACCACGCTGACCTGCGTGAACGGTCGGGCGGAAGGGAGTGCGGGCGGGTCCACCCTGATAGGCGACGGCCCCGCCGGAACCGTCCGGCGGGGCTGTCGCGGTGTGCGGGTTGACCGGGGCGTGACCCCTCGGCGGGCCGGTCGTCAGAGGTGGGCGGCGCCCGCTCCGGCGGCGGCGTTCGCGCCGCGTTTGGTGAAGCAGGCGACGACCGCGGCGAGGACGGCGACGCCGCCGGCGACGGTGAAGGCCGTGCTCATGCCGGAGACGAAGGTGTCGTGGGCGACGGTGGCGATGGCGCGGGCGACCGGCTCGGGCGTGCCGGGCGGCACGGGGGCGTAGCCGACCTGGGCCGCCTTCTCGGCGAGGTCGAGTTGTTCGGGGGCGAGCGGGGGCAGCTGCGCGGCCTGCCACTTGTCCCCGAACGTGTCACCGACCCGGGCCGCCATGACCGCTCCGAGGACGGCGGTGCCGAGGCTGCCGCCGACCTGCATGGCGGCCTGCTGGAGTCCGCCGGCGACGCCGGAGAGCTCCAGCGGGGCGTTGCCGACGATGACCTCGGTGGCGCCGACCATGACGGGGGCGAGGCCGAGGCCCATGAGGGCGAACCACAGCGACATGGTGAGGGTGCCGGTGTCGGGGGTGAGCGCGGCCATCCCGAAGCACGCGGCGGCGGTGGCGACCATGCCGGCGACGAGCGGGACGCGCGGGCCGACCTTGCTGATCGCCACGCCGGCCAGCGGCGAGCCGATGATCATCATGCCGGTGAGCGGGAGCAGGTGCAGGCCGCTGTCGACGGGGCTCATGCCGTGGACGTTCTGCAGGTAGAAGGTGACGAAGAACAGGCCGCCCATGAAGGCGAAGGCCATCAGGACCATGAGCACGGTGCCGGCGGACAGCGGCAGCGAGCGGAACATGCCCAGCGGGATGAGCGGTTCGGCGACCTTGGTCTCCCACAGGGCGAAGAGCAGGAAGCACAGGACGGAGGCCCCGAGGAAGAGCAGGGTCTTCGGGTCGCCCCAGCCCCACTCGGCGGCCTTGATGAGCGCCCAGACGACGGAGAACATCGCGGCCGACAGGAGCAGGACGCCCAGCAGGTCGAAGGAGCGCGGGGCGCCGGCGGCGCGGTGGTCGAGCAGGATGAACAGGCCGAAGAGCAGCGCGACGATGCCGACGGGCACGTTGATGAAGAAGACCGACTGCCAGCTGACGTGCTCGACGAGCAGTCCGCCGACGATGGGCCCGGCCGCGGTCGAGGCGCCGATGACCATGCCCCAGATGCCGATGGCCATGTTGAGCTTCTCGGCGGGGAAGGTGGCGCGCAGCAGGCCGAGGGCGGCCGGCATCAGCAGGGCTCCGAAGACGCCCTGGGCGACGCGGAAGCCGATGACCAGGCCGACGCCGGTGGACAGGCCGATCGCGGCGGAGGAGAGCGCGAAGCCGGCGATGCCTATGAGGAAGGTCTGTCGGTGGCCGAAGCGGTCGCCGAGCTTCCCGGCGGTGATCAGGGAGACCGCGAGGGCCAGCAGGTAGCCGTTGGTGATCCATTGCACTTCGGCGAGGCTGGCGCCGAGGTCCTGCTGGATCGCGGGGTTGGCGACGGCGACGATCGTGCCGTCGAGGGTGACCATCATGACCCCGATCGCCACGGCGAAGAGGGTCAGCCAGGGGTGACCGCGCAGTCCGGACCGCGCCGGCGGTGCGCTCGGTTCCTTGGCGAGGGTGATCTGACTCGTCATGCGATCAGGCTAGTGACAGCGACTGACACTTCACAAACGGCTCAGCGTGACAGTCGCTGTCAGGTCCGTCACAGGTACCCTGACCGCTCACTCCGTGTCAGGAAGGACCCTTCGGTGATGACCGAACCGCGGCCGGCGCCAGGCGCCCCGGCGGCCGGGCTCCGCGAACGCAAGAAGCGCCGCACCCGCGACGCCCTCCTGCGCTCCGCCCTCCTCCTCTTCGTCTCCCAGGGCTACGAACAGACCACCGTCGACGAGATCACCGACGCGGTCGAGGTCTCCCAGCGCACCTTCTTCCGCTACTTCGCGAACAAGGAGGAGGTGGCCTTCGCGGTCCAGGACCTGGTCGAGTCGCACTTCCTCGCCGCCCTGCGGGCCCGACCCGCCGCCGAGAGCCCCTTCCAGGCCATGCGCGGCGCCGTGCTCGACGCCTGGGACACCGTCGACCAGGCCATTTCCGACGTGGTGCCGGTGGATCTCTACATGCGGGCCTACCGGCTGATCGAGTCCACCCCGGCCCTCCTCGCCGTCCACCTGCGGCGCTCGGCCCAACTGGAGGAGCAGGTCTCCCGGCTGATCGCCGCCCGCGAGGGACTCGACCTGGATTCCGATCCGCGCCCCCGGGTGGCCGTCGCCGCGTTCTGCGGCGTGATGCGCGTCACGGGCCGGCTCTGGGGTCAGGGCGAGGACACCAGCGTGGCCGCGATCCGCCGGATGACCGAGACCTACCTCGACCGGATCGGCCCGGCACTGGCCGACCACTGGCGCCCCGCCCCCGACCGGAACTGAACACCCGTCACCCGGGCCGCCACGCAGCGTGACGAAAAGGGGTGCGGGTCCCACGGTCGGCCGTGAGCCCTGTCACCCCGCACGCCACGGCCTCCAGTGGTCTCCTAGGCTGGCTCCAGTGAACCTGCCCGGCCACCCCGCCCCCACCCGCCACGAGGCCCCCGCGCGCCCCGCCGCCCTGCGCGCCCTGCTGGCGCTCGCGGTCGTCTTCATGATGCTCGCGACGACCGGCTGGACGGCCGTGCACCGCCCCGAGGCCGGGCCGGCGCCCCGCGCCGCCGCGCTCGCCGCGTGGGCCACGGCGCACGTCGACGGCCGGGCCGTCCCCGCCGCCGACGCGCCCGTACGCACGGTGGCCCGCTTCTTCTCCGAGCTCGACGGCCACCAGCGCGCCCGGCTCGCCGTCACCTACCCGCTCGTCGTCGGCAACCTCGACGGAGTCCCCGCCACCACCCGCTACCGGGCCAACCGCACCTCGCTCCAGAGCGCCCGCCTGGTGGAGCTGGCCCGCGCCAAGGACGTCGCCCTCACCCCCGCCGACCGGGCCACGGCCCTGCGCCGCGCGCACCGCTTCGAGTCCCTCGCCGAGGCCGACCGCCAGATCCTCGTCTTCGACCCCACCGGCGGCGGACTCGTCGCCGAGGTCTTCGGCGACCTCGACACGGCCCGCCGCGTCTCCGTGATCGTCCCCGGCGTGGACACCGACGCCCTCACCTTCGAACGCAGCAGCCGCCGCCTGACGGCCCCCGCCGGCATGGCCGAATCCCTCTACGACGCCGAGCGCGCCGCCGCCCCCGCCGAACGCACCGCCGTCGTCGCCTGGGCCGGCTACACCGCGCCCACCGGCGTCGGCGTCGACGCCGCCACCGGCCGACTCGCCGTCCAGGGCGCCGTCCGCCTGGCCTCCATGGCCGCGGCCCTGCCCGGGGACGCGAGCGTGGCCCTCTTCTGCCACAGCTACGGATCGGTGGTGTGCGGGGTCGCCGCCGACCGCCTCCCGCGACGGGTCACCGACCTGGTCGTCGCGGGCAGCCCCGGCATGCGGGCCGACAACGTCGCCGCCCTGCACACCTCCGCACGGGTCTGGGCGATGCGGGACGAGGGCGACTGGATCGCCGACGTACCGCACCTGGAACTCGGCGGGCTCGGCCACGGCGTCGACCCGGTGTCGCGGGAGTTCGGCGCACGCCTGGCGGCCTCGACCGGGGCCAAGAGCCACACCGGCTATTTCGAGCCGGGCACCGCCTCCCTCGACAACTTCGCCCGGATCGGAACCGGCGCGTTCTCTTCCGTCACCTGCGCCGACGACACCGCGGACTGCCGACGCGAAATCTCCGCCGACGAAGACCGCTGACGGGTGCCCTCCCCGGGTGACACGCGTAGCGTCCGGAAAAATCCTGCTGCGCGAGGAGGGGGGACGCGCGGGGGCGCGTCCCTTTACGATGTGCCGCATGGGTGACGTACTGGCCGGAAACCATGCGGTCTGGGAGCTCGACTCGGACTCGGTGCTCATCCGCTTCGTACGGGGGATACGCGCGCCACGGCTGTGGAACGCGCTGGGGACACGACGCATCCCCCTCGAAGCGCTGTCCGAGGTGACCGTGAGCACGGGCGCGGGCCGCCGGGACGCGGTGGTGCTGCGCGCCGCGCCCCGTCCCGGCGCCGATCCGCTGATGGAGGCTGCCGCCGGACAGCTGAAGGAGGTCTGCGACCCCTATCGGCTGGTCCTGCCCGCGGAGCGCGCGCCTCAGGCCGCGGCCTTCGCCGACGCGCTGCGCACCCGCCTGGGGCCCGCCGCGGGCGAGCCGGCGGACCGTTTCCTCGTGGAGGTCCCCCCGCCGCCGGTGCAGCTGAAGGCCTACGACGCCCGGGTGACCTTCGACGGCACGACGATCACCTTCCACTGGTCCCGTACGGGCGCCACCGGCACCAAGTGGAAGGCCGGCGACCAGCGTTGTCCGCTGTCGGCCCTCTCCGACGTCGAGTGGGTCTCCCCCGACGGCCCCGACGGCGGCCACCTGCGCCTCCTGCTGCGGGACACCGACCCCGACCCCCGGCCCGACCACGACCTCGCCTCGGCCGTCTTCGCCACCGGCGCCGGCGCCGTCCACCAGTCCCTGCCGTTCGCCGCGTCCGTCCTGGCCGCCCTCAAGGGCTCGGTCCGCCTCCACGGGGCCTGACGCCCCACCCGGGCGGACGCCCCACCCGGCCTGACGCCCCACCCGGCCTGACGCCCCACCCGGGCGGGCGGGCAGCCGGGCGGGCGGGCAGCCGGACGGACGGGCAGCCGGACGGACGGGCAGCCGGGCGGGCGGGCAGCCGGGCGGGCGGGCCCCTACCGGGCCGTGTCCTCGCGGGCCGCCGAGGTGAACGTCATGTCCGGGTAGCGGTCCCCCGCCACCCGCGCGGCCACGGGCTCCAGCAGGGCCAGCTCCGCGTCCGTCAGGGTGATCCGCGTCGCGGCCGCGTTCTCCACGACCCGGCCCGGCCTGCGGGTGCCGGGGATCGGGACCACCGTCAGGCCGTGCACGGACGCCCGCTGCTGCACCCAGGCCAGCGCGATCTGCGCGGGCGTCGCCCCGTGCGCCGCCGCGACCTCGCGCACCGGGGCCAGCAGGGCCGCGTTCGCCCGGGCGTTGTCCCCCGTGAAGCGGGGCTGCGCCGCCCGGAAGTCACCGGGCGCCAGCTCCGCGGCCGCGTCCGCGAACGCCCCCGCGAGGAAACCCCGACCCAGCGGCGAGTACGGCACGAAGGCCACGCCCAGCTCCGCCGCCGCGCCCACCGCGCTGCGCTCCACGTCCCGGCTGAACAGCGACCACTCGGACTGGAGCGCCGCGATCGGGTGCACCGCGTGGGCCTCGCGCAGTTCGGCGCCGGTGACCTCGCTCAGCCCGAGGTGGCGCACCTTGCCCTCCCGCACCAGCTCGGCCATCGCCCCCACCGACTCGGCGAGCGGCACCGCCGGGTCGCGCCGGTGCATGTAGTAGAGGTCGATCACCTCCACCCCCAACCGGCGCAGACTGGCCTCGACGGCCCGCCGGACGTAGGCGGGGTCGTTGCGGATCCCCCGGTAGGTCGGGTCGTCCGCGCGCCGCTCCAGGGCGAACTTCGTCGCCAGGGTGATCCCGTCGCGGTGCGCGGCCACGAAGGGGGCGAGGAACTCCTCGTTCGCCCCGCTGCCGTAGGCGTCCGCCGTGTCGAAGAGGGTGACGCCCGCTTCGAGCGCCGCGTCCAGGGTGGCGCGCGCCGCCGCCTCGTCGGTCTCCCCGTAGAACTCGCTCATGCCCATGCAGCCGAGGCCCTGGACGCCCACGACCGGTCCGCCCGCGCCGAGTTCGACCCGCGCGAGGGGCGCCCCGGGGTCGTTCTCCGCGCTCCGCGCATGCTGCGCCCGCTGCGTCTCTCGCGTCTTTCGCGTCATCACTGCGCCTTCCCCGTGGCCGTCCTCCCGGATGCCCCGGAGTACGTGCCGATCTTGAAGTCCAGTACGCCGAGCGCGTCCGTCAGCTCCGCGATCCGCGCCCGCACCTCGCGGCGCGTGCGCTCCAGCAGCTCCCGACGCTCGGCGAAGGTGTGCTCGCCCTCACGGACCAGTTCCGCGTAGCGGACCATGTCCGCCACCGACATTCCGGTCGCGCGCAGCTTCCCGACGAACTCCAGCCAGCGCAGGTCCCTGTCGCTGAAGCGGCGCTGCCCCGAGTGGGAGCGGTCCACGTGCGGCATCAGGCCGATCCGCTCGTACCAGCGCAGGGTGTGCTGGGTCAGACCGGTTCGGGCCTCGACCTCGCTGATCGTGTACCGGGTGTCCGTGAGGCTCATGGGCCCCACGCTAAAACCCTTGAGTGCACTCCAAGCAAGTAGGCTCGGCCGCATGGAGAGCCTGGAACCCGTGAACAGCATGGCAAGCCTGCGGACCGTCGAGACCTGGCCGGTGCCGACCGCCGCCGTGGCCGTCGTCCGCGCGGACGGGAGCCTGGCCGGCGCGCACGGCCCCGTCGACCACCGCTTCGCGCTCGCCTCGGTCACCAAGCCGCTCGCCGCGTACGCGGTCCTCGTCGCGTACGAGGAGGGGGCCGTCGAGCTGGACGAGCCGGCCGGACCGGAGGGGTCGACGGTCCGTCACCTCCTCGCGCACACCAGTGGCCTGGCCTTCGACGAGCACCGCGTGACGGCCCCGCCCGGACAGCGCCGGCTGTACTCCAACGCCGGTTTCGAGGCCCTGGGCGACCACCTCGCCAAGGCCACCGGCATCCCCTTCGCCGAATACCTCCACCAGGCCGTCTTCGAGCCGCTGGGCATGACCTCCTCCACCCTGGACGGCTCCCCCGCCAAGGACGGCGTGTCGACCGTCTCCGACCTGGTGCGCTTCGCCGCCGAGCTCCAGGCGCCCCGCCTGCTCGACGTCCGGACCGTCGCCGAGGCCACCTCCGTGGTCCAGGGCGGCCTCAAGGGCGTCCTGCCCGGCTACGGGCACCAGTCCCCCAACGACTGGGGCCTGGGCCTGGAGATCCGCGACGGGAAGTCCCCGCACTGGACGGGCCTGACCTCCTCGCCGCGCACCTTCGGGCACTTCGGCCAGGCCGGCACCTTCCTGTGGGTCGACCCGGACGTCCGCGCCGCGTGCGTGGCCCTGACCGACCGGCCCTTCGGCCCCTGGGCGGTGGAGGCCTGGACCCCCTTCACCGACGCCGTCCTCGCGGAACTGCGCGCCGCCGCGTAGGCCCCCGGGACCCGCCGGGCCCCGCCCGCCCCGACCCGCAGCCGGCGGCGGCCGGCTACGCGGGGAGTTCCCAGATCAGCAGCTCCCCCGGGGACCCGGCGGTGATCTCCAGGCCGTCGCCCTCGCCGGTGATCCGCACCGCGTCCCCGGGCCCGAGCTCGACCCCGTCCAGCCGCAGGTCCCCGCGCACCACGTGCACGTAGACCCGCTCCGCGCGCGGTACGGGGATCCGCTCGCCCGCGCCCGGACGCCGCACCCGCAGCACCGCGCCGGCCGCCGGGACCTCGTAGGGGGAGCCGTCCGCGAGGTCCCGTACGACCTCGTACGAGGGCTCCCCGCCGGCCGTCAGGGGCGCCAGCCAGGTCTGCACGAACCGCAGGGGCACCCCGCCGTCGTTGCGCTCGACGTGCCGGGCCCCCGATCCCGAGCCGAGCCGCTGGACGTCGCCGGGGCCGACCCGGCCGGTGTGTCCCGTGGTGCTGTCGCGGTGGGTGAGCTCGCCCTCGATCACCCAGGTCACGATCTCGGTGTGGCTGTGCGGGTGCTCGTCGAAGCCGGCGCCGGGGGCGAGCAGCTCCTCGTTGCAGGCCAGCACCGGCCCGAAGCGGATGTTGTCCGGGTCGTAGAACGACCCGAAGGAGAAGGCGTGTCGGGTGGTGATCCCGGCGTCCCGGTCCCCTCCCTCGTAGCGGTCGGCGGCGCGGCGTACGTCAATCATGGTGGTCACGGTAGCCCGCGGCGACGGGGCCGGCGGGAGACCCGCGTCCGCGCCGGGGCGCCGATAAGGCAGTCTTGTCCCGTGCCCCAACCCGAACGCGAGCATTCCCACGAGACCGGCGTCCGTCCCGCGCATCCGGCCCACCCCCACGCCGCGACGCTGCGCCGGCTGGAGAAGTCCTCAGGCCGGCTCGCCGCCAACGCCATCGCGCGCATGGACGAGAACCTGTCGTGGTACCGGGCCATGCCACCGGAGAACCGGTCCTGGATCGGCCTGGTCGCCCAGGCCGGCATCGCCGCGTTCACGGAGTGGTTCCGCCACCCCGACACGCCGCAGGCGATCTCCACGGACGTCTTCGGGACGGCGCCGCGGGAACTGACCCGGGCGATCACCCTGCGCCAGACCGTCGAGATGGTGCGCACCACGATCGAGGTCATGGAGGCCGCGATCGACGAGGTGGCGGCGCCGGGCGACGAGTCGATCCTGCGCGAGGCGCTGCTGGTGTACGCCCGGGAGATCGCCTTCGCGACCGCCCAGGTGTACGCCCAGGCCGCCGAGGCGCGCGGGGCGTGGGACGCCCGTCTGGAGTCCCTCGTCGTCAACGCGGTCCTGTCGGGCGAGGCCGACGAGGGCGCCCTGTCGCGGGCCGCGGCCCTCGGCTGGAACGCGCCGGATCACGTGTGCGTGGTGCTGGGCACCGCCCCGGACGGGGACAGCGAGCTGACGGTGGAGGCGATCCGCCGCGCGGCGCGCCACCACAAGCTCCAGGTCCTGACCGGTGTGCTCGGTGACCGTCTGGTCGTCATCGCGGGCGGCAGCGACAACCCGATGCAGGTCGCGAAGTCCCTGATCGGCCCGTTCGCGGCCGGTCCGGTGGTGGCGGGCCCGGTCGTCCCCGACCTGTTGAACGCGACGAAGTCGGCGCAGGCGGCGGCGGCCGGCCTGAAGGCGTGCACGGCCTGGCAGGACGCGCCCCGGCCGGTGTTGGCGGACGATCTCCTGCCCGAACGCGCGATCGCCTCGGATCCCTCTGCCAGGGAACAGTTGGTGGAGGAGATCTACAGACCGCTGGAGGAAGCGGGCTCGGCGCTCCTGGAGACGCTGAGTGTCTATCTGGAGCAGGCGAGCAGCCTGGAGGGGGCCGCGCGGATGCTGTTCGTGCACCCCAACACGGTGCGCTACCGGCTCCGACGTGTGACCGACGTCACCGGCTGGTCACCCTCCGATGTTCGTTCGGCGTTCACGCTGCGGATCGCCCTGATCCTGGGGCGCCTGGCCGACGGAGATCCGCAGTCCTAGACTTTTGTCGGACATCAACAATTACCCCGACGGTTCTTCGTCCCTGTCGTCACGGGCGGCGGAGACCACCCACAAGAGAGAGTGTGAGGGTGCTCGTACTCGTCGCTCCAGGCCAAGGCGCTCAGACGCCCGGCTTCCTGACTCCCTGGCTCGAACTCCCCGGCGCCGCCGAACGCGTCGCGGGGTGGTCCGACGCCATCGGGCTCGACCTTGCCCACTACGGCACGAAGGCCGACGCGGACGAGATCCGCGACACGGCGGTGGCCCAGCCGCTGCTGGTCGCGGCCGGTCTGCTGTCCGCCGCCGCGCTGGGTCCGCGTACGGCCTTCGGGGCCGTCTCGGGCCACAGCGTCGGTGAGATCACCGCCGCCGCGTACGCCGGCGTGCTGACCGAGGACGAGGCGCTGTCGTTCGTCCGTACCCGCGGTCTGGGCATGGCCGAGGCCGCCGCCGTCACCGAGACGGGCATGGCCGCCGTCCTCGGTGGCGACCAGGACGTGGTGGTCGCGCACCTGGAGAAGCTGGGGCTGACCCCGGCCAACATCAACGGCGCGGGCCAGATCGTGGCCGCCGGCACCGCGGAGCAGATCGCCGCCCTGGAGGCCGACAAGCCCGAGGGCTCCATGAAGGTCGTCGCCCTCAAGGTCGCGGGCGCCTTCCACACGCACCACATGGCACCGGCCGTCGCCACCCTGGAGGAGGCCGCACGCGCCCTCTCCCCGGCCGACCCGGCGCTGAAGTACGTCTCGAACAAGGACGGTCAGGTCGTCACCTCGGGCGCCGGTGTCGTCGCCCGTCTGGTGGGTCAGGTCGCCAACCCGGTCCGTTGGGACCTGTGCATGGAGACCTTCGCCTCGTCGGGCGTCACCGGGCTGATCGAGCTCTCCCCCGGCGGGACGCTGCAGGGTCTGGCACGGCGCGCGCTCAAGGGCGTGCCCAACGTGGCTCTGAAGACCCCGGACGATCTCGACAAGGCCGCGGCGCTCATCGCCGAGCAGTCGGCCTGAGAGAAGGAGCCCACACAGCATGTCCAAGATCAAGCCGGCCAAGGGCTCCCCGTACGCCCGCATCCTCGGTGTCGGCGGTTACCGCCCGACCCGGGTGGTGCCCAACGAGGTCATCCTGGAGACGATCGACTCGTCCGACGAGTGGATCCGTTCCCGTTCCGGCATCGCCACCCGGCACTGGGCCTCGCCCCAGGAAACGGTCGCGGCGATGTCCGTGGAGGCTTCCGGCAAGGCGCTCGCCGACGCCGGGATCTCCCCCGAGCAGATCGGTGCGGTGATCGTCTCGACGGTCTCGCACTTCAAGCAGACCCCGGCCGTCGCGACGGAGATCGCGCACCGGATCGGCGCGCTCAAGCCCGCCGCGTTCGACATCTCCGCGGGCTGCGCCGGTTTCGGCTACGGCCTGACGCTCGCCAAGGGCATGGTCGTCGAGGGGTCGGCGCAGTACGTCCTCGTCATCGGTGTCGAGCGGCTGTCGGACCTGACCGACCTGGAGGACCGCGCGACGGCCTTCCTGTTCGGCGACGGCGCGGGCGCCGTCGTGGTGGGTCCCTCGGACGAGCCGGCCATCGGCCCCACGGTGTGGGGTTCGGAGGGCGACAAGTCGGAGACCATCAAGCAGACCGTGCCGTGGGACGCCTACCTCGGCAAGGACTCCGGCGAGAAGTTCCCGGCCATCACGCAGGAGGGTCAGGCGGTCTTCCGCTGGGCCGTCTTCGAGATGGCCAAGGTGGCCCAGCAGGCGCTCGACGCCGCCGGGATCACCGCGGAGGACCTGGACGTCTTCATCCCGCACCAGGCCAACATGCGGATCATCGACTCGATGGTGAAGACCCTCAAACTGCCGGAGCACGTCACGGTCGCCCGTGACGTGGAGACCACCGGCAACACGTCGGCCGCCTCGATTCCGCTCGCGATGGA
This sequence comes from Streptomyces sp. NPDC103540, assembly GCF_055584445.1. Classification (NCBI taxonomy): domain Bacteria; kingdom Bacillati; phylum Actinomycetota; class Actinomycetes; order Kitasatosporales; family Streptomycetaceae; genus Streptomyces; species Streptomyces sp. NPDC103540. Next base: position 548,187 of record NZ_JBVJMA010000001.1, read on the forward strand.
GCGGCTTCTGGCGACCGGAGCGGCGAAGAGCGGCGACACCGCGCTCGTCATCGGCTTCGGGGCGGGGCTCGTCTACGCCGCGACGGTCGTTACCCTCCCCTAGGGCCGGGAGCAGTTCCCGCCCCGTTCCACCCAGTCAGCTAGAGAAGGAGCGCCACATGGCCGCCACCCAGGAAGAGATCGTCGAAGGTCTCGCGGAGATCGTCAACGAGATCGCCGGCATCCCGGTCGAGGACGTCGAGATCGGCAAGTCCTTCACCGACGACCTGGACGTCGACTCGCTGTCCATGGTCGAGGTCGTCGTCGCCGCCGAAGAGCGCTTCGACGTCAAGATCCCGGACGAGGACGTCAAGAACCTCAAGACGGTCGGCGACGCCGCGGACTACATCCTGAAGCACCAGGCCTGAGCCTGACGAGCGTTTGTCGCCACCTGGCGGTGGCGCCGTGACAATTCAGCACCCCCTGAGACGTGGAGAAAGAATTCCTGTGAGCCCGACCAATCGCACCGTGGTCGTCACCGGTATCGGCGCAACCACTCCGCTGGGTGGCGACAGCGCTTCGACCTGGGAAGGTCTGCTCGCCGGCCGGTCCGGCGTCTCGCCCCTGGAGGGCGAGCGCTTCGCCGAACTGCCGGTCCGCATCGCCGCCCAGGCCGCCGTGGACCCGAGCGAGGTACTGCCCCGCCCGCTGGCCCGCAAGCTGGACCGCTCCGCCCAGTTCGCCGTCATCGCCGCCCGTGAGGCCTGGGCCGATGCCGGTTACACCGCTCCCGCGGGCGAGGACGAGTCCGTCGTCCCCGAGCGCCTGGGCACCGTGATCGCCTCCGGCATCGGTGGCGTCACCACTCTGCTGGACCAGTACGACGTACTGAAGGAAAAGGGTGTGCGCCGGGTCTCCCCGCACACCGTCCCCATGCTCATGCCGAACGGCCCGTCGGCCAACGTCGGCCTGGAGGTCAACGCCCGCGCCGGTGTGCACACCCCGGTCAGCGCGTGCGCGTCGGGCGCCGAGGCCATCGGCTACGCGGTCGAGATGATCCGTACCGGTCGCGCCGACGTCGTCGTCGCCGGCGGCACCGAGGCGGCGATCCACCCGCTGCCGATCGCGGCGTTCGCCAACATGATGGCGATGTCCAAGAACAACGAGGCCCCCACCGAGGCCTCCCGCCCCTACGACAAGGCCCGCGACGGCTTCGTCCTCGGCGAGGGCGCCGGTGTCGTGGTCCTGGAGTCCGCCGAGCACGCCGCCGCGCGCGGCGCCCGCGTCTACTGCGAGGTGCTGGGCCAGGGCCTGTCCGCGGACAGCCACCACATCGCGCAGCCGGAGCCCACGGGCCGCGGCGTCGCCGCCGCCCTGCGCAACCTGCTGGACAACACGCAGCTCGACCCGTCCGAGCTGGTCCACGTGAACGCGCACGCCACGTCCACCCCGCAGGGTGACACGGCCGAGCTGAAGGCCCTGCGCAAGGTCCTGGGCGACGACCTCGACCACATCGCGATCTCCGCGACCAAGTCGATGACCGGTCACCTGCTGGGCGGCGCGGGCGGTATCGAGACCGTCGCGACCGTGCTGGCGCTGTACCACCGCATCGCCCCGCCGACGATCAACATCGACGACCTGGACGAGGACGTCGACGCGGACATCGTGCGCGGCGAGCCCCGCAAGCTGCCGGTCGAGGGCCCGATCTCGGCGATCAACAACTCGTTCGGCTTCGGCGGCCACAACGTCTCGCTGGCGTTCCGTACGGTCTGACCGGGTCGCCCCCGGGCACGCACGACATGAAGGAGGCCCCCACCGGCACTGCCGGTGGGGGCCTCCTTCATGTCGTGCGCCGTCTCAGACGACCTGGTGGAGCCAGCGGACCGGGGCGCCCTCGCCCGCGTAGCGGAAGGGCTCCAGTTCGTCGTCCCAGGGCTTGCCGAGGAGCTTGGCGATCTCCGCCTCCAGGTCGGTCTCGCCGCGCGCCGAGCGGGCGAGGGCGGCGCGGAGCCGGTCCTCGGGGATGAGGATGTCTCCGTGCATGCCGGTGACGGCGTGGAAGATGCCCAGTTCGGGGGTGGAGCTGTAGCGCTCGCCCTCGGCGGTCGGGCAGGGTTCGGCGGTCACCTCGAAGCGCAGCAGGTGCCAGCCGCGCAGGGCCGAGGCGAGTTTCGAGGCGGTGCCGGCCTCGGCCTGCCAGGAGAACTCGGCTCTCCAGGTGCCGGGGGAGGCGGGCTGCCGGATCCAGTCGAGGTTCACACGCACCCCGAGCACGCCCGCAACGGCCCATTCCACGTGCGGGCAGAGCGCGCGCGGCGCGGAATGCACGTACAGAACTCCACGTGTCGTCACCGGGACCTCCAGTGTGGGACGAGGTCGGGAATAATCTCCAGAAAACGGACAGTATGTGACGTGATGTAATGTAACGGAAATTATTGGACATTGCGCTGCGGCGCTTGCGGCCGAAACGCCACGGGAAAAAGCTACCGTGCGCCAGGGGTCATGGTGTGACGTACGGTCGCTCCGAACCCGGTAAACACAGAGCATTCACTCAGCAGGACGCCCCGGGAAGGACACGGGGCGACGAGGGAGGGACCACCCGATGCGCACCACCGCCCCGCGACGCCGCGTGCGTCGGACCGTCGCGGGCGTGAGCGTGGCGACGGCCCTGCTCCTGTCGACGGTCACGGCGTGTGACGACGACAGGTCGTCACCCGAGGGGGAAAGGGGCGCGCAGGCGAGGCCGCGCTGGAACACCGCGCCCGCCTCGGTCGCCGCCGTCGGGGACTCCATCACCCGCGGCTTCGACGCCTGTTCGGTGCTGGCGGACTGCCCGGAGGTCTCCTGGGCCACCGGTACCGACCCCGCCGTCCGCTCGCTCGCCGCCCGCCTCCTCGGCGACGCCGAGGCGCCCGCCCGCAGCTGGAACCTCGCGGCCACCGGCTCGCGCATGGCAGACCTCCCGGGGCAGCTCGCGCAGGCGGCCGCGCACCGTCCGGGCCTGGTCACGGTGATGGTGGGCTCGAACGACGCCTGCCGGCCGACGGCTTCGTCGATGACCCCGGTGGCCGAGTTCCGGGCGGACTTCGAGCGCTCCCTGCGGGACCTGCGCGCCGCGTCCCCCGCCTCCCAGGTCTACGTGTCCTCCGTCCCGGACCTGCAGCGGCTGTGGGAACAGGGCAAGGACAGCCCGATGATCCGGCAGGTCTGGAAGCTCGGCATCTGCCAGTCGATGCTGGCCGAGCCGCTGTCGTCGACGGCCGGGGCCACCGCCCGGCGGGAACAGGTGCGGGCGCGGGTGGTCGAGTACAACGAGGTACTGCGCGACGTGTGCGCGCGGGACGAGCTGTGCCGCTACGACGGCGGCGCGGTCTTCCAGTACCCCTTCGCGGCGGAACAGTTGAGCCGCTGGGACTGGTTCCACCCGGGCAAGGACGGGCAGGCGCGGCTCGCGGAGCTCGCGCACCGACAGGTGACGACGGCCGAACCGCCGCGTTGACGCCCGGGCGTGGCGCGGACGTGGCCCACCCGACGGAAGGACCGGGGGCGGGTGTCAGGGCCCGCCCCCGGTCCGGTTCCGAAGGCCTTGCGACGGGCGATTTCAGGCCACTTCGACCTCGTCGTCCCTTACGGCGTGTCGTACCGCCGTCGCCGGGCCGGCCGGCTCACAGGTCGAGGGTGACCGTGAGCCGGGTGTCGGCGTGCGAGTGGGCCGCGCGGACCTCGTGCGTGCCGCCGATCCGCCGCCAGGCGCCGGCCTCCTCGTCCCAGACCTCGAAGGCCCGGGCGGGCAGCGGGATCTCGACCTCGACGCTCTCCCCGGGGCCGGCCTCGACGCCCGCGAAGGCCGCCAGCCGGCTCGCCGGGCCGCCGGCGCGGTCGCCGGCGGGGTCGCTGGCGGGGTCGCCGGCGGGGTCGCCGGCGGGCTGAGCCAGGTAGACCTGGACGACCTCCCGGCCGGGTCGGGAGCCGGTGTTGACGAGGCGGACCCGCACGGATTCGGCGGTGGCCTCCAGGGACTCGTAGGCCCAGTCGGTGTAGCCGAGGCCGTGCCCGAAGGGGTAGGCGGGGGTCACGCCCCGTGCCTCGTAGGCCCGGTAGCCGATGAAGAGGCCCTCGCGGTACTCCAGTCGGCCGTCGGTCGGTACGACCTCGGTGACGGGCGCGTCGGCGAGGACGGCGGGCCAGGTGGTGGGCAGGCGCCCGCCCGGCTCCACCGCGCCGAGGAGTACGTCGGCCAGCGCCGCCCCGCCCTCCTGCCCGGGGAACCACGACAGGAGCACGGCGGCGACGTCCTCGCGCCACGGGAGCTCCACCGGGGAGCCCGCGTTGACGACGACCACGGTGTTCGGGTTCACGGCGGCGACGGCGCGCACCAGGTCGTCCTGTCGGCCGGGCAGGCGCAGGTCGACGCGGTCGAAGCCCTCGGACTCCACGCGTTCGGTGGTGGCGACGACCACGACGGCGGTGTCGGCGGCCCGCGCGGCCTCCACCGCCTCCGCGATGAGCTCGTCGGGGTCGCGCCGGGGGCCGAGGTGGAGCAGCGAGAACATGACGGCCTTGAGCGGCAGGGCGCTCATGTCGGGGACCCGGTAGGTCAGCGAGACCTCGACGGCCTCCCCCGCGGTCAGGACGGCCCGGGCGCGCTCGCTGGGGGCGCCGAAGAAGGCCTCGAAGGGGTCGGCCTCGTCGCCCATCTCCTGGACGCCCTCCCAGAGGACCTCCCCGTCGAGGGCGAGGGCGAAGGCGCCGAGGCCGCGGGTGCCGAAGGCGTGCGGGCCGCTCTCGCGCGGCACGAAGCGGCCGGTGACCTCGATGGTGGCCATCGTCTCGTACGCGGCCCCGGCCGGCAGGTCGTCGCCGATCCACTGGACCTGGCCGCTGGGCAGCGAACCCTCCCCGATGACCGCCCCGGAGGCGTCGCGGCAGACGGCGCGCAGTTCGAAGCCCTGGCCGGCGGGGGTGAGTTCCTCGCTGGGGTCGGCGCCGATCGCGTACGTGAGGGTGCCGGGCGGGAGCGCGGCGGTGAGCCCGTCGAGCGGGGAGAGCACCCGCTCGGGGAAGACGGTGGCGCTGCCGCCGCCCAGGATGCGGGCGTCGCGGGCGGCGGCGCCGATCAGGGCGACGGTGCGGCCGGAGCCGGCGTCCAGGGGCAGGACGCCGCCGGCGTTGCGTACGAGGACGCAACCGCGGGCGGCCAGCTCCCGGGCCAGGGCCTGCCCGTCGATCGCCTCCGGGGGCTCGGCCACGACGGGCGGGGCGCCCTCCAGGAGGCCCACGCGGGCGGCGAGGCGCAGCACGTTGCGCACGGCGGCGTCGACGGCGCTCTCGGGGACCTCCCCGGCGCGGACGGCGGCGGCGAGCGCGGGGCCGTAGACGGTGGTGGGGCCGGGCATGGCCACGTCGAGGCCGCCGAGGATGTCGCCGACGGTGGAGCGGGCGGCCATCCAGTCGGAGACGTTGTAGCCGTCGAAGCCCCATTCGTCGCGCAGGACCTCGTTCACCAGGTGCCGGTTCTCGGTCATGCTCGTGCCGTTGACCCGGTTGTAGGAGGTCATGACGCCCCAGGGGCGGGCCTGGGTGACGATGGCCTCGAACGGCGCCAGGTACAGCTCGCGCAGGGCGCGCGGGGCGATGACGCAATCGACGGTGAATCGTTCCGTCTCGGCGTCGTTGCCGACGAAGTGCTTGACGGTGGTCCCGACGCCGCCGTCCTGGACCCCCTTGACGTAGCCGGTGCCGACGGCTCCGGTGAGGTACGGGTCCTCCGAGTAGCACTCGAAGTGCCGGCCGCCCAGCGGGGAGCGGTGCAGGTTCACGGTGGGGGCGAGGACCACGTGGACGCCCTTGCGGCGGGCCTCCTGGGCGAGGAGCCGGCCCGCGCGGCGGGCGAGGGCGGGATCCCAGGCGGCGGCGAGCGCGGTGGGCGAGGGCAGGGCGATCGAGGGGTCGTCGGCCGTCCAGCGCACCCCCCGGACCCCGACGGGCCCGTCGGACATCACCAGGGATCCCAGCCCGATCTCGGGGATCGCGGGCAGGGACCACATGTCCTGGCCGGCCAGGAGCCGGGTCTTGGTGTCGAGGTCGAGCTTGCCCAGTGCCGTCTCCACGGCGTGTTCGCGGGCCTGGTCACGGGTCTGATCGGCGTCGGTCACGGCCGTGCCTCCTCATCGGTGCGGGTGCGGTGCGGGTGGGGTGCGGGTGTGGTTCAGCGCGGTGCTGCGTGGCGCGATCGGTGCGATGGGAGCCATCGTGGACCCGTTCCCTGTAGAGCGGTAGGGTTCGTTATCTTTATGTGATAATCGAATGCCGTACGGTCCTGCTGGCGGTGTGCCGAGTGGCAGTGCGGAAGGAAGGGGTGCCGGGCGATGGCGCGGGCGAAGAGCGAGGAACGGCGCGGCGAGATCGTCCGCGCGGCGGTCGAGGTGATCGCGGAGCGGGGCTACCGGGGCGCCTCCCTGGGCTCCGTCGCCGAGCGCGTGGGCCTGACCCAACAGGGACTGCTGCACTACTTCCCGACCAAGGAGGCGCTGCTCGTCGCCGTCCTGGAGGAGCGCGACCGCTGGGACACGGGCGGCGGCTCCCGCGCCGCCGCCGGCGCCTGGCGGCTGGACCTGCTGGCCTCCCTGGTGGAGTACAACGCCATGCGCCCCGGCATCGTGCAGACCTTCTCGGCGCTGCTCGGCGAGAGCGTCACCGACGGACACCCGGCCCGGGAGTTCTTCACCGAGCGCTACGCGCAGGTGCGCGGCGAGATGGCCGCCGTACTGCGCGCCGAGTTCGGCGAACGCCTGCCGTCCGGGCTGACCCCGGAGCAGGCGGCCCCCCTGCTGACGGCGGTGATGGACGGCCTCCAGTACCAGTGGCTGCTCGCCCCGGAATCGGTGGACATGCCCGGCGCCTTCCGGGCGTTCCTCACTCTGCTGCGCGGCCCCGGGGCCTGACCCCGCGCCCGGCAAGGCCTCCGGGCGGGGGTTCGGACGCCGTGGGCCCGGCCGGCATCCTGGACACCGTGAAGATCGCCGCGGCGCAGCTCACCTGCGCCCCCTCCGACGTCACCGCCAACGCCGGCCTCGCCGAGGCCCTCGCCGTACGGGCCCGCGACCAGGGGGCGGAGCTGGTGGTCTTCCCCGAACTCACCCTCACCGGCTACGCGTTGGAATCGATCGGCGCGGACCCCGGTCTGTGGCTGGGCGGCGCGGACGACCCCCGCCTGGACGGCCTGCGCTCCACCGGGACCGCCGTGGCCGTCAACGCCGCCCTGCGCGCCGAGGGGCCGCTGCCCTCCCTCGCGACGCTGGTCTACGACGCGGACGGCGCGCACGTGACCACGTACGCCAAGCAGCACCTCCACGGGCACGAACAGGACTTCTTCGCGGCGGGCGACACCGACGGGCGTTTCGAACTCGGCGGGATCCGCTTCTCGTTGGGGATCTGCTTCGACAACCACTTCCCGGACCTCGCCGACCGGGCGCGGGCCGACGGCTGCCGCGTCCATCTGGCCGGCTCCCTCTACGGAACCGGGGACGGCCGGGCCGAGCGGGCGAGCGTGTACCCCGGGATCGCGCGGGAGTACGGCCTCTACGTGGCCCTCGCCAACCACGTCGGCCCGGCGGGCCCGTGGTCGGGCTGCGGCGGCGCCGCCGTGTGGGCGCCGGGCGGGGAAGCGCTCGTCGAGGCCGACGACCGGACGCCGGACGTGGTCGTCGCCGACGTCCCGGTACGCACGGCCCCCGCGGACCGGCCCGCCCGGTAGCGGCTCAGGCCGAATCCGGCAGGAGGTGTTTGGCGCCCCACTCCCCCAGGGCCTCCAGGGCGGTGTTCAGGTCCTGTCCGAGCGGGGTCAGGGAGTACTCGACGCGCGGCGGGACCTCGTCGTGGACCTCGCGGTGGACGATGCCGTCGGCCTCCAACTCGCGCAGCTGCGCGGCGAGGACCTTCTCCGAGACCCCCGGGAGCCGTCTGCGCAGTTCCCCGAAACGGCGCGGGCAGCCCTCCAACACCCACAGGAGCGACACCTTCCACTTCCCGTCGATCACGGACATGGCCGCCGCGATCCCGCACTCGTCCGCCCCCGGCCTTCGCGTCAACGCCATCGCGCCACCCCTCCCACCTGCTCGCTCACCTCGGGGTAACCACCCACTCCGAAGTGCGTACTTGAGTACCTCACGGCCTGCCACCAGGCTAAACGTCATGACCGACACACACACCACGAAGCGCCCCCTGGCCCTGCTCGGACTCGGCGACATGGGCACCGTCCTCGCCCGCACCTGGCTCGCCGCCGACCATCCCCTCACCGTCTGGAACCGCACCGCCGCCAAGGCCGAGGCCCTGGCCCCCGAGGGCGCCCGCGTCGCCGCGACCCCCGCCGAGGCGGTGGCCTCCGCCGGGCTGGTCGTGCTGTGCCTGCTGGACGACTCCACCGTCGGCTCGGTGTTGGAGGGGCTCGACCTGACCGGCAAGGACGTGGTCAACCTGACCACCGGCACCCCGGCCGAGGGGCGGGCCCGGGCGGCCTGGGCGGCGGAGCGCGGCGCCCGGTTCGTGGACGCGGGGATCATGGGCACGCCGGCGATGGTCGGTGTCCCCGACGGGGGCGCCTACGTCCTCTACAGCGGCTCCCTCCCGCTGTTCGAGGAGCACCGGGCGACCCTGGAGGTGCCCGCCGCCGCCCGCTTCGTCGGCGAGGACCCGGGCCACGCGGCCCTGTACGACGTGGCTCTGCTGAGCGCGATGTACGGGCTGTTCGGGGGCATCTCGCACGCCTTCGCCCTGATCGAGGGCGAGGACGTCGCCCCGAAGGAGCTGGCGCCGCTGCTGTCGGAGTGGCTCGGGGCGATGGGCTTCTTCGTCGGGAGCACCGCCGAGCGGCTGACCTCGCGGGACTTCACGAGCGGGGTGGTGTCGAACCTGGCGATGCAGGTCGCCGCCTCCGGCACGCTGCTGCGCACCGCCGCCGACCAGGGGGTCAGCCCGGAGCTGATCTCCCCCTACCTGGACCTGATGCGCGAGCGCCTGGAGGCCGACCCGGCGGCCCACGGGGGCGAGGACACGGCGGGGGCGCTCACCCTCCTGCGCCGCGCGGGCTAGGACCCGTCGTCCCGTCGTCGCCCGGAGCGCGGGGCAGGCGGGAGTTCGACGACAGGCCCCGGGGCACGCGGCGGGGAGACCGGGGCGGCTTGGCCCCGGAGCTACTTGAACGAGGGCGGCGGAGGGTCGAACCCGGGCGCGGGATCGCCGGCCGCACGGTCGCCGGCCGCACGGTCGCCGGTCGCCCGGTCGCCGGTCGCCCGGTCCTCGTCCGGCTCCTCGGCGGCGTTCTCGCCCGTCAGCTCGCGGGCCATCAGCGTCGCCCCCGCCACGGCCCCCGGCATGAGGAAGACCGCGACCAGCGGGACGAGGAAGGCCAGCACCAGCGGCACGCCGAAGCCCAGCGCCAGCGCGCGGCGACCGCGCAGCAGCCGCAGCTGCTCGTCGAGGTCCACCCGGCGGCGCTGGAGGGCGACGGAGGTCAGTTCCTGGGCGAGGAAGAAGCCGGAGACGCAGAAGCCGAGCGCGGGGACCACCGTCTGCCCGATGACCGGGATGAACCCGAGGGCGAACAGCAGGATCCCGAAGAGGGCCACCCGCACCAGCAGGCGCAGGCTGTCCCGGGCGGAGATCCACAGGTCCTCCCACAGGGAGCGGCCCGACTCCGGCACCTCGCCGCCCTCGGTGCGGTCCACCTGCTCCGAGAGGGACTCGTAGAAGGGCTGGCCCACCAGCAGGGTCACGGCGGTGAAGGTGATCACCGCGAGGAACAGGCCGAGGGCGTAGACCAGGCCGGTCAGGAAGCCGCGGAAGAGGCCGAGCCAGGGCGAGGACCAGTCCGAGGCGAAGGGCGTCGCCCAGGCGGTGAAGTCGTCCGCGACGTGGAAGAGGCCGAACAGCGCGGCCGCGTAGAGCACCAGGGAGACCAGCCCCGGCAGCAGGCCGAAGCCCAGCCAGCGGCCGTGGCCCAACACCCATCTCTGCCCGGCCAGCAAGTACCGGAAGCCCCCCGCAAGATCACGCATGGGGGCAGTGTACGGCGAAGGCCGCACCCCCCGACGGGGGGTGCGGCCCACGAACGCGGAGCGCGATCAGCCGGCCAGCTCGACCGTGATGTTGCCGCGGGTGGCCTTGGAGTACGGGCAGACCTGGTGGGCCTTCTCGATGAGGTCCTTGGCGGTGGCGGCGTCCACGTTCGGGATGGAGGCCGAGATCTTGACGATCAGACCGAAGCCCTCGTCGTTCTTGCCGATGCCGACCTCGGCGGTGACGGTGGAGCCGGAGATGTCGGCGTTCTCGTTCTTCGCGACGACACCGAGGGCGCCCTGGAAGCAGGCGCTGTAGCCGGCGGCGAACAGCTGCTCGGGGTTGGTGCCCTCGCCGCTGCCGCCGAGCTCCTTCGGCGGGTTCACGACGACGTCGAGCTTGCCGTCGTTGGTGGCGACGCGGCCGTCGCGGCCGTTCTCGGCGGTGGCGACAGCGGTGTACGCGACGTCGGACTGCGTGATGGACATGAAGTGGATCCTCCAGGTGTATCGCCGTGACTCGCGCCCACGATCACGACGGCATGGAGTGAGCCTAGCGGGTGAACGAAACGATCATCTTTCCGGTGTTCTCTCCGCGCAGCATTCCGAGGAAGGCCTCGGTGGCGTTCTCGACGCCCTCGACGACCGTCTCGTCGTAGCGCAGCTCGCCGGAGGCGAGCCAGCCGGCCACGTCCGCGACGAACTGGTCCTGGAGGCCGGCGTGGTCCCCGACCAGCACGCCCTGCAGGCGCAGGCGCTTGCCGATGATGGCCATCATGTTGCGCGGACCGGGGGCGGCGTCCGTGTCGTTGTAGTGGGCGATGGCCCCGCACAGGGTGGCCCGGCCGTGCACCTTGAGGGAGGAGATGGCCGCCTCCAGGTGGTCGCCGCCGACGTTGTCGAAGTAGACGTCGATGCCCTCGGGGGCGGCGTCGCGCAGCTGCTCGGCGACGGGGCCGTTCTTGTAGTTGAAGGCGGCGTCGAAGCCGTACTTCTCCGTGAGGAGCGTCACCTTCTCGTCCGAGCCGGCGGAGCCGATGACCCGGGAGGCGCCCTTGATCCGCGCGAACTGGCCCACGAGGCTGCCGACCGCGCCCGCCGCGCCCGAGACGAAGACGGCGTCGCCCTCCTTGAAGGACGCGACCTCGAAGAGGCCGGCGTAGGCGGTCAGGCCCGGCATGCCGAGGACGCCGAGGTAGGTGGAGAGGGGGGCGAGCGAGGCGTCGACCTTGGTGGCGTACTGCGCGTCGAGGTCGGCGTACTCGCGCCAGCCCAGGTGGTGCAGGACGTGGTCGCCCACCGCGAAGCCCTCGGCGGCGGAGGCCACGACCTCGCCGACCGCGCCGCCCTGCATCGGCTCGTCGAGCCGGAAGGGCGGGACGTAGGACTTCACGTCGTTCATGCGACCGCGCATGTACGGGTCCACGGACATGTGGAGGTTGCGGACCAGGATCCGGCCGGGGGCGGGCTCGGCGGACACGGGGACCTCACGGAGGGCGAAGTCCTCGGCGACGGGCCAGCCCTGCGGGCGACGGACGAGGTGCCACTCGCGGCTGACGGCGGGGATCTGAGACATGCGGGGCTCCTGAACGAGGGGAAATGCTTCAGAACGTGAAACAACCATGCGCCTGGATATTTCATGTTGTCAAGTAAATGGGTACGCTGGTGTCATGCCCAGTCGCCGCACAGACCCAGTGACCGTCGAGGTCGTCGAGCTCATCGGCGACGTCGTGGCCCGCTACCACATGGAGTACGAGGACGCGGCTGCCCGCCACCAGCTCACGGGCGCCCAGGCCAGGGTGCTGACGCTGCTGGCCGTGGAGCCGCTGCCGATGCGCCGCATCGCGCGCAAGCTGCGCTGTGAACCGTCGAACGTCACCGGCATCATCGACCGGCTGGAGAGCCGCGGGCTGGTCGCGCGCCACCCGGACCCGGCGGACCGCCGGGTGAAGCTGGCCGCGCTCACGGAGGAGGGGACGCAGACCGCGGATCGACTGCGCGAGTCCCTGGACTTCGCGAGGGAACCGCTGGCCGGCCTCTCGGCGCAGGAGCGGGAGGCCCTGCGGGACCTACTCAGGCGGATGCTGGCCTGACCGCCGCGCGGGGCCGGGGCCTGCCGGGCGGGGCCGGGCCGCCGGGGCCGGGCCGGGCCGCCGGGGCCGGGCCGGGCCGGGCGGCCATCGCGGGACGTACCAGGCCTGGGCCGTACCGGCGCGCCCGTGCCGGGCGGGGCCGGGCCGCCGGGGCCGGGCCGGGGCACCGGCTCAGAGGCAGTTCCACCAGTCCCAGATGCTGCAGCTCTCCGTCTGCGTCGGCGTCGGGGTGGGCTTCGGCTTCGGCCCCTTGCCCGGCTTGGTCGCCGTCGGCGTCGGGGTCCGCCCGGGCGGCTGCGCCGAGCCGGTCGCGCCCGACGTGGGCGCCCCCGACTTCGTGGGCCGTACGACTCCCTCCGCCCCGGTGGCACCGGGCGTCGGCCCCGTCCCCGCGGAGGCGGAGGCGCTCCCGCTCGCACCCGGCTGCGCGGTGCCGCCGGTGCCGGACGCGGGACCGGGCGTCTTCGCCACCCGCCCGGAGGCCTTCGCCGAGGGCAGGGCGGAGGGCGCCGCGGGCAGACCGTCGGCGTCGGGCGGGGTCTGCGGGTCCCGTGGGCCCGCGTCGTCGGTGAGCACCACCTCGTTGGCCCGGTCCACACCCTGGTCGTCGGTCACGATGCGCCCGACCGCGATGGACCCGCCGGTCGCGAGCACGAGCCCGAGCCCGACCGTGAGCGCGGTACGGCCGCCCCACCGCCGGCCCGCGCCGCGCCGCCGGGCGCCGGCGCGGCCCCCGTCGGCGGGGCCGGACAGGACGACCAGGGAATCGGCGAAGACCTCGGCGAGCGCGGGCTGCGGGACGGGGGCGGCCGTCGGGGCGGGGCCCGGCGCCGCGGTCGTCAGGTACTCGGCCGGGGTTCCGCACCCGGCGCACGCGAGCGCGCCGTTGAGGTGTCTGCGACAGGAGGGGCAGTAGTTCATGGCGCCCGCAGGCTATGCGCTTCCCGGCAACAGCAGTATTCCGGGAACGTAAGGATCCTGTGTGGAATCGTTTCGTCCATGACCGCGACCCCGCCTGCGGGCGCCCGGGGAACCTTCGGGCCGTACGCCTTCCAGCTGGTGCTCCTGCGCAGGATGGCCGACTTCCGGCCGGACCTCGCCGAGGAGGCGCGGCTGCGGCTGGGGGCCTCGCCCGCCGAGCAGCGGGAGGCGAACCGGCGCTGGCAGGCGATGGTCCGCTCGCCCCGCTCGCGCGGGGCCCTGGCCCGCTACCGGTCGGCCCTGGGACCGCCCGAGTCGACCGAATCCCGCCGGATCGGCGACCTGCGGTGCGAGGCCCTGCTGTGGCCGGTGGGGCTCTGGCCGGACCTGCGCTTCGAGGTGCTGGCGGGTCCGGACGGGGCGGTGTGGAACGAGTGGCTGGTGCGGGCCCCGGGCGCGCGGGGCCCCGTACTGGAGTCGGCCGCGGACCTGCGGCCGTGGTCCGCGACCGTCGACGAGGTGGCCCGGGCCTTCGCGCCGGTCCGGCCGATGGAGGGCACCGCGCCGACCCGATGGCGCCTCGCCTTCACGGCCGGCGGCGAGGTGCTGGTGGCGGAGTTCACGTACGGACTGCTCCAGCGGGTGTCGCCCGCGAGCGGGCCGCTACCCGGCGGCTCGGCATGAGCCGGCCGCCGCGGGGCTAGCCGGCCAGGAAGGCGCGGACCCCGGCCGAGGTGGGTTCGTCGCCGAGGAGGTCGTTGTGCTTCAGGCAGCCGACCGGGGTGTTGAGCGCGCCGGCGAGGGGGACGCTGTCGTCCGGGTTGACCACCTCGTCGCAGTTCGACCAGAAGGTGGCGTACTTGACCGCGCCGGGGGTCTCGTCCCCGGAGGCCAGGTTCCTCACCACGTACGAGCCCGGGGTCATGTCCCGGCAGGCCTGGTCCCACAGGGCGCACGCCCACGCGGTGGAGGTGCCGCGGTTGGGGCCGGCCAGCGAGACCCAGTGGTCGACGACCCTCTCGCCGCCGCCGTACTTGACGTACCAACGGCTGACGAGGGATCCGAAGGAGTGGCTCACGATGTCCACCCGCGCGGCGCCGGTGCGCCGGCGCACCTCGTCGACGTGGGCGGCGAGGCGGCCGGAGAGCACCTCGTTGACGGACTGGTGGGTGTCGTAGCCCCAGGAGGAGATCCTGTCGTCGGCGTACCCGTCGGCCCTCAGGTCCTCGCGCAGCGACCCCCAGACCCCCGGGTCCGCGTTGTACCCGTGGACCAGGACCACGGGGTTGCGGGTCGCCCCGGCTCCCGGGGCGACCTGATCGGCCGTCCGTTCCGAGGCCTGCGCCGGCAGGGGGGCGAGGAGGGCGAGTGCGAGGGTCGGGAAGGCCAGGATCTTCTGGCGGGCCGTCAGCATCGTGTCCCCTTTACCTTGTTACGCGCGAGTAGCGCGGACGGTGCGCGCATCGTCGTGCCTGTCGGTACAGAAATCCACCCCCGTGCAGCACTTCCGGCCCGCCCGCCTCACCCCGGCCGGAGCATCTCAACGGGCGACATACCCCATTTACCCGAGAAGATATGAATTGCGACCGGCAACCGCCGGTCGCATCGCGTCAGCGCACTCGGGAGGAACTGCCGTGACCGTCAGTCTTGAGCAGCTGCGCCGCTGCCACGTCGCCGTCGACCTGGGAGCCGCCAGGACCCGTGTCTACGTCAAGGGCGCCGGACTGGTCGTCGACGAGCCCAGCGTCGCCGCGGTGAACACCCGCACCGGCGCGCTCATCGCCGTGGGCACCTTCGCCGAACGGATGACCGGCCGCACACCCGACTACATCCGCGTCGCCCGCCCCGTCTCCGGCGGCACCGTCGTCGACATCGAGATGGCCCAGCGGATGCTGCGTCACCTCCTCGGCGAGAAGCTCCGCCGCGCGCTGCGCCGCAAGCCCCGCCTGCGGGCCGCCGCCTGCACCCCGCACGACGCCGACCCGCTGGCGCAGCGCGCGACGGTGGAGACGTTGGTCGGGCTCGGGGCGCGCCGCGTCGAACTCGTCGACACCCTGATCGCGGCGGCCGTCGGCTGCGGCCTGCCCGTGGAGCAGCCGACCGCGACGATGATCATGGTGTGCGGAGCGGCGACCACCCAGGTGGCCGTCCTCTCCCTCGGATCGATCGTCACCGCGGAACGGATCCCGGTCGGCGGCGAGGCCATCGACCACGCGGTGGTCCAGCACCTGCGGCACGCGCACGAACTGATGCTGCCGAGCCAGGCCGTCCGCCCCCTCCAGCTGGCCCTGCACGGCAACGGCATCACCGCCCAGGGTCCGGCGTCCACCCTGATCCACGGACGCGACGTCGCCACCGGACTGGCCCGCTCCGTACAGGTGGACACGGCCGCCGTCCGCGACGCCATCCACACCCCCCTGACCGCCGTCCTCGACGGCATCGGCAAGGTGCTGCGGGACTGCCCGCCCGACCTGGTCGCGGACCTGACGGACCGGGGGATCATGATGGTGGGCGGCAGCGCCCGGCTGCCGGGCCTGGACCAGATGCTGCGGGACGCGACCGGAATGCCCGTGGCCATCGCGGAACGGCCGGACGTGTGCGCCGTGCAGGGGCTCGGCGCGATGCTCGAAGGGAAGATCGCACCCATGGTCCTCAACCCGCTGTCCGAATGACGCCTGATGCACGTCCGCGGACCGGGCGAACAGCCGGGCAGACGGGTCCCGAACCCGGACCCGGACCCGGACCCGGACCCGGACCCGGCCACGACGGTGACGAACCGTCGCCTTCCACCCTGCCCGTGCTGTTGGAGGCGGTCCTCAGCGTCGGCTCCGACCTGGAGCTGCGCACCACCCTCCAGCACATCGTGGAGTCGGCGACCGACCTGTGCGGCGCACGGTACGGGGCGCTCGGGGTCGTCGACCCCGAGCGCGGCCGGCTCACCCAGCTGTTCACCGCCGGGATCACCGACACCGAACGGGACGCGATCGGCCGACTGCCCGACGGGCACAGCGGCGTGCTCGGCGCGCTCATCACCGACCCGCGCCCGCTGCTGCTGGAGGACCTCACCCTCGACCCGCGCGCGACGGGCTTCCCGCCCGGGCACCCGCCGATGCGCGGGTTCCTCGGCGTCCCGATCCGGGTGCACACCGAGGTCTTCGGCAACCTCTACCTCACCGAGAAGCACGACGGGGCGCCCTTCACCGACGAGGACCTCGCGCTGGCCCGGGTGCTCGCGGCGCAGGCCGGCATAGCGATCGGCAACGCCCGGCTGTACGAGACCGCGCGCCGGCGGGAGCGGTGGATCGAGGGCGCGGCCGCCGTGACCACCACCCTGCTGGCCGGCAGCCCGGCCGCCGACGCGCTCATGTGCGTGGCCGAACGGGCCCGGCTGCTGGCCGACGCGGCGGCCGGGGTGGTGCTCCAGCCGACCCCGGAGGGCGGCATGGAGATCGTGGCCGCGTCCACCCACGGGGACCCGGGGGACCTGGTGGGCACCGCCATCGCGCCGGGCTCGCCGGTGCTGGTCCAGCTCCTGGGCGGCGAACCCGTCTTCATCGAGGACTCGGCGACGGATCCCCGGATGACCACGCACGTGAGGGAACGTTTCGGCCCGAGCATGATGCTGCCGCTCCAGAGCGGCGGGCAGCTCATCGGGACGCTCGCGCTGCCGCGCGCCCGGGGCGGCCTCCCGTACGACGCGGTGGACAGGCTGCTGGCCTCCCAGTTCGCCTCGCAGGCGGCGCTGGCGCTGGTACTGGCCGACGCCCAGCACGACCGCGAGCAGTTGGCGGTGTACGAGGACCGGGACCGCATCGCGCGGGACCTGCACGATCTGGTGGTCCAGCGGCTGTTCGCGACGGAGATGATGCTGGAGAGCACCCGACGCCGGTCCTCCAACGCGCCGGCCGGGGACACGGTGGGCGAGGAGCTGAGCCGGGCCGTGGACGAGCTGGACTCCACGATCCAGGAGGTCCGCACCGCCATCTTCGCCCTCCAACAGCCGCCCACGGACGCCCCCACGACGTTCCGGGGACGGGTGCTGCGCGAGACGGGCGGGGCGGCCGTGCTGCTGGGCTTCCAGCCGTCGGTGCACTTCGCGGGCGCGGTGGACGCACTGCTGCCGGACCCCGTGACCACGGAGCTGCTGTCGGCCCTGCGCGGCGCCCTCGCGGCGGCGCACCGGCGCAGCGGGGTTGGCTCGATCGAGGTCGAGATCGACGCGACGGCCTCCCGGGTCCGCCTCACCGTCTCCGACGACGGCGCGACGGAGTCGAGCACCCGGGGCACGACGGTGACGTGGGAGTCCCCGCTGTAACACCGGCACCGCGACCGCGACGGAATCGGAAGCGCAACCGCGACGGGACCCGGACGGGAAGCGGGAAGCGGGACCCGGACCGCCCCGGCCGGGCCGGGCCCCCGGGGCGGGGCGCCCGCACAGCCCGGCACCACTCCCCCGGGGACCCCGCCCCGCAACCCCGCCCGCCCGGGCCGGGACCGCGCCCGCGGCGCGCGGGTGGGGATCCCGGCGCGGGATCCCCGCCCGGCTCCCGGGCCCGGGGTGTCTTGTGGATCACGCCACGGCCCCGGCCCGAACCGTCCGTCACCACCTAGTGTGTGGGCGTGACGACCCGCCTCTCGGCCCGCGCGGCCATCGCCTCCTTCACCGACCCCGGCAGCTTCGTCGAACTCCCCGCGCCACCGCGGGAGTCGCCGGACGACGGCCCCCTCGGCTGGACGGGCTACGACGCCTCCCGCGCCCGGGCCACCGCGCGCACCGGTGAGACCGAGTCCGTCGTCACCGGTACCGCCCTCATCGGGGGCCGCCCGGCCGCGGTGGTCTCCTTCGAGTTCGGCTTCCTCGGCGGCTCGCTCGGCCAACGCACCGGAGACCGGCTCGAAGCCGCGTACACCCACGCTCGGGAACGCCGCCTGCCGCTCGTGTCCCTCATCGCCACCGGCGGGTCCCGGATGCAGGAGGGGATGCTCGCGCTGTCCCAGCTCCAGCGCGTCGCCCGGCAGGGCGTGCTGACCCGCGCCGCCGGGCTGCCGCAGATCGCCGTGCTGCGCGACCCCACCACCGGCGGCGGTTGGGCCACCCTCGGCGCCGGCGCCGACGTGGTGCTGGCGCTGCCCGGGGCGCAGGTCGGCTTCGCCGGATCCCGGGTGCGGCCCGCCGACGCCGACCCGGCCGCCTACACCGCCGAGGGCCAGTACGCGGCCGGGCACGTCGACGCCGTCGTGCCCGCACCGGAGCTGTCCGGCGTCCTCGCCGACTGGCTGCGGGTGTTGGCCGCGCCCCGCCCGACCGCTCCGGTCGACCCCCCGGCCGCGCCGGCCGACGTGGCGGCCCCCGCGACCGGCTGGGAGGCCGTCCTCCAGGCCCGCCACCCCGACCGGCCGCGCGCCGAGGCCTACCTGGACGCCTGGTTCGAGCTGCGCCTGCCGCTGTCCGGAGACCGCGCCGGCGGCGTCGACCCGGGCATGCTGTGCGGGTTCGGGCTGCACGAGGGGCGGGCCGTGGCGTACGCCGCCCAGTGCGGCACCGCCACCCGCCCGGCCGGCTACCGTACGGCCACCCGCGTCATCCGCCTCGCCGACCGGCTCGGGATCCCGGTGCTCACCCTGGTGGACACCCCCGGCGCGGCCAACGACGCCGCGGCCGAACACGCGGGCGCGGGCGCGGCCATCGCCGACACCTTCGCGGCGGTCGCGGCGGCCGGCGTCCCCGTGACCACCCTGCTCATCGGCGAGGGCGGCTCCGGCGGCGCCCTCGCCCTCGCCGCGCCCGGGAACACCTGGGTGACCCCGGACAGCTACTTCTCGGTCATCGCCCCGGAACTGGCGGCGGCCATCCTCAAGCGCCCCGCCGAGGAGGCCCCCGCCACCGCCGACCAGCTCCGCGTCCGCCCCCAGGACCTGGTGGCCCTGGGGGTGGCCCGCGGCATCGTGACCCCGCCGGCGGCGCGGCGGCAGGAGCGGGAGGTCTAGAAGCGGCGCGGCAGCTTCACGTCCACCGCGTACAGGCGGGTGATCTGCTGCGGGAACTCGTTGTCGTCACTGGCCAGCAGGAGCCGGATCCGCCCGGATCCCCCGTCCCGCGTCACGACCATGGCCTCGACGTTGTCGACGAGGGGGTGGTTCTGCGGCAGCTTCGAGGGGGCGCCCAGCGTCGGGCAGTCGTTCAGGTCGCCGATCGGCGTCTTGCGCGCGACCCGCAGGCGCGGGCCCTCGGTCAGGGTCTCCACCTTCGAGGTGTCGCTCGCGCCCAGCGGGTCGGCGACGTACAGCCGTACCGTGATCGCGAACTCCCGGGTGAAGCCGCGCTCCAGCACGATCAACCGGCCGTCGCGGGTCGGGGCGAGTTCGACCAGGCCGTGGCCCGGGTCCACGGGGTAGGCGTACTGCCGGCCGAGGGTGAACTCCCCGTTCGCGCGCCGCTCCCAGGTCTGGATCCGCTGGAGGGTACGGCCCCGCGCGTCCTTGCCGTCCCCGGCCAGGGGGCCCTCCACCCCGGCGACCAGGGTGCGGCCTCCGGGCAGCAGGGTCAGCGATTCGAAGGTCTGGTTCGGCGTGGCCCGCCCCGGGGCGGTCGTGGCGAACGCGGGCGGGACGGGCAGCGTGGCCAGCACCCGGCCGTCGCGGGCGTGGCGCCGGATCGCGGGGGCCGTCTCGTCGGTGACGAGGTAGGTGCCGTCGCGGTCGACGACCACGCCCTCGGAATCGAGGACCCGTCCGGCTCCGTCGCTCAACGGCAGGCGGGCCCGGGCCGTGGCCGTCGGGGTGTCCCCGCGGGCGACGTCCAGCCGGTACAGGGCCGACTTGTCGGAGACGGCGGCCACGGTGCCGTCCCGGTCGAGGGCGAGCCCGGAGACGCCCCCGACGAGCTTCCCGTCGAGCACGGCCTTGTCGAGCGCGTCGGAGTACCCGCGCACGGACAGGTGGGGCGAGCAGGCCCGGTCGTCCTCGGGGGCCGCGACGGCCGGCGGCGCGAGCGCGCCGGCGAGGGCCGCGGTGGCCACCGCGGTGCTGAGGAGCGTACGAAGACGCATGGAGGTGTTCTCCCGGAGTGTTCGGCGGGGCGCGGACGGGCGCGGACAGTACTGCCGAACTGTCATATGGCTGATCGAAACAAAACGGAAGACGCGGCAACAGGACCGCAAAGAACCCGCCGACTCCCGTTCACATCCGGGCCGCCCGCGGGATCCGCGCCCGCCCACCCGGCCGCCCGACCGGGGCCCGGGCCGCCCCCGCCCTCAGGCCTGCGGGGAGCGGGCGTCGTAACGGGCGAAGTTCCTCCAGCGCGCGGCGAGCAGGACCACCACCAGTACGCACGCCAGACCGCCGCCGGTGACGGCCACGGCCGGGGAGGTGAGGTCGGCGGCGGTCCCGGCGAGGAAGTCGCCGAGCCGGGGACCGCCCGCGACGACCACGATGAACACGCCCTGGAGCCGCCCCCGCATGCCGTCCGGGGTGGCGGTCTGGAGCATCGTCGTACGGAACACCATCGAGACGGTGTCCGCGCACCCGGCGACGGCCAGGAAGAACAGCCCGAGCCAGAGGTCGCGCGTCAGCCCGAAGACGGCGATGGCCAGACCCCAGGCGGCGACGGACAGCAGGATCGCCAGCCCGTGCCGGTGGACGCGGCCCTGCCAACCGGAGAACAGGCCGCCCAGCAGCGCCCCCACGGCGGGCGCGGCCACCAGCAGGCCGACGGTGCGCGCGTCACCGCCGTACCAGAGCACGGCGACGGCCGGGAACAGCGCCCGCGGATGGGCCAGCACCATGGCGGCCAGGTCGGAGAAGAACGTCATCCGGATGTTGGGCCGGGTCCCGAGGAAGCGCAGCCCGTCCAGCACCGAGGCCCGTCCCTGCCGCGCCCCACCCTCGGGCAGCATCGAGGGCAGCCGCCACATGGCGTACAGGGCGGCGGCGAAGGTGACCGCGTCGATCAGGTACGCCGCCTGGTAGCCCCACCAGCCGACGATCAGCCCGCCGAGGACGGGGCCCGCCATCGTCCCGGAGGTCATGGTGACGGAGTTCAACGCGTTGGCCGCGGGCAGCTGCTCGGCGGGCAGCAGGCGCGGGATCATCGCCGAGCGGGCCGGTCCGGCCAGGGCCCCGCACAGGGCCTGGAGGGCGACGACCGTGTAGAGGAGCCAGACCCGGTGGTAGTCGAGGAGGGCGGCCGCCGCCAGGGCCACGGAGAGCGCGGTGAGGCCCAGCGAGCTGTACAGGCCGAGCTTGCGCCGGTCCACGCTGTCGGCGATGGCGCCGCCGTAGAGACCGAAGGCCACGAGCGGGACCAGGGAGAACAGCCCGACGAGGCCGACCGCGAAATTGGATCCGGTGATCTCGTAGACCTGGAGCGAGATGGCGAGCGCCGTCATCGCCTGGCCCGTCCACGAGACCGTGCCGCCGATCCACAACCGCCGGTAGTCCGCGGAGGTGCGCAGGGGCGTCAGGTCGGCGAGTATGCGGCGCCGCGGGCGGGAGGGGGTCGTCGTACCGGTCACAGCGGATGATAACCACCACCCGCTCGAAGGCCCCTGGGGTCGAGGGGGGACGTTCACACACCCGCAACGTCCTCCCCACCCGAATCCACGGCCCCAGAGCCGTTTCCCCCTTGCCGCTAACCCGCCACTATCACCGGACATTTGACCGAATCGACGTACCCTTCCGGCCTCCCGTTCAGCTCATGATGAAAAGACTCGTATGTCCAGGGAGGCGTAGTGATCGAACCTGGCAACAGCACCACGAGCACCAGCGACACCGGCCGCACGGGCCACCTGAACCACGGCCTGCGCACCGCCGCCGGCGTCACCACACCCCTCACCGTCGGGGTGGAGGAGGAGTTCCTCCTCGTCGACGTCGACACCCTGCGGGTGGTCCCCGCCGCGCCCCGCGTCCTCGCCACCGCCGCCGGGCTCCCCCAACAGCTGCACGCCGAGGGCACCCGGTACCAGGTGGAGATCTCGACCCCGGTCGCCGACTCCTCGGCCACCCTCCGCGAGGAGCTGGCCGCCCTGCGGCGCACCCTCGCCGCGGCGGCCCGCGAGCACGGCTGCCGCCTGCTGGCCGCGCCCTCGCCCGTCGTGGCGGTGCAGGGGCCCCTGCACCTGACCGACGACGAACCGCGCCAGCGCGAGCAGCACCGCCGCTTCGGCGCCCTGACCGACACCCTGGTCAGCTGCGGCCGACACATCCACATCGGCACCCTCGACGTGGACACGGCGGTCGCGGTCTCCAACCGGGTCAGACCATGGCTGCCCACGCTGATCGCGCTGGCCGCCAACTCCCCCTTCTGGGGCGGCCGCGACACCGGCCACGCCAGTTGGCGGGCGATGGCCTGGTCGGGCTGGCCCTCCGCGGGCCCGCCCCCGCACTTCACGTCCACGGCGCACTTCCGGCGCTCGGTGCAGACCCTGCTCGGCTCCGGGGCGGCCCTGGACACCAAGATGGTCTACTGGGACCTCCGCCCGTCCGGGAACTGGCCCACGCTCGAGATCCGGGCCCCCGACATGTCCCCGGACATCGACACGGCCGTGCTCCAGGCGGAGCTGGCCCGCGCCCTGGTCGCGACGGCCCTGCGCGAGATCGCGGAGCAGCGCCCCGATCCGCCGGTACGGGACGACGTGCTGCGCCTCGCGCGCTGGCGGGCGGCGCACGACGGTCTGGAGGGGTTCGGGCTGGACCCGTACACGGGCGCCGAACTCCCGGCGGCCGACCTCGCGGAAGCCCTCCTCGACCTGGTCGCCCCGGCCCTGGCCGCCGCGGGCGACCTCGACCACGCGGCCAAGACCCTGGGCGGGCTGCTGCGCGACGGCTCGGGCGCCGCGCGCCAACGCGCGGCCTACGCGCGCCGCGAGGACCTGACGGACGTGCTGCGCCACCTGGTGGAGGAGACGGAGAAGTCCTAGACCGCGCGGGGTCCCCCACCGGGGCGGGCCCCGACGGGACGCCGCCGGCGGGAACCCATCGCCGACAGCCGGGGGTGAGGACCGCCACACCCGGCCCCGCAAACGTCGAAGCCGCAGGTGCAATCGTTTCTGCACCTGCGGCTTGCGGTGGGGCGGGTGGGACTCGAACCCACGGCCGACGGATTATGAGTCCGCTGCTCTAACCGGCTGAGCTACCGCCCCTTTACGGCGTGGCGCGTACATGTGTGCGCGCCGTCTGCCGCAGCATAGCCGCTCATACGATCTCCTGCCTCGGTTGCCTCGTATGATCGGCCGCGCCTGTTCAGTGAGACCGCGCCGAAGGCTGCCCGGTTCCCGGATCAGGGCAAAAAGAAAGAGGACCCTCCCGGGCCCTCTCCTCTTCTGCTCCCCCGACTGGACTCGAACCAGTAACCTGCCGGTTAACAGCCGGCTGCTCTGCCAATTGAGCTACAGGGGACCGAGCTCCCCCGACTGGACTCGAACCAGTAACCTGCCGGTTAACAGCCGGCTGCTCTGCCAATTGAGCTACAGGGGAATGCTGCGGTGCATCGAACAGCCCACCTCCGGCCTTGCCGGGGGGCGAGCGCCCGTTGCGAGTCATAGATTAGCGCAAGCAGGGGGGTGCTCCGCCAATCGGTATCGACAGCCGGCCGGGCACCACACGACGAAGGGTGGCAGGCATGCGCTACAAGGTCGCTTTCGTGGTCGGACTGGCCCTCGGCTACGTGGTCGGGACCCGGGCCGGACGCGAGCGCTACGAGCAGATGAAGAAGTCCGCCCGGCAGATCGCGCAGAACCCCGCCGTGCGCAACGCGGCCGAGACCGCGGGACAGACCGGGCTCCAGTACGCGGGCAAGGCCTTCGCCGCGGTCGGCGAGAAGGTGGGCGACGCGCTGCCCGACTCCCTGTCCGCCCGGGTGCGCGGATCGCGCTCGCGGACCGCCGGCGGCGCGGCCGGCGAGGACGAGTGGGGCACGAGCAACACCTGAGAGCCACTTCCGGACGGGTCGGATCCGGCCCGGCGTGCGGCAGAATTCTCCGCATGGGGATAGTCGCCGGGCTGGACAGCTCTTCCACCTTCACTCGCATCGTGGTCTGTGACACGGACACGGGCGCCGTGCTGCGCCAGGGCTACGCGCCCCATCCGCAGCCCGCCGGTGAGGCCGTCCCCCACGAGACCGATCCGCAGGGCTGGCTGCTCTCGCTCGGCGAGGCCGCCGGCGGCGGACTGCTGGAGGGCGTCCAGGCCATCGGCGTCTCCGCCCAGCAGCAGGGGGTGCTGCCGCTCGACACGCAGGGCGCCCTGGTCCGGCCGGCCCTCGTCGGCAACGACCGGCGCGGCCAGGTCGCCGCCGCCGACCTGATCGAGGCGCTCGGCGGCCGGCAGGCCTGGGTGCAGGCCGTGGGCTCCGTACCGCACGCCGCGCAGCCGATCGCCAAGCTCGCCTGGATGGCCCGCAACGAGCCGGAGGCCGCCCGACGCGTGGCGGTCGTGCTCTCCCCGCACGACTGGCTCGTCTGGCAGCTCCTCGGCCGTCCCGCCCGCCGCACCACCGACCGGGCCGGCGCGTCCGGCACCGGGTACTGGTCGGCGGCCACCGGCTCCTACCGCCCCGACCTGGTGGAGCTCGCGCTCGGGCACCAGGCGCTGCTGCCCGAGGTGCTCGCCCCGTGCGAGGCCGCCGGGATGACCCCCGAGGGGCTGCTGATCTCCGCCGGCACCGGCGAGACCCAGGCCGCCGCGCTCGGTCTGGGCATGGGGCCGGGGGACGCGGTGGTCTCGCTGGGCGCGTCCGGGTCGGTGATGGCCGTGCACCACGAGGCGCTGTCGGAGCCGGGCGGTCTGATCACCTCCCTCGCCGACGCGGGCGGCATGCACCTGCCGGTGGTGAACACCTCCAACGCCGTACGGGCCCTGCGCGGCACCGCCGACATGCTCGGCACCGACCTGGAGGGGCTGAGCGCGCTCGCGCTGAAGTCGACGCCGGGCGCGCACGGCCTCGTCCTGCTGCCGTACCTGGAGGGCGAGCGGACCCCGAACCTGCCGCACACCGCCGGCACCCTGTCGGGGCTGCGCCGGGACTCGATGAAGCCCGAGCACCTCGCGCGGGCCGCGTTCGAGGGCATGCTGTGCGGGCTGGTGGACGCCCTCGACGTGCTGCGGCACCGGGGCGTGCCGATCCGGCGGGTGTTCCTGCTGGGCGCGGCGGCCGAGCTGCCCGCCGTACAGGTGGCGGCTCCCGGTCTGTTCGGCACGCAGATCGTGGTGCCGGCGCCGGCGGACTACGCGGCGCTGGGCGCGGCCCGGCAGGCGGCGTGGGCGCTGGGCGTGCAGCACGGCACGCTGGCCCCGCACACCCCGCCGGTGTGGCCCGCTCCGGCGGCGCAGGTGTTCGAGCCGGGCGAGGACTTCCCGGCGTGGCAGGCCGTGCGGCAGCAGTACGTCACCACGCGCGAGCAGCTGCACCCGGGCGCGTTCGCGGGCGCGTTCTCGCCGACGTACTGAGCCGACGTACCGAGCCGTCGGCGGGGCGTCGGCCCGTCGTCGGCGGGAGCACCGGAGCCGGTAGGGCCCCTGGGACCAAGGTCTCGGGGGCCCTCCTCCTTTTGACCGGCCTTTGCGAAAACCGGTGGGGTCGGACCCCGCGGTTGGCCGAAGATGGACCGAACCCCCTCGAATCATGCCGACCGGAGCCTGCGCGTGCTCATACGACTTCTGCGGACCCACCTCGGTCCGTACCGCAAACCCATCGCTCTGCTGGTGCTGCTGCAACTGCTGCAGACCAGTGCGAGCCTCTACCTGCCGACCCTGAACGCGGACATCATCGACACCGGCGTCGTCAACGGCGACACCGGCTACATCCTGCGCTTCGGCGCCCTGATGCTGGGCGTCTCGCTCCTCCAGCTCGTGTGCAACACCGGGGCCGTGTACTACGGCGCCCGTACCGCCGCCGCCCTCGGCCGGGACGTGCGCGCCTCGGTCTTCGACCGGGTGCAGAGCTTCTCCGCGCGGGAGCTGGGCCAGTTCGGCGCCCCCTCGCTGATCACCCGTACGACGAACGACGTCCAGCAGGTCCAGATGCTGGTGCTGATGACCTTCACCATGATGGTCTCGGCGCCGATCATGTGCGTCGGCGGCATCGCGATGGCTCTGTCGCTCGACGTGAGCCTGTCGAGCGTGCTGCTGGCCGTGGTGCCCGTGCTGGGCATCGCCGTCGGCGCGATCGTGTACCGGACCCGGCCGCTGTTCCGGCAGATGCAGGAGCGGCTCGACGTCGTGAACCGGGTGCTGCGCGAGCAGATCACCGGCAACCGGGTGATCCGCGCGTTCGTCCGCGACACGTACGAGGAGGAGCGCTTCCGCACCGCCAACTCCGAGCTGACGGACGTCTCCCTGGCCTCCGGCAGGCTGCTGGCGCTGATGTTCCCGACGGTGATCGTGGTCGTGAACATCTCCAGCGTGGCCGTCATCTGGTTCGGCGCGATGCGCGTCGACAGCGGTGACATGGAGATCGGCCAGCTGACGGCCTTCCTGGCCTACCTGATGCAGATCGTGATGGCCGTGATGATGGCCACCTTCATGTTCATGATGGTGCCGCGCGCCGAGGTCTGCGCCGAGCGCATCCAGGAGGTCCTGGACACCGAGTCCAGCGTGGTTCCGCCGACCGACCCGGTCCGTGAGCTGGGCCGGCGCGGCCTGCTGGAGCTGCGCGGCGCGGACTTCCGCTACCCGGGCGCCGAGGCGCCGGTGCTGCGCGGGATCGACCTGCTGGCCCGGCCCGGCGAGACCACCGCGGTGATCGGTTCCACGGGCAGCGGAAAGTCCACGCTGCTGGGTCTGGTGCCCCGCCTGTTCGACGCGACCGACGGCGCGGTGCTGGTGGACGGGGAGGACGTGCGCCGGATCGACCCCGAGCTGTTGGCGAAGACGGTCGGTATGGTCCCGCAGAAGCCGTACCTGTTCTCCGGAACCGTCGCCTCCAATCTGCGCTACGGGCGCCCGGACGCCACGGACGAGGAGCTGTGGCAGGCCCTGGAGGTGGCGCAGGCGAAGGAGTTCGTGTCCGCGCTGGACGGCGGGCTGGAGGCGCCGATCACGCAGGGCGGTACGAACGTCTCCGGCGGCCAGCGCCAGCGGCTCGCGATCGCCCGCACGCTCGTGCAGCGGCCGGAGATCTACCTGTTCGACGACTCGTTCTCGGCCCTCGACTACGCGACGGACGCGGCGCTGCGCGCGGCGCTGGCCGAGGAGACCCGGGAGGCGACGGTGGTGATCGTGGCGCAGCGGGTGTCCACGATCCGCGACGCCGACCGGATCGTCGTGCTCGACGAGGGTCAGGTCGTGGGCGAGGGGCGCCACCACGAGCTGATGGCCGGCAATGAGACCTATCGGGAGATCGTGCTCTCCCAGCTGACGGAGGCGGAGGCCGCATGAGCGGGCCCGGAGGACGGATGATGATGGGGCCGGGTCAGCGGTCCCTGGACTTCAAGGGGTCGGGCAAGCGGCTCCTGGGTCAGCTCGCGCAGGACAAGGCGAAGCTGTGGGGCATGGTCGCGGCCGTGTTCGGCAGCGTGGCCTGTTCGGTCGTGGGCCCGAAGATCCTGGGCGAGGCCACCGACCTGGTGTTCGCGGGGATCGTCGGGCGCGAGATGCCGGCGGGGCTGACCAAGCAGCAGGCGCTGGACGGGCTGCGGGCGCGGGGCGAGGACGGCGCCGCGGACATGCTGTCGGGTACGGACTTCAGCCCGGGGCAGGGCATCGACTTCGGCGCCGTCGGTGTCGTCGCGCTGTGGGCGTTGGCGGTGTTCGTGCTGGCGGGGCTGCTGATGCTGGTGGCGACGCGGCTGTCGAACCACGTGATGAACGGCACCGTGTTCCGGATGCGCGAGGAGCTCCAGGCGAAGCTGTCGCGGCTGCCGCTGTCGTACTTCGACCAGCAGAAGCGCGGCGAGGTGCTGAGCCGGGCGACGAACGACATCGACAACATCGGGCAGACGCTCCAGCAGACGCTGGGGCAGCTGATCAACTCGCTGCTGACGATCGTCGGCGTCCTGGCGATGATGTTCTGGATCTCGCCGCTGCTGGCGCTGGTGGCGCTGGTGACCGTGCCGGTGTCGGTGGTCGTCGCGTCGAGGATCGGCAAGAAGTCGCAGCCGCACTTCGTGGCGCAGTGGAAGAGCACGGGCTCGCTGAACGCCCACATCGAGGAGATGTACTCCGGCCACACGCTGGTGAAGGTGTTCGGGCGGCAGAAGGAGTCGGCGGCGCTGTTCGCCGAGCAGAACGAGGCGCTGTACCGGTCTTCCTTCAAGGCGCAGTTGGTCAGCGGGATCATGCAGCCCGTGATGATGTTCATCTCGAACATCAACTACGTGCTGATCGCGGTGGTCGGTGGTCTGCGGGTGGCCTCGGGCACGCTGTCGATCGGTGACGTGCAGGCCTTCATCCAGTACTCGCGGCAGTTCTCGATGCCGCTGACGCAGGTGGCCTCGATGGCGAACCTGGTGCAGTCCGGTGTCGCCTCGGCGGAACGGGTCTACGAGCTGCTGGACGCGGACGAGCAGGAGCCGGACGTCGAGGTCCCGGAGCGGCCGGCCGAGCTGCGCGGGCGGGTCACCCTCGACAAGGTGGCCTTCCGCTACGAGCCCGACAAGCCGCTGATCGAGAACCTGTCGCTGGACGTGGAGCCGGGCCAGACGGTCGCGATCGTCGGCCCGACGGGCGCCGGCAAGACCACGCTGGTCAACCTGCTGATGCGGTTCTACGAGGTCACGGGCGGGGAGATAGCCCTGGACGGCGTGGACATCGCGAAGATGACCCGCGCGCAGCTGCGCGGCGGGATCGGGATGGTCCTCCAGGACACCTGGCTGTTCGGCGGGACCATCGCGGAGAACATCGCGTACGGGGCCGCGCGGGAGGTGACGCGGGCCGAGATCGAGGAGGCCGCGCGGGCGGCGCACGCGGACCGGTTCGTGCGCACCCTGCCCGACGGCTACGACACGGTGCTGGACGACGAGGGCGCCGGGGTCAGCGCGGGCGAGAAGCAGCTGATCACCATCGCGCGGGCGTTCCTGTCGGACCCGGTGATCCTCGTGCTCGACGAGGCGACCAGCTCCGTCGACACCCGCACCGAGGTGCTGATCCAGAAGGCGATGGCCCGGCTCGCGCAGGGGCGCACGTCGTTCGTGATCGCGCACCGGTTGTCGACGATCCGGGACGCCGACGTGATCCTGGTGATGGAGAGCGGATCGATCGTGGAGCAGGGGACGCACGAGGAGCTGCTGTCCTCGGGCGGTGCCTACTCCCGGCTGTACGCGGCGCAGTTCGCGCAGGCGGTGGTCGAGGTCGACTGACCGCCCGGCTCGCGGACCGGTCGGGGATCGTCCGGTCGGCTCGCGGACCGGTCGGCTCGCGGACCGGTCGGCTCGCGGACCGGTCGGGGATCGGTCCGGGAGCGGTCGTGGACGGGTCGTGACGGTCGTGGACCGGGAGAGGGGCGTCCTTCGGGGCGCCCCTCTCCCGTGTCCCGTGCCCGTCCGGTCGCGCGGGTCAGTCGAGGTAGCCGCGCAGTTGGTCGGCGAAGGCGTGGTCGCGCAGTTTGTTGAGGGTCTTGGATTCGATCTGGCGGATCCGTTCGCGGGTGACGCCGAAGATCCGGCCGATCTCCTCCAGGGTGCGCGGGCGGCCGTCGGCGAGCCCGTAGCGGAGCTGGACGACCTTGCGTTCGCGCTCGCCGAGGGTGGAGAGCACGGCCTCCAGGTGCTCGCGGAGCAGGAAGAACGCGGCGGATTCGACGGGCGAGGCGGCGTCGCCGTCCTCGATCAGGTCTCCGAGCGCCACGTCGTCCTCCTCGCCGACCGGGGCGTGCAGGGAGACCGGTTCCTGGGCGAGGCGGAGCACCTCCAGGACGCGCTCGGGGGTCAGTTCGAGGTGGACGGCGACCTCTTCGGCCGTGGGTTCGTAACCGCGTTCCTGGAGCATGCGGCGCTGGACGCGAACGACGCGGTTGATCAGTTCGACGACGTGGACGGGCACGCGGATGGTGCGGGCCTGGTCGGCGAGGGCCCGGGACATCGCCTGCCGGATCCACCAGGTGGCGTAGGTGGAGAACTTGTAGCCGCGGGCGTAGTCGAACTTCTCGACGGCTCGGATGAGTCCGAGGTTCCCCTCCTGGACCAGGTCGAGCATGGTCAGGCCGCGGCCCACGTAGCGCTTGGCGACGGAGACGACGAGGCGCAGGTTCGACTCGATGAGCCGGCGCTTGGCCATCCGACCCAGGACGACGAGCCGGTCGAGGTCGAGGGCGAGCCGGGAGTCCAGGTCGGGGGTGTTGCCGAGCTTCTCCTCGGCGAAGAGTCCCGCCTCCACGCGGCGCGCGAGGTCCACCTCCTCGGCGGCGGTGAGCAACGGGATCCTGCCTATCTCGCGCAGGTACTGGCGGAAGAGGTCGGCGGAGGGGCCCGATCCGCCGGTGTCGTCCCGGGTGCGGGAGCGGGGTCCGGGTCGCTCGGGCTCGATCAGTTCGAGGACCTCGGGTTCGTCCGGCTCGGTCTCGTCCGGTGCCGTCTCGTCCCGGACCGTCTCGTCGGGGACCGCCTCGTCCCGCACCGTCTCGTCCACCGTCTCGTCCACCGGTTCGTCCCTCGCCTCGGACTCGGGGACGCCGACCGCGGCGGGCGCGTCGGCGGCGGGGCGGCTCACGTTCACGGTCAGGGTCTGGGTCTGCACGAGGGCGACCTCCAGGGCTCCGAGGACGGGGGCACCGCACCTCAGTGTGGGGTAAGACACATCGCCGCCACGAGGGGTGTGCGAACACTTTCTGAGTCCGGTGCGTGACCGGATGGTTACCCCCCGGCGGCAACCCCGATGCGGATCGGACGCATGTCCGAGATGATCGACATCATGTCTTCGCACGGAACCTACGAAACGCACGTGACGGTCCGCTGCCCGGACGCGCGGGAGTTGGCCCGGCTCGAATCCTGGGCCGACGCGCGGGAGTTGAGGGTCACCCACCCCCGGCAGAACCGCGGTCGTCCCTCCTGCCAACCGATGCTGACGCTGCCCGACCGCACGGGGCACGAGCGGCTGGTGCCCCAGTTACGGGCGGCCGGCTTCCACCCGATCAGGGTCAAGATCGAGACGGTGCCCTGGACCACGGACCTGCCCGGCCCGGGCGGCGGGTACTACGAGCACCACCTGAGACTGCTGCTGCCGGACGCGTACGACCACGGGGCGCTGGAGGCGCTGGTGGTCCCGCACGGGGCGCACCTGTCCGCGAACTCCCGGCGGGCCCCGTCCGGGACGCCGGACGGCCAGGAACGGTTCGTCACCCAGCGCTGCCGGGGCTCCGCCTCGCGGGCGACGGCCGCCTGCGACACCCTCATCGCGGAGTTGGTGGAGGCGGGGTACGAGATCGGCTCGGAGGAGAGGGAGTTCGTGCTCTACGACAGCGACCTGTCGGTGGAGGAGCTGTGGACCGGGGGGCGGAACGGCGGGCGGGACGACGGACGGGCCCCGACCGTCTGAGCCCGACGACCGACGGGCCCGACGACCGACAGGCCCGACGACCGACAGGCCCGACGACCGACAGGCCCGACGACCGACGGGCCCGACGACCGCGCGCGGGGCGGGGCCCTCGTCCTCAGGCGGGCTCGACCCGGACCGCGCACACCTTGAACTCCGGCATCCGGGACACCGGGTCCAGGGCGTCGTTGGTGAGGCTGTTGGCGCGCCCCTCCCCCGGCCAGTGGAAGGGCATGAAGACCGTGTCGGCGCGGATCGCGTCGGTGATCCGGGCCGGCGCCACCGCGCGCCCCCGGCGGGAGGTGACGGCGAGCGGAGCTCCGTCGTCGACCCCGAGGCGGGCCGCGAGCCGGGGGTGCAGCTCCACGAACGGTCCCGGGGCCGCGGCGTTGAGCTCGTCCACCCGCCGGGTCTGCGCACCGGACTGGTACTGGGCGACGACCCGGCCGGTGGTGAGCAGCAGCGGGTAGTCGGCGTCGGGGGTCTCGGCGGCGTCGCGGTGCGAGACGGGTACGAACCGGGCCCGGCCGTCGTCGGTGGCGAAGCGGTCCAGGAAGAGGCGGGGCGTGCCCTCGGAGCCGGTCGGGCAGGGCCAGAAGACACCCTGTTCGGCCTCCACGCGGGCGTAGGAGATGCCGGAGTAGTCGGCCGGTCCGCCCGCGGAGGCGCGGCGCAGTTCCTCGAAGACCTCCTCGGGATCGGTGGGGAAACCCTTCTCCACGCCCAGGCGGGAGGCGAGCCCGTGCATCACGTCCAGGTCGCTCCGCACGCCGGGGGGCGGGGTCAGGGCGCGGCGGCGCAGCAGGACCCTGCCCTCCAGGTTGGTGGTGGTGCCGGTCTCCTCCGCCCACTGGGTGACGGGCAGGACCACGTCCGCGAGCGCGGCGGTCTCGGAGAGGACCACGTCGGCGACCGCGAGGAAGTCCAGGGAGCGGACGCGTTCCTCGACGTGGGCGGCGCGGGGGGCGGAGACCACCGGGTTGGAGCCCATGAGGAGCAGGGCCCGTACGTCGGTGCCCAGGGCGTCGAGGAGTTCGTAGGCGCTGCGGCCGGGTCCGGGCAGGCTGTCGGGGTCGACGCCCCAGACCCCGGCGACGTGGGCGCGGGCGGCGGGGTCGGTGAGCTTGCGGTAGCCGGGGAGTTGGTCGGCCTTCTGGCCGTGTTCGCGGCCGCCCTGGCCGTTGCCCTGGCCGGTGAGGCAGCCGTAGCCGGAGAGGGGGCGTCCGGCCCGGCCGGTGGCGAGGCACAGGTTGATCCACGCGCCGACGGTGTCGGTGCCCTTGGACTGCTGCTCGGGGCCGCGCGCGGTGAGGACCATCGCGGACTCGGGGGCGCAGAACAGTTCCACGGCGCGGCGCAGCCGGGGCACCGGGACGCCGGTCAGGCGCTCCACCAGCTCGGGCCAGTGCGCCATGGCGGCCGCGCGGGCTTCCTCCCAGCCGGTGGTGCGGGTGGCGATGAACTCCGGGTCGGTGCGGCCCTCGGCGACCACGAGGTGCAGCAGGCCGAGGGCGAGGGCCAGGTCGGTGCCGGGGCGGGGGGCCAGGTGCAGGTCGGCCTGTTCGGCGGTGCGGGTGCGCCGGGGGTCGACGACGATCAGGGTGCCGCCGTTCGCCTTGAGCTCGGTGAGGAAGCGCAGGGCGGGGGGCATCGTTTCGGCCAGGTTGGAGCCGACGAGGATCACGCAGCCGGTGCGCGGGACGTCCTCCAGGGGGAAGGGCAGGCCGCGGTCGAGGCCGAAGGCCCGTTGGTGCGCGGCGGCGGCCGAGGACATGCAGAAGCGGCCGTTGTAGTCGATCTGCGAGGTGCGCAGGGCGACCCGGGCGAACTTGCCGAGGGCGTACGCCTTCTCGTTGGTCAGTCCGCCGCCGCCGAACACGCCGACGGCGTCGGGCCCGTGGACGCGGGCGGTGCGGGCGAGGCCGGCGGCCACGGCGTCGAGGGCCTCCTCCCAGCCGACCGGTACGAGCGGCCCGCCGGCGTGGGCGCGCACGAGCGGCTCGGTCAGGCGCACGCGGGAGGAGAGCACGGCGGGCGCGGTGCGTCCCTTGCCGCACAGCGCGCCCCGGTTGACGGAGAACTCCGTCCGCTCCTCGACCGTGACACCCGTACCGTCCGGCGCGGGGCGCAGGTTCATCCCGCACTGGAGCGCGCAGTACGGGCAGTGCGTGGCGGTGACGCCGGGGGCGGGGGCGGAGTCCGGGGTGGGCATGCGACCAGCGTGCGACGCGGGTGTTACGCGGGCCGCGCCGGCGCGTTACGGCCAGGGATGCGCGACCTCAGCACGCCCACCCCCGCCCGGTGAGGCCCCACCCCGCGCCGGCCCGCCCGTCGGCCCGCCCGTCGGGCGGGGCACCCCCGCCGAGCGGCCGCGTCCGGCCGTCCGCCGGGGGTGGCGCCGGCCCCGGTCGGGGGGCGCGGCGCCCGCTGCCCGGGGCCCGGCGGCGCGGGCGGGCAGCACGGCCTGGCGGCGCGGGCGGGCAGCACGGCCTGGCGGCGCGGCCCGGCGGCGCGGGCGCGTGGCACGGCCCGGCGGCACGGCCCGGTGGCGCCGCCGGGTCACTGCCCCGTGAGGTGCCGTACCGTCAGGCCCGCCGTCCAGCCGCCGTCCACGGCGAGCTCGGCGCCCGTCACGTACCCGGCGGCGTCGGAGAGCAGGAAGGCGACGGCGGCGGCTATCTCCTCGGGCACCGCGACGCGACCCAGCGGGGCGCCGGGGTAGTTGCCCTCGCCGGTCCGGATCCCGACCGGGGCGGTCATCGGGGTCAGCGTCATCCCGGGGTGGACCGAGTTGACCCGGATGCCCGCCTCGGCGAGCTCGACCGCCCCGATCTTCGACAGCCCTCGCACCCCCCACTTGGAGGCGCCGTACCCGGCGGTGAGGGCGAGCCCGGTGAGACCGGCGGCGGAGGAGATGTTGACGATCGAGCCGCCGCCGTTCGCCCGCAACAGCGGGATCGCGGTCTTGATCCCGATGAAGACGCCCACCAGGTTGATCTCGACGACCCGGCGGAAGTGCTCGACGCTCTCGTCCTCCAGCAGCCGACCGGTGGCGATGCCCGCGTTGTTCACGAGGCCGTCGATCCGCCCGAACTCCGCCACGGCGCGGGCGAGGGCGGCGTCCCAGTCGGCCTCGCTCGTCACGTCGTGCCGCAGGAAGCGGGCCGCTTCCCCGAGTTCGGCGGCCGTCTTCTCGCCCTCCGCCTCCAGCACGTCGGTGATCAGCACCCGGCCGCCCCCGTCGACGACGGCCCGTGCGGCCGCCGCGCCCAGCCCGCGGGCCCCTCCGGTGACGACGACGACCTTGCCGCTCAGATCCACCACAGCCACGGTTCCACACCCCTGACGCAGACACTTCGACATATGACTAATCGGCATATGCCGATCGTCGCGCGTCAGTGTGCCAGAGCCGCCAGCACCCGCGACACCCCTTCCTCCTTCGGTCCCAGGAACCGGGGGCTCGGCTCGAAGGTCGCGTCCAACGCCGCCTTGCCCGCCGCGAAGACCTCGCGGACGCCGCCGTAGTACCAGGTCGCGTCGTGCACGTCGGCGACACCGACCCCGAACGACTCCACGCCCGCCGCCTGGCACAGCGCGACGGCCCGGCGTATGTGGAAGCCCTGGCTGATCAGGATCGCCCGGTCCACCCCGAAGATCTCCCGCGCCCGCACGCAGGAGTCCCAGGTGTCGAAGCCCGCGTGGTCACTGACGATCCGCTCCTGCGGCACCCCCCGCTCCCGGAGGTACGTCCGCATCGCGTCGGGCTCGTCGTACTCGACGCGACTGTTGTCCCCGGTGACGAGGACGACCTTCACCCGGCCCGCGCGGTACAGCTCGACGGCCGCGTCCAGCCGGTCGGCCAGGTACGGGGTCGGCCGGCCGTTCCACAGCCCCGCCCCGAAAACCACCGCGACCTCCGCCGCCGGCGCGTCGGCGGTCGTGCGCAGCCGGTCCGCCGCCACCGCGTGCGTCCAGGCCGAGGGCAGCAGGGCCAGCACGCACCCCGCCATCACCAGCCGCACCGCCCGCCGGCGGGCCCGCACGCTCCGCGGCAGCCGGGGTCGCCACCACGCGCCGCCCCGCTTCCCCTCCGACTCCCCCATGACCCGTCCCCCCTCGCTCCCCGCCACGCACACCGCGCGTCACCCGCACGCCCGACACCTCGACATCACACGCGCCCTTCGCACGGATTGACGAACCGGCCCCGACCCGCAGTTCCCCGCCCCCGGCCTTTCACCCGTACGAACGACCGAGTGAGCAGGAGGAAAAGACCCGTCACCCCACCGCAACGCCCCCGCAACCTGGCCCCCTCAGGATCGATCCATGACGGAGCCGGTGCACCCTCCCGAAGCCCCTTCCCCCGCCTTCCCCGCCCTCCCCTTCGGCAGCGCGGCCGAGCTGCTGACCCGGATAACCGACCAGCTCGGCACCCAGCTCAGCGGCCTGCGCCCGCCACGCGCCCGGCACCACGGAGCCCACCCATGCAGCCCACCCTCGTCGCCGTGGCACACGGCAGCCGCGACCCGCGCGCCCTCCCCGCCGTGCTCGCCCTCCTCGAACGCGTCCGCGAGCTGCGCCCGCGCCTCGACGTCCGCCTCGGACACGTCGAGCTGAACGCGCCCCTGCTCGCCGAGACCCTGGACGGTCTGTCCGCGGAGGCGGACGCCCGCACCGACCACCGCCCGGACCGCGCCCCCGACGCGGTGCTCGTCCCCCTCCTCCTCGGGCGCGGCACCCACGTCAAGCGGGACCTCCCCGCCGGCGCCGCCCGGGCAGCCCGCCTGCGCACCCGGGTCGCGGCCCCCCTCGGCCCCCACCCGCTGCTCGTCGAGGCCCTCTTCGAGCGCCTCCTGGAAGCCGGTTGGACCCCGGGCACCGCGGTCGTCCTGGCCGCCGCCGGATCCCGCGACCCCGACTCCGCGGCCGACACCCGGCAGGCCGCCGCCCTGCTGTCCGAACGCCTCGGCGGGGTCGCGGTGATCCCCGGCTACGCCTCCGCGGCGACGCCCGGCGTACCGGAGGCGGTGCGCGCGCTGCGCGCCGCCGGCCACCACCGGGTCGCGGTGGCCTCGTACTTCACGGCGCCCGGCCGGTTCGCCACCGCCTGCGCCGCCGCCTCACCGGGGCCCGCCTCCGCCCCGCTCGGCGCCCACCCGGCCCTGGCCCGCCTCGTCCTGCGCCGCTACGACGAGGCCCTGGCCCGGCTCCGGCACCCGCGCGAGGCGGCCGTCGCCGCCCTCGCGTAGCCGACCGGACAACTCCCGGTCGCCCTGAATGTCGGCGGCTGCGGTTACCGTCGGAGCATGGAAGGCACCC
The DNA here is from genome assembly GCF_055584445.1 of Streptomyces sp. NPDC103540. Lineage (NCBI taxonomy): Bacteria > Bacillati > Actinomycetota > Actinomycetes > Kitasatosporales > Streptomycetaceae > Streptomyces > Streptomyces sp. NPDC103540. Next base: position 585,013 of record NZ_JBVJMA010000001.1, read on the forward strand.
CGCACGCTCCCGCCTACGACTCCTACGATCCGGCCGCCACCGAGCGGTTCGCCGCCGAGCCCGACAAACGGCCCGGCCGCACCGCCTTCCAACGGGACCGCGCCCGCGTGCTGCACTCCGCCGCGCTGCGCCGCCTCGCCGGGAAGACCCAGGTCGTCACCCCGGGCACCCGCTCCTACGACTGGGACGCGAGCCCCCGCACCCGACTGACGCACTCCCTGGAGTGCGCCCAGGTCGGACGGGAGCTCGGCGCGGCCCTCGGCTGCGATCCCGACCTGGTCGAGGCGGCCTGCCTCTCCCACGACATGGGCCACCCGCCCTTCGGGCACAACGGCGAGGAGGCGCTCAACGAGTTCGCCGCCGACTGCGGCGGCTTCGAGGGCAACGCCCAGTCGCTGCGCCTGCTGACCCGGCTGGAGCCCAAGCGGTTCGTCCCGGACCCGGCGACCGGCTCCCTGGTCAGCGTCGGCCTCAACCTCACCCGCGCCAGTCTGGACGCCGCCACCAAGTACCCGTGGGCGCGCGGCGGACACCCCACCGACCCCGGCTCGGTGAAGTTCGGCGCCTACGAGGACGACCTGCCCGTCTTCGAGTGGCTGCGGCGGGGGGCGCCCGCCGACCGCAAGTGCTTCGAGGCCCAGGTCATGGACTGGTCGGACGACGTGGCGTACTCCGTGCACGACTTCGAGGACGGCCTGCACGCCGGGCACATCGACCCCAACCTGCTGTTCGCCGAGCCGGAGCTCAGCGCCATCTGGCAGGTCGCCATCGGCCGCTACGTACCCGCCGACACCGACCCCGAGGAGCTGCGCGAGGCGCTCGACCGGCTGATGGAGGAGGAGTGGTGGCCGCACGGCTACGACGGCTCCGCCGTGGCCCAGGCCCGCCTGAAGGACGCCACCAGCCAGCTGATCGGCCGGTTCTGCCTGGCGGCGGAGAGCGCCACCCGCGAGGCGTTCGGTTTTGGCCCCCTCACCCGGTACACCGCCGAGCTCGTGGTCCCGCGCGCGGCCCGCAACGAGTGCGCCGTCCTGAAGGCCGTCGCCGACCTGTACGTCATGCAGCGCGACGAGCAGGAGCGGTTGCGCGCCGACCAGCGCGTGGTCCTGGCCGAATTGGCCGAGGCGCTCAGCGCCCGCGCGCCCGAGGGGCTGGACCCGCAGTTCCGGGCGATCTTCGACGCCGCGCCGGACGACAGGGCCGCGAAACGCGCGGTCATCGACCAGATCGCCTCCCTCACCGACGCCTCCGCCCGCTCCCTGCACGCCCGCCTCACCCGACGCCCGCGACGCGCCGAAGGGTGAGCCGATCGGGCCACTCCCCCTTCACGCGGCAGGCTGGGTGCGGGACGCTCGCATGTGGTCGCATGTGGCGGAGAGGTTATGAGGAGGCATCAGGTGGTCGACGCACACCAGACGTTCATCATCGTCGGCGCGGGGCTGGCCGGGGCGAAGGCAGCCGAAACCCTGAGGTCCGAGGGGTTCACCGGCCGGGTCATCCTGATCGGCGACGAGCGCGACCATCCGTACGAGCGCCCGCCGCTGTCCAAGGGCTACCTGGTGGGCAAGGAGGACCGGGACAGCGTCTTCGTCCACAAGCCGTCCTGGTACGCGAGCGCCGACGTCGAACTGCACCTCGGGCAGCCGGCCGTCCACCTGGACCGTGACGCCAAGACGGTCCGGCTGGGCGACGGCACCCTGCTGCACTACGACAAGCTGCTGCTGGCCACCGGCGCCGAGCCGCGCCGGCTGGACATCCCCGGCACGGGTCTGGCCGGGGTCCACCACCTGCGCCGGCTCGCCCACGCCGAGCTGCTGCGCAAGGCCCTGACCTCGCTGGGCCGCGACAACGGCCACCTGCTGATCGCGGGGGCCGGCTGGATCGGCCTGGAGGTCGCCGCCGCAGCCCGCGGCTACGGCGCGGAGGTCACCGTCGTCGAGCCGGAGGCCGGGCCGCTGCACACGGTGCTCGGCCCGGAGATCGGCCGGCTCTTCACCGACCTGCACACCGAGCACGGGGTGCGCTTCCACTTCGGCGCCCGGCTGACGGAGATCGTCGGGCAGGACGGCATGGTGCTGGCGGCCCGGACGGACGACGGGGAGGAGCACCCGGCGCACGCGGTGCTCGCCGCGATCGGGGCGGCCCCGCGCACCGCCCTCGCCGAGACCTCCGGGCTGGCCCTGGTCGACCGGGAGCACGGCGGCGGCATCGCGGTGGACGCCTCGCTGCGCACCTCCGACCCGGACGTGTTCGCCGTCGGGGACGTGGCGGCGGCCCACCACCCGACCCTCGGGACCCGGCTGCGGGTCGAACACTGGGCCAACGCCCTGAACGGCGGACCGGCCGCCGCGCGGGCCATGCTGGGGCGGGAGGTCTCGTACGACCGGGTGCCGTATTTCTTCTCCGACCAGTACGACGTGGGCCTGGAGTACTCCGGGCACGCCCCGGCGGGCGGCTACGACCAGGTGCTGATCCGCGGTGACGTGGCCAAGCGCGAGTTCATCGCCTTCTGGCTGTCGGACGGCCGGGTCCTGGCGGGAATGAACGTGAACGTGTGGGACGTCACCGAGCAGATCCAGGCCCTGATCAGGTCGAAGACCCCGGTGGACCGGGAAAAGCTGGCGGATCCCTCCGTTCCGCTTTCGGCGTTGGTGCCGGCCGAGGGGGCCTGACGGGTTTGTCGGCGCCCGGCCGTAGAATTCACGCGTGGCAGGACGGATCAACGACGACGACGTGAAGGCGGTACGGGACGCGGTCCCGATCGACGCCGTGGTCTCGGAGTACCTCCAGCTGCGCAACGCCGGCGGCGGAAACCTCAAGGGCCTGTGCCCCTTCCACGACGAGAAGTCCCCGTCCTTCCAGGTCAGCCCCAGCAAGGGCTTCTACCACTGCTTCGGCTGCCAGGCGGGCGGGGACACCCTCGACTTCATCATGAAGATCGACCACCTCTCCTTCTCGGAGGCGGTCGAGCGCCTGGCCGGTCAGGCCGGCATCACCCTGCGGTACGAGGAGGGCGGTTACACCGCCGGCACCAGCGGCCGCGGCGAGCGGATCCGCCTGGTCGAGGCCCACAAGGCCGCCGCCCTCTTCTACGCCGACCAGCTCGGCGGCGCCGAGGCCGAGATCGCCCGCCGCTTCCTGGCCGAACGCGGCTTCGACCAGGCCGCGGCCACCCACTTCGGGGTCGGCTACAGCCCGGCCGGCTGGGACCACCTCACCCGGTTCCTGCGCGGCAAGGGCTTCTCCGACAAGGAGCTGATCCTCTCCGGCCTGGCCCAGGACAGCCGCAGCGGCAAGCCCATCGACCGCTTCCGCGGGCGGCTCATGTGGCCGATCCGGGACATCAGCGGCGAGGTCGTCGGCTTCGGCGCGCGCAAACTGCGCGACGACGACAACGGCCCGAAGTACCTGAACACGCCCGAGACGGCGATCTACAAGAAGTCCCAGGTCCTGTACGGCATCGACCTGGCGAAGAAGGAGATCGCGAAGACCTCCCGCGCCGTGGTCGTCGAGGGCTACACCGACGTCATGGCCTGTCACCTGGCCGGCGTCACCACCGCCATCGCCACCTGTGGCACCGCCTTCGGCGGCGACCACATCAAGATCCTCCGCCGGCTGCTGATGGACAACGCGACCGCCGAGGTGATCTTCACCTTCGACGGTGACGCCGCCGGACAGAAGGCCGCGCTGCGGGCGTTCGAGGACGACCAGAAGTTCGCGGCGGAGACCTCCATCGCGATCACCCCCGGCGGCATGGACCCGTGCGACCTGCGCCTGGCGCAGGGGGACGCGGCCGTGTCCGGCCTGGTGGAGTCGCGCACCCCGCTGTTCGAGTTCGCGCTGCGGCACATCGTGGCCCGGCACAACCTGGAGAACCCGGCCGGCCGCGCGGCCGCGCTGGATGAGGCGGCGCCGGTCGTCGCGAACATCAAGAACATCGCCATCCAGCACGAGTCGGCCGTCCAGCTCGCGGGGATGCTCGGCATCCGCGACGAACAGTTCGTCGTCAAGCGCGTCGCGCAGCTGGCCCGCTGGGCCCGCGAGCGGGGCCGGCAGCCCGAGCAGCAGGGCCGGGGGGCCTCCCGCACCAGCGAGGCGGCCGCCGCCCCGCAGGCCGCGCCCGCCGGAGGCCCCGCGCTGAACCTGCGCAGCCCCGCCCACCGCACCGAGCGCGAACTGCTCAAGCTGGCGCTCCAGCGACCGGCCCTGGTCTCCCCCGCCTTCGACGCGTACGGGATCGACGAGTTCACCGCCCCGCCCTACGCGGCGGTCCGCCAGGCCATCCAGGACGCGGGCGGCGCGGCCCAGGACACCGACGACTACCTGGTCCGCGTCCGCGAGGCCGCCCCGAACGACACCGTCCGCGCCCTGGTCACGGAGCTGGCGGTGGAGGCCATCCACGCCAAGACGGTGGACGAGGTGTACGCGGGGGTCCAGCTCGTCCAGGTCCGCCTGCGCGCCGTCGACCGCCGCGTCCACGAGATCCAGGGCACCATGTCCCGCCTCGGCCCCCAGGCCCCGCCCGAGCAGCACGCGGCGGTCCAGGAGGAGCTGTGGGTCCTCCAGCAGTACGGCCGCCGGCTGCGCAACCGCGGCGCCGAAGGGCTCTAGGGTCTGTCGTCACACTCCCGTCTGCCCTCCGGGCGACGGCAGGAGTGTGACGACAGACCCTAGGACCCGGCCTTCGGGCCCGGCCGGTGGCGCCAGTCGCCGCCCGGGATCTCGGTGCCCGTGCGGGCGAGGCGGTGGGCCACGGGGGCGGCCGCCACGTAGACCCAGGCCCGCACCCGACTGCCGTCGGGGCGGACGGCCTCGCGCGCGACCCGGTCGTAGACGTTGTCCGACCGTGCCGGGCCCGCGTACTCCTCCAGCAGGTCGAGGGCGACCAGCAGGTCCGCGTAGGCGCCCGGAGCGGCCGTGATCAGCTCCCCGGCTATCGCGGAGCCGGGCCGCTCGACGGCGTACGGGTAACCGGGGCCCTCGTAGAGCACCGCGTCCGGCAGCAGCGCGGGTTCCTCGACTGCCGTACGGCCCCGCAGGAACAGGTCGTGGTTGACCTCGCCGGGCCGCAGGGTGCCGTAGACGAAGAACGGCAACACCTCGAACGCGCCGGATCCTGGCCGATCGGCCGATGTCACGGGGCCCTCCCTCGACGAAGACTGGACAGTCGCAGCTCGGGCCGCGCGGCCCGTCCTGCCTGCGCACCACCACGGTACGCACCGCCGTCTCCGACCCCACGGTTGCCCGCCCCATGACGCGTCCGCCCCGCTTCCCGACCGCCGCAGCGCCGCTCTGCGCCATCGCCCTGGCCATCGGCGCCGGTGTCGCCGGCTGCGCCTCACCCGGGGGGCTCGCCGTCGGCGAACCCGCCCCACCGGTGTCCGCGCAGCCGCGACCCGAGGCCCTGTGGCCCGCCTGGGCCCAGGAGTCCCCCCACGCGCCCGGCGCCGAGACCGCGACCCGGCAACCACCCCCGACGGCCCTGAAGGACGCCCCCCGCGTGGGGCCCGGGGGCCTCGCGGCGGTGGACCCGCTGGCGGTCGTCCGAGCGGACCGGCGGATGCGGCCCTTCCTCGGCAAGGGCACCATCGACGCGCCGGGCCGGGTCGGCGTACGCCCGGCGGTCCTCCTCGACCTGACCGGCGACGGACACGAGGAGCTGGTCGTCGCCGCCGACACCGAGACCGGCCGGACGGCCCTGAGCGTGTACCGGGCCGACGGCGAGCGCGTGGTGCCGATCCTGTTCACCCTCGGCCGCCGGATGGCCGCCGACTCCATCGGCCGGGACCTGCTGGTGCGCACCGCCGCCGACGACGGCTCCGAGCAGGCCGTCCGCTTCCACTGGGACGGGCGACGGATGACGGTCGTCAGCGACGAACGGCGCTGGAACAAGGACCTGTCCCCCGCCCCGGGCGCGAGTTCGGGCGCGCGGGCGGGTGCGGCCTCGGAGAGCGAACGGTGAGACTGCCCCCGGCGCTCCGGCGCCGCCCGTTCCGGGGCTTCGGCCTGCGCGGGAAGATCGCCGTACTGCTGGCCGTCGGCTGCTCGTTGGTCGCGGTCACCATCGGCGTGCTGATCCACGAGGCCCGGGTGGGCCAGGTCGCGGACGCGGCCCGCAAGGGCGCGATCGAACAACTGGTGCGCGTACGGCAGGTCTACGAGCTGACCGGCCGACTCGACCCCGACAAGGTCGGGGAGGCCGACGCCCGCATCGACTGCCCCGGCACGCCCGAGCCCCTGCGCGAGGCGGCCCTGGCGGGTCGTCGCACCACGTACCTGGACCTGGAGGGGCCGCACCCGACGGTGTGGGCGGCGCGGCCGGTGGGCGGCGAACACGTGCTGTCGGTGCGGCAGTCGCTGGCCGCCGAGCAGGCCGAACTGGCGGAACTGGACGGCCGGCTCGTGGTGTTCGGGACCGGGGTGGTGGCCCTGGCGGCGGTCGGCGGGGCGTTGATGGCCGGCCGGCTGAGCAAGGACCTGCGGACGGCCGCCGAGACGGCCCGGCGGATCAGCGCGGGCGACCTGGACGCGCGGATCGGGCCCTCCGGGGTGCCGGGCACCCGCGACGAGGTGGCGGCGCTGTCCTCGGCGGTCGACACGATGGCGGCCAGTCTCCAGGGGCGGTTGGAGGCCGAGCAACGGTTCACGGCGGACGTGGCGCACGAGTTGCGGACCCCGCTGACGGGGCTGCACACGGCGGCGGAACTGCTGCCGGCGGGGCGGCCGACCGAGCTGGTCCGGGACCGGGTGGCCGCGCTGCGGACGCTGACGGAGGACCTGTTGGAGGTCGCCCGGCTCGACGCGAACCGGGAGGAGGCCCGGCTGGAGGCGCACCGGCTGGGGTCGCTGGTGCGGTCGGTGGTGCGGCGTTCGGGGGTGGTGGCGGAGGTGTCCGGCGGGGACGGGGCGTGGGTGCGTACGGATGTCCGGCGGCTGGAGCGGATCCTGACGAACCTGCTGGTCAACGCGCGGCGCCATGGCGGCGGCCGGGTGTCGGTGGAGGTCGGGGGAGCCTCGGTGACGGTACGGGACCACGGCCCGGGTTTCCCGGAGAGCCTGCTGCGCGACGGGCCCCGGCGGTTCGTGACGGGTGCGGCGGAGCGGGGCCAGGGCACGGGGCTGGGGCTGACCATCGCCTTCGGCCAGGCCCAGGTGATCGGCGCCGAGGTACGGCTGTCGAACGCGCCGGCGGAGTCGGCCCCGGCCCCGGGTGCGACCCCGTGGCCGCCCCCGGGCGGGGCGGATCCGGGCACCGCCGGGGCGGGTGCGGCCGGGGCCGGCGCGGGCCGGGCGGCGTACGGCGGTGCGGTGGCGACGGTGACGCTCCCCGAGGCGACGGAACCCCCGCGCGCGATTCCGTCGCTCGGGGAGGCCTCGGCGCAGACCCCCTCGCTCGGGACGGGGCCGGCGCAGACCCCGTCGCCCGGAACGGCTTCGGCCGGGGCCCCGTCGGCGGGTGCCCCGGCGGCCGGGACGGCTTCGGCGGAGGCTTTGTCGGCCCCGGCGGCGGAGACCCCGGCGGCCCCGGTCGAGGGTCGCCCCTGCGGAACGGCTCCGGGCCCGGAGTCGGGCCCGGAGTCGGAGTCGGGCCCGGAGTCGGACGGGGCGATGTCGCCCGGAGCGCCCGCGGTCGAGCCCGCGCGGGCCGCGCGGGGCGGCGGCTTCACCCGGACGGGGTGGGTGGACACGGATGCCGAATCGGGCCTCTGACGTGCGCTGACGTCGTCCCGGCGGGTGGCTCGGGGCCCGTTCCCGCGGTCGGTCGGCATGCGGAGTCGCGGCCCGCCGGTTTACCTCGGAACACGACCCCGTGTCCCCAGGAGTTCTGATGCGCCGCAGTACCGCCCACGTGCTCACCGCCACCGCGTTGACCGTCGCCGCGTTCGCCGGCCCGGTCGCCGGAGCGGTGGCCGCCGCGGACCTCGGCATGGCCGCGGGCTTCTCCCCCGGGGACTTCGCCAAGCTGGAGGTCTGGCCGAAAAACGCCGCCGGCGGGGTCACCGTCACCGTGAGCACCACCGCCTGCGGGTCGGGCTCCCTCGCGGAGGGTGACGCCACCACGGTGGGCGGCGGCCGGTTCAAGCTGACGCCCGGCGCCCACAAGGAACAGGTGACGGGGCGGTTCCAGGTCTCGCACCACGTCCGGCCCGGCACCTACGGCATCGGCGCGACCTGCGCGAACGGCAAGTTCGCCACCGGCGACCTGGTCGTCACCGAACGCGGCCCACAGGGCCCCGTTCGCACCGGGGTGGGTGGTGGGACGACCACCACCACCGACCCCGCCATGATCGCGGCGGGGGTGGCCCTGCTGGCCACCGCCGCCGCGGGCGGTACCTGGCTCATGCGTCGCCGGGCGAGCGGCACGCCGAGCTGACGGGCGCCCACCGCGGCCCGAGCCGCGGTCCGACCGGTACCGTCCCCCGTCGCCCGCCCCGCGAGGTCCCCCCCGTTCGCGGGGCCGGGCGACGGCCACGTCCCACACGAAGTACCACGCACCGAGTCCCACGCACGCGACGACGAGGGGGCACCCATGGCAACCTCCGGCCGCGCGGGGCTGGTCGCCCTCGCCGCCTGCGTCGGCGTCTGGCTCGTCAACAGCGGCTCCGGCGAGACCGTCCGGCCCCCGCTGCCCTCGCCGGCCGAGGCGCTGAGCGGGCAGGCCTCGTACGCCGCGAGCATCGATCCGCTGCCCGGCTCGCCGCCCGTCCGGATCAGGATCCCGTCCCTGCGCGTCGACGCGCCGCTGGCCGGGCTGGGGCTGGAGCGCGACGGCAGCCTCGAAGTGCCGCCGCCCGCCCGGGCCGACCTCGCGGGCTGGTACCGCGACGGCACCACGCCGGGCGCGTCGGGCACCGCCGTGGTCGCGGGCCACGTCGACGACGCCGGCGGCCCGGCCGTGTTCTACCACCTGGGGGCGCTGCGGCGCGGGGCCTCGATCGAGGTGGCGCGCGAGGACGGGCGGACGGCCGTGTTCACCGTGCACGCGGTCGAGGTCCACGACGCGCGCGCCTTCCCGGACGAGCGGGTCTACGGGCCTTCGCCGCGCGCGGAGCTGCGGGTGATCACCTGCGGCGGCGGGTTCTCCCCGCGCACCGGCTACCGGGGCAACGTGGTGGTCTTCGCGCACCTCACGGGCACGTACTGACGAACCCGCAGCCGGCGCCCGCCACCGGCTACCCCCACTGTTCGAAGCCGAGCTTCACGACGAGGGCGCCGACCACCGTGAGCAGCACGCCCCGGACGAAGCCGCTGCCCTTCTTGAGCGCCATCCGGGCGCCGATCATGCCGCCCGCCAGGTTGAAGGCCGCCATCAGGGCGGCCAACTGCCACAGCACCATGCCCTGGTAGGCGAACATCGCGAGGGCTCCGGCGTTGGTGCACACGTTGACGATCTTGGCGGTCGCGGAGGCGGTGACGAGGTCGAGGTGGAGCAGGGCGGTGAGGGCGAGGACCAGGAAGGTACCGGTGCCGGGGCCGATGAGGCCGTCGTAGAAGCCGATGCCGAGCCCCGCGAGGGCGATGGCGAGCACGACGCGCCGTCGGGAGACGGGCGAGGTGGAGGGGGCGGTACCGAATCCGGGCTTGAAGATCACCACCGCGCCGACCACCACGAGGACGGCCATGATCAGCGGGCGCAGGGCGTCCTTGCTGATCCCGCCGGCGAGCGCGGCCCCGCCCATCGAGCCGGCGAGCGCGGCCAGGCCGATCCGGACGGCGAGCTTCACGTCCACCGGGGCCTTGCGGACGTAGGTGACGGCCGCTCCGGTGGTTCCGACGATCGCCACCGCCTTGTTGGTCCCCAGTACGGCGGCGGGATGGGCGTTCGGCAGGCCGAGCAGCAGGGCGGGCAGGAGCAGCAGGCCGCCGCCGCCCACCACCGCGTCGATCCAGCCGGCCGCCGCGGCGGCCACGCACAGGACGATGATCATGGTCGTTGATATGTCAGGCACGGGCCGACCCTATGGACAAGATCCATGCAGGACCCATCAATCTCCGGAAACTTGCGCAAAGGTTGAGCTTTGCCGGGCGGGCATCCGGTCCGGGGCCGGCGGGGCGGCCGGTTCCACCAGGGCGGTCAGCGCGCTCGCCGCCACCACACTGGCCAGCCCGAGCCCCGCCGCGAGCCGCCGCGCGGGCGGTACGCGCGACAGCGCGGCGGCCCCGACCCGCCAGGCGGGCTCCCGACGGGGCTTGCGGTGCCGGGACCCGGCCGGCCCCGTCGGGGTCACGGGCACGGGGACGTGGAGCGGGTGGCGCATGGACGCGGGGCCTCTCGTGAGGGCGTGGCGGGGAGGGTGCGGCTCCGGCCCGGGGGGATCGCGGAGCGCGGGGTGCGCAAGGGCGCGGGGGCGCCCGGGGGCGGGTGGGGTGCGGCTCCGGTCAGGCGGTGAAGCACTCGGAGTGGACGTGCGCGGCCGGCACCCCGGCCCGCAGCAGCGCCGTTCGGGTCGCCTCCGCCATCCCCGGCGGCCCGCACAGGTACACGTCGTGCTCCGCCAGGTCCGGCACCAGCGCCGTCAAGGCCCGTGGTGCCAGCGGGTCCCAGGCGGCGTCGGAGGGCCCGAGGAGGTAGTGGAGGCCGGCTTGTCGCCCGGCGGCGATGGCCTCCAGCTCGGCGCGCAGGACGAGGTGCTCCTCGGCCCCGGCGCGGTAGAGCAGGGTGAGGTCCCCGGGCCCGCCGGGCAGCGTCTCGAACAGGGCCCGCAGCGGGGTGATCCCGACCCCGCCCGCGATCAGCAGCACCTTGCCGCGGGTGCGCCGGGCGGCCGTCAGCGCCCCGAACGGGCCGGTGGCCAGGACCCGCGTGCCGAGGCGCAGCCGCCGGATCCGCCGGGAGTGGCCGCCGAGCGCCTTGACGGTGATCCGCAGGCCTTCCTCGCCCACCGGGGCCGACAGCGAGAAGGGCAGGGCGGTGTACCACAGCCGCCGCTGGAGGAAGCGCCAGCGCAGGAACTGTCCGGGCTCGGCGCGCAGCTCCGCGAGGTGCCTGCCGCGGATGACGACGGAGACCACCCCGGGCCCCTCGCCGCGGACCTCGGCGACCCGCAGCCCGTGCCGCAGGGCCTGGCGTACGGGGACCACGGCGCGGTACCAGATCAGGAGCACCGTCACGACGGCGTGGGCGAGGGACCAGAACCAGGCGACGACCGCCAGGTCGGGGCCCGCGAGCTGGTGCCAGAAGCCAAGGGCGGCGGCGACGTGAACGAGGAGGTGGACCCCGCGCCAGGTCTCGTGCGGGAGCCGGCGGCGCACGGCGCGGGCGGAGGTCGCGCCGACCGCGACCAGCAGGGCCGTCGCGGCCGCGGCGGCGGCGAGCGCCGGGTAGCCGAGCAGGTCCCGGGCGGCCGAGAGCACGTCGACGCCCGCGTGGACGGCGTAACCGAGCAGGGCGAGGAGGCCGTGGGCGAAGCAGAGCGCGAGGACGTGCCGGCCGATCCGCGCGTGCAGGCGGGCGAGCCGGTCGGCGCCCACCCCGTGTTCGACGGCGGGGATCCTGGCCATGAGGAACAGCAGGACGAGGATCCCGTAGCCGGCGAGGAGGCCGGTGAGGTGGGCGGCCGTGGCGAAGAGCGCGTCGAGCCGGGCCGACGGGCGCACCTGGGCCGCCCAGAGCAGGACCACCAGCCCCGCCCCGCACACCGTCGCGCCCTCGACCCGCCCCGCCACATCTCGCATGGGGCCCACGCTAAGCGGCCCCGGACGGCTCCCGGCGGCCCTTAAGGCGGCCTTGAGGAAGGCCTCACGGACGCTTAACCACGGCGCTGAGGTCGGCGTTCCGTCCGGGTAACAGAAGCGATCCCGAGGAGAAACAGCCGGGCCGCACGCTCGTGCCATGACCTCGAACCAGCGTGTGGTGGTGATCGGCGGCGGCCTGGCCGGCCTTCGGCTCGCCGCGCGGCTGACCGGCGCCGACACGGGCGCGGGCCACGCCGCCGGCGCCCCGGCCCCGGACGTGACCGTCCTCGGCGAGGAGACGCGCGCCCCGTACAACCGGGTGCTGCTCGCCGAGGTCCTCGCGGGCCGCTACGCGCCCGAGGTGATCGCGCTCCCCCACCCCGGCCCGACGTTGCGCCGGGGTGTGCGGGCGGTGCGCGTCGACCGCGCGGAGCGGCTGGTCCACTGCGACGACGGCTCCGTGGAGCGGTACGACACCCTGGTGCTGGCCACCGGGTCGAACCCGGTGCTCCCGCCGCTGCGCGGCCTGTTCACCCCGCGGGGCCGGGAACTGCCCGAAGGGGTGCACGCGTTCCGCACCATGGACGACTGTCTGGCGTTGGCGGCGGCCGTACGTCCGGGCGTGCGCGCCGTGGTGATCGGCGGCGGGCTCCTGGGGGTGTCCGCGGCCCGCGCGCTGAGCGCCCGGGGCGCTCAGGTCGTCCTCGCGCAGCAGGCGGAGCGGCTGATGGAACGCCAGCTGGACGAGGACGCCTCGACGCTGCTGCACGCCCACCTGAGCGGCCTCGGCGTGGAGATCCACACCCGGTGCCGGGTCCGCGGCCTGATCACCACCGCCGACGCCCCCCGCACCACCACCGGCACCGCCGCCCGCACCGGCCGCGCCACCGCCGCCCCCCTCCGCACCGCCGCCCGCACCACCGCCCCGACCCGCGCCGACCCGACCCGCGCCGCCGAGGCCCCGGGCCGCCGCGAGGTCACCGGCGTGGAACTGGCCGACGGCTACCGGCTCGACGCCGACCTGGTCGTCCTCGCCTGCGGGGTGCGCCCCCGCGTCGGCCTCGCCCGGGCCGCCGGGATCGAGGTCCGCAAGGGCGTCGTGGTCGACGACCGGCTGCGCACCAGCGACCCCCGCGTCCACGCCATCGGCGACTGCGCCGAGCACGCGGGCCGGGTGTACGGACTGGCCGGCCCCGCCCTGGAACAGGCCGAGGCCCTCGCCGCCCTGCTGACCGCGGCCCCCGGCCCCGCCGACCCCACCGACCCCGCCGGCGGACCGGGCCGGTCGGGCCCGGACCGGCCCGCGTACGGCGGCACCCGCGCCCTCACCCGCCTCACCCTCACCACCCTCACCCCCGACGGCCCGGGCCACTTCGACCTCGCCGCCTTCGGCGAACCGACGCCGCTCCCCGGCGACGACGTGGTCCGCCTCGCCGACGCCACCCGCCGCACCTACCGCAAGGTCGTCGTCCGCGGCGACCGACTGGTCGGCGGGGTCCTGCTGGGCGAGCTCTCCACGGTGGGCGCGCTCGCCCGCACCTGGGAGGGCGACGAGACACCGCACGACCTGTTCCACCTGCTCACCGACGACGGAGGCCACTGAGATGACCGAGCCCCTGCCCGCGATCGTGTTGATCGGCCACGGCATGGTCGGCCAGCGCTACCTGGAGGCGCTCGCCGAGCGCGGGGCCACCGCCACGCACCGCGTCACCGTGCTCTGCGAGGAATCCCGCCCGGCCTACGACCGCGTCCACCTGACCTCGTACTTCTCGGGCAGCAGCCCCGAGGAGCTCTCCCTGACCCCGGACGGGTTCATGGAGCGCAACGGCATCGACCTGCGCCTCGGCGACCCCGCCGAGAGCATCGACCGCGACGCCCGCACCGTGACCTCCCGCTCCGGGCACGTGTTCCCGTACGACGTCCTGGTCCTGGCGACCGGCAGCCACCCCTTCGTGCCGCCCGTCCCCGGCAAGGACGCACCCGGCTGCTTCGTCTACCGCACCATCGAGGACCTCCTGGCCATCGAGGAGTACGCGAAGGGCCGCACCGGCGGCGCGGTCGTCGGCGGCGGGCTGCTCGGACTGGAGGCGGCGGGCGCGCTCCAGGGCCTCGGGCTGGCCACCCGGGTCGTGGAGTTCGCCCCGCGCCTGATGCCCGTACAGGTCGACGAGGGCGGTGGCGCAGCCCTGCTGCGCACGATCGAGTCGATGGGCCTGACCGTGCACACAGGCGTCGGCACGCAGGAGGTCCTCACCGGCGAGGACGGCCGCGTCAGCGGCATGCGGCTCTCGGACGGCTCCACCGTGGAGGCCGACCTCGTCGTCTTCTCCGCCGGGGTCCGCCCCCGCGACCAGCTGGCCCGCGACTGCGGGCTTCAGGTCGGCGAACGCGGCGGGATCGGCGTCGACTCCCGCTGCCGGACCTCCGACCCGCGCGTCTACGCCATCGGCGAGTGCGCGCTGGCCTGCGACGGCCGGGTCTACGGCCTGGTCGCGCCCGGCTACGAGATGGCCGAGACCGCAGCCGAGGACCTGCTCGGCCGCGAGAAGGAGTTCACCGGAGCCGACCTGTCCACCAAGCTGAAACTGCTCGGCGTGGACGTGGCCTCCTTCGGCGACGCGCACGGAGCCTCCCCCGACAGCCTGGACGTCGTCTGGTCCGACTCCCGCTCGGGGGTCTACAAGAAGCTCGTCGTCTCCCCCGACGGGGTCCTGCTCGGCGGCGTGCTCGTCGGCGACGCCGACTCCTACGGGCTGCTGCGCCCCCTGACGGGGAGCGTCCCGCCCGTCGCCCCCGAACAACTGGTGCTGCCGGCCGGACTCGGGCCCGCCGCGCAACTCGGCCCGTCGGCCCTGCCCGACAGCGCGGTGATCTGCTCCTGCCACAACGTCACGAAGAAGGCCGTCACCGCCTGCTCGACGCTGCCCGAGGTCAAGAAGTGCACCAAGGCCGGCACCGGCTGCGGCAGCTGCCTCAAGGTGATCGGCCAACTCCTGCCGGCCGCCGTGGACAAGGGGCTGTGCGGCTGCTTCCCGTACACCCGTGCCGAGCTCTACGAGATCGTCCGCACCCGGCGACTGACCTCCTACCGGGAGATCCTCGACGGCCACGGTCGCGAGGCGGCGCGCGGCGGCGACGGCTGCGAGGTGTGCAAGCCGACCGTCGGGTCCGTCATCGCCTCGCTCGCCCCCTCCCTGGGCGCCAGCGGCTACGTGCTCGACGGCGAGCAGGCCGCCCTCCAGGACACCAACGACCACTTCCTCGCCAACCTCCAGCGCAACGGCTCCTACTCGGTCGTCCCGCGGATCCCGGGCGGCGAGATCACCCCCGACAAGCTCATCGTGATCGGCGAGGTGGCCCGCGACTTCGGCCTCTACACGAAGATCACCGGCGGGCAGCGCATCGACCTCTTCGGCGCGAGCGTCGACCAGCTCCCCCGGATCTGGGCCCGCCTGGTCGACGCCGGGTTCGAGTCCGGGCACGCCTACGGCAAGGCCCTGCGGACGGTGAAGTCCTGCGTGGGGCAGACCTGGTGCCGCTACGGGGTCCAGGACAGCGTCCGCATGGCCATCGACCTGGAGCTGCGCTACCGGGGTCTGCGCGCCCCGCACAAGCTGAAGTCGGCGGTCTCCGGCTGCGCCCGCGAATGCGCCGAGGCGCAGAGCAAGGACTTCGGGGTCATCGCGACGGCGAGCGGCTGGAACCTCTACGTCGGCGGCAACGGCGGGGCCACCCCGCGCCACGCGGACCTCCTCGCCCAGGACCTGTCCGACGCCGAACTGATCCGGCTCATCGACCGGTTCCTGATGTTCTACATCCGCACCGCCGACCGGCTGGAGCGCACCTCGACCTGGCTGGACCGGATGGAGGGCGGCCTCGACCACCTGCGGGACGTCGTCGTGCACGACTCGCTGGGGCTGTGCTCCGAGCTGGAGGCGCTGATGGCCGACCACGTCGCCCACTACCGCGACGAGTGGGCCGAGACCCTCCGGGATCCGGAGCGGCTGAGCCGGTTCGTGTCCTTCGTCAACGCGCCGGGCGCGCCGGACCCGACGGTGCGGTTCGTGCCCGAACGCGACCAGGTCAAGCCCGACCTGGCCGTCCTGACCGTCCTGCCCGTGGGAGGTACCGTCCGATGACCGTCGAACTGAAGCTGTCCGAGGGCTGGCTGACCGTGTGCGCGCTGTCCTCCCTCACGCCCGGGCGCGGGGTCGCGGCCCTGCTGCCGGACGGGAGCCAGGCCGCGGTGTTCGTCGACCGCGCGGGGCGCCCGTACGCCATCGCCAACCAGGACCCCTTCACCGGGGCGCACGTGCTCTCCCGCGGGCTGGTGGGCTGCGCCGAGGGCCGGCCCTTCGTGGCCTCGCCGCTGCTCAAGCAGCGCTTCGACCTGGAGTCGGGGCGCTGCCTGGACGACGAGGAGGTGGCGGTCCGGACGTATCCGGTGCGGACCGCCGCCGGCTCGTAGGGGCCGGGGCCGGTCAGCCCTGGACCACGGAAGGGTCCATCCACATGATCTCCCAGGTGTGCCCGTCGAGGTCGTCGAAGGCGCGCCCGTACATGACGCCGTGGTCCTGCGCGGGACGGGGCTCCGTGGCCCCGGCGGCCAGGGCGCCGTCGACCAGGCCGTCCACGGCGGCGCGGCTCTCGGCGCTGAGACACAGGAGCACCTGGGAGGTGGTCCGGGCGTCGGCGATGGCCTTGTGGGTGAAGTCCTTGTAGCGGGCCTCGGTGAGGAACATGGCGACGATGGTGTCGCTGATCGGCATGGAGGCGCAGTTCTCGTCGCTGAACTGGGCGTTGAAGGTGTAGCCGAGCTTGCCCCAGAAGGCCTTGGTCGCCTCCAGATCCTTGACGGGCAGGTTGACGAAGATCATGGTGGCGGACATTGCGGTCCCTCTTCCCTCGGTGTGCCGTGCGCCCGTGTGTCGGGCGCTTTCGAGAGGTAGACCGGCGGCCGCGGAAGAACTCATCGGCGTTGGCGAGATTTCTTCGAAGTTTTTTCCGAGGGTCGGATCACCGCAGGTCACAGGGGTGGCCGGAGGGTCCCGGGAGCTCCGTGGGGCCGCCGGGGCCGTCGGGGGCGGGTGGGGCCTCGGCAGGCCGCGGAGGGACGCCCGTCCTGCCGAAGTCGTCGCGGGGGGATTGACCCCGTGCCGGTCGCTCCCGCGTCATGAGGAGTTGATGTGACGTCAACTCGACGCCTCTAGGTTCCTCGACGCGTGCGACCCCGCGCCCGACCGGGCGCGGGGCTCCCCCTCCCTCAGGAGTGACCGTGGAACGTCGTACCTTCCTGCGCGGTGCCGTGATCGGCTCCTCGGCGGCCGCCTTCGGCGGCACCCTCATGCACGGGGCCGCCTACGCGGCGCCCGCCCAGCCCGGAGCGGGCCCGTACGGGGCGCTGGGCGCGGCGGACGCGAACGGCGTCATGCTGCCGGCGGGCTTCACCAGCCGGGTGGTCGCGCGCTCCGGCCAGACCGTCCCGGGCACCTCCTACTCCTGGCACAGCGCCCCCGACGGCGGCGCGTGCTTCGCCGACGGCTCGGGCTGGATCTACGTGTCGAACTCGGAGATCAACCCGAGCGGCGGCGCGAGCGCGATCCGCTTCGACTCCTCCGCGAACGTCACCGGCGCCTACCGGATCCTGTCGAACACGCGGCAGAACTGCGCGGGCGGCAAGACCCCGTGGAACACCTGGCTGTCCTGCGAGGAGGTCAGTCGCGGCTTCGTCTACGAGACGGACCCGTACGGGGTGAACGCCTCCGTCCAGCGCCCGGCGATGGGCCAGTTCAAACACGAGGCGGCCGCCGCCGACCCGGTCCGCAAGGTGATCTACCTGACGGAGGACGAGAGCGACGGCTGCTTCTACCGCTTCGTGCCGACCACCTGGGGGAACCTGTCCTCGGGCACGCTCCAGGTGCTCAAGGCCTCCACCGCCACCTCGGGCTCCTTCACCTGGGCCAACGTCCCGGACCGCGACGGCTCGCCCACCGCCACCCGCAGCCAGGTGTCGGGCGCGAAGAAGTTCAACGGCGGCGAGGGCTGCCACTACGCGAACGACACCGTCTGGTTCACCACCAAGGGCGACAACCGCGTGTGGCGGCTGAACCTGGCGAACAGCACCTACGAGCTGACCTACGACGACTCCCTCGTACCCGGCGGCGCGGCCCCGCTGACCGGCGTGGACAACGTGACCGGGTCCTCGTACGGCGACCTGTACATCGCCGAGGACGGCGGCAACATGGAGATCTGCCTGATCACCCCGGACGACGTGGTGGCGCCGTTCCTGCGGATCACGGGCCAGTCCTCCTCGGAGATCTGCGGTCCGGCCTTCTCCCCCGCGGGCAACCGGCTGTACTTCAGCAGCCAGCGCGGTACGAGCGGCAGCTCCACCGGGGGGATCACCTACGAGGTCACCGGCCCGTTCCGGGTCTGAGGCCGGGCGGGGGCCGCGGGCGCGGCGGCGAGGTGCGGCCCTCGGGCGGGCCGCCACCGCCGCCCCGGACCGCCCTCGGGCGCCGCGCGGACGCCCCGCGGGTGTCAGGACACCACGGCGCCGCCCTTGAGGAGGGCGGCGCCGAGCGGCGTGACGGTGTGCAGGACCGCGTTGCCGTGGCGCAGCGTGGTCACGAGCCCGGCCTCGCGCATCACGCAGGCGTGCTGGCTCGCGGAGGCCAGGGAGACCCCGGCGCGGCGGGCCAGTTCGCTGGTGGTGGCACCGTCGCCGATGGCCCGCAGCACCACGGAGCGGGTGTGCCCGACGAGCTTGCCCAGGGTCCGCTGGCGCAGCTCCTCCGCCGGGCGGGCTGCCTCGCCGGCCGCGGCCGCCGAGACCAGCTGGGCGGCGGCCGGGTAGACCAGCACGGGCGGCAGCTCGGGGTCGTGCAGGGTCACGGCGGTGCGCCGGCAGAAGAAGGACGGCTGGAGCAGCAGCCCGCGTCCGCGCAGCCGTACGTCCCGGTCCACGGGGTACTCGCACTCCAGGACCGGCGCCCGCCAGCGCAGCATGGGCGGCAGCGAGGCCAGCAGCTCGTCGGCGCCGCCGTCGAGCAGGGCCCGGCCCCGGGCGGCGCGCTCCGCCTCTATCTGGGCCTGGATGTGCGTCCAGTAGGGCTCCACGGCGGCCCGGTGGTAGCCGCGGAGTTCGCCGAGGAGCCTGGGGAGGTGTTTGGTGCCCCCGTCCAGGAATTCCCTCAGGCGGGTGGGCGGCGGCGTCCCGAAGGCCGCTCCGAAGCCGCTGCCGGCGCCCGCGCCGACGAGGGACAGCTCGCGCCGCAGCCGCTCGGGACGCAGTCCCCGCAGGGCGTCGAGGCCCATGTCCCACCCGTACTGACCCTCGGTGGGCGTCAGAAAATCCGGGAAATAGCCGCGCGCCGGTATCAAGGCGCCGAGCAGCCTTGTTTCACTATTCAACCGGCTGCGCGTTTCCGTACGCCATTCGCCGAACAGCCGGGCGTCACGCCGGTCTCTTAAGCGATGAAAACTAAGAATCGTTTCCCACAACGCATCGGGACGCCCTGCCATCCGTACGCGTGCCAGGTCCACTCCAGTGAAATGGATACGAAGCACCGAACCCCCACCTGTGCAACCGCAATCCCCCCGCCCCATGAGTATGCATGCCGTCACACGTGGTCACCACGCCCTTTCGGCCACAGTTGAAACCCCTTTCGGCAGGGGCGTGACAAGCGAAATCCTGTACTCCGCCGGGCACACTCCGGTGCGACCGAAACGCTCCGCGAAGGCCGTGGGGGGCTTTGCGGGGCCTGGCGGTCGGTCGCATCGGGAAGCGCCGACGTGTCCGGCGGATAGGCGTCAGGCGGTGGACGGGTGGGGATCCGTCCACCGCCTGGTGCCGTAAAGACTTTGTTGAATACCCGCCCCATGTTGCTTCGAATAGAAGGATGCGCCCGCCCCCGGAGGTCAGGGACCGGGGGCGGGCGCTACCGCCGCGGGCTTCGTGGGACCGCGGCGGTGATCGGGGGCCGGGCGGGGCTCAGCGGCTGTCGGAGCCCTTGGCCTCGGCGGCGGCGCGGCCGGCCTCCAGGCGCGCCACCGGGATGCGGAACGGCGAGCAGGAGACGTAGTCGAGGCCGACCTCGTGGAAGAAGTGCACCGACTCCGGGTCGCCGCCGTGCTCGCCGCAGACGCCGAGCTTGAGGTCGGGACGGGTGGCGCGACCCTGCTCGACCGCGTGGCGCACGAGCGAGCCGACGCCGTCCTTGTCGATGGTCTCGAACGGCGAGACCCCGAAGATGCCCTTCTCCAGGTACGCGGTGAAGAAGCTGGCCTCGACGTCGTCGCGGGAGAAGCCCCACACCGTCTGGGTCAGGTCGTTCGTGCCGAAGGAGAAGAACTGCGCGGCCTCGGCGATCTGCGCGGCCGTCAGGGCGGCGCGCGGCAGCTCGATCATCGTGCCGATGGAGAGCTTGAGGGTGGTGCCGGTGGCGGCCTCGATCTCGGCGATGACCGCGTCGGCCTCCTCGCGGACGATCTCCAGCTCCTGGACGGTACCGACGAGCGGGATCATGATCTCGACGCGCGGGTCGCCCTTGGCGTTCTTGCGCTCGGCCGCGGCCTCGGCGATCGCCCGGACCTGCATGGCGAACAGCCCGGGGATGACCAGGCCGAGGCGGACGCCGCGCAGACCCAGCATCGGGTTCTGCTCGTGCAGCTTGTGCACGGCCTGGAGCAGGCGCAGGTCGTTCTCGTTGGCGTCCTTGCGGGACTCGGCGAGGGCGACGCGCACCGACAGCTCGGTGATGTCGGGCAGGAACTCGTGCAGCGGCGGGTCGAGGAGGCGGACGGTGACGGGCAGGCCGTCCATCGCCTCGAACAGCTCGACGAAGTCCTTCTTCTGGAGCGGCAGCAGGGCCGAGAGGGCGCCCTCGCGCTCCTCCTCGGTGTCCGCGAGGATCAGGCGCTCGACCATCTCGCGGCGCTCGCCGAGGAACATGTGCTCGGTGCGGCACAGGCCGATGCCCTGGGCGCCGAAGCGACGGGCGCGCAGCGCGTCCTCGGCGTTGTCGGCGTTGGCGCGCACCCGCAGGCGGCGGACGCGGTCCGCGTACGCCATGATCCGGTGCACGGCGGCGACGAGCTCGTCGGCGTCGTCGGCGCCGGCGTGCATGCGGCCCTCGAAGTACTCGACGACCGGGGACGGTACGACGGGTACCTCGCCGAGGTACACCTTGCCGGTGGAGCCGTCGATGGAGACGACGTCGCCCTCTTCGATGACGATGTCGCCGACGGTCATGCGGCGGCGCTTGGTGTCGACGTCGAGTTCCTCGGCGCCGCAGACGCAGGTCTTGCCCATGCCGCGGGCGACGACGGCGGCGTGCGAGGTCTTGCCGCCGCGCGAGGTCAGGATGCCCTCGGAGGCGATCATGCCGTCGAGGTCGTCGGGGTTGGTCTCGCGGCGGATCAGGATGACCTTCTCGCCGGAACGGGACCACTTGACGGCCGTGTACGAGTCGAAGACGGCCTTGCCGACCGCCGCGCCCGGGGAGGCGGCGATGCCGCGGCCCAGCAGCTCGGTCTTCGCGTCCTCGTCGAAGCGCGGGAACATCAGCTGCGCCAGCTGGTGGCCCGTGACGCGCTGGAGGGCCTCGGCCTCGGTGATCAGGCCCTGGTCCACGAGCTGCGTGGCGATGCGGAAGGCGGCGCCCGCGGTGCGCTTGCCGACGCGGGTCTGGAGCATCCACAGCTGGCCGCGCTCGATGGTGAACTCGATGTCGCAGAGATCCTTGTAGTGGGTCTCCAGCGTCTCCATGATCGTCATGAGCTGGTCGTACGAGGCCTTGTCGATGGCCTCCAGGTCACCCAGCGGGACGGTGTTGCGGATGCCCGCGACGACGTCCTCGCCCTGGGCGTTCTGCAGGTAGTCGCCGTACACGCCGGCGTGGCCGCTGGCCGGGTCACGGGTGAAGGCGACGCCGGTGCCCGAGTCGGGGCCGAGGTTGCCGAAGACCATGGAGCAGATGTTGACCGCAGTGCCCAGGTCGCTCGGGATGCGCTCCTGGCGGCGGTAGAGCTTCGCGCGGTCGGTGTTCCACGAGTTGAAGACGGCCTCGACGGCGAGGTCGAGCTGCTCGCGGGCGTCCTGCGGGAACTCGCGGCCGGCCTCCTTCGCGACGATCTTCTTGAAGACCTTGACCAGCTTCTTGAGGTCGGCGGCGTCGAGGTCGGTGTCGACGGTGACCTTCTTGGCGGCCTTGGCGTCGTCGAGGGCGTCCTCGAAGAGCTCGCCCTCGACGCCGAGGACGGTCTTGCCGAACATCTGGATCAGGCGGCGGTACGAGTCCCACGCGAAGCGCTCGTTGCCGGCCTGGGTGGCGAGTCCGGTGACGGACTCGTCGGAGAGGCCGATGTTGAGGACCGTGTCCATCATGCCGGGCATGGAGAACTTCGCGCCGGAGCGCACGGAGACCAGCAGCGGGTCGTCCGACTGGCCGAGCTTCTTGCCCATCTTCGCCTCGAGGGCGGCGAGGTGCGCGCTGACCTCGTCGCGCAGCTCGGCCGGCGCCGAACCGCTCTCCAGGTAGACCTTGCAGGCCTCGGTGGTGATGGTGAAGCCGGGAGGGACGGGGAGACCCAGGTTGGTCATCTCGGCGAGGTTGGCTCCCTTGCCGCCGAGAAGGTCCTTGAGGTCCCGGTTGCCCTCGGTGAAGTCGTAGACGAACTTCTGATCTTTGTTTTCCGACACGGGTCTCGACTCCTCGAGGACTCGGGTGGCTGCCCTGACGGCCAGGAACATACCCAGATCGAAGGCTTCTGGGTATGTCCACTTGGCTGTCATACGGCCGTAACCACCCGTGCGCCACCGGATCGAAAGTAACCCACGGGTAATCAGAACGTACGAACAGCCTTCACATCCCGAAGGGTGAGGTGCCCACAGGGGCCTGATTGCGCTCGGATGAGCGATCATCGATACATTTGCGTTCAAGTCTTGAACGCACAAAGGGTGGCACCCAGTGCCACCCTTTGAAAGTCTTACCCGTGACCTTTGCGCTCATCTGAGCGAAACATCAATCATGCGTGGCGTATATCACGCCCCGCCGAGGGCGATTTGTCAGCCTCCGGAGGTGTCCAGCTCGGCGTCCTCGCTCACGCCGGCGCAGTCGTAGGGATCCTTCAACCAGCCGTCGGGCAGGACAACCCGGTTGTTTCCGGACGTCCGTCCCCGCGGGCCGTCGGCACCGTCAGGCCAGGCTTGATCCAGATCGAGCTCGCTCAGATGAGCGTCCAGCTCGGCCAGGGAGGAGGTGACCGCCAGCTTGCCCCGCATCTCGGAACCGACGGCGAAGCCCTTGAGGTACCAGGCCACGTGCTTACGGAAGTCGATCACCCCGCGCGCCTCGTCGCCGATCCACTCCCCCAGCAGCTGCGCGTGGCGCAGCATGGTCGCCGCGACCTCGCGCAGGGTCGGCTTGTGGAAGTCCTCGGGACGCCCCTCGAAGGCCGCGACCAGGTCGTTGAACAGCCACGGCCGCCCCAGGCAGCCCCGCCCGACGACCACGCCGTCACAGCCGGTCTCGCGGACCATGCGCAGCGCGTCCTCGGCGCACCAGATGTCGCCGTTGCCGAGTACGGGAATCTCCGGGACGTGCTCCTTCAGGCGCGCGATGGCGTCCCAGTCGGCGGTGCCGCCGTAGTGCTGGGCGGTGGTCCGTCCGTGCAGGGCGATGGCGGTCACGCCCTCCTCGACGGCGATGCGGCCCGCGTCGAGGTAGGTGAGGTGCTCGTCGTTGATGCCCTTGCGCATCTTCATCGTCACCGGCAGGTCGCCGGCGCCCGCGACGGCCTCGCGCAGGATCGCGCGCAGCAGGTTGCGCTTGTAGGGCAGGGCCGAGCCGCCGCCCTTGCGGGTCACCTTGGGGACCGGGCAGCCGAAGTTCAGGTCGATGTGGTCGGCGCGGTCCTCTTCGACGATCATGCGGACGGCCTTGCCGACCGTCGCCGGGTCCACCCCGTACAGCTGAATCGAGCGGGGCTTTTCCGTCTCGTCGAAGTGGATCAGCTGCATGGTCTTGTCGTTGCGCTCGACCAGGGCGCGGGTCGTGATCATCTCGCTGACGAACAGCCCCTTGCCGCCCGAGAACTCGCGGCAGAGGGTACGGAACGGGGCATTGGTGATGCCCGCCATCGGTGCGAGCACCACCGGGGGCTGCACGGTGTGCGGGCCGATCGAGAGGGGCGGGGGGAGCGTGGTCATCCCCCCATTCTCCCGCACGCGGGGTTCGTTAGTTATCCGTACTATCGGCGGCATGCATCACATGAGTCGTGGACGGCGCCTGCTCGTCCTGGCGATCTGCTGCACGAGCCTGCTGATCGTCAGCCTCGACAACACCGTCCTGAACGTGGCCCTCCCGGCGATCCGGCGCGATCTGGACGCCTCCGTCTCCGGCATGCAGTGGACGATCGACGCGTACACCCTGGTCCTCGCCTCGCTGCTGATGCTGGCCGGTTCCACCGGTGACCGGATCGGGCGGCGCAGGGTCTTCGCCTGGGGCCTGGTCCTCTTCACGGCCGGCTCCCTGCTGTGCTCCCTGGCGCCGAGCCTGGAATGGCTGATCGTCTTCCGGATGATCCAGGCGGTCGGCGGCTCGATGCTCAATCCCGTCGCCATGTCGATCATCACCAACACCTTCACGGACCCCAGGGAACGTGCCCGCGCGATCGGCGTCTGGGGCGCGGTGGTCGGCATCTCCATGGCCGCCGGACCGCTGATCGGCGGCCTGCTGGTGGACACCGTGGGCTGGCGGTCCATCTTCTGGATCAACCTCCCCGTGGGTTTGCTCGCCCTCGTGCTGACCTTGCGCTACATCCCCGAGTCCCGCTCCGAGCACCCGCGCCGGCCGGACCCGGTGGGGCAGCTGCTGATCGTGGCGCTGCTCGGCTCGGTGACGTACGCGATCATCGAGGCCCCGACCCTGGGCTGGTCCTCACCCGCGATCATCGGGTGCTCGCTGGCCGCCGTGGCCGCGCTGACGGCCCTGCTGGTCTACGAGCCCCGGCGGGAGGAGCCGCTGATCGACCCGCGGTTCTTCCGCAGCGCCCCCTTCAGCGGGGCGACGGTGATCGCGGTCTGCGCCTTCGCGGCGCTGTCCGGGTTCCTCTTCCTGAACACCCTGTACCTCCAGGAGGTGCGGGAGCTGGACGCCCTGGACGCGGGGCTGTGGATGCTGCCCATGGCCACCTTCGCCTTCCTGTGCGCGCCGGTGTCGGGGCGGCTGGTCGGCACCAAGGGGCCGCGGCTGCCGCTGCTGATCGCGGGCGTGACGATGGCGGCGAGCGGGCTGCTGTTCGCCGCGTTCTCGGCGGAGGGCGACACGACGCTGATGTTCGCCGGGTACGTGTTGTTCGGCATCGGCTTCGGGCTGGTCAACGCGCCGATCACCAATACGGCGGTGTCCGGGATGCCGCGTTCCCAGGCGGGGGTCGCGGCCGCGGTGGCCTCGACGAGCCGGCAGACCGGCGGGGCGCTGGGCGTCGCGGTGATCGGCGCGGTGCTGGCGGGCGGGACGGCGGGCGGCGCGGACTTCGTGACGGCGGCCCGGCCCGCCTGGTGGATCATCACCGCGCTCGGGCTGGTGACCCTGGTCGTGGGCGCCGCGACCACCGGGCCCTGGGCGCGGGCGACGGCCGCGCGCACGGCCCGCGAGCTGGATCCGGGGCCGCCCGCCCCGGATCCGGTGGGCGCTCCCCCGCGCGTCTGACAGCGACGCTTCCCGCTCCTCCCCTTCCCCGCCCCGTGCGGGGCCGATCCGCGGCACCCTCATCCTGACGGGTGACAGATATTGAAATCTGTCACCCGTCATGCCATTCTCTTCTCATGACGACTGACGCGAACACCGCATCCGCATCCGTATCCGCTTCTGCTTCCGCCTCCGGCGCGGCTTCCGCCGCCGCCACCCGCCGGCTCGGCGCCGGCGGCCCCGAGGTCTTCCCCCTGGGTCTGGGCTGCATGGGCATGTCCGCGCTCTACGGGGACGCCGACCGCGCCGAATCCCTCGCGACGCTGCACGCCTACCTCGAAGCCGTGCCCGCGGGCGTGAGCCCCCTGCTCGACACCGGCGACTTCTACGGAATGGGACACAACGAGCTGCTCATCGCGGAGGCCCTGCGCACCGCGCCGGCGGCCTCCCGCGAGCGGGCGCTGACCAGCGTCAAGTTCGGCGCCCTGCGGACCGTCGAGGGCGGCTTCACCGGGTACGACGGCCGCCCCGAGGCCGTCAGGAACTTCCTGGCGTACTCCCTCCAGCGGCTCGGCCGCGACCACATCGACGTCTACCGGATCGCCCGGGTGGACCCGGACGTGCCGATTGAGGAGACGGTGGGGGCCATCGCCGACGCCGTCCGCGCCGGGCACGTGCGTCACATCGGCCTCTCCGAGGTCGGCGCGGACACCCTGCGCCGCGCTGCCGCCGTGGCCCCGATCTCCGACCTCCAGATCGAGTACTCCCTGATCTCCCGGGGCATCGAGGAGGAGATCCTGCCGACCGCCCGCGAGTTGGGCATAGGCGTCACGGCGTACGGGGTGCTCTCCCGAGGCCTGATCAGCGGGCACTTCGGCCGCGACCGCGCACTGGCCCCCAACGACTTCCGCGGCATGAGCCCCCGGTTCCAGGGCGACAACCTGCACCGCAACCTCGACCTGGTCGAGGCCCTGCGCAAGGTCGCCGAGGAGAAGGGGGTGACGGTGGCGCAGATCGCGATCGCCTGGGTGCTCTCCCGGGGCGAGGACATCGTGCCGCTCGTCGGCGCCCGTCGCCGGGACCGGCTGGCCGAGGCACTGGGTGCCATGCAGGTGGAGCTGACCCCGGCGGACCTCGTCGCCATCGAGGAAGCGGTCCCGCAGGGCTCCGCCGCCGGCGAGCGCTACCCGGCCGCCCAGATGGCCCACCTCGACAGCGAACACTGATCCGGCTGTACGGTCGTACCCATGCCACCCGCTGCCGCCGAGCCCCTGACCCCCGAGCGCATCCTCGAGACCACCGAGGAGGTGCTGCGCCGCTACGGCCCCACCAAGGCGACCGTGGTGGACGTGGCGCGGGCGCTGGGCGTCAGCCACGGCAGCGTCTACCGGCACTTCCCGTCGAAGGCGGCGCTGCGCGAGGCCGTCACGGACCGGTGGCTCGCCAAGAGCGTCGTGATGCTGGAGGCCATCGCCTCCACGCCCGACGCCTCGGCCCCGTCCCGGTTGGAGTCGTGGCTGGAGGCCCTCTTCGAGGCCAAGCGCCACAAGGCGGGGGACGACCCCGAGCTGTTCGCGACGTACACGGTCCTGCTCGCCGAGAACAGCGGCGTGGTCGACGCCCACCTGGGCGAGTTGATCGACCAGCTGGCGCGGATCATCGCGGAGGGCGTGGAGGCCGGCACGCTGGCCGCGCCGGACGCCCCGGCCGCCGCCCGCGCCGTCTTCGACGCCACGAGCCGCTTCCACGATCCGCAGTACGCGCCGGAGTGGGTATCACCGACGATCATCGCCGAGTTCGAGGCGGTCACGGCCCTGCTGATCCGGGGCCTGCGCGTCTGAGGCCGGGCGCCCGCGTCCGGAGCCCGCCCTCCGGACGGCTTGGCGATCATTTTGACGATTTCCGGCTTGTACATGTCATCGGGCTGTCCCTACGGTCCCCGTACCGCACCCATCAGGTACGCAACGGGGGAAGCATGTCCAGCACTTCAGCGGCACCCGATCGACCGGCACCACCCACTCGTTCCGGGGCCGCCACCGCCGCCGGTTGGATCCTGACGATCTGCCTCAACGTGGTCGCGCCGATCGTCACCTACAACGTGCTCAAGGGCCAGGGGTGGAGCGACTTCGCCGCGCTGCTGGCCGGCGGCGCCTGGCCGGTGATCGACAGCGTCATCCACGTGGCCTGGCGTCGCAAGCTCGACGAGTTCGCCGTCGTGGCCCTGGTGTTCCTGGTGATCACGGCCGTCGTCTCGCTCGTCGGCGCCCACTCGGCCCACGCCCTGCTCCTCAAGGACTCCGGCGTGACCGCCCTGTTCGGGCTGCTCTGCCTGGCGACGCTCCTCGCGCCGCGCCCGCTGATGTTCTACTTCGGCCGCAAGTTCGCCACCGACGGCACGCCCGAGAGCACCGCCTGGTGGAACGGCCTGTGGCAGTACGAGAACTTCCGCACCACCATGCGCACGATGACCCTGGTCTGGGGCGTGGCCTACGTGGCCGAGGCCCTGGTCCGGGTCGCGCTGTCCTTCGTCCTCGACATCTCCACCATGGTCACGATCAGCCCGTTCATGATCTACGCGACGCTGGGCGGCCTGGCCGTGTGGACGGCCCGCTACGGCAAGCGCTCCCAGGCCGAGGGCGAGCGCCGCTCCGCCGAGGCGGCCGCCCGGGAGACGGCGGAGCGGGAGGCGGCGGCCCGCGAGGACGTCTCCGCCGCGACTCCCCCGCACGGGGGCCCCGCGGCCTGACCCGCCGCGCGACGGCGGGCGGAACGCGAAAGACCGGTGGCCCGGTGCGCGACGCGCACCGGGCCACCGGTCTTCGTACGGCGGGTTCCTAGCAGCCGAGCAGGCGGCTGGCCAGGTAGCTCTGGATCTGGTCCAGGGAGACGCGCTCCTGCTTCATGGTGTCGCGCTCGCGCACGGTCACCGCGTTGTCGTCCAGGGTGTCGAAGTCGACGGTGACGCAGAACGGCGTACCGATCTCGTCCTGGCGACGGTAACGACGGCCGATGGCGCCCGCGTCGTCGAACTCGATGTTCCAGTTCTTGCGCAGGTCGGCCGCGAGGCCCTTGGCCTTGGGCGACAGCTGGGCGTTGCGCGACAGCGGCAGGACGGCGACCTTGACGGGCGCCAGGCGCGGGTCGAGGCGCATGACGGTGCGCTTCTCCATGACGCCCTTGGCGTTCGGGGCCTCGTCCTCGTTGTA
Organism: Streptomyces sp. NPDC103540; assembly: GCF_055584445.1. Classification (NCBI taxonomy): domain Bacteria; kingdom Bacillati; phylum Actinomycetota; class Actinomycetes; order Kitasatosporales; family Streptomycetaceae; genus Streptomyces; species Streptomyces sp. NPDC103540. Next base: position 613,589 of record NZ_JBVJMA010000001.1, read on the forward strand.
CGCGTCGAGCATGAAGGCGAGCATGGCGCGGTTGACACCGGCCGCCGGCTCGATGACGTACGGCGTGTAGCGCTCGTTCGCCTCCTGGTCGAAGTAGGTGAGGTCCTGGCCGGAGGCGGCGGAGTGGGCCTTCAGGTCGTAGTCCGTGCGGTTGGCCACGCCCTCCAGCTCGGAGAACTCGGTGCCACCGAAGTTGAAGCGGTACTCGATGTCGGCGGTGCGCTTCGAGTAGTGCGACAGCTTCTCCGCCGGGTGCTCGTACCAGCGGATGTTCTCCTCGCGGATGCCGAGGTCGCGGTACCAGTTCCACCGCTCCTGCATCCAGTACTCCTGCCACTGCTCGTCCTCGCCCGGCTTGACGAAGAACTCCATCTCCATCTGCTCGAACTCGCGCGTGCGGAAGATGAAGTTGCCCGGCGTGATCTCGTTGCGGAAGGACTTGCCCATCTGCGCGATGCCGAACGGGGGCTTCTTGCGCGAAGTGGTCTGGACCTGGGCGAAGTTGGTGAAGATGCCCTGGGCGGTCTCGGGGCGCAGGTACGCCTTCGAGCCGGTGTCCTGGGTCGGGCCGAGGTGGGTCTCCAGCATGCCGGAGAACTGCTTGGGCTCGGTGAACTGGCCCTTGACGCCACAGTTCGGGCAGTTGACGTCGGCGAGGCCGTTCGCGGGGACGCGGCCGTGCTTGGCCTCGTACGCCTCTTCCAGGTGGTCGGCACGCTGACGCTTGTGACACGAGGTGCACTCGGTGAGCGGGTCGGAGAAGGTCGCGACGTGACCGGAGGCCACCCACACCTCGGGGGCCAGGATCACGGAGGAGTCGAGGCCGACGATGTCCTCACGCCCGGTGACCATCGCCTTCCACCACTGGCGCTTGATGTTCTCCTTGAGCTCGACACCGAGCGGGCCGTAGTCCCAGGCAGCCCTGGTGCCGCCGTAGATCTCACTGCAAGGGAAAACGAAGCCACGGCGCTTGCTCAGGCTGACGATGGTTTCGATCTTGTCGGCCACGGTGCTCTCTTCATTACGAGGACGAACGGCGAATGCCTTAGGTTACCGGCGCCCAGGGCCCCGCCATCAAATCGGGCCCCCCTTCCATTGAACTCCCACGGGCCCCCGACCTGGGTTTTTGACAACCGTTTCCATCTTTGATGAAAATGGATGTCATGAACGTACGACGCCTCATACCCACCGCCGCCCTGACCGGCGCCGTCGCCCTCGCCGCGACGGCCCTCACCGCCTGCTCGGGCGGTGCCGCCGGGGCGGCCGGAGCCGCTGGCGCCAAGGACGGCAAGCTCGGCGTGACGGCGTCGTTCTACCCCCTCCAGTTCCTCGCCGAGCAGATCGGCCGGGACCACGTGAAGGTCTCCACCCTCACCAAGCCGGGCGTCGAACCGCACGACCTGGAGATCACCCCGAAGCAGACCGGGCAGCTCTCCGAGTCCGACGTGGTCCTCTACCTCAAGTCCCTGCAACCCGCCGTCGACAAGGCCGTCGCCCAGTCCGGCGTGAAGAACGTCGTCGACGCCGCCACCCTGACCCCCCTGGTCGAGCACGGCACCTCCGGCCACGCCCACGGCGAGGAGGGCCACCAGCACACCGACGGCGACGAGCACGCCCACGCCGAGGGCGACGGACACGACCACGGCGAGGCCGGCGCCGACCCGCACGTGTGGCTCGACCCCACCAAGTTCGCCGACATCGCCAAGGGCGTCGGCGCCGCGCTGGAGAAGGCCGACCCCGAGCACGCCCCGGACTACCGCAAGAACACCGACGAGCTCGTGACCAAACTGGGCGCGCTCGACACGGAGTTCAAGGAAGGCCTGAAGAACACGGCCTCGAAGACCTTCATCACCACCCACTCCGCCTTCGGCTACCTCGCCGAGCGCTACGGCCTCGACCAGGAGGGCATCTCCGGGGTCGACCCCGAGGCCGAGCCCAGCCCGGCCCGCATGAAGGAGCTCCAGAGCGTCGCGAAGAAGGACAACGTGACCACCGTGTTCTTCGAGACCCTCGCCAGCGACAAGACCGCCAACGCCCTCGCCCACGACACGGGCCTGCGCACCGACGTCCTCGACCCCCTCGAGGGAATCAGCGACAAGTCCCAGGGTGCTGACTACTTCGAGGTCATGCGGTCCAACCTGAAGAACCTGCAAAAGGCACTCGGAGCCAAGTGATGACAGCAGCAACGGAGGCACGAGCCATGCGGTCCACGACAGCCGGCGCCGCCACGGCGGCGGACCAGCCCGTCATATCCCTGCGCGGGGCCACGGCCTCGCTCGGCTCGCGCCCCGTGCTGCGCGGGATCGACCTCACCGTGCGCGCCGGTGAGGTCGTCGCCCTGCTCGGCGCCAACGGCTCCGGCAAGTCCACCGCCGTCCGCGCCCTGGTCGGTCAGGTGCCGCTCAGCGGCGGCTCCCTGTCCCTGTTCGGCACCGAGTTCAAGCGGTTCCGCCAGTGGTCGCGCATCGGCTACGTCCCCCAGCGCACGACGGCCGCCGGCGGCGTCCCCGCCACCGTCCGCGAGGTCGTCTCCTCCGGCCGGCTGGCCCGTACCCGTTTCGGGATCCTGCGCAAGGCGGACAAGGCCGCCGTGGAGCGGGCCCTGGCCCTGGTCGACATGGAGGCGTACGCGGACGCCTCGGTCAACGCCCTCTCCGGCGGGCAGCACCAGCGCGTGCTGATCGCCCGCGCCCTGGCCGTCGAACCCGAACTGCTGATCATGGACGAGCCGATGGCCGGCGTGGACCTCGGCAACCAGGAGGTCCTGGCCTCGGCCGTGCGCCGCCAGGTCGCCGAGGGCACCACCGTGCTGCTCGTCCTGCACGAGCTCGGCCCGCTGGAGCCCCTGATCGACCGCGCCGTGGTCCTGCGCGACGGCTGCGTCACGCACGACGGGCCGCCGCCGGAGGCCGTGGGCCAGCACGCCCTGCCCGGCCACGACCACGTACACCCCCACGCGGCGCACGACGCCGAACCCCTGCGGACGGGACTGCTGAGCTGATGGAGATCCTCGACTACGCCTTCATGCAGCGGGCCCTGCTCGCGGCCGTCCTGGTGGGTCTGACGGCTCCCGCGATCGGCACCTACCTGGTCCAGCGCCGGCAGGCCGTCATGGGCGACGGCATCGGGCACGTGGCCATGACGGGCGTCGCCCTCGGTTTCCTGCTCAACACCAGCCCGGTATGGATGGCCACCCTCGTCGCGGTGCTCGGCGCGGTCGGCATGGAGCTGATCCGCTCGCGCGGCAAGACCAGCGGCGACATCGCCCTCGCCATGCTCTTCTACGGCGGCCTCGCCGGCGGCGTGATGATCATCAACCTGGCGCCGGGCGGCTCCACCGCCAACCTCAGCAGCTACCTCTTCGGCTCCATCACCACCGTCTCGGCCGAGGACATCACGGCCGTGGTCGTCCTCGCCGTGTTCGTCCTCGCCGTCACGATCGGCCTGCGCCGCCAGCTGTTCGCCGTCAGCCAGGACGAGGAGTTCGCCCGGGTCACCGGCCTGCCCGTGCGCGCCCTGAACCTGCTCATGGCCGTCACGGCCGCCGTGACCGTGACCGTCGCCATGCGCATCGTCGGCCTGCTGCTGGTCAGCGCCATGATGGTGATCCCCGTGGCGGCCGCCCAGCGGGTCACCCGCGGCTTCACCGCCACCCTGACCGTGGCGATGGTCATCGGCGTCCTGGCCTCGCTGACCGGCACGACGGCGACGTACTACCTCGACGCGCCCTCGGGTGCCACGATCGTGCTGCTCGCCATCGCCGTCTTCACGGTGATGACGGCCCTGTCCACGCCGCTGGCCAGGCGGCGGGCGAAGGCCGCCCGCGCGGCCGAGGAGGTCTGCACGCACGACGACGTGAAGGTCTGAGGGAGACGGCCGCCTGGCACAATGTGGGGCGAGGCCGAAACGAGGAGGAACCGGTGGCGACTGCGCCTGGCGAGACGAATACCGCGCCAGTACGAGGGCGATCCACCCGGCAGCGGGCCGCCGTGGCGGCGGCGCTGGACGAGGTGGACGAGTTCCGCAGCGCCCAGGAGCTGCACGACATGCTCAAGCACCGCGGCGACTCCGTGGGCCTGACCACCGTCTACCGCACCCTCCAGTCCCTGGCCGACGCCGGCGAGGTGGACGTGCTGCGCACCAGCGACGGCGAGTCCGTCTACCGGCGCTGCTCCACCGGGGACCACCACCACCACCTGGTCTGCCGCAAGTGCGGCAAGGCCGTCGAGGTGGAGGGCCCGGCCGTGGAGAAGTGGGCCGAGTCCATCGCGGCCGAGCACGGCTACGTGAACGTGGCCCACACCGTCGAGATCTTCGGCACCTGCGCCGACTGCGCGGCCGCCGGCTGACCCGCCCGGGCCGCCGGGCCGCCCCTCCCGGTCGGGTTCCGGTCGAATCCCGAGCGGATCCGGCCGTTGTCGGCCCGGCCCCGGAGGACGGCCCCAGGGCGGTCGGGCGACGTCCGGGAGGCACCCGGAAGACACCGGGGAGACGTGCGGGGAAGCGTCTAGACGCGCGGCAGGTTCGCCCCGAGCAGCTCCCGCACCCGATCGAGGTCCTCGGGGGTCGCGGCGGAGCGTTTGGGCAGCCAGCCCAGTTCCCCGTTGGCGAAGACGAGGACGAACAGGCCCCGGGTCTCGGCCCAGCCCCGGTACTTCGACCACGGGTAGGCGACCGCCGTCCCGTCGGGCCGGTGGTTCTGCGTACCCCGCTCGGTGATCACGCACCGGTACTCGGGGTGTTCCGCGGCCCAGCGGTACATCCGGCGCGCCCGGCGCCACAGCTCCAGCACCGCGCAGAGCGCTCCCAGGCACACCCCCACGCCCGCCGCGAGGGCGAGGCCCGCCGGGTCGGTCCCCCGGCCGCGCTGGAGGACGATCACCGCGCACGGCACCAGGGGGAGGACCACCAGCCACAGCAGCAGTTCCCCGCGCCCGCCGGGCGTGCGCAGGGCCCGTCGGCACAGCACTTCCCACGCGTCGCGGCGCCGTGCGGCGTACCGCAGCTCCACCGCCCGTTCAGTCGTGTCCATGGCGGCGGAGCCTAGCGGACGGTTCAGGCGCCGGAGCCCTCGGGCTGGTTGGGGACGGCGCCGCCGAAGCGGCGGTCGCGCTGGGCGTACTCCAGGCACGCGCGCCACAGGTCACGGCGGTCGAAGTCGGGCCACAGCACGTCCTGGTAGACCATCTCGGCGTACGCGCTCTGCCAGATCAGGTAGTTCGAGGTGCGCTGCTCGCCGCTGGGGCGCAGGAACAGGTCCACGTCGGGCATGTCCGGGTAGTACATGTACTTCGCGAAGGTCTTCTCGTTGACCTTCGACGGGTCCAGCCGGCCGGCCGCCACGTCGCGGGCGATGGCCTGGGCGGCGTCCGCGATCTCGGCGCGACCGCCGTAGTTGACGCAGAAGTACAGGGTCATGGCGTCGTTGTCGACGGTCTGCTCCTGGGCCACCTGGAGCTCCTGGACGACCGACTTCCACATCTTCGGCATGCGGCCGGCCCAGCGGATCCGGATGCCCAGCTCGTTCATCTCGTCGCGGCGGCGGCGGATGACGTCGCGGTTGAAGTTCATGAGGAAGCGGACCTCGTCGGGCGAGCGCTTCCAGTTCTCCGTCGAGAAGGCGTACAGGGAGAGGTTCTTGACGCCCATCTCCAGGCAGCCCTTGAGCACGTCGAGGACCACGCCCTCGCCGACCTTGTGGCCCTCGGTGCGGGGCAGGCCGCGCTCCTTGGCCCAGCGGCCGTTGCCGTCCATGACGACGGCGACGTGGTTGGGGACCAGTTCGCCGGGGATCTTCGGCGGGCGCGCACCGGACGGGTGCGGCTCGGGAACCTTGTACTCCCGGCGAGAGCGTCCCAGAATCCCGCGTCGTACCATGTGCCCAGCTCCTATTTCTCGACGTATCGCAGGGAGCGTAGCCCGCGCTCCAGATGCCAGTGCAAATAGGCGGAGACCAGCCCGCTGCCCTCGCGCACGTGGCGTGCCTCGCACGCGTCGGCGTACCCCCAGTCGCCCGTCAGCAGCGCGCTGAGCAGAGCGATGGCCTCCGACGAGGGTACGACGCTGCCCGGCACCCGGCAGTCGCCGCATATGACGCCGCCGGCGGCGACGGAGAAGTGCCGGTTGGGGCCGTGGATGCCGCACTTGGCGCAGTCCTCGAAGCTGGGCGCGTAGCCGTTGACGGCGAGGGAGCGCAGCAGGAAGGCGTCCAGGATCAGGTGGGGCTCGTGTTCGCCGCGCGAGAGGGTGCGCAGGGCGCCGACGAGCAGCAGGTACTGCTGGACGGAGGGTTCGCCCTCGTTCTCCGTGAAGCGTTCGGCGGTCTCCAGCATCGCGGTGCCGGCGGTGTAGCGGGCGTAGTCGGTGACGATGCCGTTGCCGTACGGGGCGATGATCTCGGTCTGGGTGCACAGCGGAAGGCTGCGGCCGATCAGCTCGTTGCCGCGGGCGAAGAACTGCACGTCGGCGTGGGAGAAAGGTTCCAGCCGGGCGCCGAACTTGGACTTGGTGCGCCGGACCCCGCGCGCCACGGCCCGGACGCGTCCGTGGCCCCGCGTGAGGAGCGTGATGATGCGGTCCGCCTCGCCGAGCTTCTGGGTGCGCAGCACGATGCCGTCGTCGCGGAACAGACTCATGCGCCCATTGTCGCCTGTCCCGGGTGCCGTACGGGGACACCGGTCCGGGCAGCGCTCACCCCCGCCCGGACCGGTGTCCGGGCGGGGGCGGCACCCCTTGGGAGGATCAGGAGGCGGGCGTACCCGCGTCGTCGGCCTTGCTCGTCCCGCCGGTCGCGCTCGTCGCGCCGGCCGTGTCGGCCCCGCCGGTTCCGGGCGCGGGCTCCCGCTCGGCTCCGGCGGCCGGCGTCGCGGGCTCGGCGGACCGGCCGGGCTCCGTGGGCTGGGTGGGCAGGGCGACCTCGACGGCGGGTCGGGTCTCGTCCTTGCCCAGACCGTTGAAGACCAGGTTCAGGACGATGGCGGCCGTGGCGCCGAGGGTCACCCCGCTGTTGAGGAGCGAGGACAGGTCGGGGCTCATGTGCTTCTCGAAGTAGAGCGGGACCGTGGCCGGGAAGAGGGCGAGGGCGATCGAGACGCCGACGATCAGGGCGTTCTTCTCCTCCTTGAGGTCCACCTTGGCCAGGGTCTGGATGCCGGCCAGGGCGACCATGCCGAACATCACCGTGGCGGCGCCGCCGAGGACCCCGTGCGGGACGGAGGCGACGATCGCGCCGGCCTTGGGGATCAGACCGAGGACGATCATGAAGACACCGGCGGCCACGACCACGAAGCGGCTCTTGACCTTGGTCATCCGTACGAGGCCGACGTTCTCGGCGAAGGCGACGTACGGGAAGGAGTTCAGCACGCCGCCGAGGGCGGTGGCGGCGCCGTCGGCGCGCAGGGCGCGGGCGACGGTCTCGCTGCCGACCTCCTTGTCGACGATGTCGCCGACCGCGTAGGTGTCGCCGGTGGTCTCGACCATGGTGATCAGCATGACGATCAGCATGAGGAAGATCGGGAACCATTCGAACTTCGGGGCGCCGAAGTGGAAGGGCGTGGTGACGCCGATCCAGTCGGACTGGCCGACGTTGCCGAACTTGGCGTCGCCGAGGAGGAAGGCCGCCAAAGTGCCGCCGACGAGGCCGATCAGGATGCTGATGCTGCGCAGGAACGGGCCGCCGAACTTCATCAGCAGGAGGATGAAGAGCATGGTGCCGCCGGCGTAGGCCAGCTGCGTGGGGACGCCGCCGTCGCCGAGGGTGGGGACGCCGCCGGCCGCGTCCTTGAGGCCGACCGGGATCAGGACGATGCCGAGGACGGTGATGACGGTGCCGGTGACCACCGGCGGGAAGAGCCGCATGACCGCCCGGAAGGCCTTGGCGGGCAGCCAGGCGAAGGCGAAGGTGGCGATGCCCGCCGTGATGACGGCGCCGTAGATGACGAGCAGGGCGGCGGTCCCGCCGCCGGCGCCGAGGCCGATGGCGATCATCGGGGACACGGCCGTGAAGGTCACGCCCTGGATCAGCGGGAGCCGGGCGCCGACCCGGCCGATGCCCCAGGCCTGGATGATCGACGCGATGCCGCAGGTGAAGAGGTCCGCGTTGATCAGGTAGACCAGCTGTTCAGGGCTCAGCTTGAGGGCGCTGCCCACGATGATCGGGACGATCACCGCGCCGGCGTAGAAGGCGAGTACGTGCTGGAAGCCGTACAGCGCGAGCTTGGGGAGGGGGAGCACCTCGTCGACCGGGTGCGTGCTCTGCTCTCCGGTGGCGGAAAGCCGGGCGGCGACACGTGCCATCTCTGCCTTGCCCTTCGAAAGGTAGGTGACTGAGAGGAATCTGGTTGTCCCTGGTCGAAGTGGGTCGCTATCCCGTTGGTTCGCCAGGGTTGTCAGTGAGAACACGCAGATCGAAGCCCAGCGGTGTTTCCGGCGGCGTCTCGTCGTGTGACCGGAATTGAACGCCTGTGGGAGGCGTCACAGATATCGTCGACTTCCACAAACTGTTGACGTGCCAGGGCATACGATCTGGAGGTTCCTCCAGTGGCCAGGGCGCCGGATCGGGCGTATGGCCAGAGCTGCCGAAATCGCCCGTTCCGGACTGCGCGACTGTGAAGCGGGCCCGGCGAGGTGCCTCTGACCTGCCCGGAAGTCGCCAGTCGAAATTCGGCCACGCAAACAGGAACGCAAGGTTTCGGCCGTCCACATACTGGATGGCCGAAACGGGAGGGGTCGCCTCCGCCCTCCCGGAAGAGCCCCGCGACGCCGGATCGTTACGTCCCCGCGGCGCCCGGAACGCGAAAACCGGGCCCCGCGGGGTCTCCCCCGCCGGACCCGGTCACGACCTACGGCCCGGTACGGGCCTGCTCAGGGCGCCCGTACCGCCGACAACAGGCCGGCCACCTCGTCCGCCCCCATCCGAAGCGCCGCGCCGACGGTGGCCAGGACCTCGCGCTCGGCCGGGGTGTACGGACCGTCCGCGAGGGCGACCCGCGCCCCCTGGCGCAGGATCGACTCGCGCCCCGGACCGGCGAGGTGCGGGGCGAGCGGCTCCAGCGCCTCGTGGAGCTCTATCGACAGCGCCGCGCCGCAGCACTCGGGTCCGTCGTACAGCCCGAGCCGCCCCTCGTCGGTGGCGAGCGCCTCCACGAGGGACTCCAGCTGCTCCTCGGTGCAGTCCTGGAAGCCGGCCGCCCGTACGGTCGCCACGGCGGCCTCCAGCGCGCTCCGCGAGGAGGTCCCGCCGGCGGCGAGCACGGCGAGCGTCACCGTGTGCACGGCGTCGCGCAGCAGCGCCGAGAAACGGTGGGTCGTGAGGTGGTCCAGCACCTCGGTGCCGAAGCGCTCCCGGCAGGCCTGGCACTCGACGACCGGCCCGGCCTGGCCGCGCGGCAGCAGCGGCACCCCGAGCACGGTGAAGCGCCGACGCCCGGTGCGCCGGCGGTAGTTGCGGTCACCGCCGCAGTCGGGGCAGAAGAACTCCCCGTCGCCCACGGTGCTCCAGGTGGTACGGATGCCCCAGACCGTCAGCTTCCGGCCGTCCCCACCCCGAACTGGCAGCACGTCGCACCTCCGTCACCTTCCGGCAACATCGCCGGGTTGGCGTGATGTTAGCCACATCGGTGAGGATGCGTCAGTCGTGTGACAAGACAACATGGGGAGGCGTGCGGACTTGGCCGAAGTGCGCCCCCGGGTCCATCCCCTACCCTCGGCGCCGTGAACGACACGTCCTGTCTGGTCACGGGCGCGGCGAGCGGCATCGGCAGGGCCACGGCCCTGCTGTTGGCCCGCTCCGGAGCCCGGGTGACCGCGTCCGATGTCAACGCCCCCGGTCTGGGGGCCCTGCACGCGCTGCTGACCAAGGAAGGGCACGCGATCACCGTCGTCACCGGTGACGTGTCCGATCCGGCGGACAACCGCGCCATGGTCGCCGCCGCGGTGGCCGCGTACGGGCGCCTCGACGTCGCCGTGGCGAACGCCGGGGTGCTCCCCCTTTCGGATGTACGGGAGACCACCCCCGAGGACTGGGACCACGTCATGGCCGTTGACGGTCGGGGCATGTTCCTGACGTGCAAGTACGCCATCGAGGCGATGCTCGCGCAGCCGCGGCCGGGCGGGTCGGTGGTGTGCGTGTCCTCCATCTCGGGGGTGGCCGGGCAGGCGCGGCAGGCCGCGTACGGGCCGGCGAAGTTCGTGGCCTCGGGCCTGACGAAGCACCTGGCGGTCGAGTGGGCGGCGCACGGGATCCGGGTCAACGCGGTGGCCCCGGGGACGATCCGCACCGAGCGGGTGGTGGCCCTGGACGAGGAGCCGGGCGGGCCGGAGTACCTGGCGGAGGTCACCGCGGCGCACCCGATGGGCCGGCTCGGCGAACCGGAGGAGGTGGCCCGGGTCATCGCCTTCCTGGCCTCCGACGCGGCCTCGTTCGTGACCGGGGTGGTGCTGCCCGTGGACGGCGGCTACCTGGCCCGCTGAGGCCTCCCGCGACCGGCGGGGGTCGCGGGAGGGGCCGCGGGGGCGCGCACGACGGGACCCCGCCCCTCCGTCAGGAGGAGCGGGGTCCGCGGTCGGTCGGTGGATCAGCGGCCCGCGCGGTTGACGGCGGAGATGACCGCCTTCAGGGAGGCGCGGGTGGTGTTCGCGTCGATGCCGATGCCCCACAGGACGCGGCCGTCGATCGCGCACTCGATGTACGAGGCGGCGACGGCGGAGGCGCCCTCGCTCATCGTGTGCTCGGTGTAGTCCAGCAGGCGGGCGTCGACGCCGATGCCGGCCAGCGCGTCGAAGAAGGCCGAGATCGGGCCGTTGCCGGTGCCGTTCAGGACCGTCTCCACGCCGTCCACGACCGCCTCGACGGTCAGCGTGTCGGTGCCGTCCTTGTCGGTGGCGGTCGAGCCGGAGCGCAGCTGGATGCGGCCCCACGGGTTCTCCGGGTTGGGCAGGTACTCGTCGGAGAAGACGTCCCAGATCGCCTTCGGCGTGACCTCGCCGCCCTCGGCGTCGGTCTTGGCCTGGATGATCCGCGAGAACTCGATCTGCATGCGGCGCGGCAGGTCCAGCTTGTGGTCGTTCTTCAGGACGTACGCGATGCCGCCCTTGCCGGACTGCGAGTTGACGCGGATGACGGCCTCGTAGGAGCGACCGACGTCCTTCGGGTCGATCGGCAGGTAGGGCACGGCCCACTCGATGTCGTCGACAGTCTTGCCCCGGGCGGCCGCGTCGGCCTCCATGGCGTCGAAGCCCTTCTTGATGGCGTCCTGGTGGGAGCCGGAGAAGGCGGTGTAGACCAGGTCGCCCGCGTAGGGGTGGCGCGGGTGGACCTCCATCTGGTTGCAGTACTCGCTGGTGCGACGGATCTCGTCGATCTGCGAGAAGTCGATCTGCGGGTCGATGCCCTGGGAGAACAGGTTCATGCCCAGGGTGATCAGGTCGACGTTGCCGGTGCGCTCGCCCTGGCCGAACAGGCAGCCCTCGATGCGGTCGGCGCCGGCCATCAGGGCCAGCTCGGCGGCGGCGACGGCGGTGCCGCGGTCGTTGTGCGGGTGGACGGAGATGCAGACGTGCTCGCGACGGGTCAGGTTGCGGGCCATCCACTCGAAGCGGTCCGCGTGCGTGGAGGGCGTCGAGCGCTCGACGGTCGCGGGCAGGTTCAGGATGATCTCGCGGCCCTCGGCCGGCTGCCAGACGTCACAGACGGCCTCGCAGACCTCCAGGGCGAAGTCCAGCTCGGTGTCGGTGAAGATCTCCGGGCTGTACTGGTAGCCGAAGGTGGTCTCGGGGCCCAGCAGCTTGTCGGCGTACTCCATGACCAGGCGGGTGCCGTCGACGGCGATCTGCTTGATCTGCTCCTTCGAGCCGCGGAAGACGACCCGGCGGAAGGTCGGGGCGGTCGCGTTGTACAGGTGCACGGTGGCGCGCCGGGCGCCGACCAGCGATTCGACGGTCCGCTCGATCAGGTCCTCGCGGGCCTGGGTCAGGACCGAGATGGTGACGTCGTCCGGGATCGCGCCCTCTTCGATGATGGAGCGTACGAAGGCGAAGTCCGTCTCGCCGGAGGACGGGAAGCCGACCTCGATCTCCTTGTAGCCCATGCGCACCAGCAGGTCGAACATCTCGCGCTTGCGGGCGGGGGTCATCGGGTCGATCAGCGACTGGTTGCCGTCGCGCAGGTCGGTGGAGAGCCAGCGGGGGGCCTTGGTGACGCGGGCGTCCGGCCAGGTGCGGTCCGGGATGTCCACCTGCTCGTACCGGCCGTACTTGTGGATCGGCATCCCGGAGGGCTTCTGGGTGTGGGTCGCGTTCGTGATGGGCGTGGGGCGACCGACAAAAGGCTGCTGGCTCATGGCGTTGGGCTCCTCGCGTGTCCGCGTGTAGTTCGCTGAACGGCCGACGGCGGTAGTGAAAACCGCAACACCAAACTCCGCGGGGAGGGGGTCGGCCTACGACTACAGACCCTCGCCGCGGCAGCTAAGGAGAAGCAGCCCGAAACGCATGATGGGCCGAGCCTAGCCGAGCCGCGCCGTATCGCGAGGACCTGTTCCAGTATGCAAGACCGGCAGGTCCGATTTACAACCTTTGTGAGCTATAGCGCTCTTTGCCGTCACAGGTCCGGGTGATCCGTCAACACCGCGCGACCGCTTTGAGACAACCGAATGAATCATGGTCGCTTCTCGTGACAGCGGCGTGACCCGCTGCCACATTGCCGGGCATGACTGCCACCCCTTCCTCCCCCCGCCCCCACCACCCCGTCTTCTGCACCGTGGTCCCCCCGCACCTGCTCGACAAGGCCGCCCGCTCCGGCGACGCCGCCCGCGCCGACCTCGCGCAGCGCACCCTGGAACAGGACGCCTTCCTGCGCACCCGGCGCCGGATCAGCACCGTGCGCGGCATCGTCCCGACCGCCCTCGACGCCCCCGCCCCCGAGACCCCCCGGCGGACCATCCACGACGCCCAGCACCGCACCCGCCTGCCCGGGAAGAAGGTCCGCGGCGAGGGCCAGGAGGCGGTCAAGGACGCCACCGTCAACCGCGCCTACGCCGGCCTCGGGGCCACGTTCGAACTCTTCCTCCAGGGCTTCGGCCGGCGCTCGATCGACGACTCCGGGCTGCCCCTGAACGCGAGCGTCCACTACGGCGAGGACTACAACAACGCCTTCTGGGACGGCGAGCAGATGGTCTTCGGCGACGGCGACGGCGACCTCTTCCTCGACTTCACCGTGTCCGTCGACGTCATCGGGCACGAGCTGACCCACGGCGTCACCCAGTACACGGCCAACCTCGACTACCACGGGCAGTCCGGGGCGCTCAACGAGTCCATGTCCGACGTGTTCGGCTCCCTGATCAAGCAGTACTCGCTCGGTCAGAGCGCCGACCAGGCCGACTGGCTGATCGGCGCCGGCCTGCTCGGCCCGAACGTGACCGGGACCGCGCTGCGCTCCATGAAGGCCCCCGGCACCGCCTACGACGACGACGAGCTGGGCAAGGACCCGCAGCCCGCGACCATGGACGACTACGTCGTCACCTCGCGCGACAACGGCGGCGTGCACATCAACTCGGGCATCCCCAACCACGCCTTCTACATCGCGGCGACCGAACTCGGCGGCAACGCCTGGGAGCGGGCGGGGCGGATCTGGTACGACACGCTGACCGGCGGCGAGCTGGAGCCGCGGGCGGACTTCGCGGACTTCGCCCGGCTGTCGCTGGCGGCGGCCGTCGCCCGGTTCGGGGACGGCGGCGTCGAGCACCGCGCGGTCCAGAAGGCCTGGTCGACCGTCGGGCTGGGGTAGTCCGCCCCCGTGGGGTAGGAAGGCGTCATGGTGATCGAAGTGGTGCGGACGGGCGGTTTCGCGGGGATCGAGCGCCGGGCCGAGGTGGACACCTCGGGCCGGCCCGACGAGGAGGAGTGGCGGGAGCTCGCCCGGCTCGCCCTGCGGCCCGACCCGGACGGCGAGCGGGACGCGCGCGGGGTCCGGGACGGCTTCTCCTACCTCATCACGGTGGACGGACGGAGCGTGTCCTGCCGGGACCCCCATCTGACGGAGGCCCAGCGCAGCCTGATCTCGCGGGTGCTGAAGGAAGGCGCGTAGGGCGTTATCCGGGTGCCCCGGCGGGGCGGTTTTGCTTGGATGGCCGGATGACGAAGACGATCTTGGCGGACCTGGAGCAGTACTACGACGCCGTCCCCCGCCGGGGCGGTGCGCGGGGCGAGGACTTCGGGCCGCTGACCCTGTTCGTGCAGGAGGGACGGGGTTGGGGGTACTACGCGCGGCCCGCGCTCGGCGGCGCCGACGCGACGCCGGCCGACGTGGAGCGCGTACGGGCCCGCCAGCGGGAGCTGGGCGTGCCCGAGGCCTTCGAATGGGTGGCCGAAACCAGCCCTTCCCTGCGGGCGGCGGTGGAGGCCGCCGGCCTCCACGTCCACGCGCACCCGCTGATGGTCCTCGACGACGCGGCGGCGGCGCCCGCACCCCACCCCGAGGTCCGCGCGCTCGACGCGCACGACCCCCTGCTCGCGGCGGCGGTCACGGTACCGGCACTGGCCTTCGCCGCCCCGGGGACGGCCCGCGGCGAAGCGGGGCCCGACGCGCTGGCGGCGGCGCTCGCCGACCCGACGGCGGCCGAACGCCGGGACCGGGTCGCGGAGATGCTCGCGGACGGCCGCACCGCCATGGCCGCGGCCGTGCGCGACGGGGTCGTGCTGTGCTCGGGCCAGTACAACCCGGTCGGGGACGTCGCCGAGATCGTCGGGGTCGGCACGCTGCCGGCCGCCCGGCGCCAGGGCCTGGCCCTCGGGGTGACGGCGGCCCTGGTCGCCGCGGCCCGCGCGGGCGGGGCGCGGACGGTGTTCCTGTCGGCCGGCGACGAGGACGTGGCCCGGATCTACGGCCGCGCCGGCTTCCGGCGGGTCGGGACGGCCCTGATCGCGGAACCCGCGTAGCCGCACCCGGGTGGCCACACCCCGGTGGCACACGGCGCGGAACCCGGGTCGCCGGTTGCCGGATCGGCAACGATGTTTGCCCCTGCGGCGGGCCCGGCGGAGCATCGGCGGTGTCCGTGCGACCGTACGGGCGCCCCAGCCGAGGAGGCCGCCGCGATGTCCCACACCCACCAGGAGCAGGGCCCCGACCGTACCGGGCACGGCGCGCACGCCGAGCCCCCCGCGGGCGGGCGGGAGTGGTGGAACGACCGCTACCGCGAGCGCGGGCGGATCTGGAGCGGCGAGGCCAACGCCGCCCTGGTGCGCGAGGTCTCCGCGCTGCCGCCCGGCCGCGCCCTCGACCTGGGGTGCGGCGAGGGCGGCGACTCCGTCTGGCTGGCGACGCGCGGCTGGCACGTCACCGCGACCGACATCTCCGAGGTCGCCCTGCGGCGGACGGCCGAACACGCCGCGCGGGCGGGGGTGGCCGACCGGGTCGACCCGCACGCGCACGACCTGGCGCACACCTTCCCCGACGGGGAGTTCGACCTGGTCTCGGCGTGCTTCCTGCACTCCTACGGGGACTTCCCGCGCGACCGGATCCTGCGCACCGCGGCCGGCGCCGTGGCCCCGGGCGGGGTCCTGCTGGTCGTCGGGCACGGGGGGTGGGCGTCCTGGCAGGAGGACCGGCCGGAGGTGGACTTCCCGACCCCGGACGAGCTCCTCGCCCGGCTGGAACTGGACGAGGGGGCCTGGGAGGTCCTGGTCGCCGAGGAGCACGAGCGGGTCCAGAACGCCCCCGACGGCCGGCCGGGCACCCGCACGGACAACACCCTGAAGATCCGCCGGCGCTGAACACCGGCGGATCGGTGGACCGGCGGATCGACGGACCGGCCGAGCGGCCGGTCCGGATCAGAAGCCGAGCTTGCGCAGCTGCTTGGGGTCGCGCTGCCAGTCCTTGGCGACCTTCACGTGCAGGTCGAGGAAGACCGGCGTGCCGAGGAGCGCCTCGATGTGCTTGCGCGACTTCATGCCGACCTCCTTCAGGCGGGAGCCCTTGGGGCCGATGATGATGCCCTTCTGGCTCGGCCGCTCGATGTAGACGTTGGCGTGGATGTCGAGCAGCGGCCGGTCGGCGGGCCGGTTCTCGCGCGGGATCATCTCCTCGACGACCACGGCGATGGAGTGCGGGAGCTCGTCGCGCACGCCCTCCAGCGCGGCCTCGCGGATCAGCTCGGCGACCATCACCATCTCGGGCTCGTCCGTCAGGTCGCCCTCGGGGTACAGCGGCGGGCTCTCCGGCAGCAGCGGTGCGATCAGGTCGGCCAGCAGCTGGACCTGGTTGTCACCGACCGCGGAGACGGGGACGATCTCGGCCCACTCGAAGCCCAGCTCCTCGGCGAGCCGGTGGACGGCGATGAGCTGCTCGCCCACCGCCTTCGACTCGACGAGGTCGGTCTTGGTGATGATGGCGATCTTGGGGGTCTTCTTGATCCCCGCGAGCTCCTTGGCGATGAACTTGTCGCCGGGGCCGAGCTTCTGGTCCGCCGGCAGGCAGAAGCCGATGACGTCGACCTCGGCCCAGGTGGTCCGTACGACGTCGTTGAGCCGCTCGCCGAGCAGCGTGCGCGGCTTGTGCAGGCCGGGGGTGTCCACCAGGACGAGCTGCGCGTCCGGGCGGTGCACGATGCCGCGGACGGTGTGGCGGGTGGTCTGCGGCCGGTTGGAGGTGATCGCGACCTTGGTGCCCACGAGCGCGTTGGTCAGGGTCGACTTGCCCGCGTTGGGACGGCCGACGAAGCAGGCGAAGCCCGCGCGGTGCGGGGCGGTGGGCTCGGGGGAACGATCGCTCATACGGGCCATTCTCCCCGATGCGGCCCCCGGCGCCGACCAGGCCACCGCCACCAGGGCCGAGGCGAGCCCCAGGGCGGTCGCGAGGCGGGGGTGCGGGGAGTGGCCGACGTCGGCGCGCGCGCCGACCCCGGAGGCGTGCGCCTCCACCGCGACCCGGGCCCATTCCGGCGTGGCCGGCCCCTCCCAGCGGGCTTCGAGGCGGACCTCCCGGCCGGGGAGCAGCTCGGCGGGCAGCCCGTCGAGGGCGCGGGAGTGCAGGACGCGGCCCAGCGCCCCGGTGGCGGTGAGGCGGGCGCGGGGGCGCAGGGTGACGTTGCCGAGGTTGTGGAGCCTGTACGAGACCACGCGCACGCCCGCCGCCCCGTCCCGGACCCGGAGGTCCTCGACGGCCAGCGCCGGGGCCGTGGGTCCGGTCACCCGGAGGTGGACGCGGGCGGCCACGGCCTGGCGCACGGCGATGCCGGGAGCGGTCGTCGCGGTGGCCTCCGGCGCGTCCTCCACCGCGACGACCGCTCCGGGGTGGTCGCCCGGTTCCGCCCGCTCGGGCACGGTGACGGTGAGGGGGACGGTCGTCGAGGCCTTCGCCGGGACGGTGACCCGCTCCCGCGCGAGCCTCGTCCAGGCACCGGTGGCGGTCCGCGGCTCGTCGGGGCCGCGGACGGCGAAGCCGCCGTCGCGGGCGGTGGTGTAGGCGTCGGCGGCGTAGAGGCGGAAGGTGCGGGGGGTGTCGGTGTGGTTGGCGAGGGTGACGGCGTCGGTGACGGTGGTGCCGGGGGCGGCGGAGAGGTGGAAATGGGGCCGCTGTCCGATGGCGTTCGCGACCGGCAGCACCGACCACCGGCCGTTGTCCGCGGCTCCGGCCCGCCCGGCCCCGCCGAACGCGGACAGCGCCACCACGAGCCCGAGCAGCAGCAGCGCCGCCGCGACCGGCCGGCCGGCGCGGGGGGCCCGGGCACGCGGGCTCGGGCCCGTCACGAGAGCGTCAGGGTCAACACCGCCGTGTAGGCGCCGGGCGGGGTGTAGGCGGGCACGTCCAGCGTCAGGCCGGCGTCCACGGTGAAGGTGCCCCCGACCCGCGGCGCGTCCGCGGTGGAGGCCAGCACCGCGCCGTCCGGGCCGACCACGCCCGCGCTGCCCGGCACGCAGGGGCTCGGACCGCCCCGCGCCGCCGCGCAGGTCGGCGTCCAGGACAGCGCCGCACCGGGGATGCGGACCCCGCCCGGGCCCGTGAAGTCGCTCACCCTGCCGACCAGCGTCCAGCCCGTGGACCCGCCCCGGGCGTCGGTCACCGTGACCGTGCCGATCCGACCGGGGGCCGCGCCGCCGTCCCCGTACGGGACCGCGCCGAGGGTCATCGCCTCGCCCGCCTGGGTCATGGCCAGCCCGCCCGGCTCCACGGTGACCGTGACCCGTTGCGCGGCCGGCGCCTGCGGCGCGGGCCCTGCGGGCGCGGCGGGCGCGTGGGAGTCGGCGGGCGCGTCGGGCTCGACGGGCGCCGCCGGCTGCGCCGCGGGGGGCACGGGCTCGACGACCGCGTACGCCGCCGGCCCGGTCCCCCTCCGCGCCGACCAGGACCCGCCCTCGTAGGCCACCACCCCGGTCGTGGCCCGATCGGTGACCGTCAGCCACGCCGTGACCCGCCCGAGCCGGTCGGCGGTGGCCGCCACCCGGTCGGCGGTCTCGGCGGCCCCCGCCCGCCCGGCGACGGTCACGGCCTCGCCCGGCGCGAAGCCGAAGCCGGTCACCTCGACCCGGTCCCCCGGCCGGCCGTGGGCGGAGCCCAGGAGCACCGCGCGCGGGTTCGCCGTGGGCAGCGGGGTGGCGGTGAGCCGCGCCGAGACGGGGGCCGCCGGGGCCGCGCACACGGTGTCGAGGTCGAGGAGGTGCGCGGTGTGCAGGGTGTAGCCGGCCGGGGCGAGGGTGATCGCGCCGGGCGCGGTGACCGTGAAGGTTCCGGTCATGGTGACGGCGGGCAGCTCCGCGCCGGCCTCCACCGGCTCGTTGCGCTTCGGCCCGACGACGGTGACCTCACCGCCCTGCGCGCCCCCGAGCCGGACCTTCCCGGTGGGGGTCAGCACGTCAGCGGGCAGGGGGCCGCCGACGGGGTTGACCGCCGGGGTGCGGTCGATCCGGTAGGTGACGGTGACGGTGTCGCCGACGCGCGGGTTCGGGTCGTCCACGGTGAGCCGGCCGGTGGTGGCCCCGTCCGCGGGCGGCAGACCGGCTTCCTGCGGCGCGAGGCACCGGGTGGGGAACTCCACCTGCCCCGGGGGCGTTTCCCCCTCGGCGGCGGCCGGGGCGGCGAGCGCGCTCCCGGCCGCGACCACGGCCATGCCGACGGCCGCCGACCATCTCCTGCCGCGCGCGCCTGTTCGCACTGCCCGCACCCCCACGTCCGCCCTGACGTCCGCCCCGGTCCGCGGCCCTGTGTCCCGCCGTTCCGGGAGGGCCATTCACGAGCGGGCGTCGGGAGAAGTCAAGGCGCGCGGACCCCATCGACTGATGGCCCATCAGATGCCGGCGGTATGACGGTCCACCCGCCGATCACCGGCCGATCCCGCACCGCTCAGGCGCCGATCCGCCACCGCTCAGGCGCCGGCCACCGCCTCGCGGAAGGTCCGCCGGTAGGCCGTCGGGCTGACCCCCAACGCCGCCTGCACGTGTTTGCGCAGCGACTGCGCGGTACCGAAGCCCGTCTCCCGGGCCACCACCTCCATCGCCAGGTCGGTCCGCTCCAGCAACTGCCGGGCCCGCTCGACCCGCTGGGCGATGATCCACTCCCCCGGGCTGACCCCGGACTCCTCGCGGAACCGGCGCGTGAACGTCCGCACCGAGACGCACTCCTGGCGCGCCAGATCGCTCAACCGCAGCGGCTCGTGGAGCCGGTCCAGCGCCCAGGCCCGCGCCGCCGTGGTGCTCGCCAGCTGCGGCTGCGGCACCGGACGGTCGATGAACTGGGCCTGCCCGCCCTCCCGGTGGGGCGGTACGACGGTCCGCCGGGCCACGTCGTTGGCGACGGCGGCGCCGTGGTCGCGGCGCACGATGTGCAGGCACAGGTCGACACCGGCGGCCACCCCGGCGGAGGTGAGCACGTTCCCGTCGTCCGTGTAGAGCACTCCCGGGTCGACCCGTACGGCCGGGAAGAGGGCCTGGAAGTGCTCGGCCGAGGCCCAGTGGGTGGTGGCCCGACGGCCGTCCAGGTACCCGGCGGCGGCCAGGACGTAGCCGCCCGTGCAGATGGAGACGAGCCGCGTGGCGGGCCCGATGTGGGCGAGGGCGGCGGCGAGCTCGGGGGTGAGCCTGCCCTCGCTGTGCACCGGTCCCAGCTCGTACGAGGCGGGCACCACGACCGTGTCGGCGGTGGCCAGCAGCTCGGGACCGTGCGCCACGTCGACGGCGAAGTCGGCGTCCGTGGGCACCGGGCCCGGGGCGAGTCCGCAGGTGAGGATCTCGTAGAGCGGGCGGCCGGCGCCGTCCTTGGCCCGGCCGAAGATCCGGTGCGGGATGCCGAGCTCGAAGGGCAACAGGCCCGCGAGGGCGAGCACCACCACCCGGTGCGGTGCGGGCCGGCCCGCCCGCCGTGACTGCGCGTCCATGGCCCGATCGTAGCGAAGCATGACGGTCAGGCCACTGTCGTACGGGGGCCTGCCGGCCGGAAGCTGTCGGGGTGACGCAGACAGCCCCCGCCTCCCCGGACCCCGCAGTCCCGACCGCCCCGACCACCCCGGCGACGCCCGAGGCCCCTCAGGCCTCCTCGACCTCCCCGGCACCCCGCGCCCCCCGCGAGCCGGGACGCGTCCACCGCGCCTGGTTCGCCGCCGCCGTGGCCTTCGTGACGATCATCGGCGCCGCCGCCTCCGCCTCCCTCCCCGGACTGCTCATCGAGCCGCTCCACGAGGAGTTCTCCTGGTCGCGCGGCACGATCGGCTTCGCCGTCTCCGTCAACCTCGCCCTCTACGGGCTCACCGCGCCCTTCGCCGCCGCCCTGATGGATCGTTTCGGCATCCGTAGGGTCGTCGCCCTCGCCCTCACCGTCATCGCCGGCGGATCCATCGCCACCGTCTGGATGACCGCGGCCTGGCAACTGGTGCTCTTCTGGGGCGTCCTCGTCGGACTCGGCAGCGGTTCCATGGCCCTCGCCTTCGCCGCCACCGTCACCAACCGCTGGTTCACCGCCCGCCGCGGCCTCGTCACCGGCGTCCTCACCGCCGCCGGCGCCTCCGGCCAGCTGATCTTCCTCCCCCTGCTGTCCTGGCTCGTCGAACACCACGGCTGGCGCCCCGCGTCCGTCACGGTCTCCCTCGCCGCCCTGACCGTCGTGCCGTTCGTCTGGCTGCTCCTGCGCGACCACCCCGCCGACCTGGGCCTCGCCCCCTACGGAGGCACCTGGGAACCGAAACCCGCACCCGTACCGGGCGCCGCCCGCCGAGCCGTCACCGTCCTGTTCAAAGCCGCCCGCACCGGACCGTTCTGGCTCCTCGCCGGCACCTTCGCGATCTGCGGGGCCTCCACGAACGGCCTCGTACGGACCCACTTCGCCCCCGCCGCCCACGACCACGGCATGCCCATCACCACCGCGGCCGGGCTGCTCGCCGTCATCGGCGTGTTCGACGTCGTCGGCACCATCGCCTCCGGCTGGTTCACCGACCGCTTCGACGCGCGCCGCCTGCTCGCCGTCTACTACGCCCTGCGCGGGATCTCCCTGCTCTTCCTGCCCATGCTCCTGGCCCCCGCCGTCCACCCGCCGATGCTGTTCTTCATCGTCTTCTACGGGCTCGACTGGGTCGCCACCGTCCCCCCGACCATCGCACTGTGCCGGGAACAGTACGGCGAGGACAGCGCCATCGTCTTCGGCTGGGTCCTCGCCTCGCACCAGATCGGCGCGGCCCTCGTCGCCTTCCTCGGCGGAGTCGCCCGCGACGCCCTCGGCTCCTACGACCTCGTCTGGTACGCCTCGGGAGCGCTGTGCGCACTGGCGGCACTGATGGCGATGGTCATCCGCCGAGCCCGCGCGTCTTAGGGGCTCGGTTCGCCTCCGGGAGCGCCCGAGTCGGCTCCAGGAGGGCGTACGTCCTCGAAGGCGCTCGTTCCTCGCGTTTCCTCCGGGCGTTCGCCCTCCTTCACCGACTCGCCCCCTTCGCCGACGCGCCCCCTTCGGCTCACTCGCCCGTGCGGGCCGCGAAAGGGGCGCTTCCCGGGGTTCGGCGGTGTGGTCAGCCGGCCGGGGTGGTGGACTTCAGGGTGCCGTCGGGGGCGGCCAGGAGGACCGGGGTGGCGGGGCCGCCCAGGTCACGGACCGCCGCGCGGTCGGCCTCGGCGGGGGCGTCGGCCGCGCTCACCACGGCGGCCGCCTCCAGGGAACGGGCGCCGCTCGCCACGGCCATCGCGACCGCCGTCTGGAGGGCGCTCAGCTTCAGGGAGTCCAGCTCCACCGTCCCGGCGACGTACGTCCGACCGGTCTCGTCACGCACCGCCGCACCCTCCGGGACCCCGTTGCGGGCCCGGGCGCTGCGCGCCAGCGTGATGATCTTGCTGTCCTCGGGGTCGATCCCGGTGCCCACGGTGCTCTCGGTCATGGGCGACAGCATAGGGAGCGCCTCGGCCGGGCGGTGCAACGACCCCGCCGAGGCGCCCTCCCCTCCGTCCCACGAGCCCCCCGGGACGGGATAAACCTAAGCGAAAACCGAAGGACCCCTAGGATCCAAAGGTCCCGTAAGCGAATGACCTTCGTCCCTACGGTGCTGCGGTGTCAGGGGCGGTCGAGTCGCAGTCGTTCGGCCCTCGGCAGCCCCGCCACGACGAGGTCGTACGAGTCCTCCACCAGCTCCCGCACCAGCGCGTCCGGCAGTTCGCCGACCGTGACCGTGTTCCAGTGCCGCTTGTTCATGTGCCAACCGGGCACGATCGCCGCGTGCTCGGCGCGCAGCCGCACCGCGGCCTCCGGATCGCACTTGAGGTTGACCTTCAACGGCTCGCCGTCCAGCGCCGACAGCGCGAACACCTTCCCCAGCACCTTGAACACCGAGGTCTCGGGGGTGAAGGGGAACTCCTCCACCGCCGCGTTGAAGCCCAGGCAGAAGGCGCGCAGCTCGGCCGGGGTCATTCGCCCTCCTCGCCCTCGCCGGGGGACGGTTCGACCACCGGCTCGACGAGCACCGTCACGATCTTGTTCCGGCGTCCCGCCGGGGACTCGGCCGTCAGCCGCAGCGGACGCCCGTCCGGCAGGTCCACCATCGCGGAGGCACCCGCGATCGGCACCCTGCCCAGGGCCTTGGCCAGCAGTCCGCCGACCGTCTCGACGTCCTCGTCGTCGAAGGCCTCCACCCCGAACAGCTCTCCGAGGTCGGTGATGTCGAGCCGGGCCGTGACCCGGTAGCGGTCCTCGCCCAGCTCCTCGACCGGCGCGATCTCCCGGTCGTACTCGTCGGTGATCTCGCCGACGATCTCCTCCAGGATGTCCTCGATCGTGACGATGCCCGCCGTGCCGCCGTACTCGTCGATGACGACGGCCACGTGGTTGCGCACCGACTGCATCTCCCGCAGCAGGTCGCCGGCGTTCTTCGTGTCGGGCACGAACACCGCCGGCCGCATCACCGTCGAGACCAGGTCCGCTTCCGCCTCACGGTTGATGTGGGTGCGGCGCACGAGGTCCTTGAGGTAGACCATCCCGACGATGTCGTCCTCGTTCTCGCCCGTGACCGGGATCCGCGAGAATCCGGACCGCAGGGCGAGCGTGGTCGCCTGACGGATCGTCTTGTAGCGCTCGATGCACACCAGGTCGGTGCGCGGCACCATCACCTCGCGCACGAGGGTGTCGCCGAGCTCGAAGACCTGGTGCACCATGCGGCGCTCGTCGTCCTCGATCAGCGATTCCTTCTCCGCGAGGTCCACCATCGCCCGCAGTTCCGCCTCGGAGGCGAAGGGGCCCTTGCGGAAGCCCTTCCCCGGGGTCAGCGCGTTGCCGACGAGGATCAGCAACTGCGGGATGGGGCCCATCACCCGGGCGAGCGGTACGAGGGCGTACGCGGCCGCCGTCGCGGTGTTCAACGGGTGCTGGCGGCCGATGGTGCGCGGGGACACGCCCACCGCGACGAACGACACCAGCACCATCACGGCGATGGCGACGAGCAGCGCGGTCCAGTTCTCCCCGAACGCGTCGAGGCAGACGTAGGTGACGAGGACGCCCGCCGCCATCTCGCAGGTCACCCGCACCAGCAGCGCCACGTTGACGTAGCGGGTCGGGTCGCCCGCGACCTGGGCGAGCTTCGCGCTGCCGCGCCGGCCCTCCCGTACGGCCTGTTCGGCGCGGAAGCTGGAGACGCGGGCGATCCCGGACTCCGCGCAGGCCGCGAACCAGGCCACGACGACGAGCAGGACCGCCCCGGTGATCAGCTGAGGCGCGCCGGTCACGAGACGGTCGGGGCCGGGGAGGGACCGGTCAGCCCGCGCTCGGCGCGCCAGCCGTCGACGATGGCCGCCTGGAGGCCGAACATCTCGGCCTTCTCGTCGGGCTCCTCGTGGTCGTAGCCGAGCAGGTGCAGCACGCCGTGGACGGTGAGGAGCTGGAGCTCCTCGTCCATGGAGTGCCCCGTCGGCGCCTCCTCGCCCTGCTTCTTGGCCACCTCGGGGCAGAGCACGATGTCGCCGAGGAGCCCCTGCGGGGGCTCCTCGTCGTCCTTCGTCGGCGGACGCAGCTCGTCCATCGGGAAGGACATGACGTCGGTGGGTCCGGGCAGGTCCATCCACTGGATGTGGAGCTGCTCCATGGCGTCCTCGTCGATGACGATGACGGAGAGCTCGGAGAGCGGGTGGATCCGCATCCGGGTGAGCGCGTAGCGGGCGATGTCGAGGATCGCCTGCTCGTCGACCTCGGTTCCGGACTCGTTGTTGACGTCGATCGACATGGTGCGCCGGTATCTACTTCCGCTGGTGGCCGTTCGGGGCCGGATGGGCCTCGTCGTACTTCTCGTACGCGTCGACGATACGGCCGACCAGCTTGTGCCGGACGACATCCTCGGACGTGAGCCGCGAGAAGTGGATGTCCGGCACCCCTTCGAGGATCTCCTGGACCTGCCGCAGACCGCTCCGGGCCCCTCCCGGCAGGTCGACCTGGGTGATGTCACCGGTGATGACGATCTTCGAGTCGAAGCCGAGGCGGGTGAGGAACATCTTCATCTGCTCGGTGGTCGTGTTCTGCGCCTCGTCGAGCACCACGAAGGCGTCGTTGAGGGTGCGACCGCGCATGTACGCCAGGGGCGCGACCTCGATGGTTCCGGCGGCCATCAGCCGGGGGATGGAGTCCGGGTCCAGCATGTCGTGCAGGGCGTCGTAGAGCGGCCGCAGGTACGGGTCGATCTTGTCGAACAGCGTGCCCGGCAGGAAGCCGAGCCGCTCGCCCGCCTCGACGGCGGGACGGGTCAGGATGATCCGGCTGACCTGCTTGGACTGCAGGGCCTGGACCGCCTTCGCCATCGCGAGGTAGGTCTTGCCGGTACCGGCGGGGCCGATGCCGAAGACGATCGTGTTCTTGTCGATCGCGTCGACGTACCGCTTCTGGTTGAGGGTCTTGGGGCGGATGGTGCGACCGCGGCTGGAGAGGATGTTCTGGGTGAGCACCTCGGCCGGGGTCTCCGTCGGGCCCGAACCGCTGCCGTTCGCCTTGAGCATGGCGATCGAGCGTTCCACTGCGTCCTCCGTCATCGGCTGCCCGGTGCGGAGCACGAGCATCATTTCGTCGAACAGGCGCTGGACGAGGGCGACTTCCGACGCTTCGCCGACCGCGCTGACCTGGTTGCCCCGAACGTGGATGTCGGCCTTCGGGAAAGCCTTCTCGATGACGCGCAACAGGGCGTCGCCCGAGCCGAGAACCGTCACCATCGGGTGCGTCGCCGGGACGGTGAAGTGGGCTCGCGCCTGGCCCGGCGCGGGGATGTGGGCTGTGGGTGTGTGAGTCATGGGCCGGCACTGTGGCCTGCGCATACCTCCCGCTGAGGGGCCGCGCCGTTCGTCGACCTCCGGAGTACCAAGGGTACGTCCACCCCGGGGCATCCCCGAGGGGTTTTACGGCCCGGCCCCCGCCCGGCTACGCGGGGTGGCGGAAGCCGATGGTCGGTACGGCCCGCCGGCGCGGGGAGCAGGTGGCGCCGGGCGGTACGAGGTCGTCCAGGAAGGCGTAGCGGTCGCGCAGGGCGTCGGGGGCCGAGCGCCACCAGGCGGCCACCTCGGGCCAGCCGGGCGCGGAGAGGGAGCCTCCGAACTCCTGGACCGACAGGGCGGCCGTGAGCCCGGCGAAGGCCAGCCGGTCGGCCAGCGGCCAGCCGGCGAGGCTGCCGGTGACGAACCCGGCGACGTACACGTCCCCCGCCCCGGTGGGGTCCAGGGCGTCGACCGGGATCCCGGGGACCTCGGCGGTCTCGCCCGTCCGGCTGTCGACCGCGTACGAGCCCTCCGGGCCCAGCGTCACCACCGCGACGGGCACCCGCTCGGCCAGGGCCCGCGCGGCGGCCCGGGGACAGTCGGTGCGGGTGTAGCGCATCGCCTCGCCCGCGTTCGGCAGGAAGGCCTCGCAGTGCTCCAGGTCGGCCAGGGCGCCCAGGTCCCAGCGGCCGGTGTCGTCCCAGCCCACGTCCGCGAAGATCCGCGAACCGCGCCGGGCCGCCTCCGCGATCCACCCCTCGCCCTGCCCGGCGCCCAGGGAGGCCACCGCGGCGCGGGCCTTGGGAGGGCAGCGGGGGAAGGGGCCCGGGCCCGCCGGGGGCGGGGCCTCGTGTCCGTGGGAGACCATCGTGCGCTCGCCCTCGTAGGCCATGGAGACGGTGACGGGGCTGTGCCAGCCGGCGATGGTCCGCGACATGGAGAGGTCGATGCCCTCGCCCTGTTCGAGCGCGTCCCAGCAGTACTCGCCGTAGTGGTCGTCGCCGAACGCGGCGGCCAGGGAGGTGCGCAGGCCCAGCCGGGCCAGGGCGGTGGCCATGTTGGCGACGCCGCCGGGGCTGGAGCCCATGCCGCGCGCCCAGGACTCGGTGCCGCGCACGGGGGCGGATTCGAGGCCGGTGAAGATGATGTCGAGGAAGACCGTTCCGGTCAGGAAGACGTCACAGCCCGGTTCGTGCGGGTCGCGTACGGGACCCAGCGGGTCCAGTTGTCCCGGGCGGTTGATCCGGCTGTCCCGACTGCTCACGGCGTCTCCCCGTCGAAGTGTCGTTTCTGCTCGCACGGCGGCCACCGGAGCGGAACCGGTGGAAAGCTGCGAACCCTGCCCTCACGGCCAGGGCCGAAACCCAGTGTGACCCACCTCACTCAAGGAATGGTCCGATCTCCGCCTCGAACCGCTCGACGCGGACGCCCCCGCCGCAGGTCGGGGCGGGGGCACGGCAGGCTCAGCGTTTCGGCAGGGCCACCCGCGCGAGGTCCGACGCGATGGTCAGCTCGCCCTCGAACCCCGCCCGCCGGGCCTGGCGTTCGAACTCCGACGGATCCCCGTAGCGCTGCGAGAAGTGCGTCAGCACGAGGGCGCGCACGCCCGCGTCCCGCGCCACCCGTGCCGCCTGGCCGGCCGTGAGGTGCCCGTGGTCCACCGCGAGGCGCTCGTCCTCGTCCAGGAACGTCGACTCGATGACGAGCATGTCGCAGCCCCGCGCGAGGGCGTCGACCCCCTCGCACAGCCGCGTGTCCATGACGAAGGCGAACCGCTGCCCCGCCCGGTGCTCGCTGACGTCCTCCAGGGTGACGGTCCCGAGGCGTCCCTCGCGCTGGATCCGACCGACGTCGGGGCCCTTGATCCCGTGCCGCGCGAGCAGCTCCGGCACCATCCGCCGCCCGTCCGGCTCCGTCACCCGGTAGCCGAAGGACTCCACCGGGTGCGACAGCTTCCGCGCCTCCAGCGTGTACGTCGGCCCGACCGCGAGCACCCCGTCGCGCTCCACCGGCTCCTCGGCCAGGGCCACCGTCTCCCGGTAGGCGGTCGCGTACCGCAGCCGGTCGAAGAACTTCTGCCCCGAGGCCGGGTAGTGCGCGGTGACCGGGTGCGGGACCTGGTCGAGGTTGATCCGCTGGATCACCCCGGCCAGTCCCAGGCTGTGGTCGCCGTGGAAGTGCGTGACGCAGATCCGGTTGATGTCGTGCGCCGCGACGCCGGCGCGCAGCATCTGGCGCTGCGTGCCCTCGCCGGGGTCGAAGAGGATGCCCTCGCCGTCCCAGCGCAGCAGGTAGCCGTTGTGGTTGCGGTGTCGGGTGGGGACCTGGCTGGCGGTGCCGAGGACCACGAACTCGCGTACGGACACGGTCTATCCGGGGGGCCACTGGAGGCCGCGGCCCCCGAGGACGTGGGCGTGGGCGTGCCAGACGGTCTGGCCGGCTCCGGAGCCGGTGTTGAAGACGATCCGGTAGCCGTGGTCGTCGATCTTCTCGTCGGCGGCGACCGCCCCGGCCTCGCGCAGTATGTCGGCGGCGACGGCCGGCTCGGCGGCGGCCAGGGAGGCGGCGTCCTTGTAGTGCGCCTTGGGGATGACCAGGACGTGCGTCGGCGCCTGCGGGTTGATGTCCCGGAAGGCGACCGTCGTCTCGGTCTCCCGGACCACCGTCGCGGGGATGGTCCCCGCGACGATCTTGCAGAACAGGCAATCCGCCTGAGGTTCCCCGGCCATGGCCGCGCCTCCCGTGATCGTGATCGGTCCGGGCATCGTATCGGCCCGGCCCGGGGTCGCGGACGGCCCGGGAGCGGACGGCGGCGGTCCGGGAGCGGGGCTCCGGGCCTACGCCCAGCGCCCCGTGCGCGCCAGCAGCACCGCCGCGGCCGCCGTACCGGCCGTCGACGTACGCAGCACCGAGCGGCCCAGCCGGTACGGCCGGGCCCCGGCCTCCGCGAAGACGGCCAGTTCCTCGGGCGACACCCCGCCCTCCGGGCCGACCACCAGCACCACCGAGCCCTTCTCGGGAAGTTCGGCCGTCGCCAGCGCCTGCGAGGGGGTGTCCCGGTCCTCGTGCAGGACCATCGCCAGATCGGCCCCCGCGAGGAGCGCCGCCACCTGCTTCGTGGACAGCGCCTCGGCCACCTCCGGGAACCGCACCCGGCGGGACTGCTTGCCCGACTCCCTTGCCGTGGCACGCCATTTGGCCAGGGACTTCGCCCCGCGTTCGCCGCGCCACTGGGTGATGCACCGGGAGGCCTGCCAGGGCACGATCGCGTCGACGCCGGTCTCCGTCATGGTCTCGACGGCCACCTCGCCCCGGTCGCCCTTGGGCAGCGCCTGCACCACCGTGATCCGTACGGCGGGCTCCTCCTCGCGCGACACCGCGGAGACGTCGACGACCAGCCGGTCCTTGCCCTCCGCCGCCGCGACGACGGCCTCCGCCCAGGCGCCCCGCCCGTCGGTGAGCACCACCGCCTCGCCGGGCGCGAGCCGCTTCACCGACACGGCGTGCCGGCCCTCGGGGCCCTCCAACACGAACCGCGGCCCCGCGGGGACCTCTTCGACCACGAACACGGGGGCCGTCATGACTCGCTCCTCATCTGCGTGGCCTGCACCACGCGCCGCGCCTCGGCCAGTTCGGCCGCGAGCACCTCCACCAACTGTCCGGCGGGCAGCGTGCGCGCCAGCCGGTGCCCCTGCCCCGCCCACAGGGCCATGCCCTGCGCGTCCCCGGCCGCCGCGGCCGCCTTGCGCAGCCCGGAGGTCATGTGGTGGAGCTGCGGGTAGGCCGCGGGCGCGTAGGGTCCGTGCTCGCGCACGAAGCGGTTGACGAGGCCGCGCGCGGGGCGCCCCGAGAAGGCCCGGGTGAGTTCCGTGTGCGGGAACATCGGGTCGGTCAGGGCCTTCTTGTGCAGGGGGTGCGCGCCGGACTCGGGGCAGGGCAGGAAGGCCGTGCCGAGCTGCGCCGCCTCCGCGCCGGCGGCGAGGACCGCGGCGAGCTGGGCGCCGCGCATCAGTCCGCCCGCCGCGATCAGCGGGAGGGCCACGGCCTCGCGCACCTGCGGCAGCAGGGCGAGCAGGCCGACGCCGGCGGTGCCGTCCGTCTCGGGGTCGTCGCGGTGGGTGCCCTGGTGGCCGCCCGCCTCCACGCCCTGGACGCACAGGCCGTCGGCGCCCGCGGCCTGTGCGGCGCGGGCCTCGTCGACGGAGGTCACGGTGACGATGGTGCGCGTACCGGCTCTGCGCAGGCGTTCCAGTACGGCGGGGGCGGGGCAGCCGAAGGTGAAGGAGACGACGGGGACCGGGTCCTCGACGAGGATGGCGAGCTTGGCCTCGTAGCCGTCGTCGCAGGTGCCGATGATGTCCTCTTCGGCGAGGGAGACCTCGTACCAGCCGGCCTCGCCGGCGAGCTGTCCGCGGTACGCCTCGACGGCCGCCTGGTCGACGTGGCCGGTCTGCGGCATGAAGAGGTTCACGCCGAAGGGGCGGCGGGTCAGGCCCCGGGTCTGTTTGATCTCCTGGTACATGCCGTCGGCGGTCTTGTACCCGCCGGCGAGGAAGCCCAGCCCTCCGGCCTCGGACACGGCCGCCGCGAGCGGGGGGCAGGAGGCGCCGCCCGCCATGGGGGCCTGCACGATCGGGTACGGGTGGAGACCGTTCGCTGCCAAGGACATGGACTGCATCGTGCCATGTCCCGCTCACGGGGCCGAATCACGGCATTCGCCTGGCATAGTCCGCCCCGTCCGGCGTTTCCGACGCCCCTCCCCCGACGGCCCGCGACCGGCTCCCGACCGCGTTCCGACCGCTCCGCGACCCGCTCGCGACCGTCCGGGGGACCACCGGGAAGCACCCTGGGGAGCCCCCGCGCACCCGCCCGGCGCCCGCCCTCCCGGAGCCGTCCCGAACGCGCGCGAGCCCGGTCCGGGAGGTCCGGACCGGGCTCGTACGACGCAGGGCGCGGGAGTACGGCTCAGCGGCCGTTGAAGGCGTCCTTCAGGCGGCTGAACAGCCCCTGCTGGCCGGGCGCGAACTGGCCCATCGGCCGCTCCTCGCCCCGCAGCTTGGCGAGCTGGCGCAGCAGTTCCTCCTGCTGGGAGTCCAGCTTGCCGGGGGTGGTGACCTCGACGTGGACGATCAGGTCGCCGCGCCCGCCGCCGCGCAGGTGCGTGACGCCGCGGCCGTGCAGCGGGATCGCCTGGCCGGACTGGGTGCCCGGGCGGATGTCGATCTCCTCCATGCCGTCCAGCGTCTCCAGCGGGCACTTGGTGCCCAGGGCCGCCGCCGTCATCGGGATGGTGACCGTGCAGTGCAGGTCGTCCCCGCGCCGCTGGAAGGTCGGGTGCGGCAGCTCGTGGATCTCGACGTACAGGTCGCCGGCGGGACCGCCGCCGGGGCCGACCTCGCCCTCGCCCGCGAGCTGGATCCGGGTGCCGTTCTCGACGCCGGCGGGGATCTTGACCGTCAGGTTGCGGCGGGAGCGGACCCGGCCGTCGCCCGCGCACTCGGGGCACGGGGTCGGGACCACGGTGCCGAAGCCCTGGCACTGCGGGCAGGGGCGCGAGGTCATGACCTGGCCCAGGAAGGACCGGGTGACCTGCGAGACCTCACCGCGACCGCGGCACATGTCGCACGTCTGCGCCGAGGTGCCGGGAGCGGCGCCCTCACCGGAGCAGGTGGTGCAGACGACGGCCGTGTCGACCTGGATGTCCTTGGTCGTGCCGAAGGCGGCCTCGTCCAGCTCCAGGTCGAGGCGGATCATGGCGTCCTGGCCGCGGCGGGTGCGCGAGCGCGGGCCGCGCTGCGAGGCCTGGCCGAAGAAGGCGTCCATGATGTCGGAGAAGTTGCCGAAGCCGCCCTGGCCGAAGCCGCCGGCGCCACCGCCGCCGCCCGAGGAGGACAGCGGGTCGCCGCCGAGGTCGTAGACCTGCTTCTTCTGCGGGTCCGAGAGGACCTCGTAGGCCGCGTTGATCTCCTTGAAGCGCTCTTGCGTCTTGGGATCGGGGTTCACGTCCGGGTGCAGCTCGCGCGCGAGCCGCCGGAAGGCCTTCTTGATCTCGTCCTGGGATGCGTCGCGGCGCACGCCGAGAACGGCGTAGTAGTCCGTGGCCACTTACGACTCCGCCAGGATCTGTCCGACGTAACGTGCCACTGCGCGTACCGCTCCCATCGTTCCGGGGTAGTCCATGCGGGTCGGTCCGACCACGCCGAGTTTGGCGACTGCCTCGCCGCCCGAACCGTAGCCGACGGAGACGACCGACGTGGAGTTGAGCCCCTCGTAGGCGTTCTCGTGACCGATCCGTACGGCCATCCCCGACTCACCGGCCTCGCCCAGCAGCTTCAGGAGCACCACGTGCTCCTCCAGCGCTTCGAGCACGGGCCTGATGGTCAAGGGAAAATCATGTCCGAAGCGAGTGAGGTTGGCGGTGCCGCCGATCATCAGCCGCTCCTCCGCCTCCTCGGCCAGCGTTTCGAGGAGGGTCGCCAGGACGGCCTTGACGGTCGCCCGGTCGTCGATCTCGAACGACTCCGGAAGGTCCTGCACGAGCTGCGGCACATCGGTGAACCGGCGGCCGACGACCCGGGAGTTCAGCCGCGCCCGCAGGTCGGCGAGCGAGGTGTCGGCGAACGGCGTCTGGGTGTCGACGAGCCGCTGCTCGACCCGCCCGGTGTCCGTGATCAGCACGAGCATCAGCCGGGCCGGGGACAGCGACAGCAGCTCGACGTGACGGACGGTGGAGCGGGTCAGGGACGGGTACTGGACGACGGCGACCTGGCGGGTGAGCTGCGCGAGCAGGCGCACCGTGCGGCCGACCACGTCGTCGAGGTCGACGGCGCCGTCGAGGAAGTTCTGGATGGCCCGACGCTCGGGCGTCGACAGCGGCTTGACGCCCGCCAGCCTGTCGACGAAGAGGCGGTAGCCCTTGTCCGTGGGGATGCGACCGGCGCTCGTGTGGGGCTGGGCGATGTAGCCCTCCTCCTCCAGCACGGCCATGTCGTTGCGCACGGTGGCGGGCGAGACGCCGAGGCGGTGGCGCTCGGTGAGGGCCTTGGAGCCGACGGGCTCCTCCGTCCCGACGTAGTCCTGGACGATGGCGCGCAGCACTTCGAGCCTGCGTTCACTGAGCATCGCGCACACCTCCGGATGCGGGTCGGTCGTCGGTCGGGCGGCCGTGGCGAGGCGCCGCTGGGTTCTCCGGTCTTCGTTGGCACTCTGCGCGTGCGAGTGCCAGAGATCCCCCGGTCAGTGTACGGCCGGGTGGTACGCCGCGGGCAAGGGTGGCCCGCCAGGGTAGCGTCACGCCATGGACGTGCGATGGGAAGAGGCCGGCTGGGAACGGTTGACCGGACGGGTCGGCCGCAGGCGTCTGCCGGTGTGGGACTGCACCGTGGGACTGGTGGTGGGGGACGGGGCGACGCTCCTGATCGACCCCGGATCGTGTGTACGCGAGGGGGCCGGGCTACGGGCCGAGGCGGAGCGGCTGACCGGCGGGCGCGTGACCCATGTCGCATTCACCCACGGACATTTCGACCACGTGCTGGGCGCGCCCGCGTTCGCCGGCGCGGAGTCCTACGGCGCGGTCGGGCTGGACCGGCTGCTGGGGACCCCCACGGGCCGCGAGGAGCTGCGCGCGAGCGCGGTGCGCCATGGCCTGGACCCGGCGGAGGCGGCGGAGTCCGTGGAGCTCGTACGGGCGCCCCGGCACCTCGTGTCGGGCGAGTGGACGCTGGACCTGGGCGGGGTGCAGGTGCTGCTGGCCAACGTGGGTCCGGCGCACTCGTGGCACGACCTGGCCGTCTTCGTGCCGGGCGAGCGCGAGACGGTGTTCTGCGG
Organism: Streptomyces sp. NPDC103540; assembly: GCF_055584445.1. Lineage (NCBI taxonomy): Bacteria > Bacillati > Actinomycetota > Actinomycetes > Kitasatosporales > Streptomycetaceae > Streptomyces > Streptomyces sp. NPDC103540. Next base: position 647,096 of record NZ_JBVJMA010000001.1, read on the forward strand.
GGACCTGGTCGAGGAGTCGGGCGAGCCCCAGGCCGGTCGGGACGCGGTCCCGGGGCAGTGGCCGGCCGCGATGGACCGGCTGTTGTCGCTCGGCGGACCGGACGCGCGGTACGTACCGGGTCACGGCGCGGTGGTCGGGGCGGACTTCGTACGTGAGCAACGCGACACTCTGGCGGCCCTGTTCGGCGTGTCGGGCCCCTGAGCGCGGCGGCTCTCCTAGGGTCGGCCGGATGCGCGAGTACTCCCCCGATCTGACCCCGCAGTGGAAGCGGCCCAAGGCCGTTCCCGAGGTTCCCGCCGACCCCGACCTGGTGGTGGAGGTGGCCGGTACGGACTTCTGCGGCGCGGTGGTGGCCTGCGAGGCGGGCACGGTGACCCTGGAGGACCGCTTCGGCAAGCGGCGGGTGTTCCCGCTGGAGCCGCGCGGCTTCCTGCTGGAGGGCGCGGTGGTGACGCTGACCCGCCCCGGGCGGGCGCCGGCCGCTCCCGCGCGCACGGCGTCGGGTTCGCTGGCGGTGCCGGGCGCCCGGGCCCGGGTGGCCCGGGCCGGGCGGATCTACGTGGAGGGCCGGCACGACGCCGAGCTGGTCGAGCGGGTCTGGGGCGACGACCTGCGGATCGAGGGCGTGGTCGTGGAGTACCTGGAGGGCGTCGACGACCTCCCGGCGGTGGTGGCGGAGTTCGGCCCGGCCCCGGACGCCCGGCTGGGGGTCCTGGTGGACCACCTGGTGCCGGGCTCGAAGGAGTCCCGCATCGCGGCGGCGGTGACCTCCCCGGACGTGCTGATCGTCGGTCACCCGTACGTGGACGTGTGGCAGGCGGTGAAGCCGTCCGCGCTCGGCATCCCGGCGTGGCCGACCGTGCCGCGCGGCCGGGACTGGAAGACGGGCGTCTGCGCGGCGCTCGGCTGGCCGGAGAACACCGGGGCCGCCTGGCAGCACATCCTGTCCCGCGTGACCTCGTACAAGGACCTGGAGCCCACCCTGCTCGGCGCGGTGGAGCACCTCATCGACCACGTCACGTCCTGAGGCCCCGCACGGGGCCCGCGCGGCCCGTCAGCGCGCCGGCCGCGCCGGGCTCGGCCGCGAGGGCGCCGAGGCCCGCACGGGGCCGCTGCCGCCCGTTGCCGGCGCCGCCCGCGCCGCGGGGCGGGCGGGCGGGCGGGCGGCCGGGTCAGTCGACCAGGTCCCGCACCACGGCGTCGGCCAGCAGTCGCCCGCGCAGGGTCAGCACCGCCCGCCCCGCGTCGTAGGGGGTGGGTTCCAGCAGCCCGTCGGCCAGGGCCTTCGCGGCGGCGCGGAGCCCGGCGGGGGCGAGCAGCGACAGCGGGACGCCGTCGACCAGCCGCAGCTCCAGCAGGATCCGCTCGACGCGCCGGTCCTCGGCGGAGAGCAGTTCGCGCCCCGCGCCCGGGGAGCGGCCCTCGGCCAGCGCGGCCGCGTAGGCGCCGGGGTGCTTGACGTTCCACCACCGCACGCCGCCGACGTGGGAGTGCGCGCCGGGCCCGGCGCCCCACCAGTCGGCGCCGCGCCAGTACAGCTCGTTGTGCAGGCACCGGCCGGCCTCGGAGGTCGCCCAGTTCGACACCTCGTACCAGTGGTAGCCGGCCTCCGCCATGACGGAGTCGGCGATCAGGTACCGGTCGGCGTGGACGTCGTCGTCGGTCATCGGGACCTCGCCGCGGCGGATCCGCCGGGCCAGCTGGGTGCCCTCCTCGACGATCAGGGCGTACGCGCTGACGTGGTCGGGCCCGGCGCCCAGCGCGGCGTCCAGGGAGGCCCGCCAGTCGTCGTCGGACTCGCCGGGGGTGCCGTAGATCAGGTCCAGGTTGACGTGCTCGAAGCCGGCGGCGCGGGCCTCGGCCACGCAGGCCTCGGGGCGGCCCGGGGTGTGGGTGCGGTCGAGGACCTTCAGCACGTGCCGTTTGGCGCTCTGCATGCCGAAGGAGACCCGGTTGAACCCGCCGGCGCGCAGTTCGGCGAGGTAGCGCGGGTCCACCGACTCCGGGTTGGCCTCGGTGGTGATCTCGGCGTCCTCGGCGAGGCCGAACTCCTCGCGGATGGCCGCGAGCATGCGGACGAGGTCGGCGGCGGGCAGCAGGGTGGGCGTGCCGCCGCCGACGAAGACCGTGCGCACGGACCTCGGGTCGTCGCCGAGCACCTTGCGGGCCAGGCGGACCTCGTCGATCAGGGTGTCGGCGTAGTTCTCGCGGGAGGCGAGGACGCCGCCGGTGCCGCGCAGCTCGGTGGCGGTGTAGGTGTTGAAGTCGCAGTACCCGCAGCGGGTGGCGCAGTACGGGACGTGCAGGTAGAACCCGAGCGGCCGGTCCGGGGCGCCGGTGAGGGCGTGCGCGGGCAGCGAGCCGTCTTCGGGCATGGGGTCACCGTCGGGCAGTGCGGAAGGCATGTGGCCATTGTCCCGCACTGCCCCATGGTCGTTTACGCCTCGCGGGAGCCCTCGTACATCTCCTCGATGAGGTGCTTGAACTCGCGCTCGACGACGGGCCGCTTCAGCTTGAGGCTGGGCGTGAGGTCGCCGTGCTCCACATCCAGGTCGCGCGGCAGGATGCGGAACTTCTTGACCGTCTGCCAACGCTGGAGGCCCTCGTTGAGGGTCTGGACGTAGGTCTCGACGAGACGGTTGGTCTCGGGGGCGGCCAGGACCTGCGCGTACGTCCTGCCCTCCAGCCCGTTCTCGGCGGCCCAGCCCAGGATCGCGGGCTCGTCGAGGGCGATGAGGGCCGAGCAGAAGTTCCGGTCGGCGCCGTGGACGACGATCGTCGACACGAACGGGCAGATCGCCTTGAACTGGCCCTCGATCTCGGCCGGGGCGACGTACTTGCCGCCCGAGGTCTTGATCAGGTCCTTCTTGCGGTCGGTGATGCGCAGGTAGCCGTCGGGCGACAGCTCCCCGATGTCGCCGGTGTGCAGCCAGCCGTCGCTCTCCAGGACCTCGGAGGTCTTGTCGGGCTGACGGTGGTAGCCCTGCATGATGCCGGGGCCGCGGAGCAGGACCTCGCCGTCGTCGGCGATGCGCACCTCGGTGCCGGGGAGCGGCTTGCCGACGGTGCCGGTGCGGTAGGCCTCGCCGGGGTTGACGAAGGAGGCGGCGCTCGACTCGGTGAGTCCGTAGCCCTCCAGGATGTGGATGCCCGCGCCGGAGAAGAAGAAGCCGATCTCGGGGGCGAGGGCGGAGGCGCCGGAGACGGCGGCGCGCAGGTTGCCGCCGAAGGCGTCGCGGAGCTTGGAGTAGACGAGCGCGTCGGCGACCTTGTGCTTGGTGCTGAGGCCGAGGGGCGCGGTGGCGCGGCCGGTGCGGCGGTAGTTGTCCTGGGTGACCTTGGCGTACTCGCGGGCGACGCCCACCGACCACTTGAAGATCTTGTACTTGGCGCCGCCGCCGGCGCGGGCCTTGGCGGCCACGCCGTTGTAGACCTTCTCGAAGATGCGCGGGACGGCCGCCATGTAGGTGGGCTGGACGACCGGCAGGTTCTCGATGATCTTGTCGATGCGGCCGTCGACGGCGGTGACGTGACCGACCTCGATCTGGCCGGAGGTGAGCACCTTGCCGAAGACGTGGGCCAGCGGCAGCCACAGGTACTGGATGTCGTCCTTGGTGATCAGGCCGGTGGCCACGGTGGCCTTGGCCATGTACGACCAGTTGTCGTGCGGCAGGCGTACGCCCTTGGGGCGGCCGGTGGTGCCGGAGGTGTAGATGAGGGTGGCGAGCTGGTCGGCGGTGATGGCCGCGATCCGCTCCCTGACGGCCTCGGGGTGCTTGGCGAGGTGCTCCTTGCCGCGCGCCTCCAGCTCGGCCAGGGTCAGCACCCAGCCCTCGGGGTCGCCGGCCTCGGGCTCGACGCCGGCCCCGTCGATGACCACGACGTGGATCAGGTTCGGCAGGTCGGCGCGCCGCTCCCGGGCCTTGGCCAGCTGGGCGGCGTCCTCGGCGATCAGCACCCGGCTCTCGGAGTCGGCGAGGATGAACGCCGACTCGTCGGCGTTGGTGCTCGGGTAGATCGTGGTGACGGCACCGCCCGCGCACATCACGCCCAGGTCGCAGAGGATCCACTCGACGCGGGTGTTGGAGGCGAGCGCGACGCGCTCCTCCGAACCCAGGCCCAGCGAGACCAGTCCGGCGGCGATCGCGAACACGCGGTCGGCGGCCTGGCCCCAGCTGAGCGACTTCCACTCCTCGGGGCCGCCCTCCGGTCCGGCCGGCACCGGGAAGCGGTAGGCCTCGCCGTTGGGGGTGGCGGCGACGCGGTCAAGGAAGAGGGCCGCCACGGTGGGCGGACGGTTCTCGATCATGGTCTGTGTGTCGCTCACGACATCCTCCGGACCGGTCCACGCGACGGGGCGTGGGCGTGGGGCGCTTGGGCAGGCAGGGTTTTCAGACGGGCGGATTTCTTAACTGGCGAGTAACCATCGAGCAGTGATCAGACTAGAGGCCGCGTGCCCGACGCGTAAGACTCCCCGAGCGGCCGGTTCATAACGAAAAGGGCCCTCGCGCGTACGCACGGGGGCCCTTCCGCGTGACACCGGACGGGGGCTGGGCCCCCTCCCCGGTGTCGGCGCTACTTCTTCTTGCCGGTCGACTCGTCGCTGGACAGGACGGCGATGAAGGCCTCCTGCGGGACCTCCACGGAGCCGACCATCTTCATCCGCTTCTTGCCCTCCTTCTGCTTCTCCAGCAGCTTCCGCTTGCGGGAGATGTCACCGCCGTAGCACTTGGCGAGGACGTCCTTGCGGATGGCGCGGATGGTCTCGCGGGCGATGACGCGGGAGCCGATCGCGGCCTGGACCGGCACCTCGAAGGCCTGCCGCGGGATGAGCTCGCGCAGCTTGGCGACCAGGCGCACGCCGTAGGCGTAGGCGGCGTCCTTGTGGCAGACGGCGGAGAAGGCGTCGACCTTGTCGCCGTGCAGCAGGATGTCGACCTTGACCAGGCTGGAGGACTGCTCGCCGGTGGGCTCGTAGTCCAGCGAGGCGTAGCCGCGCGTCTTGGACTTCAGCTGGTCGAAGAAGTCGAAGACGATCTCCGCGAGAGGCAGGGTGTAGCGGATCTCGACGCGGTCCTCGGAGAGGTAGTCCATGCCGAGCAGGGTGCCGCGACGCTGCTGGCAGAGCTCCATGATGGCGCCGATGAACTCGGTCGGGGCGAGCACGGTGGCGCGGACGACCGGCTCGAACACGTCCGAGATCTTGCCCTCGGGGAACTCGCTCGGGTTGGTGACGGTGACCTCCTTGCCGTCCTCCAGCACCACCCGGTAGACCACGTTGGGCGCGGTCGCGATGAGGTCGAGGCCGAACTCGCGCTCCAGGCGCTCGCGGACCACGTCCAGGTGCAGCAGGCCGAGGAAGCCGACGCGGAAGCCGAAGCCGAGGGCCGCGGAGGTCTCCGGCTCGTAGACGAGCGCGGCGTCGTTGAGCTGGAGCTTGTCCAGGGCCTCGCGCAGGTCCGGGTAGTCCGATCCGTCCAGCGGGTACAGGCCCGAGAAGACCATGGGCTTCGGGTCCTTGTAGCCGCCGAGGGCCTCGGTCGCGCCGTTGTGCAGGCTGGTGATCGTGTCACCGACCTTGGACTGACGGACGTCCTTCACGCCGGTGATGATGTAGCCCACCTCGCCGACGCCGATGCCGTCGGCCGGGGTCATCTCCGGGGAGGAGACGCCGATCTCCAGCAGCTCGTGCGTGGCGCCGGTGGACATCATGCGGATGCGCTCGCGCTTGTTGAGCTGGCCGTCGACCACACGGACGTAGGTGACCACGCCGCGGTAGGAGTCGTAGACCGAGTCGAAGATCATCGCGCGGGCGGGGGCGTCCTTGACGCCGACCGGGGCCGGAACGGTCGCGACGACCTTGTCGAGCAGGGCGTCGACGCCCATGCCCGTCTTGGCGGAGACGCGCAGCACGTCCTCGGGCTGGCAGCCGACCAGGTTCGCCAGCTCCTCGGCGAACTTCTCCGGCTGGGCGGCCGGCAGGTCGATCTTGTTGAGGACGGGGACGATCGCGAGGTCGTTCTCCATCGCCAGGTACAGGTTGGCGAGGGTCTGGGCCTCGATGCCCTGGGCGGCGTCGACGAGGAGGATCGTGCCCTCGCACGCCGCGAGGGAGCGCGAGACCTCGTAGGTGAAGTCGACGTGACCCGGGGTGTCGATCATGTTCAGGATGTGCGTGTTGCCCTGGCCCTCGCCCGTCGTGGGCGCCCAGGGCAGACGGACAGCCTGCGACTTGATCGTGATGCCGCGCTCACGCTCGATGTCCATGCGGTCGAGGTACTGGGCACGCATCTGCCGCTGGTCGACGACACCGGTGAGCTGGAGCATCCGGTCGGCGAGGGTCGACTTGCCGTGGTCGATGTGCGCGATGATGCAGAAGTTGCGGATCAGAGCCGGGTCGGTACGGCTCGGCTCGGGCACGTGGCTGGGGATCGCGGGCACGCAGTGTCCTGATTCTCGGTCGCAGTCGGAAGCGTCGGTCGGTCGCGTCGGTCGGTCCTGATCGGATCCTTCGGATCGATACGCAGACTCCCATGGTCCCATGGACGGGGCAGTGCGCTCGGTTTGGGCCGGTCGGAGCGCGCCTGGTAGCCTGGGCAGCTGTGTCTCGTATGCCCTCTCAGCTGTCGGGACACAATCCGAAGATCAAACTCTGAACCTGAAAAGGCTCTTTCGTGGCGAACATCAAGTCCCAGATCAAGCGGAACAAGACGAACGAGAAGGCGCGCCTGCGCAACAAGGCCGTCAAGTCCTCGCTCAAGACCGCGATCCGCAAGGCCCGCGAGGCCGTCCTCGCCGGTGACGTCGAGAAGGCCACCGTGGCTTCCCGCGCCGCCGCGCGTGCGCTCGACAAGGCTGTCTCGAAGGGTGTCATCCACAAGAACGCCGCCGCCAACAAGAAGTCGGCGCTGGCCTCCAAGGTTGCCACCCTCCAGGGCTGAGCTCCTGATGTGAATCGCCGGTAAGGACCCAGCGGGCCCTCTCTCCCGCTCCGGACCGGCCCCCGCGCCGCACGCGGCCTGCGTTCGCCACGCGGGTGCGGCGCACACCAGCAGTGGTCGAAGGCCCCGGCCCCTCCCTTCCCCAGGGAGGAGCCGGGGCCTTCGTCATGCCCGCGCCGCCCGACCGGCACCCGCGCACGGCACGGCACGGGACCGCACGGGGACGGCACGGAGCCGGGAGCGGTACGGAAGACCCGGCCACGAGGCGAGGGGCGGGGGCGGGACCGCGCCGGGCGGCGGGTCCGGGACGGGACCCTGCCGGGGGACGGGTCCGGGACGGGACCCGTGACGGGCGTACGGGCGCTACGGGGCGCTGCGGGGCCGCCTCAGCGGCGTTGGGGGCGGGCCGCGCGGGCCACCGCCACGACGGCCTTCTCCAGGGCGTACTCGGGGTCGTCGCCCCCGCCCTTGACCCCCGCGTCCGCCAGCGCCACCGCGCGCAGGGCGTCCGAGACGGCGTCCGCGGACCAGCCCCGCATCTGCTGCCGGACCCGGTCGATCTTCCACGGCGGCATGCCGAGGTCCCGGGCGAGATCACCGGGACGGGCCCCGCGCGGCGCGGAGGCGAGCTTGCCGATCGCCCGCACCGCCTGGGCCAGGGCGCTGGTGATCAGGACCGGTGCCACGCCCGTCGACAGGGACCAGCGCAACGCTTCGAGGGCCTCGGCCGCGCGCCCCTCGACGGCCCGGTCGGCGACCGTGAAGCTGGAGGCCTCGGCCCGCCCGGTGTAGTAGCGGCCCACGACGGCCTCGTCGATGGTGCCCTCGACATCCGCGCACAGCTGCGCCACCGCGCTCGCCAGCTCCCGCAGGTCGCTGCCGATGGCGTCGACCAGGTTCTGGCAGGCGTCGGGGGTCGCGGAACGACCCAGCGTCCGGAACTCGCCCCGCACGAACGACAGTCGGTCCGCGGCCTTCGTCATCTTCGGGCAGGCCACCTCGCGGGCACCCGCCTTGCGCGCGGCGTCCAGGACCGCCTTGCCCTTGACCCCACCGGCGTGCAGGAGGACCAGCGCGATCTCCTCGTACGGATCGGCGAGGTAGGCCTTGAGCTCCTTGACCGTCTCCGCGCCCAGGTCCTGCGCGCCGCGCACGATCAGGACCTTGCGCTCGGAGAACAGCGAGGGGCTCGTCAGCTCGGCCAGCGTGCCGGGCTGGAGCTGATCGGAGGTGAGGTCGCGCACATCGGTGTCGGCGTCGGCCGCGCGCGCGGCCGTCACCACCTCGCGCACCGCACGGTCGAGGAGCAGGTCCTCCTGCCCCACCGCGAGGGTGATCGGGGCGAGGAGATCGTCGGTGGAGTTCTTCCTGGTGGCCATCGCCCCCAGCATCCCACGACGCACCGACAGTCCCCCGCGCCCGGTGCCCGAGAATGGTCGGGTGAACGTGCGACATGTACTGGTCCTGCCCGACCGCGACGCCGCCGAAGAGGTGGCCCAGGAGGCCGTCGACCGCTTCGGCCTGCCCGAGGAACCCCAGCTGGTCCGCGACGCCCTCGCCGGCGAGGACGACGCCGAGGACGCCCAGTGGCTGGTCGTCGTGGAGGACCCGAGGGAACGGCTCGACACCGGCGCCCTGGACGACCTCGCCGCCGAGTACGAGGGCTGGCTGGAAGCCCCGTAGACCACCGCCCGGCCCCGACCGGGCCGGGCCCTCGCCCGCGGCCCGCGTCCTACGCCTTGTGGACGATCTGCACGTCGAGCGTCACGTCGACGCTGGAGCCGATCGCCGCGACGCCGTGGGCCAGGATCGACTGCCAGTTCAGCGTGAAGTCCTCGCGGTGCAGTTCCGCCGTGGCCCGGCAGGCCGCCCTCGGTTCGCCCTCCAGGCCCGTGCCGTGCCCCAGGTACTGGGTGTCCAGGGTGACGGAACGGCTGACGCCGTGCAGGGTGAGGGCCCCCGCGACCGCCCACCGGCTGCCGCTGCGGTGGATGAACCGCTCACTGTAGAACTCCACCGTGGGGTGGCGGGCCGCGTCCAGGAAGTCGGCGGAGCGCAGGTGGTCGTCCCGCATCCGCAGACCGGTGTCGATGCTCGCCGCGTCGATGATCACGTGCATGGAGGAGTCCTCCATCCGCTCCGCGATGCGGACCGCGCCGGCGAAGGTCGTGAACCGGCCGTGGATCCGGGCGAACCCGATGTGCCGGGCGGAGAAGGCGATCGACGAGTGCGTCGGGTCCAGCTCCCAGTGGCCGGGCGCCGGCAGCCTCGGCGGCTCCACCGCGTCCAGGATGATCTCGGCGGTCCCGGGCTGCGCCGGGTCCCCGACGAGCGTCGCCCCGTGGAACGGCGCGTAGCCCTCGGCGGTGACGGACAGCCGGTACTCCCCCTCCGGCACGGCGGCGGTGAACCCGCCGTACGGGTCCGTCTCCCCGCTGACGACCCGTCTGCCGATCGGGTCCGTCACCTCGAACTTCGCCTGTCGGACCGGCTGGTGGACCGTGTCGAGGACCCGACAGCTCAACAGCTTCGCCGTGGGCGGCAACGTCAGAGTGGCGGATGTCTGTGAACCGGCACTTCCGACCGTCTCCATCCCCCGTCGGCGACCGAACATGGCTGATGCACCCCCGTGCTGTGTGGACTTGGACCGCTCTGGCGAAGACGCATTCGATCATGCTGTCGGGTTGGGGGCAAACAGAATGGTCGCGCCCGGTATGCCCGGGCCGCCGGCGACGCCGGCCGGCCGGGAACGCACGCATCCCCGCGCCGCTCCCGGCGACCGCCACGGAACCGTCCCGGTCGGTGCGCAGCACCGTCGTCCCCCGCTCCCGCAACCGGCCGACGGTGCTCGGCGCGGGATGCCCGTAGCGGTTGCCGGCGCCGACGGGAACGATCGCGATCCGGGGTCGGATCCGGTCCTGGAGACCGGGGTCCTGGTGGGCCGATCCGTGGTGGGCGACCTTCAGGACGTCCACCGGCCCCAGCTCGGGATGGCTTTGCAGAAGGGCCTGTTGGGAAGGCGGTTCGAGGTCGCCGAGGAGCAGCAGCGTCACCCCCGACGTGCGGACCAGCAGGGCCACGCTCGCGTCGTTGGGCCCGCGCGGCGCCGGCCCGGACCCCCTCGGCCACAGCACCTCCCACCCGAGCCTGCCGACCTGCCGGCGCTCGCCCGCGAGCGCGGGTACGACGGGCACCCCGGCGGCGGCCGCCGCCCGCCGGACGGCCCGCGCGCGCTCCGGCGGCTCCTCCACCGTGGTGGTTTGAATCACACCCACCGACCGGCCCCTCAACACGCCCGCGAGTCCTCCGACGTGGTCGGCGTGGAAGTGCGTCAGCAGGAGCAGCGGCACCCGGTGGACCCCGAGGGACCGCAGGCAGGCGTCCACCGGTCGCGGGTCCGGTCCGGCGTCGACCACGACGGCCGTCCCGGGGGCGACGGCCAGCACGGCGGCGTCCCCCTGGCCGACCGCGCACTGCACGTAGCTCCAGTCCGGCGGCGGCCAGCCGGTGAGCGCCCGCGTGAGCTGCGGCGGTCGCAGTACGGCGACCAGCAGCAGGATCGCCACGGCCGCGCACACGGCACGCCGCCGGCCGAACCGCGCCGCGAGCCCCACGAGGACCACCGTGACCGCCCCGAGCAGCAGCGCGCCCCGCGGCCCGCCGGGCCAGGGCACCTCCGCCCCCGGCAGTCCGGCCCCGCCCCGCGCCACGGCGGCGATCCACCGGGCCGGCACCCCCGCGCACCAGGCGAGCACCCGCGCCGCCGGCATCCACAGCGGGGCGACGGCGAGGGTCGCGAATCCGAGCACCGTCGCCGGTCCCGCCGCGAGTTCCGCCAGCAGGTTGCACGGCACCGCGACGAGGCTGACCCGGGCGGACAGCAGCACCACCACGGGCGCGCACACCGCCTGCGCGGCGGCGGCCGCCCCCAGCGCGTCGGCCGTGCGCGCGCCCACGCCCCGCCGCCGCAGGGCCGCGCTCCACCGGGGCCCGAGGGTGAGCAGGGCCCCGGTGGCCAGGACCGACAGCAGGAATCCGTAACCGCGGGCCAGCCACGGGTCGTAGAGCACGAGCAGCAGCACCGCCCCGGCCAGTGCCGGCACGAGCGACCTCCGCCGGCCGGTACCGAGGGCCAGCAGGGTGATCGCCCCGCACGCCGCGGCCCGCAACACGCTCGGCTCGGGCCGGCACACCACGACGAAGCCCAGCGTGAGGGCTGCCCCGCACAGGGCCGTGGCCCTCAGCGACAGCCCCAGGCGGGGCGCGAGCCCCCGCCGCTCGACGAGCCGCGCGCGGGCCGGGGGCCCGATCAGCAGGCACAGCACCACGGTGAGGTTGGAGCCGGAGACGGCCAGCAGGTGCAGCAGGTCGGTGGCCCTGAACGCCTCGCGCAGGTCGTCGGGGACCCCGGAGGTGTCCCCGACCACCAGCCCGGGCAGCAGCGCCCGCGCGTCGGGCGCGAGCTCCCGAACGGCCTCTCGCAGCCCCGCGCGCAGGCTCCCGGCGAACCGCTGGGCGGCGTCGGGCCCGCCGGTCACCTCGGGCGGCGCGTCCCCGGCCGGGCGGACCAGCGCCACGGCCCGCTCCCCGCCCCGGGTCGGAGCCAGGGCGGCGACCACCTCGACCCGGGTCGACGGCAGCAGCCCGGCCCAGTCGGGATGCGCGGCCGACACCCGTACCGGGGTCACGGTCCGCGTCCGCGTCCCGTCGGGGCCCCGCACCGCCGTCACCACCGCGTCCAGCATCACCCCCGGCGGGCCGTTCCCGCCCCGGGTGGCGCGGGGGTCGGAGCCGACGGTGAGTTCCAACAGGACCCGGGCGTGCTCCCGGGCCAGCCCCGCCACGGGCCCCGCCCGCGCCTCGGCCCGCTCCAGCCCGGCCACCCCCGCGCCCGCGGCCGCGCACAGCAGGGCGGCGGCCGCGGCCGTACCGACCCGCCACAGGGGCTGCGGACGGCGCCGGCCGGCGAGCAGCAGCGCCCCCGCCGCGACCACCGCGAGCACCACCCCGACGGCGGTCCAGTGCCCCGGGGCCCCGAGGGCCAGGGCGGTGGCGGCCCAGGCGGCCCCGGCCGGCACCGCGAGCCGCAGATCGACCGGACGCCCCTCCTCCGCCCCGGCCCCTTCCAGCCCGACGGCGGTCGCCCCGCCCCCGGCGGACCCGACCGCACCGGACCCGACCGCACCGGGCCCGACCGCACCGGGCCCGACCCCGGCGGTCCCGACCCCGGCGATCCCGACCGCACCCGCCCGTCCCGCACCGAACCCGCCCCCGCGCGCACCACCCCCCTCGGACGGCACCCGCCCCGCCCCGACCCCACCCGACCCCGCACCCTCAGGCGGCACCCGCCCCGACCCGACCCCACCCGACCCCGCACCTTCAGGCCGGCGCCCGCCCGCGCGGCCCGGATCCCGCGCGCCTGCCCCCCGCGGCCCGCTCACGGCCGCACCAGCCCGCGCAGTTCGGCGAAGCGCCGCTCGCCGATCCCCTGGACCTGTCGGAGTTCCTCCACGGAGCGGAACCCGCCCCGGGCCGTACGGAACTCCACGATGTGCCGGGCGAGCACGGGGCCGACCCCGGGCAGCCCGTCCAACTGCTCGACCGTGGCCGTGGCCAGGCTCAGCGGCCCCGCCCCGGGCCCCGCACCACCGCCGGGGACCGCGCCGGTGCCTCCGGGAGGCGGCGGCTGCGCCGTGACCCCCACCAGCACCTGTTCGCCGTCCACCAGCACCCGGGCCCGGTTGAGCCCGGTGGTGTCCGTGCCGGGCCTCACTCCCCCGGCGGCGGCCAGCGCGTCCTCCACCCGCGAGCCGCCGGGCAGTCGCCGGACCCCGGGCTCCCTGACCTTGCCGCCGACGTCCACCACGACACGGGCGCCGGACGCCGGGGCGGCGCTCGCCGAGGGCGCCGACGCGACGGCGGCGGGGGCGACGACGGCCGGCGCGGTCACCGGGCCCGGCCGGGCGGCCCAGAACTGCCGGCCGGCGAACCCGACCGCGACGACCAGCACCACCGCGACGGCCGCGACCGTGCGCGGCTCGACCCCGCACCGGGCCTGCACCCACAGCGGCAACCGTTCCCGCAGGGCGGACCTCCACGCTCCCGCCCGAACCGGCGCCGAACCACCCGGGCGCCCGCCCTCCGGCCCCGGCCCCTCCGACCCCTCCGACCCCTCCGGCCCCTCCGCCCCCTCCGGCGGCCGCTCCGGCCGCTCCGGCCGTGACGCTCCCGCCCCCGCGGCCGGCGCCGCGGGCTCCGTCCCCGTCGACCCTCCGGACGCCGAAGGCTCCCCGGCCACCTCCTCCGCGGGCGGCGGAACACCCCCGGCCAACAGCGCCTCGGCCCGCCTGCGCACCGCCTCGGGGTCGGGCCTGGCCCGGGACCGCGAACGCAGCCGCCGCCGGTACCGCTCCCGGCCGTCGGAGCGCACCATCGGCCCCGCGCCACCGGGCGCGAGGGCACCGCCGGCCACCGGTCCGGCCACCGGTCCGGCCATGGCGTCGTATCGGGTCCGTGCCTCCGAGAGGCCTTGCGCGTCCTGTGTGGAAAGAGTCATGCCCCGACGCTAGGGGCCTTCCCGGATCGCCGCTCGGAACCCTCAATTCCGGTGGATGAAGGCCCCGTTGTGGATATCCCCGCCACCCGTTCCGGTGAAGCCGGCCCCGCCCGCCCCTCCAGGGTCCCCGCTCAGCGCGGCGACACCACCGCCGCCAGCAACCCCGGACCGGTGTGGGCTCCGATCACCGCACCCACCTCGCTGACGTGCATCTCGACCAGGCCCGGGATCCGTTCGCGCAGCCGCTGCGCGAGCTTCTCCGCCCGCTCGGGAGCCGCCAGGTGGTGGACGGCGACGTCCACGCTCCCCGCGCCCGCCCGCTCGACGGCCAGCTCCTCCAGGCGCGCGATGGCCTTGGAGGCCGTCCGTACCTTCTCCAGCATCTCGATGCGGCCGCCGTCCAGCGTCAGCAGCGGCTTGACGGCCAACGCCGAGCCGAGGAGGGCCTGCGCGGCGCCGATCCGCCCGCCGCGGCGGAGGTAGTCGAGGGTGTCGACGTAGAAGTACGCCGACATGTCCGCGGCCCGCTTCTCCGCGGCCGCCACGGCGTCGTCGATCGAACCGCCCGCCTCGGCGGCCTCGGCGGCGGCCAGGGCACAGAACCCGAGGGCCATCGCGACCATCCCGGTGTCGACGACCCGGACCGGGACGTCGGCCGTCTTGGCCGCGACCACGGCCGCGTCGTACGTGCCGGAGAACTCGGCGGAGAGGTGCAGGCTGACGATGCCGGTGGCCCCGGCGTCCACGGCGGCCCGGTAGGCCCGTACGAACTCCTCGGGACCCGGCCGGGAGGTGGTGACCGGGCGGCGCTTCTGGAGGGCGACGGCGAGGCTGCGCGCCGAGATCTCGGTGCCTTCCTCCAAGGCTTCGTCGCCCAGGACCACGGTCAGGGGGACGGCGGTGATCCCATGCCGCGCCATCGCCGGCTGGGGCAGATAGGCCGTGGAATCCGTGACGATCGCGACATGGCGGGACATGAGCCGGAGGTTACCGGCAGCGGGGGCGATCCGGCAGCCCGGGCCCGCCCACCGCGTCGAACACCCGGCCCCCGGCCCGGCCGTGCCTCAGGTGGTGGTCTCGGGCCGCGGTGCCTTCTGCCACGGGTACGGCGCCGCCTGCGGCGCCGGATCGAGCGCGGCGGGCCGCGTCACCCCGGTCCCCCGAGCCGGTCCGCTCCCGGCCCCATCGGGCGTCCCCTCCGGCCCGGCGGCCCCGGCCGCACCTGCGGCGGCCTCGGCCGCCTGACGCGCGTCCCACGCCTCGGCGGCGGCCGCCAGGTGGTCCACCGGCTCCCGCGACCAGTCCCGCAGCGCGCCGGATTCGAGCTTGATCTCCGCGGAGAGGGTGTCCAGGTCCTGGGCGGCGAACTGGCGGGCCCGGTCGCGGGCCGCCCACCGCAGCGAGTCAGCGGCTTCCGTGATCTTGGAGGTGCGTTCCCGCAGGTCGGGCAGGCTCGCCGCGATCCGCTGCCGGTCGGGCTCCTGCTCCAGCCGCTTCAGCTCGTCGTCCAGCTCGTGCCCGTGCGCGCTGAGCCGCTCGAACAGGACGATCGACTCCTTCAGCGAGCTGTCCGTCTGCGCTCCCTGGTAGAGGGCCTGCTGCGTGGTCCGCATCGAGGTCCGCAGGTCCAGGCGCAGCTGTGCGAGCGCGCCCGTGACACCGACCTGGCCCAGGCTCTTCGCCTTCAGCGTGGTGTCCTCGACGGTCCTGCGGGCCTGGGTGATCGTACGATCCACGCCTCGCTTGGCCGCGCCGACCACCTTCACCGTGGCCCAGGCGCCCAGCCCCAGGAAGGCGAACAGCACCAACAGGCCAAAGATGATCAAAGCGACGCCCGCCTCCATGAGGTTCCCCTTCTTCGCCTGTTGCTTCCCTCCCACCGTAAACGCCACGGGCAGGCCAGGGGTTCCAATCGAACCCCCAACCTGCCCGTACGGGATGACCCTCATACCGAGGACCCGGAGAACCCGGAGGACCTATCGGCGCCCGGCCCGCTCCGTGCACCCGCCGCCGGCGCCGGCGCCCCCGATTCAGATGACGATGTTGACCAGCTTCGGCGCGCGCACGATCACCTTGCGGATCTCGGCGCCGTCCAGCGCGGCGACGACGGCCGGGTCGGTGACCGCCAGCTGCTCCAGGTCGGCGTCGGAGATGGCGGGAGCGACCTCCAGGCGGGCCTTGACCTTGCCCTTGACCTGCACGACGCACGTCACGGTCTCGTCGACCACGTACGCCGGGTCGGCCACGGGGAAGTCCCGGTGGACCACCGAGTCGGTGTGGCCCAGCCGGTGCCACAGCTCCTCCGCGATGTGCGGGGCCAGCGGGGCGACCAGCAGCACCAGTCGCTCGGCGACGGAGCGCTCCAGCGGGCGGCCCGCCTTCGTCAGGGTGTTGTTCAGCTCGGTGATCTTGGCGATGGCGGTGTTGAACCGCAGCCCCGCCATGTCCGAGCCGGCCCCGTCGATGGCCTTGTGCAGGGCGCGCAGGGTGGCCTCGTCGGGCTCCCCGTCGACGACGGTGACGGCGCCCGTCTCCTCGTCCACGATGTTGCGCCACAGGCGCTGGAGCAGCCGGTACTGGCCGACGACGGCGCGGGTGTCCCACGGACGGGAGACGTCCAGCGGGCCCATCGCCATCTCGTACAGGCGCAGGGTGTCGGCGCCGTACTCCTCGCAGATCTCGTCGGGCGTGACGGCGTTCTTCAGGGACTTGCCCATCTTGCCGTGCTCGCGCTTGACCGGCTCGCCCTGGAAGAACCAGCCGCCGTCGCGCTCCTCGACCTCGGCCGCCGGGACGTACACGCCGCGCGCGTCGGTGTAGGCGTACGCCTGGATCATGCCCTGGTTGAACAGCTTGTGGAACGGCTCGGCCGACGAGACGTGACCCAGGTCGAACAGCACCTTCGACCAGAAGCGGGCGTACAGCAGGTGCAGCACCGCGTGCTCGGCGCCGCCGACGTACAGGTCGACACCGCCGTGCGGGGCGCCCTCGCGCGGGCCCATCCAGTACTGCTCGATCTGCGGGTCCACCAGGGCCGAGTCGTTGTTCGGGTCCAGGTAGCGCAGCTCGTACCAGCAGGAACCGGCCCAGTTCGGCATGGTGTTGGTCTCGCGGCGGTACGAGCGCACCCCGCGTCCGTCACCCAGGTCCAGCTCGACGTTGACCCAGGCCTCGTTGCGCGACAGCGGGGTCTCCGGCTTCGAGGCGGCGTCGTCCGGCTCGAAGGTGCGCGGCGAGTAGTCCTCGACCTCGGGCAGCTCCAGCGGCAGCATCGACTCGGGCAGCGGGTGCGCGGCGCCGTCCTCGTCGTAGACGATCGGGAAGGGCTCGCCCCAGTACCGCTGGCGGCTGAACAGCCAGTCGCGCAGGCGGAAGTTGACGGTGCCCTCGCCGATGCCGCGCTCGGTCAGCCAGGCGGTGATGGCGGCCTTCGCCTCGACGACGCCCAGGCCGTCCAGCGAGATGCCCTCGCCCGTGGAGTTCACGATGGTGCCGTCGTACGAGGTGAACGCGTCGGCCCACTCGGCCGGGTCCGCGTCGCGGTCGTCCGAGGGCTCCACGACGCAGCGCACCGGCAGTTCGAAGGCGCGCGCGAACTCGAAGTCGCGGCTGTCGTGCGCCGGGACGGCCATGATCGCGCCGGTGCCGTAGCCCATCAGCACGTAGTCGGCGATGAAGACGGGGACCAGGTCGCCGCTGACCGGGTTGGTCGCGTAGGCGCCGGTGAAGACGCCGGTCTTGTCCTTGGCCTCGGCCTGGCGCTCGACGTCCGACTTCGCGGCGGCCTGCTTGCGGTACGCGTCCACGGCCTCGCCGGGAGTCGCGGCGCCGCCGGTCCACACCTGGTGGGTGCCCTCGGGCCACTCGGCCGGGACGATCTTCTCGACCAGCTCGTGCTCGGGCGCCAGCACCATGTAGGTGGCGCCGAACAGGGTGTCGGGGCGGGTGGTGAAGACGGTGATCGCGCCGGCTTCGCCGACGGCGAAGTCCACGCGCGCGCCCTCGCTGCGGCCGATCCAGTTGCGCTGCTGGAGCTTGATGGCCTCGGGCCAGTCCAGGGCGTCCAGGTCGTCGATCAGGCGGTCCGCGTAGGCGGTGATCCGCATGTTCCACTGGCTCAGCTTGGCCTTGAAGACGGGGAAGTTGCCGCGCTCGGAGCGGCCGTCCGCGGTGACCTCCTCGTTGGCCAGTACGGTGCCCAGGCCGGGGCACCAGTTGACGGGCGCGTCGGAGGCGTAGGCCAGCCGGAAGCCGTTCAGCACGTCGGTGCGCTCGGCCCCGGTCAGTTCGGCCCAGGCGCGACCGCCGGGCACCTCGCGGGAGCCGTTCTCGAAGGCGGCGACCAGCTCGGTGATCGGGCGGGCCTTCTTCGCGTCCGCGTCGTAGTAGGAGTTGTAGATCTGCAGGAAGATCCACTGGGTCCACTTGTAGTACGCGGGGTCGATCGTCGCGAACGACCGGCGCTTGTCGTGGCCCAGGCCCAGCCGGCGCAGCTGGACCTTCATGTTCTCGATGTTCGCCTCGGTCGACACGCGCGGGTGGGTGCCGGTCTGCACGGCGTACTGCTCGGCCGGCAGGCCGAAGGCGTCGAAGCCCAGGGTGTGCAGGACGTTGTGGCCGGACATCCGCTGGTGGCGGGCGTAGACGTCGGTGGCGATGTACCCGAGCGGGTGGCCGACGTGCAGGCCCGCACCGGAGGGGTACGGGAACATGTCCATGATGAACTTCTTGGGCCGGGCGACGACCGCCTGGTCGCCCGCCAGGTCACCGGTGGGGTTCGGGGCCTCGTACGTGCCCTCCGCGTCCCATACGTCCTGCCAGCGTGCCTCGATGTCGGCGGCCATGGCAGCCGTGTAACGGTGCCCCTCGGCCGCCTCGGGGGCCGGGGTGTTCGTCTCGCTCATGATTCCTGAAGCTCCATCGATCGACTCTGCCGTCTCTGCCTGCCCAAACGAAAAAGCCCCTCGCACAGGAGGGGACGCCGCGCCGATGCCGACCTCACGAGGGGTCGGTGCTGATCAGCGCGGCTCGGTAAGCAGAAGGCGTACGGCACGCATGGCGCCAGGGTACCGCAGCGGCCCCGGCGGACGCCCGTTCGTTCCGCGGAACGAGAAGAGGGCCACCCGGATCGGGTGGCCCTCTTCTTCACTGTGGAGCTAAGGAGAATTGAACTCCTGACCTCCTGCATGCCATGCAGGCGCTCTACCAACTGAGCTATAGCCCCTTGTTACTTCGTTTACCGCTTGTCGCTTCGGTTTCCCTTGCCGGTTCCCCCTGGCGACATCCCAAACATTACACGGTCATGGCCCGAGACCAAAAATCGGTTTCCGCGGAGCCCGAGCCATGTCCGTTTTGATCGCCTTTGGCCAACTTCACCCGGCCGACCTCACCCGATCACGCTCTCGCGAACTGGTAGAACCGCTTGAGCGTGCAGTGCTCGTCGAGCAGCCGGCCGTAGATCGGCTCGCCCTCCAGCTCCCGGTACGTCTCGATCGGGTCGCCTTTTATGATCAGCGCCCGCGCGCATTCCTCGCACCAGTACTGGTAGTCGGGATTGACCGGGTCCATGTCCCGAACGATCGGCGTGCCGTTCTCGCACCAGTCGCACCGCCGCCGGTGTGCACCCATCCGTCAGCGACTCCCTCCCGCGTCGGGCCGTCGTGTCCCCCTCCGGCGCTGTCGATTCTGCCATGCCGGTACCGGCCGGGTCAGCAGGCCAAAGGGACAAACGGAAGGATCCCGCCCCCTGTTGGGGACGGGATCCTGATTGTGGAGCTAAGGAGAATTGAACTCCTGACCTCCTGCATGCCATGCAGGCGCTCTACCAACTGAGCTATAGCCCCGCTCTCCGCCGCGTTCCCCCCGTTTCCGGTGTTCTTCGCTGCGAACAAGAAGAACTCTAGCCTGTGACCAGCCGGAAAGTGAAATCCGGGGGTGGGGCGGTCCGCGGCGGCCTGTGGCGACCCCTCAGTCGTCGTCGCCGAGCACCGGTTCCGGCAGCGTGCCGGCGTTGTGCTCCATGAGCCGCCAACCCCGCACGCCCTCGCCGAGGACGGACCAGCAGCAGTTGGAGAGCCCGCCGAGGCCCTCCCAGTGGTACGCGTCCAGGCCCAACAGACGGCCGATCGTCGTACGGATGGTGCCGCCGTGGCTGACCACCACGAGGGTGCCGCCGTCGGGCAGCCGGTCGGCGTGCTTCAGGACGACGGGCGCGGCGCGGTCGGCGACCTCGGTCTCCAGCTCACCGCCCCCACGACGCACCGGCTCCCCGCGCTTCCACGCCGTGTACTGCTCTCCGTGCTTGGCGAGGATCTCGTCGTGCGTGAGGCCCTGCCACTCCCCGGCGTAGGTCTCGCGCAGCGCCTCGTCGTGCTCGACGGACAGGCCCGTGACCGCCGCGAGCTCGGCCGCCGTGGCGGCGGCCCGCCGCAGGTCGGAGGCGACGATGGCGTCGGGCTTCAGGGAGGCCAGCAACCGGGCGGCGCGACGCGCCTGCGCCACGCCCGTCTCGGTCAGCTCGATGTCCGTGGAGCCCTGGAAGCGCCGTTCGAGGTTCCACGACGTCTGGCCGTGCCGCCACAGGACGATCTTCCTGCCGGTCTTGCCCGCGGAGGTCGAGGCGGTCGCGGCGGTCGCGGCGGTCGCGGCGGTCGCGGCGGTCGCGGCGGTGGAAGGGGTGGTGCTCAGAACAGATCACCGTCCAGTTCGTCGTCGCCCGCCGCCTCGCGCAGCTTGGCGTGCTCCTCGGCCTTGCCGATGGTGAGCTTGGCGTCCTCGGGGAGCTCGATCTCCGGGCAGTCCTTCCACAGGCGCTCCAGCGCGTAGAACACGCGCTCCTCGCTGTGCTGGACGTGGACGACGATGTCGACGTAGTCGAGCAGGATCCAGCGGGCGTCGCGGTCGCCTTCGCGGCGCACCGGCTTGGCGCCGAGCTCCTTGAGCAGCCGCTCCTCGATCTCGTCCACGATCGACTTGACCTGGCGGTCGTTGGGCGCGGAGGCGAGCAGGAAGGCATCGGTGATCGACAGCACGTCGCTGACGTCGTACGCGATGATGTCGTGCGCGAGCCGGTCGGCCGCGGCCTGGGCGGCGGCGGTGATGAGCTCGATGGAGCGGTCCGTGGCGGTCACTGGCCATGCTTTCGGGTTGGCGGGCAGATCCTTACAAGGGTCTCATGTACCGCCGGCCCCGCCCGCGCGGAACGTCCCGCGCGGACGGAACACCTGCTCACAGCCCTGACCGGAGCCGGATCAGGAGGGCTTGTAGTCCCTGCCCAGCGTCACCACGACGTCCGCGTTGACCGCGCTCTCGGCCTTCTGCACGACCCTCTCGGGGAGCCCCAGGGTCTTGGCCACCTCGACGGCCCGGTCGCGCCGGTCGTCGTCCTGGTACGTGATCCGGGTGCCCTCGCTCGTACGGTCGGCTCTGCCGCCGTCGACGAAGCCGTAGCCGGCGTTGAGCAGGGCCGCCTTCGCCGCGATCCGCGCCCCGTCCTCCCCGCCCTGGCCGTCCTGCCCGCCGGTCCGCCCGGTGGCGTCCTTGAGCCCGACGCGCAGGGTGGCCCCGGCCCGGTCCGCCGTGAAGGAGCCGCCGAGCAGTTCCTTGACCACCTTCCTGTTGGCCTCGTCCGTCAGGCCTCCGTCCGCCTTCAGGGCGAGCACCTCGGTGCGGTACGCGCCCACCTTGGCGTGCTCGCCGATCCGCGACAGCAGCGCGCCCAGGTTCCGGGAGTCCAGGCCCGGGTCGAGGATCTGGCCCATGCTCTCGACGGTCGTGGCCGCGGCCGTCGGGTCGGAGGGGATCTTGCGCAGTACGGCGAGGAGCACCCTGCCGGTCCGCTCCAGCTGCCGGGTCTCCGGTTCGCCCTGGGCCCGGTGGGTGGCGTAGGCGATGGCCATGGCTCCGGTGAGGCTCTGTTTCGGGCCCTGTCCGACGGCCGGGGTCTTGGCCCGCTCGTCGGCGGGGACGGCGGTGTCGGTGTCGGTCTCGACGCCTCCGACGAGGTCGACGAGCCGCTCCAGGAAGGGGGTGTCCAGGCGCCAGGTCCCGCCGATGCGGGTGCCGAGCACGGTGTCGAGGGATTCGCGGGTGCCGAGGGCTCCGGCGTCCACGGCCTGGCCTAGGGGGCCCGCGGTGCCGTCCTGGCCCTGGACCCTCAGGTCGTTCGGCAGCAGGACGGTGGCGCCCTGGCGGGTGGTGACGTTGTCCACCAGCAGTGCGGTGGAGCTGGTGCCCCGCTTCGTGTCGCGCACGTGCACGACGATCACGTCGCGCTTCTGTTCCCCGGTCGCGGCGGGGGCCCGCTCGGCGCCGGGGCCGTCGAGGAAGGGCAGTCCGTCGGTGTACCAGAGGTATCCGGCGCCTCCGACGACGAACAGGGCGAGGGCGACGACGAGCGCGACGCCCCGGTTGCGGCCGCGCCGGCGGGCTTCCTCGCGGCGTTCGGTACGGCTCTCGGTGAAGGCCAGCCAGTCGATGACGTCCTCGGAGTCGGCCTCCGGCCCGTCGGCGAAGGCGAACGGCTCCGCGTGGGCGTCGGCGTCCGGTGGCTGCGGCCCGCCCCGCCCCGTGACGGGCTCCCGGCGCGGCTCGGGCACCGGGGCGGGCACGGGCCCGGGCACGGGGTGGTGCGGCTCGGGCACGGGAGCGGCCTGCTGCGGAATCCACTGCTGGGCCTGGGCCTGCTGCTGCGGCTGGGGCGGCTGGTACTGCTGTGGGTACTGCTGCTGTGGGTACTGCTGCGGGTGGCCGTGGTCGTACGCGTACGGCGGCGGCTGCTCGTACGGCTGCTGCGGCGGGAAGGCCGGGGAGGGCGCCGGGGCGTAGACCGGTCTGCCGTACGGGTCGTAGCCGACGATCAGCTGATCCGGGTCGACGTACGGGTCGTAAGGATCCTGTGGGTCGTTCACCGCGGGCCCTCCCTTTTCCGAAAGAAACGACCTAGGCGCCCCGGTACAGCTCGCGCTTGTCGATGTAGCGCACCACGCCGTCGGGCACCAGGTACCAGACGGGATCGCCCTCGGCCACGCGGGCGCGGCAGTCCGTGGAGGAGATCGCCAGCGCGGGGACCTCGACCAGGGAGACGCCGCCTTCGGGCAGGCCGTCGTCGGTGAGCACGTGACCGGGTCGGGTCACGCCGATGAAGTGGGCGAGGGAGAAGAGCTCGTCGGCGTTGCGCCAGGTGAGGATCTGGGCGAGGGCGTCGGCACCGGTGATGAAGAACAGGTCGGCGTCGTCGTTGAGCGCGCTCAGGTCCCGCAGGGTGTCGATGGTGTAGGTGGGGCCACCGCGGTCGATGTCGATGCGGCTCACCGAGAACTGGGGGTTCGAGGCCGTCGCGATGACCGTCATGAGGTAGCGGTCCTCGGCGGGCGACACGGCCCGCTGGGACTTCTGCCACGGTTCGCCCGTCGGGACGAACACCACCTCGTCGAGGTGGAAAAGGGCGGCCACTTCACTGGCGGCCACCAGGTGTCCGTGGTGGATCGGGTCGAACGTCCCGCCCATCACGCCGAGCCGGCGCTTGACCGGGCCCGTAGGCACTTCCTGCTCTCCCATGAGCGCAGAGCCTACTGGCCCGGCAGCACGTGCACGGTGGCCGGACCCGAAAGGGGGGTTTAGCGGTCGCGGTTCAGACGCGTGGTCACCCAGAGCATCAGGAGCAGGATGACCAGCGCGCCGCCACCGGTCAGGTACGGGTTCAGGCTGTCGTGGTTGCCGCCGTGCTGCTCGGCCCCCTCCGATGCGAGAAGGACCAGGTTGTGGGCGGCGGTGGGGAGGCTCATCAGGCAGGTACCTATCGAGTCGGGGAGCGAGCGGAGACTTCGCTCACATCGTATGCGGGGGCCTGGGGCACGCTCACGCCGACTCAGGCGTTGGAGAGGATAGACGCAACGGAGCACAGGTCGATCAAGGGGGAGGGTCCGATGGCGGACACCGGATTCGAGAAGACGCCGGCGCGGAGCCGCAGGAGGTTCCCCGGCATTTCCTCGCGGGCCTACGAGCACCCCGCGGACCGCTCGGCGCTGGTGGCGCTGCGCAAGCTGGCCGGGTTCGACACCGTGTTCAAGGCCCTGAGCGGGCTGCTGCCGGAGCGCAGCCTGCGGCTGCTGTTCCTGTCGGACTCGGTGCGGGTCGGGGAGACGCAGTTCGCCCATCTGCACGAGATGCTGCGGGACGCGTGTTACATCCTGGACCTGGAGAAGGTCCCGCAGATGTACGTGCAGCAGGACCCGAAGCCCAACGCCATGTGCATCGGTCTGGACGAGCCGATCATCGTGGTGACGACGGGGCTGGTGGAGCTGCTCGACGAGGAGGAGATGCGGGCGGTCGTGGGCCACGAGGTGGGCCACGCTCTGTCGGGGCACGCCGTGTACCGCACCGTCCTGCTGTTCCTGACGACGCTGGCGCTGAAGGTGGCCTGGATCCCGCTCGGCAATGTGGCGATCATGGCGATCGTCACGGCGCTGCGGGAGTGGTTCCGCAAGTCGGAGCTGTCGGCGGATCGGGCCGGGCTGCTGGTGGGGCAGGACGTCAACGCCTCGATGCGGGGTCTGATGAAGATCGCGGGCGGCAACCACCTGCACGAGATGAACGTGGACGCCTTCCTGGCCCAGGCCGAGGAGTACGAGGAGAGCGGCGACCTGCGCGACTCGGTTCTGAAGATCCTCAACGTGCTGCCCCGGACGCACCCCTTCACCACGGTGCGCGCGGCCGAGCTGAAGAAGTGGTCGCAGAACCGCGACTTCCAGCGGATCATGGACGGCCACTACCCGCGCCGCGAGGAGGACAAGGACGCCTCGGTGACGGACTCCTTCCGCCAGTCCGCCTCGCACTACGCGGAGTCGGTGCGCACCAGCAAGGACCCGCTGATGAAGCTGGTCGGCGACATCGCCGGCGGCGCCGGTGACCTGGGCGGCAAGCTGCGCGACCGGTTCACCGGGGCGGGGGCCTCGGCGAACGGCAAGGACGCGGCCGGCGACGGCGGCCCGGACGCGCCGGGGGCTACGGGCCGGGGCTGACGGAGGAGCCGCCGGTGGGCGGTGCCGGGGTCCGGGCGGTCGGGGCCGCCGGCACCGCCGAAGGCGGGGCGCCGCGGTCCGCGGCCGGGGCCAGTACGCCGCACAGCCCGGCCGTGCGGCGGGGCCGGCCGGACGCGTACGGGTCGCTCGCGGGCGGGCCCACGGTGGTGGGCTGGGCTCCGGCGAGGAGCGGCCGGAAGCCCGCCGCCGGGTCGGCGGAGCAGTCCTGCGGGCCGGCCATCACGTAGGCGGAGACCAGTTCGGCGCGGCGGGCCGTGAGGTCCTCCCGGTCGAAGCGCAGCCGCAGCTCGCGGCGGACGGTGAACAGCGAGGCCCCGTCGACGGCGGCGGGTGCGCCGGTGGCGGGGCGCACCGCGTACACGAAGGTGTGGTCGGCGGTGATCTCCAGCACCTGCGTGTCCAGTTCCTCGACGGTGAGGGTGCCGTTGACCCGTACCCGGGAGTCGGCCACGATGGCGGTCGCCGGGTCGAAGCGGACCAGCCAGCCCGTGGCGGCGTGCCGGCCGTCGCCGGAGGGCGCGGTCATGCTCTCGTCGAACTGGGTGAGCTGGCCGGGGTCGAGCAGGACCCGCACGGGGCGGGTGGCGGTGGAGGACAGGACGTCCGGGTCCAGGGAGGACTGCACCAGGTAGTCCTTGGCGATGGACAGCGCGGCGACGACCTGGCTCTCGGTGAAGTGGTGGGTGCGGCGCACGGCGGGCAGGGTGATGCCGGCCGCTCCGACGCGGTAGTCGGCCGCGGGACTGTTCGCGTAGAGGTCGACGGGGCGGCCGCCGGGCACCGTCTCGGAGGGGGCCAGGGGCAGGACGGTGCTGACGAAGGGCTCGACGGCGCCGTCGGCGGGCGGCGCGTAGGGGTTGCGCAGGCCCATGTAGACGGCGACGGCGAAGGCCGTCGCGATGAGCAGGACGAGGAGCATGCCCTGGCGGGCGCCGCGGCCGGGGGTGCCGTTGCCGCGTCCGGAGGATCCGGAGCCCGCCCACAGGGAGCGGCTGCGGACGGCCCTGGCGTGTTCGCCCATGCGTTCCTGGGCGGAGTACTCCTGGAGTCGGGCAGCGCGGACGAAGTCCTCGTCGAACACCACCGACCTGTATTCGTCGGGGCGCAGTTCGTCGTCGCCCCCGCCGATGCCGTCGGGGGTGCCGTTGGGTGGATCTCCTGGAACGGCCATCGCTTCTCCCCGCTGGTCCCGCTTCAGAGAAGCCCCCAGCTCCGCTCGGGCGCGTGGGGCCGTACCTTCAGGGTTGGCGGCCGACGGGGTACGTAAACGCTCCGACGCCGGTGACTTCCCCGAGCGGAGTACTGGCGGGGGCCGGGGCGGGGTCGTTCGCGCCCGCCGCGCTGCGGTAGACGGCGCTGAAGGCGAGGGCGACCATGCCGAGGCCCATCACGAGGGCGAGCACCCAGGCGACCGGGCGGAGCCAGGGCGAACGGCCGCGGTAGGGGCGCAGGCTGCCGCCGTAGGCGCCGTAGGGGCCTTCGGCGTATCCGTAGCCGTAGTGGCCGGCCTCCCAGCCGGGGTCGTCGAGACCGTAGCCCTCCGGGGGGCCGTAGTCGTCCTCCCCGGCCCAGCCGCCGGCGACGCGGGCGGCCTCGGCCTCCGCGCGGGCGTGGTCCGCGGCGCGCTGGCGCTCGGCCGCGCTCGGTTCATGGATCTCGGCGTTCCGGACGAAGTCCTCGTCGAACACCACGGAGGCGAAGTCCTGATCCGCGCCTCCGCGGTCGTCGTCGGGCTCCCCGTCGTCCGGGAACGGCTTGCCCCCCACGTCGTCCGGCACGGGACCAGCGTAGACCTGGGGGGCGGCTTTGGGCAGGGTTCAATCGGAATCCGGCCACACCGCGTTCGGGGTCCGGTTACCGGATGTGACCGTCGCCGGTGACGATGTACTTGGTGGAGGTGAGCTCGGGGAGGCCCATGGGGCCCCGGGCGTGCAGCTTCTGCGTGGAGATCCCGATCTCGGCGCCGAAGCCGAACTGACCACCGTCGGTGAAGCGGGTGGAGGCGTTCACGGCGACCGTGGTCGAGTCGACCAGCTGGGTGAAGCGGCGCGCGGCGGCCTGCGAGGTGGTGACGATCGCCTCGGTGTGGCCGGAGGTCCAGCGGCGGATGTGGGTGACGGCGTCGTCGAGGGAGTCCACGACGGCGGCGGCGATGTCGTAGGAGAGGTACTCGGCGGCCCAGTCCTCGTCGGTGGCGGGCAGGGCGGTGGCCTCGGTGCCCTCGGCGGCGGCCAGGACCCGCTCGTCGCCGTGGACGGTCACGCCGGCGGCGGCGAGGGCGTCGAGGGCGCGCGGCAGGAAGGCGTCGGCGATGTCGCGGTGGACGAGGAGCGTCTCGGCGGCGTTGCAGACGGAGGGGCGCTGGGCCTTGGAGTTGATGAGGATGTCGACGGCCATGTCGAGGTCGGCCTGGGCGTCGACGTAGACGTGGCAGTTGCCGGTACCGGTCTCGATCACCGGGACGGTGGACTCCTCGACCACGGTCTTGATGAGGGAGGCTCCGCCGCGCGGGATGAGGACGTCGACGAGGCCGCGTGCGCGCATCAGCTCGCGGACGGAGTCGCGGGACTCGCCGGGGACGAGCTGGATCGCGTCGGCGGGCAGACCGGCCTTCGCGATGGCGTCGCGGAGGATGCCGACGAGGGCGCTGTTGGAGGCGTAGGCGGAGGAGGAGCCGCGCAGCAGGACCGCGTTGCCGGACTTGAGGCAGAGGGCGGCGGCGTCGACGGTGACGTTGGGGCGGGCCTCGTAGATGATGCCGACGACGCCGAGCGGGACGCGGATCTGGCGGAGGTCGATGCCGTTGGGGAGGGTCGAGCCGCGGACGACCTCGCCGACGGGGTCGGGGAGGGCGGCGACGTCACGGACGTCGGAGGCGATGGCGGCGACGCGCTCGGGGGTGAGGGTGAGGCGGTCGATGACGGTCTCGCTGGTGCCGGCGGCGCGGGCCTTGTCGGTGTCGACGGCGTTGGCGGCGACGATCTCGTCCGTACGGGCCTCCAGCGCGTCCGCGATGGCCAGCAGGGCCGTGTCCTTGGCGGACCGCGGGAGTGGGGCGATGGTCGCGGCGGCGGTACGGGCCGCTGCGGCGGTGGCGAGGACGGGGGAGGTCGCGGTGGCGTCGTCGAGCGAGGTCATGCGGCCAGGGTAATCCCCGGCCGGCCCGGCCCGGCCGGGATTCCACCCCGCGAGACGCCCGGGCCCGCGGGGCGCGGGCCGCCTCCGCCGGACGGGACCGGCGCCCGTGCCGGACCGAGCCCTCGCGGCGACCCCACCCCGACCGGTACCCGGTACCCCGCCCGCCGGACGGAGTCCGGCACAGCGGCACGAAGCCCGTGAGGCCCCCCGAGGCCGAGCGGTGCGAGCGGCGCGTCGAGACGGCACCACCCGGCGCAGCGGCACGAAGCCCGTGAGGCCCCCCGGGGCCGAGCGGTGCGAGCGGCGCGTCGAGACGGCACCGCCCGGCGCAGCGGCACGAAGCCCGTGAGGCCCACCCCCGTGGGCCGAGCGGTGCGAGCGGCGCGTTCAGGAGGAGCGGCGCGTTCAGTAGGGGTGCACGCCCACCGGGTGGGCCGGGGGTGGGCCGTAGCCTTCCGCGACGCGTTGGTGATAGGTGGCGCGGCCGATGACCTCCAGGCCGACGATCTCCCACGGCGGCAGTTGCGCCGACGACCGGTGTTCGCCCCACAGCCGCAGGGCGACGGCGGCCGCGTCGTGGAGGTCGCGGGCCTCCTCCCAGTACCGGATCTCCGCGTGGTCGTCGGCGTACCGGCTGGTGAGGAGGAAGGGGTGGTCGTGGGCCAGTTGTTCCAGTCCGCGTCGGACCTCGGACAGCGGGGCCGGCTTGCCGGACACGCTGAGGGTGACGTGCCAGAGCCGGGAGACGTCGGCGACGTCCTCGCCGGGTCCCTCGTCACCGTCCCCCGTGCCGACGCTGGTCAGCGCTCGTCTCACCAGCCGCCTCCTGTCTGCGCTACGCGTGTCCGCCCCTCACAGTTGACCAGTCCCGGGCTCCGCGCGCGGTGGTTTTGCCGAACCTCAGCCTTCGAGCAGCACGAGATCGTCGCGGTGGACGACCTCGCGCTCGTACGCGGGTCCGAGCTCCCGGGCAAGCTCGCGGGTGGAGCGCCCGAGGAGCTGCGGAAGTTCCTTGGCGTCGAAGTTCACGAGCCCCCGGGCCACGGCGCGCCCGTCGCAGGAGCGCAGTTCCACGGGGTCGCCGGCGACGAAGTCGCCCCCGACGGCGGCGATGCCCGCGGCCAGCAGGGAGCTGCCGCGTTCGGTGACGGCGCGGACGGCACCGTCGTCGAGGACGAGGTGTCCCTGGGGGGTGGAGGCGTGCTGGAGCCACAGGAGCCGGTCGGCGGAGCGGCGGCCGGTGGCGTGGAAGTGCGTACCGGTCTCGCGGCCGGCGAGGGCGGCGGCGGCCTGGCCGGCGGAGGTGAGGACGACGGGGATGCCGGCGGCGGCGGCGATGCGGGCGGCCTCGACCTTGGTGACCATGCCGCCGGTGCCGACGCCCGCCTTGCCGGCGCTGCCGATGGAGACGTGGGCGATGTCCTCGGGACCGCGCACCTCCTCGATGCGGGTGGTGCCGGGCCGGGACGGGTCCCCGTCGTAGAGGCCGTCGACGTCCGAGAGGAGGACGAGGAGGTCGGCGCGGACGAGGTGGGCGACGAGGGCGGCGAGCCGGTCGTTGTCGCCGAAGCGGATCTCGTCGGTGGCGACGGTGTCGTTCTCGTTGACGACGGGCAGCGCGCCCATCTCCAGGAGCTGGTCCAGGGTGCGGTAGGCGTTGCGGTAGTGCGCGCGCCGGCTGGTGTCGTCGGTGGTGAGGAGGACCTGGCCGACGCGGATGCCGTAGCGGGCGAAGGAGGCGGTGTACCGGGCGACGAGCAGGCCCTGTCCGACGCTGGCGGCGGCCTGCTGGCGGGCGAGGTCCTTGGGGCGGCGGCGCAGGCCGAGCGGGGAGAGTCCTGCGGCGATGGCGCCGGAGGAGACCAGGACGATCTCCTTCTCCCCGCCGCTGCGGGCCTTGGCCAGGACGTCGACCAGCGCGTCCACGCGATCGGCGTCGAGGCCGCCCTCCGCTGTGGTCAAGGAGGAGGAGCCGACCTTGACCACGATCCTGCGGGCGTCCACGACACCTTGCCTAGCCGCTGACACGTCTTTCCCCTTGCCCCTCGCCCGGCGCGAAACCTCTGTCCGCCCCAATCTACGGGGTGCCCCGCGCGGGCCGCCGCCGGGTTTCAGACCGTGGACGAGGTCCGCGGGGGCTCGGCCGGGGCGGGCTCGGGTCCGGTGCCCGGGATGAGGATCCGGCGGGAGAGGAGGAAGGTGAACGGGATGGCCACGACGGCCGCGACCAGCGGTGCGATCCGGGTGTCCATGCCGACCCAGCTCACCAGGACGTAGAGGCCGGCCGACTGGATCACGTAGTTGGTGACGTTGGTCAGGGGGAAGAGGAGGAACTTCTTCCAGGTGGGCCTGGTGCGGTAGGTGAAGTAGGTGTTCATGAAGAACGACCCGATCATCGACAGCACGAACGCCAGCGTGTAGGCGGCGAAGTACGGCAGGTGGGGGTGGAGCAGCAGGTACAGGGCGAAGAAGGTGCCGGTGTTGACCCCGCCGACGAGGGCGAAGCGGAAGACCTGGCCGAGCTGGTCCCGTCTGGAGGGTGTGGTCATCGGCCGCCGCGCTCCACGATCACGGGCTGCTGCGCCTGGCCGGTGCCCCGGTTCCCGGCCGCCGTCGCGCTCGCGGCCGCCGTCGCGTCCGCCGTCACCGTCGCGTCCGCCGTCGCCGTCGCGGCCTCGGCGCCGGGCGTGCGGCGCGCCCCGTGGGCCTCCTTGACCAGGAAGTGGGGGCGGCGCTTGGTCTCGTAGTAGATACGGCCGATGTACTCGCCGATCAGCCCCAACATGATCATCTGAACGCCGCCGATGCCGGCGATCATGGCGACGAGCGTGACGTAACCGGGCGAGTCGATGCCGTTGGTGATCGCCATCACGGTGATCCACAGCGCGTACAGGCCGGTGAGGCCCACCAGCGACGCGCCGAGCCAGATGCCGATGCGCAGCGGGCGGTTGTTGAAGGAGATCAGCCCGTCCATGCCGTAGTTCAGCAGGGCGCCGAACTTCCACTTCGTCTCGCCCGCCTCGCGCTGCGCGTTGCGGTAGTCGAAGTGGACCGTGTCGAAGCCGATCCAGGAGAAGAGGCCCTTGGAGAAGCGGTTGTACTCGGGCAGCGCGAGCAGGGCGTCCACGGCCGGCCGGGACAGCAGCCGGAAGTCTCCGACGCCGTCGGTCAGCTCGACGTCGACCCAGCGGTTGACGCCCCGGTAGTAGAGGCTGCTGAGCGCGGAACGGACCTTCTTGTCGCCCTCGCGGGTGCGGCGGGCGATGACCTGGTCGTGTCCCTGGCGGTAGTGCTCCAGCATGGTGGCGATCAGCTCCGGCGGGTGCTGGAGGTCCGCGTCCATGATCACGACGGCGTCGCCGGTGCTCTCGCGCAGGCCGGCGAGCATGCCGGCCTCCTTGCCGAAGTTGCGGCTGAAGGAGACGTAGCGCGTACGGTCTCCGTGTTCGGCCGCGATCTTCCGGAGCTTTTCGAGGGTGCCGTCGCGGCTGCCGTCGTCGACGTAGCAGACCTCGTACTCGACGGGCAGGGCGTCCAGGACCCGGCGGATCTCGACGTCGAAACTGTCGATCACTGCTTCTTCGTTGTAGCAAGGGACAACTACCGACAGCTTGGTCATGAGCACTTCCTGCTGGGTCCGAACGGGTGATTGTCGGCGACCGGACCGGCCACTCACCTCTTCCTTAGAAGTATGCACGCCGGCGGTCGGCCTGCCCGAGTCGCGTGCGGCACACGGTAGCTTTGACTGGATAAGCGGAATGGAACGAAGGGATCGAGGTGCACGTGCCTGACGTCTCCGTGGTCGTCATCGTCTACAACGACGCAGAGCGTCTGCCGACAGCCGTCCGGTCGGTTTTGGACCAGACTTTGCGCGGGGTCGAAGTCGTGATCGTGGACGACTGCAGCAAGGACCGGTCCTTCGCGGTCGCCCAGGAGCTCGAAGCGGCCCATCCGGGCAGAGTGCGCGCCTTCAGGCTGCCCGAGAACAGCGGCGGTTGCGGGGCTCCCCGCAACCACGGCATCCGGCAGGCCACCGGCACCTACGTCATGTTCCTGGACAGTGACGACGTGCTGGAGCGCAACGCCTGCCGCAACATGCTGGCGACCGCCGAACGCACCGGGTCCGACCTGGTCTCCGGCATGTGCGTGCGCGTCCACCTGGACAACAGGTGGGGCAAGACGACCGAGTGGTACCCGTGGATCTACGCGCGCACCCGCACGCTGGAGTCGATCACCGAGTACCCGGACCTGCTGGTCTACGACACCCTCTCGACCAACAAGTGCTACCGCCGTGCCTTCCTCCTGGAACAGGGGCTGGAGTTCCCGGTCGGCATCCACTACGAGGACCTGCTCTTCTCGGCGCAGGCCTACGTCGCCGCCCGCCGCATCACCCTGATCCCGAACCACGTCTACTACTGGAACGTGGTCGAGAAGGCCGCCGACAAGTCGATCAGCAACCGGCGCCACGAGATCGCGAACTTCGTCCACCGGATGGAGATCCACCGCCGGGTCGACGAGCTGCTCGCGGCCAAGGGGCACACCGCGATCAAGTCCGCGAAGGACGCCAAGTTCCTCAAGCACGACCTGGTGCTGCACCTGCGTGACCTGCCGCTCCTCGGCGACGCCTACCGCCAGGAGTTCGCCCGCCTCGCCAACGGCTACCTGGCGGGCATCGACCCGGCGGCGTACGAGAACGTCAACCACCTCCAGGCGATCTGCGCCTACCTCCTGAGCAAGGAGGACTGGGACAACCTGATCCCGGCCGCCGACGCCATGACCAACCGGGGCCGGCTGTCCTCCCCCCTGGCGGAGCGCGACGGGCGCGTCTACTGGTGCGCCGCGCACCTCGACGACGCCGAGGGCCGCCGGATACTGGACGTCACCGACCAGGGCTTCCACACCACCCCGCTCGCCTCGCTGACCGTGGGCAACCGGCTGACCTCCTACGAGGACGACGGGCGCGGCACCGTCACCCTGTCCGGCGTCATCGTGAACCCCCTGGGCCGCATCCAGGAGGACACCGAGCTCAAGGCCACGCTCGAATTCCGGGCCCGCCGACAGATCGGGGTGCGTTCCTTCTCCTTCCCGGTGTCAAGCGTGCGCCACGCCGGTGACACCATCGAGTGGACCGCGACCGCCGACGTCGCGGGCACCGTACGCCCCCTCGGCATCATCGACGCCGTCTGGGACGTCCGCCTGAAGCTGACCGCCGGCGCGGACCGCGTGACGACCCGCGTCTCGGTCGGCGGCGTCGACCTGGAGAACGCCGCCCGCCTGCGCGTGCGCCCGCGCCTGACCCGGCTGGTCTCCGACCGCTTCGAGCCGGAGATGACCAAGAAGGGCAACCTCTCCTACGTCCTGGCCGCCGAGGGCTCCGCCGCCGTCCGCACCCAGACGCTCATCGGCAGCGCCATGCACGGCAAGGCGGCCGGCGTCGTCAAGCGCGGCCTGCGCCGGGCGCTGCGGGCCAAGCGCAACCTCGGCTCCGGCGAGCAGAAGGTGCAGGTCTACCACGAGGTCTTCTCGAAGCTGCCGATCAAGAAGGGCACGGTCGTCTTCGAGAGCCACATGGGCAAGCAGTACAGCGACAGCCCGAAGGCCATCCACGAGGAAATGGTGCGCCAGGGCGTGCCCTTCCAGGCGATCTGGTCCTACGCCGGCGCCAAGCCGACCGGCTTCCCCACCGACGCCACCCTCGTGCGCCGCTGGAGCTGGGCCTACCTGCGGGCGCTGGCACAGGCCGAGTACTGGGTCGACAACCAGGGCTTCCCGCTGGCGCTGACCAAGCGCCCCGGCACCACGTACATCCAGACGTGGCACGGCTCCGCCCTCAAGCGGATGGGCTTCCACGAGCCGCGCACCAAGGCGCAGGGCAAGGCCGGACAGGACCGCTTCCAGGCGGCCGTCGACCGCTTCGACCACTTCCTGATCCGCTCCGAACACGACACCCGCACCCTCGCCAAGGGCTTCCGACTGCGCGACGAGGTCCTGCTGCGCACCGGCTACCCGCGCAACGACGCCCTGGTCGCGGCGCACGCCGCCGAGGCGCAGAGCGGGGAGCGGGTGCGCGGACCGCTCGCCGCCGAGCTGGGCATCGACCCGGACAAGAAGGTGCTGCTGTACGCGCCCACCTTCCGGGCGGGCGCCGACGGCACCGTCGAGGGCTTCGAGTTCCCCTTCGACGTCGAGGAGTTCGCCGACCGGCTCGGCGACCGCTTCACCCTGCTGGTGCGCACGCACTACCTGAACAGCGTCTCGCTGCCGCCCTCGGTCGCGGGCCGGGTCCTCGACGTCTCCCGCCACCACGACATCACGCCGCTGCTGGCGCTCGCCGACGGGCTGATCACCGACTACTCGTCCGTGATGTTCGACTACGCGGTGCTGGACCGGCCGATGCTGTTCTTCGCGTACGACTACGAGAAGTACTCCACGGACATCCGCGGCACGTACTTCGACCTGAAGGAGAAGGCGCCCGGCCCGGTCGTGGCCACGGCCGACGAGCTGATGCAGGCCGTCGCGGCCTTCGACGAGGCCGACGCCAAGTACGCCGAGTCCCGTCAGCGCTTCCTCGCCGAGTTCGGCGAGTACGACCGCGGGGACGCCGCGCGTCGGATCGTCGAGAAGTTCTTCACCAGGAGCGGCAAGTGAGCCAGGAGACCGCCGGCGCGGGCGGCCGTGACATCTTCATCGTCTCCAACAGCGTGGACGAGCTCGGCGGCGTGACCACCTGGTCGCACCAGATGGCCCGGCTCTTCACCGACCGCGGCCACCGGGTGCGGCTCGTCGGCATCGCCCCCGTCGCCGACGAGCTGCGGCAGCGGCTGCCGGCCGACCTGCCGTACACGATGACCACCCTCTACGACACCCACCCGCCGAAGGCGCGCAGGCTGCACGGCATCAAGGGCCGCCTCAACGCCCCCGAGCGGCGCCGCCAGTCGGCCCGCCGGGCGCGGATGCGCGACAAGGCCGAGCAGCTCAGCGCCATACTGCGGGCGGCGGCGCCCGGCGGCGTGGTGATCGTCACCCAGGTGTGGGCGATGGAATGGGTCGCCCTCGCCGACACCAAGGGCCTGTCGGTGATCGGCATGAGCCACGAGTCCTTCGAGGCCAGCCAGAAGTCCACCCGGGGCGAGCGGGTCCGCCGCTTCTACCCCGAGGTCGACCGGCTGCTGGTGCTGACCCCGGAGGACGCCGACCTGTGGATCCGGGCCGGTATGGAGAACGTCGACAGCATGCCGAACCCGCTGCCGTTCATGCCGGACTCCCCCGCCCCGCGCACCGAGAAGGTCGTCGCGAGCATCGGCCGCCTCGCCTTCGAGAAGGGCATGGACCTGCTGCTCGACGCGTGGGCGGACGCCGTCCCGCACCACCCCGACTGGACCCTGCGGATCTACGGGGCGGGCGTCGAGGAGCCGACCCTGCGGGCCCACTGCGCCTCGCTCGGCCTGGACGAGTCCGTCGAGTGGATGGGCAGCACCGACGACGTCCTCGGCGCGCTGCGCGGGGCCTCCGTCTTCGCCCAGGCCTCCCGCGCGGAGGGCTTCCCCATCACCCTGCTGGAGGCGATGGCGGCCGGCCTGCCGGTGGCCGCGTTCGACTGCGCGCCCGGCGTGCGGGAGATCGTCCGCCACGGCGAGGACGGGCTGCTGGCCCGCCTCGGCAACACCATGGAGCTCGCCGCGCACCTGGACGCGCTCATGTCGGACGCGGACCTGCGCGACCGGCTCGGCGACACCGGCTTCGCGAGCGTGCGCCGCTACTCCAGCGCGGAGATCACCGACCGGTGGGAAGGGCTCTTCGCGTTCCTGGAGCGCTGAGGCACCACCCGTACGTGCGACCGCCCGCCCCGGAATCCGTTCCGGGGCGGGCGGTTTCGCGTACGGGGCTCAGCCGCGGCGGTTGGCCTGCCAGCCCGCCCACGCCGAGGTGATCATCTCGCGGACGTCGTGGCGCGCCTTCCAGCCCAGCTCGGAGGCGATCCGGTCGGCGGAGGCGACGACCTTCGCCGGGTCACCGGGGCGGCGCGGGGTCACGACGGGCGCGTGCGCGTGCCCGGTGCCCGCGTTCAGCAGCTCGACCATCTCCTTGACGGAGACGCCCTCGCCGCGCCCGATGTTGACGGTGAGGTCCTTGTACTCCCCGGCGGCGCCCCACTCGGCGAGCCGGCGGGCGGCCACCACGTGGGCCTCCGCCAGGTCCTCGACGTGGATGTAGTCGCGGATGCAGGTGCCGTCCGGGGTCGGGTAGTCGTCGCCGAAGATCCGGGCGCCCTCGCCGGCGTCGTAGCGCTCGAAGACCATGGGGACCAGGTTGAAGACCCCGGTGTCGGCCAGCTCGGGGGTGGCCGCGCCCGCGACGTTGAAGTAGCGCAGACAGGCGGTGGAGATGCCGTGGGCCTTCCCCGCCGCCCGCACCAGCCACTCGCCGGTGAGCTTCGTCTCCCCGTACGGGCTCAGCGGCGCGCACGGGGTCTCCTCGGTGACGAGGTCCACGTCCGGCATGCCGTACACGGAGGCGGAGGAGGAGAAGAGGAAGTTGCGCACGCCGGCCTTGGCCACCGCGCCCAGCAGGACCTGGAGGCCCTCCACGTTCTCGTGGTAGTAGTACAGCGGCTTCTCGACGGACTCGCCGACCTGCTTCTTGCCCGCGAGGTGCACCACGCCCGTGATGTGGTGGCGCTCGAAGGTCTCGTCGAGGGTCAGCCGGTCCAGGACCGAACCGATCACCAGCGGCACGCCCTCCGGAACGCGGTCCTCCCGGCCCGTGGAGAGGTCGTCCAGGACCACGACCCGCTCACCCGCCTGCAGCATCGCGCGGACGACGTGCGCGCCGATGTACCCGGCGCCACCGGTGATCAGAAATGTCATGCGTATCTCCCCAGCTCTAGCGTGACCTGCGCGTGCGGGCGCGGTCGAGACGGTTGCGTACGAAAGTCAGCGCGCCCTGGGCTCCGGGCGCGAGGCGTACCCCCAGCACGCCCGCGGCCGTCCGGTAGGGCTGCGCCAGCAGAACACCGTACCGGCTGCTGGGCAGCGCCCGTCGGCGGAGCAGTCCACCCGTGGGGCGCAGTGAGGTGAGCCGGGAGCTCCCGTCGGCGCAGCGCACCTCCACCCGGACGTCCCAGGCCTGCATGCCGCGCAGGCCCCGGCGCCGGCCCACGGCGGCCAGCGCGGCGAGCCGGAAGGGCACCTCGGCGCTCCACCCGTCCCCGTCGGCGGCGGGCGCCAGCTCGACCGGCGGCAGCACGACGGGCTCGCCGCCGGCGCGCGGGGGGAAGCTCAGGCGTACGGTGGTCGGCCCGGCCCCGGCGAGACGCCCGTAGAGGTCGCGCACCCGCAGCCGTACGGCCGCTCCCCCGGCGGGCCCGGCGTCGACGGCGACGGGCAGCTCGGCCAGGGGCAGCGCGTCGAGCCCGTCCAGCGGGACCGGCAGGGCCTCGCTCCACACGGGCCGCCCGGCGGCGTCGCGCGCGTACGGCGGCGGCAGCCGGTCGGGCTCGGCTGCGAGGGCCCGCAGCCGGTCCACGTCGGCGGGCGGCACCGGGGCGGCGAGCAGCACCCGGGCGATCCAGCGGGCCCGGGCGGGAGCGGCCTCGACGTCGGCCCCGTCGAAGCCGGCGAGGTAGTCGCGGGTCAGGGCCCACCAGGCGGCCCGCCGCTCGGGGTCGGCGGACAGCTCGCGCAGGTACATCCGCAGGTCGTAGTCGAGGAACTTGACCCGGCAGGCGCGGCCCAGCTCCGGGGAGGCCGCCTCCAGGGTCGTGGCCGCGGTGCGGTGGGCCTCGACGCGGGAGCGCCAGTTGCCGACGTCGGCGCGGGCCAGGGAGATCGACACCTGGGCGGCGCGCCGCCGCACGTGCCAGACGTAGACGAGGTCGCCGATGACCGCGATGCGGGGCGCGGCGGCCAGGACCCGGGAGGTGAAGACGAAGTCCTCGTAGACGAACCGGCCGTCGGGGAAGCGGATCGCGTGCGCGTCCAGGAAGGCCCGCTCGTACAGCTTGTTGACGCAGAGGGTGTCCCGGACCAGCTCCGGCCGGTCCAGGGGCCGCTCGATGACCTCGCCGGGCGTGTAGAGGTCGGGCAGCCACGGCACGTCGCGGCCCTCGGGCAGCTCGCGCCGTACGCACGCCCCCACGGTGACCGGGGCGCGGTGGCGTTCGGCCGCCCGCACGAGGGCGGCCACGGCGCCGGCGGGCAGGACGTCGTCGCTGTCGAGGAAGAGGACGTACGGGGCGCGGGCGGCGGCGATCCCGTCGTTGCGCGGAGTGCCGCAGCCGCCGCTGTTCGACTCCCGGCGCACGACCCTCAGGCGCGGATGGGCCGCGGCCAACGCGTCCAGCACCTCGGCCGTACCGTCCGAGGAGGCGTCGTCCACCGCGATGACCTCGGCGACGACCGGCCCCTGGGCGAGGGCCGACGCGACGGCCTCGCCCACGAGCCCGGCGTCGTTGTACGCGATCACGACCACGGAGACGGCGGGGGTGTCACTGCTGGAATCGCTGCTGCTCACCCGAAGGATCCTAGGCGAACGGGGTAAGGCCGGCTTCAACACCGGGGCCGGTCCGGCACCGGGGCCGTTCGACGCCGGGGCCCACGGCGAACGGCGCCGCCCCCGAGGGGTCGGCGCCGTTCGCGCGGGGCACGGGAGCGGATCAGAAGGGACGGAACTCGTCGTACTCCTGCTGCGCGCTGTCGCCGCGGCGCGCTTCCTTCTCCTTGCGGCGCTGCGTGGCCGGACGCGGAGCCTCCATGCGGTGGTCCTCACCGCGACGGCCCAGCATCTCGGCGCCGGCCATCATGGTCGGCTCCCAGTCGAAGACGACCGCGTTCTCGTCGGAGCCGATGGCCACGCCGTCGCCGGCGCGGGCACCGGCCTTCTTCAGCGCGTCCTCGACGCCGAGGCGGTTGAGGCGGTCGGCGAGGTAGCCCACGGCCTCGTCGTTGTTGAAGTCGGTCTGGCGCACCCAGCGCTCCGGCTTCTCGCCGCGCACCGTGTACACGTCCTCGACCTCGTCGTAGGTGACGGTGAAGCCGGCGTCGTCCACGGCCTTCGGGCGGATGACGATGCGGGTCGCCTCCTGCTTGGGCTTGCGGGAGCGGGCCTTCGCGACGACCTCCGCGAGGAAGTACGACAGCTCCTTGAGGCCCGTACGGGCGACCGCGGAGACCTCGAACACCTTGTAGCCGCGGGCCTCCAGGTCCGGGCGGACCATGTCCGCGAGGTCCTGGCCGTCGGGGATGTCGACCTTGTTGAGGACGACGAGGCGGGGGCGCTTCTCCAGACCGCCGCCGTAGATCTTGAGCTCTTCCTCGATCACGTCGAGGTCGGCCACCGGGTCGCGGTCGGTCTCCAGGGTGGCGGTGTCCAGGACGTGCACGAGGACCGAGCAGCGCTCGACGTGGCGCAGGAACTCCAGGCCGAGGCCCTTGCCCTGGCTGGCGCCGGGGATCAGGCCGGGGACGTCGGCGATCGTGTAGACGGTCGAGCCGGCGGTGACGACGCCCAGGTTCGGGACGAGGGTGGTGAAGGGGTAGTCCGCGATCTTCGGCTTGGCGGCGGACAGCACCGAGATCAGCGAGGACTTGCCGGCGCTCGGGAAGCCGACGAGCGCCACGTCGGCGACGGTCTTGAGCTCCAGGACGATGTCGCCGGTCGTACCGGGGACGCCGAGGAGCGCGAAGCCGGGGGCCTTGCGGCGGGCGGAGGCCAGCGCCGCGTTGCCGAGACCGCCGCGGCCGCCCTCGGCGGCGACGTAGGTGGTGCCCTGGCCGACGAGGTCGGCGAGGACGTTGCCCTGCTTGTCGAGGACGACGGTGCCGTCCGGCACGGGCAGGACCAGGTCCTGGCCGTCCTTGCCGGAGCGGTTGCCGCCCTCGCCGGGCTTGCCGTTGGTGGCCTTGCGGTGCGGGCTGTGGTGGTAGTCCAACAGGGTGGTGACCGCCTGCTCCACCACCAGGATGACGTCGCCGCCACGGCCGCCGTTGCCGCCGTCGGGGCCGCCGAGCGGCTTGAACTTCTCCCGGTGAACGGAGGCGCAGCCGTGGCCTCCGTTACCCGCGGCGACGTGCAGCTCGACGCGGTCCACGAAGGTGGTCATGGTTGTTCCTCCAGATACATACGGGAATGTCCCGGGCAGGCCTTGCTGCCCATTAAACGTGCCTGAGCGTGTATATGTGCCAACGCGCCGAGGGCGGACCTCTCTTCCCGGCTCGCGCCGGGAAGAGTTGAGATCCGCCCTCGGGAAGTTACGTACCGCTGTTCAGCAGGAGCTGATCAGGCGGCCGGAACGATGTTGACGACCTTGCGGCCACGGTGCGTGCCGAACTGCACGGCACCGGCCTGCAGCGCGAACAGCGTGTCGTCGCCACCACGACCGACACCCGAACCCGGGTGGAAGTGGGTGCCGCGCTGGCGGACGAGGATCTCGCCGGCGGAAACGACCTGACCGCCGAAGCGCTTCACGCCGAGCCGCTGAGCGTTGGAATCGCGCCCGTTCCGGGTGGACGATGCGCCCTTCTTGTGTGCCATGTCTCAGTCCCTCTTACTTCGCAGCCGTGGGGATAC
This sequence comes from Streptomyces sp. NPDC103540, assembly GCF_055584445.1. Lineage (NCBI taxonomy): Bacteria > Bacillati > Actinomycetota > Actinomycetes > Kitasatosporales > Streptomycetaceae > Streptomyces > Streptomyces sp. NPDC103540. The sequence goes on from NZ_JBVJMA010000001.1 coordinate 687,341, forward strand.
CGGTGACCTTGATCGCCGTGTACTGCTGGCGGTGACCCTGGCGACGGCGGTAGCCGGTCTTGTTCTTGTAGCGCAGGATGTCGATCTTGGCGCCCTTGTGGTGGTCCACGATCTCGGCCTGAACCTTGATCCCGGCCAGCACCCACGGGTCGCTGGTCACGGCGTCGCCGTCGACAACGAGCAGGGTCGAGAGCTCGACCGTGTCGCCAACCTTGGCAGTGGAAATCTTGTCAACCTCAACGATGTCGCCGACAGCAACCTTGTGCTGGCGACCACCGCTGCGCACGATGGCGTACACGCGGATCTCTCTCTCACTCGGGACGGATGCTCCTGAAGCCAGCCGCTCACGCGGGCCGAAGCCCACGGTGATCCGGAATTGGACGAGCGGCCTCTCCCGTGCCCGGTCCGCTTGCGCGGGCGGTGCGGGAGGAAGGTGCTCAGGAGCGCGACGCACGCTGAACGGGTAATCGTTCAAGACACGCCGACGGTCTAGGTTACGGGGCCGGTTCCGGAGGGTCAAACCGGGCCCCGCGGGGCCGTGGACCCCGCCCGGAGGCGGGGTCCACGGACACGGGACGGTCAGGCCTCGGTCGGAGCCGTGACGGACGGAGCGCTCTGCTCCGCCGCCGCGGTCTTCTTCGTGGCCCGCTTCGCCGTGGTCTTCTTGGCCGTCGCCTTCTTGGCGACGGTCTTCTTGGCGGCCGCCGCCTTCTTGGCGGGGGCCTTCTTCGCCGCGGTGGTCGCCTTCTTGGCCGGGGCCTTGCGGGCGGCCTTCTTGGCCGGGGCGGCGGGCTCCTCGGCGACGGCCTCGTCGGCCTTCGCCTCGTCCGCCTTCGCCTCGGCCTGCTCGGTCTCGACCGCGGGGGCCTCGACGACCACGACGGCGGCCTCCGCTGCGCCCGCCGGAGCGGTGGCCTTGCGGACGGCGCGACGGCGCGGACGCGCCGGGGCGGCCTCCACGACGGGCTCCGGCTCGGCGACGACCTCCGCGACGGCCTCCACGACCGGCTCGGGCTCGACAACCGCCTCGACGACCGGCTCCGGCTCGACGACGGCCGGCGCGACCGGCTCCGGCGCCGCAGTCGGCTCCACGACCGCGGCGGTGGCCTTGCGGGTCGCCCGGCGACGGGTACGGCCCTTCGGCGCGGCCTCCTCGACCGGGGCGGCCGGCTCGGCCTCCGCGACGGCCGGGGCGACCGGCTCGGCCACGGGCTCCACCACGGCGGGCGCCTCGACAGCGGCCTCGGCGACGAACTCGGCGGCCGGCTCCAGGACCGTGTCGGCCGGCTCGGTCACCGGCTCGGCCTCGGCGGGAGCCGGGGCCTCGGCCCGGGCGGCCGGCGCGGTACGGGCCGCACCGCGCGGGGCGCCCGCCGGAGCGGTGGCCTTGCGGGTGGCGCGGCGACGGTTGCGACGTCCGCTGATGCCGGCGGCGGCCTCGGCCTCGGCGGGGCTGCCGTACAGCTCCTCGCCGGGGACGAACTCCGGCTCCGGGAGGGCGCGCGGCGCGGCGATCTCCGCGGCCACCTCGGCCTCGGTCTCCGCCTCGACCTCGAACGCGTCGGTCTCGACGGTCTCGATCGCCTCGACCTCGTGCTCGTGCTCCGCGGCACGACCGCCGCGACGCTTGGCGCGCTTGCCGTTGCCGCCGCCACCGATCGCGGTCGGGGTCTCCATGTGCACGATGACACCGCGACCGTTGCAGTGGACGCAGGTCTCGGAGAAGGACTCCAGCAGGCCCTGGCCCACCCGCTTGCGGGTCATCTGGACCAGGCCCAGCGAGGTGACCTCGGCCACCTGGTGCTTGGTGCGGTCGCGGCCCAGGCACTCCAGCATCCGCCGCAGGACCAGGTCGCGGTTGGACTCCAGGACCATGTCGATGAAGTCGATGACGACGATGCCGCCCAGGTCGCGCAGCCGCAGCTGGCGCACGATCTCCTCGGCCGCCTCCAGGTTGTTCCTGGTGACGGTCTCCTCGAGGTTGCCGCCCTGACCGGTGAACTTGCCGGTGTTGACGTCGATGACGATCATCGCCTCGGTCTTGTCGATCACAAGCGAGCCGCCCGAGGGCAGCCACACCTTGCGGTCGAGCGCCTTGGCGAGCTGCTCGTCGATCCGGTACGTCGCGAAGACGTCGACCTCGGAGGTCCAGCGCGACAGCCGGTCGGCCAGGTCCGGGGCCACGTGGTTCACGTAGCCGTGGATGGTCTCCCAGGCGGTGTCACCGCTGACGATGACCTTCGAGAAGTCCTCGTTGAAGATGTCGCGCACGACGCGGACGGTCATGTCCGGCTCGCCGTACAGCAGGCTCGGCGAAGAGGTCGTGATCTGCTTCGACTTCTTCTGGATGTCCTCCCACTGGGCCTGGAGGCGCTCGACGTCGCGACGCAGCTCGTCCTCGCTCGCGCCCTCGGCGGCGGTGCGCACGATGACGCCCGCGTCCTCGGGGACGATCTTCTTGAGGATGGTCTTCAGGCGCGCGCGCTCGGTGTCGGGCAGCTTGCGGCTGATGCCGGTCATGGAGCCCTCGGGCACGTAGACCAGGTAGCGGCCGGGCAGCGAGACCTGGCTCGTCAGGCGGGCGCCCTTGTGGCCGATCGGGTCCTTGGTGACCTGCACCAGGACCGACTGGCCGGACTTGAGGGCGGACTCGATGCGGCGCGGCCCGTTGGCCATGCCGAGCGCCTCGAAGTTGACCTCACCGGCGTACAGGACCGCGTTGCGGCCCTTGCCGATGTCGATGAAGGCGGCCTCCATCGACGGCAGCACGTTCTGGACCTTGCCCAGGTAGACGTTGCCGACGTACGAGGTGGCCTCTTCCTTGTTGACGTAGTGCTCGACGAGCACGTTGTCCTCGAGGACACCGATCTGGGTGCGTTCGCCGGACTGGCGCACGACCATCACGCGCTCGACGGCCTCACGACGGGCCAGGAACTCGGCCTCGGTGATGATCGGCACACGACGACGGCCCTGCTCACGGCCCTCGCGGCGGCGCTGCTTCTTCGCCTCCAGGCGGGTGGAGCCCTTGATGGACTGCACCTCGTCGGCCGGCTCGGCCTTCTCCCGGGCCGGGCGCGGCTCGCGGACCTTGACGACGGTGCGCACACCGTCCTCGTCGCCGGCCTCGGCGTCGACACCGGTGTCACCGCTGCGGCGGCGGCGGCGACGGCGGCGACGGCTGGAGGTGGAACCGAGGGCCTCCTCGGACTCCTCCTCCTCTTCCTCGTCGGCCTCGGACTCGGTGGCCTCGGCCTCGGCCTCGGCGTCCTCGTCGGCGGACTCGTCGAGGTCGGCGGACTCACCGCGACGGCGACGACGGCCACCGCGACGGCGGCGGCGCGAGGGGCGCTCGCCCGACTCGTCGGCCTCGTCCTCGTCGAGCTCGGCCTCCTGCTCCTCTTCCACGGCCTCGACGTCGGCCAGGGACACGGGCGCGGCCGGCGCGGCGGGAGCGGCGGCCTCGACGGCGCCGCGGCGACGGCGGCGACGGCCGGCCGGGCGGTCCTCGACGACCGGGGCCTGGGCCTCGACCTCGACGTCCTGCTCGACCTCTTCCTCCTCGGCCTCCTCCGCGCGCACCGCGGCGGCGGCGGCCGCGGCGGCGAGGGCGGCGGTCTCCGGGGTCTGGAACATCGGCTCGGTGAAGACCGGGGCCTGGAAGACGGCGACGGCGGGACGCGCGGCGCGGCGGGCGCCGCGCGCCGGGGCGGCGGGCGCCTCCGCCTCGGCGGCCGGACGCTCGGCGGCGGCCGGGGCGGTGGTGGTGCGGGTGGCGCGGCGGCGGCCGCCGCGCTTCGGGGAGTCGACGGCGTCGGCGACGGTGACGGAGCGCTTGGCGGGGGCGGCGGGCGCCTCCTCCCGGACGGTCTCCTCGACGACCGGCGCGGCCTCCACGACGGGCGCGGCCTCGACCACGGCGGCCGGAGCCGCCACGGCACGGGTGGCACGACGACGGGCACGCGGAGCCGGAGCGGCGACCGGGGCCTCCTCCTCCACCTCGGCGGCGACGGGCGCGGCCTCCACGACGGGTGCGGCCTCCACGACCGGTGCGGCCTCGACCACGGCGGCCGGAGCCGCCACGGCACGGGTGGCACGACGACGCGCACGCGGAGCCGGAGCGGCGGCGGGCGCCTCCTCCTCGACGGTCTCCTCGACCACCGGAGCGGCCTCCACGACGGGCGCGGCCTCGACCACGGCGGCCGGAGCCGCCACGGCACGAGTGGCACGACGACGCGCACGCGGAGCCGGAGCGGCGACGGGCGCCTCCTCCTCCACCTCGGCGGCGGCCGGGGCGGCGGGCGTCTCGGAAGCGGTGGCGGCGCGGGTGGCGCGACGGCGGGTGCGCGGGGCGGGGGCGGCGGGCGCCTCCTCGGCCGCGGGCGCGGGCTCGGCGGCGGCCGGGGCCGGGTCCGGGGCGCTCTCCACGACGACGGCGGCGGCCGGGGCGGCGGCGGGCGCGGCGGGGGCGGTCACGGCGCGGGTGGCGCGGCGGCGGGCGCGGGGCGCGGGTGCGGCCGGGGCCTCCTCGGCCACGGGCGCGGGCTCGGCGGCGGCGGGGGCCTGCGCGGGCGCCGCCTCGGCGACGCCGCCGGGGGGTCCGGCCGGCCGGGAGGCGGCGCGGCGACGCCTGCGCGGGGGCAGGTTGTCGCTGGGGCTGCCACTGTCGGCGGCGGGGGTGTTGTCGTTTTCGGTGTTGGGCATGCGGGCGGTTCTCCCGTCACGCTCCCGGGCGCCGCGGCTGACGTCCGGTCCGGCGCGGCCCCGCGCGAGGAGCGCGGAGCCGGCCTCCGGGGCGCGTTCGCCACACGGGAGCTGTAGTCCATGGCCGCCGGTTCCGTACGTGTTGTCCGTACGGCCTGGCGGAAGTCTTCAGGTCTGTGCGCTGCCCGACCCAGGTGGCTCCCGAGTGCCAGGGCGGCGCGACGACGACGATCCCTACGCGGCGGGACCTTCCGGCGCCTTCGCGTCGGCTGTCGCGGCGGCCGTGGGTGGGGCGGCCGTGACTGCCTCGCGGTCGGGCGCGAGCGGGTCGGTCACCGTGCCGGACTCCTCGTCGAAGAGCCCCTGCGCCAGCCTGGTCACCGCTGCGGGGACCGGCGGCGCCAGGTCGGCCACAGCTTGGAGACCGGACAGGACGTCGTCGGGTCGCACGGCAGGTGTCAAATGCCGAACAACCAGCCGCAGTATCGCACAGGCATTGTCCAGGGGCCTATCAGCCTGCGCGGGAAGCGCTTCCAGGCTGACGACGGCCCCGCGGGTGTCGAAGGTCCGCATGCCGTTCTTGGTGCGGCGTTGGACCTCGACGGTCTCGGCGGCGAGGAAGGTCTCGACGGCCGCGGCGGCGTCGGCGCCCTCCACTCCCTCCAGGCGCAGTTCCCAGACGGAGGCGGTGAGGCGGTCGGCGAGGCCCGAGGTGCGGGCCTCGACGGCGTCGACGATGTCGAGGCCGAGCGGCATCGACTCGTCGAGCAGGGCGCGGAGCTTCGCGGGGTCGCGGGGCTCGGCGAGGGCGATCTCCAGGTACTCGGCCTCGCTGCCGGTGCCGGTGGGCGCGGCGTTCGCGTACGAGACCCGGGGGTGCGGGGTGAAGCCGGCCGAGTACGCCATGGGCACCTCGGCGCGGCGCAGGGCGCGCTCGAAGGCGCGCTGGAAGTCCCGGTGGCTGGTGAACCGGAGGCGGCCACGCTTGGTGTAGCGCAGTCGGATGCGCTGCACCACCGGTGCGGGAGGCGGGCCTTCGGGCTGTCGCTTGCCCAGTGGTTCTTCTCCTTGTGCGGGGCGGCGCGCTCGCGCGTCGCCCTGAGGTCTGGGGGCCGGCGGGCTCCGCCCGGCCTCCGGCTCACCCCCGCCGTGCGGGCGGGGAGATCTCGGGAGCGGGCGTGGGGCCTGCGGCTGTCGTACTACCCAGACTACGCGCCCGTGACCTCGCCGGTTCCCGGGGCGGGGTGCCGAACAGGGCCCGTCGCACCTCGGCGCGGGCGTCGCGGACGGCGGCGCGTGCCGTCCGCCACACCTCACGTACGACATGTCCGACAGGGGTGGCGACCCGCCGGTACGCCCAGGCGGCCGGCCGGGCGACGCAGCCGCGCCACAGCCATCGCAGTCCGCGCCCGAGCGCCCGGGTGAGCCGGCCGGCGAGGCGCCAGGCCCCGACGAGGAGGTGGACGAGGGGCAGGAGCACCCATCGGTACAGGAGTTCGAGCGGCGGCCCGAGGACGTACCGCCACAGGGCGGTCATCAGCCACAGCAGTCCCCTGCCGGTCGGTACGGCGACGTACCGCCACAGGCCGCTCGCCAGCCACAGCAACCCACGGCCCGTCGGCGCGACCACGTGCTTCCAGAGCGCGACCCACGGCCAGACGAACACGGCGGCGAACATCCTGGGCAGCAGCCACCTCAGCCCGTGCCCGAGCGGGGTGAGCACCTGCCGGTGGAGCCGGGCGAGGGGGCGCAGGAGGAGCAGGCGCAGCAGCCATCCGCCGCCGGATCCGAGGGGGAGGAGGACGTGGCGGCCGAAGGCGCGGATCACCCGGGAGAGTCCCCGGCCGACGGGGCGCAGCACCCGGCGGTGGAGGGCGGAGGCGGCGGGGGCGACGACGTGGCGCCACAGCGCGACCCACGGCCGGTGGAGGACGAGGAGCAGGAGGGGGCGCAGCAGCCGGTGCCACAGCCGACCCAGCAGCCAGGACAGCGCCGCGCCGGCGGGGCCCAGGACGTGGCGGTGCACGGCGCGGGCGGCTGCGACGAGGAGGTCCCAGACCACCCGTACGGGGAGGACCACCAGCACGGCGACGATCTTGATCGGCACCCGGAGCACGCCGACCAGGCACCCCTCACCACCGGGCGCGGGCCGCGCCTTCTCGATTCCCATGTGGACAAGGACACCAGAACGGCGCGTTCCGTTGCACCGCCCGGTGACGAGCCCGCGCACGCGACGAGCCCCCCGCCGCGTGCGCGGTGGGGGGCTCGTCGGGAATGCGGCGCGTCGCTACTTCACGACCGACAACGGCAGGAGCTTCTTGCCGGTGGGGCCGATCTGGATCTGCGTGTCCATCTGGGGGCAGACGCCGCAGTCGAAGCACGGGGTCCAGCGGCAGTCCTCGACCTCGGTCTCGTCGAGGGCGTCCTGCCAGTCCTCCCAGAGCCAGTCCTTGTCGAGGCCGGAGTCGAGGTGGTCCCAGGGCAGGACCTCCTCGTAGGTGCGCTCGCGGGTGGTGTACCAGGCGACGTCGACTCCGTGGCCGGGCAGCGTCTTCTCGGCGGCCTGCATCCAGCGGTCGTACGAGAAGTGCTCGCGCCAGCCGTCGAAGCGGCCGCCGGACTCGTAGACGGCGCGGATGACGTCGCCGATGCGGCGGTCGCCGCGCGAGAGGAGGCCCTCGACGATGCCGGGCTTGCCGTCGTGGTAGCGGAAGCCGATGGAGCGCCCGTACTTCTTGTCCCCGCGGATCTTGTCGCGGAGCTTGGCGAGGCGGGCGTCCGTCTCCTCGGCGCTGAGCTGCGGCGCCCACTGGAAGGGGGTGTGCGGCTTGGGGACGAATCCACCGATCGAGACCGTGCAGCGGATGTCGTTCTGGCCGGAGACCTCGCGACCCTTGGCGATGACGTTGACGGCCATGTCGCCGATCTGGAGGACGTCCTCGTCGGTCTCGGTCGGCAGGCCGCACATGAAGTACAGCTTCACCTGGCGCCAGCCGTTGCCGTAGGCGGTGGCGACGGTGCGGATCAGGTCCTCTTCCGAGACCATCTTGTTGATGACCTTGCGCATGCGCTCGGAGCCGCCCTCGGGGGCGAAGGTCAGGCCGGAGCGGCGACCGTTGCGGGTCAGCTCGTTGGCCAGGTCCACGTTGAAGGCGTCCACGCGGGTCGACGGCAGGGACAGGCCCACCTTGTCGTCGGTGTAGCGGTCCGCGAGGCCCTTGGCGATGTCGGCGATCTCGGTGTGGTCCGCGGAGGACAGCGACAGGAGGCCGACCTCCTCGAAGCCGGTCGCCTTCAGACCCTTCTCGACCATCTCGCCGATGCCGGTGATGCTTCGCTCCCGCACGGGGCGCGTGATCATGCCGGCCTGGCAGAAACGGCAGCCGCGGGTGCAGCCGCGGAAGATCTCCACGGACATCCGCTCGTGGACGGTCTCGGCGAGCGGGACCAGGGGCTGCTTGGGGTAGGGCCACTCGTCGAGGTCCATGACGGTGTGCTTGGAGACGCGCCACGGAACGCCGGAGCGGTTGGGCACGACGCGGCCGATGCGGCCGTCCTCCAGGTACTCCACGTCGTAGAAGCCCGGCACGTAGACGCCACCGGTCTTCGCGAGGCGTAGCAGGACCTCCTCGCGCCCGCCGGGGCGGCCCTCGGCCTTCCAGGCGCGGATGATCTCGGTCATGTCGAGGACGGCCTGCTCGCCGTCGCCGATGACCGCGCAGTCGATGAAGTCCGCGATCGGCTCGGGGTTGAACGCCGCGTGTCCGCCCGCGAGGACGATGGGGTGGTCGACCGTGCGGTCCTTGGACTCCAGCGGGATGCCCGCGAGGTCCAGCGCCGTGAGCATGTTCGTGTAGCCGAGCTCGGTGGAGAAGGAGAGCCCGAAGACGTCGAAGGAGCCGACCGGACGGTGCGAGTCGACGGTGAACTGGGGCACCTTGTGCTCGCGCATCAGTTCTTCGAGGTCGGGCCAGACCGAGTAGGTGCGCTCGGCCAGGACGCCCTCGCGCTCGTTGAGCACCTCGTAGAGGATCATGACGCCCTGGTTGGGGAGCCCGACCTCGTAGGCGTCCGGGTACATGAGCGCCCAGCGGACGTCACAGGACTCCCACGGCTTCACGGTGGAGTTGAGTTCACCACCGACGTACTGGATGGGCTTCTGCACATGCGGGAGCAGAGCTTCGAGCTGTGGGAAGACCGACTCGGACATCACGCGACTTTCGTGAAGCGGGCAGGGGGCGACTCTCTAGCGTACCCCGAGGGTCGCCGGCCCCCTCCCACGTGATCATTCCGGGGCCGCCCGCCCCGCCTTGGCGCGGGCCTTGGCCCAGACGTGCGGAAGTCGCCGCTCCAGGTCCGTGGTCAGGGCGGTCTCGCGGCCGTGGAGCACGCCCCAGGTGAAGCCGGACTCCCCGGCCGCTTCGGCCTCGATCGCCAGTGCGAGCAGGGCCTCCCGGGCGACGACGCCGTCGCGGTGCTCACCGAGCAGGGTCTGCACCTTCTTGGCGGCCTTGCCCAGGCGCCGGGCGGGTTTGCCGAGGGCGGGGGTGGCGGCCTCCGCCGCGTACCGGGCCCGCTTGGCGGCCTTGCGGGCCTCGTGCAGGGCCGTCTCACGGGCCTCGCCCGCCTCCATGGCCAGGGCGGCGGCGACGCGGTCGGCGAGTCGGTTCCAGTCGCGCAGCAGCGTCTTCGGCAGGACGCGCCGGGCGGGCCGGTGGGCGGCGGCGCGCAGCGGGGGGTCGGCGATGAGGGCGTCGAGGGTGTCGAGGAGTCGCAGGTGGCGGGGGTCGTCGAGGGCGGCGAGGGCCCGGGGGCGGGTCTCGGCGCGGCGGGTGGCGTTCCAGGTGCCCACCCGGGCGCGGACGGGGCCGACGCACAGGGCGCGCGGGAGTTCCCCGAGGCGGGTGCCCAGCCGTTCGAGGAGGACCTCGCGGTCCCGGTCGGCGCCGAGTTCACCGGCGAGCAGCCGCAGTTCGGCGCGGATCGGGTCGGTGGCGGCGCGGTCCAGGACCCGGCGGTGGGTGGCGAGCGCGCTGCGCAGCCGGCGGGTGGCGACGCGCATGCGGTGCACGGAGTCGGGCAGGTCGCGGCGCACGGCGGGGTCCTCGGCGACGAGGGCGTCGCGCTGTTCGCGCAGGTACGCCAACACGTGGGCGCCCGCCGTCCCGTCCGCGGGGCCGCGGCGCGGGCGCTCGGGCGCCCGCCCGCCGGTCTCGGCGAGGGCGCGGGCGAGCTTCGAGGGGGCGGCGGAGACCTTGAGCCCCGCCTTGCCGAACACCTTCTCGACGGCGTCGAGGAGGCCGGTGTCGACGCCCTCGGCGAGTTCGACCTCGACCTCGGTCCAGCCGGCGGTGGTGTCCTCGCGTTCCGCGGTGACGGCGTCGGTGCTCAGTTCGGCCAGGAGCGCGCCGTCGGCGTCGAGGAGGTGGCTGATCCGGCGGGAGGAGAGCAGCCGGACCCGGGGGCGCAGATCGGCGTCGCGGACCCGGGAGCGGACCAGGGCGGCGAGGGGGCCCGGCACGGTGTCGGAGAGGTCGGCCCGGACCTCGTCGCGGACGCCGGGGGCGACGGGGAGTTTGAGGTGCCAGCCGGCGTCCTCGCCGCCGGTGCGGCGGCGCAGGGTGATCCCGTCGGCGGCGAGTCGGTGGTCGACGGTGTCGTAGTAGACGGCGTCGAGTTCGGCGGTGCCCTGGTCCCGGACGGTCGCGACGCCGGCCGTGCCCGTCAGGTCCGGTACCCCGCGCCGCTCCGCCCCGGACTTCGTGAACTCGAATTTCCGCTCGATCTCGCGCTGCGTGTCCGCCATGGATCGAATCTAGTCCCGAACGGAGCACGTCGCCGGGCCGGACCGCGCGGACGGCCGGTTCGCGCCGGCGTGCGCGCCGGGTGGGGACGGCGACGGGGGCGGGCCGTGGCCCGCCCCCGCCCGTCCGCCCGTCGGCCCGTCGGCCCGTCGGCCCGTCGGCCTAAGCGCTTATCGGCCGTTGGACCCGGATCGACTGGAGCAGCCCGACGGCCACCCACACGGCGAACATCGACGAGCCTCCGTAGGACACGAACGGCAGCGGCAGACCGGCCACCGGCATGATCCCCAGGTTCATCCCGATGTTCTCGAAGGCCTGGAACGCGAACCAGGCGATGATCCCGGCGGCCACGATGGTGCCGTACAGCTCGGTGGTGGCGCGGGCGATCATGCAGGCGCGCCACAGGATCACCCCGAGCAGGCCGATGATCAGGATGCCGCCGGCGAAGCCGAGCTCCTCCCCCGCCACGGTGAACACGAAGTCGGTCTGCTGCTCCGGCACGAACTGTCCGGTGGTCTGCGGGCCCTTGAACAGGCCGGAGCCCATCAGGCCGCCGCCGCCGATCGCGATGCGGGCCTGGTTGGTGTTGTAGCCGGCGCCGGAGGGGTCGAGCGCGGGGTTGGCGAAGGCGGCGAAGCGGTTGATCTGGTATTGGTCGAGCACGCCCAGCTGCCAGATCAGGATCGCGCCGGCCGTCCCGGCGCCGATCAGCCCGAGCACCCAGCGGTTGGAGGCTCCGGACGCCAGCAGCACCCCGAGCACGATGACGACCATCACCATGACCGACCCGAGGTCGGGCATCAGCATGACGATGCCCATGGGCGCTGCGGCCAGGCACAGCGCCTTGACGACGGTCCGGTGCTCGGGATGCTCCAGGTCGCCCGCGTCCACCCGGGCCGCCAGCAGCATCGCCATCACCAGGATGATCGTGACCTTCACGAACTCCGAGGGCTGGAGCGAGAAGCCGCCGCCGACGACGATCCAGGCGTGGGCGCCGTTGATGGTGGCGCCGAGCGGGGTGAGCACGGCCGCGACCAGCACGAGCGAGAGTCCGTACAGGACGGGGACGGCGCCGCGCAGGTTGCGGTGGCCGAGCAGGACCGTCGCGATCATCAGGACCAGGCCGATGCCGGTGTTGAGCAGGTGGCGCCAGAGGAAGTACTGCGGGTCGCCCTGGTTGAGGTAGTCGCGGTGGCGGGTCGCGGACCACACCAGCAGGGCGCCGATGAGTGACAGTGCGAGGGCCGACAGCAGTATCGACCAGTCGAGTCGGCGCAGGACCGAGTCGCGGGCCGTCAGCCGGTTGAGCGGGCCCTTGCGGGGCGCGTACCGGGACACGGAGAACTTGTTGGCGGTCTGCATCATCACGTCTCAGTCATGCCGCAGGGGAGGCGGGCCGGCGAGCGCGGGGGGCGCCAGGTCCTCCGGGGACGGGGGCACGTACGGCTTGATCTCGGGGGCGTCGATGCTGCCGTCGGGGTGGACGGTGGGCAGCTTCGCCTCCGGCCGGGGCAGGAGGGCCTTGCCCGTGTCCTTCCCCTCCATGGTGAGGCCGTACATCGCGTTGTAGATGTTGCGCACGGCGGGACCCGAGGCGCCGGAGCCGGTGCCGCCCTGGGAGATCGTCATCACGATGGTGAAGTCGTCGGTGTAGGTCGCCAGCCAGGAGGTGGTCTGCTTGCCGTAGACCTGGGCGGTGCCGGTCTTGGCGCGCAGCGGGATCCGGTCCAGCGGCCAACCGCCGAACCGCCAGGCGGCGGTGCCGCCGGGTTCGACGACCATGCGCAGGCCCTTGTCGAGGTCCTTGACGGTCTTGGCGTCGACGGGCAGCCTGCCGTGGGCCGCGGGCTTGATCTCCTCGATCTTGCCGTCGGGGCTGACGACGGCCTTGCCGACGGTGGGGTTGTAGAGGGTGCCGCCGTTGCTGATCGCGGCGTAGGCGGTGGCCATCTGGATGGGGGTGACGAGGACGTCGCCCTGGCCGATGGCGAAGTTGATGCTGTCGTAGGCCTTCAGCTGGTTGCCTTCGAGGCAGCTCTCGTAGGCGATCTGCTCGACGTAGGTGCCGCCCTTCTTGCCCTGCTTGCACCAGGAGGCCTTGTTGGCCTCCCAGAAGCTCTGCTTCCAGTGGCGGTCGGGGATGCGGCCGGTGACCTCGTTGGGCAGGTCGATGCCGGTCTCGGAGCCGAGTCCGAACTCGCGGGCGGTGCGGTAGAACCAGTCGTGCGCGTCCTTCTTGGGCTCCAGGCCGCCGTCGTGCTGCCACTCCTTGTGGCCGAGGGCGTAGAAGACGGTGTTGCAGGAGAACTTGAGGGCCTCGCCGAGGGTGATCGGGCCGTGCCCCTGGGACTCGAAGTTCGCGAAGCTGCGGCCGCCCATGCTGTAGGAGGCGCTGCAGTTGTACTTGTCGTTGAAGGGGTAGCCGGCGCGCACGGCGGCGCTCGCGGAGACGACCTTGAAGATGGAGCCCGCGGGGGCCTGGCCCTGGATGGCGCGGTTGAGCAGCGGGTAGTTGGAGTCCTTGCTGGTGAGGCGGGCGTAGTCCTGGCCGGAGATGCCGCCGACCCAGGCGTTGGGGTCGTAGTCGGGCTGGGAGGCCATGGCGACGACGCGGCCGGTCTTGGTCTCCATGACGACGACGGCGCCGGAGTCGGCCTCGTACTTGCGTCCGGTGATGTTGTCGGTCTCGTTGCGGACGGCCTTCATGGCCTGCTGGAGCTCGTACTCGGCGACGGCCTGGACGCGGGCGTCGATGCTGGTGACGAGCGTGGATCCGGCGACGCCCGGGTCCGACTTCGTCTGGTCCATGACGCGTCCGAGGTTGTCGACCTCGTACGAGGTGACCTGCGCCTTGCCCCGCAGCTGCCGGTCGTACGTGCGCTCGATGCCGGAGCGGCCGACCTGGTCGGAGCGCAGGTGCGGCGAGTCGCTGTCCTTGGCCTTCTGGATCTCGTCGTCGGTGACGGGCGAGAGGTAGCCGAGGACCTGCGCGATGCGGGCGCCGCCGGGCGCGGGGTAGCGGCGTACGGCGGTGGGTTCGGCGGTGATGCCGGGGAAGTCCTCGGGGCGTTCGCGGATCTGGAGGGCCTGCTGGGTGGTGGCTTCCAGGGTGACCGGGATCGGCTGGTAGGGGGAGCCGTTCCAGCAGGGCTTGGGGGTCTTGGAGTCGCAGAGCCGGACCTTGTCCATGACGTCCTGCGGCTTCATGTCCAGGACGCCGGCGAGGCGGGTCAGGACCTCTTTGCCCCGGTCCTTTATCCGCATCAGTTCCGTGCGGGACGCGGAGACCACGAGACGGGTCTCGTTGTCGGCGAGCGGGACCCCGCGGGCGTCGAGGACGGCCCCGCGCACGGCGGGCTGCACCACCCGCTGGACGTGGTTGTTGCGGGCCGCGTCGGCGTACTCGTGGCCGTTGCGGATCTGGAGGTACCAGAGCCGGCCACCGAGGGTGAACAGCAGGGAGAAGACGAGGATCTGGATGATGGCGAGCCGGATCTGCACCCGGGGGGTGCGGCCGGTCTCGGGAATGTTGGTCATGCCTCGTGCTCCCCCGTCACAGCTTCCTGACGCTCTTCACGCCTTTGACGCCCTTTATGCGGCCGGCCCGGTTGGCCCGCAGCCGGCTGCTCTTCATGCGCAGGCCGCCCCGCTGGCTGCCGATCCGCAGCCCCGTGCCGCCGGCCAGCCAACCGGAGGACACGTCCTTGCCCTGGGGCGGACCGCCGCCGGCCTCCACCGCCATCGGGTCGTTCTCGGCCCGTCGGGCGAGGGCCATGATGAACGGCACCGTGAAGGGGGCCAGCAGCAGGTCGTAGAGGGTGGCGGTGAACACCAGCCCGGTCAGGCCCACGTGCCGGGCGGCGGTGTCGCCGACGAGGGCGCCCACCCCGGCGTAGAGGAGGGTGGAGCCGATCGCGGCGGCCACGACGGTCAGCATCGGGCCCCAGGCGGAGCGGAAGCGCCCGTTGTCGGGGCGGACGAGGCCGACGAGGTAGCCGATCAGGCACAGGACGAGCGCGTACCGCCCGGCGGCGTGGTCGGCGGGCGGTGCCAGGTCCGTCAGGAGGCCCGCGCCGAAGCCGATGAGGGCGCCGCCGAGGTGTCCGTAGACCAGGGCGAGCGCGACGACGGTCAGCAGGACGAGGTCGGGGACGGCGCCCGGGAGCTGGAGCCGTCCGAGGACGGCGACCTGGATGACGAGGGCGACCACGACCAGCGTGGCCGACAGCAGAATCCGGTTGAAGCGCATGATCGTCGGCCCCTACTCGTCTTCCGGCTTGGCGGGCGCGCCGGCCGACGCCGACGGGGTCACCGTGACGGTGACCGTCGGGGTCGGCTTGGGCCCTTCGGGCTTGGGCGGCAGGACGGCGTCGCGCGGGTCCTCGCGTGGGGGCATGACCACCACGCCGACGATGTCCAGGCGGGAGAACCCGACGAAGGGGCGGACCCAGACGGTGCGGGTCAGATCGCCCCGCACGGGTTCGATCTTGACGATCTCTCCGATCGGGACGCCGGGCACGAAGGGCTTGTTGCCGCGCGAACCGAAGGTCACGAGCCGGTCCCCCGGGTTGATCCGCGCCCGGCCGTTGAGCATCTGCACCGACAGGGCGCGGTCGCCCTGTCCGGTGGCGAAGCCGAGTTCGCCGGTCTTCTCCAGGCGGGTGCCGACGGTGAAGTCCGGGTCGTTGGCGAGGACCACGGTCGCGGTGTCGGGGCCGACGGTGGCGACGCGGCCGACGAGTCCGTCGCCGTTGAGGACGGTCATGTCCCGCTCGATGCCGTCCTTGCTGCCCGCGTCGATGGTGACGGTCCAGGAGAAGCCCTGGGCCGCTCCTATGGCGATGACCTCCGCGCCCTTGATGCCGTACTGGCCGGCGCCGGCGCGCTTGAGCATCTCGTCGAGCTCGCGGATGCGGTTGCGGGTCTGGTCGTCACTGCCCAGCTTGGTCTTCAGCGCCGTGTTCTCGCGCTCCAGGACCGCGATCCGGCTGTGGCGCCCGCCGGAGTCGCGTACCGCCCCTATGGCGTGGGCGACCGGGTCCACGGCCGTGGCCACGCCCTTCTCGACGGGGCCGAAGACCGCCGCGGCGGCCTGCCGGGCACCGTCCACCGGCGACTGCTCTCCCGCCCTGATGTCCACCGTGATCAACGCGAACGCGATGGCGATCAGCAGTACCAGGAGCAGCCGGCTCTCTCGTGTGTCCCTCACGTGCGGCGGCCGTGCCTTCCTCGTAGAAACCGTGCGGCGGAGCCGCTCCGACGGGAGCCGGGTTTCCGTCCGGACTGTGCCTGTATATCAACGATCCGCCGCACCGGCGCGCTAGCACCCGTACGGCGGATCCTTGTGTTCCGCATGCCCCGTTCGTGGGGTTTCGCTCACCGTCGGGGCTGGGCGTCCAGGACCTGCTGGAGGGCTTCGAACTCCTCGACGCACTTGCCGGAGCCGAGGGCCACGGAGTCCAGGGGGTCCTCCGCGATGTGGATCGGCATGCCGGTCTCCCGGCGCAGGCGTTCGTCGAGACCGCGCAGCAGGGCGCCGCCGCCGGTCAGCACGATGCCCCGGTCCATGATGTCGCCGGAGAGCTCCGGCGGGCACTTGTCGAGGGTGGTCTTGACGGCGTCGACGATGGAGTTGACCGGCTCCTCGATGGCCTTGCGCACCTCGGCGGCCGAGATGACGACGGTCTTCGGGAGGCCGGAGACGAGGTCACGGCCGCGGATCTCGGTGTGCTCGTCCTTGTCGAGGTCGTACGCCGACCCGATCGTGATCTTGATCTGCTCGGCGGTGCGTTCGCCGAGGAGGAGCGAGTACTCCTTCTTGATGTGCTGGATGATCGCGTTGTCCAGCTCGTCGCCGGCGACGCGGATGGACTGCGCCGTGACGATTCCGCCGAGGGAGATGACGGCGACCTCGGTGGTGCCGCCGCCGATGTCCACGACCATGTTGCCGGTGGCCTCGTGGACGGGCAGGCCCGAGCCGATGGCGGCGGCCATGGGCTCCTCGATGATGTGCACCTGGCGGGCGCCGGCCTGCGTGGACGCCTCGATGACGGCGCGGCGCTCCACTCCCGTGATGCCGGAGGGCACGCAGACCACCACGCGCGGGCGGGCCAGGTAGCGTCGCTTGTGGATCTTGAGGATGAAGTACCGGAGCATGCGCTCGGTGATCTCGAAGTCGGCGATCACGCCGTCCTTGAGCGGACGGACGGCGACGATGTTGCCGGGCGTTCGGCCGATCATCTTCTTCGCCTCGGATCCGACCGCGAGGATTCCACCGGTGTTCGTGTTGATGGCGACCACGGACGGCTCGTTCAGAACGATTCCCCGGCCCCTCACGTACACCAGCGTGTTGGCGGTCCCGAGGTCGATCGCCATGTCACGGCCGATGAACGACATGTTGTTCCCCTTGTTCCCCATGAGGAGCGTCTGGCCTTCCAGTTGATAGCGGCTGCTGTCAGGTCGGCGAGGTGGGTGTGTGGGTGGAGGCCCCATCGTAGTGCCGCAGGTACGGACATCGCGCGACGGGACTCCGGCAATCCCGCCGGAACGGATACCCGCCCCCTTAGTGGTGACGTCGTGTCCTGTCCTTGCGTTCCCGGTCGGCGGCCCCAATACCGAAGGGCGACCGAAATTACTTCGGTCGCCCCAGGTCATGAGCGCTATTTGGCTGATGTCTCGTCAGGAAAGAGCGCTCGGGAAGGCTCTCGGGGTACTAGAGGGCGGGGAAGAACAGCTTCAGCTCGCGCTCCGCCGACTCCTCGGAATCCGAGGCGTGGATCAGGTTCTCCCGGGTGATGGTGCCGAAGTCGCCGCGGATGGAACCGGGCGCGGCGGCGATCGGGTCGGTGGGTCCGGCGAGCTGTCGGACACCCTCGATCACGCGTTCCCCTTCCACCACCAGAGCGACGACGGGGCCGCTCGACATGAAGCCCATGAGGGGCTCGTAGAAGGGCCGACCCACGTGCTCGGCGTAGTGCTGCTCCAGGATGCTCCGGTCGAGCGTACGGAGCTCCAGCGCGGGGATGGTCCAGCCCGCCTTGCGCTCGAAGCGGCCGATGATCTCGCCCACCAGGCCACGCCTGACCGCGTCCGGCTTGAGCAGGACGAGCGTGCGCTGGGTCATGTTGTAACTCCTTGCGGCAAACGGGTGCGGTTACCCGAGGCTACAGGGGTCGGACAGGGCCGACGCGCGAACCCCTGGGCCCCGCCGCGGCGGGGAGCAGCACGCCCAATACGGCGAGCACGAGGGCAAGCCCGGGTCACCCCCGCCAAGGCGGGGAGCGCGTCGGCCGGGGCAAGTCAAGCACCCGGACGACGCGGCACACCAGGTCAGGCCTGAGCCTCGCCCTGCGCCGCCGCCCAGCGGGCCTTGATCGCGTCGATCCTGCGGCCGTAGTGCACCGAGCACCACCACAGGGCCGCGAAGACCCCGCCCAGGAAGAACATCGTGGGCACCACGAAGCCGCTGGCGATCAGACCGATCTGCAGGGCCCAGCCCAGCTGCACCGCGCCGGGGCGCGAGAGCATCCCGCACAGCAGCACCGACAGCAGCATGGTCACACCGCAGACGGTCCACACCTGGGCCTGGGTCAGGTCCGGGTTCTTCATGGCCACCAGGCCCGCGAAACCGATGACGAAGAATTCACCGATCAGCGTGCTCGCGCAGAGCGTGCGCATCGATCCCTCAGCCCCTCTTGAACAGCAGGCGGGCCTCGCCCACCGTGATCACGGAACCGGTCACCAGAACGCCGGCCCCTCCGTATTCGGCCTCTTCCTCCGCCAGGGTGATCGCCGCCTCCAGGGCGTCGTCCAGGCGCGGTTCCACCTGCACCCGGTCGGGCCCGAAGACCTCCACCGCGACGGCCGCCAGCTCGTCCGCCGACAGCGCGCGGTGGCTGGAGTTCTCCGTGACGACGACCTCCGCGAAGATCGGCTCGAAGGCCTCCAGGACGCCCTTGACGTCCTTGCCCTCGCTCGCCGCCACCACGCCGATCAGTCGGCTGAAGCCGAAGGACTCGGTCACCGCGTCGGCGGTCACCCGGGCTCCCGCCGGGTTGTGGGCGGCGTCCAGGACCACGGTCGGGCTGCGGCGCACGACCTCCATGCGGCCCGGCGAGGTCACCGAGGCGAACGCCCGGCGCACCGTCTCCACGTCCAGCTCCCGCGCGTGCTCCGCGCCGACGCCGAAGAAGGCCTCCACGGCCGCCAGCGCCACCGCCGCGTTGTGCGCCATGTGGGCCCCGTACAGCGGCAGGAAGATGCCGTCGTACTCGCCGCCGACCCCGCGCAGGGTCAGCATCTGCCCGCCGACCGCGACCTCGCGGGAGACCACGCCGAACTCCATGCCCTCACGGGCCACCGTCGCGTCCACCTCGACGGCCTTCTTCAGCAGCACCTGCGCCGCGTCCACCGGCTGCTGCGCCAGGATCACGGTGGCGTCCTGCTTGATGATGCCGCCCTTCTCCCCCGCGATCTCACCGGGCGTGGAGCCGAGCCGGTCGGTGTGGTCGAGGCTGATCGGGGTGATCACCGCGACAGAGGCGTCGATCACGTTCGTGGCGTCCCAGCTGCCGCCCATGCCGACCTCGATGACGGCCGCGTCGACGGGGGCGTCGGCGAAGGCCGCGTAGGCCATGCCGGTCAGCACCTCGAAGAACGACAGCCGGTACTCCTCGGCGGCGTCGACCATCTCCACGTACGGCTTGACGTCGTGGTACGTCTCGACGAAGCGCTCGGGGTCGATCGGCAGCCCGTCGAGGCTGATCCGCTCGGTGATCGACTGCACGTGCGGGCTCGTGTAGCGGCCGGTGCGCAGGTCGAAGGCGTTCAGCAGGGCCTCGATCATGCGGGCGGTGCTGGTCTTGCCGTTGGTGCCGGTGACGTGGATCGTCGGGTACGCGCGCTGCGGCTCGCCCAGGACGTCCATCAGGGCGGCGATGCGGCTGACCGAGGGTTCGAGCTTGGTCTCGCCCCAACGGGTCGCGAGCTCCTGCTCCACCTCCAGCAGCGCCTTGGCCACCTCCGGGTCCTCGGGGCGGGACGGCACCGGGTCGCCCGCGGGCGGTCCGGCCTGGGCGCGCAGGGTGCGGCTGCCGGCCTCGATCACCGCCAGGTCGGGGTCGCGGTCGGATTCCTCCGCCACTATCTGGTCGAACTCGTCGAAGGAGTCGGCGAGGTGGTCGACGTCGTCGCGGTCGTGGCTCTCGGGCTGCTGCTCACTCACGCACCCAGTCTACGGACGAGGACCCCAGGGACTTTCGACCCGGCCGTTTCGGGACGTTCGGCGCACACCGCGACCTGATCGTTATGCAAGCCTTGCGGCAGGAGATTGGGGAACAAATGCCGCAGGCCAGTACCACCGCGTCCGCTTCCAGCCGCGACATAGGCATCGATCTGGGGACCGCCAACACCCTCGTCTACGCCCGTGGACACGGGATCGTCCTCAATGAGCCGTCCGTGGTGGCGGTCAAGGCCGGCACCACCACCGCCCTCGCCGTCGGGACCGAGGCCAAGGAGACCATCGGCCGCACCCCCGGCTCCATCACCGCGATCCGTCCCCTGAAGGACGGGGTGATCTGCGACTACGAGGCGGCCGAGGAGATGATCCGGCACTTCGTCCGCAAGGCCGTGCCCGGCCGGCGGCCCCGCACCCGCATGGTGATCTGCGTGCCCTCCGGGGTGACCCCCGTCGAGCGGAGGGCGATCATCCACGCCTCCACCCGGGCCGGGGCCAAGACCGTCCACCTGATCGAGGAGCCCATGGCCGCGGCGATCGGCGCCGGGCTGCCGGTGGCCGAGGCCCGCGGATCGATGGTGGTCGACATCGGCGGCGGGACCTCCGAGGTGGCCGTCATCTCGCTGGGCGGCATCGTCACCTCCCAGTCGCTGCGGGTCGGCGGCGACCGCCTCGACGCGGCGATCATCGACCACGTCCGCAAGGAGCACGCGCTGCTCATCGGGGAGCGCACCGCCGAGGACGTGAAGATCGCCATCGGTTCGGCGTGGCCCGTACCCGACCGGCCCGAGTGGGAGACCCGCACCTTCACCGTGCGCGGCCGCGAGAAGGTCGGCGGCATGCCGAAGACCCTGGAGCTGACCGCGGCCGACGTCCGCAGCGCACTCGACGAGCCCGTCGAGGCCATCATCGCCGCCGTCCGCGCCACCCTGGAGGAGTGCCCGCCGGAGCTGTCCGGCGACGTGATGGAGCACGGCATCGTCCTGACCGGCGGCGGCGCGCTGCTGCCCGGCCTCGACCTGCGCATCGCCTCCGCCACCGGCATCCCCGTCTTCGTCGCGGACGCCCCGCTGGACTGCGTGGCCCTCGGCTCGGGCCGCTGCGTGGAGGACTTCGACTCCCTCACCTCCCTGCTGGCGCCGGGCCGGGTCTGAGACCCGCCCTCAGCCGCGCGGCACGACGGCGATGACCACGTACGCGTCCTGCGTACGGGTCGCCGTCAGCGTGCCGCCGAGGCTGCTCACGCGCTCCGACATGCTCGCCGTGCCCGAACCCGCCGAGACCGGGGCCAGGGCCGGCGCCCGGGCCGGGAGGGCGTTGCTGACGGCGATCCGCAGCCGGGGCCCCTCGGCGCAGATCGACACGTCGATGGTCTCCCCGTGGGCGTGCTTGGCGGCGTTCGTCAGGCACTCCTGCACCACGCGGTAGACCGCGGCCTGCCGCAGCGGCGACAGTCCGTGCGCCTCGGGGTCCATCACGAGCCGGACGGGCGAGCCGGCCCGGCCGCTCTCCTCCGCGAGGGCCGTCAGCCCCTCCACGCCGGGGGTCGAGGCACGCTCCCCGCGCTGCACGATGATCTCGTTCAGCACCAGGTGCGCCCGGCGCGCGGTGTCGGCCAGCTCCTCGAAGTCCTTCGCGTACGCCGTCTCGCGCGCGCGCATCGACAGCACCTCGGAGCGCACGGTCAGCAGGGTCAGCTCGCGCCCGACGAAGTCGTGGACGTCCCGGGCGACCGAGGTGCGCTCCTGCTCCACCGCCCCGCGCACCGCCGACTCCGCCTGCCGGGCCTCCAGCTCGCGCACCAGGTCGTGGCGGAAGGCGGCGACCCCGACGAAGGAGGCGAGGACCCCGATCGGCACGACCAGGCTGAGGAAGGAGCTGAGGCTGGCGGCCCTCGGTTCGGGCCAGCCGGGCACGCTGAAGACGCCGAGCGCGAAGGCGACGTAGCCGAGGGTGGCGACGATCGCGGCCCGGCGGCCGCGGTAGCGCCCGACGGAGTAGAGGGCGAACTGGACCAGGGTCAGCTCGTGCAGCCAGCCGATGAAGAGCAGGGCCGTGAGGAACGCGGGCCAGGGCGTGTGGCGTCGCACCAGCAGGGTCGCGCAGCCGGCCGCCAGCACCAGCGCGGCGGTCCAACCGCCGAGCGAGTTGTCGGCGGCGGCGAGCCCGGGCAGGTCCAGGGCCATCAGGCCCAGGCAGCTCAGGGCCGTGAGGACGTCCTGGGCCCGGGGCGAGTCGGCCCAGCCCTCGGCCATCCGGCGGCCGGCGGCCACCGCCCGGTGGTACGCCGACAGGACGGGCTTGACGTGCATGCCCACCATCATCCGTGGTCCGGGGCCCGGATCGGATCAGCATGTCGGACATATGAAGTGATATGCGGCACTCCGCTTGGGTCGAACGTCTCCCCCGGACCGGGTCGGACGCCCCGCGGACCCGCGACCTTCCGCCCTGGGACGGCCCGCGCCGCGCCCGTAGCGTCACGGGAATGACCCCCGCCGCGCCGCACGCCACCCCCGACACCGGCGAGGACCGGCGCACCGGCCTGCTCCTGCTCGTCGGCGGCCTCCTCGGCACCCTGGCCTCCGGCGCCCTCACGTACGAGCACCTGCGCTCCCTCGCGGACCCCGCCTTCGTCCCGGGGTGCGACGTCAACGCGGTCATCGGCTGCGGCGACGTGATGACCACCTGGCAGGGCAACCTCCTCGGCTTCCCCAACATGCTCCTCGGCCTCGCCGGCTTCGCCGCGCTCGCCGCACTCGGCGCGGCCCTCGCGGCGGGGGCGGCGCTCCCCCGCCTCCTGTGGCGCGCGCTGTGGACCGGCCTCGCGGCGGGCTTCGCGTTCACGGCGTGGCTGATCGGCCAGTGCCTGTACGAGATCGGCGCGCTGTGCCCGTGGTGCGCCCTGGTGTGGGCGGTGGTGATCCCGCTTTTCTGGTACGTCACCCGCCGGCTGTCCGCCCCCGGCTCCCCGCTGCGCGCCCTGCCCCACTGGCTGGTGCCGCTGACCCTGTACGCGGTCGTGGCCATCCTGGTCGTGACCCGCTTCGGGGGCCGGCTCCTGGCCTGAGCCCGCCGTACGGACACGCGGAAGGCCCCCGCCCCGTCGACGTGCGACGGTGCGGGGGCCTCGGCCTTCTTGGCGGACCGGTCGGTCAGGCCGCGGGGAGCGCGTCCAGCTGGGCCTGGATCCGGGCGATGTCGGCCTCGGCCTTGGCGAGCCGACCCTTGATCTTGTCCACGACGTTGTCGGGGGCCTTGGCCAGGAAGGCCTCGTTCCCCAGCTTCGCCTCGGCCTGCTGCTTCTCCTTCTCGGCGGCGCCGAGGTCCTTGGAGAGGCGCTTGCGCTCGGCGGCCACGTCGATGGTGCCGGACAGGTCCAGCGCGACCGTGGCCCCGCCGACGGGCAGGGTCGCCGTCGCGTTGAACTCCTCGCCCTCCGGCTGGAGGCGCAGCAGCTGACGGATGGCGCCCTCGTGCGCGGCCAGCGTCGTACCGGCCAGGTCCAGGCGGGCCGGGACCTTCTGGCCGGGCTGGAGGCCCTGGTCGGCGCGGAAGCGGCGGACCTCGGTGACGACGGCCTGGAGGTTCTCGATCTCGGCCTCGGCGGCCTCGTCGCGGAAGCCGCTGTCCTTCGGCCAGTCGGCGACCACCAGGGACTCGCCGCCGGTCAGCGTGGTCCACAGCGTCTCGGTGACGAAGGGGACCACCGGGTGCAGCAGGCGCAGGGTGGTGTCCAGGACCTCGCCGAGGACGCGGCCGGAGACCCGGGCGCCCTCGCCGCCCGCGAAGAAGGTGGTCTTCGACAGCTCGACGTACCAGTCGAAGACCTCGTCCCACGCGAAGTGGTAGAGGGCCTCGCTGAGCTTCGAGAACTGGAAGTCCTCGTAGTACGCGTCGACCTGCGCGACGGTCTTGTTCAACCGGGACAGGATCCAGCGGTCGGTCGCCGACATCTCCTCGGGGGCCGGCAGCTCGCCCTCGACGCTGGCGCCGTTCATCAGCGCGAAGCGGGTGGCGTTCCAGATCTTGTTGGCGAAGTTGCGGGACGCCTGGACCCAGTCCTCGCCGATCGGGACGTCGGTGCCGGGGTTGGCGCCCTTGGCCAGGGTGAAGCGGACGGCGTCGGAGCCGTACTTGTCCATCCAGTCCAGCGGGTCGACGACGTTGCCGAAGGACTTCGACATCTTCTTGCCGCGCTCGTCACGGACCAGACCGGTCAGCGCGATCGTCTTGAAGGGGACCTCGCCGTCCATGGCGTACAGGCCGAACATCATCATCCGGGCGACCCAGAAGAAGATGATGTCGTGGCCGGTGACCAGGACGTCCGTGGAGTAGAACTTCTCCAGGTCCGGGGTCTTCTCCGGCCAGCCGAGGGTGGAGAACGGCCACAGGCCGGAGGAGAACCAGGTGTCGAGGACGTCCGTGTCCTGGGTCCAGCCCTCGCCGGTGGGCGCCTCGTCGTCCGGTCCGACGCAGACGACCTCGCCGTCCGGGCCGTACCAGACCGGGATGCGGTGGCCCCACCACAGCTGGCGCGAGATGCACCAGTCGTTGAGGTTGTCGACCCAGTCGAAGTAGCGCTTCTCCATCT
Organism: Streptomyces sp. NPDC103540; assembly: GCF_055584445.1. NCBI lineage: Bacteria > Bacillati > Actinomycetota > Actinomycetes > Kitasatosporales > Streptomycetaceae > Streptomyces > Streptomyces sp. NPDC103540. Next base: position 711,672 of record NZ_JBVJMA010000001.1, read on the forward strand.
CCTGCGGGTGGATCGTGACCCGGCCGTCGCGGACCGCGTCACCGGCGGCCTTGGCGAGGGTCTCGACCTTGACCCACCACTGGAGGGACAGGCGCGGCTCGACGGTGGTGCTGCACCGCGAGCAGTGCCCGACGGAGTGCAGGTAGGGGCGCTTCTCCGCGACGATGCGGCCCTGCTCGCGCAGGGCGCCGACGACGGCGCTGCGGGCCTCGAAGCGGTCCAGGCCCAGGAAGGGGCCGTGGACGGTGATGACGCCGCGCTCGTCCATGATCGTCATGGACGGCAGGTCGTGGCGCTGGCCGATGGCGAAGTCGTTCGGGTCGTGGGCGGGCGTCACCTTGACGCAGCCCGTGCCGAACTCGGGGTCGACGTGCGTGTCCGCGACGACCGGGATCGAACGGTCGGTCAGCGGCAGCTTGATGAGCCGGCCGATCAGGTGCTTGTAGCGCTCGTCGTCCGGGTGGACGGCGATGGCCGTGTCACCGAGCATCGTCTCGGCGCGGGTCGTCGCGACGACCAGGGTGTCCTCGCCCTCGCCATACGTGATCGAGACCAGCTCGCCCGCGTCCTCCTGGTACTCCACCTCGATGTCCGAGATGGCCGTCAGACAGCGGGGGCACCAGTTGATGATGCGCTCGGCGCGGTAGATCAGCTCGTCGTCGTAGAGCTTCTTGAAGATCGTCTGGACGGCCTCGGAGAGACCCTCGTCCATGGTGAAGCGCTCGCGCGACCAGTCGACGCCGTCGCCGAGCCGGCGCATCTGGCCGAGGATCTTGCCGCCGTACTCTTCCTTCCACTGCCAGACGCGCTCGACGAACTCCTCGCGGCCCAGGTCGTGGCGGGACTTGCCCTCCTCGGCGAGCTGCTGCTCGACCTTGTTCTGGGTCGCGATGCCGGCGTGGTCCATGCCGGGCAGCCACAGGGCCTCGTAACCCTGCATGCGCTTGCGGCGGGTCAGGGCGTCCATCAGCGTGTGCTGGAAGGCGTGGCCCAGGTGGAGGGAACCGGTGACGTTCGGCGGCGGGATGACGATCGTGTACGGGGGCTTCTCGCTCGCCGGGTCGGCGGTGAAGTAGCCACGCTCCACCCAGCGCTCGTAGAGCTTCCCCTCTACCTCGGCCGGCGCGTACTGGGTCGGCAGTTCGGAGTCGGGGGCGCTGGGTGTCTGCGTGTTCTCGGTCACGGGCACAGTTTAGAGGCGTAACGGTCCGGTACTGAAACCGGTAAACCGGGGGCCCGGCTCCCTCGGCGCCAGGGCGTTCCGCCAGGATGTGAGGAACGAATAAGCAACCTCACAGGGGGACGCGGGATGAGTTACAACCAGCCGGGCCCGTACGGGCAGCAGCCGCAGCAGCCGGGTCCCTACGGGCAGCAGCCCCCGCCCCCGAACCCGTACGGGCAGCAGCAGCCGCAGCCCGGCTACGGATACCCCCAGCAGGCCCCGCCGGGCGTCCCGCCGCAGGGCTACCCCCAGCAGCCCCCACAGCCCGGCTACCCGCAGCAGCCCCCGCCGCCGCCCGGCTACCCCCAGCAGCCGCAGCAGCCCTCCTACGGCTACCAGCAGCCGGCCACGCCCCCGTACGGCGGCGGCGCCGTGCCCCCGCAGGACCCGCCGAAGAAGTCGAAGACCGGGCTCGTCATCGGCGCGGTCGTGGCCATCGCGGCCATCGGCGGCGGCGCCTGGTACTTCCTCGGTGCCGGGGACCCCGTCTCGGAGGACACCAAGGGCTACAAGCTGGTCGCCCCGGAGTCGGTGGGCGAGTTCCAGAAGAACCCGAAGTACCAGGAAACCCCGATGACCGACGAGGAGAAGAAGCAGACCAAGGCCGCGGGCGTCAACGACGCCGCGAAGGTGGAGATGAGCTACACCACCGGCGACCCGAAGAACCCCCTGACCACGAAGGCCATCAACCTCACGGGTTACTGGGGCTCGCTCGGCAGCCCGGAGAAGTCGGTGGACGCGTACTTCGCCGCGCTCAAGCTGAGCCTCGCGAAGAACGACAAGGTGACGGTCGAGACCGCGGGCACCCCCGCGGAGTTCACCCCCAACGGCTTCAAGGGCGCCGTGATGAAGTGCCAGGAGTTCAAGTTCATCTCCAAGGACACGGCAGCCAAGGGACCGAAGGAATCGGTCGTTCCCGTCTGTGTCTGGGCCGACTACAGCACCCTCGTCTCGGTCAGCGCCTCGGACGCGGGCGCCATCCTCACCGGCAAGCCGGGCTACACCCTGGCGCAGGCCTCGGACTTCGCCGCGAAGCTCTACAACACGGCCCGCGTCAAGAAGTAGCGGTCCCGCACACGCGAGAGGGGCGCCCCGGACATCGTCCGGGGCGCCCCTCTCGTTGCGTGCTCGGGTTACGCCGACTTCTCGTGCGGGCCCTGGTCCTTGGGGACGATGCGGGGGACGAGCGTCGGGTTGACGTTGGAGCGGACCACGTCGGCGGTGATGACCACGCGGGCCACGTCCTTGCGGGACGGGACCTCGTACATCACCGACATGAGGACCTCCTCCATGATGGCGCGCAGACCGCGCGCGCCCGTCTGGCGCAGGATCGCCTGGTCGGCGATGGCTTCGAGGGCCTCGCGCTCGAAGTCCAGCTCGACGCCGTCGAGTTCGAACAGCCGCTGGTACTGCTTCACCAGCGCGTTGCGCGGCTCGACGAGGATCTGGAGCAGGGCCTCGCGGTCCAGGTTGTGCACCGAGGTCAGGACGGGGAGGCGGCCGATGAACTCGGGGATCATCCCGAACTTCACCAGGTCCTCCGGCATGACCTCCTGGAACTGGTCGCTCGCCTCGATCTCGCGCTTCGAGCGGATCGTCGCCCCGAAGCCGATGCCCTTGGCGCCCGCACGCGACTCGATGATCTTCTCCAGGCCGGCGAAGGCGCCGCCCACGATGAAGAGCACGTTCGTCGTGTCGATCTGGATGAACTCCTGGTGCGGGTGCTTGCGTCCGCCCTGCGGGGGCACCGACGCGGTCGTGCCCTCCAGGATCTTCAACAGGGCCTGCTGGACGCCCTCGCCGCTCACGTCGCGCGTGATCGACGGGTTCTCGCTCTTGCGGGCGACCTTGTCGATCTCGTCGATGTAGATGATCCCGGTCTCGGCCTTCTTGACGTCGTAGTCGGCCGCCTGGATCAGCTTGAGCAGGATGTTCTCGACGTCCTCGCCGACGTAGCCGGCCTCCGTCAGCGCCGTCGCGTCCGCGATGGCGAACGGGACGTTCAGCATGCGCGCCAGCGTCTGCGCGAGCAGGGTCTTGCCGGAGCCCGTCGGGCCCAGCAGCAGGATGTTGGACTTCGCGAGCTCGATCGCGTCGTCACGGCCCTGCGCGCCGCCGTTCTCGCCGGCCTGGACGCGCTTGTAGTGGTTGTAGACCGCCACGGAGAGCGCCTTCTTCGCCGGCTCCTGGCCGACGACGTAGCTCTCCAGGAACTCGTAGATCTCACGGGGCTTGGGGAGTTCCTCCCACCGGACCTCGGAGGTCTCCGCGAGTTCCTCTTCGATGATCTCGTTGCAGAGGTCGATGCACTCGTCGCAGATGTACACACCGGGTCCTGCGATGAGCTTCTTCACCTGCTTCTGGCTCTTCCCGCAGAACGAGCACTTGAGCAGGTCGCCGCCGTCACCGATGCGTGCCACGAGGTGCTTCCCCTTCGCCTGGGAGACGCCTGGTTCAGCGCTCCTGGTGCCTCATATCCGACGGTACCTTGCCGGGGGCCCCGTGCGGGGCCCCCTTGACGTGGTTCACATCGCCGAAATGCGACAGCGAGCCCACGCCGACTGGTGGCAAGGATCAGAGCGCGTTGCTCTTGCGGGTGGAGATGATCTGGTCGATCAGGCCGTACGCGAGCGCGTCCTCGGCCGTGAGGATCTTGTCGCGCTCGATGTCCTCGCGGATCTTCTCGATCGGCGTGGTCGAGTGCTTGGCCAGCATGCTCTCCAGCTGGTCGCGCATGCGCAGGATCTCGTTGGCCGCGATCTCCAGGTCGGAGAGCTGCTCGCGGCCGGTGCCGCCCGAGGGCTGGTGGATCAGCACGCGGGCGTTCGGCAGGGCCATGCGCTTGCCGGGGGTGCCGGCGGCCAGCAGGACGGCGGCCGCGGAGGCGGCCTGGCCCATGCAGACCGTCTGGACGTCCGGCTTCACGAACTGCATCGTGTCGTAGATGGCCGTCAGCGCGGTGAAGGAACCACCGGGGCTGTTGATGTAGATCGAGATGTCGCGGTCCGGGTCCATCGACTCCAGGCACAGCAGCTGCGCCATGACGTCGTTGGCCGAGGCGTCGTCGATCTGGACGCCGAGGAAGATCACGCGCTCCTCGAAGAGCTTCGCGTACGGGTCGTACTCGCGCACGCCCTGCGAGGTGCGCTCGACGAAGCGCGGAATCACGTAGCGGTTGTCCACCTGCGGGCCGGAGTAGAGGCCGCTCGCGGAGAAGTTGTTCTGCATCTGGGTGTTCACCATCCTGGTGGCGTTCTGCGGGCTGTCGGCTGACGGGTACTGACGGTGGGTACCGGGATCAGGCCCCGGTGCCGCCGCCGCCCGGAACGTTGGACGCTGCCGAGATGATCTCGTCGATGAGGCCGTACTCCTTGGCCTCCTCGGAGGTGAACCAACGGTCGCGGTCACCGTCGCGGATGATCGCCTCGACGGTCTGGCCCGAGTGGAACGCGGTGATCTCGGCCATCCGCTGCTTGGTGCGCAGCAGGTACTGGGCCTGGATCTTGATGTCCGACGCGGTGCCACCGATGCCGGCGGAGCCCTGGTGCATCAGGATGTCGGTGTTCGGCAGGGCGAAGCGCTTGCCCTTGGCGCCACCGGTGAGCAGGAACTGGCCCATCGAGGCCGCCATGCCCATACCGATGGTGACGACGTCGTTGGGGATGTACTGCATGGTGTCGTAGACGGCCATGCCGGCCGTCACGGAGCCACCGGGGCTGTTGATGTACAGGTAGATGTCCTTCTCCGGCTCGGCGGCCAGGAGGAGGAGCTGCGCCGTGATCTTGTTCGCGATGTCGTCGTCGACCTGCTGGCCGAGGAAGATGATGCGCTCGCCGAGCAGCCGGTTGTAGACATGGTCGCCGAGGCCGCCACCGATGGACGGCTCACCCGCGGCGTAAGGCTTCAGATTCGTCACGTATCCACCTGCTCGTCTCCGACGGCCACATGCCGTCTCAGCGTCTCGTTCTGGGGCGCGGACCCACCGATGGTGCGAAGCACTCCGGCTTCGGGTACTCCCGTGCCCTCGTATTCATGGACCCTAACGCGCAGGTAGGACAACGCCATCCCGCTTCCCGAACTGTTCGCTCGGAGCGCAAGCTCCACCCGCCCTCCGGCGGATGTGCGGAAGGGCCCGGACGCGGTCGCGTCCGGGCCCTTCCCGGCACTGCTCAGTGGGCTTCGCCCGGGCTGTTACTTGGCCTCGTCGGCCTTGGCCTCGGCGTCACCCTCGACGGCGGCCTCGACGACCTCGGCGGCCGTCTCGGTCTCGTCCTCGTCGTCGGAGAGGTCGATGACCTCACCGTTGGTGTCGACGACCTTGGCCTTCTCCACGACGACCGCGAGGGCCTTGCCGCGGGCGACCTCGCCGACGAGCATCGGGACCTGGCCACCCTCGACGACCGCCTGGGCGAACTGGTCGGGGGACATGCCGGAGGACTGCGCGCGGCGCATGAGGTGCTCGGTGAGCTCCTCCTGGTTGACGCCCAGCTTCTCCTGGTTGACCAGCGCGTCGAGGACGAACTGGGTCTTGATGCCCTTGACGGCCTGCTCGGACGTCTCGGCGTCGAACTCCTCGACCGTCTTGCCCTGGATCTCCAGGAACTTCGCCAGGTCCAGGCCCATCTGGCCGAGCTGGTGGTGCTCCAGGTTGTGCTTGCGGGTCTGGACCTCGTCCGCGAGGAGCTTCTCGGGGATCGGGACCTCGACGAGCTCCAGGAGCTTCTCCAGGACGCGCTCCTGGGCCTGGGTGGCCTGGTCGTACTGCTTCATGTTCTCGAGGCGCTTGCGGCTGTCGGCCTTCAGCTCGTCGAGGGTGTCGAACTCGCTCGCCATCTGGGCGAACTCGTCGTCCAGCTCCGGCAGCTCACGGGCGGAGACCTTGGTGACCTTGACGGTGACCTCGGCGTCCTTGCCCTCGGCGGAGCCGCCCTTCAGCTGGGAGGTGAAGGTGGCCTCGCCACCGGCCTCCAGGCCCTTGACGGCCTCGTCGATGCCGTCGAGGAGCTCGCCCGAGCCGATGGTGTAGGAGACGTCGGAAGCGACGCCGTCCTCCAGCACCTCGCCGTCGACCTTGGCCTCCAGGTCGATGGTGACGACGTCACCGTCGGCGGCGGCGCGCTCGACGTCCTTGGTGGACGCGAAGCGGCCGCGCAGCTGCTCGACGGACTTCTCGACGTCCTCGTCCGAGACCTCGACCGCGTCGACCTCGACCTCGATGCCGGAGTAGTCCGGGATCTCGATCTCGGGGCGGACGTCGACCTCGGCGGTGAAGGAGAGCAGCTCGCCGTCCTTCAGCTCCGTGATGTCGACCTCGGGCTGGCCCAGCGGGTTCAGGTCGGCCTCGTTGACCGCCTCGGTGTAGAACTTCGGGAGGGCGTCGTTGACGGCCTCCTCCAGCACCGCACCGCGGCCGAAGCGCTGGTCGATGACGCGCGCGGGGATCTTGCCCTTGCGGAAGCCCTTCACCGTGACCTGCTGGTTGATCTTCTTGTACGCCGCGTCGAGGCTGTCCTTGAGCTCCTCGAAGGGCACCTCAACAGTGAGCCGAACCCGAGTCGGGTTCAGGGTCTCCACGGCGCTCTTCACGGTTCGGTCTCCTTGTGGCTGACTGCTTGGGGTTCTGCCGCATCGCTGCGATTCAGCGGTTCGGCGGATTCGGCCCGGTCCATCAGACACACGGGCACGCAGCTTGCATAGTAACCGCAAGCGGCAATCAGCCCACAACGCGATCTTCGTGAGGGATCCCGTGAGGGGGTACTGCTGGATGGTCGGGGTGGCCGGATTCGAACCGACGACCTTCCGCTCCCAAAGCGGACGCGCTACCAAGCTGCGCCACACCCCGTCGGTGCGACACGTAGGGTACATGCCCGGAGACCCTCCGACGCCCCCGGTTTTCCGGGCGGGCGCGGGCGGCCGGCGCGCGGAGCCCGGCGCGGCGCCGAAAGGGGTGTGCACTCCCCCGGCGCGACCCGCTAGGATGCTGTTCGTGCCGCGGTCCCCGGACCTGCGGCGCACGCGTTGCGGGTGTAGCTCAATGGTAGAGCCCTAGTCTTCCAAACTAGCTACGCGGGTTCGATTCCCGTCACCCGCTCTCGACGGCTCGGGGCCAGGTCGGAGGAGAATTCCTCCACCTGGCCCCGACGCGTTTCCCGGCGTGTTCGCGGGGCCGCGCCGCCGGGTCGCCGCGGCGTCGGACCGCCGGACCGCCGGACCGCTAGAGCTTGATGCCGGCAATGGTGTCCGCGAGGGAGTTCAGGAAGCGGTTCACGTCCGGGGCGATGGAACTGGACGCCAGGAAGAACCCGAAGAGCACCGCGACGAGGGCCGGGCCGGCCTTGATGTGCTTGCCGCGGATCAGGATCACCAGGATGATCGCCAACAGAACCACCACTGACAGCGAAATGGCCACTACTGATCACACCTTCGGTCGTCCCCTGGCCGGCCCGGGGCGTACGTCCGTGCGCATCCCCATACGCACCATCCTCCCACCAACACGCCCCCGCTATCCGTCTCGTGACGAATCACCGTCGTTTCGGGCACGTCAACCGCGCCTGAAATTGCAGCATTTCGGGCATGCGGGACGGAGCGGGGGGTGCGTCAGGGGGTGGTGATCCCCAGGAGCGCGCGGACGTGGGCGTACTTCGCGGTCAGCCGCTCGCGGGTGGGGGCGTCGAGTACGGACAGCCGTACGGGGTCCGCGTTGTGCGCGAGGTCGGCCTCCTTGACCAGGACGGCGCCCGGGGTGGCGAGGATCCGGGCCGCGTAGGCCTCCAGCGGTTCTCCGGGGCGTTTGGTCAGGGCCCCGACCATCGCCTTGACCTCCTCGGGCAGGGCCGCCGCGGCCAGCCACCCGGGGGTCAGGGCCTCGTCCTCGATGGCGTCGTGCAGCCAGGCGGCGGCCTGCTGCCCGGGGCTGCCGCCGCGCAGCCGGACGCCTTCGGCGACGGCCGCGAGGTGCTCGGCGTAGGGCCGGCCGGCCTTGTCCGTCTGGCCCTCGTGCGCCGCGCGGGCGAGGGCCTCGACCTCGGTGAGGGTCAGGGGGTGGTCCGTCATGCGAGCTCCTTCGCCGCCGTACGCAGGGCTTCGGCGACCCGGTGCGCGTCCGCCCGCGTGGTGCGCCAGTTGGAGAACGCGGCCCGCAGCGCGGGGGTTCCCCCGTACACCGTAGGGGTCAGGAAGACCTCGGGCTCGACCGCCCGGCGCAGGGCGGCCAGGCGTTCGGTGGTGGGGGCCTCGGCGAGGGTGAAGCAGACGACGTTGAGGCGGACCGGGGCGAGCAGGCGCAGGGCGGGGTCGCGGTCGAGGGCGGCGCCGAGCGCGCGGGCGCAGTCGACGTCCCGTTCGACGATCTCCCGGTGGCCCTCGCGGCCGTAGGCGCGCAGCGTGAACCAGGCGGCGAGGGCGCGCAGGCGGTGGGAGTTCTCGGGGGTGAGGTGGACCAGGTCGGGGTTGTCGCCGAGGGGGCCGAGGTAGGCGGCGGAGTTCTGGAAGACGCGGGCCTGGAGGTCGCGCCGGCGGGTGAACTGGACGGCGCTGTCGTAGGGGACGTTCAGCCACTTGTGCAGGTCGACGCAGAGGGAGTCGGAGGCGTCGAGGCCGGCGGCGAGGTGGGCGTGCTCCGGGGAGAGGGCGGCGAAGGCCCCGAAGGCGGCGTCGGTGTGGAGCCAGAAGTCGTGGCGCTCGCGCAGGGCGGCGAGGGCGGGCAGGTCGTCGAAGTCGACGGTGTTGACGGTGCCGGCGTTGGCGACGACGACGGCCGGGCCGGGCGTGTCGGCGAGCGCCCGGTCCAGGGCGGCGGGGTCGACGGCCTCGCGGCCGGGGAGGGTCGGGACGGGGACGAGGCAGGCGCGGCCGAGGCCGAGGACGGAGAGGGCCTTGGCGATGGAGGAGTGCGGGGCGCCGGACAGGACGCGGACGCGGCCGAGGGCGCCGACGCCCTCCTCGGCGACGCGGACCCCGAGGCGTTCGCCGAGCCATTCGCGGGCGATGGCGAGGCCGGTGGTGTTGGACATCGTGGCGCCGCTGACGAAGGTGCCGTCGTGGGCTTCGGAGAGGCCGAAGAGTGCGCGCAGCCAGCCGACCGTCTCGCGTTCGAGGTCCTGGCCCGCGCCGTCGAGGGCGGAGTTGGAGTTCTGGTCGTGGGCGGCGGTCAGCCAGTCCCCCGCGAGGGCGGCGGGGGTGGCTCCGCCGGTGACGAAGCCGAGGTAGCGGGGACCGGCGGAGGCCGACAGGCGCGGGGCCCAGCGGGAGGCGAAGGCGGCGAGGGCCGCCTCGGTGCCGACGCCGTGCTCGGGGAGCGGTTCGGGGTCCGGGAGCGGGGAGGCGGGCGGCACGACGGGGCGGGAGTCGAGGCCGGCGAGGGTGGCGCCGGCGGCGCGGCGGGTGGCGTCGAGGAGTTCGGGCAGGCGCGCGAGGTCGGCGGCGAGGGTGCGGTCCATGGCCGCACGGTAGAGGCGCGGCGGGGTCCGGGAACGGGCCAATCGCGTCGCAGTGGCCCGTTCGGCGTTCCAGGGCCTTCGGATGATCACAAGAGTACGGAGCCAGGTGCGCGGGGGCGGCGCGGCGGCCGGGGGCCCGCTGCCGGCGGCCCTGGTCGGGTGCGGGACGACGGTGACGCCCGGGGCCGCTGGCCGGGCCGGCCCGGCCAGCCCGGAGGGGCCGGAGGGGCCGGAGGGGCCGGAGGGGCCGGGGAACGCGGCGATGGGGCTGCGGGTGGCCGACTTCCGGCTGATCGACTGTGGGAGCGGCGACCACGTGCTGAACGGGTACCCGGAGATCCGGCTGCTGGACGGGCAGGGGCGCCCCGTGGAGGTCCATGTGGGGCACGGCACGAACGGCGTGACGATCATGGACGCCTTCGACGCACCGCCCCGGAAGGTGACGCTCCGCCCGGGGCAGGCGGCGTCGGTGGGGCTGGTGTGGCGGAACACGGTCACGGAGGTGTCGACGCCGCCCGCCGAGGGACGGGTGCTGGAGCTGACCCCGAAGCCGGGCGCCCCGCGCCTGCGCCTGCCGCTCGCGAGCCCCGTGGACCTCGGCACCACCGGCCGGCTGGGCCTGAGCGCCTGGACGGCGGTGTCCCCCTGAGCCCCACCGCGCCGGGGCCGCGGCCTACGCCGTCGTGAGCGCGGTCATGCGGGAGGCGACGGCCAGGGCCGTGCTGCGCGGGATGCGGTCGGCGATGAGGCCGTCGGCGAGGAACAGCACCTGGTCGGCGTGGGCGGCGGCGGCCGGGTCGTGGGTGACCATGACGACGGTGGCGCCGAGGGAGTCGACGGCGTCCCGCAGCAGACCGAGGACCTCGCCCGCGGTGGTGGTGTCGAGGGCGCCGGTGGGCTCGTCGGCGAAGACCACGTCGGGTCGAGTGACCAGGGCCCGGGCGATGGCGACCCGCTGCTGCTGACCGCCGGAGAGTTCGGCGGGGCGGCGCCGGCCCTTGCCGTCGAGGCCCACGCGGGCCAGCAGTTCGGCGACGCGGGCGCGGTCCTGGCGCCCGCCGCCGAGCCGTACGGGCAGCAGCACGTTCTGCTCGACGGTCAGCGAGGGCATCAGGTTGAAGGCCTGGAAGACGAAGCCGAGGCGGCTGCGGCGCAGCTCGGTGAGCTGGTTCTCGTTCATGCCGGTGAGTTCGGTGCCGCCCAGGCGCACGGAGCCCTCGGTGGGGAGGTCGAGTCCGGCGGCGCACTGGAGGAACGTGGACTTGCCGGAGCCAGAGGGGCCCATCACGGCGGTGAAGCTGCCGCGCGGGAGGGCGATGTCGATCCCGCGCAGGGCGTGGACGGCCGTGGCGCCGCGCCCGTAGACGCGTCGGACGCCGCGCAGTTCGACGGCGGGTGTGCCGTGGGGGTCCGTCGAGTGTTCGCCGTCCCGCTGTCGCCGCTCGCGCCGGAACCCCATGGTGTGCCGCCTTCCCTGCCGGAGCCGTTGTCGTGTGCGCAGACGACGCTACGGAGCCCCGGCGGCGCCGGCCATGGTGCGGACCGGCGGACCGGGGTGGGGCAAACCCCACCCCGCGGTCAGGGGGAGCGGCGGATCAGGAGCAGGGCGCGGTCGTCGTTGACGTCCTTGGCCACCTTCTCGATGAGGTGCCAGGCGGCGCCCTCCCAGCCGGCGGCGACGTAGCGGTCGGCTTCGCCGGTGAGCCGGTCGATGCCCTCGCTGATCTCGCGGTCGGCGGTCTCGACGAGGCCGTCGGTGAAGAGCATCAGGACGTCTCCGCGCCGCAGGTTGCCGCGGGCGGGCTCGAACTCGGCGCCGTCGTAGACGCCGAGGAGGGGGCCCTCGCCGGAGACCTCCTGCCAGCGGCCGGTGCCGGCGGAGAGCTGGAGGGCGGGGAGGTGACCGGCGGAGAGGAGTTCGTAGTCGCCGGTCTCCAGGTCGAGGACGAGGTGGATGGAGGTGGCGAAGCCCTCGTCCCAGTCCTGGCGCAGGAGGTAGCCGTTGGCGGCGGGCAGGAACCCGTGCGGGGGCAGGGCGCCGAGCAGGCCGCCGAAGGCCCCGGAGAGCAGCAGGGCGCGGGAGCCGGCTTCCATGCCCTTGCCGGAGACGTCGGTGAGGACGATCTCCAGGGTGCGGCCGCCGCCGGTGCGGGCGGCGACGACGAAGTCCCCGGAGAAGGACTGGCCGCCGGCGGGGCGCAGGGCCATCTCGCGGTGCCAGCCGCGCGGCAGGGCGGGGAGCTTGCTCTGGACGCGGATGCGTTCGCGGAGGTCGAAGAGCATGGTGCCGCCGCGCCGCCAGGGGACGCCGACGCGGCTGCGGAACTGGGCGATGACCAGCCCGAAGAAGCCGCAGGCGGCCACCACGAGCACGGTGCCGGGGGTGACCCGGGCGGGCCCTTGGGTGTACGGGCCGAGGACGAGGGCCTCGATGATCAGGGCGGTGGCGGAGGCGGCGTAGAGGGCGAGGAGGCTGGCGGGCCGCAACAGCAGTCCGCCCGCCACGATGGGCAGGACCAGGGCCGACGGGGAGAACCAGACGGGCAGCATCAGGGTGCCGCAGGCGAGGGCGGGCACGGTCAGGAGCAGGCCGACGAAGGCGAGCCAGTCGGAGGCGTCGCCGCGGAAGTAGTCGACGGCGGATTTGCGCAGGGCGGTGCGGGCCCGGTGCGACATCATGCGCGCCCGGGCCGTGAGCGTCTCCACGCGTGCTCCGGCCATTGCTTCGGGACCCTATCCATCCAGGCTGTGTGCGCGCAGGGGTACCCCCGGACCTCGGGGTGTTCGGGGATCGAAAACCTTTCGACCGGGACGTATTGCCCTGGTAGGTATGACCTTATGGCTCTTGATACGCGTGTATTGCAGGGTGATGAGTGGGATGCCTGGTACGACCATCTGGAACTGGCGTTCGGTGGCGTGCCCGAGAGTCCCGAGGAGCGGGCGCTCTACCGGTCGCTGACCGAGCCGGAACGTTCGCTCGGCGTCTGGGACGGGGAGACCTGCGTCGGCTCGGCCGGCGCCTTCAGCTTCCGGCTCTCGGTACCGGGCGGGGCCCTGGTGCCGGCGGCGGGCGTGACGATGGTGGGGGTCGCCCCCACCCACCGCAGGCGGGGCGTGCTGACCTCGCTGATGCGCCGCCAGTTGGACGACGTCCGCGCGGGTGGCGAACCGCTCGCCGTGCTGACGGCCTCGGAGCCGGAGATCTACGGCCGCTTCGGGTACGGGATCGGCGCGTACGGGATGTCCTTCGACGTCGACACCACCCGTGTGCGGCTGTCCGTGCCGCCGGGCACGGACGCGGTGCGGATCCGGCTGGTGGACCCGCGCAAGTCGCTGGCCGACTGCGAGCGGGTCTACGCGGCGCTGCCGGCGACCCGGCCGGGCATGACGGCCCGGCAGCCGGGCTGGGAGCAGCAGGGGCTGCTGGACCCCGAGGGGAGCCGCGGCGGCGCGTCGCCGCTGAAGTGCGTGGTGGCGGAGGGGGCGGACGGGGAGGTCGTCGGGTACGCCCGCTACCGGGTGAAGCCGGACTGGGAGCAGAGCGGTTCGGACGGCAAGGTCGTGGTGAGCGAGGTGAACGCGCTGGACCCGGTCTCGTACGCGGCTCTGTGGCGCTACCTCTTCGAGATCGACCTGACCTGGCACGTCCAGGCCTACGGGCGGCCCGTGGACGATCCGCTGCTGCACCTGGTCAGTGACGTCCGCCGGGCGGTGCCCCGCACGCGGGACGCGCTGCACGTCCGGCCGGTGGACCTGCCGGCGGCGCTCGCGGCGCGGTCCTACGCGGGCCCGCTGGACGTGGTGCTGGAGGTCGAGGACGCCTTCTGCCCGTGGAACACGGGCCGGTGGCACCTGGTCGCCGACGCCGACGGGACCGCGCGGTGCGAGCCGACGCGGGAGCGCGCGGAGCTGGAGCTCTCGGTGCGGGAGCTGGGTTCGGCGTACCTGGGCGGGATCACCCTGGCCTCCCTCGGGGCGGCCGGCCGGGTGCGGGAGTTGCGATCGGGCGCCCTGGCGCGGGCCTCGCGGGCCTTCGCCTGGGACGTGGCCCCCTGGCTGCCGCACGGGTTCTGACGGGCCCCTCGGCCGCCGGCCGGGCGGTCCGGCGGCCGGTCCGGTCGGTGGTCCGGCGGCCGGTCCGGCCGGTGGTGCGCGCCGCGCGGGTCAGCGGTGCTGGCAGGCGGGGCACCAGAAGAGGTTGCGGGCGGCGAGATCGGCGGTGCGGATCTCGCCCCCGCAGAGGTGACAGGGCAGGTTCGCCCTGCGGTAGACGTACACCTCCCCGCCGTGGTCGTCCACCCTCGGCGGGCGTCCCATGGCCTCGGGGAGGTGCTCGTCGCGGACGGTGTCGATGCGGTTGTGGCGCACGCCCTCGCGCATCAGTGCCGCCAGGTCCGCCCACATGGCGTCCCATTCGGCGCGGGTGACGTCCCTGCCGGCCCGGTAGGGGTCGATGCCGTGTCGGAAGAGGACCTCGGCGCGGTAGACGTTGCCGATGCCGGAGACGACCTTCTGGTCCATGAGGAGGGCGGCGATGGTGGTGCGGGAGCGGGAGATCCGCTTCCAGGCGCGGTCGGGGTCGTCGGCCGGGCGCAGCGGGTCGGGGCCGAGCCTGTCGTGTATCGCCTTCTTCTCGCCCTCGCCGAGCAGGGCGCAGGCGGTGGGGCCGCGCAGGTCGGCGTAGTGGTCCTCGTTCAGCAGGCGCAGGCGGACGGTGTCCGCGGCCGGCGGGGCGGGGGCCGGTCCGAAGCCGAGCTTGCCGAAGAGGCCGAGGTGGATGTGGATCCAGGCGTCGCCCAGTTCCAGGAAGAGGTGCTTGCCGTGCGCCTCGGCGCTCTCCAGCGTGCGTCCGTCGAGCAGGGCGGCGCTGTCGGCGAAGCGGCCCTGGGGGCTGGTGACGCGTACGGCCCGTCCGACGAACCGCTCGGTGTGGTCCTGGGCGAGGCGGTGGATCGTATGCCCTTCGGGCACGGCGGCGCTCCTGGTCTGTGCACGACCGTGCCGCCGGACTCGGGTCCGGCGGCACGGGTGGTGGTCCTGCGGGCCGGGTGTCAGCCCTGCGGGTGGTGGGCCGGGATCGGGGGGAGCTCGCCGGTCGTCTCGTAGGCGGAGAGCATCTCGATGCGGCGCGTGTGGCGCTCCTCGTCGGAGTACGGGGTCGCCAGGAAGGCCTCGATGAAGGCGGTGGCCTCGTCCTGGGTGTGCATCCGGCCGCCGACCGAGATGACGTTGGCGTTGTTGTGCTCGCGGCCGAGCTTCGCGGTCTCCACGCTCCAGGCGAGGATGGCGCGGACGCCCTTGACCTTGTTCGCGGCGATCTGCTCCCCGTTGCCGGAGCCGCCGATCACGATGCCGAGGCTGTCGGCGTCCGCGGCGGTCTTCTCCGCGGCGCGCAGGCAGAACGGCGGGTAGTCGTCCACCGCGTCGTAGATGTGGGGCCCGCAGTCGACGGGCTCGTGGCCGTTGTTCTTGAGCCAGTCCACGAGGTGGTTCTTCAGCTCAAAGCCTGCATGGTCGGATCCGAGGTACACGCGCATGTTCCGAGTGTGTCACGAGCGGGCCGGACGGCTCGCGGCGGGTGTCGCGTAAATCACTTCTAAACCTCAAGTAAACCCAAAGAACGCAGACAGGGCGGGCCGGGACCTTGGTCCCGGACTTCGTGCCCGAGGCAACCATCGGAGGAGGGTCTTCCGTAAAGCGGGCGAATCAGGTTTGAATGCCGGGGCTCGCAACCCGAGCCCTCCCAGAACCTAAGGAATCGTCCATGAGCACCACGACGACCCTTCAGAAGGCAGGCGACCCCACCGGTGAACCCGGTTCCGCCCAGCCCTCCGACGGTCTGAAGGCCGGTCTCAAGAACCGCCACCTGTCCATGATCGCCATCGGCGGTGTCATCGGAGCCGGCCTCTTCGTCGGCTCCGGCGGCGGTATAGCCAAGACCGGCCCCGCCATCCTGATCTCGTACGCCCTCGTCGGCGCGATGGTCGTCTTCGTGATGCGGATGCTGGGCGAGATGGCCGCCGCCAGCCCGAACTCCGGCTCCTTCTCCGCCTACGCGGACCGGGCGCTCGGCCGCTGGGCCGGCTTCTCCATCGGCTGGCTGTACTGGTTCTTCTGGGTCGTCGTCCTGGCCGTGGAGGCCACCGCCGGCGCCGTCATCCTGGAGGGCTGGATCCCGGCCGTCCCGCAGTGGGCCTGGGCCCTGATCGTGATGGTGGTCCTGACGATCACCAACCTCGGCTCCGTCGCCTCCTACGGCGAGTTCGAGTTCTGGTTCGCGGGCATCAAGGTCGTCGCCATCGGCGCGTTCGTGGTCGTCGGCATGCTGGCCGTCTTCGGCCTCCTGCCGGGCTCGGACAACCCGGGCGCGGGCTTCGCGCACCTGACCGACACCGGCGGCTTCATGCCGAACGGCGTCGGCTCCGTCCTCACCGGCGTGCTGATGGTCGTCTTCTCCTTCATGGGCAGCGAAATCGTCACGCTGGCCGCCGGCGAGTCCGAGGACCCGCGCCGCGCGGTCACCAAGGCCACGAACTCGGTGATCTGGCGCATCGGCGTCTTCTACCTCGGTTCGATCTTCGTCGTCCTGACGCTGCTGCCGTGGAACGACCCGTCGATCACCGAGAAGGGCTCCTACGTGGCCGCCCTCGACTCGATCGGCATCGCCAACGCCGGCCAGATCATGAACGTGATCGTCCTGACGGCCGTGCTGTCCTGCCTGAACTCGGGCCTCTACACCGCCTCGCGCATGGCGTTCTCGCTCGGCGAGCGCGGTGACGCCCCGAAGGCCTTCGCGAAGGTCAACAAGAAGGGCGTGCCGACGGCCGCGATCCTGGGCTCGGTCGTCTTCGGCTTCGCCGCCGTGTACTTCAACTACGCCTTCAAGGACACGGTCTTCAACTTCCTGCTGAACTCCTCGGGCGCCATCGCGCTCTTCGTGTGGCTGGTCATCTGCCTGACCCAGCTGCGCATGCGCGGGATCCTGATGCGCGAGGCCCCGGAGAAGGTCACCGTCAAGATGTGGCTCTTCCCCTACCTCACCTGGGCCACGGCCCTGATGATCACCGGTGTGCTCGTCTACATGCTCTTCGACGACGCCAACCGCGAGGTGGTCCTGCTGTCGGTGCTCGTGGCGGCCGTCACGGTGGCCATCGGCACCGTGCGAGACCTGCGACGCCGCAAGGCCTCGGCCGAGGTCTCCGCGTAGCACTCCCGCGGGGCCCTGTGCGAGGGGCCCCGCGGGAACGCGAAAGCCCCGGACCACTCCGTCGTGGTCCGGGGCTTTCGTTCGATCGGGGAGGCCTCAGCCCCGACGCCCGGCCAGCTTCCAGGCGGCCGGCAGGGCGCCCATGGCCAGCGCGGCCTTGAGCGCGTCACCGATCAGGAACGGGGTCAGGCCCGCCGCGACTGCGGCGCCCAGGGACATCCCGGTGGCGGCCATCAGGTAGGGCACGCCCACCGCGTAGATCACGGCCGAACCGAGCACCATCGTGCCCGCCGTGCGCAGCGCCGAGCGGTCGGCGCCGCGCCGCGCGAGCGCGCCGACGACGGTGGCGGCCAGCAACATGCCGAGCACGTAGCCGAAGGACGCGCCGAAGGCACCGGAGGTCCCGCCCGCGAACCAGGGCATGCCCGCCGCGCCGGCGGCGGCGTACAGGGCGAGCGCGAGGAAGCCGAGGCGGGCGCCGAAGGCGGTGCCGACCAGCAGGGCGGCGAAGGTCTGGCCGGTGACCGGGACGGGCGAGCCGGGGACCGGTACGGATATCTGCGCGGCGAGGCCGGTCAGCGCGGCGCCGCCGACGACGAGCGCGATGTCGCGGACCCTGGTCGCGGGCAGCAGGTCGGCGAGGACGGCGCCGGGCCGGAAGGAGACGGAAGCAGTGCTCATCGGGGGCTCCGCGGGGTGGTGATCGACAGGACACCGCGAGGCTAGTGCGCGCCGCGGTCCGGCGCCGCCGGCGACGGGGACAAAGCCCGACTGCCCGGTTTGGTGGAGACCGCACAAAGAGCTGACCTCACACCCGAGTTGGCGTGATCCGCGTCACGGCCTATCTTCTACGACACGTCCTTTTTGCTCCTACAGCCGTCCTCCAGCCAGACTGTAGGTTCCCGCCAACCGTTGCCCATCCCCCGCCGACCCCTGGTGCGGCCCCACAGCCCCACGGCGCCGCTTGGCCGATCGAGAGTACGAGCATCCTCATGCGCGACCGCCTGCCCGAACCACCCGACGTCGACACCGACCTGCCCCCGGAACCCCTGAGCCACAGCCTCAAGCAGCGCCACCTGACCATGCTGGGGCTCGGCGGCGTCATCGGCGCCGGTCTCTTCGTCGGCTCCGGCGCCGGCATCGGCATCGCCGGGCCGGCGATCATCTGCTCGTACCTGCTCGCGGGCGCGCTCGCGATGCTGGTGATGCGGGCGCTCGGCGAGATGTCGGCCGCGATGCCCGCCTCGGGCTCGTTCTCCGTCTACGCCGAGAAGGCGCTCGGCCGCTGGGCCGGCTTCTCGGCGGGCTGGCTGTACTGGTTCCTGCTGGTCGTGGTGCTCGCCGTGGAGGCCACCGGCGCCGCGAAGATCGCGAACGGCTGGCTGCCCTCGGTCGACCAGTGGGTCTGGGTGCTGATCTTCATGGTGGTCTTCACCGTCAGCAACCTCGCGGCCGTGAAGAACTTCGGCGAGTTCGAGTTCTGGTTCGCCGCCCTCAAGGTCGGCGCGATCGTGCTGTTCCTGATCCTGGGCACCCTGGCGATCTTCGGCCTGCTCCCCGACACGGACCCGGTCGGCTTGGCCCACCTGACCGGTGACGGCGGCTTCTTCCCGGCCGGCTTCGGCGGGGTCGTCGCCGGCATGCTCGCCGTCATCTTCGCCTTCGGCGGCCTGGAGGTCGTCACCATCGCGGCGGCCGAGTCCGACGACCCGGCCCGTTCGGTGGCCCGCGCCGTGCGCAGCGCGGTGTGGCGCATCCTCTTCTTCTACGTCGGCTCGATGCTGGTCATCGTGACCCTGCTGCCGTGGGACTCCCTGGAGCCGGGCCAGAGCCCGTACGTGGCCGTCCTCGACTCCATCGGCATCCCCGCGGCCGGTCAGATCATGAACATCGTGGTGTTCGTGGCGCTGCTGTCGGCGCTGAACGCGAACCTCTACGGCTCCTCGCGCATGATCTTCTCGCTCGCCGAGCGGGGCGAGGCGCCGAGGGCCCTGCTGAAGGTCTCCGGCGGCGGGGTGCCGCGCCGGGCGGTGTTCGCCTCGGTGGCCTTCGGGTTCGTGTCGGTGGTCTTGAACCTGCTGTGGCCGGACACGGTCTTCCTCTACATGCTGAACGCGGTCGGCGCGGTGCTGCTGTTCGTGTGGGCGCTGATCGCCGTCTCGCAGCTGCGCCTGCGGCCGAAGCTGGAGCGGGACATGCCGGAGCGCCTGACGCTGCGGATGTGGCTGTTCCCCTACCTGACGTGGACGGCGCTGCTGGGGATGGCGGCGGTGCTGGTGCTGATGCTGTTCGACGACTCGGCGCGACCGCAGCTGCTGTGGTCCACCGGCGCGGCGGCGGCCGTGCTGCTGGTGGCGTGGGTGCGGGAGATCCGCGCCCGCAAGGCCGAGGCCGCCTGACCCCGGATCCCCGTACGCCTCACCCCCGTACGCCCACCCCCGAACCCCTCACCCCGGACCCCCGCGCCGCCCGACGGCGCGGGGGTCCGGCGCGTCCGGGCGCGGGTGCGGGTGCGGGGCGGCGCACGCCGCGGCCGAGTGTGCGCGGCCGTCAGGTGCGCAGGTGGGAGGCGCCGTTGACGTCGAGGATCGCGCCCGAGCTCCACACCGCGCCGGGTGAGGCCAGGTAGAGCACGGCCGAGGCGATCTCCTCGGGCTCCGCGACCCGGCCGAAGGGGCTCTGGGCCCGGATGTCCGCCCCCTCGGCCCCCTCCAGCCGGCCGGCGACCCGTTCGGTGGCGACGAAGCCGGGGGCCACGGAGGCGACGGCGATCCCGTGCGGGGCCAGGGCCAGGGCGAGGGACTGGCCCAGTGCGTGGAGCGCGGCCTTGGTGGCCCCGTAGGCGGGGTGGTCGGGTTCGCCCCGGAAGGCCCCGCGCGAGCCGACGTTGACGATGCGGCCCGGACGGCCCCCGTCGATCATGTGGCGGGCCACGCGGTGGCTGAGGTTCGCGGCGCCGAACAGGTTCACGTCGACGGTGCGCCGCCAGGCCTCCTGCCACCGCGCGTACGAGGTCGTGGCGGGCGGGTGCGCGACCATCACGGCCGCGTTGTTGACGAGCACGTCCACCCCGCCGAGCAGTTCCTCGGCCTCGTCGGCCAGGGCCTCCACCCGCGCGGGGTCGGCCAGGTCGGCCGCGAGCAGCACGTGCCACTCCCCCTCCAGCGCGGCGAGGGTGGCCTCGGCGTCCGGGCCCGGCGCGGAGCAGTGCACCGCGACCCGGTCCCCCTGGCGCGCGAACGCCGCCGCGACCGCCCGGCCGATGCCCCGGGAGGCGCCGGTGACGAGCACGCCCCGGCCGGTGGAGCCCATGTCCCTGACGGTGTCGCCCATCGCCGTACCCCTCTCGCGCAAGGCCCGGCGCCTTCCACCGGGCCCCCGCGAGCGTACGGACGCGCTCACCATCCGTGAACCCGGAGTCCGGATAGCGGACAGAAAACGTCCGGTAATCGGACAGTCGGCAGACTGGGGCGCCTCACCACGAGAACGCGCACGACCCCCGCACACCGGACAGGTCCCCTCCCATGAGCCAGAACGGCACCCTCGCTCCCCCCGAACGGCCGCAGGCCCCGCACCCCGCGGGCACCTCCCCCCTCGGCAACGGCCTCAAGCAGCGCCACCTCTCGATGATCGCCCTCGGCGGGGTCATCGGCGCGGGCCTCTTCGTCGGCTCGGGCGCCGGCATCGCGGCCGCCGGTCCCTCGATCGTGCTGGCGTACGCCGCCTCGGGGCTGCTGGTGATGTTCGTGATGCGGATGCTGGGCGAGATGTCCGCGGCCAACCCGGCCTCCGGCTCCTTCTCCGTCCACGCCGACCGGGCCATCGGCCCCTGGGCCGGCTTCACGGCGGGCTGGATGTTCTGGACCCTGCTGTGCGTGGGCGTGGCGATCGAGGCGATCGGCGCGGCGCACATCATGACGGGCTGGTTCCCCGGCACCCCGTCGTGGATGTGGGTGCTGGTCTTCATGGCCTTCTTCTGCGGCAGCAACCTGGCGGCCGTCTCCAACTTCGGCGAGTTCGAGTTCTGGTTCGCCGCCCTCAAGATCGGCGCCATCGCCCTCTTCCTGGGCCTGGGCACCCTGGCGATCCTGGGCCTGCTGCCCGGCACCGCCTCCCCCGGCTCCGCGAACCTGCTGCACGACGGCGGCTTCCTGCCGAACGGGATCGACGGCCTGCTGGTCGGTCTGCTCGCGTCCGTCGTCGCGTACGGCGGCCTGGAGACGGTGACCATCGCCGCCGCCGAGTCCGCCGACCCGGTCAAGGGCGTGGCCAAGGCCGTGAAGACCACCATGTGGCGCATCGCGATCGTCTACGTCGGCTCGATGCTGGTCATCGTCACCCTGCTGCCGTGGAACGACCCGGCCGTCACCGGACAGGGCCCCTACGCGGCCACCCTGGACCACCTGGGCATCCCGGCCGCCGGCCAGATCATGAACGTGGTCATCCTGATCGCCCTGCTGTCCGCGATGAACGCCAACATCTACGGCTCCTCCCGCATGGCCTACTCGCTGGTCTCCCGGGGCCAGGGCCCCAAGGCGCTGGCCAAGGTCAGCGGCCGCGTGCCGCGCCGGGCCGTGCTCGCCTCCTCCGGCTTCGGCTTCGTCACCGTGCTCCTCTCCTACTGGTACCCGGACACCCTCTTCGCCTGGCTGCTGAACATGGTCGGCGGCGTCATCCTCATCGTCTGGGGCTTCATCGCCGTCTCCCAGTTCGTGCTGCGCCGCCGGCTGGAGCGCGAGGCCCCCGAGAGGCTCGTCGTGAAGATGTGGGGCTTCCCCTACCTGACGTGGGTCGCGCTGGCCGGAGTCGTCGGCGTGCTGGTCCTGATGGCGCTCGACGGGGACACCCGGGTGCAGGTGCTCTTCACCGGCGGCCTGACCGTGGCCCTCGCCGCCACCGGGTACGTGATGCAGCGTCGGGCGCAGGCCCGCGAGGAGCACGGTCGGCCGTCGCCGGCCGGATAGAGGCTTCCGTCCGGTGCGCCCCACACCCCGTCAGTACCGCACCGAACGGCAGGTCGGAGGCCGGGCCCATGCGATCGCATGGGCCCGGCCTCCGCCGTTCCGTGGGGAGCGACAAGAGAGGTGACCCTTACTCGTGGGCCGGAATAGATACTGCTAGCGTGCAGTTGCGCATTAATTGCAATTAGCGATTGGCACGCTGAGGGGACCGGAATACACGCATGGCCATCTACACGCTTCCTGAGCTTCCGTACGACTACGCGGCGCTGGAGCCGGTGATCAACCCGCAGATCATCGAGCTGCACCACGACAAGCACCACGCGGCCTACGTCACCGGCGCCAACAACACGCTGGAGCAGCTGGCGGAGGCCCGCGACAAGGAGAACTGGGGCGCTCTCAACGGCCTTGAGAAGAACCTCGCGTTCCACCTCTCCGGCCACATCCTGCACAGCATCTACTGGCACAACATGGCCAGCCCGAAGACCGGCGAGGGCGGCGGCGAGCCGACCGCGGCCGACGGTCTGGGCGACCTGGCTGACGCGATCACCGAGTCCTTCGGCTCCTTCGCGAAGTTCAAGAAGCAGCTGACCTTCGCGTCCTCCGCCACGCAGGGCTCCGGCTGGGGCGTGCTCGCCTACGAGCCGGTCAGCGGCCGTCTGGTCGTCGAGCAGGTCTACGACCACCAGGGCAACATCGGCGTGGCCAGCACCCCGATCCTGGTCTTCGACGCCTGGGAGCACGCCTTCTACCTTCAGTACAAGAACCAGAAGGTGGACTTCATCGAGGCCATGTGGAACGTCGTCAACTGGCAGGACGTGGCGAAGCGTTACACCGACGCCAAGGCGAACACCCCGCTGCTGATCCCCGTCAAGGGCTGATCTCCGGCTCGTCCACAGGCCCGTCCGCCTCGTGATCGTCTTCTCAACCTTCACCGGCGGACGTGTACAGCGAAGGCCCCCCGCGAGGACGTGACTCGCGGGGGGCCTTCGTACGCGTCGGGTACCGACTACTCGAAGCTGGGGCCCTTGTCGCGGGTCCGCTTGATCTCGAAGAAGCCGGGGGTGGAGGCGACCAGGAGGGTGCCGTCCCACAGGCGGGCGGCGTCCTCGCCGCGCGGGGTGGGCGTGACGACCGGGCCGAAGAAGGCCACGTCCTTGCCGTCCGAGCCGGGCACGGAGATCACCGGGGTGCCGACCTCCTGGCCGACGCGCTCGATGCCGTCGTTGTGCGAGGCGCGCAGCTCCGCGTCGAAGGTGTCGGTCGTGCCGAACTTCGCCAGCTCCGCGGGGAGGCCGACCTCTTCCAGGGCCTCCACGATGACCTCGTGGGTGTTGCCGCGGCCCTGGTTGTGGATGCGGGTGCCGAGCGCGGTGTAGAGCTTGCCGGTGATCTCCTTGCCGTACTTCTGCTCGGCGGCGGTCACCACGCGTACGGGGATCCAGGCCTCGGGGCCCAGCAGCTTGCGGTAGGACTCCGGCAGCTCGTCGAGCTTGTTCTCGTTGAGCACGCCCAGGCTCATCACGTGCCAGCGCACCTCGATGTCGCGGAGCTTCTCGACCTCGAGCACCCAACGCGACGTCATCCAGGCCCAGGGGCAGAGCGGGTCGAACCAGAAGTCGACCGGGGTCTTCTCGCTCACCTGAGTGTCGGCCATGTCTCTCCTCGTGTCATAAGGCGTTGCTCGTCACCATCCCCATCGCCAACCAGACCGGGCCCGCCCGCATTCCCCCGTGGGAGGATTCGAACCGAAGAACGCGATCACGCACGAAGGAGTGCACGTGCCCGGTGAGAACCTTTCCCGCGAGGAGGCCCGCGAGCGGGCCGAGCTGCTGTCCGTCGACGGGTACGAGGTGGTGCTCGACCTGACGTCGGCGGTGGACGAGGCCGAACCGTCCGAGGGTCCCCGCACCTTCCGGTCGGTGACCACCGTCCGGTTCCGGTCCGCCGCCCCGGGCGCCTCCTCCTTCGCGGACCTCATCGCCCCCTCCGTGAACTCCGTCACCCTCAACGGCCGCGCCCTGGACCCGGCCGAGGTCTTCGACGGCGCGCGCATCGCCCTGGCCGACCTCGCGTCCGAGAACACGCTGGTGGTGGACGCGAACTGCGCCTACAGCCGCACCGGCGAGGGCATGCACCGCTTCGTCGACCCGGAGGACGGCGAGGTCTACCTCTACACCCAGTACGAGCCGGCGGACGCCCGCCGCGTGTACGCCAACTTCGAGCAGCCGGACCTGAAGGCCCCGTACCGCTTCGAGGTGACCGCGCCCGAGGGCTGGCAGGTGTGGAGCAACGGCGTCGAGGAGTCCCGCGAGGGGCTCACCCGCCGCTTCGCCGAGACCGCGCCGATCTCCACGTACATCACCTGCGTGGTCGCGGGGCCGTACCACTACGTGACGGACACCTACACGCGCGGGGACCTGACGATCCCGCTCGGCGCGATGTGCCGCAAGGGGCTCGCGAAGCACTTCGACGCCGACGAGGTGTTCCTCGTCACCAAGCAGGGCTTCGACCTCTTCCACGAGATCTTCGACTACCCCTACCCCTTCGGGAAGTACGACCAGGCCTTCGTGCCGGAGTACAACCTGGGCGCGATGGAGAACCCGGGGATGGTGACCTTCCGCGAGGAGTACATCTTCCGGGGCAAGGTGACGCAGGCCTCCTACGAGCGCCGGTGCAACACGATCCTGCACGAGATGGCCCACATGTGGTTCGGCGACCTGGTCACCATGAAGTGGTGGGACGACCTGTGGCTGAAGGAGTCCTTCGCGGACTTCATGGGCTCCTTCGGGCTGGCCGAGGCCACCCGCTTCGACCAGGCCTGGGTGACCTTCGCCAACAACCGCAAGGCCTGGGCCTACCGGGCCGACCAGCTGCCCT
Source organism: Streptomyces sp. NPDC103540 (assembly GCF_055584445.1). Classification (NCBI taxonomy): domain Bacteria; kingdom Bacillati; phylum Actinomycetota; class Actinomycetes; order Kitasatosporales; family Streptomycetaceae; genus Streptomyces; species Streptomyces sp. NPDC103540. The sequence goes on from NZ_JBVJMA010000001.1 coordinate 736,377, forward strand.
CCACCCACCCGATCACGGCCGACATCCGTGACCTGGAGGACGCCAAGCTGAACTTCGACGGGATCACCTACGCCAAGGGCGCGGCGGTCCTCAAGCAGCTCGTCGCCTACGTGGGCCGGGAGGCCTTCCTGGAGGGCGCCCGCCGCTACTTCAAGGCGCACGCCTACGGGAACACCACCCTCCAGGACCTGCTGTCGGTGCTCGCCGAGGTCTCCGGGCGGGACATGGCGCAGTGGTCGCGGGCCTGGCTCCAGACGGCCGGGGTGAACACGCTGACCCCGGTGGCGACCTACGACGCCGCCGGCCGCCTCACCGAGCTGGCGGTCCTCCAGGAGGGCGACGAACTGCGCCCGCACCGGGTGGCGGTCGGCCTCTACCGGCTGGAGGCCGACGGGACGCTGGTGCGCTACGCGCGGGCCGAGACGGACGTGGCCGGGGCCCGGACGGTGGTGGCGGAACTGGCCGGACTGGACCGTCCCGACCTGATCCTGGTCAACGACGACGACCTCACGTACTGCAAGATCCGCTTCGACGAGGGCTCCCTGGACACGCTCCGGGCCCACCTGGGCGACCTGACCGACCCGCTGGCGCGGGCGCTGTGCTGGTCGGCGCTGTGGAACCTGACGCGGGACGCGCTGATGCCGGCGCGGGACTTCCTGTCGCTGGTACTGGCGCACGCGGGCCGGGAGAGCGACGTCGGCGTGCTCCAGATGCTGCACGCGCAGGCGCTGACGGCGGTCACGCACTACGCGGCGCCCGAGCGGCGCGAGCGCGGCGGGCGGGAGCTCGCGGCGGGCGCGCTGCACGAACTGCGGCTGGCCGAGCCCGGCTCGGAGCACCAGCTGACCTGGGCGCGCTTCTTCGCGGCGAGCGCCTCCTCCGAGGGGGACTTCCAGCTGCTGCTGGGGCTGCTGGACGGTTCGGCGCGCATCGACGGGCTCGACGTCGACCAGGAGCTGCGGTGGGACTTCCTGCTGCCGCTGACGGCGCACGGCGCCGTGGACGAGGCCGCGATCGAGGCCGAACTGGCGCGCGACGACACGGCTTCGGGCAGGCGGCACCAGGTGCGGTGCCTGGCGGCCCGGCCCTCGGCGGCGGTCAAGGACCAGGCCTGGGCGGCGGTCGTCGAGTCGGACGCGCTGTCGAACGCGCTGGTCGAGGCGACCATCGACGGGATGCAGCAGCCCTCGCGCCGGGACCTGCTGACCGGGTTCACCGACCGCTACTTCGAGGTGATCGAGGGCATCTGGGCACGGCGCTCGATCCAGATCGGCATGCACGTGGTGAAGGGGCTCTACCCCTCGCTCCAGGACTCCGCGGCCACGCTGGAGGCGACGGACGCCTGGCTCGCGGCGCACGCGGACGCGGCGCCGGCGCTGCGGCGACTGGTCCTGGAGTCCCGCGACGACCTGGCCCGCGCGCTGCGCGCCCAGTCCCGCGACGCCTGACGACGCGCACCGGCCCCCGCCCCCACCCCGCACCGGGGCGGGGCGGGGCGGGGGCGGGGGCCGTCCCGTGCCGCGCCCGAGGTGGTGGGCCCGGGGGGCAGCTCCGAGGGGGTGGGGCCCGGAGGTGCGACCGGAGAGGGTGGGGCCGAACGGGGGCACGTCATCGGCAGTCGAACGCCCGTACTTTAGCCCCGTCTTGTCCGCATTTGTCGACGAACGTGTAACAGGCGTTAGCAAGGCCATGGCCTGAGGGAATCACCGCGTCATGAACCAGAACGCACCCCTCCCCCTCGCCCACCTCACCGCCAGCCGCCCCCGCGTCCTGACGGTCGCCCAGCTCCGCGAGCACGGCGTCAGCGCCTCCGACGCGGCGGGCCGGCCCTGGCAGCAGGTGCTGCCCGGGGTGTTCCTGCTCCACTCCGGCCCCGCGACCAGCGAGGAGCGGCTCCACGCCGCCCTGCTGTACGCCGGCCGGCGCGGCAGCGGCGAGGTGATGATCACCGGGCTGGCCGCCCTCGCGCTCTACCGGTTCTCCTCCGCCCCCGCGCTGCTCGCCCTCTCGCACATCGACGTGCTCGTCCCGAACACCCGTCGGCTGCGCTCCACCGGCGACGTCCGCGTCGTCCGCGCGCACACCCCGCCCCGCCCGGTGGAGGTCACCGGACTGCCGGTGGCCCCCGTGGCGCGGGCCGTCGCCGACGCCGTGGCGCAGCTCTCCGACGCGGGCACGGTGCGCCGCGTGCTCAGCGAGGCCGTCCGGGCCGGGCACTGCGAGCCGACGGCCGTCGTCCGGGAGCTGACCGTGGCCCGGCTGCTGAACCGACCGCACGTGGTCGACGCCGTCGAGTCCCTCCTCGCCGAGGGCCGGGCCATCGCCGAGGACCGGCTGTACCAACTGGTGCGCGGCTACGAACTCCCCGAGCCCGTCTGGAACGTGGACCTGCGCCTGCCCGGCGGCCCGCACCTCGGCGGCGTGGACGCGTACTGGCCCGAGCAGGCCGTGGCCGTCGAGATCGACACCCGCGCGCCCCGCCAGGGCGAGGACGAGGACTGGGCGGAGGCGGTCCGCAAGCGCGAGACGCTGGAGCGCCTCGGGGTGACCGTCCTGTACCTGACCCCCCGCAAGCTGCGCGACTGGCCGGAGCAGCAGGCGGCCGTCGTACGCACCGCCCTGACCGCCTCCGACGACCGCGAACCCGCCGCCTACCTGGTCGTGCTGCCCCGGTGAGCCGGCGGCGGCGGATTGGCCGGGGAGTACTCCGGCCCGCTCCAGCGCAGCCGCCCCGGGTGCAGGGCCTCGACGACCGCGTCCACGGTGAAGCGCACGAGCCGCTGCCCGTCCGCGCCGAACTCGGTCCGGGCCCGCCCGCTCAGCTGGAGCACGCCCCCGCCCTCCCAGTCGGGGAACAGGAGGCCCGCCCGCTCGTCGGCGGCCAGGTTCCCCAGGGTCAGGAACATCGCGTTGCCCGGGTAGTCCGGCCAGGTCAGCTCCGTCGGCGAGAGCACCTCGACGAAGCCGGGCATGCCGCCCCGATGGCTCGCGTCGAACCCGTCGGCCCCGTCGGTGGTGGCGACGAAGAAGGTGTCGGCGGCGCGCACCGCCCGCTCCTGGTCCGGGACGAGCGCCGGCCCGCGCCGCAGCACTCCGGGCCCTTCGAGCACCCGCTCCACCGGCTGTCGCCGCTGGAGGTACTTCGGGCAGTTGGCGAAGACCCGCCGCGCCCGTACCGCGAAACCGCCCGGGGCGACGTCGAGCATCCCGTTCAGCCGCATCCGGCGGCGGGTGCGCGGGTCGAGGGCGATGGTGCCCACCGGGGCACCGGCCAGGGCGAGCGCCTCCGCGAGGGGGTCCCCGACCGGCGGACCGCCGAGGACCGCGATCCGGTCCCGCGCGGTCGCCCGGACGAACCCGGGCGCGCCGGCGATGAGCGAGGCCCACAGTCGGCCCTCCCCGTCGGCCGCGCCGACGACCAGGTGCGGCTGTTCGGTCAGGAACCGCGCCGCGACGTCCTTGATGTCCGCGCCGATCGCCCGGCCGACGTGCTCGGCCGCCTCCCGGACGCCGACCCTCTCCTGTACGTCCAGCGAACCCCGGTGGTAGCGCTCCACGGCCCTCTCCCCTCTTCGACGACGAACGGGCGGCCCCGTCGGCAGCCCGACAGGCCCTAGAAGAACCCGCAGGTGGGGGCGGACCCCGTGGGGGCAAAGGCGCCCTCGACCCCGGTGGACACGGAGATCTCCAGGCGGGTCCCGTCCGGGTCGTGGAAGAAGATCCCGCCCGAGGCGGACCCCTCCCGGTGGGCCACGACCCCCTCGTGGGCGAAGGCGACGCCCAGGCCGCGCAGCCGCTCCTCGTACGCCCGCACCTCCTCGACCGCGTCCGCGGAGAAGGCGAGGTGGTGCAGACCGGCCGCGGTGGACGCGTACGGGCCGGCGGCCTGCTGCCAGAGCGTGAGGACCAGCTCGCCGTCCCGGCCGAGGAAGGCGAAGCGCCGGTCCTCCTCCTTGCCCTCGCCGAGCAGGTCGAAGCCCAGGGCCTGCCGGTAGAAGGCGAGCGAGCGGTCCAGGTCGGTGACGTTCAGGCCCACGTGTCCGGTACGGAGCGAGCCGACGGCGGTCGTCATGACGGGTTCCCTTCCCCAGGCGGAGGAGATCCCGGAGGCCCCGGGATCCCTAACCTTTCAAATCGAGATTAAGGGTTATGGGCGGAGGCGTCAACCGGTCACGTACCCTTGAGGGGTTAGCCGAGCGAGGAGACGGACATGACGGCGCACACCACCCCCGACCCCCGCCCCCTGACGGGCGAGCCGCTCTCGCTCGACCTGCTGAACACGCGCTGGATGCACGACGGCACGGTGGCGGACCTCTTCGCCGGGGCCTTCGGGCTGACCCGCGTGGAGGGCCTGGCGGTGTGGCTGAACGGCGTCGGCCTGGCCGACCGCTTCCGCGCCGACGCCGCGACCCTCGTCCACCTGTTGACCGCGCGCGAGTCGCTCGCCCGCGCGGTGGCCGACCCGGCGGACGCGGGCGCGCGCGCCCTGGTCGACGCGGTCCTGGAGCACGGGCGCATCCGTGCCACCCTCACCGCCGAAGGTCCGGGCGAGCGGGCCGAGTTCGCCGATCCCGCCTGGGGGCCCGCCTGGCTCGCGGCCCGCGACTACCTGGAACTGCTGGGCGGTTCGCCCGACCGGATCCGCAAGTGCGCCTCCGAGAGCTGCGTCCTGCACTTCCACGACACCTCGCGCAACGGCACCCGGCGCTGGTGCTCGATGGCCGCGTGCGGCAACCGCGCGAAGGCGTCCCGGCATTACGCGCGCACGCGCGTGCGCTGAATGATCGGAATGTGTCACACCTATGGCGGGACGCGACCCCGACCCGACCGCCCACTGAGGCCGAGAAGTCGATAAATCGACTCGAATAGCCCTTCGCTTCGCCCGATCCTGCCCGGGTATCTCCCCGCCGGCGCGTTCACCGCGCCGGCGGGTTTCCGCCATGTCAGGTCTCGGTCAATAACAACACTCCCCAAACAGCTGTCACTTGCGCAAAGCTGACCGGTCATCCGGCACCGAATTCCGGACCGTATCTTTCACTTAGCCAGGGATGCTGATGACCCTCGACTCCACCGGCTCCACCACCGGGGCGATACCCGGCGCCAGGCGCGTGGCCCGCGTCGCGGCGGCCGCGGGCCTCGTGGCCGCGCTGTGCGCCACCGGCGCGATGCCCGCCTTCGCGGCGGACGGCCCCACCACCCCCGCCACCCCGCCGGTCAAGTCGGCCGACCAGAAGCTCGGTTCGGCCGACGTCGAACTGCTCCAGGAGGCCAAGGCCAAGGGTGACGCGACCGTCACCGTCATGGTCGCGACCGCCCCCGGACAGACCAAGCAGGTCGCCGACCAGCTCGGTACCGTCCAGGGCGCCTCGGTGGGCCGGACGTACGACCAGCTCGGCTACGTCCGCGCCACCCTGCCGACCGACAGGGCGGAAGCCGCGCTGAAGTCGGCCGTCAAGCTCGACTCCGTGCACGGTGTCGACCTGCGCCACGAGATCCAGCTGCCGGACCCCCGTCCGGAGTCGGACCGCGAGACCGGAACGGTCAAGAAGACCGCCTCCGAGACGTACGCGGCGCCGGACAAGAACACTCCGGCGAAGAACCCGTACAACCCGTCCTTCGAGACCGGTTCGGTGGACTTCGTCAAGAAGAACCCCACGGCCGACGGCCGGGGCGTGACCATCGGCATCATGGACTCGGGCGTCGACGTCGGCCACCCGGCGCTCCAGAAGACCACCACCGGCGAGCGCAAGATCGTCGACTGGGTCACCGCGACCGACCCGATCACGGACAACGACGCGACCTGGCGCCCCCAGGTCACCCCCGTCACCTCCGCGGGCGGCGCGTTCAGCGCCGGCGGCGCCAACTGGAAGGCCCCCGAGGGCACCTTCCAGTGGAGCCGCTTCACCGAGTCGATCACCGCCACCGGTGACATGAAGGGCGACGTCAACCGCGACGGTGACACCACCGACCGGTTCGGCATGCTCTACGACCCGGTCGCCGGGACCGTCCGCGTCGACACCGACCAGGACAACGACTTCACGAACAACGAGCCGATGAAGCCGTACAAGGACGGCTACCAGATCGGCTGGTTCGGCACGGACAACCCGGCGACCGAGGTCGCCGAGCGCATCCCGTTCGTGATCGAGATCCGCAAGGACGTCCCGATGGACCCGCTGGGCGGGGACTGGGTCGGCAAGAAGGTCGACTTCGTCAACATCGGCATCATCGAGTCCGAGCACGGCACGCACGTCGCGGGCATCACCGCCGCCAACGGCCTCTTCGGCGGCCGGATGAACGGCCAGGCCCCGGGCGCCAAGCTCGTCTCCTCCCGCGCCTGCTCCTGGTCCGGCGGCTGCACCAACATCGCGCTGACCGAGGGCATGATCGACCTCGTCGTCAACCGCGGCGTCGACATCGTCAACATGTCGATCGGTGGCCTGCCGGCGCTCAACGACGGCAACAACGCCCGCTCGGAGCTCTACAAGAACCTCATCGACACCTACGGTGTCCAGCTCGTCATCTCGGCGGGCAACGAGGGTCCCGGCGTCAACACCATCGGCGACCCCGGCCTGGCCGACAAGGTCGTCTCCGTGGGCGCGGCGGTCTCCAAGGAGACCTGGGCCGCCAACTACGGCTCCGGCGTGAGCAAGAAGTACAACATGTTCCCGTTCTCCTCGCGCGGTCCGCGTGAGGACGGCGGCTTCACGCCGACCATCACCGCCCCCGGCGCGGCCATCAACACCATCCAGACCTGGCTGCCCGGCGCCCCCGTGAAGGAGGCCGGCTACAACCTGCCGGCCGGTTACGGCATGCTCCAGGGCACCTCGATGTCCTCGCCGCAGGCCGCAGGCGCGAGCGCCCTGCTCATCTCCGCCGCCAAGCAGGCGAACATCGCCCTGAAGCCGGCGAACCTGCGCGTCGCGCTCACCAGCTCGGCGAAGAAGATCGACGACGTCCCGGCGCACGCCCAGGGCTCCGGTCTGCTCAACGTCCCCGCCGCCTGGGAGGCCATCCAGCGTGGCGCCAAGGCCGAGGAGTTCACCGTCAAGGCGCCGGTCGACACCGCGATCGACCAGTTCCTGAAGACCCCGGGCTTCGGCACCGGCATCTACGACCGCGAGGGCGGCCTGAAGGTCGGCCAGAAGAAGGTCTACGACGTCGTCGTCACCCGCACCACCGGCGTCAAGTACGGCACCCGCCACAACCTGAGCTGGCGCACCAACGACGGCTTCAAGGTCATCGGCGGCTACGACTACGTCACGCTGCCGCTGAACAAGCCCGTCACCATCAAGGTCGAGGCCAACGTCAAGTCGGCCGGCGTCCACAGCGGCATCCTCCAGCTCGACGACCCGACCACCGAGGGCATCGACAAGCAGGTCCTCGCCACGGTCGTCGCCTCCACCCCGCTGGCGAAGCCGTCCTTCAAGCTGTCGGACACCTCCTCCGTCCAGCGCAACAGCCACAAGTCGTACTTCGTCACCGTCCCCCAGGGCACCAAGACCCTCGAGGTCGCCCTCGGCGGTCTGAAGCCGGGCAGCCAGACGCGCTTCATCTCGATCCACCCGTACGGTGTGGGCGTCGAGGACAGCGCGACCACGCAGTGCTACCCGAACTACGACAACCCGGCGAACACCTGCCGCCCCGACCTGCGCTCGTACAACGAGCCGGTCCCGGGCGTCTGGGAGATCGAGGTCGAGTCGCGCCGTACGTCGCCGCTGCTCGACAACCCGTTCAAGCTGGACATCTCGGTGCTCGGCGCGAGCTTCGACCCGGCCGTGAAGGTCCTGCCCGAGGTCAAGCAGGGCACCCCGGCGCCGGTCCAGTGGACCGTCAAGAACGAGGCCGCGGCCATCTCCGGCGGCAAGCTCGCCGGTGGCCCGCTCGGCAGCGCGAAGGTCGCCAAGCCGACCATCGCCAACGGTGAGACCCACACCTCCGAGGTCACGATCGGCGAGGGCGTCTCGCGCCTCGACGTCGCGATCGGCAAGGTCTCCGACACGGGCGCCGACCTCGACCTCGAGGTCTACAAGGACGGCGTCAAGGTCGGCTCGGCCGCCGACGGCGACTCCGAGGAGGCCGTGAGCCTGGTCAAGCCGGCCGCCGGCACCTACACCGTCAAGGTGATCGGTTACGCGGTCCCGGCCGGCACCACCACGTACGACTACCGCGACGTGTTCTTCTCGGCCGGTCTGGGCTCCGTCCAGGTCGACGAGGCCGCCACGGTGAACCTCGCCACCGGCGCCTCGGCGCAGGTCTCGGCGAAGGTCCTGGTCAACAGCGCGGCCCCCGAGGGCCGTCAGTTCTTCGGCCAGGTCCAGCTGCTCAACGGCCGCGGCACCGCCGCCGGCACCGGCAGCGTGCAGATCGACAAGGTCCTCCCGTAAGGGCATGACCGCGTGAGCGCATGACGGAGGGGCGGGCGCCCGCATCGGGCGCCCGCCCCTTCGTCGTTTTCCCCCGCCCCCCGGGCCGGATTCCCCCGCCGCCGCCGACGCGTCACCGCGTCACGGCGTCACGGCGTCACCGCGTCACTTCCCGAGCGAGCTCAGGTCCTGGGCGTAGGTGCCCACCGCGTGGGCGATCACGTCGAGGTTGGTGTCGAAGGCCCCCAGGTCGATGTTCCTCAGGTCGTCGCCCGCCCCGTGGTAGTTCGGGTCGTACGGCGCCCCGGCCTTGCCGCCGTAACGCTTCGCCTGCTCCGGGGTCTTGATGCCCTCGGCGCCCGTGAAGGTGCCGCCGGCCGGGATGCCGTTCGCGATGAACGGGCCGTAGTCGGAGCGGCCGTCGAAGTCGCTGCCCTCGTGCGGCTTGCCCTTGCGGTCGAGGAAGCCGTTGATCAGCGCCTCGATCTGCGCCGAGCCGGCCGGGCCGGCGCCCGCTCCGGTGCGGTCCGAGTCGTCGCCGTCGTAGACGAACTGCGCCGGGTTCGGCGAGGCGATCATGTCGAAGTTCAGGTAGAGCGCGATGTCCTTCTTCTGCTTCTCGGACAACTGCGCCACGTAGTGCTCGGAGCCCAGCAGGCCCAGCTCCTCGGCCGACCACCAGGCGAAGCGCACCTTGTTGGCGGGCTGCTTGCCCTTGCCCTTCTTGTTCGCCCCCTCGTCGGCGAGCCTGAGGGCCACCTCCAGCAGACCGGCCGAGCCCGAGCCGTTGTCGTTGATGCCCGGTCCCTCGGCGACGGAGTCCAGGTGGGCCCCCACGGTCACCACCCGGTCGGCGCGACCGCCGCGGGTCTCGGCGATCACGTTGCGGGTGGTCTTCCTCACGTGCTCCTGGTCCAGGTCCAGGCGCACCCGGACCTCGCCCTTCGCGGCGGCGGCGGTCAGCGCCTCGCCGTCGGCCAGGGTGATGCCGGCGCTCGGGATGATCCCCTCGGCCGGGGTGGAGAACCCGCCGCGGACCGGGGTGGTGCCGCTGTGGTTGTAGACGATCACGCCGACGGCGCCGGCCGCCGCCGCGGCGTTCTGCTTCTCCACGAAGGTGCAGGAGCCCCGCTTGACCAGGGCGATCTTCCCGGCGAACGCGCCCGCCGGGTAGTCGTCGGCGGTGCAGCCGGGGGTGTCGTCCACGCGGGCGAGGGCGAGCGGGGCGGTCAGTCCACCGGTGGGGGTGGACTTGGTGTAGGTGAAGGCGGCCGTGGCGAGCTCGCGCGGTTCGGCGCCGAGGAGGGTGGTCCGCTCCGTCCTGGTGTGCGCCTCGTGGATGTCGAAGTCCTGGTAGGAGACCTGGTAGCCGGCCTTCTTCAGGGTGTCGTGGACGTAGGCGGCGGAGGCGGCGTGGCCGGGGGTGCCCGCGGCGCGGTTGCCGCCGTTGGCGTCGGCGATCTTCTGGAACCGCTCCAGGTGGCGGTAGGCGCCGCGCGCGGTGACCTCCTCGACCAGCTCCTTGGCGAGCCGGCCCTCGCGCGGGGCGCGCTCGTGGGCCGACGCCGGAGCGGCGGCGATCAGGACGGGCGCGGCGACGGCGACGGCCGCGAGGGCGGCGAGGGCCGGTATGGACCGGCGGTGGTGGCGGATGTCCCGCACGGTGGTTCTCCCCGTGGTCGGCGTTTCGACTTCTGGTACGTCGCATCCGGATAGCGGACGCGACAGAAGGGACGCTAACCGGCCCTGAACAGGCAAAACGCCTCATCGGAGGTCGTGCAACACTGCCGTCACGGACTCGTCACGCGGGTTCACACGAGGGACACCGTCCGTACCTCGGACAATGGATTGGACAAGGCTCGTGGGGTCGAACGCATGATGGCCTCACGCGCGCCCGCGTCGTACGTACCAAAAGGAGTCACCGTGAGGGTCGGAATCGTCGGAGCCACCGGACAGGTCGGCGGAGTCATGCGCGGCATTCTGGCCGAGCGGAAGTTCCCGGTGGACGAGCTGCGGCTGTTCGCCTCGGCCCGTTCGGCGGGCTCCACCGTGGAGTGGGAGGGCCGCGAGATCACCATCGAGGACGCCTCCGCGGCCGACTACTCCGGCCTGGACATCGTGCTGTTCTCGGCCGGCGGCGCCACCTCCCGGGCCCTCGCCGAGAAGGTCGCCTCCCAGGGCGCCGTCGTGATCGACAACTCCTCCGCCTGGCGCGGCGACCCCGAGGTCCCGCTCGTGGTCTCCGAGGTCAACCCGCACGCGATCAAGAACCGCCCCAAGGGCATCATCGCGAACCCGAACTGCACCACCATGGCCGCGATGCCCGTGCTGCGCCCGCTGCACGAGGAGGCCGGCCTGACCGCCCTGGTCGCCACCACCTACCAGGCCGTGTCCGGCTCCGGCCTGGCCGGCGTCGCCGAGCTCAAGGGCCAGGCCTGCGCGCTCTCCGAGGCCGCCGACCAGCTGACCTTCGACGGCGAGGCCCTCGACTTCCCCGAGCCGCAGGTCTACAAGCGGCCCATCGCGTACAACGTGGTCCCCCTCGCGGGCAACCTGGTCGACGACGGCTCCTTCGAGACCGACGAGGAGCAGAAGCTCCGCAACGAGTCCCGCAAGATCCTGGAGATCCCGGAGCTCAAGGTCTCCGGCACCTGCGTGCGCGTGCCCGTCTTCTCCGGCCACTCCCTCCAGGTCAACGCCCGTTTCGCCCGCCCGGTCTCCGTCGAGCGCGCCTACGAGCTGCTGAAGGACGCGCCCGGCGTCGAGCTGTCCGAGATCCCCACGCCCCTCCAGGCCGCCGGCAAGGACGCCTCGTACGTGGGCCGCATCCGCGTGGACGAGACCGTCGACAACGGCCTCGCACTGTTCCTGTCGAACGACAACCTGCGCAAGGGTGCGGCGCTGAACGCCGTGCAGATCGCGGAGCTCGTCGCCGAGGAGCTGCGCGGCTGATCCCGCCCCGGCCCGCGTGAGGGGGGCGGCGCCGCGCCGGCGCCGCCCCCTTCCGCGTCCCCGTCCGGGATCAGAGCCTTCGGACCTCGAAGAGGAAGCAGCCGAACTCGACCGCGCGCACGTGGACCAGGGCGGTCCGCGGGTCGGCGAAGGCCTCGGTCAGGGCGTCCTCGATCTCGGCGGCCGGTTCCTCGCCGAGGGAGAGGAACCGGCCGCCGAGGATCCGGCCCCGGGCGTCGTAGCGGCGGGCGGCGCGCAACGCGCCGGGGTGGGCGAAGGGCGGGCCGTCCGCCGCGGCCGGGCCGCCGCAGTCCTCGGCGTGGATGAACACCGGGCCCTGTTCGTCGTAGGCGCCCGGATCGACGCCGGCGCCGCGCGCCCAGCGGCGCAGGGGGGCGTAGGAGACGAGCGCGATGTGCTCTCCGGCCCGGCTCCGCCGCAGGCAGCAGCGCAGCGGAGCGTCTCCCTCCGGGTCGGTGTACGGCAGGCAGGGGCGGTCGGCGTCGTCGCGCGAGCGCAGTGCGGCGAGCGCCTCGGGGGCGATGGGGAGTGCGGCGTACGGGTTCATGCGTCCCAGGGTGGGCACGCGAACGGGGCGGAGCCGGCGGAAAACGGACGCGGCGTTCGCCCGTGGATTACTCCTGCCCGGTGACGTGGCCCGCGTGGAAGGATGGCGGGGCAACGTCACCATCAAAGGAGATGACCGCGTGCCTGGCACGAATCTCACCCGTGAAGAGGCTCAGCAGCGGGCGAAGCTGCTCACCGTCGACTCGTACGAGGTCGAACTCGATCTCAGCGGTGCGCAGGAGGGCGGCACGTACCCCTCCGTGACCACCGTGCGCTTCCGGTCCGCCGAGGCCGGCGCCGAGACCTTCATCGACCTGGTCGCGCCCGCCGTGCACGAGGTCGTCCTGAACGGCAAGTCGCTCGACGTGGCCGCCGTCTTCCGGGACTCCCGCATCGCGCTGAAGCACCTGGCCGCCGGGGACAACGAGCTCCGCGTCGTCGCGGACTGCGCGTACACGAACACCGGTGAGGGCCTGCACCGCTTCGTCGACCCGGTCGATCAGCAGGCCTACCTGTACACCCAGTTCGAGGTGCCGGACGCGCGGCGGGTCTTCGCCAGCTTCGAGCAGCCCGACCTGAAGGCGACGTTCCGGTTCACCGTGACGGCTCCCGAGGGCTGGACCGTCATCTCGAACTCCCCGACCCCGGAGCCGAAGGACCGCGTGTGGGCCTTCGAGCCGACCCCGCGGATCTCGACGTACATCACGGCGCTGATCGTGGGCCCCTACCACGCGGTGCACAGCTCTTACGAGGGCCCGGACGGGCAGTCCGTCCCGCTCGGCATCTACTGCCGCCCCTCGCTGGCCGAGTTCCTCGACGCGGACGCGATCTTCGACGTCACGCGGCAGGGCTTCGACTGGTTCCAGGAGAAGTTCGCCTACGACTACCCCTTCGCCAAGTACGACCAGCTCTTCGTCCCGGAGTTCAACGCGGGCGCGATGGAGAACGCGGGCGCGGTCACCATCCGCGACCAGTACGTCTTCCGCTCCAAGGTGACGGACGCGGCGTACGAGGTGCGCGCCGAGACCATCCTGCACGAGCTGGCGCACATGTGGTTCGGCGACCTGGTCACCATGGAGTGGTGGAACGACCTGTGGCTGAACGAGTCGTTCGCCACGTACACCTCGATCGCCTGCCAGGCCTACGCCGAGGGCTCGAAGTGGCCGCACGCGTGGACCACGTTCGCCAACTCCATGAAGACCTGGGCGTACCGGCAGGACCAGCTGCCGTCCACGCACCCGATCATGGCCGACATCCGTGACCTGGACGACGTCCTCGTCAACTTCGACGGCATCACCTACGCCAAGGGCGCCTCGGTGCTCAAGCAGCTGGTGGCCTACGTCGGCCAGGACGCCTTCTTCAAGGGCGTGCAGGCGTACTTCAAGGCGCACGCCTTCGGGAACACGCGCCTGTCCGACCTGCTGGGCGCGCTGGAGGAGACCTCCGGCCGCGACCTGACGGCCTGGTCGAAGGCGTGGCTGGAGACGGCCGGCATCAACGTCCTGCGCCCGGAGATCACGACCGACGAGAACGGCTCCGTCACCGCCTTCGCGATCCGCCAGGAGGCCCCGGCCCTGCCGGCCGGCGCCAAGGGCGAGCCGGTCCTGCGCCCGCACCGCATCGCGGTGGGCCTGTACGAGCTCCAGGACGGCAAGCTGGTCCGCACCGACCGGATCGAGCTGGACATCGACGGCGAGCTGACGGCGGTGCCGGAGCTCGTCGGGCGGGCCCGCCCGACGGTCGTGCTCCTCAACGACGACGACCTGTCGTACGCCAAGGTCCGCCTCGACGAGGTGTCGCTGGCGAACGTCACCGCGCACCTCGGCGACTTCACCGAATCGCTGCCGCGCGCGCTGTGCTGGGCCTCGGCCTGGGACATGACGCGCGACGGCGAGCTGGCGACCCGCGACTACCTGGCGCTGGTGCTGTCCGGCATCGGCAAGGAGTCGGACATCGGCGTCGTGCAGTCCCTGCACCGTCAGGTGAAGCTGGCCGTGGACCTGTACGCCGACCCGGCGTGGCGCGAGCAGGGCCTCGCGACCTGGACCGAGGCCACCCGCGAGCACCTGCTCGCGGCCGAGGCGGGCAGCGACCACCAGCTGGCGTGGGCCCGGGCCTTCGCGGCCACGGCCCGCACCGAGGAGCAGCTGACGTACCTGGCCGCGCTCCTGGACGGTTCCGCGACCGTCGAGGGCCTGGTCGTGGACACGGAGCTGCGCTGGGCGTTCCTGGAGCGCCTCGTCGCGACCGGGACCCTCGACGAGCCGGCCGTCGCGGCCGAGCTGGAGCGGGACGCCACGGCCGCCGGCGAGCGCCACGCGGCCACGGCGCGCGCCGCGCGTCCCACGCGGGAGGCCAAGGCCGAGGCGTGGGCCTCGGTGGTGGACTCCGGCGACCTGCCGAACGCGGTGCAGGAGGCGGTGATCGGCGGCTTCGTCCAGACCGACCAGCGCGACCTGCTCGCCCCGTACGCGGCCACGTACTTCGAGCGGGTCAAGGAGGTCTGGGACACCCGCAGCCACGAGATCGCGCAGCAGGTGGCGGTGGGCCTCTACCCGTCGCTCCAGGTCTCCCGCGAGACCCTGGACGCCACGGACGCCTGGCTGGCCTCGGCCGAGCCGAACGCGGGTCTGCGCCGTCTGGTGTCGGAGGCCCGCGCCGGTGTGGAGCGCGCCCTGCGCGCCCAGGCCGCCGACGCGGCGGCCGCCGACCGCGGCTGACCCTCACCGGTCAGGGGGGGCGCGGCCCGACCGCGCCCCCTTTCGCGCTCCTACGAGGTCTGCGCGAGCCTCTCGGCCGCCGTGCGCAGGGCCCGCAGGACCCGGGAGACCGCGGGCCCGCTCTCGGCGCCGCGCCGCAGCGCGGCGATGACGTGGCGGGTCGGCCGGTCGCGGTCGAGGACGCGTACGGTCACGCCCGAGGCGCGGGCGGAGACCATGCGGGGGACCAGGGCCACGCCCATCCCCGCCTCCACCATGGCCAGGATCGCCGTCCACCCGGACGCCGTGTGCGCCCGCTGCGGCACGAAGCCCGCCGCCTCGCAGGCACCGCGCGTGATCTCCGACCAGGGGCCGCTGCCCCCGTAGATCCACCGCTCCGCCGCCAGGTCGGCCAGTCGCAGGTCGGGGGCGGCGGCCAGCGGGTGGTCGGGCGGCAGGGCCACGTCGAGAGGGTCCTCCAGCAGGGTGACCCGGGTGAAGCGGGGGTCGCCGCCGACCGGCGCGTGCGGGGCCAGGGACAGCGCGAGGTCCACGTCCCGGGTGGACAGCAGCTCCCAGGACTCGGCGGCCTCGGTCTCGCGGATGCGGACCTCGATGCCCGGGTGGCTGCGCCTCAGGGCGGCCACGGCGGGGACGACCAGCACCGGGACCGCCGTGGAGAAGGCCCCGACCCGCACCTCGCCGGCCTCGCCCGCGAGGTACCCGGCGAGTTCGGCGTCGGCCCGTTCCAGCTGGGCGAACACGGTCTCGGTGTGCCGCAGTACGAGGCGGGCCGCGTCGGTGAGCCGTACCCGTCGCCCCTGGGCCTCCAGCAGCGGCACCCCCACCTGCCGGGCGAGGTTGGTCAGGGCCTGCGAGACGGCCGAGGGCGTCATGTGCAGCGCCTCGGCCGTCGCGGTCACGGTGCCCCGGTCGGCCAGGGTCCGCAGGATCCGGAGTTTCTTCAGGTCCCATTCGGTCACGGACCCGAAGCTACCGCCGGGCGACACTCGACAGTCCGACCCCGCCCAGGATCAGCGCCATGCACAGCAGTTGCGCGGGGCCGGTCTCCTCGCCGAGCAGCAGCAGGCCGAGCCCGGCGACGCACACCGGCTGGAGGTAGTAGACGACTCCGGCGCGGGCCGCCCCGATGAGGGTGATGGCCTTGTTCCAGGCGAAGAAGGCGACGGCGGAGGAGAAGACGCCGATGTAGAGGAGTTGGCCGAGGGTGGCGGGGGTGGGCGTGAAGGCGCCCTGGACGGTGACGGAGACGGCGTAGGCGGGGGCCAGCATCAGCGCGCCGAGCACGAAGGTGGTGATCAGGAAGGCGAGTCCGCCAATCTCGACGGGCTTGCGCTTGAGCAGTGCGCTGTAGGTGGCGAAGGAGAGGGCGGCGGCGAACATCCACAGGTCGCCGGCGCCGAAGTCGAAGCCGATCGAGCCGTCTCCGACCAAGAGCAGGACGCCGAGGGCCGCGAGCAGCAGGCCGAAGGTGCGGCGGGCGCCGAGCCGTTCGCCGCCGAGGCGGGCGTAGCCGGCCATGATGACCGGCGAGGCGGCCATGATCATGCCCATGTTGGCGGCGGAGGTGGTCAGTCCGGCCTGGTGGACGAGGGTGTTGTAGAGGGTGACGCCGAAGAGGGTGGCGAGGGCGACGTAGCCGATGTGGCGGCGGATCAGGGCCCGCTGCCTCCAGGCCTGGCGCGCGGCGAAGGGGGAGACGACGACGGCGGCGATGACCCAGCGCCAGAAGACGGCCTGGACGGGCGGGACGGTGTCGGCCATGCCCCGGGTGGCGACGAAGCTGCCGGACCAGACGACCGTCGCGACGAGGGCGAGCAGGACGCCGAGTCCGGCGGCCCCCGTGAACCTTCCGCCGGTCCCGCCCGTGCCGGGGCCGGCGGGGCGGCCCTCGGGCCCGCCCCGCGGCCGGTCCTGCGGCCGCTCCTGCCGCGGTTCCTGTGTGACGGTACGGGCGCCTTCGACGGCCACGGGTGGTCTCCCCCTCGGGGTGTGGTGGTGGGTGGGTCCGCCCTACCGTCGCACCTCGGCATTACCCAGGTCCATCGAATCATTTCGATCAGTTCCTTCAGCTGAGCTGAAAGGTTCCCGGGCGGGCTCCGGCTCGCGGCCCGGGAGCTGTCCCACGACGGTGGCGCCGAAGGCGATCGCCATGCCGATCAGCTGGACGGGGGTCAGCGACTGGCCGAGCGCGGCCCACCCGATGACGGCGGCGGTGAGCGGGGACAGCGGGCCGAGCAGGGTGACGGAGGTGGCGGTGAGACGGCCGAGGCCGCGGAACCAGAGCCAGTACGCGATCCCGGTGTTGATCAGCATCATGTAGCCGTAGCCGAGGAAGGCCTTGCCGTCGAGCGCGGGCGGCGCCCCCTCGACGAGGGCGGCGATCGGGATGATGACGAGCCCGCCGGCGGTGAGCTGCCAGCCGGTCACCGCCAGCGGACCGACCCCCTCGGGGCGGCCCCACCGTTTGGTCATCACGGTGCCCGCCGCCATGGAGGCGGAGGAGATCACGCCCGCGATCACGCCGAAGAGGTCGAGCGCGGCCTCGGCCTTCAGCACCACCATGCTGACGCCGAACGCCCCGACCACGGCGGCCAGTACGGTGCGCGCCCTGGCCCGCTCGCCGAGGAACAGGGCGGCGAGCCCGACGACGAACAGCGGTCCGGCGGCGCCGAGGACGGCGGCGACCCCGCCGGGCAGGCGGTAGGCGGAGAGGAACAGAAGCGGGAAGAAGGCGCCGATGTTGAGGGTGCCGAGGACGGCGGACTTCCACCACCAGTCGCCCTTGGGCAGGGTCCGGGAGAGCGCGACCAGCAGCAGTCCGGCGGGCAGGGCCCGCATGGCCCCGGTGAACAGCGGGCGGTCGGGCGGCAGGAGTTCGGTGGCGACGGCGTAGGTGGATCCCCAGGAGATCGGGGCGAGCGCGGTCAGTGCGACGGTGGCGAGGCGGTTCACGGTGACTCCTCGTACGGCTCGGGCGAAAGGGAGGTTCGGGGGCGGCCCGGCGGTCGACGGTCGGACGGTCCGGAGGTCCGGAGGTCCGGCGGTCCGGAGGTCCGGCGGTCCGGAGGTCCGGCGGTCCGGCGGTCCGGAGGCTCAGGCCGCCGGGGCGGCGGCGGGGCGCGCCGGCCGCGGGGTCACCGCGGGCGCCGTCAGCGGCGGGGCGGCGTACACGGCCCCGGCGGGCAGCCGGCGCTCCAGCCTCAGCAGGGCGTACGCGGCGCCGAGGGCGGCGACGGCGAGGACGGCCCACGGCAGCCGGCCGTCGACGGAGAGCAGCGCGGTGAACAGGGACGGCGCGAGGGCGGTGGCCAGGGAGTAGGACAGCTGGTAGGTGGCGAGGTAGCGGCCCCGGACGGCTTCGGGGGCGGCCGAGACCGACAGGGCGCCGCCGGAGGGGCTGTGGATCAGCTCCCCGAGGGTGTAGACGACCACGATGGCCAGCAGGGCGACCAGGGTGACGGTCTGGCCGGGGCGCAGGGTGCCCAGGACGATCTGGCCGATGAAGGCGGCGGCGAAGAGCAGGGAGCCGAGGGCGGCGGAGCGGGTGCGGCGGGCGCCGGAGCGGCGGACGCGGCCGGCGACCAGGACGCCGATGCCGGCGCACAGGACGGTGTTGACGGTGAAGGCGGCTCCGGTGAGGGAGTCGGGCCCGCGCAGCCAGGTGGAGATGTAGAGCGGGAAGAGGACGGAGAGGGCGGCGTAGCCCAGCGCGGTGAGGAAGTTGGCGGCGGTCAGGCCGAGGAAGGGACGGTCGCGCAGCACCATCCGGTATCCGGCGGGCGCCCGCTTCGCGGAGGGGGCGCCGGCCGCGTCGGCCTCGGCGTCGCGGACCGGGCGGACCCGACTGACGAGCAGTCCGGCGAGGGCGAAGGCGAGGGCGTTGCCCCAGGCGGTGTACTGGAAGCCGCCCGTGCCCCACAGGGCGAGCACCCCGGAGACGAGGAGGGCGCCCGCGCCCATGCCGGCGTTCTGCAGGGCCCGGAGGGAGGCCTGGAGCCGGTCGCGGGCGGCGCCGCGCGCCACTTCCCCGATCAGCGACTGCTGGACGACGGGGAAGGAGCGGTCGGCGAGCGCGGTGAACAGCGCGACGGCGGCGAAGGCCGGCAGGGAGTGCGCGAAGGGGTAGAGGGCGAAGCCGAGGGCGCGGACCGCGTAGAGGACCAGGTTGATCCGGCGGGCGCCGAACCGGTCGATCGCGGAGCCGGCCAGCGGCATGAACGCCAGTCCGGCGAGGCCGGTCACGGTGAGGACCAGTCCGACGAGGGCGAAGGAGAGGCCGGTGACGTGGTGGAAGAAGACGAGCGAGAACGGGATGTACATGCCGATCCCGATCGAGCTGATCCCGACGCCCACGAGCAGGGACCTCTCCCCCGCCACGCGCGCTTCCGGCGCCTTCCCGGACCGCGTCTTCCCGAACCGCTTCATCACTGACTCCCCCAAGTAGCTCACTTGGAAGTAGCTTACCCCTAAGCTACTTTTCGTCAAGCAACTTTCTTGCGAACGAACAAGTGGAACCGGATACTGACGCCATGACCGAGGCCAGCAAGGACGCCGTCGACGCGATCATCGCCCAGTGGTACGCGGTGCGACCCGAACTCGAAACCGCCCCTATGGCCGTCTTCGGGCGGATCTACAGGATCTCCAAAGCCATGGGCGAGGCGATGGAGCACGCCTACGGCCGCCACGGGATCTCCCGCGGGGAGTTCGACGTCATCGGCACCCTGCGCCGATCCGGAGCCCCCTACACGCTCTCGCCCCGCCAGCTGTCCGCCACGCTCATGCTCACCACCGGCGGCATGACCGGCCGCCTGGACAAGTTGGAGAAGGCCGGACTGCTCACCCGCAGCCCCGATCCGCACGACCGGCGGGCGCTCCAGGTGACGATCACCGAGCGCGGACTGGCCGTCGTCGACCAGGCGGTCACCGCGGGTCTCGAAGTGCAGCGCGCCGCGCTCACCGGCTTCGCGCCCGAGGAGGTCGAAGCGCTCTCGGACCTGCTGCGCCGGCTCCTGGCCGACGTCCCGGCCTGATCACGCCGGGGAACGGGCGGGGATGCCGGAGTGGGATCCGAACGGGATCCGCAGCGGGATCCTGAGCGTGCCCCGGAGCGCGATCCGGGGCACGCTCCGGGGCACGACAAGGCGCCGGAGGTCACGGGAGCACGCCCGAAGGCGGCTCCACGGACCTCCGGCGCCCGGAAGTCGAAAGGAGGACCGTCCGGTCGGACGGTCCCCGATCGGGCCGGTGTCAGCCCGCGTTCTGCTGCTTGCGCGACTTGTCGCCGACCATCACGAGACCCGTGATGACCAGGAACAGCACGATCGGAGCGGCCACGAACAGGCCGAGCGTCTCGCCAATGCTCAGGCCCGGACCCGGGTCGTCGCCGTCGTCGCGGGTGAGCGCGAGGGCGGGAGACGTCATCAGCAGCATCATCAGCGCGGTTCCGGCCGTGACGGCGCCGGCGCGCAGAGCGTTCTTCTTGTCCACGGTGCAAACGTAGCGAACACCTAAAGCGGGCGCGCGCCCGGGGGTGCCGTACGGGGGTGCGCCCCCTCCCGCACCGCGCTCAGCAGGGCGTTCGCCCGGGGAGAGGCCGTCAGCGCCTCCAGGGTCAGCGGCCGGCCCGCCCCGTCGGCGATCGGCAACCGCCAGTTTGGGTACTGGTCCCAGGTGCCCGGCAGGTTCTGCGGCCGCCGGTCCCCCACCGCGTCCGGCAGCCATACGCCGACCAGCCGGGCGGGCGTGCGCAGCAGGAAGGCGTACAGGGCCCGTACGGCGGCCTCCTCGGTCTTGGTCTCCAACCCGAGGCCGTCCAGCAGGCCCAGCCAGCCCGCGGTGTCCTCGGCGTCCTCGCCGCGCTCCACGTCCAGCGGGCGGGTCAGCAGGCCGAGGCGGTCGCGCAGTTCGACGTGGCCCCCGGTCAGCTTCGCGGCCGTGGGCGGCAGATCGTGGGTGGTGACCGTGGCCAGGCAGTCCCGCCGCCAGTCGGCGGGCGCGAGCGGCTCTCCGTCGCCCGACCAGTCCCGCTCGAACCACAGCACGGAGGTGCCGAGGATCCCGCGCCGGGCGAGCGCGCGCCGCACCCGCGGCTCGACGGTCCCGAGATCCTCGCCGACGACCACGGCCCCGGCCCGGTGCGCCTCCAGGACCAGGACGGCCAGCATCGCCTCGCCGTCGTAGGAGACGTACGCGCCCCGCGCGGGCGGGGTACCCTCCGGGATCCACCAGAGCCGGAACAGGCCCATCACGTGGTCGATGCGCAGCGCTCCCGCGTACCGGAACACGCCGCGCAGCAGTTCCCGGAAGGGGGCGTACGCCGCCCGCTCCAGGGCGTCGGGCCGCCAGGGCGGCAGTCCCCAGTCCTGGCCGCGGGCGTTGAAGGCGTCGGGCGGGGCGCCGACGGCGGCGCGGCGGGCGTGGAAGGGCGCCGTGAGCGCGTCCGAGCCGTCGGGGTGCACGCCGACGGCCAGGTCGTGCACGACGCCGATGGCCATCCCGGCCTCCCGCGCGGCCCGCTGGGCGGCCGTCAGCTGGTCGTCCGTCAGCCACACCAGCCAGGCGTGGAAGTCGGCCCGCTCCCGCGGGTCCTCCCCGGCCGCGGTCGCGCACCAGGCGGCGTGCCGCTCCAGGGCCTCCCCCTGTCCGGCCCGGAACGCGCGCCAGGCGGCCTCCCGTACGGGAGAACGCGGGACGGCGTACAACAGTTCCAGGGCGGCCCGCTTGAGCTCCCACACCGCGTCCCGGTCGATCAGCGCGCCCTTCTCCAGCACCTCGCGGCGCAGCCGGCCGCCCCGTTCGGCCAGGGCGGCGAGGGCTTCGCGCTCGGGGCAGGCGGCGTACTCGGGGACGTCCTCGATCCGCAGGTGCACCGGGTC
Source organism: Streptomyces sp. NPDC103540 (assembly GCF_055584445.1). Classification (NCBI taxonomy): domain Bacteria; kingdom Bacillati; phylum Actinomycetota; class Actinomycetes; order Kitasatosporales; family Streptomycetaceae; genus Streptomyces; species Streptomyces sp. NPDC103540. Next base: position 757,857 of record NZ_JBVJMA010000001.1, read on the forward strand.
CGGGAAGCGGCGCGAGGAGGGGCGGTAGGGGGAGGGGTCGCTCGGGGTGCCGGGGACGGCCGCGTGCAGCGGGTTGACCTGGACGAAGTCGGCGCCGTGGGTGCGGGCCGCCCAGCGGGCCAGCTCCGCCAGGTCGCCCAGGTCCCCCATGCCCCAGGAGCGTTCCGAGAGCAGCGAGTAGAGCTGGACGAGCAGCCCGTGGGCCCGCTCCGGGGCGGTCGGGGCCCGGTCCGGGGCCACGATCAGGGTGGCCCCGGCGGTGCGCCCGTCGGGGGTGCGGACGCTCAGGCGGTGCACCCCGAGGGGCAGTCCGGGGTCCCACGCCACCTCGCCGGCGCCGTCCTCCAGGGTCACCCGCAGCCGGGTCCCGGGCGGCAGCTCGGCCAGCGCCCGCGGGGCGTCCTCGCCGCGCCAGTGCACCACCGTCGGCGGCAGGGGCCGCTCGGCCCGCTCCCGCTCGGCGGCGTCGACCGACGCCCGGACCTCCTCCTCGGTGTCGACCGGTACGCCCATCAGGGCGAGGACCGCCCGGACGGTGGCGTCGGGCACCTCGACGGTGACCTCCTCGGCGGGCCGGTAGCTGTCGGCGACGCCGTGGTGGGCCGCGAGCCGGGCGAGGTCGTCCATCGATGTCCCTGTCTAGAAGCCCGCGGCGGTCGCGGCGGGGAGGGTGGGCTCGCTCGTCAGCGGGGCCTCGTCCGCGAGCGGGGGTTCGCTGGTCAGCGGCGCGAACGCGGAACCGGTCAGCGGGGGCTCACTGGTGAGGGGGCCCTCCGCCGGCCCGGACTGGGCGGGCAGGTGGGCGAGCGGTGCGTGGGCACGGGTGACGGTGGTGGAGGCGGGGGTGGAGGCGGGGGCGGTGGCGGTACGGGCATTCATGGGAGCACTCCTTCGTGCGCGAAGACCGGATCCACCCATGCAACACCGCCGAGGAACACCGCAGCCATACCCAGTCGGAGGCACCGCATTCCTGAAGGTTCCCGGTCAGATCACCCCACCCTCATTGACACCCCCGCCGCACGGGTGGTGGGCTCGGGATCACGCGTGCGAGGCGGCCCGCGCCGCCGCGAAGCCGAACGGGGAGGCTCCGTGCAGCTCAGGGGCAGGAAGCGGAGCGCCGCCGCGGCGGTCGCCGTGCTCGGTACGTTGTGGGGCGGATCGGTGGCCTCGGCCCCCCTCGGGTTCCTCGCGGCCTCCGGGACACCGACGGGCCCCGGCACCGGCGGGCCCGCCGGCGCACCCGGCGCCGCCTCGACCGGCGGGGCCGTCCCCGCCGGCGCGACCGCCCCCGGCCCGCCCCTCGACCCGGGCTCCGACCCCCCGCGAACCGCCTCCGAGGGCCCCGCCGTGTGGCCCCGGCCGCAGTCGGCCCACGCCGATCCGGGGCGGGAGGTCCCGGTGGGCTCCGAGGCCGTGGTGGTGGCGCCGGCCGGGGCGGACCCGTACGCCGTCGAGGTGGTCCGGGGCGCTCTGCGCGCGGCGGGCGTACGGACCCTGCACGAGCGGGCCCCCGGGCAGGCGCTGCCCGACCGGGGCCTCGTCGTACGGCTCCAGGGGTCGGACGCGGAGGTCGCGCTGCGCGCCCTGGGCGCCTCGGCCGCCGGGGACCTGCCCGACGGCGGCTACCGGCTGGCGGTGGGCCGTACCGGCGGGCGGGACACGGTCGCGCTGGCCGGCGTCGGCGCGGACGGGCTCTTCCACGCCGCGCAGACGCTGCGTCAACTGCTCGCGGCGGGGGCGCCGGCCGGCTCCGGCACGGGTACGGGCTCCGGGAAGGTGCCCGGCATGCTGGTCCGGGACTGGCCGATCGCCCCGGTCCGCGGGATCACCGAGGGCTTCTACGGGCAGCCCTGGACGGCGTCGCAGCGGCTCGCGCAGGTCGACTTCATGGGCCGCACCAAGCAGAACCGGCTGCTGCTGGCCCCCGGCGACGACCCGTACCGGACGACGTCGTGGCGCACGGAGTACCCGAGGGAGCGGCAGGAGGAGTTCCGGGCGCTGGCCCGGCGGGCCGGCGCGAACCACGTGGTGCTGGGCTGGGCCGTGTCGCCGGGGCAGGGCATGTGCCTGGCCTCGGCGGACGAACGGGCAGCCCTGGCCCGCAAGGTGGACGCCATGTGGGAGCTCGGCTTCCGGGCCTTCCAGGTGCAGTTCCAGGACGTCAGCTACACCGAGTGGGGCTGCCGCGCCGACCGCGTCCGCTACGGGACCGGCCCGGCGGCCGCCGCGAAGGCGCACGCCGAGGTCGCCGGGGAACTGGCGGCCCACCTGGCCGCCCGCCACCCGGGCGCGGCCCCGCTGTCGCTGCTGCCGACCGAGTACTTCCAGGAGGGCGCGACCGCCTACCGGACGGCGCTGGCCGGGGCCCTGGACCCGCGGGTGGAGGTGGCCTGGACGGGCGTGGGGGTGGTGCCGCGCACCATCACCGGCGCGGAGCTGGCGGGCGCCCGTTCGGCGCTCGGGCACCCGGTGGTCACCATGGACAACTACCCGGTCAACGACTGGGACCCGGGCCGGATCTTCCTCGGGCCGACCGCCGGCCGCGAGCCCGCGGTGGCGAGCGGCTCGGCGGCGGTGCTGGCCAACGCGATGCCCCAGGGCACCCTGTCGCGGGTGGCGCTGTTCACGGCCGCGGACTACGCCTGGAACCCGCGCGGCTACCGCGCCGGCGAGTCCTGGGCGGCCGCGGTGCGCGATCTCGCGGGCCCGGATCCGCGCACTCGGGCGGCGCTGGCGGCCCTGGCCGGGAACACGGCCTCGTCGGGGCTCAGGCTGGAGGAGTCGGCGTACCTGCGGCCGCTGGTCGAGGAGTTCTGGCGGGCGCGCTCCGGCGGCGACCGGGCGGCGGCCGACCGGGCCGCCGACCGGCTGCGGGAGGCCTTCACCGTGCTGCGGGAGGCCCCGTCCCGACTGCCGTCGCTGGCGGCGGAGGCGGGCCCCTGGCTGGAGCGGCTCGCGCGCTACGGGACGGCGGGCGAGCTGGCCGTGGACCTGCTGCGGGCCCAGGCGCGCGGTGACGGCGCGGCGGCCTGGCAGGCCTCCCGGGACCTGGCGGCGGCGCGACGCGCGGCGGGCGAGAAGGGCGGCGCCCGGGTGGACGTCTCGGTACTGGACCCGTTCCTGAAGCGGGCGACCCAGGAGGCGGACGCCTGGACGGGCGCGGCCCGCCCGGCCGGCGCCGTACGGGAGGAGCCCGGCGCGTGGACGGTCCGGCTGGACTCCCCGCGCGCCCTGTCGGCGGTGACGGTGATGACCGAACCGACCGCCCCCGAGGTGCGGGGCGCGGTGGTGGAGGTCCACGTGCCGGGCGAGGGCTGGCGCAAGATCGCCGACGCGGCCGGTTCCGGTTGGACCCAGGCCGACGCCGGCGGGGTGCGCGCGGACGCCGTCCGCCTGGCGTGGGCGGGGACGGCCCCGGTGGTGCACCGGGTCGTGCCGTGGTTCGCGGACGGGCCCCGGGTGGAGTTCGAGCCGGCCTCCGGGGGCCCGCTCGACGCCGAGATCGGCGGCAGTGCCCGCCGGGTGCCGGTCGAGCTGTCGGCGCTGTCGCCGGGCGAGGTGCGCGGCCCGCTGTCGGCGGCCCCGCCGGCGGGGGTGGAGGTACGGGTCCCGCAGGAGGTCGTGGTGCCCCGGGGGGCGGGGGTGACGGTGCCGGTGGAGGTGACCGTCCCGGCGGGGACGCCGGCCGGGACGTACCGGATCCCGCTGGTCTTCGACGGGCAGACGCGGGAGATCACCGTCCGGGCGGTGCCGCGCACGGGTGGCCCCGACCTGCTGCGCGCCGCGCGGGCCTCGGCCTCGGGCGAGGAGTCCGCGCGCTTCCCCGCCTCGGCGGCGGTCGACGGCCTGGACTCCACCCGCTGGTCGTCCCCGGCGAAGGACGGCGCGTGGTGGCAGGCGGAGCTGGCGGCGCCCGCCCGGGTGGGTCTGGTGACGCTGCACTGGCAGGACGCCTACCCGTCGGCGTACCGGGTGGAGACCTCCCCGGACGGGGTGAACTGGCGTCCGGGGGCCTCGGTGAGCTCGCGCGGTGGTGTGGACGCCGTCCGCCTGGACGCGCCGGACACCCGTTTCCTGCGGGTGACGTGCGAGCGCCGGGCGACCCGGTTCGGGTGCAGCCTGTGGTCCGCCTCGGCCTTCGCCGTCGTCGGCTGATCCGGTGCCCGCCCCGGGTGGCCCGGCGCCCTGCCGGTCCCCGCTCCTCGATCCGCTCCTCGGTCCCGTCCTCGATCCGGTCCTGGATCCGGTCCTCGCCCGGCCCGGCCGCTACGACGCGGCGGCCCCGATGCGCGAGAGCGCGTCGTCGGCCCCGTAGGGCTGGAGGTAGGGCATCCAGCGGGGGTCGCGGTGCCCCGTTCCGATGATCCGCCAGGCCAGGCCGGACGGCGGGGCCGGCTGGTGGCGCAGCCGCCAACCCAGCTCCAGCAGGTGCCGGTCGGCCTTCACGTGGTTGCAGCGGCGGCACGCGGCGACGACGTTGTCCCAGACGTGCTGGCCGCCCCGACTGCGCGGGATGACGTGGTCGACGCTGGTGGCGACGGCCCCGCAGTACATGCAGCGGCCGCCGTCGCGGGCGAAGAGGGCGCGGCGGGTGAGGGGAACGGGCCCCCGGTAGGGGACCCGCACGAAACGCTTGAGCCGGACCACGCTGGGCGCGGGGACCGCTCTGGTCGCGCTGTGCAGGAAGGCGCCGGATTCCTCGAGGGAGATCGCTTTGTTCTCCAGGACGAGGACGAGCGCGCGGCGGAGCGGTACGACGCCCAGGGGCTCGTACGACGCGTTGAGGACCAGGACGTGCGGCACGGACTGCCTCCTTGTACGCCGGCGGCGCGTGGCTCGCGCCGGGACGATCTGCCTTCCAGTCTCCCCTTACGGTCGGTCGAAACGCCACCACTCGCCCGTAACGGGTCCGGGGTGTTTTCAACCACACCTCCACTGTCCCCGGGTGAGCCTGGTCTCTCCCTCGAACACGACCACGAGGTCGGGGCCCGTGCCCCGTTAGTGTGGTTGGCCTGTCCGCACACCCCTTCCGGCGGACAGACCGCTATGCCTGGAGGTTCCCGCCGTGCCCTCGCCCGCCACCCTGCTCCCCTTGGCAGCGACGACGACCGACGACGCCGCCGAGAGCGTGACGAACGCCGCGAGCTTCATCGAGGAGAACTGGGCCACCTGGCTGAGCATCGGCCTGCGCATCCTGCTGATCATCGTGATCGCGGCGGCGCTGCGGTCGGTGGTCCGCAAGGCGCTGACGAAGCTGATAAGCCGGATGAACACGGGCGCCGAGGCCGTGGAGGGCACCGCCCTGGGTGGTCTGCTGGTCAACGCGGAGCGCCGCCGGCAGCGTTCGGAGGCGATCGGCTCGGTGCTGCGTTCGGTGGCCTCGTTCCTGATCCTGGGCACGGCCGCGCTGATGGTGCTGGCGGCCCTGAAGATCGACCTGGCGCCGCTGCTGGCCAGTGCCGGTGTGGCCGGCGTGGCGATCGGTTTCGGCGCGCGGAACCTGGTCACGGACTTCCTCTCCGGCGTGTTCATGATCATGGAGGACCAGTACGGCGTCGGCGACAAGATCGACGCGGGTGTGGCCTCCGGCGAGGTGATCGAGGTCGGTCTGCGCGTGACGAAGCTGCGCGGCGACAACGGCGAGATCTGGTACGTGCGCAACGGCGAGATCAAGCGCATCGGCAACCTCAGCCAGGGCTGGGCGACCGCCGGCGTGGACGTGCAGGTCAGGCCGTCGGAGAACCTGGCGCACATCCGCGAGGTGATCAAGGGCGTCGCCGACACCCTGGCCAAGGAGTCCCCGTGGGACGAGCGCCTGTGGGGCCCGGTGGAGGTGCTGGGTCTGGACGAGGTGCTGCTGGCCTCCATGACCGTGAAGGTGTCGGCCAAGACCATGCCCGGCCAGCAGTTCGCCGTCGAGCGCGAGCTGCGCTGGCGGATCAAGGAGGCCTTCGACGCGGCGGGCATCCGGATCATCGGCGGCCTGCCGGCGGGCGACGAGGACGAGGAGGCGAAGCCCGACCCGACGGCCGCCGTGGCCGCGCCCTCGGCCCTCGCCAACCCGACCTCGCCGCAGTCCCTGGCCACGGCCCCGATCCCGGCGCCGCAGGCGCCCCGGATCACCAAGTAGGCCCGCGCCGCCACGCGCCACCCGCGCCCTGCCCCGTCGGTACATCCGGCGGGGCAGTGCCATTGACAGGCTCCGGAACGCGATAGGAAACTTACCTAACAGTTCTTCTCGGTGAGGGAGAGACCGCTCCATGCCCGCAGCGACACCCGGAACGCCCAGCCTGCTGCGCGCCATGAACGACCGCGCCGCCCTGGAGCTGCTGCTCACGCACGGCCCGCTGTCCCGCACCCGGATCGGGCACCTCACCGGTCTGTCCAAGCCCACCGCCTCGCAGCTCCTGGCCCGGCTGGAGGCCGCCGGGCTGGTCCTGGCCACCGGCACCGACGAGGGCCGCCCCGGCCCCAACGCCCAGTTGTACGAGCTCAACGCCCGCGCCGCGTACGTCGGCGCCCTGGACGTCACCCCCGAACGGGTCCTCGCCGCCGTCGCCGACCTCACCGGGACGATCGTCGGCGGCTTCGCCCTCCCCTACACCGAGGGCACCGAAGCCGTCGCCCAGGTCACCGGGGCCCTCGACGGGGCGCTCGCCGCCGCCGGACTGGGCCTGACGGACCTGCGCCGGCTGGTCATCGCCACCCCGGGCGCCTTCGACCCCCGCACCGGACGGCTGCGCTACGCCAGCCACCTGCCCGGCTGGCACTCCCCCACCCTGCTCGACGAGCTGGCGACGGCCCTGCCCCTGCCGGTCGAGTACGAGAACGACGTCAACCTGGCCGCCGTCGCCGAACAGCGCCTCGGCGCCGCACGGGGCCACGAGGACTTCGTCCTGCTGTGGAACGAGGAGGGCCTCGGCGCCGCCCTGGTCCTCGGCGGCCGGCTGCACCGGGGCTGGACCGGCGGAGCCGGCGAGGTCGGCTTCCTGCCCGTGCCCGGACACCCCCTGGTCCGCCAGGTCACCCGGGCCAACAGCGGCGGCTACCAGGAGCTGGCCGGCGTACAGGTGCTGCCGGCGCTGGCCGCCGGGCTCGGCGTCGAGGCCCCGCCGGAGGATGCCGGCGAGGCGGCGGCGACCTCCGCCGGGGCGGAGGTGGCGGCCGGCGTCGCCCTGCTGCGGCGGGCCGCCGACCGGCCCGAGGGGGCGCACCTGCGCTTCCTCCACTCGTACGCCACCCTCCTCGCGACCGGTCTGGCCTCGCTGGTCTCCGTACTGGACCCGGAGATCGTGGTGCTGTCCGGGGCCGTGATCACCGCGGGCGGCGAACCGCTGCGCGCCCTGCTGGAGACCGAACTCGCCGAACTGGCGCCCTCCCGACCCCGACTGGTCACCGGCGAGGTCGTCGACCGGCCCGTGCTGCGCGGCGCCCTGGAGAGCGCCCTGGCCACCACCCGCGAGGAAGTCTTCGACACCTCCCGCTGAGCCCGCCCCGCACCTCCCCCCCTGTTTGCCCCTCCCCCCACGCCCCACCCGTACGCCCACGCCCCATCCGCGCATCGGCACCCCCACCGGAAGTTCCTCCAGCAGAGAGCGAGCACCGCCATGCCCAGAACCGGACGACCGACCCTCGCGGCGGCCCTCCTGGCCGCGATATCCGTCCTCGCCACCGCCTGTACCGGCCAGGGCGGCGCCACCGCCGCGGACGACCCCGAGGCGGACGTCACCCTCACCTTCTGGCACGGGTGGTCCGCTCCCGGCGAGACCAAGGCCATCGAGGAGAACATCGCGCGCTTCGAGAAGGCGCACCCGAACATCAAGGTCAAGGTCACCGGCAACATGACCGACGACAAGATCAACCAGGCGCTGCGGGCGGGCGGGGACAAGGCCCCCGACGTGGTCTCCTCCTTCACCACCGACAGCGTCGGCAAGTTCTGCAACTCCGGCGCCTTCGCCGACCTGAACCCCTTCCTGCGGAAGTCCGGGATCGAGAAGGAGAAGGTCTTCCCCAAGACGCTGCTGGAGTACACGCAGTTCAACGGCAACCAGTGCACGCTTCCGCTGCTGAACGACGCGTACGGTCTGGTCTACGACAAGGACGCCTTCGAGGCCGCCGGCATCACGGAACCGCCGAAGACCTGGAGCCGGTTCGTCGAGGTGGCGCAGCAGCTGACCAAGGCGAAGGGGGACTCGTACGAGCGGGTGGGCGTCATGCCGACCTTCCACGGCTACGAGACCACGCCCATGCGCCTCGCCGCGCAGTGGGGCCCGACGTACTTCACCGCCGACGGCAAGGCCAACCTGTCCAAGGACCCGGCCTTCGCGAACATGCTGACGGCGCAGAAGGACCTGGTCGCCAAGCTCGGCGGGTACGAGCGGCTGGAGCGCTTCCGCAGCACCTTCGGCGACGAGTGGAGCGCGGAACACCCCTTCCACAAGGGGCTCGTGGCCATGCAGATCGACGGCGAGTGGCGGGCGAACATGGCCAAGGAGGCCGGGGTCGCGTTCGAGATCGGCACCGCGCCGCTGCCCGTGCCCGACGACCGGATCGCCGACTACGGCAAGGGCTACCTCTCCGGCACGATCATGGGGATCTCCTCCGCGAGCAGGAAGCAGAACGCCGCCTGGGAGCTGGTCAAGTACATGACCACCGACACCGAGGCGGTCGTCGCCTTCGCCAACTCCATCCACAACGTGCCCTCCACGCTGGCCGCGCTGGACTCCCCGAACCTGCGGGTGAGCCCGGAGTTCAAGACGTTCCTCGACATCGCCCGGCACCCGAAGTCGACGACCACCCCGGCCCAGGCCGACGGCGGCACCTACCAACTGACCTTCACGGACTTCGCGTACGCGGTCGAGAAGGGGGACGTGGCCGACATCCCGGCCGGCCTCGCCGGGGTCGACCGGCAGATCGACACGGACATCGCGAAGGCGAAGTGACCCCGATGGCCGGCACGCACCCCCTGAGGGCGAAGCGCCGCAGGTCCGCCCTGCGGGCCGCGGCCTTCATGTCGCCCTGGCTGATCGGGTTCTCGTTCTTCTTCGCCTACCCGCTCCTGTCCACGGTGTACTTCTCCTTCACCAAGTACGACGGCTTCCGCCCGCCCGTCTTCAACGGCCTGGACAACTGGACGTACGTCTTCACGGACTATCCGCTGTTCTGGCCGGCCCTGTGGAACACCCTGTGGCTGGTCCTGGCGATGGTCGGCTGCCGGGTCCTGTTCGGCCTCGGCATCGGCCTGCTCATCACGCGGATCAAGACGGGCACCGGGATCTTCCGGACCCTGTTCTCCCTGCCCTACCTGGCGCCGCCCGTGGCCGGGACCCTGGCCTTCGTCTTCCTGCTGAACCCCGGCACCGGCCCGGTCAACGTCGCGCTGGAGGCGGTCGGCCTGCCCGCGCCCGGCTGGTTCACGGACGCGGACTGGGCCAAGCCCGCGCTCACCGTGCTCGCCCTGTGGGGGGTGGGCGACCTGATGGTGATCTTCATGGCCGCCCTGCTCGACGTGCCCAGGGAGCAGTACGAGGCCGCCGAGCTGGACGGGGCCGGGGCGTGGAGCCGGTTCCGGCACATCACCCTGCCGAACATCTCCCCGATCATCCTGTTCGCTGTGGTCACCGGGGTCATCCAGGTCATGCAGTACTACACGCAGCCGCTGGTGGCGGGAAAGGTGTCGGCGGGCGTCATCGGCGGCTCGGGGCAGCAGTTCGAGCCCGGCTACCCGGACAAGTCCACGCTGACGCTGCCCCAGATCATCTACAACGCCGGGTTCCAACGCTTCGACTACGGCGCCGCCTGCGTCGTCGCGCTGGTCCTGTTCGCCCTCTCCATGGCCTGCACCGCGCTCCTGATGCGCCGCCGTGGCGGACTGATCGAAGCGGGGGACTGAGATGACCGTCGTCGTGTCCGGGCCGCGGACCGCGCACGGGGCCGAGCCCGTGACTCCGCCGAGGCCCCCGGCCGCGCGCCGCGGGGCCGTGCTCCAGTGGATCGGCGTGCACGCCCTCGGGGTCGCCGCCGCCCTGTTCTTCGTCCTCCCCTTCGTCTTCGTCGTCCTCACCTCCCTGATGAGCGACCAACAGGCGCTGACCCGCGACCTGACGCCCGACACCTGGGAATGGGGCAACTACGCGAAGGTGTGGAACACCCCCGGCTTCCTCACCTGGTGGCGCAACACCCTGCTGTACGCGGGCCTGGGCACGGCGCTGACCGTGCTCTCCTCGGTGCCCGTCGCGTACGCCCTCGCGCGGTTCCGCTTCCGCGGCCGGCGGCTGTCGATGCTGCTGGTGATCGCCATGATGATGCTGCCGCCGCAGGTGGTCGTCATCCCCATGTACCTCTTCTGGGCGAAGCAGCTGGACCTGTCCGGCACCCTGTGGCCGCTGATCGTCCCGCTGCTCTTCGGCGACGCCTACTCCATCTTCCTGCTGCGCCAGTTCCTGCTGACCATCCCCGAGGAGTACCTCGACGCCGCCCGCATCGACGGCTGCGGCGAGGTCCGCACCCTGCTGCGGGTGGTGCTGCCGATGGCGAAGCCGGGGATCGCGGCCATCGCCCTGTTCCAGTTCTTCGCCCTGTGGAACGACTACTTCGGCCCGCAGATCTACGCCTCCGACAACCCGGCCGCCTGGACGCTCAGTTACGGGCTGGAGTCCTTCAAGGGCGCGCACCACACCAACTGGAACCTCACCATGGCGGCGACCGTGCTCGTCATGGCCCCGGTGATCCTCCTCTTCTTCCTCGCCCAGAAGGCGTTCGTCGAGGGCGTCACCCTGACCGGAGTGAAAGGCTAGGCCCGATGAAACTCGCAGTGGTGGGCGGCGGTTCCACCTACACCCCCGAACTGGTCGACGGGTTCGCGCGGCTGCGCGACACCCTGCCGGTGACCGAACTGGTCCTGATCGACCCGGCCGCCGACCGCCTGGAACTGATCGGCGGCCTGGCCCGGCGCATCTTCTCCCGTCAGGGCCACCCCGGACGGATCACCACCACCGCCGACCTCGACGCCGGGGTCGCCGGGGCCGACGCCGTGCTGATCCAGCTGCGCGTCGGCGGCCAGGCGGCCCGCCTCCAGGACGAGACCTGGCCGCTGGAGTGCGGCTGCGTCGGCCAGGAGACCACCGGCGCGGGGGGACTGGCGAAGGCCCTGCGCACGGTGCCCGTGGTGCTGGACATCGCCGAACGGGTCCGGCGGGCCGCCCCCGACGCCTGGATCATCGACTTCACCAACCCCGTCGGGATCGTCACCCGGGCCCTGCTCCAGGCCGGGCACAAGGCGGTCGGCCTGTGCAACGTCGCCATCGGCTTCCAGCGGAAGTTCGCCGCGCTGCTGGAGGTCACCCCGGCCGAGGTGCACCTCGACCACGTCGGCCTGAACCACCTGACCTGGGAGCTCGGCGTACGCCTGGGCGGCCCGCAGGGGCCCGACGTACTGCCGCGGCTGCTGGCGGAGCACGGGGACGCCGTCGCCGCCGACCTGCGGATGCCGCGCGCCGTACTGGACCGGCTCGGCGTGGTGCCCTCGTACTACCTGCGCTACTTCCTCGCCCACGACGAGGTGGTCCGCGAACTGGGCGAGAAGCCCTCCCGGGCCGCCGAGGTCGCCGCCATGGAGCGCGAACTCCTCGACCTGTACGCCGACCCCGCGCTCCACGAGAAGCCGGAGCTGCTCGCCCGGCGCGGCGGCGCCTTCTACTCGGAGGCGGCCGTGGACCTGGCCGCGGCCCTGCTGGGCGGCGGCGGGCCGTCCGTCCAGGTGGTCAACGCACGCAACGACGGCACGCTGCCCTTCCTGCCCGACGACGCCGTCGTCGAGGTCCAGGCCCGGGTCGACGGCTCCGGACCCGTGCCGCTGCCCGCGCCCCGGCTCGACCCGCTGTACGCCGGCCTGGTCGCGCACGTCGGCGCGTACGAGGACCTGGCCCTGGACGCGGCCCTGCGCGGCGGCCGCGACCGGGTCTTCCGGGCCCTGCTCGCCCACCCGCTGGTCGGACAGTTCGACGTGGCCGAGGGGCTCACGGACCGCCTGCTCGCGCACAACAAGGAGCACCTGCCATGGGCGTAGCGGGGGCGGCCGTACTCGCCGTCGACGCCGGCAACAGCAAGACGGACGTGGCCCTGATCGGCTACGACGGCGCCGTGCTCGGCACCGGACGCGCCGGGGGCTTCCAGCCGCCCCGGGTCGGCGTCGAGGCGGCCGTGGACGTGCTCGGGCAGGCCGTCGCCGAGGCCGTCGCGGCGGCCGGACTCCCGGCCTCCGCGCCCGGCGCCCCGTACGCGGCCCGGGTCTCGGCCTGCCTGGCCAACGCCGACCTGCCCGTGGAGGAACGCCGGCTCGCGCGGGCGCTCCAAGAGCGGGGCTGGGGCGCGACGACCGACGTGCGCAACGACACCTTCGCGATCCTGCGGGCCGGGCTGACCGAGCCCGGCCCGCCGCGCGGGGTCGCGGTGGTGTGCGGGGCGGGCATCAACTGCGTCGGCGTGCTGCCCGACGGGCGCACCGCCCGCTTCCCGGCCCTCGGGGTGATCTCCGGCGACTGGGGCGGCGGGGGCGGCCTGGCGGAGGAGTCCCTGTGGTGGGCGGCGCGGGCCGAGGACGGGCGGGGCGGGCCGACGGAGCTGGCTTCGGCGCTGCCCGCCCACTTCGGGCTGGCCTCGATGGCGGAGCTGATCGAGGCGCTGCACCTGGGGCCGGTCCCCCGGCGCCGGATCCACGAGCTGGTACCGGTGCTGTTCGCGGTGGCGGCCGCCGGTGACGCGGTGGCCTCGGCGATCGTGGAGCGGCAGGCCGAGGAGGTGGTGGCGCTGGCGTCGGTGGCGCTCGGCCGCCTGGAGCTGCTGGAGGAGGCGGTGCCGGTCCTCTTGGGCGGCAGCGTGCTCGCGGCCCGCCACCCGGGGCTGAACGGGCGGATCGAGGAGCTGCTGGCCCACCGCGCCCCCCGCGCCCGGGTGTCGGTGGTGACGGCCCCGCCCGTGCTGGGGGCGGGGTTGCTGGGGCTGGACGCCCTGGACGCGGCGGACGCCCCGGGGGGCACGGCGGGGGGCGTGCCGGGGGCGGCGCACGCGGCCGAGGCGAAACTCCGTGCCCATTTCGGGTGAACCCGGGCCGGCGGGGGGCGGGTGCGGAACCATGACGGGCGGCCCCGCGTATTGACGGTGTAGGGGTGACGGGGGTGGTCTCGGGGGAGGTACGGGGGCGGCGGCGGTGACGGTTCGGGTGGCGGTTCGCCCGGGATCCGGCACCGGGTGCTGTGGCCGACCGCCGGTACGGCCATACTGCTCCCGAACAGCAGGGGACCGAGGGGGAGGTCACGGTGGCCATCACGACACGCGCGTCCGCGCCCGGGAGCGGTTCCTCCGGGGTGCCGGCGGGGCCCGCGCCGGGTCCGCCGCAACCGCCCGGCCGGGGTACGGCCTGGGCGGAGGGGGTGGAGCGGCTGCGCGCCGCCGCGACGACCGAGCCGGGCCGGCTGCGGATCATCGGGGCGGTACTGGCCGCGCTGGTCCTGTTGTTCGGGGCCGTCGCGGTGTGGGAGGTCTCCGGCCGGACCACGGCGGCGGACGACGTGGTGGGCCGCAGCCAGCCGCTGAGCGCCGACGCGGCGAGCATCTACCGTTCCCTGGCGGACGCCGACACGGCCTCCTCCAGCGGCTTCCTCGCGGGCGCCCAGGAGCCCCGCGAGGTCCGCCTGCGCTACGAGAAGGACATCGCCAACGCCTCCCGGCTGCTGATAAGCGCGGCGGCCAACACCGGAGCGGGCGACCAGTCCCGCAAGGAGATAGCGCTCCTGGGCGAGCAACTGCCCCGCTACACCGGTCTCATCGAACAGGCCCGCGCCACGAACCGGCAGGGACTGCCGTTGGGCGGCGCCTACCTGCGCTATGCGAACGAGCAGATGAGCACCGTCCTGTTGCCCGCCGCCCAGCGGCTGTACGAGGCGGAGACCGGCCGGCTCTACGAGGACTACGACGACGCCCGGTCCTGGCCGGCGGCCTCGACGGGCGCGGGCCTGCTCGCCCTCGCCGCCCTGGTGTGGGCGCAGCGGCGCAACTACCGGCGTACGAACAGGGTCTTCAACCACGGGCTGCTCGCCGCGACGGCCGCCTCCGTGGTGGCGCTGCTGTGGCTGACGGTGGGGCAGTCCTTCGCCCGCGCCGGCCTCGGCGAGGCCCGCTCGGACGGGCAGGAGTCGCTGAAGGTGCTCAACGACGCCCGGATCGCCTCGCTCCAGGCCCGGGCCAACGAGAACCTGACGCTGATCGCGCGGGGCGCCGTACTGGCCGAGGACAAGAAGTCCGACAAGTACGACGTGGACTACGAGAAGAACATGAAGCAGCTCGACCAGGGTCTGGCCCTGGCCCTGCGGCTGGCCGACGACGGCGCCGGCCGGGAGCCCGTCTCGAAGGCCGTGGAGGGCGTGGCCCAGTGGAAGCAGCGGCACACGGCGGCCCGGGAGGCGGACATGAAGGGCGGGTACGAGGAGGCGCTGCCCCAGGTCATCGGGGACAAGAACAGCAGCGGGGCCTCCTTCGACCGGGTGGACGCCTCGCTGGAGCAGGCCGTCGCCCATGAGCAGCGGGAGTTCACCGAGGCCGCCCGGGGCGGGCGGAACGCGCTGGGCGGGCTGTTCGTCGGCGCGGCGGCGCTGGCCGTCCTCGGCGCGGCGGCGGCCGTCCTCGGCATCGGCCGCAGGCTTTCGGAGTACAGGTGAGGTCGATGCGGATACGACGGGCGGGGACGGATCGGGGCGAGGGGCCGGCGGCCGGCGCGGCGCCGGACCCCGGGGCGACGGCTCCCGGGGCGACGGCTCCCGGGGCCGGGTTCGCGGAGGCGGGCGGGGCCGGCGGGGCGTCCCGCGAGCCTCGCGCGGCCCGCGTGCGCCGCTCCGGCGGCCGGTTGCGCGGCTGGGGAGGGGTCAGCGCCATGGCCGCCGCCTGCGCGGTGACGGCCGCCGCCGTGCTGCTCCCGCTCGCCCTGTCCTCCCCCGACCCGGACCGGCCCGGTGCGGTCCGCGAGCCCGCCTCCATGGCGGCGGCGCCGGCGGCTCCGGCCGCCCCGGCCGACACCTGCCCGGACCCCGAGGCGAGCCTGCGCCCCTCCGACCTGGACGGGCCGACGATCCAGCGCATCCGCAGCGCCGGCAAACTCGTCGCGGGCGTCGACCAGAACAGCTTCAAGTGGGGCTACCGCAAGGCGGACGGCTCCCTCGCCGGTTTCGACATCGACCTCGTCAAGGCCATCGCCAAGGACATCCTCGGCAGCGAGGACAAGGTCATCTACCGGGCGATCCCCACCAACCAGCGGATCCCGGCCCTCCAGGAGGGCCGCGTCGACATCGTCGTGCGGACGATGACGATCAACTGCAAGCGCCTGGAGGACGTGGCCTTCTCCACCGCCTACTTCGAGGCCGGACAGCAGGTCCTCGCCCCCTCCGGTTCGACGATCACCGGGTACGACGCGTCGCTGAACGGCCGGCGCGTGTGCACGGCCGCCGGTTCCACGGCCGAGGCGGCCCTGAAGACGCGTTCGTACGGCGCGGTGCCGGTCTCCGTCCCGAACCAGCTGGACTGCCTGGTGCGGCTCCAGCTCGGCCAGGTCGACGGGATCATCACGGACAACGCCCTCGCCGCCGGCCAGGCGGCGCAGGACCCTTCGCTGAAGCTCGTCGGCGCCCCCTTCACCCGCGAGTTCTACGGCGTGGCGATGAACAAGGACGCCGGTGACCTGGTCCGCCGGGTCAACAAGGTGCTGGAGAACTACCGCGCGGGCGGTGAGAACGGCCCGTGGGAGAAGGCGTACAAGGACCACTTCGAGAACGTGCTGCCCAAGGGCGCCAAGCCGCCGGCGCCCAAGTACCGGGACGGGTGAGGCCGGTGACGGATGTGGAACCCCACGTGGATCGTCCCCCGACGGGAGCGGCCCTGATGGACCGGGACGACGTCGACCGCGCCCTCGCACGTCTCGGCGCGGAGCACGAGGCCGTCGAGACCTCCCTGCTCGCGCTCCAGGACCACGCGGGACGTCGGCTGCTGGAGGGCGCCGCGCTGAGCGGGGTCACCAAGGAGCGGTGGACCTCCACCGACGCGGCGATCACCCGGCTGTGGACCTACTTCGACGCCTACAGCGGGGCCTTGGCCGCCGCCCGCGAGATCCGCGAGCGCAGCCGCTGGCCCGGGGTCAAGGACCTGTCCGAACTGACCGAGCGGCTGCGCGGCCCCGGGGTGGTGATCGCGGGCGCCGGATCGGAGGGCGCCGCGCTGGTCGAGCGGTTCTCCCTGGCCGAGCTGGTGGCCCGGATGAACGAGCTGTACGCGGCCTCCCTGGACGTGGTCGTCGCGGCCGACTCCGTCTGGTCGGCGCTGCCCGCGCGCATCGACCTGCTCGCCGCCGAACTGCACCGGACGCGTTCGCTCGCGCACTCGGTGGGCGTGCGGCCCGGCGAGCACCCCTCGGGGGACGACCTGGAGGCGATCACCGCCGAGCTGGCCCTGCTGCGGCAGGAGGTCATCGCCGACCCGCTGGCCTTCTGGGTCTCCCCGACCGGCAGTTCCGCCCCCGGCGGGGGCCGGCCCGACACCGGCCGCTACGACCGCGCGGCCCTCGCGCTGGAGGACGTACGCCGCGAGGTCGAGGCGGTGCTGACCGTGCGGCAGGACGCCGAGCAGCGGCTGATCGCCCTGCGGGACGTGCTCTCGCGGGCCGATCGGACCCTCGCGGAGGCGCGCACGGCGCGCGGCGAGGTCCTCGCGAAGATCGCGGCCTCCGAGGTGCCGGCGGTCAGCGGCCCGCCGACGGCGCTCCAGGAACAGCTCGCGGCGGCGGCCGAGTACCGGCGGCGTTCGCAGTGGCACCGGCTGTCGCCGTTGCTGGACGCCTTGGAGGACCGGGCCGCCGAGGAACTGGAGCGGGCCCGCGCCTCGTTGACCGCGGTGACGGCGCCGCTCGCGGTCCGCGCGGAGCTGCGCGGCCGGCTGGACGCGTACCGGGCGAAGGTGGCCCGGCTGGGTCTGGCCGAGGATCCGCTGCTGATCGAGCGGTACGACGCGGCCCGGCGGATGCTGTGGAGCGCGCCCTGCGACCTGCGGGTCGCCGAGGAGGCGGTGCTGCGCTACCAACGGGCGACGGCCGAGGCCCTGGCCCCGGCTCCCGCACCGGCACCGGCACCGGCACCGGCACCGGCACCGGCACCGTACGGGGGGCCGGAGCAGCCGTCGGACGAGGAACCACGAGGGCCCCACGGGCCGGGAGAGGAGGACGCATGAGCCTGATCGGAACACCGTGTCTTCGCCCCGGCTGCCCCGGGGCGTACGAGGACATGGGCGGGGGCGAGGTGTACTGCGACACCTGCGGCCTCGCCCCGATCGGCGCGGTCGCGGCGGGCGCCGGGGAGCTGGTGTCCCCGCCCACCGGCATGACCAGCGCCGCCCGGCACGGTGACTCGCGGGGCTCCGCGGGCTCGCACGGCTCCGGCCGCTCCTCGGCCTCGGCCCGCTCCTCGCGCTCCTCCCGCTCCTCGTCCTCCCGCCGCTCGGTGTCGGGCCGACTGTCGCGCTCGCTGCCGGGCAGCACGTCGACCCGCTCGGTGTCGGTGCGCAGCTCTGGTTCGGCCGCCGGCGCCTCGGGGCGCAGCAGGCTGGGCGCCGGACTGGTCAACGTGCCCGAGGTGCCGCGTCCGGACCCCTCGGCGGCGGTGCTGGAGAACCCGGAGGTGCCGGAGCGCAAGCGGTTCTGCTCGCGCTCGGACTGCGGGTCCCCGGTGGGGCGCGCGCGGGGCGAGCGGCCGGGCCGTACGGAGGGCTTCTGCACCAAGTGCGGGCACCCGTACTCCTTCGTGCCGAAGCTGCGCGCCGGCGACGTGGTGCACGGCCAGTACGAGGTGGCGGGCTGCCTCGCGCACGGGGGGCTCGGCTGGGTCTACCTGGCGGTGGACCGGGCCGTCTCGAACCGGTGGGTGGTACTCAAGGGCCTGCTCGACACCGGGGACCAGGACGCGATGGAGGCGGCGATCTCCGAGCGGCGCTTCCTCGCGGAGATCGAGCACTCCAACATCGTGCGGATCTACAACTTCGTGGAGCACCTGGACCAGCGGACGGGTTCGCTCGACGGCTACATCGTCATGGAGTACGTCGGAGGCAAGTCCCTCAAGGAGATCGCGAACGAGCGGCGCCGGCCCGACGGGCGCCGCGACCCGCTGCCCGTGGAACAGGCCTGCGCGTACGGCATCGAGGCCCTGGAGGCGCTCGGGCACCTGCACAGCCGCAACCTCCTCTATTGCGACTTCAAGGTCGACAACGCGATCCAGCAGCAGGACCAGCTCAAGCTGATCGACATGGGCGCGGTGCGGCGGATGGACGACGAGGAGTCGGCCATATACGGGACGGTGGGCTACCAGGCGCCCGAGGTCGCCGAGCTCGGGCCGTCGGTGGCCTCCGACCTGTACACGGTGGCGCGCACCCTCGCGGTGCTGACCTTCGACTTCCAGGGCTACACGAACGTGTTCGTGGACTCGCTGCCCGACCCGGAGCACATCGAGGTCTTCCAGCGCTACGAGTCCTTCTACCGGCTGCTCGTACGGGCCACCGACCCGGATCCGGGGCGGCGGTTCGCCTCGGCGCAGGAGATGGCCGACCAGCTCACGGGGGTGCTGCGGGAGGTCGTCGCCCTCCAGACGGGCCGGCCGCGACCGCAGCTGTCGACGCTGTTCGGGCCGGAGGTCCGCGTTCCGGACACCCGGCTGTACGCCGACGCGGCGGGGGCGGAGGTGTCCCGGTTGGGTGCTCGGACCGTCCTTGAACGGGGAGGGGCGCTCGGAGCCCTGCGCCGGGGCCGGGGCAGGGGTCGGACGCGTCCGGCGCCGGCGGTGTCCGGGGTCTCCGGCGTGTCCGCCGTCTCGGAGATCGGCGTGACGGGCGGGGCCGACGGAACCGGTGGGACCGGCGCGGCGGGCCACGCGGGCCCGCCGGGGGCTGTCGGAGCGCCGGGCGGCGGGGTCGCCGCGCTCGGCACCACCGCCACGCACGTGGCAGCGGTCCCGGGCCCGCGAGCGGCCCCGTCGACCTCCGCCGCGTCGTCCGGGCGGTCCGCGTACGCCGGGTCCTCGTCCCCGTTCGCGGGAACCGCGACCGGGATCGCCTCCGGAAGCCCGGCGGCGGGCCTCGCCCGACTCGACGCGCGGGACACCGCGCTCGCGCTGCCGGTCCCGCTCGTGGACGCGACCGACCCCAACGCCGGATTCCTGGCCGGGCTCCTCGCCTCCGCGCCCGCCGACCTGATCGGCGCGCTCGGCTCGGCGCCGGCCGACTCCGCGGAACTGCGGCTGCGCGCGCTGCGCGCCCGGCTCGAACTCGACGAGAGGGCCGTCGCCGCCCAGGCCCTGGGCGAGTTGGAGTCCCTGTACCCGGACGACTGGCGCGTGGTGTGGGCCCGTGGCATCGCGTCGCTGGCCACCGGGGACGACGGGACGGCGGCCCTGTCCTTCGACGCCATCTACGACGCCTTCCCCGGCGAGCCCGCGCCCAAGCTGGCCCTCGGACTGTGCGCGGAGATCCTGGGCCAGTTGGACAACGCCGCCGAGTACTACCGTCTGGTGTGGATCACCGACCCGAATTTCGTCAGCGCGGCCTTCGGGCTCGCCCGGGTCCAGCTCGCCGCGGGCGACCGGGCCGGGGCGGTGCGGACCCTGGAGTCCGTACCGGAGGCCTCGATCCACTACACCGCCGCACGGGTGGCGGCGGTACGGGCACGCCTGCGCGACCGGTCCCCGCAGGAGGAGCTCCTGGCCGATCTCGTGGCGGCGTCCGACCAGGTGGAGGCACTGCGGCGGTTCGGACTCGATCCGGAACGCCAGGAACGACTGGCCACGGAGGTTCTGGGCTCGGCCCTGGACTGGGTACTGTCGGGTAGCCGGGGTGCCGACCCCGGCCGGACCTCGCTGCTCGGCTGTCAACTGGACGAGCGTGGGCTGCGCTTCGGCCTGGAGCGCTCCTACCGCGTCCTCGCCCGGCTGGCGCGGAGGGGCGAGGAGCGGATCGAACTGGTGGAGCGGGCAAACCGTTTCCGTCCCCGGACGTGGGTGTGAGTGATGTCGATGCATCGGCCGTCTGGCTGCCCCAGCTGTGCGGAGCCCCTGGAGGAGGGTGACCGTTTCTGCGGAGTGTGCGGGTACGACCTCTCCGCCGCGCACCCGTCCCCGGACGGCACCGCGCCGACCCTGCCGGTGACCCCGCGCCCGGCGGCCCCGGCCCCGCCGCCGCCCGTGCCTCCCGCACCCCCGACGGCACCCCCGGCCGCCGTACCGCCGCCCGCCGCACCCCCGGTCGCCGCGCCGCCGCTCGCCGCGCCGCCGACCGGGATGCCGCCCGCGCCTCCGATCGGGATGCCGCCCGCGCCGCCCGTCGTGCCGCCGATGCCCGCCGCCCCGCCGCAGGTCCCCGTCCCGCAGCCCGGGGCGTACGGGGAGCACCACCCGGGCGCGCCCGGGGAGCCGATCCCGGCGGGCGTGCCGGCCCCCGGCTGGGCGGAGGCCGGCGAGGAGGGCGCCACCCCGGGCGGGTACGCCGCCCCGTACGGCCAGGCCGCCCCCGTCCGCCACGACCCGCCCGGCGGCGGCGCGGGCACCCCGCCCGAGGCCCCACCGACCGGGAGCGCCCCCGAGGGTCGCCCCGAGAGCTTCCCGTGGAGCACCGACGAGCCCGGGGCCCCGTACGGCGAGGCCCCGACGGCGCCCGCGCACGAGGACCCGTACGCCGCCCACCGGGCGGACGGCGGCCCGACCTGCGTCGCCTGCCGCGCCGGGCACGTGGACCCCGACGGCTACTGCGAGCACTGCGGCCACGCCCAGCCGCGCGAGCGCGACCACCTGGAGG
This sequence comes from Streptomyces sp. NPDC103540, assembly GCF_055584445.1. Lineage (NCBI taxonomy): Bacteria > Bacillati > Actinomycetota > Actinomycetes > Kitasatosporales > Streptomycetaceae > Streptomyces > Streptomyces sp. NPDC103540. The sequence continues at coordinate 778,725 of NZ_JBVJMA010000001.1, forward strand.
AGGAACTCGGCAGCGTCGCCGCCGTCAGCGACCGGGGGTTGCGCCACCACCGCAACGAGGACTCGTTCGCCGTCTCCGCGACCGCCCTGCCGGACGGTTCGGCCGCCACCGTCGCGATCGTGTGCGACGGGGTCTCCTCCGCGAGCCGTCCCGACGAGGCCTCGGCCGCGGCGGCCCGCGCCGCCAACGAGGCCCTGCTGGAGGCCCTGCCCCGGGGCGCCCACGCCCAGGAGGCCATGCACGAGGCGATCCTGGCCGCCGCGGCGGCCGTCAACGCCCTGGCCCCGCCGACCCCCGGCGCCCAGAACGCCCCGGCCTGCACGCTCGTCGGAGCGGTCGTCGGAGGTGGCCTGTTGACCATCGGCTGGGTCGGCGACAGCCGCGCCTACTGGGTGCCCGACGACCGCGCCGCCGTGCCCCGCCGGCTCACCGAGGACGACTCCTGGGCCGCGCAGATGGTCGCGGCGGGCCTGATGGGCGAGGCCGAGGCCTACGCCGACGTACGCGCCCACGCCATCACGGGTTGGCTCGGCGCGGACGCCTACGACCTCGAACCGCACACGGCCAGCTTCCGCCCCGACCACCCCGGCGTGGTCGTCGTCTGCACCGACGGGCTGTGGAACTACGCCGAGTCCGCACGGGACATGGCCCGGGTGCTGCCCCCGGACGCCGCCGAACGGCCCCTGCACAGCGCACAGGTGCTGGTGGGTCACGCACTCGACGGCGGCGGCCACGACAACATCACCGTGGCGGTCGTCCCCTTCACCGAACCGGCGGCGGCCGGGACCGAAACGGAACCCGGGGAGCCGGCCCGAGCGGAACCCGAAGCGGAACCGCACCCCGGGGTCTGAGCGGCCCCCGCGCCGCCCGCCGCCGGCCGGCCCGCCCACCGTCGCGCGCCACCGGCCCACGCCCCGCCCCGCCCGTGAACCCCGGTCGCACGCCCGGAACCGCACGCCCAGAGCCGCACGCCCAGAGCCGCACGCGCCGCCGACGCCGCCGACGCCGCCCCCGAGGAGGAGTCCCACCGATGGCGAACTTCGCCAAGCCGAGCGCCCCGAGTTTCAGCGTGGACGTGTACCAGAACGAGTTCCTCCCCGAGGGCGGGCGGGACGTGCACGCCATCGTCACGGTCACCTCCACGGGCGGCGCCACCGCCGGCCGTGCCCACGGCCAGGACGCAGCCGTCGTGATCATGGTCGACTGTTCGGGGTCCATGGAGTACCCGCCCGCCAAGATGCGCGGGGCCCGCGAGGCCACGGCCGCCGCGATCGACACCCTGCGCGACGGCACCGCGTTCGCGGTGATCGCCGGCACCCACGTGGCCAAGGAGGTCTACCCCGGCCAGGGCCGCCTGGCCGTCGCCGACCCCACCACCCGGGAACGGGCCAAGGAGGCGCTGCGCGGCCTCTCCTCCGGCGGCGGCACCGCCATCGGCACCTGGCTGCGCCTGGCCGACGGCCTGTTGCGCGCCTCCCCCGCCGGCATCCGGCACGGCATCCTGCTCACCGACGGCCGCAACGAGCACGAGGAACCGGCCGTGCTGCGCGCCACCCTGGACGCCTGCGCGGGTCGCTTCACCTGCGACGCCCGCGGGGTGGGCACCGACTGGGAGGTGAAGGAGGTCACCGGGATCGCGGGCGCGCTGCTCGGCTCCGCCGACATCGTCGCCGACCCGGCCCACCTCGCCGAGGACTTCACGCGCATGATGGAGAACGTCATGGGCAAGGAGGTCGCGGACGTGGCGCTGCGCCTGTGGACCCCGGTCGGCGCGGAGGTCCGGTACGTCAAGCAGGTCTCCCCCACCGTGCTCGACCTCACCGGCCGGCGCGTCGGGGCGGGCCCGCGCGCCGGTGACTACCCGACCGGATCGTGGGGCGACGAGTCCCGCGAGTACCACGTGTGCGTGCGGGTGCCGGGCGCGACCGTCGGGCAGGAGATGCTGGCCGCGCGCGCCTCGCTCGTCCTGCCCGGACCGGCCGGCGAGGGCGGCGCGCTCGCCCAGGGGCTCGTCCGGGCGGTGTGGACGAACGATCTGGCCTCGTCCACCGCCATCAACCCGCAGGTGGCCCACTACACGGGGCAGGCGGAGCTCGCGCAGGCCATCCAGCAGGGCCTGGAAGCACGCAAAATGGGCGATGTCGACGGTGCCACGGCCAAACTCGGGCGTGCCGTTCAGCTCGCGAGCGTTTCGGGGAACGCCGACACCGCCAGACTTCTGGCGAAGGTGGTGGATGTCGTGGACGCCGTGGCAGGTACTGTGCGGCTCAAAGCGAAGGTCGCCGATGCCGACGAGATGACCCTTGAAACGCGTTCGACGCAGACCGTCCGAGTGAAGAAGACCTGAGAAGACCTGCCGCGATGACGCAGGGAGAAGGGGGAAGCGCCGCGATGCCGACCTGCCCGAACGGGCACCAGTCCGCCTCCGACGACTGGTGCGAGGTCTGCGGTCACCGCATGGCTGCCCCTACGGGCGCCCCCGCGGCGCCCTCCTACGGATACGGCTACCCTCCCACCACCGGTGAGCCGACCGCCCAGGCGGAGCTGTGCCCGCAGTGCCGGACCCCGCGCGAGGCCATGGCGCCCTTCTGCGAGGAGTGCCGGTACAACTTCCTGACCCGTGCGGCGACCACGCCGACGGGCGGGGGCTCCGCCGTGCCGCCGCCACCGCCCGCGCCGCCGGCCCCGCTGCCCGCGCCGCCGGCCCCGCCGCAGCCCGTGTACTCCCAGGACCACTTCGACTACCAGGGCTCCCGTCCGTCGCGGGTCAACCGCCCGGCGGAGCCGTTGCAGGGCGAGGACGACTGGCTGCTGCCGCCCCCGGCCGCCGCCCCGCCGGTCACCGCGCCGCCGGTCACCGCCCCGCCCGTCGAGCCGCAGACCCCGCAGGCGGGACCCGTACGGCAGGAGTACCAGCCGGACTACCAGGCGGAGTACGGGCAGCAGTCCTACGCGCCGCAGCCGCCGGCGCCCCCGGAGTACCGGCAGCCGCAGGCCCCGGCGCAGCCGCAGGGCCTGTCGCACCCGGGCTTCCCCGCCCCGCAGGGCACCGGGTCCTGGTCGGCGACCATCGGGCCGGACCGCGCGTACTTCACGGCGATGATGCGGCGCAGCGGCCCCGAGGCCGCCGGTCTCAACCTGCCCGCGTACTCCCCCGAACTGCACCTGCCGCTCGAAGGCGGCCAGATCACCATCGGCCGCCGCCGCGCCTCCACGGGCGAGTCCCCGGACATCGACCTGTCGGTGCCGCCGGAGGACCCGGGCGTCTCCCACCAGCACGCGGTGCTCGTCCAACAGCCGGACACCAGCTGGGCCGTGGTCGACCAGAACTCCACCAACGGCACCACCATCAACGGTGGTGAGGAACCGATCCAGCCGTACGTCCCCGTCCCGCTGGGCGACGGCGACCGGGTCCACGTGGGCGCCTGGACGACGATCACCATCCGCCGCGGCTAGGACCGCCGCGGGCACGGTTCAGAGCCGTTCCTCCCCCAGGGGCCACACGTAGGGCCCCTGGGGATCGTCGAGCCAGGACCACTGGCCGTCGGCCGTGACCGTGACGCCGAACCGCTCCCGCGCCGGCCTGCCCTCGCCCCGCCACAGGTCCAACGCCTCGCGCGGGTGCAGTACGCCCGCGGTGAGGATCAACAGGAACTGGAAGCGCTCGTTCTCCACGAGCTCGTACGGGACCCCGTGCAGCGGTCCCGTCGTCCCGACGGGGTGCGGGGAGGCCGTGGCCCCGCGCAGGGGGACGAAGTAGGCGGACGTGTGGAGGAAGCGGCCCTCCGCGAAGTCGGGGTCGCGGACGGTGAGCGCGATCAGCCCGGTCGACAGCGGGGCCAGGATCCGGGCCCCCGGCCGGCACTGGCCGAGCCAGGCGTGCGGGATCAGCGGCAGCGTGCAGGTCACCAGGATCCGGTCGAAGGGGGCGCGCGAGGGACAGCCCCGCGCCCCGTCCCCGGTGACCACCGCGGGCCGGTAGCCGAGGAGCGCCAGATGGGCCCGCGCGGATTCGGTGATCTCCTCGTCCAGGTCGACGGTGGTGACGTGCTCCTCGCCGAGCCGGTGGCAGAGCAGGGCCGCGTTGTAGCCGGTCCCGGCGCCGACCTCCAGCACGTCGTCGCCGTCGCGCACCTCCAGCGCCTCCAGCATCCGCGCCATCAGGGACGGCTGGCTGCTGGACGAGACCAGCTCGCCGTCGCGCAGCCGCGTCGCGAGGGGCGCGTCCGCGTACACCCCGCGCAGCCAGCGGGCCCGCTGCTCGGGGTCGGGGTCCTCGCCCCAGAGGCGCTCGTGCCCGGCCCCACGACCGGTCCAGAAGTACGGCACGAACAGGTGGCGGGGCACCGCGGTGAACGCCGCCCGCCAGGCCGGGTCCGCCAGCGCCCCGGCGGCGGTCAGCTCCCGCACCTGGGCGGCGTGCGCGGCCCCGCGCAGGTCCCGTCCCGTACCGCCCGTACCCATGTCTCCACTGTGCTGCGGGCGGCGCGTGCGTGCGACCGCGCGGCGACGGTCCCGGTCCTAGGACCGGGGTCCTCCGTCCGGGCGTCTGAGACGATGGTCGGGTGAATGACGATCCGCAGAGCAGCGTCCAGGAGACGACCTTCTACGAGCAGGTGGGCGGCGAGGAGACGTTCCGCCGTCTGGTCCACCGCTTCTACCAGGGCGTCGCGGGGGACCCGTTGCTGCGTCCGATGTACCCGGAGGAGGACCTCGGACCCGCCGAGGAACGCTTCGCGCTGTTCCTGATGCAGTACTGGGGCGGCCCGACGACGTACGGCGACCACCGCGGCCACCCGCGCCTGCGCATGCGGCACGCGCCGTTCCGGGTGGACGCCGCCGCGCACGACGCGTGGCTGGCGCACATGCGGGTCGCGGTCGACGAGCTGGGCCTCGCGCCGGAGCACGAGGCGCAGCTGTGGCGGTACCTGACCTACGCCGCCGCCTCGATGATCAACAGCGCCTGACGCGGGGCCGCGCCGGGGCGGGGCTCAGACCGGCCGGACCTGGAGGGCGCCGAGCCCGCCGGTGCGGCCGGGGCTCCGGGTGGCGACCGACCCGTACGGGGTGCTCAGCCGCAGCCAGCCGGCCGAGGCGAACAGGGCCACGGGGGCCGGCACGCCGGCGGGGACGCCGGAGCCGGTCGAGGCGGCCGGCACGGGGGAGCGTACGGGTCGCAGGAAGCCCAGGGACTGCGCGGCGTGCACCGCGCGCAGCGGCAGCTCCGTGTCGCCCAGGGTCCGCGACCAGATCTCGCGGCCGATGCGGTCCCGCTCCGAACGGGTGCGGTGCTGCGGGGGCAGGGCCTCGTCGCGGGCCCGGAACTCGGCGACGGACGCGGCCACGGCCGCCCGTACCGCCTCCGGAGCGGGCAGGCCCGCCACCGGTCGCCAGCCGCCGCGCGGCGGCAGTACCCCGGCCCAGGGCGGGCCGGTGACCGCGGCGGGCACGCGGACGGTGGCGGCGGCCTCGTCGACCGCCTCCAGCAGTTCCCCGGCGGACACCGTCACGTCCAGCGGCGTCGTGAACGGCGCGGACAGCCGCGCCGTACGGATCGCCAGGACGTCGAAGGACGGCGGCCGGCCGAAGACGGCGAGCGCGCCGCCGCCGGTCCGCGCCTGGAGGCGTACGGCGGCGGCGCGGTCGTAGTGCACCAGCCGGCCCAGGAAGGCGGCGAGGTCCGCCGCCTCCCCGGGATCGGACAGGCACAACGTGTCGTTCATGCCGCGAGGGGCCCTTCCGCGCCCTTGGCCGCGACGCGGTCCTTCACCGGCTCGTCGAGGTACTCCTCCAGGAAGAGCCGCTCCTCGGCCGTGATGCGGCGGGGCCGCCCCTCGGCGAGGTTGTACGGGACGACCACGGTCTCGGCCCGGACGTAGACCGTCTCGGGCGTCTCCTCGGTCGCCTCGTCCTTGACCTCGTAGCGGATCGTCAGCGACGCGGCGCCTATCCGGGTCACCCAGGACTCGATGAGCACCGGCTCGTGCCGGTGCACGAGGGGCAGCTTGTAGTCGATCTCGTGGCGGGCCACGACGGAGCCGCCCGTGAAGGAGTCACTGCCCTCCCCCGGCGCCAGGCGGAACATGAAGTCGATGCGGGCCTCTTCCAGGTAGCGGAGGAAGACCACGTTGTTGACGTGCCCGAAGGCATCCATGTCCGCCCAGCGCAGCGGGCACCTGTAGTGGTGTCTGGCCATGGTCTTCGACCTAGCCTCGGGTGAGCTTCTTGTAGGTGGCGCGGTGCGGACGGGTCGCGTCCGGGCCGAGCCGCTCGATCTTGTTCTTCTCGTAGGACTCGAAGTTGCCCTCGAACCAGAACCACTTCGAGTCGCCCTCGTAGGCCAGGATGTGCGTGGCCACTCGGTCCAGGAACCAGCGGTCGTGGGAGACGACCACGGCCGCACCGGGGAACTCCAGCAGCGCGTTCTCCAGGGAGCCCAGGGTCTCGACGTCGAGGTCGTTGGTGGGCTCGTCGAGGAGCAGCAGGTTGCCGCCCTGCTTGAGGGTGAGCGCGAGGTTCAGGCGGTTGCGCTCACCGCCGGAGAGCACACCGGCCGGCTTCTGCTGGTCCGGGCCCTTGAAGCCGAAGGCGCTGACGTACGCGCGGGACGGCATCTCGACCTGGCCGACGTTGATGTAGTCCAGCTCGTCCGACACGACCGCCCAGAGGGACTTCTTGGGGTCGATGTTGGCGCGGCCCTGGTCGACGTAGGAGATCTTGACGGTCTCGCCGACCTTGATCTCGCCGGAGTCCGGCGTCTCCAGGCCCTGGATCATCTTGAAGAGCGTGGTCTTGCCGGCGCCGTTGGGGCCGATGATGCCCACGATGCCGTTGCGCGGCAGCGTGAACGACAGGTCGTCGATGAGGACCTTGTCACCGAACGCCTTGGAGAGGTTGTTGACCTCGACCACGATCGAACCCAGACGCGGGCCCGGCGGGATCTGGATCTCCTCGAAGTCCAGCTTGCGCATCTTGTCGGCCTCGGCCGCCATCTCCTCGTAGCGGGCGAGGCGGGCCTTGGACTTGGCCTGACGGCCCTTGGCGTTGGAGCGGACCCACTCCAGCTCTTCCTTGAGGCGCTTGGCGCGCTTCTCGTCCTTCTTGCCCTCGACCTTGAGGCGCTCGGCCTTCTTCTCCAGGTAGGTGGAGTAGTTGCCCTCGTAGGGGTGCGCGCGGCCGCGGTCGAGTTCGAGGATCCACTCGGCGACGTTGTCGAGGAAGTAGCGGTCGTGGGTGACCGCCACGACGGCGCCCTTGTACTGGGCCAGGTGCTGCTCCAGCCAGTTCACGGACTCGGCGTCGAGGTGGTTGGTGGGCTCGTCGAGGAGCAGCAGGTCGGGGGCCTCCAGCAGCAGCTTGCAGAGGGCCACGCGACGCTTCTCACCACCGGAGAGGTTGGTGACCGGCCAGTCGCCGGGCGGGCAGCCCAGGGCGTCCATGGCCTGCTCCAGCTGGGCGTCGAGGTCCCACGCGTTGGCGTGGTCCAGGTCGTCCTGGAGCTTGCCCATCTCCTCCATCAGCTCGTCGGTGTAGTTCGTCGCCATTTCCTCGGCGATCGCGTTGAACCGGTTGAGCTTCTGCTTGATCGGGCCGACGCCGTCCTCGACGTTCTCCAGGACCGTCTTGGACTCGTCGAGCTTCGGCTCCTGCATGAGGATGCCGACGGAGTAGCCCGGGGAAAGGAAGGCGTCGCCGTTGGACGGCTGCTCGATGCCCGCCATGATCTTGAGGACGGTGGACTTGCCGGCGCCGTTCGGGCCGACGACGCCGATCTTCGCCCCCGGCAGGAAGTTCAGGAAGACGTCGTCGAGGATCACCTTGTCACCGTGCGCCTTGCGCGTCTTGCGCATGGTGTAGATGTACTCAGCCAAGAGAAACCGTCCGGCAGATCGATGGTGGGCAGATACACCCCATACTGCCGTACGTCCATCCCCTGGGGGAAACGCGAATGGTCAGGCCCCCTGACCTGCGGCCCGCCCAGGGGGCAGATCTCACGGTCTGGTCGCCGTCGGTCGATGTCGGTGACCATGGGAGACCCTCCGACGGCCCACAGACAGCCCGGCGGTACCCGCGGTCCGCTTGTCGGCTGCCTTGTCGCTTGTCGCTTGTCGCCTCCCGTATCGCAGCCCAGACGCCACCCGGCACGCCTCGGACGGACACTCGATCGACGCGCGGATGAAGTCCCGGCCGGCCGTGACCGCCCTGGACAACGCCGTCACCCGGCGGCAGAGCATCGCCGGATGCATCCTGCACAGCGACAGAGGGTCGCAATTTCGATCAAGGAAGTTCGTCGGGGCCCTCGGCCGCCGTCAGATGGTCGGCTCGACAGGAAGAGTCGGGGCGGCCGGGGACAACGCATCAGACCCGACCACCCCGGTGCGGTGCCGGAGTTCGGCAAAGCCACCCGCCACCGCACCGACGCAAGACAGGATGCGACTGAGGTCGATGGCCCCGTCCACCCGGAGGCACATTGGGAACCGCCCTGATCACGCTGGCCGCTGCGATCGTGGGTGTGACCGGCACACTCATCGCGCCGGTTCTGTCACAGCGCCTACTCGCCCGCGTCCAGTCGGAACAGTTCGACCGCCAGCAGCAGCAGGCTGAAGCGCAATGGATACGCGAGCAGCAGTTGGCCCAGCTGGACCGGCGGCGCGCCTGCTACATGACAGCCAACGCCGCGTACCGTCGGTATCGGATCCAGCTCATGAACTACCTGTGGCTCGTACACAAGGGAGAAGTCACACCGGAAGCGCGGCAGGAGATGGAGACCGCCAGGCATACGCACCACGCCGCCTTCGCCGAGGCCCAGATGATCGCCTCGGCCTCAGTACTGGGCGAGCTGGATGACATGACGACCGCGATGTCCGAGACGTACCGGCGGATCATGCGGCTTGAAGAGGGCAACCCCGACCCGGACGGATCCTTCGACGAGCTGCACACCGAGCTCCAGCAACTCTGGGGGCGCGGGGAAGGCCTGCGCGGCGGGATGCGCACTGACCTGGGAGTGGACGCCGGTCCAAGCGGCGAACCCTCGATCCTCCCCTGAACAGCCCCCGTTTCCCCGCGCCGGCCCAGGCGGCATGAAATGGCCCCCGCTTGTGGTTCCGCCGCAGGTGGAAGCGGCTTTCCGGGTCAAGGAAGCCAGTAACACCCCCTACTGCCGTACGTCCATCCCCCCCGGGGGGGGAAACGCGCCGGCGCCCGGCCCCTGATCCGGGCCTGTGCCCCGGGGCCCGACGGGCCCCGGGGCGGTCGCGCTGTCAGTGGGGGCGGTAGACGGTGAGGGCGTCCGGGAGGGTGTCGAGGACGAGCGCCGAGGGGGCGTGGGCGTACTCGCCGTCGTAGGCGAGCGGGGTGCCGTCCGGGATGTCCGCGACGCGCAGGCTGCGCAGCCGGGTGGCCACGTGGACCGGGGACCGGCTGAGCGGGCCGGTGAAGGCGGCGGCCAGCAGGCGCGGGCCGGGGCGGCCTCCGCCGTGGACGACCCGCAGGTCGAGCAGGCCCTCGCCGAGGTTGTCGCGGCGCCGGGGGGTGGGGCCGGAGCCGTGGTAGGTGCCGTTGCCGGCGAAGAGCAGCCACGCGCTGCGGGGCCGGCCCGCCAGGGTGAGGGGGACGGGCCGCTCGGCGCGCAGCACCCGCCAGGCCGCCAGCACCGCGGCCGGCCCGCCCCCGATCCGCGGCGCCCACCGCAGCCGGTGCCGCAGCAGTTCGGGGTAGGCCCCGATGCTGAAGTTGTTCAGGAAGTAGCCGCCGCCGGCCGCGGGCGCCGGGGTGGAGCCGGGGTCGGAGGGGTGGGCGCGGGGCGGGGTCGGGGTGAAGCGGCCCACCGAGACGCGGACCGCCTGGCCCGCGGCGACGGCACGGCAGGTGTCCTCCACTCCCGCGAGGCCGAGGTCCAGGGCGAAGTGGTTCAGCGTGCCCCCGGGGAACACGGCCAACGGCACCCCTGCCCGCAGGGCGGCCGTCGCCGCGGCGTTGATCGTGCCGTCTCCGCCGCACACCCCGAGCACCGCGGCCCGGTCGGCGGCGGAGGAGAGCGCCTCCTCCAGGTCCCCGCCCGCGCACTCGACGAGCTCGGCCTTCGGCAGCCGCCGCCGTACGAGGTCCAGGCCCGCCTCGGCGGCCGTCCCCGACCCGGTGTTCACCACCACCGTCAGCCCGTCGCCGTCCGGCAGGGCGGGCGCCCCGGCGTCCCTGCGCTCGTCGCCCGGCACGACCCGCGCCTCCTGCGCGTCGCGCGCGAGGCGGCGTACGACGAAGCCCGCCGCGACCCCGAGCGCCGCGCCCGCCACCACGTCGGAGGGGTAGTGCACCCCGGTGTAGACCCGGGAGAACGCCACCGACGCGGCCACCGGCGCCACCACGGCCCCCCACCCCGGGGACTCCAGCGCGAGCCCGGCGGTGAAGGCGAAGGCCGAGGCGGAGTGTCCGGAGGGGAAAGAGGTGGTGCGGGGCGGCACGACCGGCTGCCGCACCACCGGCACCCCGTCCAGGACGGGCCGGGGCCGGCGCACGGACCACTTCCCGACGGTGTTGATCGTCGCGGAGGCCAGGGCCAGCGAGGCCGCCCCGCGCAGGGCGGCCTTGCGGGCGCGGGCCGTGCCGAGCACCGCGATCCCGGCCCCGATCCCGCCCCACAACACCCCGTGGTTCGCGGCGCGCCCGAGCCGGGGAAGCACCCGGTCGGCCCCCGGCCAGTGCCTGCGGGCCACCGCGTCGAACAGCGCGCGGTCCCATCCCGCGACCACGCCTCGCCAGGTCAACTCCTGATCAGCCATTCTGTGCCCCTACCCGGGGGTGGGCGCACAGAATCAGGCAAGATCCGAACGGGCCGGCCCGGGGCCGGGGAGCCGCGCCGGGGAGCCGCGCCGGAGGGTCCGGCCTACGCCTCCCTGGCCCCGCCCTCCCCGAACTCCTCGTCTTCCTCCCCCTCCAGGGGGCGCTTGCGCAGCAGCAGGACCACCATGCCTCCGAGCACCACCAGCCCCACGGCCAGCGCGGCGATCACGGGGGTGGCTGCCGAGCTGCCGCTGGTGGCGAGCCGCTCGTCGTCCGTGCCCTCCTCCGGTGAGGACGCCACGGGATCCACCGCGGCCTCGGCCACCCCGGCCGGCGTGGCGGCGTTCCCCGCCGTCCCGGCCGTTCCCGCCGTCCCGGTCATCGCCGTGGTCGCCTCGGTGGGCGGCTGCGGCCAGAGCGCCGTCGCGGTGGCGGTCGCCGCGGACTCGCTGGAGCCGGCCACGATCTGCGCCTCGGCCGGGATCCCGCTGGTGAAGACGCGGCCCACCGGCACCTTCGTGGAGCCGTGCACGGTGACCGAGGCCGTCCCGTCCGGGGTGCCCGGCGGCACCTCGAAGTAGAGCCGGGTGCCGTTCCCGACGGCCTCCAGCGGGCGCCCGTCGGCGTCCACCACGCGCACGCCCATCGCCACGGCCGCCGCGTCCGGGGTGATGCTCACGCTCTGCGCGCCCGTCCGTACCGTGACCGGCCCCAACCGGGTGCCGACCGGCCCCGAGACCGACCCGGACACCCGGCCCGGGTCCAGCCCGAGCGAGGCGGGCGGCTCCGGCAGGCGGCCCGCCGTCCGCTGGAGGTAGTCCGCCAGCAGCTCCGCCGCCGGGTCGGTGGCCTCCACCTGGGCGCCGTCGGCCAGCCTCCAGATCGCCACCTGCGTACCGGCGGCCGCGCTCTCCGCCGTGAGGGAGGCCGCCCCGGCCGCCTTCGCGAGGCCCGCCAGATCGTTGAGCTGCGGGTAGGAGTGCTCCAGGACCCAGCGGATGCGGCCGGCCTCGGCGTTGCCCGCGAGCGGGCTGCCTCCCCAGCCGCTCTCCGTGTACCGGGCCTGGGGCTGCGCGTATCCCGCCACCCCGACCCCGTACGTCTGGAGCATGCCGCCGCCGTCCACCCGCATCTCGTACAGACCGGCCGGGATCTGCCGGACCGAACCGTCCCCCGTCCGCAGGACGGCCTGCCCGTACGTCTTCAGGCCGTCGAGCACGGCGCTCGCACCCTCCGCACGGCCGGACGTCGGGCCGGAGTCGGCGAAGGCGCGGGCGCCCGGTGCCGCGGCGAGCGCGGCGGCGAGGAGGGCCACGGCCAGCGGGCGCCGTACGGAAGGCCGCGCGCCGCCGGGCCCCCCGTCCGCGACGGCCGCCGGAGCGGCGGCACCCGGCACGAAAACCCGGTCCGCGGTAGTCGGCCGAACACCGTCCGGAGCGGAAAGCGGAACCACCGGGCCGGCCAGGGGCCCGACATCGGGCGCGGAGGCCGATCCGCCCGTGGGCGGCGTGGGAGCGGAGGAGGTAGAGGACGCGGAGGGTGCGGGAACAGCAATCGACACAGTCTTCCCCTTCGGGCCGAAGGCCCAGGTGCCCGTGAGTACCGGGGAATCCTAGCTTCATCGAACACTCAGACCACCGCCGCGTTCTGAGGGCTCATCAGTGAGGTGTCCGCCTTGACCATCCGCCGGAACGCCGCGGTTCCGCGGTTCAGGTCGTGCCCGACGGCGATCGCGTCGATGTCGGCCGAGAACCAGCGCACCCCTTCGCCGTCGGGCGGATCCTCCCGCACCCTCAACCGGCCGTGGACCACGAGGGGTTCGCCGACCGCCACGGAACTGGCCAGGTTGAGCGCCAGCGCGCGGCGCGCCCACACGGTGTAGAAGCTGGTGGGGGCGTCCGTCCAGGTGTCCGTCCGCCGGTCGAAGTACCTCGGCGTGACCGCGAAGCGGAATCGTGCCGAGGGACTGGTGGCGGTGACGCCGGGAGAGGCGTCCTTGAAGTCGATCCGCGTCGCCACGTGCCCCACCAACGTCACCAGGGTGTCGTTCATCCCGGCCGCCCCCCTCAAGTCCCTTGCCGCGGCGGACCCTCCGCTCGCGGTGGAACCATGCTGGCCCGGGCGCCGGATCCCCGCTCGGGCCTGTGGACTACTGGCGGGTTGTGGACAACTTCGTCCCCCCTGCGGACACCGCCGCGTACTGCTCGCGCACCTCCCGGTAGCGCAGCAGCTCCGCCGCGACCGGCTCCAGCACGCGGGCCCGCCCGCAGCCCGCCGCCGCCTGGCGCAGCCTGCGTTCCGCGTCCTGCCCGTAGCGTCGCGCGGGCCCTCGGGCCGCGATCGAGCACGCCCACTCCACGAGCGGGCCGCCGATGATCCCGGACACCATGAACAGCACCGGCGGCAGCAGCCTCGGCTCCAGGACCCCGACGATCTGGCCGACCAGCCACAGCCCGCCGAAGATCTGCACCAGGGTCATGGCCGCCTGCGCCAGCACCGCCGCCGGCCACCACGTGGGCCGCGGCGGCCGGGCGGTCGGCACGGCGACGGCCGCCCCGAGGGTGACCGCGAGGTCGTCCAGCGCCTCGGGGAGTCGTTCGGCGCCGCGCACCGCGGTCTCCCGTACGGCCTGCGCCCAGGGTTCGGGCAGGCCGACGGCCGCCTCGTCGGCGACGAGGCGTACGGCCTGTTCGACCCGCTGTCGGGCCGTGACCTCCTCCTCCACCGGCGCCTCGGCGGCCACCGGGGCGCGGCCGATCGCCGCGAGGGCGGCCAGGCCCGCCAGGGTGCGCGGGGCGCGCCGGCTCTCGTACCAGCGCCACAGCCGCAGCCAGGGGGTGCCGCACGCCTTGCCGGCGTTGCGCCGCCAGGCGCGCTCGGCGGCGAGTCCGGCCGCGTACGCCCCGACCGCCTCGGCGAGGCGGTCCTCGAATTCGGCGCGCGCGGCCTCGCCGATCTCGGGGCCCGCGTGCCCGTCGGCGACGTAGAGCGGGCGCAGGCGCAGCGCGGCCTTGTCCACGTCCGCGGAGATCCGCCGGGTGGCGGCCCCCTTCTCCTGGGTGAACTGTCCGAGCAGTTCGCGAAGTTCCCCGACGCCCTCGCCGGTGAGGGCGGAGAGGCCGAGGACGGTGGCGCCCGGTTCGCCGTGCTCGCCGAGTGCGATGCCGTCGTCGTCGAGCAGTCGGCGCAGATCGTCCAGGACCAGGTCGGCCGCTTCGCCGGGGAGCCGGTCCACCTGGTTGAGGACGACGAAGGTCACCTCGGCGTGCCCGGCCAGGGGCCGCAGGTAGCGCTCGTGCAGGACGGCGTCGGCGTACTTCTCCGGGTCGACGACCCACACCACGGCGTCGACGAGGGCCAGGACCCGGTCGACGTGGTCGCGGTGGGTGCCCAGCGCGGAGTCCAGGTCGGGCAGGTCGACGAGGACCATCCCGCGCAGCGCCTCGGCCTCGGAGGTCTCGCGGGGGCGTCGGCGCAGCCGGCCCGGGATCTCCAGGCGGTCGAGCAGTCCGGCGGCTCCGTCGGACCAACTGCACGCGATCGGCGCGGCGGTGGTGGGGCGGCGCAGTCCGGTCTCGGAGATCTGCACCCCGGCGAGTGAGTTGAACAGCGTGGACTTGCCGCTTCCGGTGGCCCCGGCGATGGCGACCACCGTGTGCTGCGGGGACAGGCCCCGGCGGGCGGCCGCTTCGTCCAGCACCCGGCCGGCCTCGGCGAGCGTCTTGCCGTCGAGGCGGGTCCGGGAGAGTGCGACGAGCTGGCGCAGGGCGTCGAGGCGGATCCGCAGGGCCTGCGCCTCGGGGCTGAGCGGGGGCGCGACGGCCTTGCCCCCGTCGCTTCCGGCGCCGGAGACCGCCCGGACGAGCGCCTCGTCGCCCGCACCGAGGTCGTCGTCACGGTCGTCGAGGCCGTCGACGCCGTCGAGACCGTCGAGGCCGTCGCGGGCACGGCCCTCGCCGTCGTCCCGGCCGTCGGCGCCGTCGGCGTACGCGTCGTCCGACGCGTCGTCGAGGTCGTCCTCGTGGAGGCCGTCGATCGCGCTCCGGCCGCCGGAGCCGATCCCGGCGGCGGATCCGCGTCGGGCTCCCCTGCGGCCGACGCGGCGGCGTGAGCGTGCGATCAGTCCGTCGTCCCAGCGGTCGTCGGTGCGGTCGCGGTCGGTCAGCGCGGTCACCGCGTCACCTCTCCTTCTGCAGTACGGACAACGCGGCGATCAGTTCGGCCTGTGGTTCCGGTGTCACTTCGAGCGCTTCGAGCGGGGCGAGGCGGCGGTCCCGTTCGGCGCGCAACACCTGGTCGAGGTGTTCGCTGACGAGTTCTCCGCCGCGGTCGCGCAGGCGTACGGCGGCCTGTACGCCGATCCGCTCGGCGAGCTTCTCCCCGGCGGGGCGGGCCCGCTTGCCCCCGAGGAGGGCGGCCACGAGGAGGGCGGCGACCCCGTCGGGGTCGGGCGCGGGCTGCCGGTCGAGCCGGGCGACCTCCTCCTCGGCGAGTTCCTCCAGCACGCGCCGCCAGCGCCGTACGGCCATGCCGATACGTTCCGCCGCCTCGCGGTCGGGGGCGGGCAGGGTCAGGGCCGCGGCGGCGGGCTCCCGGCGCCAGGCCGCGGCGATGCGTTCGTCGGCGGCGGCGACGGCGCACTGGAGCAGCGCGGCGAGGGATTCGGCCAGGGAGTCGAGGAGTTCGTCGGCACTGGTGTCGAGGGGGTAGCCGCGCCAGCGGGTCAGGGCGTCGCCGGCGAGGACGGCGCCCCGGTCGAGGCGGTTGCGGACCCGCTTGCCCTCCGTGCGGTACGCGTCCTCGACGGCGGAGGTCAGCCGTACGGAGGCGGCGTACTGGGCGGCGACGGCGGAGGCGAGTTCGGGCATCCGGCGGCGCAGGGAGTCCAGCGCGCCGAGGGCGGTGCGGCCGACGGCGTACTGGCGGGCGGCGGGGTCCTGGACGTGGTGGCCGAGCCAGGCCAGGAGCGGCGCGACGGCGCTGGCGGGCAGCAGCCCGCCCCCGCCGGCCGATTCGGGCAGTTCCGGCACGGTGAAGCGGGGGACGTCGCCCAGACCGGCCCGGGTGAGCAGGGCCCCGTACTGCCGCGAGACCTCGGCGAGGACCTGGTGCGGGACGCGGTCGAGGACGGTGACCAGGGTGGCCCGGTACTGCTTCGCGGTGCGCAGGAGGTGCCAGGGGACGGCGTCGGCGTAGCGCGAGGCGGTGGTGACCATGACCCAGACGTCGGCGGCGCAGATGAGTTCGGCGGCGAGTGTCCGGTTCTCGACCACGAGGGAGTCGATGTCGGGGGCGTCGAGGATGGCCAGACCGCGCGGGAGGGTCGAGACGGTCTCGATCCTCAGTTCACGGGTGGCGGCGTGGCGCTCGGGTCCACGCGGGGCGTTCCTCTTGGGCGGGGGGAGCAGTTCGTCGTCGCCGTGGGGTGCCCATACGCGCATCAGGTCGGGCAGGATGCGCATCCCGGCGAACCAGTGATGATCATCCGGATGGCAGACGAGCACGGGCGTGCGCGTCGTGGGGCGCAGCACTCCGGCCTCGCTGACCTGCCGGCCCACCAGGGAGTTGACCAGGGTGGACTTGCCGGCTCCGGTGGAGCCGCCGACGACGGCGAGCATCGGCGCCTCGGGCGCCTTGAGCCGGGGGACCAGGTAGTCGTCGAGCTGCGCGAGCAGCTCGGCTCTGGTCTGACGGGCGCGTGGGGCGCCGGGCAGGGGCAGCGGCAGACGCACGGACGCGACCCGGTCGCGCAGGGCGGACAGGGCATCGAGCAGCTGAGGCCGAACATCCAAGGTCACCACATGCGAAGAATGCCCAATTTGGGACCATTTTTGAAGCTTATACGCCCTCTGCGCGCCGACCGCGACTCCGTCAGGACATCCTGGACACGGCGGACGAGTGGGGCGCAGGCATAACGAGTGCACAACACCCAGGGCCGCGCGGCGCAAAAGCGGTGCGAGAATCGCACCTGCCTGCGATTATCGGGACCGCTTCACCGAACCTCCACATCGTGGCACGCGAGTGAAGCAACCGGGACAAGGCAACCGGAGCCCTATCCTTGACCCGGCACGGACCGCAGTCCCACCCCCACCAAGGGGCTCCAGGCCACCACGGTCACCTTCCGGCCCCCGTAGCTCAGTGGATAGAGCAGGCGCCTTCTAAGCGCTTGGCCGCAGGTTCGAGTCCTGCCGGGGGCACTCTCTCTCCCTCACCTCCCTTCCGCGGAGGCCTCCCACGGAATCCCTTCGGGACGTTCCGGGGTCCCTGCCGGGACGCTCCCGGCATGCTCCGGGGCACTGCGTCCGTTCGGCCGACCCGCCGCTCCCTCTTGCCGCACCACGGCGTGTCGTGTCGTGTCGCCGGGGCCGTCCCGCCCGACGGGGGTGCGGGCGGGACGGCGGTCGGTGGCGATCGGAAACGGTCGGGGGTCACCGGGACGATCGGGGCGGTGGGGCGGTCGGGGCGGTCGGGGCGGTCGGGGCGGTCGGGGCGGTGGGGACGCCGGTTACGGTGCGGGCGATCAGGCGGTGCGGGTGTCCTGCGGGGAGAGGCCGAAGGCCTTGACCGCCTGGTAGTACGTCCAGGCGGTGCTGTCGCAGGAGGTCTTCTTGACGCCCGAGTACTGCGAGCAGACCCGCTTCAGGTCCGAGTAGAACGAATCGTCCAGGCGGGACTTGTTGGCCGGGAAGGTGCCGGCCTGCTTGTAGTTGCGGTAGCCGAAGTCGTGCCGGGCACAGGCCGTCTGGAAGGGGAACCCGAAGGGGTTGTCCGGGGACGAGCTGCAGTAGTCCGTCGACCAGTCGAAGCCGTACGCGGACCAGGCGCCCTGGTTGCCGCGCGCCGCGACCCAGGCGTTGTAGCTCGACGCGCTGGTCTGCGTCCAGCCGCTCAGGACCTGCGGCTTGTCGGCCGGGGCCGCCGACGCGGGGGTGGCGAGGGCCAGCAGGCCGGCGGCGGCCGCAGAGGCGAGCAGGGGTGCGAGACGGCGACGCATGGCATTTCCTCCGGGACGGTACGGCGGGCGGGTGGGCCGCCCGGCCAACTCCCGGTGCGGCGTCGGGTCTCACCCTCGGAGCACGCCATATCCCCGGGCGGTACCGCGCCTATAACGGCGCCGCCGCCGTGCGCGTCGCGGGTCGGAGCACGGCTTCCGGCGCGGGACGCGGGTCGCGGTTCGCGGTTCGCGGTTCGCGGTTCGCGGTTCGCGGGGCCGACGCGCGGGACGCGAACGGGATCCGGTCGGGGACCGGGGCGGGGTGGTCCGGCCCGGTCACCCCCTTCCGAAGGGGGCGCGGCGGCCGGCACCCCTCTCAGGTATGACTCCGTGTGCGACTTGCGGTAGAGCCGAGCTCGATACCCGGGAGGGACGCGCGCGCAGCCCCGGAGGCGAAGACTTGGATCCATGAACCGCCGTCCGCTCGTCATCGCCGCCGCCGCCCTCGGAGCCCTGATCACCGCCGCCTTCGCCCTGCCCAACCTGCCGCCGAACCCGGTCACCGACCTGCTCACCGACCGGGTCCTGAAGGAGAAGGGCACCCGCTTCGCCTCCGCCGCCGACGCGTCCGCGCGCGGCGACCGGACGTTCTCGCTGCCCCGTTGGATACCGAGGGACGCCACCGACGTCCGTATACGGGTCCGCACCCATGACGGCGCCCGGCTGATCCGGTTCACCCTCGGCAAGACCCCGCTCGACGGCCCGCAGTGCGCGGCCGGGACGCCGCGCAAGACCGGCGGCCGACACCTGGCCGCGCGTTGGTGGCCGGGCGACACCCGGTCCGAGGAACGGCCCGAGTGCCGGGACTTCTACCAGTACCAGGTCGCCGTGCGCGGCAGGAAGGTCTACGCCTGGACCGACGGCACCCCGTCCCCGGGAGCCCGAATACCGGCCGTCGCCGGGGCGTCGACACGCTGAGCGGGAAAGAGGACGTCGGCCGCGGCGCGGGCGAAGCCCTCCGGGTTGTCGAGCATGACGTTGTGCCCGCAGTCCGGGACGGCGACGAGCACGACGCCGGCCGCCTCCAGCGCCTCGGCCCCTTCGAGCGGCCCGTCGGCCCTCGGGTACAGGTAGCCGCGCGGGACCTCCAGCTCCAGCAGCAGTTCCCGCAGGGTGGGCTTCGTCCCCGCGGCGAGGTGCACCGCGCTGCGGTACAGCGCGGTGCGGCCGGTCAACCGCATCGTCGACCACCAGTGGTCGCCGACCCGGTCGCGCACCTCGGCCCAGCCCCTGGCCAGGAACTCCTCCTCGGTGTAGGCGGCGAGACCGCTGCTGCCGACGGCACCGGGGGTCGGCGGGATCGGATCCAGGTTGGCGTCGACGAGCACCAGGCGCGACACCAGGCGGGGGTGGCGGGCGGCCAGCACGATGGCCACCGATCCGCCCATGCTGTGCGCGATCACCTCCGCCCCCTCGACACGGGCGGCGGTCAACGCCCGTGCCACGGCGTCGGCGTGGGCCTCCAGGGTGTAGCCGAAGTCCTCGGGGCGGTCGCTGAGTCCGTGGCCGAGCAGGTCGACGAGGAGGGAGCGGCGGCCGGCGAGCAGCGGGTGGACGGCGCAGGCGGCGAAGTAGGCGGGCGAGGTGGCGCCGAGCCCGTGGAGGTAGACGCGGGTCGGCTCCGACCCGGGTAGTTCGACCCAGCGGATCCGGTCGCCTGTCGGTGTCACGACGGCACTGTGCACGGTTGGTGGTCCCCCTCGGTGCGGTGTGGTCGAGGCGGTGTGGAGCGCCTCCGATGGGAGGGTATGCGGGGTGCGGCCGGCCTCGTCTACCCTCATCGGATGATCGCTGACATGCGCGAACTCGACGCCGACGCCCCGCGGGTCGGCCCCCGCCCGACGGGTGGCGCCGTGACCGTGTGGACGCTGGACACCACCCTGCGCAGGGTCGGCGGTCATCGGGTCGACGAGGCCGAGGCGTTGCTGGACCCGTCGGAGCGGGAGCGGGCCGGACGGCTCGTCCGGGCGGGCGACCGGCGTACGTACCTCGCCTCCCACCTGGCGCTGCGCGTACTGCTGGGCGGCTACCTGGGGCGGGCGCCCCAGGAGGTGGAGCTGGTCCGGGAGGACTGCCCGTGCTGCGGCGCTCCGCACGGGCGGCCCGCCGTGGCCGGCGGTGCGCCGCACTTCTCGCTCTCGCACAGCGAGGACGTGGCGTACCTGGCGTTCGCCGGGGTTCCGGTGGGGGTCGACGTGGAGGGGCTGCCGAGCGCGGAGGCGGTGGTCGACGTCCTGCCCACCCTGCATCCGGCGGAGACGGCCGAGCTGACCGCGCTCGCGCCGGCGGACCGGCCCGCGGCACTGGCCCGGGTGTGGGCCCGCAAGGAGGCCTGCCTCAAGGCCACGGGCACGGGGCTGGCCCGCGGAGTGGTCGAACCGTACGTCGGCTCGGCCGCCGAACCGGCCTCCGCACCGGGCCGGCTCCTGCACGACCTCCCCGCCCCCCGGGGTTACGCCGCCGCCCTCGCCCTCCTGACCGGCTGAGCGAAGGCCCGCGCACCGGCGGCGGCATGGGCCTACGCTCGCCGTCATGGACATCCGCCCCGCCCGCACCCCCGCCGAACTCCAGGCCGCGGAAGGACTGTTCGACGGGCCCGCGCGACCGGAGTGGTCCGCGCGCTTCCTCGAATCCCCCGGCCACCTGATGCTCATCGCCTACGTGGACGGCGAGCCCGCCGGCATGGTCTCCGGCGTCGAGATGACCCACCCCGACAAGGGCACCGAGATGTGCCTCTACGAGCTGTCCGTCGACGAGGCGTACCGGCGGCGCGGCATCGGGCGCGCACTGACCCTCGCCCTGGCCGACGAGGCCGCGGCGCGCGGCTGTTACGGCATGTGGGTCGGCGTCGACACCGACAACGAAGCCGCGCTGGCCACCTACGCGGCGGCGGGCGCCCACGACGAGGGCGTCTTCACGATGCGGGGCTGGAGCCTCGCGCCGTAACCGGGCCGGGCCCCGGCGCGCCCCCTTTCGGCGGCGTGTCGTGGGGCCACTCGGCGCACCCTCCGCGCGCCCCCGTACGGCCTGACCCAGCATCGGCCGCATGACCGCACTGACCGCGCTGCTCCCGGCCGCCGCCCTCCTCGCGGCGACCGCCGTCGCGCCCCCGCACACCGGCCGGGCCGAGACCGCCGCCGACACCGAGACCGCCTCCTACGTCGTCGTCCTGAAGGACACCACCCCGCGCGCCCCGACCCGCGCCCTCGCCGCCGAGGCGGCGGAGGCCGGGGACCGGGTCGGTCCGGTCTACGACACCGCCCTCCAGGGCTTCGCCGTACGCACCACCGCGGACCGGGCCGCCGCGCTCGCCGCCGACCCCTGGGTGGCCTCGGTGGAACCGGACGGGCGCTACCGGATCTCCGACGGCGAGGTCGACGCCCCGGGCGGGTCGGTGGCCGGCACGACGACGGACCAGCGGCCCGCGCCCTGGGCCCTCGACCGGCTCGACCAGCGCGAGCTGCCGCTCGACGGCTCGTACGCGTACGCCTCGAAGGGCGAGGGCGTCACCGTCTACGTCATCGACACCGGGATCAACGCCGCCCACCGGGAGTTCGGCGGTCGTGCCCGCGCCGGCCACAACGCGGTGTTCATGGAGGGGTCGGCGGACTGCAACGGTCACGGGACGCACGTCGCGGCGACGGTGGGCGGGGCGACGTACGGGGTCGCGAAGGGCGTGTCCCTCGTCGGGGTGAAGGTCGCGGACTGTCGGGGCGACGGGAGCCTTTCGGCCATCCTGAAGGGCATCGACTGGATGGTGAAGGACGTGGCCCGCAGCGCGCGCCGGCCCGGCGGCGCCGGCCCCGTCGTCGCGAACATG
This sequence comes from Streptomyces sp. NPDC103540, assembly GCF_055584445.1. Classification (NCBI taxonomy): domain Bacteria; kingdom Bacillati; phylum Actinomycetota; class Actinomycetes; order Kitasatosporales; family Streptomycetaceae; genus Streptomyces; species Streptomyces sp. NPDC103540. Next base: position 800,318 of record NZ_JBVJMA010000001.1, read on the forward strand.
AGCATGGGCGGCAGCCGCAGCCGGTCGATGGACGCGGCGGTCGTGCGCGCCGTCGCCTCGGGGATCACCTTCACCGTGGCCGCGGGGAACGAGGGCAGGGACGCCTGCGTCGGCTCCCCGTCGAACGTGCCGCAGGCCCTGACGGTGGGCGCGACCGACGCCGCCGACCACAGTCCGGCGTTCTCCAACCACGGCCGCTGCGTGGACCTTTCGGCTCCGGGCGTGTCGGTCACCTCGGCGTGGAAGGGTTCCGCCACCGCCCTGGCGCGGGCCAGCGGGACCTCGATGGCCGCGCCGCACGTGGCGGGGGCCGCCGCGCTCCTGTTGGCCGGCGGCACGGCCCGTACGCCGGACCAGGTGGCCCGGGTGCTGCTCGACTCCGCCGTCGCGGACCGGATCACCGGCCTCCCGGCGGGCACGGCGAACCGGCTCCTGCACCTCCCGAAGGCGACCCCGACACCGCAACCGGTACCGGCACCGGTTCCGGCGCCTCAACCGGTACCGGTGCCGGAACCCGCGCCACAACCGGTGACGACACCAACCCCGACAACCCCGACGCCGACGCCCACCCCGACGCCGGCGACCGCGACCCCCGCCCCGGCGCCCGCGCCCTGATCAGCACCCCCACCCCCACCGACCAGTCGGTATCCGATGTCCCATCAGACCGGTTCTGATGGGACATCAATGTGTGTGCGCTTCGGACGAAAGCAAGCCATTGACTTCTCATCACGGCGACGCGTCAATGACGGCCATCCGCACCGGCTCGGCCTCCCCGCACAGCGGGTGGGGGGAGGGGTTCGTCTGACGAAGGAGTCGCGACCCAGTGAGTACAACGTTCCGACGAAGAGTTCTGGCCGGGGCGGGCGCCCTCTCCCTGGCGTTGACGGGCGGCGTCGTGGCCCTGACGGGGACGGCGCAGGCCGCGACCAAGACCACTCCCGTCCCCGTGAAGTGCGTGGCCCCCGCGCCCCAGCCGGGCGCCAACGGCACCCAGAACTTCACGGTCACGGTGCCGGACACCGCCAAGGCCGGGCAGACCGTGCCGATCACCATCGACCCGGGCGAGACCCCCGTCGTCCCGATGTTCACCATCGACACGGTCAACACCATCAAGGCGAAGCTGCTGGTCGGCGGCGCCGCCCAGACGGTCACCAGCCCTCCCGTGGAGAGCCACCAGGAGGCGGGCAAGAAGGCCGACCCGCCCCCGTTCAGCGGCACGATCACCATCCCCGACGGCACCGAGGGCACCACCGTCCAGATCACCATCGACCAGGTGATCACGGACGCGGACCTCGGCGGGACGATCTACACGACCACCTGTACGCCGGACCCCCGGCCCAGCGCCTCCATCGGCTCCGTCGCCGTCGAGGCCCTCCCGAAGGACCCGATCACCACCCGGCTCACGCCCAACAGCGGCAAGGCGGGCACCGCCGTCGCCGTCACCGGAGCCAACTTCCCGGCCGGACCCGTCACCTGCTCCGCCGCCCTCGCGGGCACCGCGACCGGTGACGTCGGCACCGGCACGGCGGACGCCTCCGGGGCCGCCACCTGCAACATCACCATCACCAAGAAGGCCGACTCGGTCAAGATCGACGGCTCGGTGCCGCCGGCCAAGCCCTTCGTGTTCGTCGAGGAACAGGCGGGCGTGAAGAACCCGGTGGACATCGAGGTGCTGCCCGGCCCGCTGGCCCTCGGCCCGAAGGACGGCCAGCCGGCCGTCAGCTTCGGCTCGGTGACCATCAACGGCAAGGCCCAGTCGGTGTTCGGCGCGTTCAACGCCGCCACCGTCCAGGACTTCCGCGGCGGCAGCCTCGGCTGGGACGTGACGGCGACCCGTACGCCGTTCCTGAACGCCGCCACCGGTCACTCGATGGCCAAGGCGCAGCTCGGCATCCAGCCGACCTGCACCGTCACCAACCCCGACAGCCCGAGCACCTGCTCCGCGGGCACCCCGGGCGCCATCACGGACACCCCGATGAAGGTCGCCTCGCAGGCGGCCGGGGGTGAGGAGCTGACCGGCGGCGAGTTCGCCGTGGGCGGCGCGGCGATGATCCAGCTGCCGCCGTTCATGTTCGCCGACACCTACCAGTCGGTGGTGACCTTCTCGATCGCCTGACCGGTTCGCACCGGGCCGCACCGGGCCGAGATTCCAGGTCCAGGTCCAGGTCCAGGTCCCGGGTGGCGCGGCGCCCCGGCGTCGCGCCACCTTCCCGCTCCCGTCCGCCGCACCGCCCCCCCGGAGAGTCCCGGAGAACGCCGGAGAACCCCGCCCATGCGCTTCCGCACCCCGCTCCGCGCCCTGCCGACCGCCGTCCGCGCTCCCCTGCTCGCGCTCGCCGCCCTGCTCGCGCTCGTGGTCCCGCCGATCCTCGCCGGCGGCCCCGCCGCGGCCGCCGACAACGGCACCTGGGGGGTCTTCCCCACTCCCCCGGCCGGTGCGGCGATGACCGACCGCGCCTACTTCTTCCACCAGGGGGCCGCCGGGACGACCGTCGACGACAGCGTGACGATCCTGAACTCCTCCGACCGGGAACTGACGTTCCAGGTGTTCGCCACCGACGCGACGAACACGCCCTCGGGCGGCGCCTTCGCACTGCTGCCGGTCGAGACGAAGCCCAAGGACCTCGGTGCCTGGGTCACCCTGGCGCCCGAGACCGCGACGACGGTGACCGTCCCGCCCAAGGGCCGCAAGGACGTCCCCTTCACCGTGCGGGTGCCCGCGGACGCGACCCCGGGCGACCACGTCGGCGGGATCGTCGCGCTGAACACGGCCGTCGAGGGCATCCGGCAGGACGGCAAGGTCCAGGTCGGGGTGAAGCGCTCGGTGGGCGCCCGCCTCTACTTCCGGGTGCCGGGTCCGCTCACCCCGGGGCTGAGCGTGGAGGACGTACGCGTCACCCGGGGCGGTCCGCTGGTGCCGTGGACGAAGGACGCGCGGACCACCGTCACGTACGCCCTGGTCAACCGGGGCAACGTGGTCATCGAGCCCCGGGTGGCCCTGTCCGCCGAGGGCCTCTTCGGGCGGCGGGTGTGGGAGCGCCCGGCTCGCGACACGAAACTCGTGCTGCTGCCCGGGCAACGCGTCGAGCTGACCGAACCGTGGACGGACGGGCCCCAGTTCGACTGGGTCACCGTCGGCGTCACCGCGAGCGTCGCCGACCTTCCCGACCTGACGTCGACCTCCTCCGCCGACTTCCTGGCGGTGCCGTGGGCCGCTCTGGGCACGCTCCTCGTCCTCGCGGGCGCGGGACTGGCCCTGCGCGCACTGCGCCGCCGTCGACGCGATCACGAGGGGAAAGGCCCCCGGGGAAGGGACCGGGAACGGGAGCCGTCGGCCCCGGGCACGGCCCGTACGCCCTGACCCGCCGTACGCCCTGACCCACGAAACGCACGCGCCCCGCACGCCCCGCACGCCCCGCACGCGAAAACCCCCGGCCGGTGAGGGTGGGCCGGGGGTTCGCGGACAGCGGCCACGGTCGGCCGCCGACGGTCAGTGGTTGCGCGGGAAGCCGAGGTCCACGCCGGCCGGGGCGTCGGCCGGGTCGGGCCAGCGGGTGGTGACGACCTTGCCCCGGGTGTAGAAGTGGACGCCGTCGTTGCCGTAGATGTGGTGGTCCCCGAAGAGGGAGTCCTTCCAGCCGCCGAAGGAGTGGTAGCCCACCGGCACCGGGATCGGCACGTTGACGCCGACCATGCCCGCCTGGATCTCCAGCTGGAAGCGGCGGGCCGCTCCGCCGTCACGGGTGAAGATCGCGGTGCCGTTGCCGAACGGCGAGGCGTTGATGAGCGCGACGCCCTCCTCGTAGGTCTCGGTGCGCAGCACGCACAGCACCGGGCCGAAGATCTCGTCGCGGTAGGCGTCGGAGTCGGTCTTGACGTTGTCCAGGAGGGACAGGCCGATCCAGTGGCCGTTCTCGTTGCCCTCGACGGTGTAGCCGGTGCCGTCCAGGACCACGTCCGCGCCCTGTGCGGCGGCGCCCTTGACGTAGGAGGCGACCTTGTCGCGGTGGGCGGCGGTGATCAGCGGGCCCATCTCGGAGGTCGGGTCGTTGCCGGGGCCGATCTTGATCTTCTCGGCGCGCTCGCGGATCTTCTCGACGAGTTCGTCGGCGATGGAGCCGACGGCCACGACGGCGGAGATCGCCATGCAGCGCTCGCCCGCCGAGCCGTAGGCGGCGGAGACGGCCGCGTCGGCGGCGGCGTCGAGATCGGCGTCCGGGAGCACCAGCATGTGGTTCTTGGCGCCGCCGAGGGCCTGGACGCGCTTGCCGTTCGCGGAGGCGGTGGTGTGGATGTGGCGGGCGATCGGGGTGGAGCCGACGAAGGAGACGGCGGCGATGTCGGGGTGGGCGAGGAGGGCGTCGACGGCGACCTTGTCACCGTGGACGACGTTCAGCACGCCGGCCGGCAGACCCGCCTCGGTCATCAGCTCGGCCAGCTTGTTGGCGGCCGAGGGGTCCTTCTCGCTCGGCTTGAGGATGAAGGTGTTGCCGCAGGCCACGGCCAGCGGGAACATCCACATCGGGACCATCGCCGGGAAGTTGAACGGGGTGATGCCCGCGACCACGCCGAGCGGCTGGCGGATGGCGGAGACGTCCACGCGGTTGGAGACCGACGTGGACAGCTCGCCCTTGAGCTGCGTGGTGATGCCACAGGCCAGCTCGACGATCTCCAGGCCGCGCGCGACCTCGCCGAGCGCGTCCGAGTGGACCTTGCCGTGCTCGGCGACGATCAGCTCGGCGATGGCGTCGCGGTTGGCGTCCAGCAGCGCGCGGTAGGCGAAGAGCACCTTGGTGCGGGCGGCCAGCGAGGACTGGCCCCAGGACAGGAAGGCCTCCTTGGCGACCCGTACCGCCGCGTCGACCTCCTCGACCGAGGCGAGCGCCACCTGCGTGGTGACCTCACCGGTCGCCGGGTCGGTGACCGGGCCGTAGTTGCCCGACGCGCCCTCGACGGTCGTGCCACCGATCCAGTGGTTGACGGTCTTCATTGTGCTGCTCCTTCACAGATGGCGACGTCGCTGCGCGGCTTGCCGGTCGTACTCTTCACGGGCTCGGGCCGCCGACGCACGGGTCGCGGTCTCGGCCACAGGAACATCCCACCACGCCTGTGCCGGGGGTGGGCCCGACACAGTGTCGGGTGTTCGGGTCTGCGCGTAGACACATGTGGGACGGTCCGCCTCCCGCGCCTGGGCGAGGGCTTTTCGCAGGTCACCGATGGTGTGGGTGCGCAGGACGGTCATCCCGAGGGAGGCGGCGTTGGCGGCCAGGTCCACCGGAAGGGGGGCGCCCGTGTACGCGCCGTCGGCCCCCCGGAAGCGGTACGCCGTGCCGAAGCCCTCGGCGCCCACCGCGCCCGACAGGCCTCCGATGGAGGCGTAGCCGTGGTTGTCGAGGATGACGAGGCGGATCGGGACGCCCTCCTGGACGGCGGTGACGATCTCGGTCGGGTTCATCAGGTACGTCCCGTCGCCGACCAGCGCCCACACGGGCCGGTCGGGGGCGGCCAGGGCCACGCCGATGGCGGCGGGGATCTCGTAGCCCATGCAGGAGTAGCCGTACTCCAGGTGGTACTGGTCGACGGAGCGGGCCCGCCAGAGTTTGTGCAGGTCGCCGGGGAGGGAGCCGGCCGCGTTCACGAGAATGTCGGAGCCGTCGACGAGGGCGTCGAGCAGGCCGATGACCTGGGCCTGGGTGGGCGGTCGGTCCTCGTCGACGGCGGGGACGGCGCACGCCCGGTCGACGCGCGCCTCCCAGTCGGCCTTCCCGGCGGCGTACGCGGCCTCGTACGCGGGCTCCACCCGGTGTCCGGCCACGGCCTCGCGCAGCTCGGTCAGGGTCTCGCGGGCGTCGCCGACCAGCGGGCGGGCGGCGAGCTTGTGGGCGTCGTACGGGTCCAGGTTGAGGCCGACGAAGCGGACGGCCGGGTTCTGGAACAGGGTCGCGGAGGCGGTGGTGAAGTCGGTGAGCCGGGTCCCGGCGGCGATGATCAGGTCGGCGCCGCGGGCGAGCGCGTCGGCTGTGGCGGTGCCGGTGTGGCCGACGCCGCCCACCTCGGCGGGGTGGTCGTACGGAAGGACGCCCTTGCCCGCCTGCGTGGTGGCCACCGGGATGCCGGTGGCCTCGGCGAAGGCCGTGAGGGCCGGCTGCGCGGCGCTGTGCCGGATCCCGCCGCCGGCGATGATCAGCGGGCGGCGGGCGGCGCGTACCGCCTCGGCGGCGGCGGCCAGTTCGGCGCGGTCGGGGCGGGGGCGGCGTACCGTCCACACCCGGTCGGCGAAGAACTCCGCCGGCCAGTCGTACGCCTGGACCTGGACGTCCTGGGGCAGCGCGAGGGTGACGGCCCCGGTGGCCACGGGGTCGGTGAGGACCCGCATCGCCTGGAGCGCCGCGGGGACCAGGGCCTCGGGGCGGGTGATCCGGTCGAAGAAGCGGGACACGGGCCGCAGGGTGTCGTTGACGGACACGTCCCCGCCGTGGGGGACTTCGAGCTGCTGGAGCACGGGGTCGGCGGGGCGGGTCGCGAAGGTGTCGCCGGGCAGCAGGAGGACGGGGAGGCGGTTGACGGTGGCGAGGGCGGCGCCGGTCACGAGGTTGGTGGCGCCCGGGCCGATGGAGGTGGTCACGGCGTGCGCGGACAGGCGCCCGCGCTGGCGGGCGTAGCCGACGGCGGCGTGCACCATGGCCTGCTCGTTGCGTCCCTGGAGGAAGGGCATGGCCTCGGGGCCGCTCTCCAGGAGGGCCTGTCCGATGCCGGCGACGTTGCCGTGGCCGAAGATGCCCCAGGTGGCGGCGATCAGCCGGATGCGCCGGCCGTCGCGCTCGGTGTACTGGGCGGCCAGGAACCGTACGAGGGCCTGGGCGACGGTGAGCCTCACGCGTCCTCCGTCCCGGTCGCGAGCCCGCTCCCGATGCCGGACCCGGTCCCGGCCCCGGTCCCGGTGTGCGGGACCCCGGACGGGAAGGGGAGCCTCGCGTCGACGGCCTGCCCGGTCCAGCTGTCGCGGATCCAGCCGTGGTCGGGGTGGTCGCGGATCAGCCACTCGCGCGGAGTCCCCGGCGGCCCGGCCATGACGTTGAGGTAGTACATGTCGTGGCCGGGGGCGGCGATGGAGGGTCCGTGCCAGCCGTCGGGGATGAGGACGGTGTCGCCGCTGCGGACCTCGGCGAGGAGGTCGGTCCGGCCGGTCGGGGAGGGGCTGACGCGCTGGTAGCCGAGGCCGGGGACGCCCTCGTGCGGGGCGATCTCGTAGAAGTAGATCTCCTCCAGCCGGGATTCCTCGCCGGGGCGGTGCTCGTCGTGCTTGTGGGGCGGGTACGAGGACCAGTTGCCGCCGGGGGTGATCACCTCGACGGCGATGAGCCGGTCGCAGGGGAAGGCGTCGGCGGCGGCGAAGTTGTGGACCTGGCGCGAGCAGGTGCCGGCGCCGCGCAGCTCGACGGGGACCCCGGCGGCGGGCCCGTAGCGGGCGGGCAGCCGGTTCGCGCAGCGGGCGCCGGCCAGGGCGAAGCGACCGCCGGCGGCGGAGGCGACCTCGACCCGGGCGTCACGGGGCAGGTACGCGAAGTCCCCGGGACCCTCGAACACCGAGGCCCGCCCGCGCAGTTCGAACTCCACGTCGAAGTCCGCGTCGGACTCCGCGTCGGACTCCGCGTCGAGCCCCGCGTCGAACTCCGCGTCCGCCTCGGCGCGGGACCCCGGCGGGTCCCCCCGCTCCGACGCGCAGCGGACCCGACAGCCCCCCGCGAGCGGGAGCACGATCCACTCCGCCTCCCCGCACGCGAAGGCGTACGTCTCCCCCGCCGCGAGCTCCACCACCCGCAGCCGGGTGAACTCCATGCCCGTCTCAGACACCACCGGCACCGGCCAACACCTCCTCCACCTCGTCCGCGAACGGCATCGCCGTCGAACACGCCAGCCGCGAGGCCACGATGGCCCCGGCCGCGTTGGCGTGGCGCAGCGTCCGTTCCAGGTCCCAGCCCGCGAGCAGCCCGTGGCACAGCGCGCCCCCGAAGGCGTCGCCCGCGCCGAGGCCGTTGACGACCGTGACCGGCACGGGCGGCACCTCCACCGTCGTCCCGTCCCGGTGCGCGGCCAAGACGCCGAGCGGTCCGCGCTTGACGACGGCCAGCTCCACGCCGGCCGCGAGCAGGGCCCGCGCGGCGGCGTACGGCTCGCTCTCGCCGGTGGCGACGGCGCACTCCTCGACGTTCCCGACGGCCACCTTGGCCAGCGCCAACGCCCGCTCGTACCAGGGTCGCGGCTCCTGTCCGGCGTCCCACAGCATCGGGCGCCAGTCGAGGTCGAAGACGGTGATCGCGCCGCGAGCCGAGGTCGAGCGCGCCTCGAGCGCGGCCAGGGTCGCGCTGCGGCTCGGCTCGACGCTCAGGCCGGTGCCCGTCATCCAGAAGACCCGCGCGGCCCGCACCGCCTCCAGGTCGATCTCGTCGGGCCCGATCTCCAGGTCGGGAGCCTTGGGTCGCCGGTAGAAGTACAGCGGGAAGTGGTCGGGCGGGAAGACCTCGCAGAAGGTGAGGGGGGTCGGCAGGCCCGCCACCTCCCCCGCCCACCGGTCGTCGACGCCGAAGGCGCGCAGCTCGGCCCGCAGGTAGGCGCCGAACGGGTCGGCTCCGGTGCGGGTGATGACGGCCGTACGCCGTCCCAGTCGGGCCGCGGCCACGGCCACGTTCGTCGGCGATCCGCCGAGGAACTTGCCGAAGGTGTCCGCTTCCGCGAGCGGTACGCCCGTCTTCAGCGGGTAGAGATCCACCCCGATCCGCCCCATCGTGATCAGGTCGTACAGGTCGTCCCCGCCGTACGCGGGCCCGTCCGCGGTGGTCACAGCCGGTTCTCCTCCCACTCGTCCTCCCCGTCCCCTCGAACCTCGCACCCTAAGGTGGCCCCATGAGCTCCTCCCCGCCCGCGTTGACCCGTATCCGTGTCGGTTCGGCTCCGGATTCCTGGGGCGTGTGGTTCCCGGAGGATCCGTCGCAGACGCCCTGGGAGCGCTTCCTCGACGAGGTCGCCGAGGCCGGGTACGAGTGGATCGAGCTCGGTCCCTACGGCTACCTGCCCACCGATCCCGTCCGACTCGCCGACGAGACGGCCCGGCGCGGGCTGCGGGTGTCCGCCGGCACCGTCTTCACCGGACTCCATCACGGGCCCGCCGTCTGGGAGCAGACCTGGGAGCACGTGTCGCGGATCGCCGGGCTGACGCGGGCCATGGGCGCGGACCGGTTGGTGGTCATCCCGTCCTTCTGGCGGGACGACAAGACGGGCGAGGTGCTGGAGGACCGTGAGCTGACGCCCGGGCAGTGGCGCGATCTGGCCTCCCAGACGGAGCGGTTGGGGCGCGAGGTGCGGGAGCGGTTCGGGTTGCGGATCGTCGTGCACCCGCACGCCGACACCCACGTCGACACCCCGCGCAACGTGGCGCGCCTCCTGGACGCCACCGATCCGGAGCTGGTGTCGCTGTGCCTGGACACCGGCCACTACGCGTACTGCGGCGGTGACAGCGTCGAGGCCATCGAGACGTTCGGGGAACGGATCGGCTACCTGCACCTCAAGCAGGTGGACCCGCGGATCCTGGCGGAGGTGGTGGCCGAGGGGATCCCCTTCGGTCCGGCCGTGGCGCGCGGGGTGATGTGCGAGCCGCCGACCGGGGTGCCCGCGCTGGAGCCGGTGCTGGCGGCGGCGCAGCGGCTCGGGGTGGATCTGTTCGCCATCGTGGAGCAGGACATGTACCCGTGTCCGCCCGACCGGCCGCTGCCCGTCGCGCGGCGCACCCGCGCCTGGCTCCGTTCGTGCGGCGCCCGGTGAGGACCACCCTGTGAGGACAACCCTGTGAGGACGACCCTGTGAACCCCAGGACGAGGAGCGAGAGATGAGCCTGCTCGGCATCGCCGTCATCGGCACCGGGAAGATGGGCGCCGACCACGTGCGGCGGATCGGCGACACCGTCGGGGGCGCGCGGGTGGTGGCCGTGGCCGATCCGGACGGGGACCGCGTCAAGGAGGTCGCGGCGGGTCTGGACGGCGCGGGCGCCTTCACGGACCCGGCGGCGGCGATAGCGGCGCCCGGGGTGGACGCCGTACTGATCGCCTCGCCCGGCCCCGCGCACGAGGAGGCGATCCTGCACGCCCTGCGCCGGGAGCTGCCGGTGTTGTGCGAGAAGCCGCTGACCCCGGATCCGGAGGGGGCGCTGCGGATCCTGGAGGCGGAGCGCCGGCTGGGTCGACGGCTGGTGCAGGTCGGTTTCATGCGGCGGTTCGACGCGGAGTACGAGCGGCTGAAGGCGGTGCTCGACGCGGGCGCCCTCGGTCGCCCGCTGTTCCTGCACTGCCGGCACCGCAACGCCTCCTCGCCGGCGTTCTTCACCGGCGACATGTTGATCAGCGATTCCGTGGTGCACGAGGTGGACGCCGCCCGGTGGCTGCTGGGCGAGGAGATCACGGCGGTGACCGTGCTGGCGCCGCGGTCCTCCGCGGCGGCGCCCGAGGGGTTGGGCGATCCGCGCCTGGTGCTGCTGGAGACCGCCGGCGGGGTGATCGTGGACGTGGAGATCTTCGTGAACTGCGGGTTCGGCTACGAGGTGACGTGCGAGGCGGTCGGCGAGTCGGGCACCGCGCGGATCGGGGACGGCGGCGGGGGCGTGGAGGTGCGCTCCGCCGGGCGGCGCTACGGGGAGATCACCCAGGACTTCACGACGCGGTTCGCGGACGCCTACGACCGTCAGCTGCGGCGGTGGGTGGCCGCGGCGGCCCGCGGCGGGGTGGCGGGGCCGGACGCCTGGGACGGGTACGCGGCGGCGGCCGTGTCGCGGGCGGGCCTGGCGGCGGCGCGCGACGGCGTACGGACCGAGGTGCGGGCGGTGGCGCGGCCGGAGTTGTACGGGGGCTGACCGAGGGGGCGGCCCGGCCGCCCCGCCACCCGGCCGCCCCGCCGCCCGGTCGCCCCGCCACCCCCGCCACCCGGCCGCTTCGTGGCCGGGTCCCCTGGTGGACTCCTGTGCCGCGTCCGTCACAGGCATCGCCCTCGTGTCACGCATGTCCGCGTTACGCGGGCTTTCCGTCACAGGCGGTCGACAGCCCCTCCCCCACTGTCACCGAGCGTCGTTCTCCGGGCACAACCCGAGTGATCGTCAGTGTCCACGCGCCGGCTCCCCCCGACGGCCTCCCGGCCGGCCCGGCGGCGTGGACCAGGAGGTGTCGTGGATGAGCGACCGACAGCTGTGGTCGTACAAGGAGATCGCCGCCCACATCCGGGTGCAGCCGGACACGGTGCGCTCCTACCGCAAGCACGGGCTGCTGCCCGCTCCGGACCACGTGGAGGGCGGCAAGCCGTACTGGTACGCCGACACGATCCGGACCTGGGTGGCCCGCCGCCCCGGCAACCGGGGCCGCCGCGAGGAGTGACGCGTACGCCGACGGCGGGGCCCCTCCGGCCCCGCCCCGACCCCCACCACCGACACCGCCCCCACCCTCCCGCGGCACGCGCCCCGCCGGGATCACCCGCCCCGCCGGGTTCACCGCCCGATGGGCCCCCTCACCAGGACTCGGCCTCCACCGACCCGGCCGCGTCCGCCCGGGTGCGCCCCAGCAGCCGCAGGGCCACCAGCGGGAACACCAGCACCGAGATCATGCCCGCGCCGACCAGCGCCGCCGCCTCCCCCGGCTCCACCGTCCCGGCGTCCACACCGAGCGTGGTGATGGCCACGACCAGCGGCAGCGCCGTCGCACCGCAGAGCGTCAGCGCGCCCCGCTCGCCCCGCGCCAGGTCGCGCGGGGCGAGGAGCCAGATGGGCAGGCCCCTCACCAGCAGGAACAGCAGCAGGAAGACCGGCAGCAACAGCAGCACCCTGCCTCCGGCCAGCAGGGCGTCGAGGTCGAACTCGATCCCGGTGACCACGAAGAAGAGCGGGACGAGGAAGCCGAAGCCCATGGCCTCGACCTTCGAGAGCACCAGCTCGCTGCTCTCGGGCGCCGCCCCGCCCAGCACCAGTCGGGTGATCAGGCCGGCCGCGAAGGCCCCGAGCAGCACGTCCAGGCCCATCGCCTGGGCGAGGCCGAGCATCGCCACCAGCATGAGCACCACGAGCCGTACGGCGAACTGGGCGCTGCTGTGCAGGGTCTTGGCGATGACCCGGGCGAACCAGGGCGGCTTGGGCCGCATGGCCCAGTACACCGCCCCCGCCGTGATCAGGCCGAAGGCCACCAGCAGCGCGGCCGAGCGGGCCGGCGCCCGGCCGCTGAGCAGCAGCGCCATGGCGATGATCGGGCCGAACTCGCCGACGGAGCCGACGGCCATCATCACCGTGCCGAAGCGGCTCTTGAGGTCTCCGGAGTCGCGCAGCACGGGCAGGATCGTGCCCAGCGCGGTGCTGGTGAGGGCGGTGCCGACGTACACGCCCTTCTCGAAGCCGCCGCCGTGGGCGAGCAACACGCCGACGGTGAGACCGAGGACGAGGGCGATCAGCCAGGACCACGCGGCGCGCTTGAGGGTGTCGCCCCCGACCCGGTCGAAGCGGATCTCGTAGCCGGCCAGGAAGATCAACATGGCGAGGCCGAGTTCGCTGAGGACGTCGACCACCTCGGAGGAGTGCGCCCATCCGAGCACGTCGGGGCCGATCAGGATGCCCAGCAGGATCTCGAAGATCACCAGCGGCACCGAGATCCAGCGTGAGGCCCCGTAGGCGAGCAGCGGGGCGAGGACGGCGGCGGTCATGATCAGGACGAGGGTGACCGGGTGATCCATACGCGCCATTTACTTACACTTCCGACATAACGGCCAGTCCAGTGGGGCGGACGCGAAATGTCGGCGCGGAAGCTCGCATAGATACCCCCTAGGGGTATAGTCTGCGGAGAAGAGGAACCCCCGATGAAGGAGAACGACATGACCGCCGAGACGGACACCCGGACCACCGCCGTGTACAAGGTGACGGGGATGACCTGTGGGCACTGCGAAGGCGCCGTGACCGCCGAGCTGACCGCCCTGCCGGGCGTGACCTCGGTCAAGGCCGTCGCCGCCACCGGCGAGGTCACCGTGGTATCGGCCGCGCCGCTCACCGAGGCCGACGTCCGCGCCGCCGTGGACGAGGCCGGGTACGAGCTGGTCGGCCAGGTCTGAGCAGCCCCTCCTCTCCGCAGCACCCCGCCGGGTCGTACCGGCCGGCTGATACCGGTTCCCGTACGACCCGGCCCTCCCCCTGGAGCCGGAACATGACCAGCACAAGCACCGTGCACGACGGACCCATAGCGGCGGTCGAACTCTCGATCGGCGGGATGACCTGCGCCTCCTGCGCGGCCCGCATCGAGAAGAAGCTCAACCGGATGGACGGGGTCACCGCGACGGTGAACTACGCCACCGAGAAGGCCCAGGTCTCCTACGGCGGCGACGTCCGGGTGGCCGACCTGATCGCGACCGTCGTGAAGACCGGCTACACCGCCGAGGAGCCGCCGCCCCCTCGGCCGGAGGTCGCCGAGCCGGCCGACCCCGCCGCGTCCGGCGCCGGGCCCGAGGCCGGGCGCGATCCCGTGCTCGCGGCGGCGCGGGAGCGCCTGCTGGTGTCCGCCGCCCTGTCCCTGCCCGTCGTCCTGCTCGCGATGGTCCCCGCCCTCCAGTTCGACAACTGGCAGTGGCTGTCGCTGACGCTGGCGGCCCCCGTCGTGGTCTGGGGCGCCCTCCCCTTCCACAAGGCCGCCTGGACCAACGCCCGACACGGCGCCGCGACCATGGACACGCTGGTCTCCGTGGGCACGCTGGCCGCCTTCGCCTGGTCCCTGTGGGCCCTGTTCTTCGGCCACGCGGGCATGCCCGGCATGCGACACGGCTTCGACCTCACCATCAGCCGCACGGACGGCTCCTCCGCCATCTACCTGGAGGTCGCGGCGGGCGTCGTCACCTTCATCCTGCTCGGCCGCTACCTGGAGGCCCGCTCGAAGCGGAAGGCCGGGGCGGCCCTGAAGGCCCTGCTGGAGCTGGGCGCCAAGGACGTCGCCGTCCTGCGCGACGGCAAGGAGGTGCGGATCCCCGTCTCCGCGCTCGCCGTCGGCGACCGGTTCGTCATCCGCCCCGGGGAGAAGATCGCCACCGACGGCACCGTCGTCGAGGGCGGCTCCGCCGTGGACGCCTCCATGTTGACCGGCGAGTCCGTCCCGGTCGAGGTCTCCGTCGGGGACCCCGTCACCGGCGCCACGGTCAACACCTCAGGACGCCTGGTCGTCGAGGCCGGCCGGGTCGGCGCCGACACGCAACTCGCCCGCATGGCCCGGATGGTCGAGGACGCGCAGAACGGCAAGGCCGAGGTCCAGCGCCTCGCCGACCGGATCTCCGGGATCTTCGTCCCGATCGTGCTGCTGCTCGCGCTCGGCACCTGGGTCACCTGGCTGCTCGTCACCGAGGACCCCACCGCCGCCTTCACCGCCGCCGTGGCCGTCCTGATCATCGCCTGCCCCTGCGCCCTGGGCCTGGCCACCCCGACCGCGCTGATGGTCGGCACCGGCCGGGGCGCGCAGCTCGGCATCCTGATCAAGGGGCCCGAGGTGCTGGAGTCCACCCGCCGCGTGGACACCGTCGTCCTGGACAAGACCGGCACCGTCACCACCGGCCGGATGACCCTGTCGGGCGCGCACACCGCCGAGGGCGTGGACGAGAGGGAACTGCTGCGCCTGGCCGGCGCCCTGGAGCACGCCTCCGAGCACCCCATCGCCCGGGCCATCGCGACCGGGGCGACCGAGGCCGCCGGGGAACTGCCCGTCCCCGAGTCGTTCGAGAACCTCGCCGGACTCGGAGTCCAGGGCGTGGTCGAGGGACACGCGGTCCTGGTGGGCCGCGAACGGCTGCTGGCCGACTGGGAGATCGCCCTGCCCGCCGCGCTCGTCGAGGCCAAGGCCGCCGCCGAGGCCGCCGGGGCCACGGCCGTGCTCGTCGCCTGGGACGGACGGGCCCGCGGGGTGCTGACGGTGGCCGACGCCGTCAAGGAGACCAGCGCCGAGGCCGTCGCACGACTGCGCGAACTCGGCCTGACGCCGGTGCTGCTGACGGGTGACAACCGGGCCGTGGCCGAGACGGTGGCCCGCGAGGTGGGCATCGACGAGGTCATCGCCGAGGTCCTCCCCGAGGACAAGGTGGACGTGGTCCGCCGGCTCCAGGCCGAGGGCCGCACCGTCGCCATGGTCGGCGACGGGGTCAACGACGCCGCCGCTCTGGCCCAGGCCGACCTGGGCCTGGCCATGGGCACCGGCACCGACGCGGCCATCGAGGCCGGCGACCTGACCCTCGTACGGGGTGACCTGCGGGTCGCGGCCGACGCGATCCGGCTCTCCCGGCGCACCCTGGCCACCATCAAGGGCAACCTGTTCTGGGCCTTCGGATACAACCTGGCGGCCCTGCCGCTGGCCGCGGCGGGCCTGCTCAACCCCATGATCGCGGGCGCCGCGATGGCCTTCTCGTCGGTCTTCGTGGTGACGAACAGCCTGCGGTTGCGCTCGTTCCGATAGTGGCGCGCCTCCCCGGATCCTCCACACGTTCTTCACTGGAGACGCAGATCACAGTGATGACTACGTAACCATCCGGGGTCGTCATGGATCTAATAGGGCGATGCCAGAAACGTCCCGTGGATGTTTCGGGAGGTCTTGGGGGACGTCCCCGGCATCCGCCGGCCGGGACACGTGACCTCGGGAAGCCTTGAGCGGCCCTCCCGATCCGAACGGGTCCCGGCAGCACACCGACGCCCCGGCTCGGGTCCCGTGGGGGGAATCCGGCGCCGGGGAAAGGGAAGCGCCCCGACCGTCGACCCGTGGGGGGATCGACGGCGGGGCGCTTTTCCGTACGAGCGACCGGCCGCGAGGCGAGCGGTCAGCGGGCCTCGACGGGGACGAAGTCGCGCAGGACCTCGCCGGTGTAGATCTGGCGCGGACGGCCGATGCGGGAGCCGGGCTCCTTGATCATCTCGTGCCACTGGGCGATCCAGCCGGGAAGGCGGCCGAGCGCGAAGAGCACGGTGAACATCTCGGTCGGGAAGCCCATGGCCCGGTAGATCAGACCGGTGTAGAAGTCCACGTTCGGGTAGAGGTTGCGCTCGACGAAGTACTCGTCGGCCAGCGCGTGCTCCTCCAGCTTGAGCGCGATGTCCAGCAGCTCGTCGCTCTTGCCGAGCGCCGAGAGGACGTCGTGGGCCGCGGCCTTGATGATCTTCGCCCGGGGGTCGAAGCTCTTGTAGACGCGGTGCCCGAAGCCCATGAGGCGGACGCCGTCTTCCTTGTTCTTCACCTTGCGGATGAAGGCGTCGACGTCGCCGCCGTCGTTCTTGATGCCTTCCAGCATCTCCAGGACGGACTGGTTGGCGCCACCGTGCAGCGGGCCCCACAGGGCCGAGATGCCGGCGGAGATCGAGGCGAACATGTTCGCCTGCGAGGAGCCGACCAGACGCACGGTGGAGGTCGAACAGTTCTGCTCGTGGTCCGCGTGCAGGATCAGCAGCTTGTCGAGGGCCGAGACCACGACCGGGTCCAGGTCGTACTCCTGCGCCGGCACCGAGAAGGTCATGCGCAGGAAGTTCTCGACGTAGCCGAGGTCGTTGCGCGGGTAGACCACCGGGTGACCGACGGACTTCTTGTACGCGTACGCCGCGATCGTCGGGAGCTTGGCCAGCAGGCGGATCGTCGAGAGGTGGCGCTGCTTCTCGTCGAACGGGTTGTGGCTGTCCTGGTAGAAGGTCGACAGCGCGCTGACCACGGAGGACAGCATGGCCATCGGGTGCGCGTCGCGCGGGAAGCCGTCGTAGAACCGCTTGACGTCCTCGTGCAGCAGCGTGTGCTGGGTGATCTCGTTGCGGAAGGACGCGAGCTGGTCGACGGTCGGCAGCTCACCGTTGATCAGCAGGTAGGCGACCTCGATGAAGGTCGAGCGCTCCGCCAGCTGCTCGATCGGGTAACCGCGGTAGCGCAGGATGCCCTGCTCGCCGTCGAGGTAGGTAATCGCGGACTTGTACGCGGCGGTGTTGCCGTAGCCGCTGTCCAAGGTGACGAGCCCGGTCTGGGCCCGAAGCTTCGAGATGTCGAAGCCCTGGTCACCGACGGTGCTTTCGACCACCGGGTAGGTGTATTCACCGTCCGCGTACCGGAGTACTACAGAGTTGTCGCTCACGTCATCCCTCACCGACGTAGTGCCTCTTCTTCGAGGTGCCCTGACTGCCTCTACCTTCCCCCATTTGGCGCAGGAGAGTGCACTCGGGGTCGGCCTTTGGTCTTTTTGACGGCACTGAGTGCCGTCAACCTGCTCATCCTGCCCCCTCCGCACGGCGGCGGGAACCCCAAATGATCGATCATCTAGGTGATGTTTCCCACCGGTATGCGACCGGACAACCTCGGCGCGACCGCCGTGTACCTCCTGCCTGCGGAAACGGTACGCACTGCCTGCGCGAGCGCTTTTCTCGATCCGACCAGCACGACCAATTTCTTCGCCCTGGTCACGGCCGTGTAGAGCAGGTTTCGTTGGAGCATCATCCAAGCACCCGTGGTGACCGGGATCACGACGGCCGGATATTCACTCCCCTGGGAACGGTGGATGGTGACGGCGTACGCGTGGGCCAGCTCGTCGAGCTCGGAGAACTCGTAGGCGATGTCCTCGTCCTCCTCCGTACGCACCGTCAGCCGCTGTTCCTCCAGGTCGAGCCCGGTGACGACGCCGACGGTGCCGTTGAAGACCCCGCTCGCCCCCTTCTCGTAGTTGTTCCGGATCTGGGTGACCTTGTCGCCCACCCGGAAGACCCGGCCGCCGAACCGCTTCTCCGGCAGGTTCGGCCGGGCGGGGGTGATGGCCTGTTGCAGCAGCCCGTTGAGGTTCCCCGCGCCGGCGGGCCCCCGGTGCATGGGGGCGAGCACCTGGATGTCGCGGCGCGGGTCGAGGCCGAATCTGGCCGGAATCCGACGGGCGGCCACGTCCACGGCGAGCGCCCCGGCCGCCTCGGTGTCCTCCTCGGGGAAGAGGAAGAAGTCCGGCAGGCCGTCGGTCAGGGGCGTCAGACCGGTGTTGATGCGGTGCGCGTTGGTGACCACGCCCGACTGCTGCGCCTGGCGGAAGATCCGGGTCAGCCGCACGGCCGGCACCGGACCGCCCTCGGCCAACAGGTCCCGCAGCACCTCCCCGGCGCCCACCGACGGCAGCTGGTCCACATCGCCGACGAGCAGCAGGTGCGCCCCGGGGGCCACCGCCTTGACCAGCTTGTTCGCCAGCAGCAGGTCCAGCATCGACGCCTCGTCGACCACCACCAGGTCCGCGTCGAGGGGCCGGTCGCGGTCGTACGCCGCGTCCCCGCCGGGCTTGAGCTCCAGCAGGCGGTGCACGGTGGAGGCCTCGGCGCCGGTCAGCTCGGACAGGCGCTTCGCCGCGCGGCCGGTGGGGGCGGCGAGCACCACCTTGGCCCGCTTGGCGCGGGCCAGCTCCACGATGGAGCGGACGGTGAAGGACTTGCCGCAGCCGGGCCCGCCGGTGAGGACGGCCACCCGCCGGGTCAGGGCGAGGCGGACGGCCTCGCGCTGCTCGGGGGCGAGCGTGGCCCCCGTACGTGCGGCCAGCCAGCCGAGGGCCTTGTCCCAGTCGACGTCCCGGAAGCCGGGCATCCGGTCCTCCTCCGTGTTCAGGAGCCGGCGAACCTGCCCCACGAGGGACAACTCCGCCCGGTGGAAGGGCACCAGGTACACGGCGGTAAGCGGGTCCGGGCCGCCCTGGGGGTCGGGCACCGACTCCCGGACGACGCCCTCCGGGTCGGCGGCGAGTTCGGCGAGGCAGTCGATGACGAGCCCGGTGTCCACCGCCAGGAGCTTGACCCCGTCGGCGATGAGCCGCTCCTCGGGCAGGAAGCAGTGGCCCTGGTCGGTGGATTGGGACAGGGCGTACTGGAGGCCGGCCTTGACCCGCTCGGGGCTGTCGTGCGGGATCCCGACGGACTGGGCGATGCGGTCGGCCGTGAGGAAGCCGATGCCCCAGACGTCGGCCGCGAGGCGGTAGGGCTGGTTCCTGACGACGGAGATGGAGGCGTCGCCGTACTTCTTGTAGATGCGCACGGCGATGGAGGTGGAGACGCCGACGCCCTGGAGGAAGACCATGACCTCCTTGATGGCCTTCTGTTCGATCCAGGCGGCGCCGATCAGCTTCGAGCGCTTGGGTCCGAGCCCCGGCACCTCGATCAGCCGCTTCGGTTCGGTCTCGATGACGTCGAGGGTGTCGAGGCCGAAGTGCTCGACGATCCGGTCGGCGATCCGGGGGCCGATGCCCTTGATCAGGCCGGAGCCGAGGTAGCGGCGGATGCCCTGGATGGTGGCGGGCAGCAGGGTGGAGTAGTTGTCCACGCTGAACTGCCTGCCGTACTGGGGGTGGGAGCCCCAGCGGCCCTCCATGCGCAGGGATTCGCCGGGCTGGGCGCCGAGCAGGGCGCCGACCACGGTCAGCAGGTCGCCCGCGCCCCGGCCGGTGTCGACCCGGGCGACCGTGTACCCGCTCTCCTCGTTGGCGTAGGTGATGCGCTCCAGCACCCCTTCGACCACTGCCGGTTGCACCGCCCCGCTGGTTGTCATGGCACGACGCTACCGTTCGCCGCCGACACGGCACCGGGCCTGTGGACAACCGGGACGGACGACCGGCACGGACGACCGGGATCGGCGGCCCGCCGACCGGGCCCGGACGAACCGAAGGGGGCCCGGCCTCACGGCCGGGCCCCCTCACGGTTACCCCTCCCACTGTCGGACTTCCCGATCCCCCCGGATCCCCTCCCGGAAGTCCCGACGCAACCTTTGACCCGCCGTCCGCCCGGAGGGTTGCACGCACATCCGGAACTTTACTTTCCCATTACCCAACGGCCCTCCCGGTGTGGCACGAGATGCCGCGAAAACGCCGCACAAGTAGCGTTTCCGGCATGAGCGAATCTTCCTTCGAGGACGAGGTCCTGGGCGAACTCGGCGACGACCGGCTGAACGAGATCGCCGGTCTCCTCGGCACCGACGCGGGCGGCGCCCGCCAGGCGGTCACCGAGACCGTCGGGGCCATGACGGGCGACCTCCGGCAGAAGGCCGACGCGGACGACGACGACGGCGCGGAGGTGCGCCAGGCCTTCGCGGAGGTGGCCGCGACCGAGCCCCCGCTCCAGGGCGTGGCCACCCTGGGCGGCCTGGGCGGCATGCTCGGCAGCGGAATGATGGCCGGGGTGCTCGCCAAGGTGAGCAAGCCCGTCGCCAACGCCGTGTCGAAGAAGACGGGCATCCCCGCCCCGACCGTCGCCCGCGTCATCGAGATGGTCATCCCGGTGGTGCTGGCCGTCCTCGCCAAGCGCGCCTCCGCCGGCAGGGGCGCCGCGGGCGGCTCCCCCACCGCGAGCGGCGCCACCGGCGGGCCGGGCGCGGGACCGGGCACCGGCGGTACGGGCGCCGGCGGCCTCGGCGACCTGCTCGGCCAGATCCTCGGCGGCGGCAGGAAGTAGCCCGTTCGGGGGCCCGCCCGGCCGGCGGGCCCCTACAGTGACCCCATGGCTGAGGACGTGCGGCTGCGGGACCCCCTCCCCGGTGACCTGGGGTGGATCGTGCAGCGCCACGGGGCGCTGTACGCCGCCGAGTACGGGTGGAACGCCGACTTCGAGGGGCTGGTGGCCCGGATCGTCGGGGACTGGGCCCAGGACCACGACCCCCACGTGGAGCGGGTGTGGATCGCCGAACTCGACGGCAGGCCGGTCGGGTCCGTGATGTGCGTGCGCGAGGACGGCACCCCCGGGACCGCCCGGCTGCGGCTCCTGCTCGTCGACCCGGCCGGCCGGGGTCGCGGCGTCGGCACGCTGCTGGTCGACACCGTGATCGCCTTCGCCCGCTCGGTGGGCTACCGCGATCTGGTGCTGTGGACCAACGACGTCCTCGCCGAGGCCCGCGCCCTGTACCTACGGGCCGGGTTCACGCTGATCGCGCAGCGCCCGCACCGCTCGTACGGGGTGAGCCTGACGGGCCAGGACTGGCGGCTCCCGCTCCAGCCGGACTCCCCGACCTGACCTCGGGGGCGACCGGGGCACCGGAGGCGGCGGACACGTCGGAGGCGCCGGACCCCGCGGGCGCACCGGAGGCGGCGGTTCGGGACGGGGCCCACGAGGTCAACGCCACCCCGCCCACGAGCAGCACGGCCGCCACCCACCGCGCCCCGCTCACCCCCTCGCCGAGCACGAGCGCGGCCGAGGACATCCCGAAGACCGGCACCAGCAACGAGAACGGCGCCACCGCGGAGGCCGGGTAGCGGCGCAGCAGGTACCCCCAGGCGCCGAAGCCGAAGACGGTGGACACCCAGGCGACGTAGGCGATGACGGCGACCCCGGACCAGTCCAGGGCGCGCAGCGCGGCGAGGTCCCTTTCGGGCCCCTCCAGCAGCAGGGACAGCCCGAACAGGGGCAGGACCGGGACCGTGCACACCCACACCATGAAGTTCAGGGCGTCGGGCGGGGCGGCCCTGCGGGTCAGGACGTTGGACACGCCCCAGCAGGCGGCGGCCGCGACCACCAGCACGAAGCCGGTGACGGGCCCGGAGAGACCCCGGTCGACGGCGGCCACCGCGATCCCGGCCAGCGCCACGGCCATGCCCAGCAGCCGGGTCCGGCCCGGCCGTTCGCGCAGCAGCAGGGCGGCGAGGACGGCGGTGAAGACGGCCTGGACCTGGAGGACCAGGGAGGACAGTCCGGCCGGCATCCCGGCGGCCATGCCGGTGAACAGCAGCCCGAACTTGGCGATGCCGAGGGCGGCGCCGACCCCCAGGATCCACTTCCAGGCCACCTTGGGGCGGCCGACGAAGAACACGGCGGGCAGGGCGGCGACGAGGAAGCGCAGGGCGGACAGCAGCAGCGGCGGGAAGTGGTCGAGACCGATCTCGATGACGACGAAGTTGAAACCCCAGACGGCGGCGACGAGCACGGCGAGCGCGGTGTGTACGGGACGCATGCTCCGAGCATCGACGCCCCGACCATGTAGCACCAGCGCGGATCTCTTCCGGGATGGATGAAGAGATGCTTACGGATCCCGTCGGCGGACCCGGCCTACGATGGGCGCATGCTCGACCTGTCCCGGCTGCGCGCCCTGTACGCCGTCTCCGTCCACGGCTCCATCGCGGGCGCGGCGGCCGCCCTCGGCTACACCCCCTCCGCGGTCTCGCAGCAGATCGCCAAACTGGAGCGGGAGACCCGTACGACGCTGCTGGAGCGGCGCGGGCGCGGGGTCGCGCTGACCGACGAGGCCCGGGGGCTCGCCGACACCGCGCGGGAGCTGCTGGCGATCGTCGAGCGGGCCGAGACCACCCTGGAGGAGCGGCGCGGGCAGCCCGAGGGGCGGCTCACGGTGGCCGCCTTCGCCTCGGCCGCCCGGGGGCTGCTGCCGGCGGTGCTGGCCGACCTGGCCCGCCGGCACCCCGCGCTCGACGTACGGCTGACGGAGGTCGACCCCCACCTGTCGGTGGACCTGGTGGCCCGGGGCGTCACCGACCTGGCGGTGGCCCACGACTGGGACATCGCGCCGCTGCCCGCCCCCGAGGGCATGGAGCAGGCGTTGATCGGGGACGACCGGTGCGACCTGGTGGTCCCGGCCGGGCACCCCTTCGCCGCCCGGCGCACGGTGCGGCGCTCGGACCTGGGGGGCCAGCGCTGGGTGTGCCAGCCGCCCGGGCGGGTCTGCCACGACTGGCTGGTGCGGACCCTGCGCACGGCCGGGTTCGAGCCGGACATCGCGCACATGGCCGAGGAGAACCACACCCTCGTCGCGCTGGTCGCGGCCGGACTCGGGGTCGCGGTCGTGCCCCGGCTGGGGACGGGCGCGCTGCCGCCGGGAGCGGTGGCCGTCCGCCTGGAGCCGGGCCCCGTACGGCGGTTGTACGCCCTGTGGCGGACGGGCGCGGCCCGCCGCCCCGCCATCACGGAGACGGTCCGGGCCCTGCGGGAGCACTGGCCGGCGGTGGCCGATACCGGCCCCCGTCCGGAGCACGATCCGAGTGTCCCCCACCCGGCGGGCCCCGCCCCGCAGTAGGGTCCGGCGGGTGCCCTACCACGCCTCCCGCCGGGCCCTCCTCGCCGCCGCCGCAGCGGCCGCCGTGACCGCCGCCGGCGCCGCCGCCTCCGCCTCCGTGGATCCGCGCCGGGGCGCGGCCCCGGACGACCCCCGCTCCGCCGACCGGCCGCCGGGCGGGTACCCGGACCGGGCGCGGCTCCGGCGACTGGTCGCCTCGATGAGCCTGGACGAGCAGGTGGGGCAGCTGTTCGTGTCCCGGGTCTACGGGCATTCCGCGACCGATCCCGATCCCGAGGACGCCGAGCTGAACCGGAAGCACTTCGGGGTGCGCACGGCGGCCGAGGTGGTCGCCCGTCACCACCTCGGCGGGGTCGTCTACTTCGCCTGGGCCCACAACACCCGCGCCCCGGAGCAGATCGCCGCCCTGTCGGACGGTCTCCAGCGGGCGGCGGCCGATTCGGGCGGCGGCGTCCCGCTGTTGCTCTCCGTGGACCAGGAGCACGGGGCGGTGGCCCGGATCGGACGCCCCGCGACCCTGCTGCCGGGGGCGATGGCGCTGGGCGCGGGCGGTTCCGTCGCCGACGCCCGCCGGGCGGCCCGCGTCGCGGGGATCGAGCTCGCGGCGCTCGGCGTGCGGCAGGACTACGCCCCGGTGGCCGACGTCAACGTGAATCCGGCCAATCCGGTGATCGGCGTGCGGTCCTTCGGCTCGGACCCGCGCGCGGTCGCGGAGCTGGCCGCCGCCCAGGTGCGGGGCTACCAGGCGGCGGGCGTGGCGGCGACGGCGAAGCACTTCCCGGGCCACGGCGACACCGAGACCGACAGCCACGTCGGCCTGCCGGTGATGCGGCACACCCGGGAGCAGTGGGAGGAGCTGGACGAGCCGCCCTTCCGCGCGGCGGTGGAGGCGGGCGTGGACGCCGTGATGACGGCGCACATCGTCTTCCCCGCGCTCGACCCCTCGGGGGATCCCGCGACCCTCTCCCGACCGATCGTTACCGGCATCCTGCGCGAACGCCTGGGTTTCCGGGGCGTGGTGGTCACCGACGCCCTCGACATGGCCGGGGTGCGCGAGAAGTACGGGGACGACCGGATCCCGGTCCTGGCCGTCAAGGCGGGCTGCGACCAACTCCTGAACGCCCCGGACCTCGCACTCGCCCGGCGGTCGGTGCTCGCGGCGGTGGAGTCGGGCGAGCTGACGCGGGAGCGGATCGCCGAGTCGGTCCTGCGCATCCTCGAACTGAAGGCCCGGCGGGGCCTGTTCGACGACCCCTACACCTCGCCGGAGGAGGTCGCCTCGCAGGTCGGCGCGGCCGGGCACCTGAGCGCCGCCGACGAGATCGCCGCGGCCGCCACCACCCTGCTGGCCAACCCGCGCGCCCTGCTCCCGCTGGACGCGACGAAGGCGCCCCGGCTGCTGGTCACCGGCACGGATCCGGCCTCCCCGTCGGGTACCACCGGTCCCCCCACGACGGTCCTGGCCCGCGAGCTCGCGGCCCTGGGCTGCCGGGCGACGGCGCTCCCGCCGGCCCGGGCCGTCGCGGCGGCGCCGGGGCACGCGGCGGTGCTCGTGTGCACGTACAACGTGCCCGAGGGCGACAGCCCGCAGCGGACGCTGGTGGCGGACCTGGTCGCGACGGGCGTGCCGGTGGTCCTGGTGGCCGTCCGCAACCCCTACGACCCGGCCCGGCTCCCGGCGTGCGCGGCGGAACTGGCCACGTACACCTGGACGGACGTGGAGATGCGGGCGGCGGCCCGGGTCCTCACCGGGGCGCGGCGGCCGACGGGCCGGCTGCCCGTACCGGTGCCGGGCCGCTACCCGCTGGGCCACGGGCTCTCGTACGGGGCGACGACCCGGTAGCCCCCGCGGTCGACAACGGCGACGGCGCCGTCGACCGGGAGGGTCGGCGGCGCCGTCGTGGTGGGTGTTACGGCCGCAGCTGCTCCTCGCGGGGCAGGTCCAGGTCGCGCTGGTCGAGCTGCGCGTCCGGTGCGGCCAGCGGCTGCGCCTTCGGCGTGCCGAGCGGGTTGAGCGCGGGCGCGACGCCGGCCCACTGGAGGATCCGCGCGGTGGCGAGGGTCTTCTCGCCCTCCTGGAGCTTGGAGACGTTCGCCCCGTGGTTGGCGCCCGGAGCGGTCATCACGTAGCTGTCGCGCGTCGTGTAGCCGAGGCGGAACGGTTCCGCGCCCCACGGGTCGTTCTGCCCGTAGACGAAGAGCATCCGCTCGGCGTTGTTGCGCACCCAGGTGTCGACGTCCGCCATGGCCGCCGGCCGGAAGGTCATCGGGATGTCGCGGGGCACGAAGTTGCGCGGCGGCTGGTAGCCGTAGCGGCTCAGGCCCGCCAGGTGGGGCTGCTTGATGTCGGGCGAACCGAGCTGCGTGCCCGCCTGGTAGTAGTACGGGGTGTACGTCTCCAGGCCCTGGTCGGAGTAGGCCGAGAAGCCGGAGATCCCGTCGACCGTGTCCCAGATCTGCTGGTCGGTGGCGGTCTTGGCGTCCGGGATGGCGGCGCAGTCGGACAGCAGGCTGTACTGCCAGAACGCCCAGACGTAGTCCAGGACGACGGCCTCGTAGGCCTTGTCGAGGTTGCCGACGGTGTTGAACGTCCAGCCGTTCTCGGCGGCCGCGGCGGCGTACTTGGCCTCGAGCGGCTCGCGGCGCACGAGCGCCTCGCGCTGCACGGCGTTCAGCCGGTCGCGGCACTCCTTGGTGCCGACCTTGGCGAAGAACCGGTCGTAGGCCGAGTCCTCCTTGTTGACGACGTCGTTGGGGGCGACGTACGCGACGACGCCGTCCATGTCGTTCGGGTAGAAGCGCTCGTAGTAGGTCGCCGTCATGCCGCCCTTGCTGGCGCCGGTGGAGATCCAGTTCTTGGAGTAGATCTTCTTCAGGGCGGTGTGGATGCGGTGCTGGTCGCTGGCGGCCTGCCAGATGTCCAGCTTGGACCAGTCGGCCGGGTCGGGGCGCGACGGGTTGAAGAATCGATACTCCATGGACACCTGGTTGCCGTCGATGATGGTCGTCGGCTCCGAGCGGCGCGGGCTGGTGTTGACGTTGTAGCCCGAGGTGAAGAACACGGTGGGCCGCGAGACGTCCTTGTGCAGCAGGGTGATGCGCTGCTTGAAGGTGCCCTTCCACGGCTGCCGGTGGTCGATCGGCTGCTCGTAGTTCAGTACGAAGAACCGGTAGCCGGGGTACGGCTTCTCCTCGATCAGGCTCATGCCCGGGATGGCGAGGACGCGGTCCTTGATGTCCGCGGCGGCGGTCTGCCCGGTGGTGGCCGAAGCCGCGCCCGGCTCCGCGGCGGTGGCCGTCTGAGCCGTGAAGCCGACTGTGCCCATGGTGGCGATCACCACCGTGAGCGGCAGCAGCCGGCCAAGCGTCTTGCGCATTCACCCTCCCCTTCAGTTCACTGCGGTCGCACGTGAACCTAGCCGGGTCAACACATGGCTGACCAGACCCAGTTGGGACGCGCCGTCAGCACAGGATCCAGCCGGACTCCACGGATCCGGACGCCACACCGCCCCTTACATACACACACCGGTTGATCGCACCGACGGTGACGGGGCCCGCGTAGTGGGTGAATTGCCCCGCATCGCCCACGGCGATTCCGCCACGCGGCTGGACGCTCACCGACATCGGACGCCGCTCCCCGGGCCGCTCGGCCACCGCCGTCGCGCAGACCTGGGTGCGCGTCTTGTAGACCCGCACCTCACCGGTGGAGAACGGCAGCACCTTGACGAGCCGTCCGGCGCAGCCGCCGGTCGCCGCCTGGGCGGCGGGCGGCCCGAGGGGCCCTTGGCCGACGAGTCCGACGGCCGGCCAGATCACCGCCGCGAGCACGGCGAGGCGCAGGGTCCGCCCCCGGCCCCACCCCCGCCTCCCCCTGGTCCCGCCGTACCGTCCCATGCTGACCCCCCGATCGGTCGTACGTAACACGTACGGACGTACGACGCCCGGAGCCCCCGGAAGGTTGCACGGCGGGGCCGCGCGCCGGGCCCGACGGTCGGCCATAGCTCGTACGAGTGCATCGGCAACTTCCCAGCGGCACAACGGGAGTTCACGATCAACGAGGACATTACGCTAGGCGACCGAACAACCCCGCAACGTAGCCGCTCCACCCATCGCCGGGAAAGGCATCCGCCATGACGAACGACCTGCTCGACCGCAAGCTGGAGCGCGCCTTCGCGCACCTGGACGCCGACAACAGCGGTGTCATCGACGAGCACGACATCATCGCGCTCGGCGCCCGCCTCCTGGCGGCCCTCGGCGAGCCGAAGGACTCCCCGAAGGCCCTCGCGGCCATCGACGGGCTCGTCGGCTTCTGGCACGAGCTGTTCACCGAGCTGGACCTGGACCGGGACGGCAAGGTCACGCCCGAGGAGTACTCCCTGGGCATGACCCGCCTCTACAAGGACGGCGGCGCGGCCTACGACCGCTCCTTCCGGCCGATGGCGCAGGCCCTGCTCACCGTCGTCGACACCAACGGCGACGGCCGCATCAGCCTGGAGGAGTTCCACACGGCGCAGACCGCCTTCGACACCCGGCTGGAGCCCGCGGCGGCCGAGGCCCTCTTCGCGCGGATCGACAGGAACCACGACGGCTTCCTGTCGGTGGACGAGCTCTTGGACGCGGTGCGCGAGTACTACACCGGTGACGACGAGGACGCCCCGGGGAACCTGCTCTTCGGCGAGCTCTGATCCCCCGGGGCGCCCCCGCGACCGGCCGTCGCGCCGGTCGTCAGGCCGCCGCGCGCTCGTCCTCGCCGACGAAGGTGCGCCACAGGCCGGCGTAGCGCCCGCCGCGCGCCAGCAGCTCGGCGTGGCTGCCGTCCTCCACGACCCGGCCGCGGTCCATGACCACGACCCGGTCCGCCCGGGCGGCGGTCGTCAGGCGGTGCGCCACCACCAGGGTGGTGCGCTTGCCCGCGAGCCGGTCCGTCGCCCGGTTGACCTGCGCCTCGGTGGCCAGGTCCAGGGCGGCCGTCGCCTCGTCGAGCAGCAGCACGTCCGGGTCGACCAGTTCGGCCCGGGCCAGGGCGATCAGCTGGCGCTGGCCGGCGGAGAGGTTGCGGCCCCGCTCGGTGACGGCGTGCAGGTAGCCGCCGTCGAGCGTGGCGATCATGTCGTGCGCGCCGACCGCGCGGGCGGCGGCCTCGACCTCCGCGTCGCTCGCGTCGGGCCGCCCGTAGGCGATGGCGTCGCGGACCGTCCCCGGGAAGAGGTACGACTCCTGGGGGACGACGCCGAGGCGGTGGCGGTACGCCGTCAGGTCCAGCTCCCGCAGGTCCGTGCCGTCGGCGGTGACCCGGCCGGAGGTCGGGTCGTAGAACCGGGCCACCATCTTGACCAGGGTGGACTTGCCGGCGCCGGTCTCGCCGACGAAGGCGACGGTCTGCCCGGCGGGTATCCGCAGGGTGATCCCGGCCAGCGCGTCGCCCTTCTCGCCGCGCTCCTCGGCCGTCCCGTACTGGAACCGCACGTCCTCGAAGGCGATCTCGCCGCGCAGCGCGGACACCGGGCGGGGGTCGGCGGGGCGCGGGGTGGTGGTGGGCTCGCGCAGCAGCTCCTGGATCCGCCTCAGCGAGACGGTGGCCTGCTGGTAGCCGTCGAAGACCTGGGAGAGCTGCTGGACGGGGGCGAAGAAGAGGTCGATGTAGAGCAGGTACGCCACCAGCGCGCCGGTGGTGAGGGTGGCCGCCTCCACCCGTCCCGCGCCGACGATCAGCACGGCCGCGGCCGCACCGGAGGACAGCAGCTGCACGAAGGGGAAGTAGACGGATATCAGCCACTGGCCCCGGACCCGCGCCTCGCGGTAGGAGTCGCTGCGCTCGGCGAAGCGGGCGCGGCCCGCGCCCTGCCGACGGAAGGCCTGCACCAGGCGCAGGCCCGCGACGGACTCCTGGAGGTCGGCGTTGACCAGGCCGACCCGGTCGCGGGCGAGCTCGTAGGCCACCACCGACCTGCGGCGGAAGACGATCGTGCCGATCACCAGGACGGGCAGGGTCGCGAAGACGATCAGCGCGAGTTCGAGGTCGAGGACGAGGAGGGCGACGAGGATGCCGAAGAAGGTCAGGACGGAGACGACGGCGGTGACCAGGCCGGTCTGGAGGAAGGTGGACAGGGCGTCGACGTCGGTGGTCATCCGCGTCATGATCTTGCCGGTGAGCTCGCGCTCGTAGAAGTCCAGGCCCAGGCGCTGGAGCTGGGCGAAGATCTTGACGCGCAGGGAGTACAGCACGCGTTCGCCGGTGCGGCCGGTCATCCGGGTCTCGGCGAACTGCGCCACCCACTGGGACAGGACCACGGCCAGCGCCAGCCCGGTGGCGACCCAGACGGCCCCGAGGGCGGCCTGTTCGACGCCCTCGTCGATGCCGTTGCGGATCAGGATGGGCAGCAGCAGCCCGGATCCGGCGTCGAGGGCGACCAGGCCCAGGCTGATCGCGAGCGGGGCCCAGAAACCGCGCAGCAGGCGGCGGAGGTTGTAGCTGTCCTCGGCGGAGGCCGCCCGCCGCTCGTCGACGCGCGGTTCGTCGTCGGTCGGCGGCAGGGCGGCGACCTGCGCGAGGAGTTCGGGGGTGGCCCCGGGCAGGGGGGAGCTCTCGACGCGGTCCCGGCGACGCCACAGCTCGGGGGTGACTCCGTCGGCGACGCGCCGCTTGGCGTTGACCGGTTCGGCGTCGATCTCGGCCTCGACCTCGATGTCCCGCTCGATGGCGCACTCGGCGTCCCGCTTCATCTCCCGCTCGAACTCGGCCATGGCCGGGACGTCGGGGGTGCGCGGGGAGCCGGCCGCGAGGGCCTCGGGATCGGTGAGCAGCCGCCGGTAGAGCGGGGAGCGGCGTTCCAGCTCCTCGTGCGTGCCGATGTCGGCGAGGCGGCCGCGGTCGAGTACGGCGATCCGGTCGGCCAGCGCGAGCGTGGAGCGGCGGTGGGCGATCAGCAGGGTGGTGCGGCCCGCCATGACGGACCGCAGCGCCTCGTGGATCTCGTGCTCGACCCGGGCGTCGACCGCGGAGGTGGCGTCGTCGAGGAGGAGCAGCCGGGGGTCGGTGAGGATGGCGCGGGCGAGCGCGATGCGCTGGCGCTGGCCGCCGGAGAGGGTCAGGCCCTGTTCCCCGACCTTGGTGTCCCAGCCGGCGGGCAGGGCCTCGATGAAGGCCTCGGCCTGGGCGGCGCGGGCGGCGGCCCGGACCTCCTCGTCGCCGGCGTCCGGGCGCCCGAAGGCGATGTTGGCGCGGATGGTGTCGGAGAAGAGGAAGGAGTCCTCGGGGACGAGTCCGATCGCGGCGCGCAGGGAGTCGTACGTCAGCTCGCGCACATCGTGGCCGCCGACGCGGACGGTACCGGCGTCCGCGTCGTAGAACCGGGGCAGGAGCAGGGAGACGGTGGACTTGCCGCTGCCGGAGGCGCCGACGACGGCGACGGTCTCACCCTCGGCGATGGTCAGCGAGAACC
Source organism: Streptomyces sp. NPDC103540 (assembly GCF_055584445.1). Lineage (NCBI taxonomy): Bacteria > Bacillati > Actinomycetota > Actinomycetes > Kitasatosporales > Streptomycetaceae > Streptomyces > Streptomyces sp. NPDC103540. The sequence continues at coordinate 830,796 of NZ_JBVJMA010000001.1, forward strand.
CGTCGAGGACGGGGCGCTCGGGGTCGTAGCCGAAGCGGACGTCCTCGAACTCGACGGTGGCGGGCGCGTCCGCGGGCAGTTCCCGTTCGCCCTCGCGGATCGCGGGTTCGGTGTCGATGAGGTCGAAGACCCGCTCGACGCCGGCGCGGGCCTGCTGGGCGACGGTCAGGACCATGGCGAGCAGGCGGACGGGGCCGACGAGCTGGGCGAGGTAGGTGGAGAAGGCCACGAAGGTGCCGAGGGTGACCTGGCCGCGGGTGGCCATCCAGCCGCCGAGGCCGAGCATCGCCACCTGGGCGAGGGCCGGAACGGCCTGGAGGGCGGGGGTGTAGCGGGAGTTCATCCGGATGCCGCGCATCCGCCCGCCGAACAGGCGGCGGCCGGCCTCGCGGAGCTTGCCGGTCTCCTGCTCCTCCTGCCCGAAGCCCTTGACGACGCGGACGCCCGTCACGGCCCCGTCGACGACGCCGGCGACGGCGGCCGCCTGGCCCTGGGAGTACCAGGTGGCGGGGAAGAGCCTGCGGCGGCTGCGCTGGGCGATGAACCACAGGGCGGGGGCCATCAGCAGGGCGATGAGCGTCAGCAACGGCGAGAGCCACAGCATGACGCCGAGGGATATCCCGAAGAGGAGGAAGTTGCCGATGGTCATGGGCAGCATGAACAGCAGGCCCTGGATCAGCTGGAGGTCGGTGGTGGCCCGCCCGATGACCTGACCGGTCGACAGCTCGTCCTGCCGGCGCCCGTCGAGGCGGGCGATGGTGTCGTACATGTCGGTGCGCAGGTCGTGCTGCACGTCGAGGGCGAGCCGGCCGCCGTAGTAGCGGCGTATGTACGTCAGCACGTACACGAGCACGGCCGCGCCTATGAGCAGGCCCGCCCAGGGGGCCATGCTCCGGGTCTTGTCCCCGATGACGTCGTCGATGATCACCTTGGTGACCAGCGGTACGAGCGCCATGACGGCCATGCCCGCCAGCGAGGACCCGAGCGCGAGCAGCACGTTGACCTTGTACCGCCAGGTGTAGGCGGTCAGCCGCCTGCCCCAGCCCTGTTTCCCGCCGGCCGCCGTCACGTGATCGCCTCCCCGTAGGTCCTGCTCTGCCGCCTCCCCCAACGCCCCGACCGGCGGATTTCATCCCCCCGCAACAATCGCACTGCCGTCCGGGCACGGCACGCGAGCTTCCCCCGACCGGGTGTCGAGCCCCGCTCGACCCCGCCCCGGGTCCGGCTCCTCCGGGTGAACCCACCTGTTCGAGTGACTCCCCCCTGTTCAGGAAGACGAGGCAGCGCGAGCGGGCGGAAGTCGAGCGGGCGCTGCAGGCCGCCCAGGTGTGCGAAGCCGGCCACGGGACGGCCGTCGACGTGTACACCCGTGACATCTGAAACGGAGGAACGCCATGGTCGGCCACGCACAATGGAAGCTCACCCGGGACCGCGCGGCGGCGCGGGGGCTCGCGGAGTCCCCCGAGACGGCACGCAGGCGGGAGGAGATCCGGCTCGCCTTCGAGCTCGGGCAGGCGGTGTACGACCGCCGGACCGAGCTGGGGATCTCACAGACCGAACTGGCCCGGCGGGCGGGGATGACCCAACCTCAGGTCTCCAGGCTGGAGCTCGGCGGCACCGTACCCACCGTGCCGCTCCTGGCCCGGCTCGCACGCGCCATGGACGCCGAACTGAGCCTGCGCCTGGTCGGCGAGGACTCGTTCGTGGCGTTCACGGCACGTGCCGACGGAGCCGCTTGAGGGGTCCGGGTCAGGCCAGGTGGGTGGGGGCGAACATGGCGAGGGTGGTCGGGAGGACCAGGACGGAGGGGCCCGGGGTCTTCAGGGCGCGGGCGAGGTCCGTGCCGAGCGTCTCGGGGGTGGTGGCGGCGGCCGGGACGCCGAAGGAGGCCGCCAGGGCGACGAAGTCGGGCCGGGTCAGTTCCGTCCCGGCGGTGCGGCCGTCGAAGGCGTCGGTCATGTACTCGCGCAGGATGCCGTAGCCGCCGTCGTCCACGATCAGCCAGGTGACGTCCAGGTCGTGCTGGCGGGCCGTGGCCAGTTCGGCGATCGAGTACATGGCCCCGCCGTCGCCCGAGACGGCGAGGACCGGGGTGTCCGGTTCGGCGACGGCCGCGCCGAGGGCCGCCGGGAAGGCGTAGCCGAGGCCGCCCGCGCCCTGCGCGGAGTGCATCGTGTTGGGGTGCTTCGGGTCGAAGGCCGACCACGCCCAGTAGGACAGGATCGTCATGTCCCAGAAGGACGGGGAGCGGGGCGGCAGGGCCTTGCGGATGGCGGCGAGGAGGTCCTGTTCGCGCTTCAGGTCCTGGCCGGCGAGTCGCTCGGCGACGGCGGCGAGGAGCGCGCGCACCCGCTCGGGGGCCTGCTCGTCGGTGCGGGGTTCGACGGTCTCCAGGAGGGCCTGGAGGGCCAGGCGGGCGTCGGCGTGGATGCCGAGCGCCGCGTGGTTGGACTCCAGCTTGCCGAGGTCGGCCTCGATCTGGACGACCCGGCCCGTGGGGAAGAAGGTGTGGTAGTTCGAGGACAGCTCGCCGAGCCCCGAGCCGACGACCAGCAGGACGTCGGCGTCCTCCAGGAAGTCGGTGGTGTGCCGGTCCTCCAGCCAGGACTGGAGGGACAGCGGGTGGTTCCAGGGGAAGGCGCCCTTGCCGCCGAAGGTGGTGACGACGGGGGCGTCCAGGCGTTCCGCGAGCTGCTTCAGCTTGCCCGCCGCGTCGGCGCGTACGACGCCGCCGCCGGCGATGATGACCGGGCGGGAGGCGTTCGAGAGCCAGTGCGCGGCCAGCGCCGTCAGCTCGGGGCGCGGGGCGAGCTCGTGGGGGGTCGCGTCCATGCCCGTGACCTGCGGCAGGACCGTTTCCGCACGCAGTACGTCCTCGGGGATCTCCACCCAGACCGGGCCGAAGGGCGCCGTCAGCGCCGATTCCCAGGCCTCGGCGATCACCGAGGGGATCTGCGAGGGGGTGCGGGCGAGGTGGACGGACTTCACCACGTCCCGGAAGGAGGCCGCCTGGTCGCGCAGCTCGTGCAGGTGGCCCCGACGGCCCCCGCCCAGTCCCGGCGTCGGGACCTGGGAGGAGATCGCGAGGACCGGCGCGGAGCCGGCCGCCGCCTCGGCGAGCGCGGGCAGCGCCGTCAGCGCGCCCGGCCCGGTGGACAGCAGCAGCGGCACGGCCTCGCCGGTGAGGCGGCCGTACGCGTCGGCCGCGAAGCCGGCGTTGTTCTCCACCCGGAGGGTGACCAGGCGCAGGTCGGAGCGGCCGACCGCGTCGAAGAGGGCGAGGGCGTGCTGCCCCGGCAGACCGAAGGCGGTGGTCGCGCCGAGGCCGCGCAGCGTCTCCACGACCAGGTCCCCGCCCGTGCGGCCCGGTGGCGGCGCCAGGGCGGCCGCCGTCTGGGCCTCGGTGGGACGGAGTACCAGGTCGTGGTCGTGCGTCACGGGAGCTCGTTCGCCCTTCCTGCTGCGCGCTCGCGCCCTCGCGCGCTCGCTACTTCGCCTTCGCCGCCGCGATCTGACGGCTCATGATCGTGGTGAGCTCGTACGCGGTGTGCGAGGCCGCGACCGAGGTGATCTCGGCGTGATCGTACGCCGGGGCGACCTCGACGACGTCGGCCGAAACCAGGTTGCAGGAGGACAGGCCCCGGATGATCTCCAGCAGCTCGCGGGAGGTCATGCCGCCCGCCTCGGGGGTGCCGGTGCCGGGCGCGTGCGCCGGGTCGAGCACGTCGATGTCGATGGAGATGTAGAGCGGGCGGTCCCCGATGCGCTGGCGCAGCTGGTCGGCGACCTCGTCGGCGCCGCGCCGGTAGACGTCGGCGGAGGTCACGATGCCGAAGCCCATCTTGGCGTCGTCGTCGAGGTCCTGCTTGCCGTACAGCGGGCCGCGCGTGCCGACGTGGGAGAGGGCCTCGGTGTCGAGGATGCCCTCCTCGACGGCGCGGCGGAACGGCGTGCCGTGGGTGTACTCCGCGCCGAAGTAGGTGTCCCAGGTGTCGAGGTGCGCGTCGAAGTGGAGCAGGGCGACGGGGCCGTGCTTCTTGGCGACGGAGCGCAGCAGGGGCAGGGCGATGGTGTGGTCGCCGCCGAGGGTCATCAGGCGGGAGCCGGAGGACAGCAGCTCGTCGGCGGCGGCCTCGACCGTCTCGACGGCCTCGTTGATGTTGAAGGGGTTCACGGCGATGTCACCGGCGTCCGCGACCTGCGCGAGGGCGAACGGGGAGGCGTCCTGCGCCGGGTTGTACGGGCGCAGCAGGCGGGAGGCCTCGCGGATGGCGTTGCCGCCGAAGCGGGCGCCGGGGCGGTAGGAGACGCCGGAGTCGAAGGGCACGCCGACGACGGCGACGTCGGCGGAGCCGACCTCGTCCAGGCGGGGCAGCCGGGCGAAGGTCGCCGGGCCCGCGTAGCGCGGGATGCGGGAGGAGTCGACGGGGCCGCGCGGCTGCGTGCTCATGGGGTGCCCTTCTGGTGGTCCTGCGGTGCGGTCCTTCGAGCGTAAGCGGACACCTCGGGCATACGAAGTGTACGTTTCATCCATCGACCCCCTCTTTTGTGTACGGAGCATCCATGGAAGCCGCGCCCCCCACGCCGCCGGTCGCCCTCGGGGCCCTGTTGCGCGACCGGGAGCTGGGGCTGCTCCGGCTCGCCGGCCCCGCCGAGGCGGACGTGCACGGGGTGCACGCCTCGGAGATGGCGGACCCCTCGCCGTACGTGCTGGGCGGGGAGCTGCTGCTGACCGCGGGCGCCGAACCGGCCGGGGCGGGCGGGGACGCGGCCGAGGCGGAGGCGTACGTGGCGCGGCTGGCGCGGGCCGGGGTGGCGGCGGTCGGGTTCGGGGTCACGCCGGTGCACGCGACGGTGCCGCGGGCGCTGGCCGAGGCCTGCGCCCGGCACGGGCTGCCGCTCGTCGAGGTGCCGCCGCGGACGCCGTTCGCCGCGGTGGGCCGGGCGGTGTGGCGGCTGATGGCGGAGGCCCGGACCGGTGAGCTGCGCCGGGTGGCCGAGACGCAGCAGGCCCTGGCGGCGGCGGCCGCGCGCCCGGACCCGGTGGCGGCGGTCCTGTCCCGTCTGGCGGCGGCCCTGGGCGGCTGGGCGGCGCTGATCGCCCCCGGCCCGGGCCCGACCCCCGCGCCCCCCGGCGCGACCCCGTCCCCCCGGGAGACGACGGCGCCGACGGAACCCGGCGGCGGGCCCGGCCGCGGTTCCGCGGGCCCCGCCGCGGCCGCGTCGCCGGGGGCCCCGCGCACCGCCGCCGCAGTCGCGGGTCCGGCCCGGAGCGAGGCGGCGGGGGCGCCCGGCGCCGGGCCCGCACGCCCGGCCGGAGTCGCGCACCCGGCCGAAGCCGGCGCCGGGTCCCGGAGCGGGGCGGCGGGGGCGGGCCCCGCCGCGGCCGCGTCCCCGGGGGCCCCGCGCACCGCCGCCGCCTCCGCTTCGCCCTGCGCCGGGGTGGCGCCGGGGGCGGAGGCCCGGCGGGCGGTGGAGGCGCTGGCGGCCCGGGTGGCCTCGGGGGGCGCGGCCACCGCCACCGACGTGCTGGGCGGGGCGCACCTGTCGGCGTACGCCGTCGGCGGCGGCCGGGTGCTGGCGCTGGCCGCGCCGACCCGGGCGCCGGGGGACCACACCATCGCCTCGGCCGGTTCGGTGCTGCTGACCCTGCTGACCGCGCCCCGCCCGGCCGGGGACGAGGCCGCCGCCCTGACCCGGCTGCTGCTCGACGGCGACCCGGCGACGGCCCTGGGCCCGGGCCCCTGGTACGCCGTCCACGCCCGGGGCGGCGCCGATCCGCGGGAGCTCGCCGCGGCGCTGGGCACCGTACTGCTGGACCCGCGCGGGGACGGCGTACGCCTGCTCACCGACCGGGAGCCGGCCGCCCGGCCCGGCTGGCGCCTCGGGGTGAGCGCCCCGGCGGCGCCCGGGGAACTGCCCGGGGCCGACGCGCAGGCGCGGCGCGCCCTGGAGCGCGCCGAGGCGGCCCGCACCCCGCTCGCCCGCCACACCGAGCCCGGCCTCGCGGGGCTGGTCGGCGAGGCCGAGGCCCGCGCGCACGCCGAGGCCCTGCTCGCGCCCCTCTCCCCCGCCCTGCGCGCGACCCTGCGCGCCTGGCTGGCCCACCACGGCGGCTGGGACCGCGCGGCCGCCGCCCTGGAGTTGCACCGCAACACCGTGCGCCAACGGATCGCCCGCTGCGCCGGCCTCCTGGACCTCGACCTGGACGACCCCGACACCCGGATGGAGCTGTGGTTCGCCCTGCGCCACGCGGGGCCCCCGACCGGCTGACGGCGGGGCGGAGGCGGGCCGCGCCCCTACGATGTGCCGCATGTCCGGCATGTCCGTATCGGCGTGGGGGCGGGGCTCCCGCGCGAGGCGCGCGCCCGAGGGGCGGGTCCCCGGCGGGCGCCTCGCGCCGGCGGCCCGGTTGCTGGTGTGCGCCGTCCTCCCCTGGTACCTGTGCGTCTGGCTCGGCACGAGCACCGCGCCCGTGCCCGCCGCCCTGCCCGCGGTGCTGATCCTGCGCGACGACGTGTTCGCGGCGCCCCGCATGGCGCTGGACCGCCTGGTGGGGGTGGTCGTGGGCGTGCTGGTGAGCGTGGCCGTCCTGCACTGGCTGCCGGCGGGGCGGCCGCTGTCGTTCCCGGTCCTGATGGTGTGCGCCACAGCCGGGATGTACCTGTTGCGCCGCGGCGGCTCCCCCAACCAGCAGGTGCTGGTCAGCGCCCTGGTGATCTACTCCACCCCGGTGGCCGGCTACCCGCTGGCCCGCCTGGAGGAGAGCGCGGTCGGCATCGCCGTGGTGGCGCTGCTGGGGCCGCTGCTGTGGCCGCCCGACCCGTTCCGGGAGGCGGCCGCCGGGCTGGAGGCGTACCGCCTGGCGCTCGGGGCCCGGTTGGAGCGGCTCGCGGCGCACGCCGCCGCCGGGTCCGCGGCGCCCGGGCCCGCGGGACTCGTGAACCCGTCGTCGCTGTGGCACCGGGCGCACGAGGTGTCCGGCGTCCTGGACCGCAGGACGGGCCGCACCCTGCTGTTGCCCCCGCGACGACCCGCTCCCGGCCGCTCCGCCACGCTGCGCGCCCGGCTGCGTCTGGCGGCCCGGACGGCGCCCGCCCTGCTGTTCCTCGCCCGGGAGCTGGAGGCCCGTACGCCGGACCCGGCCGTCCGGGCGCTGGCCCCGGCGATCGGGGCGAGCGCGCGGGCGGTGGACCTGGCGCTGCGCGGCGAGGGTCACGCGGCCGCGCTGGAACGGGCCCTGGCGCTGGAGGCGGAGCATCGGGCGGCCCACCCGGCCCGGCGCGACGTCGTCCTGCGCGCGGGACTCGGGCTGACCCACGCGGTGTTGGCCGAGCACCCGGTCGAGGCGCCGCCCGAAGGCCCGCCCGGGCACCCGCCCGAAGGCCCGCCCGGGCACGCGCCCGAGGACCCGGCGCCGCCGACCGGCTGAGGTCCGTACCCCGATGTGGCGGGGCTCGCGTTCCGGACACCTGGACAGGATCCACAACCCGCCGGTAACTTAATCTGAGCAAGCGCTTAGCCAAGGCGGCGGACCGCCGCGACCGAAGGGAGCCCGGCCGTGCGCCGTACCGTTTTCAACGAGGACCACGAGGCGTTCCGCGAGACGATCCGCGACTTCATCGAGTCCGAGGTCGTCCCCGTCTACGACGACTGGTTCCAGGCCGGCCAGGCGCCCCGCGACTTCTACTACAAGCTCGGCGAGCTGGGCATCTTCGGCATCAACGTCCCCGAGGAGTTCGGCGGCGCGGGCCTGGACACCCACAAGTTCGAGGCCGTCCTCTACGAGGAGACCTCCCGCGCCGGCGTCAACTTCGGCGGCTCCGGCGTCCACGTGCTGCTCGCCCTGCCCTACATCAAGATGCTCGCCACCGACGAGCAGAAGAAGCGCTACCTGCCGAACTTCGTCTCCGGCGAGGAGATGTGGGCCCTGGCGATGACCGAGCCGGGCACCGGCTCCGACGTCGCGGGCATGAAGACCACCGCCAGGCTCTCCGAGGACGGCACCCACTACGTCCTCAACGGCTCCAAGACCTTCATCACCGGTGGCGTCCACGCCGACCGCGTGATCGTCTGCGCCCGCACCTCCGCCCCGAGCGAGCAGGACCGCCGCTTCGGCATCTCCCTGTTCGCCGTGGACACCAAGTCCGAGGGCTACTCCATCGGCCGCAAGCTGGACAAGCTGGGCCTGCGCACCTCGGACACCGCCGAGCTGGCGTTCGTCGACGTGAAGGTGCCGGTCGAGGACCTCCTCGGCGAGGAGAACAAGGGCTTCTACTACCTCGGCGCGAACCTGCCCTCCGAGCGCTGGGGCATCGCCTTCGGCGCCTACGCGCAGGCCAAGGCCGCCGTCCGCTTCGCCCAGCAGTACGTGACCGACCGCACCGTCTTCGGCAAGCCGGTCGCCCACTTCCAGAACACCAAGTTCGAACTGGCCTCCTGCCAGGCCGAGGTGGACGCCGCCGAGGCCGTCGCCGACCGCGCCCTGGAGGCCCTGGACGCCGGCGAGCTGACCGCCGCCGAGGCCGCCTCCGCGAAGCTGTTCTGCACCGAGGTCGCCCACCGCGTCATCGACAAGTGCCTCCAGCTGCACGGCGGCTACGGCTACATGAACGAGTACCCGATCGCCCGCCTGTACGCCGACAACCGCGTGAACCGCATCTACGGCGGCACCAGCGAGGTCATGAAGTCCATCATCGCGAAGTCCATGGGTCTGTAAGTCCCCCCGGGGCGCTTACTCCACCTCCATGAACGAGGCTTTGACGACGCTCCTCGACCTGCTCGACCTGGAGCAGATCGAGGAGAACATCTTCCGCGGTACCAGCCGTTCGGCGCTGGTACCGCGGGTCTTCGGCGGTCAGGTCGCGGCCCAGGCGCTGGTCGCGGCCGGCCGTACGGTCCCCGCGGACCGCACGGCGCACTCGCTGCACTCGTACTTCCTGCGCGCCGGGGACGCCGGCGCGCCCATCGTGTACTCGGTGGACCGGATCCGCGACGGGCGCTCCTTCACCACCCGGCGGGTCGTCGCCGTCCAGCACGGCCAGCCGATCTTCCACCTCTCCGCGTCGTTCCAGACGTACGAGGAGGGCCTCGACCACCAGAGCGCCATGCCGGGCGCCCCGGACCCCGAGACCCTGCCGACGGCCGCCGAGTCCCTGCCCGCCTACCGGGAGATCTTCCGGGACGCGGGAACGGTCGAACGCCTCCTCGACGCGCGCGCCGCCGTCGACCTGCGCTACGCCACCACCCCGCCGTGGGGCAGCGTGGGCGAGCCGGTGGAGCCGCGCACCCAGGTGTGGTTCCGCACGGCGGGCAAGCTGGAGAGCGACGACCCGCTGCTGCACACCTGCCTGGCCACCTACGTGTCCGACATGACGCTGCTGGACTCGGTGCTGCTCGCGCACGGCCGGGGCGGATGGGCCGTCGGCGACGTGGTGGGCGCCTCCCTGGACCACGCGATGTGGTTCCACCGCCCCTTCCGCGCCGACGAATGGCTCCTCTACGACCAGGAGTCGCCCTCGGCCTCCGCCGGCCGGGGCCTCGGCCAGGCCCGGATCTGGACGCAGGACGGCCGGCTGGCCGTCACCGTGATCCAGGAGGGCGTCGTGCGGGTACCGCGGGCCTGACCCGTCGCCGCGCCGCCCGCACGGGCACCCGTATCGGACATACCGTCACTTCATGACCGACAGCGGAACACCGGAGACGGGGCCGGCCGCCCGGGCGTCCGGCACGGACCCGGGCGAGAGCGTGGGCACGGTGGTCGTCGCCGTGGTCACCAACCTCGGGATCGCCGCCGCCAAGGCCCTCGGCGGGGTCGTCAGCGGATCGAGCGCGATGCTCTCCGAGGCCGCGCACTCGGTGGCCGACACGGTCACCGAGGTCCTGCTGCTCGCCTCCCTCAAACGCGGCGCGAGACCGGCGGACGAGGCGCACCCGCTGGGGTACGGACCCGAGCGCTACGTGTGGGCACTCCTGGCCGCGGTCGCCACGTTCGTGGGCGGCGCCGTCTTCGCCGTCTACGACGGCATCCACACCCTGACGCACGGGGAGGAGCCGGGCGACCCGACGCTCTCGTACGTCGTCCTGGCCGTCGCCGCCGTGCTGGAGGGCTACTCCCTGCTCGTCGCCTGGCGGCAGATGCGCGCCGAGGCGGCGCGGCTGCGGGCGCCGTTCGCCGTGTACGTGAAGCACACCCCGGACACGGCGGTGAAGGCCGTGTTGTTGGAGAACGTCGCCGCGCTGATCGGCCTCGCGCTGGCGGCGGGCGGCCTCCTGGGGGCCCAACTGACCGGTTCGGGGGTCTACGACGGGGTGGCGTCGCTGCTGATCGGACTGCTGCTGGTGGCGGTGGCCTGGGAGCTGGGGCGCTCGAACGCCGGGTACCTGATCGGGCGTCCGCTGCCGGCCGGGATGCGGGCGGCGGTCCGCGAGGAACTGCTGTCGGTGCCGCACATCGAGGGGGTGCTGGAGCTGACCACCCTCGTGCAGGGCCCCGACGAGGTGCTGATCGCCGCGAAGATCGACTTCCACGACCTGGCCTCGGCCCGCCAGGTGGAGGCGGCGTGCGAGGACGCGGAGGACCAGCTGCGGGAGGTCTTCCCGGCGATCCGCCGCGTCTACCTGGACCCGACACCGGGCCCGGGGTCCGGCTCGGGCCCCGGGCCCGGATCCGATCCCGGACCGGATCCGGGCGGGGCCGCACGGGAACGACCCGGCGTCATCTGACAAATGTAACGACATATCAAGGTGCTCCTCCTTCTGCCGGTTGACGCCCCGTTCGTCCTGGCGGAGGAGGTGGACGGCGGGGTGTCCCGGCCAGACTCGTGGTGACCCTGATCGCCGGGCCCCGACGGGGCCACCGACGAGGAGCCGCCGTGCGTCCCACCCGTCCTGCCGACCGCACCTCCGCCACCGCCCCGACCGCCGACCGGGCCGCGATCCGGCCCGCGCGCCGGCTGCGCCGTACCGTCGCGGCGGGCGCCGTGACCGTCGCCCTGCTGGCGGGTCTCGCGCCGGCCGCGACGGCCGCCGACCTCGCCGACGGGCGCAGCGCCTCGGCCACCGAGCGCCGGCTCGACCGGGACGGGCTGCGCACCGGCCTGGACAGGATCCACGAGGCGGGCATCTTCGGCGTCTACTCCTCGGTCCGTGACGGCCGCGAGCGCTTCGACGGCGCCTCCGGTGTCGCCGACGTGGACACCCGCCGCCCGGTCCGCGCCGACATGCGCCACCGCGTCGGCAGCGTCACGAAGACCTTCACCTCCGTCGCCGTGCTCCAGCAGTCGGCGAAGGGCCGCATCGGGCTGGACCGGCCCGTCGGCGACTACGTGCCCGAGCTGGTGCCGGGCGAGCGGGGCCGCAAGGTCACCGTGCGCATGCTGCTGAACCACACGAGCGGCATCTCCGACTACATACTCGACGCCTTCCCCTCCCTGGAGCAGAAGAACACCACGGAGAGCCTGGACGAGTTCCGCCACCGCACGGTCGCGCCGACCGAGCTGATCCGCTTCGGTCTGGCGCGGCCCCAGGTCAACGAGCCCGGCGCCAAGTGGTCCTACTCCAACACCAACTACATCCTGCTGGGCGAGATCCTGCGCAAGGTGACCGGTCAGGACCCCGAGCGGCTGATCACCAAGGACGTCATCCGCAGGGCGGGCCTGCGCGACACCTACTTCCCGGGCACCGACCCGCGGATCCGGGGCGCGCACTCCAGGATGTACGAGAACTTCTACGGGCTGATCGACCCGCCGCGCGACTACAGCGACTACAACATGACCTGGGCGGGCACCGCCGGCGCGCTCGTCTCCACCACGCAGGACCTCAACACCTTCTACCGGGCGCTGCTGACGGGCGATCTGCTGCCGCGCCGACAGCTGGACCAGATGCGCACCACCGTCGAGGTCAAGGACCCGGCGGGCAACGTGGTCATGCACTACGGCCTCGGCATCTACACCATGGACACGCCGTGCGGTCCGGTCTGGGGGCACGACGGGGGCGTGTGGGGCGCCGGCACCTGGAGCCTGTCGAGCCCGGACGGGGCCCGCCAGTTCAGCATCGGCTACAACCTGATGAAGTACCAGCGCGTCGACGAGACCGGCACCGTCTTCCTGCCCCACCCGGCCGACGCGGCCGTGAGGGACTACATGGGCCTCGCCCTGTGCGGCAGGACCGCGCCGACCCCTGCCCCGAAGGGGGCGGCGCCCGGGTCCCCCGAGCACCGGGCTCCCGCTCCGGCCGCTCCGGCACCGTCCGCGCCGACGCTCCCGAAGACCGGCCCGGCGCTGCCGGCGCCCCTGGCGGCTCCGCTGCGCTGAGCCCGGACGACCGGGCTCAGTCCCACCAGAACGACCAGTGCGAGGCGCCCGCCACGCCCTCCTCGGCGTAGGCCGCGACCGTGCCGGACCCCTGCCACACGTTGTCCGGGCAGAACGCGAAGTGCTCGGCGGCCACGGCCAGGACGTCGGCCGGGGTCCGGGGCGGGGCCGCCACGTACAGGTCGAGCCGGTCGAAGCCGAGGGCGAGCAGCCGGGCGCCGAAGCGGTCCTCCCAGGAGCGCAGGACGGCGCTGATCCTGGCGGTGTCGCCCTCGTGGTTCACCGGACCGGACCAGCCGAGGACGGCCGGTACGTCGGCGGGGCGGGCGGCGGGTACGAGCGCCAGGCGCGGCCGGCCGAACCAGCCCTCGGCGAGCAGCGCGCGGGCCGTCGCCCGCGCCCCGGCCTCGGGGTCGCCGTCGGGATCGGGGGCCCCGTGCGGGGCCAGGGGCGGGCGGTCGCGGCCGAAGGGGGCGATCAGCTCCTCACCCTCGGCGCCCTCCTCGGGGTCGGGGACCACCGCGTCCCAGTACTCCCCCAGCACCGCCTCGGCGTCGTGGTCGTCGGGGTCGGAGGCCCGGCCCGGGTCCAGGGCCCCGGTGCGCCACCACTCCTCCAGGTTCGGGCGGTCGTGGAGCAGGACGGCGGTGAGCCCGCGGGGCACGGGCCGTCCGCCCGCGGGGTCCTCCACCGGCGCGTCGGACAGCCACAGCAGCGGCTCCGGGCGGCGACGGCCCAGCAGCGGCCGGCGGCGCGCGGGGCGGCTGATCAGGGTGCCGGGCGGCAGGCCGGGGGCGTCGGCGCAGGCGAGCAGTGCGCGGCGGGGGTCCGGCGGGCGGGGCGGATCGGCGGCTTCGCTCATGGCGGCGACGCTAGCCGCCGCCACCGACACGGGGCCGGGTCCCGCCGGGGGCGTGCCCGGAGCGTGGCCGACGGGCGGTCACGCCGCCGGCTCGTCCTTCAGCTTGGTCCACACGGTGCGCAGGGCGGCTATGTCGGCGTCGTCGAGCCGGTCGTCGAAGACCTCGGCGAGGGCTTCGCGGCGGGTGGCGTCGGCCTCCGCGTAGGCGCGGCGGCCGGCTTCGGTGAGGGCGATGCGCACGGACCGGGCGTCGGTCGGCGAGGGGACGCGCTCGACCAGGCCGCGGGCCTGGAGGGAGTCGGCGACGCGGGAGACCTGGCTGCGGCTGAGCAGCGTCTTGGCGCCCAGTTCGGAGGAGGCGATCGGCTCGTCGTGGGCGTGCAGCCACAGCATGACCTCGAACCAGGACAGCGGCAGGTCGTGCCGCCGGGTGAGGGCCTGGTCGACCCGGGCCGTCAGGGTCGTGCCGGCCCAGACGAGACCGTAGAAGGCGTGGTCGCGCGGGGTGAGACCCGCCGAGGTCAGCTCGTTGTTCGCCATGGTCACAGGATACCGGGGTTGCGTGCACACGCACACACCACCTAATGTGTGTGTGCACGCACAGACATGCCCCTCAGGGCCTGCCCCCATGAACCACCCCGTCGGGAGACCCCTCATGACCTCCGCCAAGACCGTCCTCGTCACCGGTACCTCCACGGGCATCGGCCTCGCCGCGGCCGTCGCCGCCGCCGAGGCCGGGCTGCACGTCATCGCCACCATGCGCGACACCGGCCGGGCCGACGCCCTGCGCGCGGCCGCCGCCGAGGCCGGGGTCGCCGACCTCGTGCAGGTCGAACGCCTGGACGTGACCGACGCACGGTCCGTGGCCACGTGCGTCGCCGAGGTCGTCGCCGAACACGGGCACCTCGACGCCGTCGTGAACAACGCGGGCGCGGGCTTCGTCGGCACCATCGAGCGGCACGACATGGAGCGGGTCCGCGAGGTGATGGAGGTCAACTTCTTCGGCGTCGTCGAACTGACCCGGGCGGCCCTGCCGCACCTGCGCGCCTCGGGCGGCCGGGTCGTCACCGTGACCAGCGTCGGCGGCGTCGTCGGACAGCCGTTCAACGAGGCCTACTGCGCGGCCAAGTTCGCCGTCGAGGGGTTCATGGAGTCCCTGGCCCCGGTCGCCGCGAGCACCGGCGTACAGGTCGCCGTCGTCGAACCGGGGGCCGTCTCCAGCGAGTTCGTGGCCAACGTGGGCCTCGACGTGCCGGCCCTGCTCGCCGAGGCCGGTCCGTACGCGCCCGCCCTGCGGGGGTACATCGACCACGCCATGGAGGCCTTCGGCAGCCGCCCCCAGACCCCCCGGGAGGCGGCGGCGCCGGTCGTCGAGGCGCTCACCGCCGAGACGGTGCCCTTCCGGATCCAGACCTCCGACTGGGCACGGGACTTCCTCGCGCCCAAGCTGGCCGACCTCGACGGTTCGGCCGTCCAGGGGGTCACCCGCGGCTGGCTCGCCTGACCGTTCACCGGGGGGGGCGGGCCGGGCCCGCCCACAGCGGGTGCCCCCAGCGGACCGCCCTACAGCAGGCCGGCCGCCGAGAGCAGGTAGGCGACCATCGGGTCGTAGAAGCGCGGGTCGCGCACGTGGTCGTCCAGCGGGACCGCCACCTGGAGGGTGCCCTCCGCCTCGGCGAGGAACAGCGCCGGGTCGTTGCAGTCGGCGTACCCCACCGCGTCCACCCCGCGCTGCGCGGCGCAGCCCGCCCAGCCGTGGTCGGCGACGACGAGGTCCGGCTGCGGTCGGCCCTGCGCGGCGAGCGCGTCCAGGATCGCCGCCATCGGCGCCGGCGAGTGGGTGTGCCACAGGGTCGCGCCCCGCTCCAGCACGGCCACGTCGGCGAACTGCCACACCGAGCCCTCGTCGGCGACGAGCCCCTGCGGGATGGCCACGATCTCGCAGCCGGTGGCGCGCAGGGCGGCGGCCGTGGCCCGGTGGACGTCGAGCAGGCCCCCGGGGTGGCCGGTGGCGAACAGCACGCTGTGGCGGTCGAGGGCCGCCTTGTGGAGCCGGGCCGCGAGCCGGTCGAGGGCGTCCACGGTCAGCTCGGGGTCGATGGTGTCCTGCCCGAAACGGTAGGCGGCGTCGTCGACGACCCCGCAGCGCTCGGCCATCACGGCCAGGACGTCCTGCTCGTCGGCCCAGCGGTCGCCGAGCTCCAGGCCCAGCCAGTAGTGCCGGTCGCCGTTGGCGAGCTTGCGGTAGTGGCTCAGGTTGTTCTCGCGCGGGGTGGCGACCTGTCCCGCGATGCGCGTGCGGACCAGGTGGTCGATGAGCTCGGCGCGGCTGGGTACGGGCGTCTCTATCGGCTTCGGCATGCGGCCATTCTGCCGCCGTCCAGCCGGAATCGTCCGCTCCGTCCCGAGCGGCGGACCGAGCGGCGGACCGAGCGGCGGACCGAGCGGAGAACCGGCGAGGGACCGGGCGGCGGCGCCCGGGTCGGGCGCGCGGCGCCCCCGGGCCCGACGACCGCCCGCCGGCGGGCCCGTACGGGGCCTCCGCGCGGCTTTCCACGAGGTGACCACCCGGGGCCGCGTGCGCCCGGCGGCGCCCCCGTGCGTGCGCGCGACCGTACGGCTCGTACGGGAGCGACGGCGAGCCCGTCCGGAGCGGCGACACGGCCTCGTACGGGGCGGCCGCGGGGCTCGTGCGGGGTGATCGCCCGACGACCGCGCGGCGGAGCGCCCGCCCCGCCCCGCCCCGCCCGCGACCGCGACCGCGAGGAACCCCCGAGAGACCCTGGGTCGATCGTCCGCCGCGTCAGCGCGAGAGCGCCGCGAAGGCCCCGTCCGCGAGGCGGCGCAGCAGCGATTCCGTCGCCTCCCGGCCGAGGGAGGCCAGGTGCGGGGTGGAGTTCAGCAGCCCGAAGACGGCGTGCACGCAGACCCGCACCTCCGCTTCGCCCACCCGGGGGTGCAGCTGCCGCACGACGTCCACCCACAGCTCCACGTACTGCCGCTGGAGCTGGCGCACGAGCTTGCGGTCGGCCTCGCGCAGCCGGTCGAGCTCCCGGTCGTGGAGGATGATCAGCGCCCGGTCGTCCAGCGCGAAGTCGACGTGACCCTCGACGAGCGAGGCCAGCACCTCCTCCGGCCCACCGGCCGCCTCCTCCACCCGTCGTCGACCGCCGGTCAGCAGCCGCTCGCTGATCCCGACGAGCAGCTCGGCGAGCATCGCGTCCTTGCCCGCGAAGTGCCGGTACAGGCCGGGGCCGCTGATGCCGACCGCGGCGCCTATCTCGTCCACGCCGACGCCGTGGAATCCGCGCTCCGCGAAGAGACGAGCGGCCTCACTGAGGATCTGCTCGCGACGGGTCGGGGCGGCCGCTCTGGTGCTCATGGGAATCCATTCTAGACAGGGCGGTTAGCGCTCGTTAACCTAAGACCCGCACGCGTTAACGCTCATTAACAAAGCATGCACCGAGCAAGGGAGCTCGACCGATGCAGCAGGCACCAGTGCTGACGAGCGCCGCGGACCCGGCGTCCGAGGCCTGGCGGACCAATGAGGCCGCCCACCGCGAGCTCGCCGAGGGCCTGCGCGCCCGGCTGGACGCGGCCCGGCTCGGCGGCGGCGAGAAGGCCCGCGCCCGCCACACCGCCCGGGGGAAGCTGCTTCCCCGCGACCGGGTGGACGCCCTCCTCGACCCGGGCTCGCCCTTCCTGGAGCTGGCCCCGCTGGCCGCCGAGGGGATGTACGGGGGCGCGGCCCCCGCCGCCGGGGTGATCGCGGGGATCGGCCGGGTCAGCGGCCGCGAGTGCGTGATCGTCGCCAACGACGCCACGGTCAAGGGCGGCACGTACTACCCGATGACCGTCAAGAAGCACCTGCGGGCGCAGGAGGTGGCCCTGGAGAACCGTCTCCCCTGCCTCTACCTGGTCGACTCCGGCGGCGCCTTCCTGCCCATGCAGGACGAGGTCTTCCCCGACCGGGAGCACTTCGGCCGCATCTTCTACAACCAGGCCCGCATGTCGGGCGCCGGCATCCCGCAGATCGCCGCCGTCCTCGGCTCCTGCACGGCGGGCGGCGCGTACGTCCCGGCGATGAGCGACGAGGCCGTCATCGTGCGCGGCCAGGGCACGATCTTCCTGGGCGGCCCGCCGCTGGTGAAGGCCGCCACCGGCGAGGTGGTCACGGCCGAGGAGCTGGGCGGCGGCGAGGTCCACTCCCGTACCTCCGGGGTGACCGACCACCTCGCCGAGGACGACGCCCACGCGCTGCGCATCGTGCGCAACATCGTGGCGACCCTGCCCGGGCGCGCGGCCCTGCCGTGGTCGGTGGAGGCTCCCGAGGAGCCGAAGGTGGACCCGTACGGCCTGTACGGCGCGGTCCCGGTCGACTCCCGCACCCCCTACGACGCCCGCGAGATCATCTCCCGGATCGTGGACGGCTCCCGCTTCCAGGAGTTCAAGGCGGAGTTCGGGCAGACCCTGGTCACCGGCTTCGCCCGGATCCACGGCCACCCGGTCGGGATCATCGCCAACAACGGCATCCTCTTCTCGGAGTCCGCGCAGAAGGGCGCCCACTTCATCGAGCTGTGCGACCAGCGCGGCATCCCGCTCCTGTTCCTCCAGAACATCTCCGGCTTCATGGTCGGCCGCGACTACGAGGCGGGCGGCATCGCCAAGCACGGCGCCAAGATGGTCACGGCCGTGGCCTGCGCCCGGGTCCCGAAGCTGACCGTGGTGGTCGGCGGCAGCTACGGCGCGGGCAACTACTCGATGTGCGGCCGGGCCTACTCGCCGCGCTTCCTGTGGATGTGGCCCAACGCCAAGATCTCCGTCATGGGCGGCGAGCAGGCGGCCTCGGTGCTGGCCACGGTCAAGCGGGACCAGATCGAGGGCGCGGGCCAGGAGTGGCCCGCCGAGGACGAGGAGGCCTTCAAGGCCCCGGTCCGGGCGCAGTACGAGGAGCAGGGCAACGCCTACTACGCGACCGCGCGGCTGTGGGACGACGGGGTCATCGACCCCATGGAGACCCGGCAGGTGCTGGGACTGGCCCTGACCGCGTGCGCGAACGCCCCGTTGGGCGAGTCGGGCTTCGGCATCTTCCGTATGTGACGTGTGACGTGAGGACCTCACTGATGTTCAGCACTGTTCTGGTCGCGAACCGGGGCGAGATCGCGGTCCGGGTCATCCGCACCCTGCGGGAGCTCGGGATCCGCTCCGTGGCCGTCTTCAGCGACGCCGACGCCGACGCCCGCCACGTACGGGAGGCCGACACGGCCGTCCGGATCGGCCCGGCGGCCGCGGCGGAGAGCTACCTGTCGGTGGAGAAGTTGATCGACGCCGCCCGGCGCACGGGCGCGCAGGCCGTCCACCCGGGCTACGGCTTCCTCGCCGAGAACGCCGTCTTCGCGGCGGCCTGCGCGGAGGCCGGACTGGCCTTCATCGGTCCGCCGGCCCCGGCGATCTCCCTGATGGGCGACAAGATCCGGGCCAAGGAGACGGTCCGGGCGGCCGGCGTCCCGGTGGTCCCCGGCTCCTCCGGCAGCGGCCTGAGCGACGGCGAACTGACCGCCGCGGCCCAGGAGATCGGCATGCCGGTGCTGCTGAAGCCCTCGGCGGGCGGCGGCGGCAAGGGCATGCGCCTGGTCCGCGACGAGGCCCTGCTCGGCGAGGAGATCGCGGCGGCCCGCCGCGAGGCCCGGTCCTCCTTCGGCGACGACACCCTGCTCGTGGAGCGGTGGATCGACCGGCCGCGCCACATCGAGATCCAGGTGCTGGCGGACGGCCACGGCAACGTGGTGCACCTGGGCGAGCGCGAGTGCTCGCTCCAGCGCCGCCACCAGAAGATCATCGAGGAGGCGCCCTCGGTCCTGCTGGACGAGAAGACCCGGGCGGCGATGGGCGAGGCCGCGGTGAACGCCGCGCGTTCCTGCGGGTACGTGGGCGCGGGCACGGTCGAGTTCATCGTTCCGGGCGAGGACCCCTCCGCGTACTACTTCATGGAGATGAACACCCGCCTCCAGGTCGAGCACCCCGTCACGGAGCTGATCACCGGCCTGGACCTGGTCGAGCAGCAGCTGCGCGTCGCCGCCGGCGAGCGCCTCGGCTTCGGGCAGGCCGAGGTCACCCTGACCGGCCACGCGATCGAGGCCCGCGTCTGCGCGGAGGACCCGGCGCGCGGGTTCCTGCCCTCCGGGGGCACGGTGCTGGCCCTGTCCGAGCCCTCCTCCGGGGGCGTGCGGACCGACTCGGGGCTGCTGGCCGGCGTACCGGTCGGCAGCACGTACGACCCGATGCTGTCGAAGGTGATCGCCTACGGTCCCGACCGGGCGAGCGCGCTGCGCACGCTGCGGGCCGCGCTGGCGGACACCGTGATCCTGGGCGTGCAGACCAACGCGGGCTTCCTGCGCCGGCTGCTGGCCCACCCCGAGGTGGTCTCGGGCGACCTCGACACCGGTCTGGTCGAGCGCGACCTGCCGACGCTCCTGCCCGCGGGGGTCCCGCCGGAGGTGTACGCGGCGGCCGCGCTGCTGTCCGTACCCGCCGCGCGGACGCCCGAGGGGCCGCGCGGGTGGCTCGACCCCTTCGACGCGCCGAGCGGCTGGCGCCTCGGCGGCACCCCGGCCTGGACGGTCCGCCACTTCCGCCTCCCGGGCCAGGACCCGGTCGAGGTCCGCACCCGCCCCTCGGACGGGCTGACGGAGCTCCTGCTCACCGACGCCGGCGCGGATCCGGCGTCGCCGGCGTACGGGGCCCGGGGCCGGATCGTGGCCCGCTCCGCCGACCGCGTCACCGTCGAACTCGACGGGGTCACCCACACCTTCGCCCACGCCGCCTCCCCCGAGGGGACCTGGCTGGGTCGCGAGGGCGACTCCTGGCACGTCCAGGGCCACGACCCGGTCACCGCGAGCCTGGGCGGCGCGGGCCGCTCCGGCGCCGACACGCTGGCCGCCCCGATGCCGGGCACCGTGACCGTCGTCAAGGTGGCCGTCGGGGACGCCGTGGCCGCCGGGCAGAGCCTGCTGGTCGTCGAGGCGATGAAGATGGAGCACGTCATCGCCGCCCCGCACGCCGGCACGGTCACCGAACTCGACGTCACCCCCGGCACCACCGTGGCCATGGACCAGATCCTGGCCGTGGTCACCCCCGAGGCGAGCGAGGAGGGCGCGTGAACGGCCTGCCCATGACGGTGCCCGCCGCCGGACTGCCCGCCCGGGTGCGGATCCACGAGGTCGGCGCCCGCGACGGACTGCAGAACGAGAAGACGGCGGTGCCGACCGAGGTGAAGGCGGAGTTCGTCCACCGCCTGGCCGCCGCCGGGCTGACGACCGTGGAGGCCACCAGCTTCGTGCACCCCAAGTGGGTGCCGCAGCTGGCCGACGCCGAGCGGCTCTTCCCGCTCCTGGCCGACGTGCCGGCCGACCTGCCCGTGCTGGTGCCCAACGAGCGCGGCCTGGACCGCGCGCTCGCCCTGGGCGCCACCCGGATCGCCGTCTTCGGCTCGGCCACGGAGACCTTCGCCGCGCGCAATCTGAACCGCACCGTCGACGAGTCCCTCGCCATGTTCGAGCCCGTCGTGGCCCGCGCCCGTCAGGAGGGGGCCCACGTCCGCGGCTACCTCTCGATGTGCTTCGGTGACCCCTGGGAGGGCGCGGTCCCCGTCGGGCAGGTCGTCCGCGTGGCCAAGGCCCTCCTCGACCTCGGCTGTGACGAGCTGAGCCTCGGCGACACCATCGGCGTCGCCACGCCCGGCCACGTGCGGGAGCTGCTCTCGGCCCTGAACGGGGCGGGCGTGGGCACCGACCGCGTCGGCGTCCACTTCCACGACACCTACGGCCAGGCCCTCTCCAACACCCTCGCCGCGCTCCAGCACGGCGTGACCACCGTCGACGCCTCCGCGGGCGGCCTCGGCGGCTGCCCGTACGCCAAGAGCGCCACCGGCAACCTCGCGACCGAGGACCTGGTGTGGATGCTCGACGGCCTCGGCATCGAGACCGGGGTCGACCTGGCCGCCCTCACCGCCACGAGCGTGTGGATGGCCGAACGGCTGGGACGCCCCAGCCCCTCCCGTACCGTCCGCGCCCTCTCCCACAAGGAGTAACGAACACCATGGCCCTCGACCACCGGCTCACCCCCGAGCACGAGGAACTCCGCCGCACCGTCGAGGCGTTCGCGCACGACGTCGTCGCGCCGAAGATCGGCGACCTGTACGAGCGCCACGAGTTCCCGTACGAGATCGTCCGCGAGATGGGCCGCATGGGCCTGTTCGGCCTGCCCTTCCCCGAGGAGTACGGCGGCATGGGCGGCGACTACCTCGCGCTCGGCATCGCCCTGGAGGAGCTGGCCCGCGTCGACTCCTCGGTCGCCATCACCCTGGAGGCGGGCGTCTCGCTCGGCGCCATGCCGATCCACCTGTTCGGCACCGAGGAGCAGAAGCGGGAGTGGCTGCCGAAGATGTGCTCCGGCGAGGTCCTCGGCGCCTTCGGGCTCACCGAGCCGGACGGCGGCTCCGACGCGGGCGGCACCCGCACCACGGCCGTCAAGGACGGCGACGAGTGGGTGATCAACGGCTCGAAGTGCTTCATCACCAACTCCGGCACCGACATCACCGGGCTGGTCACCGTCACGGCCGTCACCGGCCGCAAGGCGGACGGCCGTCCGGAGATCTCCTCGATCATCGTCCCGTCGGGCACCCCCGGCTTCACGGTGGCCGCGCCGTACTCGAAGGTCGGCTGGAACTCCTCGGACACCCGCGAGCTGTCCTTCTCCGACGTGCGCGTCCCGCTGTCGAACCTGGTGGGCCGGGAGGGGCGCGGCTACGCCCAGTTCCTGCGCATCCTGGACGAGGGCCGGATCGCGATCTCGGCGCTGGCCACCGGTCTCGCGCAGGGCTGCGTCGACGAGTCGGTGAAGTACGCCAAGGAGCGCAGGGCGTTCGGCCGGCCGATCGGCGACAACCAGGCCATCCAGTTCAAGCTGGCCGACATGGAGACGCGCGCCCACATGGCGCGCATCGGGTGGCGCGACGCCGCCTCGCGGCTGGTGGCCGGCGAGCCGTTCAAGAAGGAGGCGGCCATCGCGAAGCTGTACTCCTCCACGGTGGCCGTGGACAACGCCCGTGACGCCACGCAGATCCACGGCGGCTACGGCTTCATGAACGAGTACCCGGTGGCCCGCATGTGGCGGGACTCGAAGATCCTCGAGATCGGCGAGGGCACGAGCGAGGTCCAGCGCATGCTGATCGCCCGTGAGCTGGGCTTCACCGGCTGATCGGTGGGCCGCGGAACACGCTGACGGCGAGGGGACCCGAAAATTATTAGGGTCCCCTTACTGTTTTGGGACAAGGTTAGGCTAACCTTCCCCACGAACGGCCTCGTGTCCCGTGGTCGCCCCTGCACGCACGAAAGCGGAATTCGACATGCCCAAGCCCAGAAGCTCCTTCCTCACCCGCCGCGGCCTCATCGCGACCGGCGGCGCCCTCGGGCTCGTCGCGGCCCTCGCGGCCTGCGGCGGCACCGACAAGGCGAAGGACGCCTCGGGCGACAAGGGCGCCACCGCCGCGGCGTCGGGTCCCTGGACCTTCAAGGACGACCTGGGCAAGGACGTCACCGCGAAGTCCACGCCGAAGAACATCGTCGCCTTCACCGGCACCGCCGCCGCGCTCTCCGACTACGGCGTCCAGGTCAAGGGCGTCTTCGGCCCGACCAAGCTGGCCGACGGCAAGCCGGACCCGCAGGCGGGCACGATGGACATCTCCAAGGTGGAGATCCTCGGCAACGTCTACGACGAGTTCAACGTCGAGAAGTACGCGGCCCTCCAGCCCGACCTGCTCGTCACCAACACCTGGGACGGCACGTACTGGTACGTCCCCGAGGCCTCCAAGGACAAGATCCTGAAGCTGGCCCCGGCCGCCGCCGTCGGCGTGGGCGGCAACGTGTCCATGGACACCGCCCTGGCCCGCACCGCGGAGCTCGCCAAGTCCCTGGGCGCGGACCTGAACGCCAAGAAGACCGCCGACGCCAAGGCCCGCTTCGAGGCCGCCTCCGCCAAGCTGCGCGAGGCCACCAAGGCCAACCCGGGCATCAAGGTGCTCGTCGGCTCCGGCGCGGACCAGATGTTCTACGTCTCCACCCCGAAGACCTCCGCGGACCTGAAGTACTTCGAGTCCCTCGGCGTCGAGTTCGTCGCCCCCGAGCAGGACAAGCTGGACGCGGGCGGCTTCTTCGAGAGCCTCAGCTGGGAGAACGCCGGCAAGTACAAGGCCGACGTCGTCCTCCTGGACAACCGCAGCGCCACCCTCCAGCCCGAGGCCCTGAAGTCCAAGCCCACCTGGGCCGAGCTCCCCGCCGTCAAGGCCGGTCAGGTCGCGCCGCGCGTGACCGAGCCGATCTTCTCGTACGAGAAGTGCGCCCAGATCCTGGAGGACCTCGCGAAGACCATCCAGAACGCCAAGAAGGTCGGCTGACCCTCGGCCTGATCCACGGCGCCGGCCGCGCCACACCGCAATCCCTGGGGGGACTCTCCGCATGACCGCCACCGCGTCCGACATCCCGGCCGCCCTGCACTTCCGCTTCTTCACCTTCGAAGTGCTGCGCACCCGCCGGATCGGACACTCGTTCCTGCGCGTCACGTTCGGCGGGGAGTCCCTCGCGGACTTCCGCTCGGGCGGCTTCGACCAGAGCCTGTCGCTCTTCCTGCCGCCCGCGGACCGGGAGCACACCGAACTGCCGTCCACCGACGCGGACACCTGGTTCGGCGCCTGGCGCGAGATGCCGGACGAGGAGCGCCCGGTGATGCGCTCGTACACGGTGCGCGAGCAGCGGCGTACGGACGCGGGCGTGGACGAGGTCGACATCGACTTCGTCCTGCACGGGGACTCCTCCCCGGCCTCCCGCTGGGCGGGCGGGGCGGTCACCGGCCGCCGGATCATGGCGATCGGCCCGGCCGTCGCGGAGAACAAGTCGGTGCGCTTCCAGCCGCCGGCCGCCACCGACTCCCTCCTGATGTACGCGGACGAGACGGCCCTGCCGGCCGCCGCGGCCATCCTGGAGCGGCTGGACGCGGGCACCCCGGTGAAGGCCTGGTTCGAGGTCCCGCACGAGGGCGACCGGATCGACCTGCACACCCCCGCCGACCTGGACGTCACGTGGATCGTGCGCGCGGCGGACACGGGCCGGGAGCGGGCCGGGCGCGTGGTCGAGGAGATCCGCGCCGCCGACCTGCCGGCCGGAGCGACCCCGTACGCCTGGCTCGCGGGCGAGGCCGGCACCATCCGCGCGGTACGCCGCCACCTGGTGCAGGAACGTTCCGTCGACCGGCGCGCGGTGCGCTTCACCGGTTACTGGAGGCTCGGCGCCAGCGAGGAGCAGCTCCTCGCCGAGGCGTACGCGGGCCAGGCGGCCAGCGAGGACCCGACGGCCGAGCTGTAACCGACGCCACAGCCGCAGCCGCTGTCGCACAACTCGACGCCCCATCAGGGAAGTTCACAGAAGGGCCCCGACTTCGGTCGGGGCCCTTCTGCATTTGGTTTGACGATTAGGTTAGGCTAACCTAATCGTCGCACCCCACGCCCCTTCTGCCCCTGCCCGGAGGAAAGTTGATGCGCCAGCATCTGCTGAACGAGACGACCGCGGATCTCTACCGTCGTTCTGTCACCGAGGGCGTCGACCGCGTCGCCGCCAAGCTCGCCACCACGGAACGGCCCCACACCGGGATATCCGTCGACGAACTCGCTCCGGTCATCAACGGGATCGACCTCGACGCCCCGCTGGGCGACGCCTCCGCCGCGCTCGCCGAGCTGGAGGACGTCTACCTGCGCGACGCCGTCTACTTCCACCACCCGCGCTACCTGGGCCACCTCAACTGCCCGGTGGTCATCCCCGCGGTGGTCGGCGAGGCCGTCCTGTCGGCCGTCAACTCCTCCCTCGACACCTGGGACCAGTCCATCGGCGGCACGCTCATCGAGCGCCGCCTGATCGAGTGGACCGCCGGCCGCATCGGCTTCGGCGAGGGCGCGGACGGCGTCTTCACCTCCGGTGGCAGCCAGTCCAACTTCCACGCGCTGCTGCTGGCCCGCGACGAGGCCTGCCGCATCGTCATGCAGCGGGCCCAGGAGGTCGGCATCGGCCTGACCAAGGCCGAACTGCTGCCGAAGCTGCGCATCTTCACCTCCGAGGCCAGCCACTTCAGCGTGAAGAAGTCGGCCGCCATGCTGGGCCTGGGGTACGAGGCCGTCATCTCCGTGCCCGTCGACCGCAACCGCCGCATGGACACCTCCGTCCTCGCGCTGGAGCTGGAGAACTGCGCCTCCGAGGGCCTCTTCCCGATGGCCGTCGTCGCCACCGCCGGCACCACCGACTTCGGGTCCATCGACCCACTCCCCGAGATCGCCCGCCTGACGGCCGAGCACTCCGCGTGGATGCACGTGGACGCCGCCTACGGCTGCGGCCTGCTGATCTCCCCCACCCGCCGGCACCTCCTCGACGGCATCGAGCAGGCGAACTCGGTCACGGTCGACTACCACAAGTCGTTCTTCCAGCCCGTCAGCTCCAGCGCCATGCTGGTCCGCGACCGCGACACCCTCAAGCACGCCACGTACCACGCGGACTACCTGAACCCGCGCCGCATGGCCGAGGAGCGCATCCCCAACCAGGTCGACAAGTCCATCCAGACCACGCGCCGCTTCGACGCCCTCAAGCTCTGGATGACCCTGCGCGTCATGGGCGCCGACGGCCTCGGCTCCCTCTTCGACCAGGTCGTCGACCTGGCCGCCGCCGGCTGGGAGGTCATCGACGCCGACCCGCGCTTCGAGGTCGTCGTCAAGCCGCAGATCTCCACCCTCGTCTTCCGCTACCTGCCCGGCGAGGCGGTCCCCGCCGACCACCTCGACGAGGCCCAGCTGCACGCCCGCAAGGCGCTGTTCGCCTCCGGTGAGGCCGTCGTCGCCGGCACCAAGGTGGACGGCAAGCAGTACCTGAAGTTCACCCTCCTCAACCCGCAGACCACGACGGCCGACATCGCTGCCGTCCTCGACCTCCTCGCCGCACACGCCGAGCAGTTCCTGGGAGAATCCCTTGCCGTCCACCACTGAGCCCCACGACTTCATCGGCATCGGCCTCGGTCCCTTCAACCTGGGACTCGCCTGCCTCACCGCGCCGATCGACGAGCTGAGCGGTCTGTTCATCGAGTCGAAGCCGCACTTCGAGTGGCACGCGGGGATGTTCCTGGACGGCGCGCACCTCCAGACGCCGTTCATGTCGGACCTGGTCACCCTCGCGGACCCGACCTCGCCCTTCTCCTTCCTGAACTACCTGAAGGACAAGGACCGGCTGTACTCGTTCTACATCCGCGAGAACTTCTACCCGCTGCGCGCCGAGTACAACGACTACTGCCGCTGGGCCGCCGACCGCCTCGACAACGTCCTGTACTCGACCTCCGTCACCGAGGTCACCTACGACGAGGCCGCCGGCCTGTACGAGGTCCACACCGACAAGGGCGACACCCACCGCGCCCGCCGCCTGGTCCTGGGCACCGGCACCTCGCCCCACGTCCCGGGGGCCTGCGCGGACCTGGGCGGCGACTTCCTGCACAACTCGGCCTACGTACCCAACAAGGCGGAGCTCCAGAAGAAGAAGTCGATCACCCTGATCGGATCCGGTCAGAGCGCGGCGGAGATCTACTACGACCTCCTCACCGAGATCGACGTCCACGGCTACCAGCTGAACTGGGTCACCCGCTCCCCGCGCTTCTTCCCGCTGGAGTACACCAAGCTGACGCTGGAGATGACCTCCCCGGAGTACGTGGACTACTTCCACGCCCTCCCCGAGGACACCCGCTACCGGCTGGAGACCCAGCAGAAGAACCTCTTCAAGGGCATCGACGGCGACCTGATCAACGCCATCTTCGACCTGCTCTACCAGAAGAAGATCGACATGCCGGGCCCCGTCCCGACCACCCTGCTGACCAACACCTCGCTGAACAGCACGGCGTACGACACCACCACGGGCACCTACACCCTGGGGCTGCGCCAGGAGGAGCAGGAGCGGGACTTCTCCCTCACCACCGAGGGCCTGGTCCTGGCCACCGGCTACAAGTACGTCGTCCCCGACTTCCTGGCCCCGGTGCGCGAGCGGCTCAACTTCGACGGCCGCGGCCGCCTCGACGCCGCCCGCAACTACAGCGTGGACACCACCGGTCGCGGGGTCTACCTCCAGAACGGCACGACCCACAACCACTCCCTGACCTCCCCCGACCTGGGCATGGCCGCGTACCGCAACGCGTACATCGTCGGAGAGCTGCTCGGCCGCGAGTACTACAAGGTCGAGAAGTCCATCGCGTTCCAGCAGTTCTCCGCCCCGGAAGGCACGCACGTATGAGCACCACCGCCGAAGTCCTCTTCACCCGCGTCGACGCGGTCCTGGGCAGCTTCGAGATCCGCCCGCTGGACCCCTTCTCCGACGCGGAGCTCCTCCACGGCTGGGTCACCCACCCCAAGGCCTCGTTCTGGATGATGCAGGACGCCTCGCTCACCGAGGTGGAGCGCGAGTACGTGCGCATCACCACGCACGAGCACCACCAGGCCTTCATCGGCCTGCACGAGGGCCGCCCGGCCTTCCTGATGGAGAGCTACGACCCGGCGCACCTGGAGCTGGTGGGCCTCTACGACGCCCAGCCCGGCGACGTCGGCATGCACTTCCTCGTGGCCCCCACCGAGAACCCCATCAGCGGCTTCACCCGCGCCGTGATCACGACGGTGATGGCCGCCCTGTTCGCCGACCCCGCCAACCGGCGCGTCGTCGTCGAGCCCGACGTCGGCAACAAGGCCGTCCACGCCCTGAACGAGGCCGTCGGCTTCGTCCCCGAGCGCGAGGTCCAGAAGCCCGAGAAGGTCGCCCTCCTCAGCTTCTGCACCCGCGAGCAGTTCGAGGCCACCCAGCGGGAGTCGATATGAGCCTGTCCGACGCCATCTCCCACCTCTCCCCCGAGCTGTGGGCCCGCGCCAACCGCGCCCTGGTCCGCAAGGCCCTCGCGGAGTTCTCCCACGAGCGCCTGCTGACCCCCGAGCCCCTCGGCGGGGACCGCTACCGCGTCCCGACCGACGACGGCGACGTCGAGTACCGCTTCACGGCCGTCCTGCACGCCCTGGACCACTGGGCGGTCGAGGAGTCCTCGATCACCCGGCTGCGCGCCGGCGAGGAGCTGCCGCTGGACGCCATCGACTTCCACATCGAGCTCCAGCGCGCCCTGGGCCTGAGCGCGGAGGTCCTGCCGGTCTACCTGGAGGAGATCTCCTCCACCCTGGCGGGCTCGGGCTACAAGTACACGAAGCCGCAGGTCTCCTCCGCGGTCCTCGCGAAGTCCTCCTTCCAGGACATCGAGACGGGCATGACCGAGGGCCACCCCTGCTTCGTCGCCAACAACGGCCGGCTCGGCTTCGGCGTGCACGAGTACCTCTCGTACGCCCCCGAGACGGCGAGCCCGGTGCACCTGGTGTGGGTGGCGGCCCACAAGGACGTCTCCACCTTCACCGCCGGCGCCGGCCTGGACCACGACTCGTTCATGCGCGACGAGCTGGGCGAGGCCGCCGTCGCGGGCTTCGGCGCCAAGCTGTCCGCCCTGGGCCTGGACCCGGCCGACTACCACTTCCTGCCGATCCACCCCTGGCAGTGGTGGAACAAGACCACGGTCACCTTCGCGGCCGAGATCGCCAATCGCCGTCTGGTGCTGCTCGGCGAGGGCGAGGACGCGTACCTGGCCCAGCAGTCGATCCGTACCTTCTTCAACACCACGACGCCGACGAAGCACTACGTGAAGACCGCCATCTCGGTCCTCAACATGGGCTTCATGCGCGGCCTGTCGGCGGCGTACATGGAGGCCACCCCGGCGATCAACGACTGGCTGCACCAGCTGATCGAGTCGGACGAGGTCCTGAAGTCGGTCGACTTCTCGATCATCCGCGAGCGCGCGGCGATCGGCTACCACCACCGCCAGTACGAGCGGGCCACGGACCGCTACTCGCCGTACCGCAAGATGCTGGCCGCCCTGTGGCGCGAGTCCCCGGTCAACGGGCTCGCGGAGGGCGAGCGCCTCGCCACGATGGCCTCCTTCCTGCACGTGGACTCCGAGGGCCGCTCCTTCGTGGGCGCGCTGATCGAGGAGTCCGGCCTGACGCCGGCGCAGTGGCTGAAGCCGTACCTGCGGGCGTACCTCCTGCCGCTGCTGCACTGCTTCTACCAGTACGACCTCGCGTACATGCCGCACGGCGAGAACACCATCCTGGTCATCAAGGACGGCGTCGTGCAGCGGGCGATCTTCAAGGACATCGCCGAGGAGATCGTGGTCATGGACCCGGACGCGGTCCTGCCGCCGGCCGTGGAGCGCGTGCGGGCCGACATCCCGGAGGACATGAAGCTCCTGTCCGTCTTCACGGACGTCTTCGACTGCTTCTTCCGCTTCCTGGGCTCGATCCTGGCGACGGAGGGCATCTGCGAGGAGGAGGCCTTCTGGCGCGCGGTCGCCGACTGCGCCCACGAGTACCAGGACTCCATGCCGGCCCTGGAGGAGCGCTTCGCCCGCTACGACCTCTTCGCCCAGGAGTTCCAGCTGTCCTGCCTCAACCGGCTCCAGCTGCGCAACAACAAGCAGATGGTCGACCTCGCCGACCCGGCGGCGGCCCTCCAGCTGATCGGCACCCTCAAGAACCCCGTCGCGGCCTTCGCCCGACGGTGACCGCGGGACGGGCGCGGATCCTCGAATACGGTCCCTCGGGACCGCGCCCGTCCCCACCGCGCGCCGGCGCGTCCGCGAAGCCCTGACGGCCCTCTTCGCGGACGCGCCGCGCGCGTTCGGCCCCGACCCCACCGGTCGGGGCCCTTCTCACTCCCAGGGCACGTCCGGGGCGCGGAAGTAGGCGATGTCCTGCGCGTCCAGGCGGGGGCCCTGGGCGGCCAGTCGGGCGCGGTAGGTGTCCCAGCCCAGGGCGGCGGGCGGGGACCAGCCCAGTTCGGCGAGGCCCAGGACGCGGGGGAAGGCCATCAGTTCCCAGTCGGCGCGCGTGGCGATCGTCTCCGTCCACAGCGGGGCCTCCACGCCGAGCACCGCCGATTCGGGGACGTCGGGCAGGTGGCGGCCCGGGTCCCAGGAGTAGCCGCGCCGCACCGGTACGTATCCTGCCCAGGCCAGGCCCGGCTTGGTGGTCGCGTCGTACTTCATGTCGAGGTAGGCCCGGTCGGCCGGGGACAGGATCACCGGGTGGCCCGCCTTCGCCGCCGTCGCCACGGCCGCCTTCTCGGCGGCGCCCGTCTTGTCGTGGCCCCAGTACTGGAGCACGGCGCCCGGCGCCGGGGAGGCGTTCGCGAGCTGGTGCCAGGCCACCACCGTCTTGCCGTGCCGGGCGACGATCGCCTGGGCCCGGTCCATGAAGGCCCGGTAGTCCGCCTCCGGGGTGGAGTGCGCCTCGTCGCCCCCGATGTGCAGGTACCTGCCCGGGGTGAGCTCCGCGAGTTCGCCGAGGACCTCGTCCACGAACTCGTACGTCCGCTCCTCGCCCACGCACAGCGAGCTGAAGCCGACCTTGATGCCGGTGTAGCGCTCGCGCGCCTTGCCGTCGCAGTTCAGTTCCGCGTAGGAGGCCTGGGCGGCGTTCACGTGGCCCGGCATGTCGATCTCCGGGATCACCTCCACGTAGCGCTGCGCCGCGTACGCGACGAGCTCCCGGTACTCCTCCTTGGTCCAGTGCCCGCCGGGGCCGCCGCCGACCTCGCTCGCGCCGCCGTGTTCGGCGAGCCGCGGCCAGGAGTCGATCCACAGCCGCCAGCCCTGGTCGTCGGTCAGGTGCAGGTGCAGCTTGTTGATCTTGTACTGGGCGAGTTGGTCCACGTACCGCTTGACCTGCTCGACCGGGAAGAAGTGCCGGGCCACGTCGATCATCGCGCCCCGGTACGCGAAGCGCGGCGCGTCCGTGACGGTGCCGCCGGGCACGTGCCCCGTCCCCCGCACCGGCAGCAGCTGGCGCAGCGTCTGGCCCCCGCGGAAGAGGCCGGCCGGGGTGCGGGCGGTGAGGGTGACCCCGGAGGCGGTGGTCCGCAGGCGGTAGCCCTCCTCGCCCAGCTCCCGCGCCCCCCGGTCGATCAGGAGCCGGATTCCGTCCCCGTCCTCGCCGTCGACCACGGGCAGCGGCAGTCCGCTCGGTCCGCGCAGCTGTTCCGCGAGCAGTTCGCCGACCTGGCGCACCTCCTCCGGGGCGCGCCGGCCGGTACGGATCACCGCGCCCGCGCCGAAGTCCCAGCCGGCGCCCTCGGCCCGCGCGGAGGCGGGCGCGGGCAGGATCCGTTCGTAGGGGGCGAGGGCCGCGGGCCGCCGGTCGCCCGGTCTGGCGTCGTCGCCGCGGGCGGGGGCGCAGGAGACGGAGGCGCCGAGGGCTCCGAGGGCGAGGAGGGTGCCGAGCGCGCGTCGCAGGACTCTCATGCGCTCAGGTATAGGCCAACCGGCCCTCCTGCCGCGACGGGTGGGCCGATGGGAGAATCCCGGAATGGCGGAAATCATCCAGAAGGACGGTACGTGGACCTTCGACGGGGACACGGTGCGCATCGTGCCCGGTCGCGACAAAGGGGTCGGAGTGCTGCGGCAGACCCTCGGTGAAGTGGCGGTTCCGCTGCGGGCGATCGGGGGCATCAGCCACGAACCGGGGCGCAAGGCGGGCCGGTTGCGGCTGAGGCTGCGCGACGGCGCGTGCCCGCTCCTCCAGGTGACCGCCGGGCGGCTGCCGGAGGCCTCGGACCCGTACCGGTTGACGGTGGACAACGACCGCACGGGGGTGGCGGAGTACTTCGTGGACGAGGTCCGCAACGCCCTGCTGCTCGACGGGATCGACCCGGGGCCGGCACACGGCTACCTGCTGCCCGGCCCGTCGGTGCCGCTGACGGTGAGCGCGGGGGACGGCACGGCGGAGTTCGACGGGGACCGGATCACGCTGAACTGGAGTTGGACGGCGGAGGAGGCCAAGACCGCCTCCGGTCCGCGTTCCTTCCGGGTGGCCGAGCTGGGCGGGGTGCAGTGGTTCCCCGCGCGGGGGCTGGAGAACGGTTGGCTGCGCTTCAGCCTGGCGGGGGCCCCGCAGCCCGGTCCGCCCAAGTACGACCCGTACACGGTGGAGCTCTTCGGGCTGCGCAAGGACCCGGTGATGGCGCTGGTCGCGGCGGCCGTGGCCGTACGGATGCCGCACCCGACGCCCGCCGCGCCCCTCCCGGCGCCCGTCCCCGCGTCCGCCCCGACACCCCTGGAGCGGTCGGGTCCGGCCCTGGCCGGCGAGGCGGCGGACCACGACACCCTGCTGCGGCGGCTGCGGGAGCTGGGCGAGCTGCGTCAGGGCGGGATCCTCACCGAGGCGGAGTTCAGCGCGGCGAAGGCGGCGATTCTGGGTCGTTTCTGACCCTCCCCGTCCGGAATTTCCCATTCCTCTGGTCCAGACCAGCGAGATCCTGCCCGAAATCGGGCAGGATCTTTGCGTTCCTCCTCTTCGGCCGTCACTATCTACAGGTGCTCGATCGCCGCCCGTCGCATGACGACCTCGTCGACCACCTGGTGCGCAGCACCGCGCTCCAGCGCGGGGAGGCCGCCCGGGTGGTGCTCGACGTGCTGGCGTACTTCGACGAGACGACCGAGGAGTTCGTCCGCCGTCGCCACCGCGAGCTCCAGTCCGGTGGCGCCGTCAACGCGGAGATCTTCGAACGGATCGCGGCCGAACTGCCGCACCGCGCCGTGGCTCCCCCGGAGCTCTCGCTCCGCCAGCTGCGCCGCATCGTCTACGGCTGAGCCGGTCACGGGACCCGAGCGCCCGGCCGGGCACACGAACCGAACTTCAGGAGGGGCTCAACCGTATGTGCGGAATCGTCGGTTACATCGGCAAGCGTGACGTGGCACCGCTGCTGCTCGAAGGCCTGGCACGACTGGAATACCGCGGCTACGACTCCGCGGGCATCGTCGTCAACAGCCCGAAGGCCGCCGCGCTGAAGATGGTCAAGGCGAAGGGTCGCGTCCGCGACCTGGAGACCCGCGTCCCCAAGCGCTTCGCCGGCACCACCGGCATCGCCCACACCCGCTGGGCCACCCACGGCGCCCCGAGCGACGTCAACTCGCACCCGCACCTGGACCCCGACAACAAGGTCGCCGTCGTCCACAACGGCATCGTCGACAACGCCTCCGAGCTGCGCGCCAAGCTGGAGGCCGAGGGCGTCGTCTTCGCGTCCGAGACCGACACCGAGGTGATCACCCACCTGATCGCCCGCTCGCAGGCCGACAGCCTGGAGGAGAAGGTCCGCGAGGCGCTCAAGGTCATCGAGGGCACCTACGGCATCGCCGTCATGCACGCCGACTTCGCCGACCGCATCGTCGTCGCCCGCAACGGCTCCCCGGTCATCCTCGGCATCGGCGAGAAGGAGATGCTCGTCGCCTCCGACGTCGCCGCGCTGATCGCCCACACCCGCCAGGTCGTGACCCTCAACGACGGCGAGATGGCCACCCTCAAGGCCGACGACTTCCGCACCTACACCACCAGCGGTACGACGACCACCGCCACCCCGGAGACCGTGGAGTGGGAGGCCGCCTCCTACGACATGGGCGGTCACGACACGTACATGCACAAGGAGATCTCCGAGCAGCCCGACGCGGTCGACCGCGTGCTGCGCGGCCGGATCGACGACCGCTTCAACACCGTCCACCTGGGCGGCCTGAACCTCGACCCGCGCGAGGCCCGCGGCATCCGCCGGGTCAAGATCCTGGGCTGCGGCACCTCCTACCACGCGGGCCTGATCGGCGCCGGGCTCATCGAGAGCATGGCCCGCATCCCCGCCGACGCCGAGCCGGCCTCCGAGTTCCGCTACCGCAACCCGGTCGTGGACCCGGACACCCTCTACATCGCGGTCTCCCAGTCCGGTGAGACCTACGACGTGCTCGCGGCCGTCCAGGAGCTCAAGCGCAAGGGCGCCCGCGTCCTCGGCGTGGTCAACGTGGTCGGCTCCGCCATCGCCCGCGAGGCCGACGGCGGCGTGTACGTGCACGCCGGCCCCGAGGTCTGCGTCGTGTCCACCAAGTGCTTCACCAACACGGTGGTGGCCTTCGCCCTCCTCGCCGTGCACCTCGGCCGCATCCGCGACCTGTCGGTCACCGACGGCAAGCGGATCATCGAGGGCCTGCGCAGGCTGCCGTCGCAGATCCAGGAGATCCTGGAGGGCGAGGACGAGATCAAGCGGCTCGCGGCCGAGTACGCCGAGGCCAAGTCGATGATGTTCATCGGCCGGGTGCGCGGCTACCCCGTGGCCCTGGAGGCCTCCCTCAAGCTGAAGGAGATCTCCTACATCCACGCGGAGGCCTACCCGGCCTCCGAGCTCAAGCACGGCCCGCTGGCCCTCATCGAGCCGGCGATGCCGACGGTCGCGATCGTCCCGGACGACGACCTGCTGGAGAAGAACCGCGCCGCGCTGGAGGAGATCAAGGCCCGCAGCGGCCGGATCCTCGCCGTCGCCCACCGGGAGCAGGAGAAGGCCGACCACACCATCCTCGTGCCCAAGAACGAGGACGAGCTGGACCCGATCCTGATGGGCATCCCGCTCCAGCTGCTGGCCTACCACACCGCCCTGGCCCTGGGCCGGGACATCGACAAGCCGCGCAACCTGGCGAAGTCCGTGACCGTCGAGTAGGTCGCGCCACCGCCGAGCGGGTCGCACGGTTCGAGCGCGTCCCGCGCTCCGACGCCGGTACGCGCACACGAACGTGACGAAGGCCCCCGGGGAGGATTCCCCGGGGGCCTTCGTCGTGACGCCTCACCCCGCGGCGACCGCGCCGCGCCCCGAGGCCTTGCCGAGCGCCATCGGCCAGTGGGCCAGGGCCGCGGTGGCCCCGTACCAGGCGAGCAGGCCGGACACGGCCGCCACCCAGCCGCCGACCTTGGCCAGCGCGGAGCTGTCCGCGAACGCGGCTATCGCCAGCAGCACCAGGGAGAGGGTGAGCAGGGCGTAGACGCCCTGGCCGAACAGACCGCTCGCGGCGGCGACCGTGAGGGTCAGCGCGAGCATCGCGAAGAGGACCAGAAACGTTCCGGCGGCGTCCGCGGAGGCCGCCCCGCCCGCGCCCTTGGCCCAGGTGAACCAGAAGACGCCCAGGCCCGCGAAGGCGGTGCCGTTGAATCCGTTGCCGCCGCGGTACTCGACGAGTCCGAGGAGGAAGAGGGCCGCGCCGCCGACGTACATGGCGAGTGACACGGAGTCGGCGGCGGTGACACCGTTCAGGATGCCGGTGTGGCCGATACCGAACGCGAGAAGGGTGAGACCCAGGGCGATGTTCCCGAGGGTCGAAGTCGAGGCCGTGCTTCCCGCAGAGACACCATTGTCCACGGCGGGCTCCCTTCGATCTGCAGTTGTTTGCTGCGTCCCAGCAGCACTTATTTACCCTTTACATGGGTTCACAACCACACAACCGACCTACAGAGGGTCACGGAATGACAACAACGGGTCGCTGTGCCCGCTTGGCGAGCCGACCCGCGACCGACCCGAAGATCCGGCCCACGATCCCGTGCGTGGAACCGACCACGATGGCGTCCGCCGAATACTCCCGGCCGACCTCCTCCAGCTCGTGGCAGATGTCCCCGCCCCGCTCGACGAGGATCCACGGCACCTCGGAGAGGTAGTCCGCGCACGCCAGCTCCAGCCCCAGCACCTCGGTGCGGTGGTCGGGGACGTCGACGAAGACGGGCGGCTCGCAGCCGGCCCAGACCGTGGTGGGGAGCCGGTTGGCGACATGCACGATGATCAGACCGGAACCGGAGCGCCGGGCCATCCCGATGGCATACGCGAGGGCTCTCTCACTGGACGTGGAGCCGTCGAAGCCCACCACCACACCGTGCCGGAAGGCCGGGTCGCAGGGGAGGCGTGTCTGTTCCACCGCGCGCAGGTCGCTCGATGCGGAATCGGCGAGGGGTTTGCGCTTGCGGTCCGCGGGTTCGGAGAATTCGTGACCGGCCATGGGTGTCTCGGCGAAGGATCCTCGGGGAAGCGACGGGCGATTTCGGCGGTGCGGGGCGGTGCGGGTGGGTGCTGCGGGTGGGCGACGACGCCGACTTTGGCGACGCAGCGTGACCAAGCTCTGTCCGGGAAACATCTTCCCAAGCCTTTACCCACCAGGGTACGGCGACACTCCTGTCCTGCACAGGGCATGTCGCCCTAGGAGAGCGTCCCAGGGAGCATGCCGGAGCGAGGGCTCCTTGGCAATGACGACTGTCCCCTACAGCCAGTGACGAGAGGCCTCCGCGCCACCCGTGCGCGCAGTGACCGAGCCCCTCGCCGGGGCGTTGGACATGCGTCCGACCGTCCAGGAAGAGCCCGCAGGGAGTACGCCGTGCCCGGCCATCCGGTTCACCCCGTCCAACCCGTCCAGCCCGTTCCGCCGACGCAGTCCCGCCCCTCCCCCCGCCCTCCCCACCCCTCCCCCTTCCCCTCCTCCCTCACCTCCTCGCGCCACCCGTCGGTTCACCCGTCCGGGCAGCACCCGGGACGCCCCCAGGACGACGCCGCGGACGACGTGGTCCGTTGGGCCGCCTTCAGTTGCCTGCTGGTCCCGGTGGTCCTGGTCGTCTACGGGACCTCCTACGGCGGCGCCGCCGTCGCCACCCTCGGGCTCGCCGCCGTGACGGCCGCGTGCCGGATCCTGCTGCGCCACTCCGAGAAGACGCAGCGGGCCGCGGCCCGGGTGTTCGCGGAGGACTCCCCACCGACCGGACACCGTGGCCGACACTCGCGCAGCGGTTCCGGTTCGCACCGCGGCTGCCACGGCCCCGGCGGGCTTTCCCCGCACGACTGACCGGTTCGCACGTACACACCCGGTTGTTTTCAGCCAACTTCCGGACCGGGTGCCCCCCTTGCCGGAATGTCCCCCCAACCCCCCTACCATCAGCGACGACAGGGTCAGGGGGGTGCCGCGACCCCATGGGTACAGGCCATGGCCGGAGCGCACGCTTCCCACTCGGGTAGCGGAGTGGAACGCTTCCTGATCGAATGCTTTTCGCCAAGTTGCCAAGTCGACATAGCGCTGCGTGCTGAACTTGTCACGCCGACACCACGGGACGCAGTAGATTCGATCATGTATTTACGGCGGGGGATCCACGTGCAAGGCCGAGGGGAAACGTGCAGGTGCGACCAGACCAAGGAGTCGCGACACCCAAGGGGGGCTTAGCGCCATGAGCCAGGATTCCACCGCCGTCGTCGCGGACGCGGGCCGGAAGCTCGCGGGGCGTCGCCGCAGGGAGATCGTCGCCGTGCTGCTGTTCAGCGGCGGGCCGATCTTCGAGAGTTCCATTCCGTTGTCCGTGTTCGGCATCGACCGGCAGGACGCGGGCGTTCCGCGCTATCGACTGCTCGTGTGCGCCGGGGAGGACGGTCCGCTGCGGACCACCGGCGGACTCGAACTGACCGCGCCATACGGGTTGGAGGCGATCGCCCGGGCAGGCACGGTCGTCGTGCCGGCCTGGCGCTCCATCACTTCACCGCCGCCGCCGGAGGCGCTCGACGCACTGCGTCTGGCGCACGAGGAGGGGGCCCGGATCGTCGGCCTGTGCACGGGAGCCTTCGTGCTCGCCGCCGCCGGGCTGCTCGACGGCCGGCCCGCGACGACGCACTGGATGTACGCGCCGACGCTGGCCAAGCGGTACCCGTCCGTCCACGTCGACCCGCGCGAGCTGTTCGTCGACGACGGTGACGTCCTGACGTCCGCGGGCACCGCGGCCGGAATCGACCTGTGCCTGCACATCGTGCGCACGGACCACGGCAGCGAGGCGGCCGGGGCACTGGCCCGCCGACTCGTCGTCCCGCCGCGCCGCACGGGTGGCCAGGAACGCTACCTCGACCGGTCGCTGCCCGAGGAGATCGGCGCCGACCCGCTGGCCGAGGTCGTCGCCTGGGCGCTGGAGCACCTCCACGAGCAGTTCGACGTGGAGACGCTGGCCGCCCGCGCCTACATGAGCCGACGCACCTTCGACCGGAGGTTCCGCTCGCTCACCGGCAGCGCGCCGCTCCAGTGGCTGATCACCCAGCGGGTGCTCCAGGCGCAGCGGCTGCTGGAGACCTCCGACTACTCGGTCGACGAGGTCGCCGGGCGCTGCGGGTTCCGTTCGCCCGTCGCACTGCGCGGACACTTCCGGCGGCAGCTGGGGTCCTCCCCGGCCGCCTACCGCTCCGCCTACCGGGCGCGCCGGCCGCAGGCCGACGTCTCCCCGGTGTCGGAGCTCTCGGGTACGCCGCTTCCGCACCAGCGCACCCCGCAGCCCCAGCGCGCGGCGGCGGCCCTGGCCGCCTCCGGTCCGAGCGTGACGGAGCTGTACGCCCCCAACCGGGTGCTGCGCGAGCACGCGTAGCCACCCCCGCGGGCACTGTCCCGACCGGGTCCCCCACATCGGCCGAGCACCGATGTGGGGGACCTTCGGCATAAGGTGGGGCGCATGAACGATCGCATGGTGTGGATCGACTGCGAGATGACCGGGCTCTCGTTGACGGACGACGCACTTATCGAGGTGGCCGCACTGGTCACCGACTCGGAGCTCAACGTGCTCGGCGAAGGCGTGGACATCGTGATCCGCCCGCCGGACGCGGCCCTGGAGAACATGCCGGACGTGGTGCGCGAGATGCACACCTCCTCCGGGCTGCTGGACGAACTGGCCGGCGGCACCACCCTGGCCGACGCCGAGGCGCAGGTCCTGGCGTACGTGCGGGAGCACGTGAAGGAGCCCCGGAAGGCGCCGCTGTGCGGCAACTCCGTCGGCACCGATCGCGGCTTCCTGCTGCGGGACATGGGCGCGCTGGAGAGCTACCTGCACTACCGGATCGTGGACGTGTCCTCGGTGAAGGAGCTCGCGCGCCGCTGGTACCCCCGCGCGTACTTCAACAGCCCGCCCAAGAACGGCAACCACCGGGCGCTCGCGGACATCAAGGAGTCCATCGCCGAGCTGCGCTACTACCGCGAGGCGGTCTTCGTGCCGCAGCCCGGACCGGACTCGGACACCGCCCGCGCCATCGCCGCCAAGCACGTCGTGGCCGGCGAGTAGCACCCACCGGAGAGGGGTGCCGGAAAAGGAGGGAGCGAGCACCCCTCCGGACCCTGTACCCTTTTCTTCGGCCGGTCGTTCAGCGACCGGACATGGTGGGTGTAGCTCAGCTGGTAGAGCACCTGGTTGTGGTCCAGGTGGCCGCGGGTTCAAGTCCCGTCACTCACCCTGTGGGAAGGCCCCGGTACGCGAAAGCGGACCGGGGCCTTCCGCGTTTCGTGCGCCCCTTCCCGCACCTCACCCGTACCCGCACCACGCCCACCCGCGACCGCCTCGGGCTACGAGGACTCCCGAACGATCAGTCGCGTCGACAGGAGCAGTGTCCGCTCCGGGCGGCGGTCCTCCCCCGCCGGCTCGGCGGAGACCAGCTCCAGCAGCATCCGCGTCACGGCCCGGCCCAGCTCCGCCGCGGGACGCCGGACGCTGGTCAGCGGGGGCTCCAGGAAGGGAGCCACGGGCGAATCCCCGAAGCCGACGAGCGCCACGTCACCCGGTATTCGACGCCCGGCCGCGCGCAGCTCCCGCCCGGCACCGGCCGCCATCAGATCGGACGCGGCGAAGACGGCGTCCAACCCGGGTCTGCGCTCCAACAGCTCGCGCATCGCCCGGCGGCCCCCCGCCTCGGAACACTCCGCGACGGCGATCAACCGCTCGTCCACGCCGCGCCCCGCGCCCTCCAGGGCCTGCCGGTAGCCTCCGAGCCGGCACCGGGAGGCGTACGCCTCGGGCGCCCCCGTCAGCGCGGCTATCGCCCGCCGACCCCGCCGCAGGAGGTGGCCCACCGCCGCGGCCGCGCCCCCGCGATCGTCGAAACCCACGCTCGGCAGGGTCTCCCGCTCCTGGCGGCGCCCGGCCAACACCACCGGCACCCCCAGCTCCGCCACCAGCTCCGGCAACGGGTCGCCCGCCCGCGCCGACAGCAGCAACACCCCGTCGACCCGGCGCGCGGACAGGTACCGGAGCAGCCGGGCGCGCTCCCGCTCCTCGCCCGCGAAGGTCAGCACGAGCTGGAGGTCCCGCTCGGCGAGGGTCGCGCCGACCCCGTGCAGAAGGGCGGAGAGGTCGGGGTCGAGGTCGAAGTCCGGGTCCGGGTGGGGTGCGGAGCGCGGGACGACCAGCGCTATCGCGTCCGCCCGACCACCGGCCAGCGCACGGGCCGCCCGATGGGGCACGTATCCCAACTCGGCGACCGCGGCCTCGACGGCGGCGCGGGTGCCGGAGCTGACCTTGCCCGAGCCGTTGACCACCCGGGAGACGGTGCCGCGCCCGACCCCGGCCCGTCGCGCGACCTCTTCCAGGGTCGGCGCCTTACCGCCGTGCGTGCGAACCCGCTCCTGACCCTTCATGGCTTCCTCCCGTGGCTGTGAATCTACTCCTGGATCGACCGGGTCCCTCGGCTAAGGTGCCGAGCGACTACATGACGCAGATTCCGCTCCACGCAACCTCTGCGTCACACAGATAAATCT
This sequence comes from Streptomyces sp. NPDC103540, assembly GCF_055584445.1. Lineage (NCBI taxonomy): Bacteria > Bacillati > Actinomycetota > Actinomycetes > Kitasatosporales > Streptomycetaceae > Streptomyces > Streptomyces sp. NPDC103540. Next base: position 871,512 of record NZ_JBVJMA010000001.1, read on the forward strand.
CTGGCAGGGAGAAGCCGATGTCAAAGGATTCCACCCGTGCGGGTGAATGGAGCCGCGCCGAACTCCTCGCGCGCATCCTCATCGAGGACCGCCGCCGCCACGCCGACCAGGGTCGTCTCGACCAGGCCATGGCCGACCACGTCGGGCTGCACCCCACCGACCTCCAGTGCGTGGCCCTCCTCGACCTGGAGCCCGGCCCGGTCTCCACCGGTGACGTCGCCCGCCTGACCGGCCTGACCTCCGGCTCCGCGACCCGCCTCGTGGACCGGCTCGTCAAGGCGGGCGTCGTCACGCGGCAGGCCGACCCCGACGACCGGCGCCGCTCCCTCGTCGTCCTCGCGCCCGCCGCGCGCGAGCGGTTCACCGCCGCCTGGGAGGCCCCCGGCCGGGCCTTCGGGGCCGTGCTGGAGCGCTACGGCGACGCGGAACTCGCCGTCATCGCCGACTACCTCCACCGCAGCGCCGAGGTCGGCCGGGAGCAGGCGCGACGACTCCGCGCCGGCGAGGACGCCTGAGCACTGCCGAGGGAGGGATTCCGCCACTACCGTCCCGGGTGACGGGCAACGACGCGCGCCGGAGACACGGGAGGGTCGGCGTGCGGCTGGAGGTTGCCCCGTGTCCCGACCCACCGCCCGCGCCGCCGCGGGCTCCCCTACCGCTCCCGCCCCCGTGGGCCTGCGCGGCGTCCTCGCGCTCGGCGGCCCCTCGCTGCCCCTGCTCGGATTCCTCGCGCGCCTGCCCGCCGCCCTGTGCCCCATCGGCACCCTGCTGCTCGTCAACGCCCGCGAGGGCATCGGCCGGGCGGGAGCCGTCGCCGCCGCCCTCTGGCTCGGACAGGCCCTCGGCGGCCCGGTCATCGGCCGGCTCGCGGACCGGCGCGGACACCGGCCCGTGCTCCTGACCGCCTGCGGGGCGAACGCCGCCGCCCTGGCCGGCCTCCTCGCCGTGATCCTGGCCGGGCCGGAGCCCGCCGCCCCGGTCGTGCTCGCCGTGGTGGCCGGGCTGACCGTGCCGCAGGTGGGACCGCTGGCGCGGGCCCGATGGGCGCGGTTGGCCGGGGCGGACAAGGCCCTGCTGGGCTCCGCGCTCTCCCTGGACACCACCCTCGACGAGGTCGGGTTCGTGGTGGGGCCCGCGCTGGCCGGGATCCTCGCCGTGACCGTCCACCCCGCTTCGGCGCTGGTCCTGGCGGCGGTGCTGATCCTGACGGCCGGCACCCTGTTCGCCCTCCACCCGAGCGCGCCCGGGCCGCTCGCGCGCGGGGGTGCGCGGGGCGGCGTACGGCTGTGGTCGCCGGGGCTGGTCCTGCTGTGCGCGCTGGCCGTGCTCCAGGGCGCGGCGTGGAGCGGAGCCAACACGGGGGTCAACGCGCTGGCGGAGTCCGTGGGCGAGCCCGGCGCGGCCGGACTGGTGTGGGCGGCCATGGCGGTGACCAGCTCGGCCGCCGGGCTCGTGACAGTGGCCCGGCCGGGTCGCGCCGGCCCGGTCGTACGGTTGCGCCTGAGCATCGGGATCCAGGCGCTGCTGACGTTGTCGTTGCTCGCCGTGGGCGGGCTGTGGGGGGCGGCCGCCGCCGTCGCCGCGATCGGACTGGCCGTGGCCCCGCACCTGATCGCCCTGTTCGCCCTGGTGGAACGCACCGGTCCGGCCGAGCGGGTGGCGCAGGCCATGACCGTCGTGGGCAGCGGGCTGATCATCGGCCAGGCGTCGGCGGCGGCCGTCGCCGGGCCGCTCGCGGCGGCCCACGGCCACCGGGCCGCGTTCGCCCTCGCCTGCGCCGCGGCCGTCGCGTCGGCGGTGACGGCCGCGGTGGCGGCCCGAGAGGTCCGGTTCGAGCCCCTGCGGGACCGGGTCCCGCCGTCGCGGTGACGGCGCCGCGCGACCGTCGGCGTCAGCCGCGCGGAGCGCCGCCCGGGCGGGGGGCCGGGGGCTCGTCGAGGATCCCGACGTCGTAGAAGAACCGATAGCGCGTGGGATCGTCGGGCAGGAACCAGTGGAAGCCCTCCTGAAGGAAGACGGCCACCAGGTTGACGGCGATGACCAGCCCGAGGAAGGCGAGGGCGAAGGTCCCCACCGCGCGGTGCGGGCCCGGGGTACGGGCCGGAACGACCCGGTCGGCCGTCGTGTGGGCGAAGGCCAGGGCGATCCCGATCGCGACGACCGAGGCGGTGAAGAGGATCCACGCCCACACGTACAGGTGCAGGCCGAACACCTCGCTGCCGTACCCCTTGTTCCCGGGCAGGACGTGCAGCGTGGTCTGCCGCCACGCCGCGAAGGAGCCCGCCGTCACGGCGACCAGGGCCAGGCCCCAGCCCATCATGTAGTCCCGGCCCGTCACCACGCCCACGACGAGCGCGGAGCGGATGACGTGGGCCGCCCCGATCGCCGCCAGCAGCATGAACATGCGCTGCACGACGCACAGCGGGCAGGGGTACTCCCCCAGGCCGAACTGGTAGTACAGGCCGCCGCAGACGACGCCCGTCCAGCCGATGACGAACAGGCACGCGAACCAGTACTGGACCCGCCCCGACAGCCCGCCCTCCAGCGGGGTCTCGGGTACGAGGGTGCTCATCGCCGCCACGGTCAGTAGCTCAGGGTCAGGGCGAGGCCGCCGGTGATGTGGTGCGCCATCAGCAGGATGACGGCGGTCAGCATGACCCACCACGCGCCGAGGACCACCGTCCGGGAGGTCTCCCGGTACATGGCGATCAGCGTGGCGAGGAGCCCGCCGAAGATCAGGGTGTCCATGAGGCGGACCGTACCGACCCGCGCTCCCCCGCCCCGCGCGGCACGCCCCACGGGTACGTCGGTTGCGCCGCCCACGCGCCGCCCACGCGCCGCCGGCCCGTCGAGCGCCTGCCGAACGCCTGCCGAACGCCTGCCGAGCGCCCGTCGCCGCGCGCCGTTCGCCGCGCCGACCTGCCCTCATCCCTCGGACGCGGCCCGGTCCGTACGCCGCCGTCCGCGCCGGGTCCGCCGCCCGGCCGCCCCCCGGCCGCCGGTGCGGGCCCGGTCGTCGAGGGCGATCCACAGCCGCACCTCGGTGCCGCCGAGTACGGAGCGCCCCAGGCGGACGTCGCCGCCCGTGGACTCCGCTACCCGCCGGACGATGTCCAGGCCGAGCCCCGTGGAGCCGTCCCGGGCCCCGTCGTTGCCGCGCCGCAGGGCCGCGTCGGGGTCGGCGATGCCCGGACCCGCGTCGGAGACCAGGACGATGACGGCGTCCCCGGCGTCGTGCACGTCCACCGCGAAGGGCGTGGCCTCCGGAGTGTGCCGGAAGACGTTGCCGAGGAGCGCGTCGAGGGCGGCGGCCAGCTCGGGGCGGGCCACGGGGACGCGTACGGTGCGGTCCACGCCGGCCAGGCGCACCTCGCGGCCCTCGTCCTCCGCCAGCGCGGACCAGAAGCCCATCCGGTCGCGGATCACCTCGGAGGCGTCGCAGCCCGCGCCGGCCGCCGTGGCGGCGGGGGCGCGCTGTTCCCGCGCGGTGCGGATGATCGTGTCGACCTCCCGCTCCAGTTGTTCGACGGCCGCCCGGGTGTGTTCGGCGGCCGGGCCCTCCCCGAGGGAGGCGGCGTTGAGCCGGAGCACGGTCAGGGGCGTGCGGAGGCGGTGCGAGAGGTCGGCGGCGAGTTCCCGCTCGTTGGCGAGGAGTTCCACGACCTGGTCGGCCATGGAGTTGAACGCGACGGCCGCCGAGCGGAGTTCCTTCGGCCCGGCCTCGGGCACCCGTGCGCCGAGCCGGCCCTCCCCCAGCTGGTGCGCGGCGTCCGCGAGCCGTTCGGCGGGCCGTACGAGGCGGGCGCCGAGCCGGTCGGCGACGGCGACGGAGCCGACGACGAGGGCGATCCCGACCCCGGCGAGGACCAGCCAGGCGGTGGTGACGCCGTTGCTCACCTCGCTCTCCGGGACCAGGATCTCGATCACGGCGATGTCCCCGGAGCCGAGGGCGGTGGGCTGGAGCAGGGCCGATCCCCCGCCGGCCACCTTCGCGGTGCCGGCCCGGCCCAGGCGGCGGGTCTCCTGCACCGCGTGCGCGCCGGCCCAACCGCCGCCGATGTCCACGGGCGGGGCGTCGCCGATGGCCGGTACGTGGACGGCCATCCGGCGGGCGGCGCCCGTCTGCGTGGATTCCACGGCCTTGCGCAGTTGGACCGGGTCGGTGGTGATGGAGAGCGTCGGGCTCATGGTGGCGGCCTGTCGTTCGGCGTTGGAGAAGGCCCGGTCGCGGGCCATCTCCTGCACCACCAGCCCCAGTGGTACCGCGAACGCCAGGACCACCATGGTCGTGACCGCCAGGCACACCTTGACCAGCGCCCACCTCACGGCGTCCCCCTCCCCTTCCCCCTCCCCGGGCCGCGCGTCACAGCGGCGGCTCCAGCTTGACCCCGACCCCGCGCAGCGTGTGCAGGTAGCGGGGGTTGGCGGCGGTCTCGCCGAGCTTGCGGCGCAGCCATGACAGGTGCACGTCGATGGTCTGGTCGTCCCCGTACGACTGCTGCCAGACCTCGGCGAGCAGTTCGCGCCGGGCGACGACCACCCCGGGCCGGCCGGCGAGGAAGGTCAGCAGGTCGAACTCCCGGCGGGTCAGGTCGAGGACGGCCCCGTCCAGCTCGGCCTGGCGGCGCAGGGGGTCGATGGCGAGCCCGCCGACGCGCAGCACCCGCGAGGGGGGTTCGGCGGCCGCCGCCTGGGAGCGGCGCAGTACGGCGGCCATGCGGGCGGAGAGGTGCTCCACGGAGAAGGGTTTGGTCAGGTAGTCGTCGGCGCCGTCGTTGAGGAGGCGGACGATCTCGGCCTCGTCGTCGCGCGCGGTCGCGATGATGACGGGCACGTCGGTGATGCCGCGCAGCATCTTGAGCGCCTCGGAGCCGTCGAGGTCGGGCAGGCCGAGGTCCAGGATGACCACGTCGAAGCGGTGGTGGGCGACCTCGCGCAGGGCCTCCAGGGCCGTGCCGACGCTCCGCACGGTGTGGGAGGCCTCGGTCAGGTGCCGGATCAGGGCGGAACGTACGAACTGGTCGTCCTCGACCACGAGCACACTAGCCATGGCCGCACGGTAGTCCATTCGGGCGACCGGGCGGGGTGTCGGGCCGGGTCCGTTCCGGGTGGTGCAGTATGTCCCCTGATGCGACGAGGACTTGTACATGCCACGGCCTGGGTGCTGGCGACCGGTGCCGCCATGGCCCTGTCCTGGTGGGGCGTGCACACCGTCATGTCGGGAACGGCCTACGATCCTCCGCTCGCGAACCCGCCGCTGTCCTCCTCGACGCTGGGCTCGCGGGCTCCGTCGCCCGTTCCCTCCCCCGCCCCGCCGTCCGCGTCCGCCTCCCCCTCCGCTTCCCCCTCCGCTTCCGCGTCCGGCCCGTCGCAGGCGGCGCCGTCCGCCGGCGCCTCCGCCGCGAAGCCGTCCCCGAAGCAGGCCCCGCCGGGCCCGGGCCCCGGGTCGCGGCCGGAGGGCGGCGCCCAGGGAGAGGTGAAGGCCTACCCGGTCACGGGCGGCCGGGTGGTCTTCGACCTGGGGGCCTCCTCGGCCGAGCTGGTGTCGGCGACGCCGGACGCCGGCTGGCAGATGCAGGTGTGGAAACAGCCGTACTGGATCCGGGTGACCTTCTCCAGGGCGGGCCGGGAGATGTCGGTCTTCTGCACCTGGAACGGCCACCCGCCGCTGGTGGAGACCTACGAGGGCTGAAACCCGCACCCCGAGCGCCGCTGGAACACGGCCGGCGGAACACCGTCAGCGGAACACCGACGGCGGCGGCTCCGGGGATGCCACGGCGGAGGCGTCCGCGACGGGGGTCGCCCCGCCCGTGAAGTCCGCCAGCGCCCGGCCGTGTTCCACCCGGCCCGGGTGCGGGTCGCTCGCCACGCGGCGGGTGAACTCCGCCACCGGGAGCTCCCGGTCGGCGGCGACGAGCACCGCGTTGCCGAAACGTTTGCCCCGCCACACCACCGGATCGGCGGCGACGGCCAGTTCGGCGAAGCGGGAGGCGGCGGTGGCGATCTGGCCGCGCAGGTGCGCCAGCGGCGGACCGTCCGCGAGGTTCGCGACGTACCAGCCGGTGGGCGCCAGGGCCCGGCGTACGTCGTCCAGGAACTCGGCGCTGGTCAGGTGGGCGGGCGTGCGGGCCCCGCTGAACACGTCGGCGATGATCAGGTCGGCCCAGCCGTCGGGCACCTTGGCCAGCCCGGCGCGCGCGTCCACGGCCCGGACCCGGATCCGCGCCTGGGGGTCCAGCGGCAGGTGCTCGCGCACGAAGGCCACCAGGGCGCCGTCGATCTCCACGACCTGCTGCGTGGAGCGGGGCCGCGCGGCGGCCGTGTAGCGGGCCAGGGTGAAGGCGCCGCCGCCGAGGTGCACCACGTTCAGGGGCTGCCGGGCGGGTGCGACGAGGTCGATGAGGTGGCCGATGCGCCGCTGGTAGGCGAAGTCCAGCCGGCCGGGGTCGTCGAGGTCCACGTGCGACTGCGGGGCGCCGTCGATCAGCAGGGTCCAGGCCCGGGGCCGCTCGCGGTCCGGGGTCAACTCCGCCTGGCCACCGCCGACCTGCCCGCCGACGGGTTCCGCGCCACCGCGCGCCCCCCGGCCCTCGCCGCCGGCCCTGCCGCCCTTGCCGCCCTTGTTCTTCCCTGCCACGCCCCCATTATCGGCCGGCGCCCCTCAGCGGCAGTTGTCGGCCGCCTCGATCAGGCGGGCCGCCTCGCCGAGCGCCGCGCGCAGCACCTCCGGGTCCGTGACCGGTCCCACCGCCTCGGGCGGCAGCAGCCAGCCCGTGCAGCCGGCGGTGGGGGAGGCGAGGTCGCCGAAGCGCATGCCGCGCCCGTTGGTCTGCGTACAGGCGCTGCCGGGCAGGTCCCAGGCGTCGGCGGTGCCGGGCGGGACGAGGAAGCCGAGGGTGGCGCCGGAACCGTCGTGGAGCACCGGGCCGACGCCGGGGGCGGTGTGGCCGGCGCCCCGCCGGATGATGTCGACGGCCTCCAACCCCTGCCGGGCGGGGACGGTGACCAGGTCGGGGGCCTGAGCCGGGACCGGGGTCACGCCGGGCTCGGGCGCGGTGTTCGTTCCAATGCTGTCCATGCCGGCCTCCACCAAGGGGAACCCCTCCTCGATCCGTATCCGCATGGGTTCAACGCACGGGGGCGTCAACAGGTGCGGCGGCAAGACGCCGCAAAGGATGGCAGTTCATGGCGGATCGCGGGTGAGATATCCGTTTTGTAGCCAAACACCGTGTGGAGCCCTCTCCGGCGGCGGTACGTTCGTGCGCGCCGGCGCCCCGCGCCGGAAGCGAAGCCGAGTACGGCCGGGGCAACCCGAGATCGCCCAGAGATCGCCCAGAGAGGCCACGTCCATGGCGGCGTCCCCCCACTCACCCAACTCCTCCTTCCGGCGGCTGCGCGGTCGGCACTCGCCGGCCGAGTTCGCGGCCCTGGTGCGCAGGGCGGCCCGGGAGATCGGCGAAACGGTTTCCTGCGACGCCCGCTACATCGGCCGGGTCGAGTCGGGCGAGATCCGCTGCCCCAACTACGCCTACGAGCGGGTCTTCCTCCACATGTTCCCCGGCCGCACCCTGACCGACCTCGGCTTCGCCCCGCGCGAGGCCGTACGCGGCCGCTCCGGCCGGCGGGCGGTGTCCGCGCCGCCCGCGGCCGACGCCCCCGCCCCGTACGTCCGCTCCCTCCCCTCCCCCCACCGTTCCAAGGAGAGCGACGTGCTGCGTCGCGCGTTCATGGCGGGCGGATCCGCGACCGTGGCGGCCGCGACGCTCAGCCTCACCCTGCTCGGCGACGCCCGCCGGCTCCCGTCCCGGGCCGGCGAGGCCGAGGCCGAGGCCGTCGAGGACGCCGTCCGCCAGATCCGGCTGCTGGACGACCGGCACGGCGCCGACGCCCTCTACCGTCGGGCGGCCGGGCCGCTGCGCACCGCCTACGCACTGCTCGACGCGGGAGCCACCCGGCAGTCGACGGAGGACCGGCTGCACGCGGGGGCCGGCGAGCTGGCCGTCTCGGTGGGCTGGCTCGCGCACGATTCGGGCCGGTACGAGGACGCCCGCTCCCACTACTCCGAGGCCCTGGCCACCGCCCGGGTGGCCGGCGACGCGGGCCTGGAGGCGCACGCCTTCAGCAACATGGCCTTCCTGGCCCGGGACTGCGGGCGTCCGCGCGAGTCGGTACGGGCGGCCCAGGCGGGCCGGCGGGCGGCGCGCGCGCTGGGCTCGCCCCGGCTGCTGGCGCTGCTGGCGCTGCGGGAGGCGGGCGGCTGGGCGGGGCTGGGCGACCGCAAGGCCTGCGAGGAGGCGCTGGCGCGGGCGCACACCGAGTTCTCGCGGGGCCCCTCGACCGCCGACCCGGAGTGGATGTCCTTCTTCGGCGAGGCCGAACTGGAGTCGCTGGAGTCCCGCTGCTGGGCGGCCCTCGGGGAACACGGCCGCGCGGCCCGGCACGCCCGCCGCGCGGCCGACCTCCAGGAACCGCACTTCGCGCGGAACGTGGCGCTCTACACCGCCGAGCTGGCCGACGACCTGGCCCGGGCGGGGGCGCCCGACGAGGCCGCCTGGGCGGGGGGCCGGGTGCTGGACCTGCTCACCGAGGTCCGCTCGACGCGGATCCGGTCGATGCTGAACGAGACGGCCCGCGTCCTGGTCCCGCACCAGCGTTCCCCGCGCGTGGGCGCCTTCCTGACCCGGCACGCGCAGGCCTGACCCGGCGCCGCGGCGCGCGGGCCAGGGCGGCGGGCCAGGGCGGCGGGCGGCCGGGCGGGGTTCAGCCCTCCAGGTGGCCCGTGTCGTTCCAGCGCTCCAGCGCGGGGGCCCCGTAGGCCCATCCGAGGACCGACAGGGAGGTGGGGTCGAGGCGGATGCGCGCGCCGAAGGAGGCCTCGAAGCCGAGCCAGCGCGCGGCGAGGGTGCGCAGGATGTGACCGTGCGCGAAGACCAGCACGTCCCGCTCGGCCGAGCGCGCCCAGGCGACCACCTCGTCCGCGCGCGCCGCGACGTCGGCGACGGACTCGCCGCCGGGGACGCCGTCGCGCCAGATCAGCCAGCCGGGTCGGACGGCCTGGATCTCGGCGGGGGTCATGCCCTCGTAGTCGCCGTAGTCCCACTCCATGAGCGTGTCCCAGGCGTCGGCCTGGGCGCCGAAGCCGGCGAGGTCGCAGCTCTCGCTCGCGCGGACCAGGGGGCTGGTGCGCACCTCCAGGCCGCGCAGGCTCGCCCACGGGTCCCGGGCGAGGCGCTCGCCGAGCTGCTTGGCGCCGAGCCTGCCCTCCTCCAGCAGCGGCACGTCCGTGCGTCCGGTGTGCTTGCCGAGCTTCGACCAGGCCGTCTGGCCGTGGCGGGCGAGGAGGATGCGGGGGGCCATGGATGTTTCTCCCGGTCCGTAGGGGTTCGCGCGACTATCGGGCGATCGGCTCGTCAGACCATCATCCACGACGTGGCCGGACACCATCGTCGGACGGACGCCCGACGAGGCGACGCCCGACGATCCGGCGACCCGCCACCCCGGTGACCCGACAGGCCGACCGTCCGACCGTCCGACCGACCGACGAAGATCCACACCGTACGGGGCCCCGGCAGCGGCCCGCTCGACGCCGACCGGACCCACCGGACCCGCCCACCCCACCGGACCCGCCGAGCCCGCCCACCCCACCGGCCCCGCCCGTTCGGGACGGACCGCCCACGCGGGGACGCGACCGCCCACGTCGGGACGGACCCCGACGTGTCCGGACCCGGACCGGCGGGCGAACAGCGCGCGCGTTTCGGCCTTACGACCACGATTGTCAGTGGCGGATGGGACACTTCCGCCCGTGAGCTCCTACCCGACCGGCGGCCCGCCCCACACGACCCTGCGGCAGCGGCTCGCCGACCTGCGCGGCCCCGCCGTTCCGCCCCGTCCCCTCGACGCACGGGCGCTCGCCGCGCTCGCCGCCAACCCCGGATGCGGCAGACGCGCCCTGCTCGACGGCGCCGGCGTGGACAAAACGGCGCTCGCCACCGCCCTGGGCTCGCCCGCCTCCTTTGGACAGTCCCAGTTCGCCATCGTGCGCGGGAACTCCTTCGAGGCGAAGGTCAAGGCCGACGGCGGGGCCGAACTGCTGCGGCTGGTCCACTCCCGCCTCGACCCGGAAGCCGAACCGCCCGGCGCCGCCGACCGGGTCCCCGACCTCACCGCCGCCGGCCCCGAGGGCCGCGCCGCGCGGACGGCCCTGGCCCTGCGGGAGGCCACCGCCGCCGGCACGTGGACCCTGCTCGACCACCCCATGCTCGCCCTGGAGGTGGCGGGCACCCCCGCCTACCTGGAGCCGGACGCCGTCGTCGTGCACCCCGACGGCCGCTGGACCGTGGTGGAGATCAAGTCGTTCCCGATGATCGACGGCGCCGCCGACGCCGCGAAGGTGGGGGCCGCCGCCCGGCAGGCCGCCGTGTACGCGCTGGCCCTGGAGCGGACCGCCGCGAAGCTGGAGCGGGCGGAGGTCGACCACCGGGTGCTGCTCGTGTGCCCGAAGGACTTCTCCAACCTGCCCACCGCCGCGCTCGTCGACATCCGCCGGGAACGCGCCGTCACCCTGCGCCAGTTGGATCGGCTGACCCGGGTCGAGGACCTGGCCGCCGCCCTGCCGGCCGGACTGACCTTCGATCCGGCCCGCCCCGCCGAGGAACTGACCGCGGCCGTCTCCGCCGTCTCCGCCTCCTACGCCCCCGAGTGCCTGGCCGCCTGCGAGCTGGCCTTCCACTGCCGCGAACGGGCCCGCGCCGCCGGGGAACCGACCGCGCTGGGCCGGTCCGTACGGGGCGAGCTGGGCGGACTGACCACCGTCGAGGCGGCCCTCGCCGCGGCCTGCGGGACCCCGCCCGGAGCCCACGACCCCCACTCCCCCGAAGCCCACGAAGCCCACGACCCCGACGATCCCGCCGCCGAAGCGCTGCGCCGGGCCGCACGGCTGCGCGCCGAGGCCCTGGAGCAGGCCGCCGCGCGGTCCCCGCAGCACGTCCCGGAGCCCCCCGCATGCCCCTGATGAGCACCCTGGCCCGGCTGGAGGCGGTCCGCGCGGGGCGCGCCCGGCCGCTGGCGACCGTCCGCCACCGCCACCTGGGCGAGAACCCGCTGGTCCTCGTACCCCTGACCACGGCCGGTGAGGCCGGGGCCCCGCTCGGCGTGATGGTGGGCACCGATCCGCGCGACCCCGCGGTGCTGGTCGTCCCGCAGCCGCGCGACCGCGACCTGCGCTGGCAGTTCCTGGCCGCCCTGGCGGAGCACGTGATGCCGTACGTCGAGGCGTACGCGGACGTCGTCGAGCCCGCCGAGCGCACCGAGACGGATCCGGAGACCGGCCGGAAGGTCAAGGTCGAGGCCGAACTGTGCGTGGACGCGCCGCAGATCGTCGTGCCGAGCCGCGCGGGCGTGGAGTACGTACGCCTCCTCGGCCGCTCGATGCGTTTCCGGCGGACCGCCGAGGAGGACCCGGAGAACCCCTACCCGGTGCCGACCCGGGTCCCGCTGCTGGGGCGCTGGTTCACCCACCTCGGCGAACGCGCCCGCGTGCCCGGCTCCTCGATGCTGGTGGCCGCGACCGAACTCCTCGGCCGGCACTGGGCCACCGGCCAGAGCAACCTGGAGGACCAGCACCTCGGCGCCCTGCTGGGCTGGATAGCCCCGCCCGAGGGGGTGTCGGGGGCGCGGTGGGCGCTGCGCGCCGAACTGGAGCGGGGTCCGGACGGCCAACTGCTGGTCCCGCCGGCCGGCCCCGCCACCGATCCCGCCTTCGACAACCGGCTGCTGGCCCCGGCCATCGCCCGCTTCGACGCGGCCCGCGCCGCGGCGCAGGGCGGCGCCGATCCGACGGGCGCCGCGGTCGGGGCCGCCGAGCGGGAGGTCCGGGAGCTGGTCCGGGGCCAGATGGAGAACACCTGGCGGCAGACATGGGAGGCCGTCGCGCTGCTGCGCGGTCTGCCGGCCGGCGAGCGCACCGAGGAGCGCTGGACCCGCGACCGCTGGTCGTTCACCGGCCACCGCGACCGGGTGCGCGCGGGCGAGCCGCCGCAGCCGCGCCGAGACGACGCGGTGACGGCGGCCCAGAAGCTCGCCACCCGCGAGACCGAGCAGGTCCGTCTCGACGCCCAGGAGGCGCTCGACGACCCGTTGGTCATGGCGGGGCGGCGGCTGGCGGGCGAGGCCTTCGCCGGCGAGGTGACGGAGGTGGTCATGGAGTGGACCGAGGGCAAGCGGCCCCGTCCGCGCCCGCTGGTCACGGTGGCCACCGAGGACCGGCCGCAGCTCGCGGAGGGCGGTGGCGGGAAGGTCTACCGCTCGCTGGACGGACGCCAGCAGGCGTTCGCGTTCGTGGGCGTCGAGGAGGACGGGCGGCTGGTGCTGCGCGTCCTCGACAAGATGGGCGCGGGCCGCGAGCCCGTGCCGGGTTCGGTCCCGGAGAAGGGCGACCGGGTGTGCTGGACCCTGTTCGAGCACGACGCGCGGGGCGGCCCGAAGCTGCCCGACCCGGAGAACACCCCCTGGACGCACGGCGGCCCGCCCGGGCTGCCGGGCTCGACCGCGCTGCCCGATTCCGTCACCGACGAGGACCTCCTGTGACCGTCTCCGTCCGGGCCCTGGGCCCCGGTTCCGACCCCGCCCCCGACGCCGGCTTCGACCCGGGCGCGGCCGCCGCCCGGGCGACCGCCGCCATCCTGCGCGACACGCTGCACGGCACGGAGCGGGGTGTGGTCGTGGACTCCCCGCCCGGGGCCGGGAAGTCCACGCTGGTGGTGCGCGCGGCCCGGGAGTTGGCCGCCGCCGGGCGCCGGCTGATGGTGGTCGCGCAGACGAACGCCCAGGTCGACGACCTGGTACTGCGGCTCGCCGACAAGGATCCGGAGCTGAAGGTCGGACGGCTGCACAGCAGTGACGGCGAGGCCTACGATCCGGCGCTGCGGGAGTTGCGCTCGGTGACGCTGTCCGCGAAGCCCGCGGACCTGACGGAGCTGCCGATCACCATCTCCACCGCCGCGAAGTGGGCCTACGTCAAGGACGTCGAGCCCTGGGAGCACGCGATCGTCGACGAGGCGTACCAGATGCGCTCCGACGCGCTGTTGGCGGTGGCCGGGCTGTTCGACCGGGCGCTGTTCGTGGGCGATCCGGGGCAGTTGGACCCCTTCAGCGTGGTCGGCGCGGAGCAGTGGGCGGGGCTGTCCTACGACCCTTCGGCGTCGGCGGTGTCCACCCTGCTGGCGCACAACCCGCAGCTGCCGCAGCACCGGCTGCCGGTGTCGTGGCGGCTCCCGGCGAGCGCGGCGCCGCTGGTGTCGCGGGCGTTCTACCCGTACAGCCGTTTCCGCAGCGGTACGGGCCCGGGCGAGCGGCGGCTCTCGTACGGGGTCGCGGGGGACGGCTCGGGCCCGGACCGGGTGCTGGACGAGGCCGCCGAGTCGGGTTGGGGCCTGCTGGAGCTGCCGGCGCGGCACACCCCGCGCACGGATCCGGAGGCGGTGCGGGCGGTGGCGCTGGTCGTGCGGCGGGCGCTGGACCGGGGCGCGGTGACCTCCGACGAGCAGGCTCCGGGGCCGGTGCCGTTGACGTCGGACCGGATCGCGGTCGGCACGGCCCACCGCGACCAGGCCGCCGCCGTCCGGGCCGCGTTGGCGGCGCTGGGCGTGGCGGGGGTGACCGTGGACACCGCGAACCGCCTCCAGGGCCGCGAGTACGACCTCACGGTGGTGCTGCACCCCCTGTCCGGGCGCCCGGACGCGACGGCGTTCCATCTGGAGACGGGCCGGCTGTGCGTCCTGGCCTCGCGGCACCGCCACGCCTGCGTGGTGGTGGCCCGGGCGGGCATAGCGGAGCTCCTGGACGACCACCCCTCGACGGACCCGGTGCAGCTGGGGGTGACGGTCAAGTTCCCGGACGGCTGGGAGGCGAACCATTCCGTGCTGGCACACCTGTCCGAGCACCGCGTGGCGTGGCGGCCCTGAGGGGTGGTGCCGCTGCGGCCGAACGGGTCGACGGCATGGTCCCGCGATGTCGCGAGACGGACATTCCGGGCGGGCGTCATAGGGTGGCCGTCGCTCACCGGTGACGGAAGGACGGACGTCCATGGCGTACGAACGGCAAGGCCGCGTGGGGTACGGGTATCCCGCCGGAGCGGTCCCCACCGGCACCGTCACGCACGACGTCGGACTGCTGCTGCTGCGGATCGTCATCGGCCTCACGATGGCCGGCCACGGGTCGATGAAGCTCTTCGGCTGGTTCGGCGGTCCGGGTCTGAGCGCGACCGGCAAGGGCTTCTCGATGGCCGGGTACCCCGCCGGGGACGCCATGGCCGTCATCGCCGGGCTCTCCGAGACCCTGGGCGGTCTCGCCCTGGCGCTCGGGCTGTTCACGCCGCTCGCCGGCGCGGCGCTGATCGGCGTCTTCGTCAACATCCTCGACGTGCGCGGGCTGAGCCACTACTTCCCGCCCAAGGGCGTGGAGCTCGAAGTGGTGCTGTTCGCGGGGATCGTCGCCCTCACCCTCACCGGGCCGGGCCGGTTCGCGGTCGACCGCCTGCTGCCCGTGCTGCGCGAGTCGCGCCCCCGACTCTCCCTGCTCGGGGTGCTGGCGGGCCTGGTGGCGGGGTTCGTCGTCATGCTGATCCGCGACTGAGCCGTCGGGGCGACCCGCGACCCACGACCGACGGACGGCGACCGACGGACGGCGCGCACAGCGCCGGTGGAGAAACGCCGGAGGGTCAGTCGGCCTCCTTGCGGGCGACGCCGAGCCGGGCCCGGAGGGCCTCGCCCACCTCCGCGAGGGTGGCGAGCTGTTCGGGGGTGAGGACGTCGATGAGGTGGCGGCGTACGGATTCCACGTGCAGCGGCGCCGCCTCGGTGATGGCCCCCACCCCGGCGGGGGTGAGCACCACCTGCGCGCCGCGTCCGTCCGAGGCCACCTCCTCGCGGCGGACCAGGCCGCGCTGTTCCATCCGGGTGAGCTGGTGGGAGAGCCGGCTGCGCGACCACTGCATGAGCAGGGCGAGCGCGCTGATCCTGGTGCGGTGACCCTCGGTGGAGCCGAGCACGGACAGGACGTCGTAGTCCGCCTCGGAGAGCCCGCTGTCCTGCCCGAGATCGCGCGCGATCCCGGCGTTGACCAGGGGGAACATCCGGCGCCAGGCGTACCAGGCCCGCTGCTCGGACTCGGTGAGCCAACGCGGCGCGGGATCGGGGTCTCGGGTCATGGATCCACTCCAACCAGGTCGGTGATGCGTCAACAAGGTAGTTGACACATCATGCGGGTGTGGCTTTGCTGGGTGACACGTCAACCACCATCATGCGTCCGGAACACCACACCGGACCCTCAAGGGAGTTCACCCCATGACCCGCCTGCACGTCGTCTCCGCCGCCACCCGCCCGACCTCCTCCGGCCGCCCGCTCGCCCGCTGGGTCACCGAGCAGGCCCGCACCCACGGCGCCTTCGAGGTCACCCCCGTGGACCTCGCCGACATCGCCCTGCCGCTCCTCGACGAGCCCGAGTACGCCTCCAGCGGCATCTACACCCACCAGCACACCCGCGACTGGAGCGCGGTCGTCGAGGCCGCCGACGCCTTCGTCTTCGTGATGCCGATGTACAACGGCGGCTTCAGCGCCGCGTTCAAGAACGCCATCGACTTCCTCTACCGCGAGTGGGACGGCAAGCCGGTCGGCCTCGTCAGCTACAGCGCGGGCCCCACGGGCGGCGCCCCGGCCGCCGAGATGCTGCTCCCGGTGCTCACCCGCGTCGGCATGCTGCCCGCCGCGCGCTCCCTGGCCGTCCCCGGCGTCAACGCCCTCATCGGGCCCGAGGGCTTCGAGGCCCCGGAGGACTTCGCCGACCGCCTGACCGGCGTACTGGACGACGTCGCGGCGCTGGCCAAGGAGCCCGTCACGCTGTGACCTGCCGCACTCTTGCGCGGCGTTGGACAATGGTGGGTGGCCCGGAAGCTTTTCGCACGCCCAGCAGGAGGACACGCATGGCAGATCCCGAGCGGACCGAGCGGAGGCTGCGGCCCGCGCCGCTGCTCTTCGAGCCCTCGGAGGCCGCCACGGACCCCGAGCACTTCTTCGACCTGGAGTCGATCGAGGACCCGCGCGAGCTGCTCGCCCGGGCCACCGAGCTGGCGCTCGCCTTCCGGGCCGCGCAGGACAGAGCGGTGGAGTTCCAGGCCCTGGCCGCCGCCCAGCTCGCGGACCCCCGACGGTTCGACCGGCTTCCGCCCGACGCCATCGCCGCGGCGGCCGACTGGACCGAGGACTACGCGCGCAGGATGATCGAGTTCGGCGAGGACCTCCAGCGGGGCACCGCCCCCGACCTCGACTGACGCCCCGACCCGCCGACCCCCTCGCCCCGCCCGCACGCGGGGCACCGGGGGGCGGGCGCCCCGGCCATCGGCCCGCGGCATATGCGCGGCGCAACATACACCGCCGACCGCGGCCCTGTCCCGGTTTTCGGTAACCCCGAGGAACCGGGTCACTACGCCGGGTAGACCATGGCATATGACGACGCTGACGGCTGCCACCTGTCCCGCCCTCGAAGGCCTCGACGCGCGCACCGCGCCCGTCGGCCAGGTGACCCCGCAGGGCGCCGCCTGGCTGGCCTCCGCGTCCGCGCACCCGCGCGCCACCCTCGCCGCCTGGCAGAACCGGCCGACCTCCCCCGCGGTGCTGCCCTGCGGGACCGCCTTCGACGTCGTCAACGTCCCGCTGGTCCTCGGCCGCCGGATGCTGGACCTGCTCTGGGAGCGGGGCCCCGGCTCCGGCCCGGCCGCCGTGCACCGGGGGCGGATGCTGCTGTTCGCGACCCCGGGCACCGCCCAGCGGCTGCCGGCCCTGCTGGCCTGGGAGGAGTGGGGGCCGGGCGCCCCGACGCCGCTGTGCCACGGCCACGGGGACGCGGTGACGGTGCCGGCCCTGACGCCGCCCCCCGGTCCGTCCCGCTGGCTGGTGGCCCCGGACACCCGTCTGCCCTGGCTGCCGGGCCCGGACTCGCTGCTCTGGGCGTTCCTGCACGCAGCCCGCTGACCGGCATCGATTTTTCCTCTCGGCGGCCGGGTGCTAATGTCTACCTCGTCAGCAAGCGCCGCTAGCTCAGTTGGTTAGAGCAGCTGACTCTTAATCAGCGGGTCCGGGGTTCGAGTCCCTGGCGGCGCACAGACGGAAGAAGGCCCCCACTCCTCGGAGTGGGGGCCTTCTTCGTGTCCGCGGGACGTCGGGACCGCGGTTCCGCCGTCCAGCCGTCCCGCCTGAAGCGCCTACGTGGTGATCTTCACGGTGTACGCCCCGGACTGGGTCCGGTCCGCGACCTCGATGGTGATCCGCTCACCCGGCACCGTGAAGGTCTCCCCGACCTCCAGCGGCGCGTCCGCGAGCGGCGGGTACACCGAGCGGTCCCAGCAGGCCTCCGTGCCCGGATGCGCGTCCAGCACCTCGATCGGGCCGCCGCCCGAGGAGGCCTCGTTGCGGACCCGGTAGACGAGCACTCCCTCGGTGCAGGTGTCCCCGTCGTTGCCGGCGGAGCCCCGCGCCTCGACGGCGACGGCGCTGCCCGGACCGGTGCGGATGACCGCGAGCCGGGTCCCGCCCGTACCGCCGGCGGGCGGGGCCTGGCCGAGGGGCTGGAGGGTGTGCAGGGAGGTGCCGGACCGTACGCAGTCGACCTGCGAGGAGTCCAGCCAGCCCAGCTTCCACTTGTGCCAGGCGAACAGGTCGGGGGCCATGCCGAACTGGCTCCCCATGACGTCCCAGTCGCCCACGTAGGTGTCCCAGTCGCCCTTGCCGTCGCTCGGGCGGTGGTAGAGGTCGGGCAGGTCGAAGACGTGCCCCGTCTCGTGCGCGAGCACGTTGCGGTCGGGCGGGTGCCGTTCGAAGACGGTGACGATCCGGCGCAGGTCGGTGCCGTCGGCCCGCAGGGGGCGGTCGAAGTTGACGACCTTCGTCGCGTCGGAGTCCACCCCGGGCGCGTTCGGGTCGGCGACGAAGTAGACGACGTCGTACGCGCTGAAGTCGACCTCCGGGTCGGCGGCGGCGACCGCGTCCCGCAGGTAGGCGGCCCGGTTCTCGGGGGCCCAGTCGCGCTGTATCCCGTAGGCCGTCGACGGCTGGGGCATCGGGACCCACCGCTTCATCGGGTGGGGGGCGAGGCGGAAGCGGCCGTAGGAGGCCCGCGCGAAGAACTCGCTGGTGGCGGGGAAATAGTCGGAGGTCAGTTCCTCCGTGCCGACGGTGGGGCGGTGGTCGGGGAAGGAGAGGAAGACCATGACCGCGTCGAGGGTGCGCTCGGGCTTGGGGTAGGCGCCGTTCCAGGTGTCCACCCCGAGGGAGTGGTGCGCGGCCGTGCGGGTCAGCGCGCAGGGGGCGGCCCCGGTGTCGGCCACCGCGGGGCCGGCGACGAGCGACATGGCGGCGAGCGCGGTCATCGAGGTGAGGACGGCCGCCGTACTTCGGACGCGGGAACGGTCCACTCCCCCGGGTGTCTGCTGTCGCGGCACATCGACCTCCGGTGGTGGATTCGTACCATCTCGTCCACCTTGAGGCGATTGTCTTATTAATGTCCTGTTCCGCTGCCCCACACGAGTGAGCGATGCGGCAAGCCGGTGACCTGGCCCCTACGCGGGTTTGCCTACAGGCCGTCACTATCGGTCACCCGGGATCAGGCATCGCCGCCATGCGCTCACAGCCGCACAGAAACGATCACGCTCCCCCGGCCCGACACCCCGTCAGCAGTCGCCCGACGGAGCCCCCGTGGGGCGTCAGCACGGCGACGGACCTTGTTCCACACGGCGACGTGGCTGGATAGCGCCTCCCGCCGGCCTCTATGATCGGCACACTTTCCTGCACGGACACTCACGAGCACTGCGGGAGCCAACGGTGAGCGGAACCTCAGAGGGGACCGGTTCGGCGGCCGGCAGCATCCGATCGGCCCTTACGGAGCGTCACCAGGCGGTGCCGGCCGTGCCGGACGCCGCACACGACTACCGGGCCGCCTTCGACGCGGCCCACCTGGCGATGGCCGTCGTCGGTCGCGACGGCGAGGTCATCACCGCCAACCAGGCACTCGCCGCGCTGCTGGGCACCGGCGCGGACGAGCTCGCCGGACGCGGCGCCGCCGACCTGGTGGACCTGGCGGCGGAGGCCCGCACCTGGCAGGCGTACCAGGAGGTGCTGCGCGGACGGCAGGCCCGACTGCGCTGCACGCGCCGCCTCAAGCACCCCGACGGGCACTCCCTGTGGACCGAGGTCACCCTCGGCCCGATCCCCGGCACCGGGGACGTCCTGCTGTCGGTCGCCGACATCAGCGACCGGCGCGACCTCCAGGCCCGCCTGCGCCACCTCCAGATGCACGACCCGGTGACCCGGCTGCCCAACCGGGCCCTGTTCTTCGAGCGGCTCCAGGCGGCGCTGGAGGCCCCCGCGTACGGCCCCGGCGGCGGCACCGGCCGGATCGGCCTGTGCTACCTGGACCTGGACGGCTTCAAGGCCGTCAACGACACCCTGGGCCACCGCGTCGGCGACCGGCTGCTGACCGCCGTGGCGGCCCGGCTGACCCAGTGCGCCGACCGGTCCGGGTACGGGCGTACGGGCGGCCACCTGGTGGCCCGGCTCGGCGGCGACGAGTTCGCCCTCCTCGTGGAGGAGTCCACCGGGACCGAGCAGCTCACGGACCTGGCGCGCGGCGTGCTGGCCGCCGTGCAGGAGCCCTTCGACCTGGCCGGGCAGCGCCTGTCGGTATCCGCGTCGATCGGAGTGGTGGAACGGGACGCGGCCGGCACCTCGGCGACGGGGCTGATGCAGGCGGCCGACACGACCCTGTACTGGGCCAAGGCCGACGGCAAGGCCCGCTGGACGCTCTTCGACCCCGAGCGCAACGCGCACCGCATGACGCGCCAGGCCCTGTCGAGCACGCTGCGCCCGGCCGTGGAGCGCGGCGAGTTCGAGCTGGAGTACCAGCCGCTGGTGGACCTGGAGAGCGGCACCGTGCGCGGGGTCGAGGCCCTGGTGCGCTGGCGGCACCCGCAATTCGGCGTCCTGACGCCGAATCGGTTCATCGGCATCGCCGAAGAGGACGGCTCCATCGTGCAGTTGGGGCAGTGGGTGCTGCGCACCGCCTGCCGGCAGGCGCGCCGCTGGCAGATCGAACAGCCCAGCGACTGCCCCGTCTTCGTCTCCGTGAACGTGGCCGTGCGCCAGGTGTGGGACTCCGACCTGGTGGGCGACGTCGCGGAGATCCTCGCCGAGACCGGGCTGGCCCCGCAGCTGCTCCAGCTGGAGCTGACCGAGTCCGCGGTGATGGGCTCGGCCGGGCGGCCCCTCCAGGCGCTCCAGGCGCTGAGCGACATGGGCGTGCGGATCGCCATCGACGACTTCGGCACCGGCTACTCGAACCTGGCCTACCTGAGCCGGCTGCCCGTGTCCGTGCTGAAGCTCGACGGGTCCTTCGTGCGCGGCTTCCGCTACGAGGAGGGCGCCCACCCCAACCCGGCCGACGAGACCATCGTCGAGGCCCTGGTGCAGCTCGCGCACCGGCTCGGGCTGACCGTCACCGCCGAGTGCGTGGAGACGGCCGGCCAGGCGGCCCGGCTGCGCCGCGTCGGCTGCGACACCGGGCAGGGCTGGCTGTACTCCCGCGCCGTGGCCCCGGAACGGATCGCCGAGATGATCGCCCCGACCGGCCGCGCGCGCTTCGCGGAAACCGGAACCGCCCCACCCCCTCGGGAGGGGTAGGGCGGCTCGGCGCTCGGCGCGGGGTGGGGGGATCAGCAGGCGCCGAGGTCCTTCCAGACACCCCATTCACCGGTGGTGCCGGGCACCTCGTTCTGGGTCCACCACTGGGCCTTGTACTTGCGGCCGTTGTGGGAGACCTCGGTGCCGCCCGTGTAGACCTGGCCGGCGACGTACGCGGCGGCGGTGCAGCCCGTGGTGGGCGGCGTCGTCGGAGGCGTGGTCGGGGGCGTGGTCGGCGGGGTGGTGGGAGGCGTGGTCGGAGGCGTGGTCGGGGGCTGCGTGCCGCCGCCCATCGCGTCCGAGATCTGGTTCAGCAGGGTGGTGTTGGCGTCCAGGCCGAGCAGGGAGTACATCATCGAGCCGGCCAGGCCGCGCTGCTTGCCGTAGTCGACGCGGGCCTGGATGGACTTCTGGTTCAGGCCGGTGAAGAACTCGCCGTCCTTGTAGAAGTAGGAGGCCTTGGCCTGGTCGTCCCAGTAGGTGGTCGCCGCGTTGTCGACGATGCCGCCGAGCTCCTTGTAGTTGGCGATGCCGGCCTGCTGGCTGGTGGGACGGGCGCCGGAGGCGCCGGTCGCGCTCTGCGCGAGGCCGTTGTTCGCCCCGGCGGGGACGCCCTTCCAGCCGCGGTAGTAGAACTCGTAGCCCAGGGTCAGCTTGTTGGCGGGGAAGCCGCCCGCGATCCCGTAGGCCGGGTTGCCGTCGATCCAGGAGTCGATGGCGTTGTCGATGCTGTACTTCTGGGTGCCCGGGGCGATCGGGTCGGTCGGGTCGCCGGCCGGCGAGTACAGCGGGGACTGGTGGTACGTCGGCCCGTCGCCGTCCCAGGCGCCGTGCATGTCGTACGTCATGATGTTCGCGTAGTCGAGGTACGCGCCGATCTTGTCCGTCTCGATGTACTTGATCTTGTCCTGGCCGGCCGGGAGGGCCGCGGTCAGCATGAGCTTCTTGCCGCCGTTGGCCTGGCCGTAGGCGTCGAGCTGCTCGCGGAACTCCTTGAGCAGGAGGGTGAAGTTCTGCTTGTCCTCGGGGGCGTAGTGGTTGCCGAGGTGGCCGCCGGACGAGCCCGGGTACTCCCAGTCGATGTCGATGCCGTCGAAGATCCCGGCCGCCGTGCCCGGACCGCCGAAGCCGCCCTCGACGGGCAGGTTGCCCTTGATGTACTGGTCGATGCAGGAGGAGACCAGCTTCTTGCGGGAGGCGTCGGTCTTGGCCGCGTCACTGAAGTACTTCGAGTACGTCCAGCCGCCCAGCGAGATGTTGATCTTCAGGTGCGGGTACTTGGCCTTCAACTGCTTGAACTGGTTGAAGACGCCGACGATCGGCTGGTCCCACTTGTCGGCGACCCCGCTGACGCTGTCGGCCGCGCTGAAGGACTTCTGGTAGTCGGCGTACGAGTCGCCCGCGCCGTCACCGGCGTTGGGGTTGTTGTCGTCGCCCGCCGCCTTGTTCGCCTCGAAACAGGTGAGGTTGGTCGGGTGGATGTTGCCGAACGAGTAGTTGATCACGTCCAGCTTGCCCGCTATGCCCCGCGTGTCGAGGTGCTTGGGGTAGAAGGCGTTGCCGTAGACGCTCCACTGGTCGTAGTAGGCGATCTTCACGCCGCCGCTGCTGACCGTCGGGGAGACGGGCGCGGCCTGTGCGGTGCCGAGCCCCGCGAAGGTGGCCAGCGCTCCGGCGGCCAGCGCGGCCGTGGCGGCGGCCGCGATGAGGGGTTTACGGATGTGCATGAACTGCCTCCGGGGGGTGGGAGGTAAGGGCATCAGCTTCAGGTGAGAGAAGTGATAGCGATCACCGCAGGCCCCAGTCAATGGTTTGGACCAAAGAAGGACTAGACCACTCGACGCGCAAATTGGCTCGTCAGACGGCTGGAGGCAACACAAAAACCGCCCGCCACCCCGGGTGACGAGCGGTTTAAGGTTGCCTTAGGTCATCCCTCGGCAAGGTTTCGGCAACAAACCAGCCAAACCCCGTTGGTCTTCGCTCAAGCCGGAGTCGATCCCTCCGTCGGGAACCCGTACGCATCTGCGACGAGCCCGTACGAGCGCAACCGGGCCGCCCCGCTGTGGGCGTTGGCGGTCAGCATCAGCTCGTCGGCGCCCGTCCGCTTCACCAGGGCGTCGAGTCCCGAGCGCACCTCGTCGGGGATGCCGTGCACGATGTTGGCGATCCAGCCGTCGACGAACTCCCGCTCCAGCGGCGAGAAGGGGTACGCGGCCGCCTCCTGCGGCGTCGGCACCGGTCCGGGCCGGCCGCTGCGCAGCCGCAGCATCGACAGCGCGCCGGTGAGCACCTGGGCGCGGGCCTCCTCCTCGGTGTCGGCGGCCAGCGCCGCGACCCCGATGAGGGCGTACGGGGCGTCCAGCACGGCCGAGGGGCGGAAGCTCTGCCGGTAGAGGTCGAGGGCCGGCAGGGTCCCGGCCGCGGAGAAGTGGTGGGCGTACGCGAACGGCAGCCCCAGCTCCCCCGCGAGGCGGGCGCTGAACCCGGAGGAGCCCAGCAGCCAGATCGGCGGCCGCCCGACGGATCCCTGCACCGGCCCGGGGACCGCGTGCACGCGGGAGTACGGGTGCCCGTCGGGGAAGTCGTCGTCGAGGAAGCGGGTCAGCTCCGCGAGCTGCCGGGGGAAGTCGTCCGCCGCCTCGTCGAGCCGTCCGGGCCCGCGCAGCGCGGCGGCCGTCCGCGGATCGGTGCCGGGCGCGCGGCCGAGGCCGAGGTCGACGCGGCCGGGGGCGAACGCCTCCAGGGTGCCGAACTGCTCGGCCACGGCCAGCGGGGCGTGGTTGGGCAGCATGACCCCGCCCGAGCCGAGCCGGATCCGGGTGGTGTGGGCGGCGAGGTGGGACAGGATCACGGCCGGGGAGGAGCTGGCGACCCCGGGCATGGAGTGGTGCTCGGCCACCCAGTGACGGTGGTAGCCGCGGGATTCGGCGAGCCGGGATATCGCCACGCTGGTGCGCAGCGAGGCGGCCGCGGTGCTGCCGCTGCCGACCGTGACGAGGTCGAGCACCGACAGCGGCACCGGCGCCTCGCCCCGCACCACGCCGCGGATCGCCTCCGCGGCGCCGCCGTCCGTGCCGTTCCCGTCCGCGCGTCGGCCCGCGTCCTCGGTGTCGCTCATCGTCGCTCCCGTCCCGTTCGGCTCGTGCGCTCCTTGCGCGTCGAATGGGTGGAACCGTGCGGTTCCGTCGGGCATTCCCGACGCGGCCGCGTGTGGACGTGCCACTGGCATATGCCAGAAGGGTAGATCCAGGCAGAGGGACTTGATTAAGCCATCAATCTCTTCAACAGACGCTCCACGTGCGCCTCTTGCCGGCTATCGTGGTACGGCAGGCGGTAACAACCTGGTAGGGGGAAACCGTGGCGCTGAAGCCCGAGCCGACCGCGCCGTTCCACTCGGTGCAGTACGCCCTGCGCGTACTCGAAACGATCTCGCGGCACACCGGTGGTGTGACCGACGTGCAGATCGCGCGTGAGACCGGTCTGCCGGCGGTCCATCTCGCCCCGATGCTGCTCATGCTGCGTCGGGAGGGCTACGTCCTCCAGGTGTCCGACGGCGCCTACGCCATAGGGGACTCCCTCGTCCTGCTCGGTTCCGGCGTCGACCGGCAGCAGGCCCTCCAGGACAAGCTCCAGGACACCCTGGACCGGCTGCGCGACTCCGTCGGCGCGGCCGTCTACATCAGCCGCTACGTGGACGGCGAGGTCCGCATCACCCAGTTCGCCGACAGCCCGCGCACCCCGAAGGTCCACGAGTGGGTGGACTTCCGCTCGGCGGCCCACGCGAGCGCCGTCGGCAAGTGCCTGCTGACGCAGCTCGACCAGAACGCCAGGCGCGACCACCTGTCCCGCCACAAGATCGCCCGCCTGACCTCGAAGACGATCGTGAACGAGCGCATCCTCTTCTCGAAGCTGGACAGCCAGCCGGCGACGGTCCCGATGCTGGACCTCCAGGAGTACGCGGTGGGCACCGTCTGCGCCGCCGTACCGATCACGGCCGGTGCGGCCGTGGGCTGCCTGGCCCTGTCGATGCCCGTCGAGCACGCCCACCGCCTGCGCGCCGCGGCCGACACCCTCAACCGCAAGGCCGCCCCGCTGCTGCTGTCGCTCACGCTCTGAGACCGGGGAGCCGGGGCGGAGCCGAAAGGGCCGGAAGGGCCAGCAGGGCCGGGAAAACACTTCGGGCGGTTCCCGGTGAACCGGAAACCGCCCGAAGTACAGGTGCGCCGCCAGGGACTCGAACCCCGGACCCGCTGATTAAGAGTCAGCTGCTCTAACCAACTGAGCTAGCGGCGCCTGACAGAGAAAATACTACCTGGTCCCCGGGGGTGCTCCAAACCAATACCGCCGGGCGCCCGCGATCAGCGTTCCAGCAGGTGGCGGCGGCCCCGGTCCTCGTACCGGGCGAGCAGTCCGGCCAGCGCGGGCGGGTCGAGGGGGCGGTATCCGTCGACGGCGCGCCACCAGAGCGGATCGGGGCACAGGAAGCCGGCGCGGCGCAGGGCGACCCGGTGGACCTTGTTGGTGGCGGTGACGGGCATCGCGTCGAGGATCCGGACGTAGCGCGGGGCCATCTTGGTGCCGAGGTCGGGCTGGGCGGCGAGGAAGTCGGCGAAGGCCCCGGGGTCGAAGCGGGCTCCCCCGCGCAGCACGAGGGCGGCCATGACCTGGTCCCCGGCGGCCTCGTCGGGGACGGCGTAGACGGCGACGGCGACGGCCTCCTCCCAGCGGGCGACGATGTTCTCGATCACGGCGGCGGCCAGGTTCTCGCTGTCGACGCGCAGCCGGTCGTCGGTGCGACCGGCGAAGTAGAGGAAGCCCTCGGGGTCGCGGAAGAAGAGGTCGCCGGTCCAGTACCAGCCGTCGCGGGTGCGGTCGGCCTGGGCCTCGGGGTTGCGCCAGTAGCCCTCGAAGAGGCTGCGGCCCCGGTTGACCAGCTCCCCTATGGCCTCGTCGCCGTTGCGCAGGCGACCTTCGGCGTCGAGGAGGGCGGCGGGGCATTCGCGGCCGGTCTCCGGGTCGACGACGGCCAGGTCGTCCCCGTCGCCGGCCCGGCCGAGGGCGCCGGGCGGGGTGTCGGGGGTGAGCTGGACGGAGGCGCCGCCCTCGGTGGCCCCGTACCCCTCGACGAGGCGGACGCCGAACCGCCGCGCGAAGCGGGCGGCGTCGACGGCGCCGGCCTCGGTGCCGAAGCCCAGGCGCAGGGGGTGCGCGCGGTCGTCGGGGCGGGGCTCGGTGGCCAGGAGGTACTGCACGGCGCGGCCGACGTAGGTGAAATAGGTGGCCCCGTAGGCGCGTACGTCGTCCAGGAACGCGGAGGCGGAGAAACGCGGGCGCAGCGCGACCGAAGCGCCGGCGGCGAGGGCGGGCAGCCAGTCGGCGATGACGGCGTTGCCGTGGAAGAGCGGCATGCAGACGTAGTGGACGTCGTCCGGAGTGGTGCCGAAGCGGCGGGCCAGGGCGTGGCCGGCCGCGGCGACGCGGCCCTGGCCGCAGATGGCGGCCTTGGGGGCGCCGGTGGAGCCGGAGGTGAAGTAGAGGAGGAAGCGGGTGCCGGGCGCGGGCGGGGCGAAACGGGCCTCGCCCGGCTTGGCGGCGGCGTAGGGGGCGAGGAGGGCGGCGTACTCCTCGGTGCCGGTCACGAGGATCCGTACGCCGGGCAGGTCGAGTCCGCGCAGCAGTCGCAGGTGCTCCGGCGCGGTGATCAGGACGCGGCAGTCGGTGTGCAGGACGTCGCGGGCCAGCTCGGGGCCGCGCCGGGTGGGGTTGATCCCGGCGACGGCGGCCCCGGCCAGGGCCGCGGCGCCGAGCCAGAGGGGGAACTCGGGGGTGTTGTCGAGCAGCACCCCCACGTGCGGCTCCGCGCCCCTCGGCAGGAGGTCGACGAGGAGCGCGGCGCGGGCGGCGGCCCCGCACGCGTAGTGGTGGCGGTCGAGCACGGTGACCGCGCCCGCGGGCGCGCCCGTGACCGCGCCGGTGTCGGCCCCGGCGGCGGGCACGGCGGCGGCCCCGGGAGTGCGCACGGTGTCGGCCCCGTGCAGCAGTCCGGGCCGCGGGTCCCCCCATTGGCACGCGATGAGTTCAGCGACGGTCTCGGGCGCAGTCGTCGTCCGCATGCCGCCGGAGGTTAGCTGACGTTGCGTCAGAACTGAACGTCGGAGCAGGCGTAGAAGGCCATCGGGGTGTCGTGGACGGTCCAGACCGCCAGGATCATGTGCCGGCCGGTCTTGCCGCTCGGCAGGGCGCCCTGGTGGGTGGTGGTCATGGCGGGGCGGGCGCCGTTGTAGGCGACGGTGAGGAAGGGCTGGGGGTCGAGGGCGGAGCGGGTGAGGGGCTTGGTCGGGTCCCAGCCGGTCTTGGTGACGTAGTACTTGATGTCGGTGGTCGCGTGGTTGGCGGTGAACTGCCAACGGAAGTTGTAGCCCTGGCCGGAGGTGACGGACGTCGCGGGCCAGTTGCCTCCGCGCGGGTTGTCGAGCTGGGCGAACTCGGCGTGGCCGCCGGCGCATATCGTGCCGTCGGAGGGGCCGAGCGCGGGGAAGCCCTTGGGGCCCTCGACGCTCTGCGGCTCCCACTGGATGGGCCCGCAGTCGGAGACGGTCTTGTTGGCACAGAGCTTCTGGCGGCTGATCGGGGTGTCGGTGTAGCCGTGGCCGCTCGCGCTCGGGGCGCCGAGGAGGGCGACGCCGGCGACGAGGCCGAGACCGAGCGTGGCCGCGGCGCCGGCGCGGGCGGGACGGGACGACGGACGTGCGGGCATGCGGAACGGACGCATGGGGCTGCTCCTTGGGCGTGGGGGGCCGTCACGAGTCGGACGGGAGCGTGCGCGCGCCTGGGGATGACTCGTGCGGGAGACGACTGAGACTGAACAGGACGGTTTCAGGTCTAGACCAAGTCCCACAGTATTGACGGGAGTTGGCCATGTCTATACCAATGCGAAAACGGATGGTCCGGTGTGTACCGGCCATCCGTTTCCGCGTCGCGCCCGTGGGGCTGCCGTTACTGGTCACCACGCCCGGTGTAGAAGGCGACGGTGAGGTCCTTCACCAGGGCCTTGCGCTCGTAGTCGTCGAGCTCGACGATCCCGCGCGAGGTCAGCCGTTGGACGGTGTCGTCCACGGCGTCGACGACCGAGGTCAACACGGTGTCCCGGTGCTTGGCGTCGATCGCCGCGACCCGCCGCCGGCGCATCGCCTCGGCCACCTCGGGGGCGTACTCGATGCGCGTGGGCTGGGCGGAGAACACCTCGATGCCGACCGCCTCGGTTTCGGCCGCGAGCATCCGCGTCAACGCGTCGCCGACGGCCTCGGCGTCGCGCAGGGTCGGCGCGTCCTCGTGGAAGGCGTCGGCCGGGAGTTGGGACAGCACCCGCGCCATCGCCGACTCCACCTGCTCCGCGAGGTACTCCGTGTGGTCCTCGACGGCGAGGGTCGCGCGGGCGGTGTCCTTGACCTGCCAGACGACCTGTACGACGACCCGCAGCGCGAGCCCGCCGCAGTCGACGGCGGCCATGGGCTCGCTGCGCCAGTGCCGCAGCCGTACGTCGACCCGCCGACGCAGCAGCAGCGGACTGATCCAGGTCAGGCCCGTACGCCGGACCGTGCCCCGGTAGCGCCCGAAGAGGGTGAGCACCCAGGCGTGGCCCGCCTTGGCCCGGCCCAGGCCGCCGAGCGCGAGGAGGGTCACGATGCCGAGGAAGGCGAGCGGGGGCCAGTGCGTGGCCCGCAGCCCCTGGTAGGCGCGGGGGGTCACCCCGAAGGCGGCCACCACCGGGGCGGGCACCACCCCGGCCCGCAGCAGGACGGCCGCGCAGCCGGCCAGGGCGAGGCCCCCGACGGCCACGGCGATCCAGCCGGGCAGGACCGGACCCCGGTGCTCGCGCAGCCGGTCGTCACCCCGGGGCACCCGGCGGCCGGCGGCGGCGCGGGGCGCGCGTGCGGGGGCGGGGCGCGGGGCGGTGGGGGCGGGAGGGCTCGGGTGGGCACGGAAGGGGAGGTGGACGGGGATGTCCGTGACGGCCGTCCCCCGCGAGGGGGGCGCGTACGTCGGGATGCCCGCGGTGTCGGCGTCGCCGTCCGCGTGCCGCGGCCCCATCCCGCGCTCGACGGCCCGCGCGACGAGGTCGGCGACCCCGGGGCCGGGCACCCCGGTCCCGGGTGCGGCGGGCCACGGCTCCGCGTCGGACCGGGCGTACGGCTCTTCCGGGGCGGGCTCCGGGTCGAACCCGTCGTCGTGCCGCGCGGCGGGCTCCGGGTCCGGGGCGAGGACCGGGACGGCCGCCACGGGCCACGGCCCGGGGGCGGGGACGTCGTCGTCGGGCGCCGCCCGCGCGACCGGGGGCCAGGCCTCGACCCCGTACCGGGACGCGCCGGCGCCCGCCGCGGCCTCGGGGGCCCGCTCCCTCGGGGCCGGCCACGGCTCGGGGCGTGCGGCGGGGTCGTGTCCCGCACGGACGGGCTCGGGCACGGCGCCGACGGGGGTGCGGTCGTGGAGCGTCGCGGGCTCCGCCGGTTCGGGGAACGGCGTCCACGCGGCGCTCCGCGGGGCCGCGGCCGGCTCCGGGAACGGCACCACCACCGGCCCGGGCGGTGACTCCTGCGGGGCGAGGGTCGCGCCGCGGGCGCCGAACTCGGCGAGGGCCGGGGGCCGGTACGGGGGCGTCGGTTCCGTCACGGGCGCGGCGGGGCGGGGCCGCTCCCGGGCGGCGGGCTCCGGCAGGGCCATCCAGCGGCCGGGGCGGGGCCCCGCGACCTCCGCCACGGGTTCCGCGACCGGCGCGGGATGCCCCGGCGCCGCAACGGCGTGCCCGCCCCGCAGCGCGTGCTCGGTGTCGGGCTCCCGAACACCCCCGTGGGCCCGCGGCACCGAAGCGACGACGGCGCCCGGCGCGGTGCCCGCCGACGCGGGAGCGATCGATGCGGGGGTAGCCGGCACGGCGGCGACCGGCACGGCGGCGGTCGTCGCCGCGCCGAACGACGCGGCGGCCGACACGGGGCCGGGCGGCACGGCGGCAACCGGAGCACGGGTGACCGGGGCGGGCCCGGCCGACGCGGCGGCGGCCGACGCCGGAGCGACCGGCGCAAGGGTGACCGGCGTGGCCCCGGCCGACACGGCGGCGACCGGGTCGGAGGTGGCCGGGTAGGAGGTGGCCGGGTCTGAGGTGGCCGGGTCGGAGGTGGCCGACGCCGGAGCGACCGGCGCCGGAGCGACCGGCGCCGGAGCGACCGGCGCCGGAGCGACCGGCGCGGGAGCGGCCGGCGCAGGGGCGGCGGGCACGCGGCCGGCCGGCGCGGCGGCGGCTTGGTCGGGGGCGGCCGGCGGGCGGGTGGGCGGGTGGAAGGTGCCCGTCGTCGACGTGGTGCGGGTCGGGTACATCGTTGCCTCCGTCATGCGAACAGCCGGCGCCAGGTTTCCGGGCCCGGGTAGCCGTCGGCCGAGGCCCCGCGCCAGCCCTGCGCGCGCTGGAAGGCCTCGACGTTGCGGCGGTCGGCCTCGCTCCAGCGCGGGCCGGGACCTGACGTGTAGTGCTTGCCGAAGCCCTTCTGCAGCAGGCGGCGGCCGAGGGCGGCGACGGCCGGATGGGTCTGGCCGGGGCGGAACACCTTCAACCCCGGGTACGCGGGCACCCCGGCCGGTCCCGCCCGGCCCGGCTCGGGCGGGATGTCCTTGCCCTCCTTGCGCACCAGCAGCCGCCAGGTGTGCTCGCCGGGCATCCCGTCCGCGTCCGCGCCGGTCCAGCCCTGCGCGCGCTGGAAGGCCTGGGTGGCCAGCCGGTCCGCCTCGCTCCACACCGTGCTCGCGCCCTTGGGGTAGAAGCGCAGGGCGCCCCGGCCGATCAGCATCCTGCCAAGTTCGAGGACGTGGGCGTTGTCGGCGCCGGGGCCGAACTTCGCCGCCCCCGGGAAGGGGGTCGCGGCCACCGGCCCGGCGCCCGGCGCGGGCACCTGGGGGGTCGGGGTCTGAGGGGTCGGGGTCTGGGGAGCCGGGGTCTGGGGAGCCGGGACCTCGGGCGCGGTCACGCCCGTCACCCCGTTGAACCGGTACGGGAGGTACTTCGCCGAGTTGTTCCAGTACGCGTAGGGCGTCGCCTGCTTGCGCGTCGTCGGGCGGGTCTGCTCGTAGGCGACGTAGTGCGTGCGCGTCTCGTCGACCCAGCCGCCGAAGAGGACGACGTGCGAGCCCTTGTTGGGGTCCGCCGGATTGTGGAAGAGCAGCATGTCGCCGGGGAGCAGCTCTTCCTTGGTGATGCGGGTGGCGAAGGCGTCGAGGCTGCCGGTCCACTCGTTCGTGCCGAGGTTCCAGGCCATGGAAACGTAGCCCGAGCAGTCCTGTCGGTAGCCGTCCACCCAGTACTCGGACATGCTGTAAGGGACCTTGGCCTCCAGCCACACCTTGGCCCGGTTGATGATCGTGGTCCGGTCGATCCGCTTGACCACGGACGGCGCGCCCGGCCGTCCTCCCGGCGCCGTCCCCGGGCGCTGTCCCGTCGCCGGTCGGCCGTGCAGCGGGGCGCGGCCGCCCTGCGGGGTGTCGGGGTCGTCCAGTGCCACCGGTGCCGGGCCGGGCAGGGGCCTCGCCTCGGCGAGGGCGACCGATCCGCCGCCGCCGAGGACCACGCCGGCCGCCGTGGCCAGCACCAGGGCCCGGCGTGCCCCGCGCGCGGCCGGGTGTCCGCCGTCCCGTAGCGGTATGGCCCGCGCCCGGGAGAGGGCCCGGCGGCGCTGGGCGCACCCGAGGCACACGCAGTCGCGCGCGGGCTCGAACTCCTCGAAGGCCGGCATCGGCATCCGTACATGCATCGGAGGCTGCATCGTCATGCGGATCCGTCCACTCCTCTGCTCGTCCACCACGGCTGGGCCCGGGCACGCGTCTGGTGGGGCGTCAGATCCGCGTCCGGCCAGACATATCGTGCACGACAAAACCCCTAAACATGGGTTAATCGGACAGAACACACACTGGTGGTCACGAGCACCAGTGGAAGTGGGGTAGAGTTTTCCCTGTCACCAAGCGCCGCTAGCTCAGTTGGTTAGAGCAGCTGACTCTTAATCAGCGGGTCCGGGGTTCGAGTCCCTGGCGGCGCACAGACACGAAGAAGCCCCCCACAGCGAAAGCTGTGGGGGGCTTCTTCGTTGTCCTCTCCCGCTACGCGGCGGTGCCCGCGCGGGCACCCGCGCCCGTCAGATAGGCGGAGACCACCACGTTCGCCGAGTACCGCTTGGCCGCCTTGTCGTAACTGCCGCCGCAGGTCACCAGCCGCAACTCCGCGCGCCCCTTGACCCGGGGGCCGTACGCCGCCTGGGGATCGAAGCCGGCGCGCTCGTGGACCCGTACGTCCTCGACGGTGAACTCCGCGACCGTGCCGTCCGCCCGCGACACCCGGATCTTCTCCCCCGGCCGCAGGGCGGACAGGCCGTAGAAGACCGCCGGTTTGGACTTCGTGTCGACGTGCCCCACCATCAGCGCGGCGCCGGCCGCGCCCGGCGCGGGGCCCGCGCCCCACCAGCCGACGGTGCCCGGCAGCTCGTAGGGCGGCGGGTCGATCGCCCCCTCGGCGTCGAGCCCCCGGGCGATGACGGGCGCCTGGACGCCCATGGCCGGTACGTCGACCCGTGCCGGCATCGCCGCCGACAGCGGGACGTGCGCGACCGGCAACCCCGCCACCGGTGGGGCGGCGGCCTGCCCGGCGGGCGTCCCGGCCGGGACCCCGGTGATCTCCTTGCCCCACAGCCACAGGCCCAGCACCAACACCGACCAGGCGGCGAAGGTCAGCAACCGACCGCCGGCGCCGGCCTTCGCCTCGCCCCCGCTCACGCCGCGCCCCCGCTCATCCGCCGTTGCGGCGACGGCGCAGGGTCAGGGCCCGGCCGGCGACCGCCAGGGTGGCCGCGGCGGCGAGGACGGCGCCGATCACGGTGTGCGGCAGGCCGGGGCCGTCGGTGTCGTGGTGCTTCTTGGTCGCCGCGGCGAGCCGGGTGGTCTCGGCGATCTCGGCCGACATCCCGCCGCCACCCGCGTGGATCGGCCAGACCGGACTGCGGTGGGGGTCGGGGTGGTGGCCGCGGCGGACCTCGATGGACCCGCGCAGGCCCTCGTCACGACCGCCGCACTTCACCCGGATCTCGTGCCAACCGGGCTGGGCGTGCGCGGCGATCCGCGCCTCCCCGAACAGGGTGCGGCCGTCCCCGTGGCCGGACGAGAGCCGGGCCTCGGAGACGAAGACGGAGGAATGCGCCACCGCCCAGTCGGCATTGCAGCCGCGGACACGGATCTTGACCTCCGTCCGCGGGTCGGCCGGGTTCGGTTCCGCCGAGACGCCTCCCCGGTCCCACTCGTTGGCGGACGCGACGGGGGCGGTCACGACGGTGCAGGCCGCCAGGGCGACGGCCACCCCGACGGCACGGACGGCGAGCAGAGAACTGCGCATGGTGAACCTCCTCGACAAGGAGATTCACGCGCGACGCGCCGCTCCGCATCCGGAGCGGCGCCCTCTTGGCCCGTAAGAGTCAGCCGTACGCACCAATGCCGCAGGCGCGCGCCCCGCCCGGGCCCACCCGTACGGCCCCGGCCGACCTCAGACCAGGTCGACCAGGTCGGCGATGGAGTCGACGGTCTTGGTCGGGCGGTAGGGGAACTTCTCGGTGTCCTCGACGGAGGTCAGTCCGGTCAGGACGAGGAAGGTCTGCATGCCCGCCTCCAGCCCGGCCAGCACGTCGGTGTCCATGCGGTCGCCGATCATCGCGCTGCTCTCGGAGTGCGCGCCGATGGCGTTGAGGCCCGTGCGCATCATGAGCGGGTTCGGCTTCCCGGCGAAGTAGGGCTTCTTGCCGGTGGCCTTCGTGATCAGGGCGGCGACGGCACCCGTGGCCGGGAGCGGGCCCTCGGTGGAGGGGCCGGTCTCGTCGGGGTTGGTGCAGATGAAGCGGGCGCCGCCGTTGATCAGCCGGACGGCCTTGGTCATGGCCTCGAAGCTGTAGGTGCGGGTCTCGCCGAGGACGACGTAGTCGGGCTCGTGGTCGGTGAGGATGTAGCCGATGTCGTGCAGCGCCGTGGTCAGACCGGCCTCGCCGATCACGTAGGCGGTGCCGCCGGGGCGCTGGTCGTCGAGGAACTTCGCGGTGGCGAGCGCGGAGGTCCAGATGTTCTCGACGGGCACGTCCAGGCCCATCCGGTGGAGCCGGGCCTGGAGGTCGCGCGGGGTGTAGATGGAGTTGTTGGTCAGCACCAGGAAGGGCTTGCCGGACTCGCGCAGCCGCTTGATGAAGGCGTCGGCCCCGGGGATCGGCGTGCCCTCGTGGATGAGGACCCCGTCCATGTCGGTGAGCCAGGATTCGATCGGCTTGCGCTCTGCCACGGATTTCTCTCCGCTCTGGGGGCCTCTGACCTGTGGGTCTGTGGTCTGTACCACTACCCTAGCGGGCTCGGGCCGCGGACGCGGTGGGCGTCCACGGCCCGGACCTCCTCACCCGTACGGGCTAGCCGAGGCGGACGTCGTCGACGGCCCAGAACCAGTTGTTGTTCCCGCTGTAGCGGAAGCGGACCTGGACGTCGGTGGTGCCCGCGGGGACCTGGAGGGCGAGGGACTCCACCTTGGCGAGGGCGTCCGCGGTGTGGGTCTTCACCACGGTCGGGGCGCCGCCGTCGTAGGAGACCAGGACCTGGGCGGTCTGGCCGGCCTCGTGGCGGTAGTGCGTCCGGTAGGTCAGCGTCCTCGTCGTGCCCCCGGCGACCGCCCACCGGGGGGTGATCAGGGTGGAGTCGAAGGTGCCGGTGTGGGTCTTGTCGTCCCACTCGTCGGAGTCGGCGACGGCGAACACGTCGCGCGAGCGGACGTTCGACTCGCGCCACTGGTCGCGCTGCGCCTGGGTCCAGAACTCGTCGGTCGCGAAGGACCAGCCGGCCCATTCGGTGACGCCGCCCGTGCCCATCCTCGAATCGTCGACGGACCAGCCGGCGGGCGGGGTGCGGGTGAAGCCCTTCACCGCGGCCGGGATGCCCGTCTCGTCCACCCGCGAGCGGAGGTTCGGGCGCAGGGTGTCGAAGGGGTCGGCGTCGGGGGCGTCGAGCGGGACGCCGTCCAGGCCGGTGGTGGGGACGCCGAGGTGGGCGAGGGCGGTCGCGGCGACGTCGGCGAGCCTGACGTCCTCGCGCACGGAACCGGCGGGGATGCCGGCGCCCTTGGCGATGACGAAGGTGGCGCGTTCGGCGGGGGTGGAGCCGCCGTGGCCGCCGGCGTCGGTGTGGCCGTGGTCGGTGGTGACCAGGACCTTCCAGTTCTCCCGGGCGTACGTCGGGCGGCTCTGGACGGCGGTGAGCAGTTGGCCGACCATCGCGTCGACGCGGGCGACGGCGTCGAGGTACTGCGGGCTCGCGGCGCCGTGGGAATGGCCGGCGGAGTCGACCTGGCCGAGGTAGACGAAGGAGGCGTCGGGGTCCCGGTCGCGCAGTTCGGTGACGGCGGCGGCGGTGATCTTCGGGTCCTCGTTGCCGTAGCCGTCGCGGTCGCCCTTGAGGCTGAGCCTCTTGTCGACCTTGGCGGAGAAGATGGGGCCGCCCGCGTCGGTGGAGGTGACGGGTTCCCAGTCGGCGGCCGCGTAGGTGTTGAGCGCGGGTCGGGCGTTCTCGACGCGGGTCAGGAAGTCGGGGTGGTCCGTGAGGTTCTTGCCGACGAACGAGTTGTCCCTCACCCCGTGCTTGTCGGGCCACACGCCGGTGGCGATGGTGGACCAGCCCGGGCCGGAGGAGGTGGCGGCCATCGGGTTCGCGTACAGGCTGCTCCTCGCGGTCAGGCCCTGGGCCATCAGGCCCTTCAGGTGGGGGGCGTTAGCGGCCCTGACGCGGTCGAGGACCACCCCGTCCAGGCCGATGACGAGGACCTTGTCGGTGCCGGCGGCGGGGGCCGCCTTGGCCGTGGCGGTGGCGGGGGTGGCGGGTGCGGCTGCCGCGGTGGGGGTGGCGAGTGCGGCGGCGAGCAGGGCCGTGGCGGTGGCGGTCACGGCGAGGGCGCGTCCGGACGGGACAGTGGGCACGTACTCCTCCGGGAGTGGTCGTGGGAGAGGTGCGAGGGGGTGTGCGCCGGGTCCGGACCGAAGGTGCGGTCCTCGGTCCAGACCCGTTATGCGAGCGTCACTCTGGCGGGTGGGGGTGACCGGGAAGTGACCGGTCAGCTTCCGGTCGCCGACTTCCACGCGTCGACGTAGCCCGTCAGGTTCCCGTCGATGTCGGCCCAGTCCGGTTCGAACACCTCGACACCCGCCATGATCCTGGTGAGTTCGACGGCGTTGGCGTCGGTCGGCTTGATGTCGGAGCGGGCGGGGAATCCGCCGCCGACCTCGCTGACCAGCTTCTGGGCCTCCTCGCCGAGCATGAAGTCGAGGAGCTTCCTGCCGTTCTCGGCGTGCGGCGCCCGGTCCACGAGGCCGGCCGCGTACGGGAGGGCGAAGGTGGTGGGCTTCCCGCCCTCCCTGGCGGGGAACCAGATGCCGAGGTTCGGCATGGACTTGGACTGGGCGAAGTTCATCTGGACGTCGCCGTTGGCGACGAGCAGCTCGCCCTTGTCGGTCTTCGGCGCCAGCTTGCTGGTGGAGGAGGACGGGCCGACGTTGTTGGCCTGGAGCCTCTTCAGGTACTCCATCGCCGGCTCCTTGCCGCCGAAGTCGTGCATCGACTTGATGAGGACGGCCGTGCCGTCGCCCGCGACCCCCGGGGTGGAGTACTGGAGCTTTCCCTTGTACTTGGCGTCCAGGAGTTCCTCCCAGGTCCTGGGGGCCCGGTCGAGCTCCTTCTTGTTGTAGACGAAGCCGAAGTAGTTGTTGACGACGGAGGTCCACTTGCCGTCGGGCGCCTTGTCGCCGCCGCCGACCTTGTCGGAGCCCTGCGGGGCGTAGGCCTGGAGCAGCCCCTTGCCGTCGGCCTGCTGGATGAAGGGGGGCAGGGTGATCAGCACGTCGGCCTGGGTGTTGGTCTTCTCGCGGACGGCGCGCTGGACCATCTCACCCGAGCCGCCCTCCACGTACTTGACCTCGATGCCGGTCTTCTGGGTGAAGGCGGCGAACACCTTGTCGTACCAGCCGTCGCCCTTCTCGCTCTTGAGGCCGTCGGCGCTGTAGACGGTGACGACCTTCGCGCCGCCCGCCGCGGAGTCCGCGCCGGAGCCGGAGCCGGAGCAGGCGGTGAGTGCGGCGGCCAGGACGAGGCCGCCGGTGACGGTGGCGGCGAGGCGCGGGTGCAGGTTGGCGGTCATGGAACTTCCTTACGGGGAAGGGGGTCAGCGGTACGTGGCTCTGGTGCGGACGCGGGAGACGGCGTACAGGACCAGCAGGGTGGCGGCCATCAGGACCACGGCGACGGCGGAGCCCGCGAAGAGCGACCCCCGGTCGGTGGCGGTGAAGATCCGGACGGGCAGGGGGGTCCAGTCGGGCGGGTAGAGCATCATCGTGGCGCTCAGCTCGCCCATGGACAGGGCGAAGCAGAGGCCGGCGGCGGCCGTCAGGGAGGGCAGCAGGAGGGGGATCCTGACCCGCCACAGCACGTACGCGGGACCGGCTCCCAAGGAGGCGGCCGCCTGCTCGTAGGCGGGGTCGAGGCGGGCCGCGGCCGCCGAGACCGACTGGTAGGCGAAGGCCGTGACGAGGACGGCGTGGGCCAGGAAGACGATCGCGCTCGTGCCGTTGAGCAGCAGCGGGGGCCGGCTGAAGGCGACCAGGACGGCCAGCCCGACGACCACGGACGGCACGGCCACCGGCAGCATGAACAGGGCGTCCAGGACGCGCTTCCCGCGCGCCTTCAGCCCGGCGGCGGCCAGGGCCGCCCAGCCGCCGACGGTGAGCGCGAGCAGGCTCGCGACCAGGGCGGTGACCAGCGAGGTGGTGAGCGCGCGCAGGGATTCGCCGCGTACGGCGGAGGCGTAGTGCGCGGTGGTCGGGCCGGAGGGGAAGGCGCCGGACCAGTGCGTCGAGAAGGACGCGGCGACCACGACGAGCAGCGGCAGGGCGAAGAGGGGCAGGAAGAGGAGGCCGAACAGGGCCCAGGCGGCCCGGCGGCCGGTCTTGCTATGCACCAGCACGTTTGCCCACCACCCGGTAGAGGCCGAACAGTCCGAGGGAGATCGCGATGTTGACGACGGCGACCACGCAGGCGGCCGCGTAGTCGGATTCGAGGATCGCCTTGCCGTAGACGAGCATCGGGAGGGTGGTGACGTCCTTGGCTCCGGTGAACAGGACGATCCCGAACTCGTTGAGGCACATGACGAGGACGAGGCTGCCGCCGGCGGCGAGGGCGGGCAGGGCCTCGGGGAGGATGACCCGCCGGATGATCCGGGCCGGTCCCGCGCCGAGGGAGGAGGCCACCTCCAGCTGGGCGGTGTCCAGTTGGGAGAAGGCGGCGAGGAGCGGGCGCATCACGAAGGGCGTGAAGTACGTGATCTCCGCGAGGAGGACGCCCCAGGGGGTGGTGAGGAAGTGGAAGGGGCCGTCGGCGGCGCCGGTCAGGTCGCTCCACAGCCCGTTGGCCATGCCCACCGTCCCGTAGAGGAAGAGGAGGGCGAGGGTGATGAGGAAGGAGGGGAAGGAAAGGAAGACGTCGATGAACCTGGCGACGGCCCTCGCCCCGGGGAAGGGGACGAAGGCGATGATCAGGGCGAGGGTGAAGCCGAGGACCAGGCAGCCGACGGTGGATCCGACGGCCAGCCACACGGTGGTGCCGAGGGCCTCGTGGAAGGCGGTGGAGGCGAACACGGAGGCGTAGGCGTCGAAGGCCCCGCCGCCGCCCTCGGGGGTGAGGGACTGCCGGACCACCAGGGCCAGGGGGTAGAGGAACACCAGGGCGAGCACGGCGACGGGGGGCACCGCCCACGCGCCGCGCGGCAGGCGGAACCGGTCCGACCGGGGGGCGGGGGCGGCGGCCGTGGGAGCCGGGTCGGCCGCAGGGGTGGGGGTGGGGTCGGGGCCGGGGGTGGGGTCGGGGACGGGGGGTCGCGCGGTGGCGGCCGGCGGGGGCGCGGCCCGGTGCGAGATGTCAGGCATCCGACACCCCCGCCGCCAGCAGCACGGCGTCGCGGGGCTCGAAGTGCAGGGTCACCTCGTCGCCCAGGGCCGGGGTCTCGCGCAGCTCGGGCAGGTCCGCCTTGAGCCCGTGGCCGGCCACGTCGACGTGGAGCCGGTGCGTGGAGCCCCGCCACTGGACCTCGGTGATCCTGCCGCGCAGCGCGTTCGGGCCGGCCCCGAGGCCGATCAGGTGCGGCCGTACGCACAGGGTGGCCGCGGCGCCCGGGGCGGCGCGCCCCCGGTCGAGGGTCAGCGTCCGGCCCTCGAAGACCGCGCCGCGTTCGGCCACGGTGACGGGCAGCAGGTTGGCGTTGCCGACGAAGGAGGCGGTGAACTCCGTGCGCGGCGCCCGGTACAGCCGCTGCGGGGTGCCGCAGTCCTGGAGGCGGGCCCGGTCCATGACGGCGATCCGGTCGGCGAGGGTGAGCGCCTCCACCTGGTCGTGCGTGACGTACAGCATGGACACGTCGGGCAGTTCGCGGTGCAGGCGGGCCAGTTCGGCGAGCATCCCGGAGCGCAACTGCGCGTCGAGGGCGGACAGCGGCTCGTCGAGCAGGAGCACCCCGGG
Organism: Streptomyces sp. NPDC103540; assembly: GCF_055584445.1. Classification (NCBI taxonomy): domain Bacteria; kingdom Bacillati; phylum Actinomycetota; class Actinomycetes; order Kitasatosporales; family Streptomycetaceae; genus Streptomyces; species Streptomyces sp. NPDC103540. The sequence goes on from NZ_JBVJMA010000001.1 coordinate 910,841, forward strand.
GCGGATGGCGAGCGCGCGGGCGATGGCGACGCGCTGCTGCTGCCCGCCGGACAGCTCGCGGGGGTGACGCTTGGCGTACGCCGCCATGCCCGTCATCTCCAGGGCCTCGGCGACCCGGGCCGGGATCGTGGCCCTGGGGGCCTTGTGCGCCTTGAGGCCGAAGGCGACGTTCTCCTCGACCCGCAGGTGCGGGAAGAGCGCGTACTGCTGGACGACCATCCCGATGCCGCGCTTGTGCGGCGGGAGGGCGGTCACGTCCCGGCCGCCGATCAGCACCCGGCCGGAAGCGGGCCGTACGAAACCGGCGACCGCGCGCAGGGCGGTGGTCTTGCCGGAGCCGGAGGGGCCCAGCAGTGCCATGACCTCGCCGGGCTCGACGGTCAGGTCGAGGGAGTCCAGGACGGTGTTGCCGGCGTAGGCGACGGACACGGAGTCGAAGCGGATGCCGCTCACGCCCGGGTCTCCCGCTCCAGCAGTGCGGGCAGGTCGGCGACGGAGGCCAGGACGTGGGTCGCGCCGTGCGCTTCGAGCCCCGCGCGGTCGTGGGCCCCGGTGAGGACGCCCGCGACGATCCCGGCCCCGGCGCGCCGGCCGCTCAGCATGTCGTACGCCGTGTCGCCGGCCACCACCACCTCGCGGACGTCGGCGGCGGCTCCGGTGCGCAGGAAAGCGGCCAGCACCATGTCGGGGTACGGGCGCCCCCGGCCGCCGGCGTCGGCGGGGCACAGGGTGAGGTCGGCGAGGTCCCGCCAGCCGAGGACGTCGAGGATGGCCTCCTGGGTGACGCGGGCGAAGCCGGTGGTCAGGACGACGGTGCGGCCGTCGGCGCGGAGCCTCTCGATGGCGGCGCGGGCGCCGGGGACCGGGGCGACGAGTCCGCCGTCGACGAGTTCCCCGTAGGCCTGCTCGAAGGCGGTGTTGGCCCGGCGCGCGAGGGCCTCCGTACCGAAGAGGCGGCGGAACACCGAGATCTTCGACTCGCCCATGGTGTCGCGGACGTGGCGGAGCTTGGCGGCGTGGTCGGCGCTGCCGGGTTCGACGCCGAGGTGGGCGGCGGCGCGCTCGAAGGCCCGCTCGACGAGGCCGCCGTCGGCGACGGTGGTGCCGGCCATGTCGAGGACGACGAGCCGGTGGCGGGGGGTGCTCGCGCCGTCGGTGTCGGTGTCGGTATCGATGTCGATGTCGGTCGGGTCGGTCGTGGGGGTGCGGTCGGTCGTGTCGGTCATGTGGCTCACCAGCCCAGTTCGTTCGCGGTGGTCTCGGCTATGGCGGGCGAGCAGGTCATGCCGCGTCCGCCGGGTCCGGTCACCAGCCAGACGCCGTCGGCCACCTGTTGGCGGTGGACGACGCGGGTGGTGTCGGTGCACTGCGCGTACACGCCCGCCCAGCGGTGCCTGATCTTCGGCAGCGGGCGGCCCAGGAAGGCTTCGACCACCTCGGTGAGGTGCTCGTAGGGGTCTTCGAGGGTGTCGAACGCGAAGGGGTGTTCGTACTCGTGGGTGTCGCCGATGGTCAGTCCGCCGTCCAGGCGCTGGACCATCAGGAGCTGCATCCGGTGCGCGGCGGCGATCGGCGCCTGCGCCTGTTCGGTGTCCAGGGCGTCGAGGGCGTCGCTCCGGTAGGCGGGGTAGTAGCGGAAGCTGTCGGCGTCGGCTACCGAGGTGGTGAGCGGTTCGCCGAGCGGGGCGGTCTGCATCATCTGGAGCCGTACGCGGCGTACGGGCAGTTCGGGGGCGAGTTCGCGGACCAGGCCGGACAGCCAGGCGCCGGTGGCCAGGACGACGGCGTCCCCGCGGTGGACGTCGCCGTGGTCGTCGCGGACGGCTCCGGGGCCGACGACCTCGCGGACCTCGCGTCCGGGCAGGAAGGTGTGGCGGCCGGAGGCCCGCAGGGCTTCGCGCAGGTGGAGTTGGGCGGTGCGCGGCTCGACGGCGGCGTCCCGTTCGCACCACAGGGCCGCGTCGAACGCGCCGCGCAGTGCCGGGTTGATCCGCCGCGCCTCGGCGGCGGTGATCAGCGCGTGGCCGCGGGCGGCGGCGTCGGGGTGGGCGGCGGCCGCCTCGGCGACGGCGTACTCGTGGGGGGTGCGGACGGGGGTGAGGGAGCCGATGGCGCGGAAGCCCAGGCCGGGCACCCGCGCGCCGATGCGCTCCCAGAGCTCGCGGGCGCGCAGGGCGGTGTCGAGTTCCTCTCCCCCGGCCCGCCCACTGACCCAGATCTGGCCGAAATTGCGCAGCGACGCGCCACGGGCCTCCACTTCTCGCTCGATCTGTACGACCTCGTGGCCGCGTTCCACTGCCTGCCAGGCGTGCATGGTGCCGACCACGCCGCCTCCGACGACTATGACTCTCACGCCGACCACGGTGGGCGGGGCCCGTGACCCGGGGGGATCGCGGTGGCGACGGGTCGGTGAACAGGCTCCGACGTTTGGACCAGACCCGTTATCTTCTCGTGATGTCGAGGTGCCCTTTTTGGGTGCGTACGGGTGGGATCGGGTGCCGCTATTCCGGCTTCAGGCGGGTCGTGAAACTGAACCGGTCGCCACGGTAGAGCGAACGCACCCGCTCCAGGGGGCGGCCGTCCCGGTCCCGCGAGAAGCGGTGGATCAGCAGCATCGGGAGCGCCGGCGGGGTCCCGATCAGCAGGGCCTCGCGGGGGGTGGCGAGGACGGTCTCCAGCTTCTCGTCGGCGTCGCCGAAGGCGATTCCGAGGTGGTCGTGGAGATACCCGTAGAAGGAGGAGTCCGGCTTGAAATCGACGTCGAGGTGGGGGGCGCGGGCGACGCGGACGTACGTGCTCTCCAGCCCGACGCGCTCGTCGTCGGCCAGCAGGACGCGCTCCAGGTGCCAGACGGGCTCGCCGATCTCGGCCCCGATGCCCCGGGTCAGTTCGGGCGGGCAGGGGAAACGTTCCAGGCCGATGAGGTTGCGGCCGGGGCGACGGCCCTGGCGGCGGACGCCCTCGGTGTAGCTCGCCAGCGACAGCGGTTGCTCCAGCTTCGGTCCGGCGACGACGGTGCCCCGCCCGGCGCGGCGCAACCGGCCTTCGAGGAGGAGCTCGCGCAGGGCCTGGCGGACGGTCTCGCGGGACACCCCGTAGCGCTCGGCGAGGTCGCGTTCGGTGGGGAGCGTGCCGCCTTCCCCCAGCTCGTCGAGGAGCTCCGCGACGCGGGCCTTGACGGCGTAGTACTTGGGGACGCGACCGTGCTCGGGGATGCCGGAGCGGACGGGCGAACCGGGGCGATGGGGCTGGATCCGTTCTTCCACGCTCGGACTGTACGTGGGGCGGGTGAACGGCTCGGGCGGACGCCGGTCGGGCGGCGGCCGGGCGCCGGTCGGGCGCCGGTCGGTGGGGGCGGCCGGGTGCGATCAGCGCAGCCGGCGGGCGCCGAGCAGCAGGCCGCCGCCGGCGGTGAGGGCGGCCAGCGCGGCGGTCCCGTACGCCCAGTCGCGCGGGCCGGTGTGGGCGAGGGAGGCGGCGTCGGCGGACTCCCCGTCCGGGCCCTCGACGGAGAAGCGGTAGCCACCGGCCTCCCCGACCCACTCCCCGTCGTCGCCGTGCTCCCCCTTGCGTTGGACGAGAGCGGCGTCGGCCAGGACCTCACCGTGCGGGGCGGCGCCGGAGAACGCGAGGCGGACCTTGACGGTGAGCGAGCCGCCCGCGCCGACGGAGAACCCCGGGAAGGCGTCGCCGCCGTCGAACACGGCGATGATCTCGTCGCGGTCGGTGCGTTCCAGGCTGACGGGGTACGAGCCGCCGGGGGCGTCGAACTCCATCCGGAGGTGGGCGGGGCGCAGGGCCCGGGCCTGGTCGGTGAGGACGACGACGGGGTGGATCGCGGTGCAGGTGTCGCCGGTGGTGTTCGTGAGGTCGAGCAGCCAGGTCTGCGGTTCGCCGCCGGCCCGGTAGACGGCGGGGCCGCCGCGGATGCGGGCGCCGATGGGGAAGGCCGGGCTCTTGCCGTCGCCGCAGGTGGCGTGCGCGCGGGAGGGCAGCGCGGGGGCGGGGCGGGCGCCGCCCCCGGTACCGATGTCCGCGACGGCGGTGGGCGCGGCGCAGACGAGGAGGACGGCGGTGAGGGCAAGGGCTTTGCGCACTCGCATGGAAGACCTTCGCTGCTCGCCGGACGGGAAGATGATCGGACGAGGTGACAATCGCCCCGGCCTGTCCGCACCCTGCCACGCGCGCGCGAACCCTCCGGCACGCCGCGCCTCGGACCTCCCGGTTTACGCCTGATCGGCGCACAGGGTCAAGCGGGGTCCCGTATCCGGGACCACGCCGGGGGTCGGGGGCCTCGCCCCCGGGTCGACACCGCGTCCCGCCCCTTCTGCGCTTCCGCCTCAAGCGCCCCGCAGGCAGGGCGGCCCCGGCCGGGCGTCAGGCGCGGGGGGCGAAGGGGGGCGGTGTGGCGTAGAAGGGGGACAGGGCCAGTTCGGCGGCGCCTTCCGCCACGTCACGGGCGGCACGGGTGACGGTGGTGGCGGCGTGGCCCGCGCCCCGGCCGGCCAGGGCCGCCCGCACCCCCGTCACGAACGCCTCCGGGTCGGCGTCGACCACCCGCCCCCCGAGCAGCAGCGCGTCCACGTCCAGCAGCGCGACCAGGTTGGCCGCCCCCTCCCCGAGGATCCGCGCCGCCGACGCCACGTCGCCCCGGGCCACCGCCTCCAGGCAGAGCACCTCCAGGCAGCCCCGCGCCCCGCAGCGGCAGAGCGGTCCGTCCAGGTGCAGCACCTGGTGGCCGAACTCCCCCGCCGCCGAGCGCGCGCCCCGGTGGATCGCGCCGTCGAGCCGCAGCCCGGCGCCGAGGCCGGTCCCCACGTGGAGGTAGGCCGAGGCGGCCGTCCCGGGCCCGGCGGGCGCCGCCGCGACCCCGGCGTTGGTGTCCTTGTCCAGCACCACCGGCAGCCCCAGACGCCCCTCCAGCACCTTCCGCAGCGGGTATCCCGCCCACTGGGGGAAGCCCGTCACCGGGCCCAGCACCCCGCCGCGCCAGTCGAGCGGGCCCGGGGCGGCGACGCCCACCCCGAGCGGCTCGGGCAGCGGTCCGGTATCGGATTCCGCGCGCCCCCGGACCCGTAGGACCGCCGCGCACACGGCGTCCACGACCGGGTCCGGGCCCGCCCCGAAGTCCAGCGGTCCGCCCGTCCGGGCGAGGACGCGGCCGGCGAGGTCGACCCGTACGGCCGTGAGCTCGTCGCGGTCGACGTGCACTCCGATCGCGTGCCGGGCCTCGGGCACCAGCCGCAGCAGCGTGCGCGGCTTGCCGCCGGTGGAGGCGTCGCGCCCCGCCTCGGCGACCAGCCCCTCCGCCGCGAGGCGGGCCGTGATCTTGCTGACGGCCTGCGGGGTGAGCCCCGTACGGTCGGCGAGTTCGGCGCGGCCGAGCCCCGGCGGGCCGGCCGCGCGCAGCAGGTCCAGCAGCAGCGCGTCGTTGTGCCCGCGCAGGGCGGGCAGGTTCGCCCCGCCCCGTCCACCCGATTCGTCGCCCCTGTTCACAGGCCCATTGTCCACCCTCCTTGCACTTACGCAACGCTGTTGCCAAAGTGGAATCCATGAACGCCTCCCCCACCTCCGCACCCCTGCGCGTGGCGCTCGTCGGCTACGGGCTCGCCGGCTCCGTCTTCCACGCCCCCCTCGTCCACGCCACCGAGGGCCTGGTCCTCGACACGGTCGTCACCTCCGACCCCGGCCGGCAGGAGCAGGCCCGCGACGCCTACCCGGGCGTGCGCGTCGCCGCCTCCGTCGACGAGGTGTGGGCGCGCGCGGGCACCGCGGACGCCCCCGACCTGATCGTCGTCGCCTCGCCGAACAAGACCCACGTGCCGCTCGCCACGACCGCCCTCGACGCCGGGATCCCCGTGGTCGTGGACAAGCCGCTCGCCGCGACCGCCGACGAGGCCCGCGCGCTCGCCGCCCTCGCGGAGCGCACCGGCACCTTCCTGTCCGTCTTCCAGAACCGCCGCTGGGACAACGACTTCCTGACCCTGCGCCGCCTCCTCGACGCCGGCGAGCTCGGCGAGGTCCAGCGCTTCGAGTCCCGCTTCGAGCGCTGGCGGCCCCAGCTCAAGGGCGGCTGGCGCGAGTCCGGGGCTCCCGAGGAGATCGGCGGTCTGCTCTACGACCTCGGCAGCCACGTCGTGGACCAGGCGCTGGTGCTGTTCGGCCCGGCCGTACGGGTCTACGCGGAGACCGACGTGCGCCGCCCCGGCGCGCAGACCGACGACGACACCTTCATCGCCCTCACCCACGCCGGCGGCGTCCGCTCGCACCTCTACGTCAGCGCCACCACCGCCCAGCTCGGCCCGCGCCTGCGCGTCCTCGGCTCCCGCGCCGGCTTCGTCAAGTACGGCCTCGACCCGCAGGAGGCCGCCCTGCGGGAGGGCCTGCGCCCCGGCGCCGACGGGCAGCCGTGGGGGGAGGAGCCGGAACACCTGTGGGGGCGCCTGGGGTCCGGCGAGTCCCCGCTGACCGGCGGCGGGGTACCCGTACGGACGGCGCCGGGCGACTACCCGGCCTACTACGCGGCGGTCGCGCGGGCCCTGCGCACCGGCGGCCCGGCCCCGGTCACGGCGGACGAGGCGGCGCACTGCCTCGCGGTCCTGGAGGCGGCGCGCACCTCCTCGCGGGACGGGGTCGTGGTGGAGCTGGGCGCTCCCGACCGGGGCTGATCCGCTCCCCCGCGCTCCCGACCCGGGGCCGATCCGCTCCCCCGCGCTCCCGACCGGGGCCGATCCGCTCCCCCGCGCCGGGGAAGGGGTGAAGGGCGGGCCGCCCGTGGCGGCCCGCCCCTCACCGGTGGAAGCTTCGCGCCCCGATCAGGCGCTCTTGAACTCCTGGCGCTGGCGCCCGAGGCCCTCGATCTCCACCTCGACCACGTCACCGGCCCGCAGGAACGGCTTCGGCTCCGGCTGCCCCGCGGCCACACCGGCCGGGGTGCCGGTGACGATGACGTCGCCCGGGTACAGGGTCATGAAGTGGCTCAGGTACCGGACGACCTCGCCGACGGCGAAGATCTGGTCCGAGGTGTGCCCGTCCTGCTTCCGCTCGCCGTTGACCCACAGCCGTACGTCGAGGACCTGGGGGTCGGGGATCTCGTCGGCGGTGACCAGCCAGGGGCCGAGCGGCGTGAAGGTCTCGCAGTTCTTGCCCTTGTCCCAGGTGCCGCCGCGCTCGGTCTGGAACGCGCGCTCCGTGACGTCGTTGGCCAGCACGTAGCCGCCGACGTGCGCGAGGCCCTGCTCCGCGGAGTCGAGGTAGCGGGCGGTGCTGCCGATGACGACGCCGAGTTCGGCCTCCCAGTCGGTCTTCACGCTGCCGCGCGGGATCAGCACGGTGTCGTCGGGGCCGACGACGGTGTCCGGGGACTTCAGGAAGACGATCGGCTCCGCCGGAGCCTCCGCGCCGACCTCCGCCGCGTGCCCGTGGTAGTTCAGCCCGATGCCGACGATCTTGCCGATCCGGCCGATCGGGGAGCCCGGGCGCAGCCCTTCCGCGTCCAGGGCGGGAAGCTCGCCGGCCGCCGCGGCCTCGCGCACCCGGGACAGCGCCGAGTCGTCGGCCAGCAGGGCGCCGTCCACATCCGTGACCAGGCCGGACAGGTCCCGCAGGATCCCGTCCTCGTCGAGGAGCGCGGGGCGCTCCGACCCGACGGGTCCGACACGCAGCAGCTTCATGGGCATTCTCCCGTGGTCGTGGGTGGTCGGCCCGCGGGCGTGCCCGGGGCCGGCCGATGGGTTGCGGCCATCGGAGGATTGGCTGATCCTCCAAGATGTCCGACCAATCCGCAAGACCCTGTTCACAGACTGGAACGCGCGGCTCCGTCGCCCGCCGGCCCCGCGGCGCGCTCCTTGCGGTGCTGGAGCCAGGCCCGCTCGGCCACCGACCAGGCCGTGGTGGTCAGCAGGTACAGCCCGGCGGCCAGCGGGACGACGGCCGCCGTGATCAGCGTGCCGAACGACATCAGGGGCAGTACGCCGCCCAGCTTGCGCATCGCCTCCAGCTGCTCGGGCGTCGGCGCGGGCCGCGCCCCGGCGCCTCCGGCCGCGCCCCCGCCGGCGGGACCTCGCGCGGGCACGGGCGCGGGGACCGGCGCGGCCGCGGCGGCCCGCCGGCCCCGTACCGCGCTCCAGGCGGCGACCACCCCGATCGCCGCGAACAGCCCAAGGAACACCAGCCCCCGGTCCCCGAGGAGGCCGCCGTCGGCGAGCGCCCCGGTCCAACGGGCGCCGAGGGGCGCGGCGAACAGTCGGTGCCCCAGCAGCTCGTTGGCGTGCCCGCCGACGTCGGCGGAGGAGAAGGCCTGGTACATCACGAAGAACACCGGCAGCTGGAGCAGCAGCGGAAGGCAGCCCGCCGCCGGGGTCGCGCCGCGGAAGGCGGCCCGGCTCAGCGGGTGCAGGGCGAGCCGTACGAGGACGGTGAACAGCACGATCGCGGCGGCGGTCGCGGACTCGGCGAGCAGCGGCTCCAGGAGCCGGCCCAACTGGGAGACAAGATTGACGAAAACGGACACGTGGGCCCTCCGAGGGGTCTCGTCGAACGTCGAAAGAGGTGCGTTTCGGCGTGACGACCCGCGAGGGACGACGGTGAGGGGCGACCCGGGACCGGAGCGGTGATCGTGAGCGGAGATCAGCCGTCGGTCGTGGTGGTCCGGGGTCGCGGGGGAACAGGAGGAACGGGAGGAACCGATCGCCCCTACGCGGCCGTCGGGAGGGGACGGCCGGGAGCCCGGGGCCTCGACCGGCCCGAGGCGTCGGGATCGCGCTGCGGCAGGAACGCCGTGCGCCGCTCGCGATCACGGATCGCGGTGCGTATGCGGTGCGGCGGCACGGGCCGCACGAGGCGGGCGGTCAGGGCCGCCGCGCCCGCCGCGACGGCGACGGCCAGGGTGACGACGGCGCCCGCGAGCCCGCCCTCCCCCGCCATCAGGCCGAGCGCCCCGCCGAGGAGCAGCAGGGTGAGGGACAGGGCGAGGAGCACGCGCGGGGCCCGCCGGGCCCGCGAAAGGAGCGAGAAGACGGACAAGGACACGGAGAAGGACGCGAAGGACGGGCGGTGCCCGTCGGAGGATCCGGCCACGCGGTCCACCCCCTCTCCAGTCGCCGCCCCGAACTTCCGTACGCGTCGGGGCACTCGTGATCGATGCACTCGTGATCGATGGTAACGGCACCCGCCGACAGGACGGCTACGGCCTCAGCGTTCCCCAGACCACCAGGCGGTACGCGGAGCTGTACTCGGGCGTGCAGGTCGTCAGCGTGATGTACGAGCCGGCCTCGGCGTACCCGGAATCCGGCCTCACCGTGCTGCGCGGCACGGGGGCGATCACCCCGGTGTCGCGCGGGGTGGTCCGCTCCAGCACCCTGCCCACCACGTACACGTACCGGCGCCCCCGCACGTCCACGATCAGCTCGTCGCCCGGCCGGAGCCGGTCGATGCGGCGGAACGGTTCGCCGTGGGTGTTGCGGTGTCCGGCGAGCGCGAAGTTGCCGCGTTCACCGGGCCGGGCGGTGCCGGGGTAGTGCCCGGCGTAGCCCTTGTCCAGGACGGCCCGCTTGTCGACGCCCGCGGCGACGGGCACGGACAGGCCCAGGCGCGGGATGCGCAGGACGGCGTACGTCTCCTGGCGCGCGGGGGCCCGGGTCGGCGCGGGGTCGCCGGTCGGGGCCCGGGTCGGGCTCCGGGGGCCGCTCCCGGGGGGCCGACCGGAGGGTCCCGGGGTCGGTGGCCCGGTCCCGGCCCCGGAGACTGCCGCGTCACCGGGTCCGCCGCCGGGGTCGAGCGCACCGGCTCCGACCCCGTCCGCCCCGCCAGTCCCCCCGGTTCCCCCGGCCCCGTCCGCGAGCCCGTCGGGGGCGGCGCCGGCCGCGGCCCACTCCCGTTCCAGGGCCTGGACCCGGTCCCGGGCGGCGACGGCGGCCTGCCGGTTCGTCCACCACACCTGGTGCACCACCAGCAACGCGACCACCACCCCGACGGTCGTGATCAGCTCGGCGCCCGCCCACAGCAGCCGCGCGAGCCCCGCCCGGCCCGTTTCCCGGCCGCCCCTCTGCACCACCACCCGCACCCGATCCCGCACGGCCCGCACCTTAAGACCTGCCCCCTCAACTGACCAGCGGCAGTACGGTGTGAACCATGCGCCCCGACACGCCTGCCGAGCACATCGCCGAAGCCGAGCGCCTCATCCGCACGGCGACCCGCTACCCCGAGGACCAGGAGCCCTTGCTCCTCCAGGCCGCGGCCCACCTCGAACTGGCCGACGCACGCGAGCGGGCGAGCACCCTCTACGACCAGCTCCTCGCCGGCTCTCCGGCCGACCCCCACCTGATCAAGGCCCTCCAGGCCGCGAACCTGTGGGAGTACGGCCACGAGGCCGAGGCCCGCGCCCTGATCTCCGGGATCCGAACCGCCGCCCCGGCGGATCCGGCGCCCTGGGAGGTCATCGCGGAATCCCTGGAGGCGCACGACGAGTTGGAGGCCTCGCTCGACTGCTTCAACGAGGCGGCGACCCTCCTCGTGGCCGACGCCGCCCCGCTCACCCCGGCCACCACGGCCCTCCTCACGGGCCGCCACCGGGTCCGCCGGCTGCTCGGACTCCCGCACGACGACTGGGACATGGTCGCCGACACCCGCCACATCGGCCCGATCCCCCTCGACGAACTCCACGACCCCAAGCGCATCTGGGCCCTGGGCTCCGACGACCCGGCGGAACTGCGGGCCGAGATCGCCCGGCTGCGCGCCGAGCTGGGCGACCGCCGGGCCGCGCTGTCGCGCCCGTTCCCGGTGGCGATGCTGCACTGGCCCGAGCGGGAACTGGACGAGCTGGTCACCGCCTACCCCACCCTCGCCGCCGAGTACCCCTCCCACGACGCCCACCTCGCCCACATCGAGGCCTCCCTGCGCGCCCTGGCCGCCTCGGGCACCACGAACCTCGGCATCGTCACGGGCAGCGTCCCCTCCTACGAGGCCTTCGCCGCCTCGGAGAAGACCTCCCCGGCCTCCCCCTCCCTGCTGGCCGAGTACGCGACGACCCTCGCGGCCCGGGGCAAGGCCGACAGCTGGCCCCCCACCGCCACCGGCCCCTGCTGGTGCGGCTCCACCAAGCCCTACCCGGAGTGCCACGGCGGCCCGACGGCGGCCTGAGCGGACCGGCCCCCGCCCGAACCCGCGACCCGCACGCCGGGCCCCACGCCCCGCGACCCGCACCCCGCGCGCCCCGACCCGCCGACCCGCCTCCCGGGCGGCGGGTCACCCGGGGCTGCCCACCCACGACGCCGGCCGGCCCCCGGTCTAGGCTCGTCCTCGTTTCGACGACTTTGAGGCAGGCATGACCGGCGACTGGCAGTTCGACGTACCCACCACGGGCAGCAAGCACCTCCCGCCCGACGCCCGCTACATGGAGGCGCTCAGCAGCCAGGGGTACGGGTTCGAGGTGGCCATCGCCGACCTCGTCGACAACTCCATCGACGCGGGCGCCCGGGACGTCGTGATCCACTTCCTGCGGGACGACGACCGGCTCGTCAGCCTCCTCGTCATCGACGACGGCAAGGGCATGACCGACGAGGAACTCGACGTCGCCATGACCGTCGGCGGGCGCCGTGACTACGACCCCCGGGCCCTCGGCATGTTCGGCACCGGCCTGAAGTCCGCGTCGCTCAGCCACGCCTCCTCCGTCACCGTCGTGACCAAGACCCGCCGCACGCGCGCGGTCGGCCGCCGCTGGCTCATGGAACACGCCGTCAACGGCCACCAGTGCGACATCGTCGCCCAGGACTACGCGCAGACCCTGATCGACCGCTACGCGGAACGGCCGATCACCTGGCAGGGCACCGTCATCCGCTGGGACGGGGTCAAGAACTTCCCCCGCTCCGGCGGCGGCGGCCAGACCGACCGCTACCTGCACCGCACCATCAACCGGCTCGGGCTCCAGCTCGGCCTGTACCTGCACCGCTTCCTCGCCCGCGAGGACTTCAACATCACGATCGCCGTCGAGGACGTCAACACCGGCACCGAGTACATGAACTTCGGCGTCGAACCACTCGACCCGTTCGGCTACCCGGTCCCGGGCCACGCCGACTACCCGCGCCGCTACACCGCGCACCCGCCCTCGCTGGAACCGGTCGCCCTCGACGCGCACGTCTGGCCCGCGAAGTCGACCCTCGACGGGTACAAGGCCGTCGGATCCGTCCTCGAACGCCAGGGCTTCTACTTCTACCGCCACGACCGGCTCGTCCAGGCGGGCGGCTGGAACAACTTCCGCCAGCCCGACCAGCACCTGGCCCTCGCACGGATCGCGATCGACCTCCCCACCACCCGCAACGACGTCTTCCGGCTGACCGTGAAGAAGGAGGGCGTCGAGGTCTCCCCCGAGTTCGTCACCGCCCTGGAGCAGGCCAAGGACGCGGACGGCGGACGCTTCCTCGACTACATCGGTGCCTGCGAGGGCGTCTACCGCGACGCCCGCAAGCGCGCCGGCACCACCCGCAAGCCGGTCATCGGACCCGGCAAGGGCTTCGACCCGGCCGTCCGCGAGGCCATCGAGGACGAACTGCCCCTGATCCCGGGCGAGGACCCCGTCTCGATCCACTGGCGGGAGCTGGACAACGGCGTCTTCTTCGACATCGACCGGGAGAACCGCACGATCGGCCTCAACCGGCACTACCGGTCGGCCATCCTCGGCGGCCGGCGCGGCGGCACGGACGACGCCCCCACCCTCAAGTCCCTCATGTACCTGCTCCTGCACCAGGTGTTCGAGAAGGAGTACAGCGGCAGCCGCGAGAAGGACAACCTCCAGCTGTGGCAGTCCGTCCTGGTCGCCGCCGCCCGCACCGAGATCGAACGCGTCGGCGAGGACGACTGAGGTGGCCGGGCCCCCCGAACTGCCCTGGTCCGCTGTCGAGCACTACCTCGGCGCGCGACAGGCCACCAGCTACCCGCTCTCCCCGCCCGAGGCCCCCCGCGCGGTCTGGTACGACATCGGGGACGGCGGGCGCGACATCAGCCTCCGGGTCGCGCTCGACCCGCGCGGGCGACTCCCCCGCTCCCCCCTGCCCGCCGTCACCATCGACCAGGTCCTGCGCGACGGCCGGCGCATGGCCCGCGTCCGCACCACCGACGTGGCGCTGATGCGGGACTTCCACGACCTGCTGCTCGCCATCGCCGACCGCGTCGTCACCGGCGGACGCGACCTCGGACAGGCCTTCGAGGAGACCGTGGCCGCCTGGCAGAGGCTGCTCGACCGACCGCGCGGCCTCGGCGTCGAGCGACGCGTCGGCCTGCACGGCGAACTGGCCGTGCTGGCCGCCGTGGCCCGCTCCCACGGCTGGACGCGCGCCGTCGACTCCTGGACCGGCCCCCGGGCCGAACAGCACGACTTCGCCCTGCCGACCTGCGACCTGGAGGTGAAGACCACCTCCGGCGAGGAACGCGCGCACACCGTCCACGGACTGCGCCAGCTCACCGGAAGCCGGGGCCGCCCGCTGTGGTTCGCCTCGATCCAGCTGACCCGCGGCGGCGCCGGCGGACGCTCCCTCGGCGAGTCGGCGACCGCCGCCCTGGCCGCCGCCCACGCGCAGGACCCCCGCGCCGCCGACCGCCTGCGCGAGGCCCTCGCCGCCTGCGGGTGGCGCCGGACCGCCGCCGAGGACCCGGCCGAGGACGACGAACGCTGGACCCCGCGCAGCGCACCCCTGGTCGTCCCCGCCGAGCGACTGCCCCGCCTCACCGCGGAGATGATCGCGCCCGAGGTGCGCGCGCACCTCTCGTCGATCGACTACCGCATCCACGTGGACCACCTGACCACCGCCGAGGGCTCACCCGTGGACCTCACCGACTTCCGCCTTCCGTGACCGACGAGGACCCATCGTGACGAACATCGAATCCCTGCGCCTCGCCCTGCACGGCGCGGTCCTGTCCGACCTCGACGGCAGCCGGCCCAAGAGCCTGGCGCGCGCCCTCGCCTACCAGGCGGAGGACCTCGACCCCGGGGCCGAGGCCTGCGCCGACGAGAGCGACTTCCGAAGCGCCCTGGAGGAGGCCCACTCCACGCACCGGCTCGTCGAGCTGTGGCGCAGGCAGCTCGTGCGCTGGGACTACGCCGAACAGCCGGCCTGGAGCGCGACCGCGCCGCGCACCGACGAGCGCCGCGCCGAGGTCCACGCCCTGCTGCGCCTGCAGCCCTCGACGGCGGCGCTGCTCGACGCCCTGATCCCCGTGGCGAAGACCGACGGCGCCGTCGTCATCAGCCCCGAACACAAACCCTGGTACACGCCGCAGTCGCAGCTCAGCCGACCCCACTACTGGCCCGCCTACCGCCGCCTGCTCACCGACAAGGGCTGGCCCGAGCACGCCGTGGCGGCGCTGGACGCGGCCACCGACCAGGTCGTGGAACGGCTCGCGGACCCCACCGACTCGGAGGTCTACCAGTCCAAGGGGCTGGTCGTGGGCTACGTGCAGTCCGGCAAGACCGCCAACTTCACCGGTGTCATGGCCAAGGCCGTCGACGCCGGCTACCGCCTGGTGATCGTGCTCGGCGGCACCCTGAACATGCTGCGGGCCCAGACCCAGCGCCGCCTGGACATGGAACTGGTCGGCCGGGAGAACATCCTGCGCGGCGCGGACGAGTCGGAGTCGGACTACGCCGACGACCCGGCCTGGACCGCCGGGAAGTTCGTGAGCTTCGGCGGTCCGCCCTCCGCGCTCGGCGCCTTCGACATCGTCCGGATGACCACCCGCGACGACGACTACAAGAGCCTGCTCCAGGGGATCACGGCGCTGGAGTTCGAGAAGCGCGAACCGGCCCTGCCCCTGTACGACCAGGAGAACCTGCACCGCTCCTCGGCCCGCCTGATGGTGGTGAAGAAGAACAAGACGGTCCTGTCCAAGCTCGTCAAGGACCTCGGGAAGATCAAGACGCCGCTCGCGGAGATCCCCGTCCTGATCATCGACGACGAGTCGGACGAGGCCTCCGTCAACACCTCGAAGCCCGACGTGCAGCGCAGCGCGATCAACGAGCAGATCTCCCGGCTCCTGCACATGCTGCCCCGGGCCCAGTACGTCGGCTACACGGCGACGCCCTTCGCGAACGTCTTCGTCGACCCCAGCGACACCGAGGACATCTTCCCCAAGGACTTCCTCATCTCCCTGCCCCGCCCCACCGGGTACATGGGCGCCCGCGACTTCCACGACCTGGACTCGGACCTGGAGGAGGCCGAGCGCACCTACGCCAACTCCAACGAGAAGGCACACGTCCGCGACATCGTCGACGACGACGAGGACGACACCTGCCTCCAGCGGGCCATGGACATGTTCGTGCTCACCGCCGCGATGAAGCTCTACCGCGAAGACGTGGGCAAACTGGGCGACGGCCACTTCGCGCACCACACGATGCTCATCCACGAATCGGTGCGCACCGGCGTCCACCGGGAACTGCACGACCGCGTGCTGGGCCTTTGGCACGACGCCGGATACACCGGCCCGCGCGGCCACGCTCGGCTGCGGGAGCTGTTCGACGCCGACGTCGCCCCGGTCTCGGAGGTCCGCGCCGACGGGCACGCGGTGCCGGCCTCGTACGAGGAGCTGATGCCCTACGTCGGGCCGGCGAGCGTGCGCATCGGCGGCGACGACCGTCCGATCGTCGTCGTCAACGGCGACCAGGACCTGGAGACCGGCGAGGCCGACTTCGACAAGCGCCCCATCTGGAAGATCCTGATCGGCGGCCAGAAGCTGGCCCGCGGGTTCACCGTCGAGGGCCTGACGGTGTCCTTCTTCCGCCGCCGCGCCGGGAACGCCTCCACCCTGATGCAGATGGGCCGCTGGTTCGGCTTCCGCCACGGCTACCGGGACCTGGTCCGCCTCTACCTGGGCCGCAAGGAGACCATGGGCCGCAGCGAGGTCGACCTGTACGAGGCGTTCCAGGCGATCTGCCTCGACGAGGAGGCCTTCCGCGCGGAGCTCGGGCGGTACGCGCACATGGTGGACGGCCGCCCCCAGGTGACCCCCGCCCAGATCCCCCCGCTGGTCTCGCAGCACCTGCCCTGGCTGAAGCCGACCAGCGCGAACAAGATGTACAACGCCCGACTGGAGCTGGTGCGGTCCGCCGGGCGTTGGGAGGAGCCGACCGCCTACCCGCAGAAGGGCGCGGACCTGCGGCACAACACCGGGCTGTGGCTTCCGGTCCTGGAAGGCCTCGGGCCCGAGGTGGAGACGTTCGGCTACCGCTTCCCGGAGGAGAACGTCACGCACCGCTTCCGGGCCCTGCGCGGGACGCTGGCGGCGCCGGCCCTGCTGGAGACCCTCGGGCGGCTGCGCTGGGAGCTGCCCGACCAGTTCCTCCCGCACCTGCGCTACCTGCGGGAGATCACCGACGCGGGGAAGGTGGACGACTGGATGGTCCTGGCCCCCCAGCACGCCACGACCACGGACGCGAAGAGCGTGGTCCTCGGCGAGGAGGGCCGGGCGTACGCGTGGTTCTCGCGCGACCGGCGCGCGGACCGCGGCCCGCTCTTCGGCGCGATCAGCGACCGCAAGCACCGCGGCGTCGCGCACCGGATCGCGGGGGCACTCGGCCCCTCCTCGGACCCGGCGACCGAGGCCCTGGTCGCCGAGCGGCGGGGCGCCCTGGTGCTCTACCCGATCGTGCAGAGCGCCCATCAGGGCTCCTTCGACGCCGACCGGCGGATCGGCGCGGACCGGCTGGTGATGGCGTTCACCTTCGTGGCGCCGGCGTCGGCGCACAGCGCGAACGGGCAGGTCGTCCGGTTCACCACGATCTCCTCCAAGGAGGATCCGATCATCGACGTCACGGAGCTCGACGCCCGCTGAGGGCGGGGTCCCGGGAGCGTTCACGACCCCGCGGGAAGGGCACGGCCCGCGGGGTCCCGGTGATTACACTTGACCCCCATGACCAGCACGCAGCACCGGCAGTCCCCTCCCGGGCAGATCCGCGTCATGGACCTGTT
The DNA here is from genome assembly GCF_055584445.1 of Streptomyces sp. NPDC103540. Classification (NCBI taxonomy): domain Bacteria; kingdom Bacillati; phylum Actinomycetota; class Actinomycetes; order Kitasatosporales; family Streptomycetaceae; genus Streptomyces; species Streptomyces sp. NPDC103540. The sequence goes on from NZ_JBVJMA010000001.1 coordinate 927,796, forward strand.
CGCCGGTGCCGGCGGCTTTTCCGCCGGGTTCCGGCGGTACGCGCCGTCGGGGGGGCCCAGTCCGTTCGTGCCCGTCGCGGCGGTCGAGTTCGACCGGGCCGCGGCGGCGACGTACGCGGCCAACTTCGGCGGCTCCCACGTCTACGCCGGCGACATCACCGACTTCGACCCCACGCCCTTCAAGGGCCAGGTCGACGTGATCATGGGCGGTCCGCCCTGCCAGGGCTTCTCGGGCCTGGGCAAGGAGGACCCGACGGACCCGCGCAACGAGCTGTGGCAGGAGTACGTGCGGGTGGTCGCCAAGGTCCACCCCAAGGTCTTCGTGATCGAGAACGTGGACCGTTTCCTGAAGTCCCCGCAGTACGCCGAACTGGTCTCGGCCTCCACCACCCCCGGCCACCCGCTGCACGACTACACCGTGGTCCCGGCCGTGCTGAACGCCGCCGACTACGGGGTGCCGCAGGCCCGCCGCCGGGTCATCGTGATCTGCACCCACAAGGACTTCGCCGAGCCGCTGCGCCACCCGGCTCCGACGCACCACAAGTACGGGATCCTGCCCGGCGAGGGGCAGGACGCCCTGTTCGGCACCGGCTCGGGTTCGGCTTCGGGTTCGGGTTCGGCTTCGGCTTCGGGTTCCGGGGGAACGTCACTGCCGCGTTGGACCCCCGTCTCGGAGGTCTTCGAGCTCTCCGCGCGGCGCCCGCTGCTGGAGCGGATGCCCGACCCGCGCGACACGGGTGAGGCCGCCGGCCCCGTCCCCGGCCACTACCTCACCTCGGACCTGCACTTCGGGCGGTCCCCCGAGGACCTCTCCCGCGCCCGGTACATGGCGATCCCCGAGAACGGCAACCGCAAGGACCTGCGCGGCCTCTTCTACCGGCTCGACCGTACGGGAGCCATCCGGCTGTCCACCGAGAAGGGCTACAACCGCCTCAAGGGCGAGCAGTTCTACCTGTCCACCGAGAGCTGGGACAACCACAACTCCGGCTCCGGCGACGTGATGGGGCGCCTGCGCAGGGCGCAGCCCTCGGTGACCATCCGCACCGAGTTCTACAAGCCGGAGAAGGGCCGCTACCTCCACCCCACGGAGGACCGCCCCATCACCCACTACGAGGCCGCCCTGATCCAGGGCTTCCCGGAGACCTTCCGCTGGTACGGGACGAAGATCGAGATCGCGCGACAGATCGGCAACGCCGTCCCCGTCGGCCTCGGCACGGCGCTGGCCCGCGCCATCCACACCTTCCTGACGCCCGGGGCGTAGGAACCGGCGCGGGAGCGCGCCCGTGCCCGGGCCGTCAGCGCGCCCGTGCCCGGGCCCTGAGCGCCCGGGCCGTCAGCGCCGGGCGGCGCGCTCCGCGAGGCGGTCGGTGACGGCCGCCAGCACGCGCGCCGCCGCCTCGTCCACCTCCTCGTGCTCCCACACGCGCAGCGCCAACCATCCCGCCTCGGCGAACCGGGCGTCGGTGTCGAGGTCCCGGCGCCGGTTCCCCTCGATCTTCGCGCGCCAGAACTCCGCGTTGTTCTTCGGCCAGGTGGCGTGCTCGGGGCAGCCGTGCCAGAAGCAGCCGTCCACGAAGACCGCGAGGCGGGCCGGGCCGAAGACGATGTCCGCCTCGCGCCGCACGCCCTTCACCGGCCGGCGGTGGATCCGGTAGCGCATCCCCGCCGCGTGCAGGGCCCTGCGCAGCGCCACCTCCACGGAGGTGTCGCGGCTCTTCTGGCGGCTCATCCGCGCCCGCACCCCGGCGGTCGTCACGAGTTTGTCCACGCCCCCATTGTGGACCGGGCCTGTGACAGCCCGCCCGGTTCCGCCCTGGTCACAGGGGGAGGGTGAGCTGCTGCCGGCCGCGGGCGACGACCGCGGGCGGTGCGGCGCGGCCGGCGGCGAGGGCGAGGAGCGCGCGCAGCGCCGCGATCACCTCGGCCGGGGTGTCGCGGATCATCGCCGGGGTGGCGCTGACCACCGCGACGCCGTGGGACTCCAGGCGCAGCCGGCGGCGGAGCGTGGCCTGCCAGGAGTCGCGGGTGTAGTGGTACTCCGCCGAGTCGACCTCCAGGGCCACGCCCTCGTCGGGCCAGTACGCGTCCGGCCCGGCCAGGAAGGCGCCGTCGGGGGTGTGCAGGCGCGCGTTCCACAGCGGTGTCGGCAGGCCGCTGCCTTCGAGGCGGTCACGGGCCCGGGCCTCGGCGATCGAGCGGACCCCGGCCAGGAGTTCCGTCGCGGCGGCCCGGATCGCGGGGCGGGCCAGGAGCCGGGCGGCCCGCAGTTCGGCGTGCAGGTCCCCCGGGTGACACCAGCCCGCCTGGACGACCTGGGCCAACACCGCGCGCACCCGGTCGGCCCGGGCCCGCGGCAGCGGGCCGGGCGGGGCCGCGCGGTCGGCGAAGTCGGCGGCGGCGCGGACGGGGCGGGCGCAGGGGATGCCCGAGACGGTCAGGGTGAGGGGCCATCGGGAGGTGGCCCGGGGGCGTACGCGCGCCGTGGCGGCGAGCCGGCGCGGGGCGCGGATCAGCACGTCGGCGGGGGCGGGCGGGGCGTCCGGGATGCCCAGGAGGGTCAGCGCGGCGCCTCCGGTGAGGGCTGCGGTGTCGCCCGTCAGCGGGTCGGCGGTGGGCTCGGCCGCGTACAGGACGGCGGCGAGGGCCCGTTGTCGCGGGTCCGGGGGGCCGGTCTGGAGCAGGTACACCCGGGGCAGCAGCCGCTGCCAGGGCCCGCCGGGCCGGGTGCGGGAGGCGAGGGTGCCGGCGGGGATCCCGGCGGCGACGGTGAGCTGGTGGCGGGTGGCGAGGCCGAGTTGGCGGCGGGCCGCCCGGACGGTTCCGTTCGTGATCATGGCCCGGGTATGCCCGGGGCCGGGGGGCGCGTACCCCTCAGCGGGCGCCGGGGCGGTCCGGGTGGCCCGGCGCCAGGAAGACGATCACACCGGTGAGGGTGCCGGGGAGCGCGGGGACCTCGTGCCAGCCGAGCCGCCGGTACGTGGCCACCGTGTCCGTGGCCAGCCGCGAGGTCAGCAGCCACGCCCGGCCCTCGGGGGCGTCGGCGGTGATCTCGGTGAGCAGGGCCCGGCCGGTGCCCTGGCCGCGCGCGTGGCCGCGTACGGCGAGCTCGTCGATCTCCAGCGCCCCGACCAGGAGTCCGCGCACCCGGTCCGCTCCGAGCTGGGCGGCGACCTGCGGGTAGGCGCGGTGCACGGGGAAGGGGTCCGGGGTCAGCCAGCCGGTGGCGAACCCGTCGATGCCGGCCGGGGACTGGGCGAAGGCCGTGCGGAACCCCGGACGCCGTACGTCCGACTGAAGCCGGGTGGAGAACTGGCGAATGGTTTCTTCGCCTTCGTTCCAAGGCGGGGCGGAGAACACCTCGGCATAGGTGTCGACCAGCTCGTCCGCGAGGTCGAGGACGGTACGTCCGTAAGAGATCACGGTGTCGACTCCAGTGGTGGGTTGCGCGGGTTTCCCCCTGGAAGACCGAATCTACGCGCCGGAGGTTCCCCGCCCCGGCCGTGCGCAGAACCGGCGAGTGTGCGACAAATCGCCCGCCCGGTGTCCGTGTCGCGGACCCGGTCGCCGCGTTGAGCAGCCCGTGGACAGACTGCTGCGGGTCGCCGGGCGGTGCGCACTCGCCTTCCTCCTCGTCCTCGGGGTGGTGGCGGCACTGCCGAGGGCGGTACGGGAGGCGGTGCCGGACGCCGCGATCGGCGGCGCGGTGCTCGCCCTCGGGGCGCTGGGCGCCCGACGGGCGGCCCGGCGACCGCGTTAGCCTGCCCGTGGACACGTGGCCGACGGACACGTGAGCGACAGACACACAGGAACGAACGAGGGAGTTCGACATGGCGCGGGTACCGAGTTCCGCGGTGGCGGCGGCCGGCCTGATCGGCGGCTACGCCGTCGCCCGCTGGACCAGGAAGCGGCCGCTCGGCGGAGTGGTGCTCGGCGCCGCCGGGCTCGTCGCCGGCCGCGAGTGGCACCGGGCGGGCGGCACCCCGGCCGCGGCCGGACTGGGGGCGCTGTACCTCGCCGGCTTCGCGGGGGCGCACCCGCTGGCCAAGAAGGTCGGCGCCTGGCCGGCCGTCATCGGCGCCGCCGCCGTGGTGGCCGCCGGCTCCTGGGCCGTCGCCGACCGGGGCTGACGGGGCCCCGCCGGGACCGAGCCGGGGTCGCCCCGACCTCGACCGGGGATGTCCGAACGTCGGCCGGGGCCGACCCGAATCGACCGGGGCCGGCCCGGCGTCGACCTCGGCGACCCGTGCCGACGGGGGACGAGCGGACTCGCCCCGGGGCGACCCGTGCCGACCCGACGTCGACCGGACTTCGGCCGGGGCCGAGCCGGGTCGACCGGGGCCGGCCCGGCGTCGATCAAGGCCGAGCCGTGCCGAGCCGGGGCCGACCGGGCTCGATCCGGGTCGCCCCCGGGGCGGGGCCGGCCGGCGGGCCCGCCGCGCAGGGCGGTGCCGCATCGCAGGGCGGTGCCGCATCGCAGGGCTGTGCCGCATCGCCGGGTCGGTCCCGCCGCGTACGCGGCTCAGGCTCCGAACGCGCGGGAGATCGTGTAGATCAGCAGGCCCGCCAGGGCGCCGACCACCGTGCCGTTGATGCGGATGAACTGGAGGTCCCGCCCGATGTGGGCCTCGATCTTCCGCGAGGTGTGCTCGGCGTCCCAGCCGGCCACCGTGTCCGTGATCAGCGAGGTGATCTCGGCCCGGTACGTGGTGACCACGTAGACCAGCGCGCCCTCGATCCACCCCTCGACCTTGCCCTGGAGGCGCCCGTCCGTCGCCAGGCGCGCGCCCAGCGACATCAGCGAGGACCGCACCCGCAGCCTCAGCTCGCTCTGCTCGTCCTCCGCCGCCGAGATCATCATCGCCCGCACCGCCGTCCACGCGGACGCGATCACGTCCTGCACCTCGCCGCGCGCCAGGATCTCCGACTTCAGCCGCTCCACCCGCGCCCGCGTCGCCGTGTCCGACTGCAGGTCGGCGGCGAAGTCCGTCAGGAACCGGTCCACCGCCCCGCGCGCCGGGTGCCCCGGCATGTCCCGCATCTCGGTGACGAAGCGCAGCAGCTCCTTGTAGACCCGGTCGCCGATCTTGCGGTCCACGAAGCGCGGCGTCCACCCCGGAGCCCCGCCCTGGACCGCCTCCATCACCGACTCGCCGTGCGTGACCAGCCAGTCGTGGGCCTTGGCGCACACCAGGTCCACCGCCCGGTGGTGACCGCCGTCGACGACGACCCGCTCCAGGGTCTTGCCCAGGCCCGGCGCGATCTCGGCGGTCTCGGCCCGCCGCGTGATCGCCTCGCCCACCACCGCCTGCACATCGGAGTCGCGCAGGACCGTCAGGGCCCCGCGCAGCGCCGTGGCCAGCTCCGCCGTGACCCGGTCCGCGTGCGCCGGCTCGGCCAGCCAGGCACCGAGGCGCCCGCCGATGCCGAGCGCGCGCAGGCGGGCCCGTACGACGTCGGAGGACAGGAAGTTCTCGCCGACGAACTCCCCGAGGGAGACGCCCAGCTGGTCCTTCTTCGTCGGAATGATCGCCGTGTGCGGGATGGGCAGCCCCAGCGGCCGCCGGAACAGGGCCGTGACGGCGAACCAGTCGGCCAGCGCGCCCACCATGCCGGCCTCCGCGGCGGCCGCGACGTACCCGGCCCAGCCGCCCGCGCCCCAGGCGTGCTGCGCGCACTTGGCCAGGACGTACACCACCGCGACCAGGACCAGCAGGCCCGTCGCCGTGGTCTTCATCCGGCGCACCCCGCGCCGGCGCTCCTCGTCGGCCGCGTTGAAGACGAAGGCGCCCCGGGCCGCGGCGGGCGCCCCGGTCGCGTCCGCGACCGCTGATCTCGTGCGGCTGTCCACGTCGTCCACGTGCTCCTGCCTTCCCCCGGTGGCCGGTTTTGTCTGCGTATCTTCCGACTCCCGACGGGCCCGGGGAGTTCCCGGCACGCCGAACGGCACCGCGGACGGCCCTACGGCTCGCCCACCGCTCGCCCGCGGCTCCCCTACCGCTGCCTCACAGCTCCTTGCGGGAACCCCCGCCGGCCCGCCCCCGCCCCTTCGGCTCCTTCACCTTGATCCCCACCCCGCCCCAGAAGGCGAACCCGGTGACGATCACCCGCGGCGCGGCCGGATCCACCGGATGATCGCTCCCCCGCTGTTCGAAACCGCCCATGACGCCGATGCCCCGCACCTCCACGTCCACGCCCGGCGGAACCGTGATCTCGATGCCGCCCATCACCGCGAAGCAGTTGATGACCACCTCCCGCTCCGCGAAGTTCGCCTGGCGCAGGTCGATCTCACCCCCGCCCCAGAACGCCACCGCGTCGAAACGGCGCGGCATCGTCCAGTGCCCCTTGCGCTGGAACGCCGACATCACCGCCACCCCCGTCGCCGAGGTGCCCCCGCCACCGATCCGCGCCGCCCAGGACCGGTCCGCGGGCGCGGGCGCCGCGCCGGGCGCGGGGACCACCGGGAAGGCGCCCGCCTCCCCCGCCGGGGCCGGCAGGTCGCGGGTCAGGGGTTCGAGCTCGGCGTACGTACGGGAGGCGTACGCCGCGTCCAGCCGCTCCTCGAACTCGTCCATGTCGAGCCGGCCCTCGGCGACGGCGTCCCGCAACCGCTCCACCACCCGCTCGCGGTCGGCGTCCGAGGCCCTCATCCCGCCCGGCTCCGGCGACCGCTCCGCGGGGGCGGGAACGGGCGCGGGGGCGGGGGCGGGCGCGGGGGCCTTCTCCAGCGATGCCTTCTCCGGCAACGGCTCCTGAGGCCGCTCGTCACTCATGTGGACCACCCTATGCACCGGGGCGCCCCCGCAGAACGGCCCGTCCCCGACCTCCACCCCGGGGCCACCCCTGATTCATCCCCCACCCACCCCTACCCCCGCCCCGCGTACATCCGCGCGATCACGTCCTCGATGTCCGGCTCCCGCAACGACAGGTCCGACAACGGATACCGCGCCGCCACCGCCGCCACCAACGGCGCCGCCGAGGAACCCGCCGGGAACGCCAACCACTGCCGCGCCCCGTCCACCCGCACCACCCGGGCCCCCTCCACCTCGATCGGCGCCAGCTCCCGCTCCAGATCCACCACCAGCGTCCGCTCGCCGCCCCCCACCGCGTGCAGCCCGGCCAACGGACCGTCGTACACCAGCCGCCCGTGGTCGATCACCATCACCCGCCCGCACAACTGCTCGATGTCCTGGAGGTCGTGCGTGGTCAGCAGCACCGTGGTGCCCGACTCCTCGTTCAACCGCCGCAGGAAGGCCCGCACCTTCGCCTTGCTGACGACGTCCAACCCGATCGTCGGCTCGTCCAGGTACAACACCTCCGGATCGTGCAGCAACGCCGCCGCGATGTCCCCGCGCATCCGCTGCCCGAGCGACAACTGACGGACCGGCACGTCGAGCAGCGCCGCCAGGTCGAGGTTCTCCACGCACCGCTCCAGGTTCTCGGCGTAGCGCGCCCGAGGGATCCGGTACATGCGCCGCATCAACCCGTACGAGTCCCTCAACGGCAGGTCCCACCACAACGTGGTGCGCTGCCCGAACACCACCCCGATCCGGTGCGCCAACCGCATCCGCTCGCGCGCCGGATCGATCCCCGCGACGCGCACCCGGCCGGCGCTCGGCGTGAGGATCCCGGTCAACATCTTGATCGTCGTCGACTTCCCCGCCCCGTTGGGCCCGATGTAGCCGACCACCTCCCCGCGCGCGATCTCGAAACCGATCCCGTCCACGGCCCTCACCCGCCGCTTCTCCCGCCGCAACGGACCCACCCGCCGCCGTACGTCGAAGACCTTCTCCACCCCGTCCAACGAGATCAACGCTTCCGACACCACTAGCTCCCGGTACTGCGGTAGGAACGAAGCCCCGCGCGCCAGGCCAGCGACGCGGGCAGGATCACCGCCGACGCCACGAGCGGACTCACGAACGCCGCCCAGTCCGGCAACCCCAACGGATCGGGCCGCCCCAGCACGTACAGCGCGGGCACCCAGTTGACGAAGGCCAGCGGCAACACGAACGTCACCCCGCGCACCAGGTCCTTCGCGAACACCGACGGCGGGTACCGGAGCATCGTGCAACCGCCGTAGGTGAAGCTGTTCTGCACCTCGGCCGCGTCCCCCGCCACGAACTGGAACGCCGCCCCGCCGATCAGCACCCCGGCGAAGATCCCCGCGCCCGCCAGCACCATCACCGGCACCAGCAGCGCCTTGGCCGGCGTCCAGTCCACGTCCACCGCCCACACCGCCCAACCCAACACCCCGAGCCCCTGCACGATCCGCCCCAGCCGGCGCAGCGCGAACCGGTCCGCCGCCACCTGCGCCAGGACCGGCACCGGCCGCACCAGCATCGTGTCGAGCGAACCGTCCCGGATCCGGACGCCCACCCGGTCGGTGTTGCCGAGCAACAGGTCCGCCAACCCGAGGGAGGCCGAGCAGGCCCCGTAGAGCAGCGCGATCTCCGGCAGCGTGAACCCACCGAGCACGTCCACGTGCGAGAACATCAGGTGGACCGCGACGAAGTCGAGCAGGGAGATCGCCCCGTTCCCCACCGTCGCCAGGACGAACGACATCCGGTACGTCATCGTGGAACGGACCCACATGGCCACGATCAGCCCGTAACCCCGCACCCCCTCCCGCCAACCGCCCCCGTCCCGCGCCGCGCCCCCGCCGCGCGGACCGTCGGCCCGGTCCTCCCGCGTCAGCGTCGCCTCAGCCACCCTGGACCACCACCCTCCGCGTCGCCGCCGCCTGCGCCCACCGGCCCGCACCCAGCAGGAGCAGCGCCCAGGCGGCCTGGAACCCCAGCGCGGGCAGGGCCGCCCCCGCCCCCTCGTGCGTACCCAACAGGACGTCCAGCGGCGTCTGGAGCATCGCCGCCCACGGCAACGACCGCACCACCTCGCCGAACCCGCCGGGGAAGAGGGTGAGCGGCAGCAACACCCCCGAGAAGAACGTCGACACGACGGCGGCCATCAGGTTGACCCCCGAGCCGTCCATCAGCCAGAACGCCGACAACCCCAGCAGGTAGCGGATCGCGAAGCTCACCACCAACCCCAGGAACACCGACACCAGGAACAGCGCCCAGCGCGTCGGATCCGACGGCAGCGCCAGCGGGAAGACCAGGGCCCCCACCAGCAAGGGCACCACGCCCCGCCCCATGAGCTGGAAGGCGGCCCGCCCCAGGTCGGCGGCCAGCCACCACAGCTGGAGGTCGGCCGGACGGTACAGGTCGACGGCGATGTCACCCGTTCGGACCCGCTCCTGGAGCTCCTCCTGGAAACCACCCCCGATCAGGGCGACCGCCGCGATCAGGGCCTGGCTGACCCACACGAAGGTGAGGGCCTGCGCCCGGTCGTAGCCGCCCAGACCGGGGCGCTCCTCCCACAGCGCGAGGTAGGCGTACGCGACGATCAACCCGAAGACGGTGTTGGTGAACACACCCGCGGCCGTCGCCGTCCCGTACGTGGCGTACCGCCGGAATCCGCCGGCCGCCACGGCCGGGTAGAGCCGGGCTCGCTGACGCACCGTATCCCTCCTTTCCCCCCGTCGTTCCCACTTCGGTCAAAGCGCGCGAGCTTAGTGCGGAGGAGCGAGCCACGCGACCGATTTCCACCCGTCCGGCACGGAATCACCTGCCATCGGGTAGACACCATGAGGTACTTGTGTGGACGTTTCGTACGGCGCCGAGGAGTTCCGGAGATGAGCGACCAGTCACCACCCCAGGGCTGGACGCCTCGCGACCCGGACACCCCCGGACGACCCCCCGCGGACAAGGCGCCCCCGTCGGGGCCGGCCGGACCCGCGCGCGGGAAGGGCCGCCGCACCGGCCCGCGCCGCCTGCTGCCCACCTGGCGCACCACCCTCGGCACGGTCCTGGCCCTGCTCCTGCTGCTCGGCGGGGCCCTCGTCGCCGGCTACCTGCTGGTCGACATCCCGCCGGCGAACGCGGCCGCCACCGCGCAGTCGAACGTCTACCTCTACGCGGACGGGTCCCCGCTCGCCCGTGACGGCGAGGTCAACCGGGTCAACGTCCCCCTCTCCCAGGTCCCCACCGGCGTCCAGGAGGCGGTGCTGGCCGCCGAGGACCGCGACTTCCACTCGGAGCGGGCGGTGGACCCCAAGGCGATGGTCCGCGCCGCCTGGAACACGCTGACCGGCAAGGGCAAGCAGTCCGGTTCGACCATCACCCAGCAGTACGTCAAGAACTACTACCTGGGCCAGGAACAGACCGTGAGCCGGAAGGTGAAGGAGTTCTTCATCGCGATCAAGCTGGGCCGCGAGAAGTCGAAGGACTACATCCTGGAGGGCTACCTGAACACCAGCTACTTCGGCCGCAACGCGTACGGGATCCAGGCAGCCGCCCAGGCCTACTACGGCAAGGACGTCAACGCCCTGACCCCCGTCGAGGGCGCCTACCTCGCCACCCTCCTCAACTCCCCCAGCGCCTTCGACGTCGTCGCCCACCCGCGCAGCCGCGACCGGGCGGTCGCCCGCTGGAACTACGTGCTCGACGGCATGGTGAAGAAGAACTGGATGACCCCCGAGGAACGCGCCGCCGCGCGCTTCCCCGAACCGGGGAGGATCCGCCCGGCCGCCGGCCTGTCCGGTCAGCGCGGCTACCTGGTCGAGGCGGTCAAGGAGTACATCGGCGAGAACAGGATCCTCGACGACAAGACCCTGGCCGAGGGCGGCTACCGCATCACCACCACCATCGACCGGCGCCGCGAGAACGCCCTCGTCTCCGCCGTCGAGAAGGAGATGGTGGAGAAGCTCGACCCGGCCGCCCGCCCCGCCGACCGCGACGTCCGCGCCGGCGCCGTCTCCATCGACCCCGCCACCGGGAAGGTCGTCGCCCTGTACGGCGGCATCGACTACACGAAGCAGTACGTGAACAACGCGACCCGGCACGACTACCAGGTGGCGTCCACCTTCAAGCCCTTCGTGTTCGCCTCGGCCGTCCAGAACGACTCCCGCACCCAGGACGGCCGCCGGATCACCCCGAACACCGTCTACAACGGCGACAACCGGCGGCCGGTGGTCGGCGGCCGGATCCGCTACAGCCCCGAGAACGAGGGGCAGGTCTCCTACGGGCCCATCACCGTCAACACCGCCACCGACCTGTCGGTCAACGCCGTGTACGCGCAGATGGTCGTCGACGTCGGCACCGTCAAGGTCAAGGACACCGCCATCGCCCTCGGCATCCCCGAGAACACCCCGAACTTCCCGCCCGTCCCCGCGATGGCCCTGGGCACCCTCCAGGCGAGCGTCCTCGACATGACGGTGGCCTACGCGACCCTCGCCGACCACGGCCGGCACACCCCCTACACCCTGCTGGAGAAGATCTCCAAGGACGGCGAGGACGTCGACCTGCCCGACCGCCCGAGCCGTGAGGCCATCAGCCGCGAAGCCGCCGACACGACCACGTCCATGCTGGTCAGCGTCGTGGACAACGGCACCGGGACAGAGGCGCTGGCCGCCGGCCGGCCGGCCGCGGGCAAGACGGGCACCGCCGAGCTGGACCGGGCCGCCTGGTTCGCCGCGTACACCCCGGACCTCGTGACGGTGGTCTCGATGATGGGCCAGGACCCCGACACGGGCACGCTCCAGTCCCTCTACGGGGCCCTGGGCGAGAACCGCATCGGGGGCGGCGGCTACCCGGCCCGGATCTGGGCGGCGTACACGAAGGCGGCCCTGGAGGGGTCGGACCCGGTGGACTTCGACCTGGAGCTCCAGCCGGGCGCGGACCGGATCGCGCCGCCCGCCCCGGTCCAGCCGAGCAGCCCGCAACAGCCGCAGGACGGCAGCCGTCCCCCCTTCCCCCCGAGCCCCTCGACGGGCGGCCAGACCACGCCCGGACAGAACACGGGGGGCCAGAACAACGGCGGACAGAACTCGGGCGGCCAGAACAACGGCGGGCAGAACTCCGGAGGCCAGAACAACGGGGGCCAGACCGACGGCGGACAGAACACGGGCGGCCAGAACAACGGGGGCCAGAACACGGGTGGCGGGGACACGACCGGCGGCGAGACCACCGGCGGGCAGGACACCGGCGGACAGAACACCGGCGGGGAGACGACGGGCGGGGAGGGCACCGGATCGCCCGACCGGGGACGCCGACCCCCGGCCGACTACCTGGAGTGACCGGGGACCCGCGCGACGGCGTCAGTGGCCGGAGGTGGCCTTCAGGCCGACCACGGCGACCAGCAGCAGACAGATGAAGAAGATCCGGGCGGCGGTCACGGGCTCCCCCAGCACCGCCATGCCGAGCACCGCCGCACCCGCCGCGCCGATGCCCACCCACACCCCGTACGCCGTACCGATCGGCAGGGTCTTGGCGGCGTAGGACAGCAACACCATGCTGGCGACGATGCCGGCGCCGGTGAAGACGGACGGCCACAGACGCGTGAAGCCCTCGGTGAACTTCATGCCGATCGACCAGCCGACCTCGAGCAGACCGGCGACGAGAAGAAGAACCCAGGCCATGACGGACACCTCCGGGACGAGAGCGGAACGGGGTGCGTCGTCTTGTCGTCAACCCGGTACGGCGCGTCTCGTCGGGGGTTCTCCCCCACCGTAGCAAAACGCACGACGAAGGGCCGGTGACCTCGGTCACCGGCCCTTCGTCCGCCGCGTCCCTACAGGTACAGGCCGGTGGAGTCCTTGGACCCCTCCAGCCGCTCCGCGGCCACGGCGTGCAGGTCCCGCTCGCGCATCAGCACGTACGTCGCCCCGCGGACCTCGACCTCGGCCCGGTCCTCGGGGTCGTAGAGCACCCGGTCGCCCGGCTCCACGCTCCGTACGTTCTGTCCGACCGCGACCACCTCGGCCCAGGCGAGCCGCTTGCCCACCGCGGCCGTCGCCGGGATCAGGATGCCGCCGCCCGAGCGCCGCTCCCCCTCGGGGAGGTCGGACTTCACGAGCACGCGGTCGTGGAGCATGCGGATGGGCAGCTTGTCGTGGGTGGTGTTCTCGCTCACGCCCCGAACCTACCTGCCCCCGCCCGCCCCGTCCGCCGGCGGGTCCTCACCGCTTGCGTCGGACGGAGACCACCAGGAGCCCCACCACACCGACCGCGACGAGCGCGACCGGCAGGATCCGCTCCACGCGCGGTGCGCCGTCCTCGTGGCGCAGGCCGCCCCTGACGTCGGTGACGAGCCGGTTCACGGCCACGATGGCCCGGCCCGCGGTGTGGTCCACGGCGCCGACGGCCTTGGCCTTCACGTCCCCGACGATCGTCTTCGGGTGCATGCGCACGCCGATCTCGTCGAGCGTCTCGGCGAGCTGCTCGCGGCGGCGGACGATGTCCGCCTCGATCTGTGCGGGGGTCCTGGCTTCCGGCACCGCGCTGCCTCCGTCGTCGTGGTCGTCTTCGGCGGATGCGGACCGCCGTGAACAGTCTGTCAGCTTAGTCTCGTGACGTACCGTTCCCCTCCCGAGGAGACCACCGATGAGCGAGCGACTCCAGCCGGGCGACACCGCCCCCGCCTTCACCCTGCCCGACGCGGACGGCAACGAGGTGTCGCTGGCCGCCCACCAGGGCCGCAAGGTGATCGTCTACTTCTACCCGGCGGCCCTGACGCCCGGCTGCACGAAGCAGGCCTGCGACTTCACCGACAACCTGGACGCCCTGGCCACGGCCGGCTACGACGTCATCGGCGTCTCGCCCGACAAGCCGGAGAAGCTCGCGAAGTTCCGCGACAAGGAGAACCTGAAGGTCACCCTGGTCGGCGACCCCGAAAAGGAGACCCTGACCGCCTACGGCGCCTTCGGCGAGAAGAAGCTCTACGGCAAGACGGTCACCGGGGTCATCCGCTCCACGATCGTCGTCGACGAGCAGGGCAAGGTCGAGCACGCCTTCTACAACGTCAAGGCGACCGGCCACGTAGCCAAGATCATCAAGGACCTGGGCATCTGACACCGCCCCACCCCTCCGAACGTCCCGCCCCACCGGTGCGGGACGTTCCGCTTATCCCACGAAATCCCCCGTGACCACCACTCCACTGCCACGTTAGTCCGTGCGAATGCCGCACAAGCGGTCGGAATGAGGGGAAGCCACCCATGCCCGCACCATGCGAACGTAAGTCACTCGCGGCCGCTGCCGCCGAAGCACACGGATGGGCCGACCTGACCCGCCGCCTCGGCTTGAAGGCAAGCGGTGGGCAGCGACGCACCCTCCAGCGCAAGGTGACCCTGTACGGCATAGACGTCGGACACTTCGCGCGGCGTGACCCGCGACAGGCCTACACGGACGAGGCCATCGCCACGGCGGCCGCCGCCTCCACCACACTGCGTGAGGTGGCCCTGACCCTCGGCGCCCGGCCCGCGTCCGGCACCCTGTCGCACCTCTCACGTCGCATCGCGGCGGCGGGCATCGACATCAGCCACTTCCCCGCGTCGGCTCGACGTCAGGTGACACAGCCCCTCAACCCGGGCGACCTGGCCGCCGCGGCGGCCGCGACCGACAGCATCCGCGGCGTCGCCCGCCTGTTGGGTGTGCCGGATGACGGCCGCTCCCGCGCCGCGATAGGCAGGGCGTTGCGGAAGCACGGTATCGATACGACCCATTTCCACGGCGGCCGCCCCCGCATCTCCGACGAGGCACTGCGCGCCGCCGTTCCCGAGGCGCAGAGTTACGCCGACGTCATGCGCGCCCTCGACCTCGACGTCAATGACGTCAATCATCGACGCGTGCGGCGTCAGATCTCGCGACTACACCTCGACACCGGCCACTTCAAGCGTCGCCCCTGGGCAACATCCCGCACCACCGCCGCAAGGCCCGCCACATCGGCACTCACCCTCCTCCCCGAAGGCGCACCCCGTACGAACCGGGAAAGGCTGCATCGGGCGCTACGGGCGGCCGGCGTCCCCGCAGCATGTGCCCACTGCGGCAATCCGGGAGAATGGCTCGGCAGGCCGTTGACACTCCACATCGATCACGTGAACGGCGACTGGCGCGACAATCGACTCCCGAACCTGCGCTACCTGTGCCCCAACTGCCATGCACTGACCGACACCTGGGGTCGAAGGTCGATCCCACGCACCGTCGCCCTCCCTGGACCAACGGTCGTAGACTAAGGGCGGCCAACCGGAAGTCATGTCCGATTTGGTCGATATGTCGCGGTTGTGGTGGAATTGGCAGTCACGCTGGGTTTAGATCCCAGTGGGGTAAAACCCGTGGGGGTTCGAGTCCCCCCAACCGCACGTGGGCCACAGGGCCCCTCACGCATACGCGTGAGGGGCCCTGCGCTTGCCATGCGTGGGAGCCGCCTCAGCCCAGGAGTTCGCGGACCACCGGGATCAGGGCGCGGAAGGCCTGGCCGCGGTGGGAGATGGCGTTCTTCTCGGCCGGGGCGAGTTCGGCGCAGGTGCGGGTGTCGTTCAGGGGCTGGAGGATCGGGTCGTAGCCGAAGCCGCCGGCGCCCGAGGGGGTGTGGCGCAGGGTGCCCAGGAGGCGGCCCTCGACGACGCGTTCGGTGCCGTCGGGCAGGGCGAGCGCGGCCGCGCAGAAGAAGTGGGCGGCGCGGTGCTCGTCGGCGATGTCGCCGAGCTGGGCGAGGAGCAGGTCGAGGTTGGCCTTGTCGTCGCCGTGGGTGCCGGCCCAGCGGGCGGAGAAGATGCCGGGGGCTCCGCCCAGGACGTCCACGCACAGGCCGGAGTCGTCGGCGACCGCCGGCAGGCCGGTGGCCCGGGCGAGGGCGTGGGCCTTCAGGAGGGCGTTCTCGGCGAAGGTGACGCCGGTCTCCTTGACGTCCGGGATCTCGGGGTACGCGTCCGCGCCGACCAGCTCGAAGGGCAGGCCGGCGGCGGACAGGATGGCGTGCAGCTCGGTGATCTTGCCCGGGTTGCGGGTGGCCAGGATCAGGCGGCGGGGCGTGGAGGTCATGCCGCCATTATTTCCGTCGCGCGGCCTCGGATCAGCCCGGGGTGCAGACCTTGGAGATCTCCTTGGCGGCGTCCGCGACGGGCTGGATGTCGGGGTTGA
This sequence comes from Streptomyces sp. NPDC103540, assembly GCF_055584445.1. Classification (NCBI taxonomy): domain Bacteria; kingdom Bacillati; phylum Actinomycetota; class Actinomycetes; order Kitasatosporales; family Streptomycetaceae; genus Streptomyces; species Streptomyces sp. NPDC103540. Next base: position 943,767 of record NZ_JBVJMA010000001.1, read on the forward strand.
CGTTGCCGCCCTCGACGGAGGTGCGGACGTTCTTGACGGCGGTGGCCATGGAGTCGACGGCCTTGCCGAGGTCGGCGTTGCCCGTCTGGTCCTTGATCTTCTTGAGGTTGGCGTCGATCTGGTCGAGCGCGTTCCGGGTGTCCTGGACGCTGTTGCCGGCCTGGGAGACGGACTGCTGGAGCTGGTTGGCGCTGTCGGCGATGGCGACGGCGGTGTTGGCGCAGTCCATGGCGGTGGATATCGCGTCGCAGGAGGTGAGGGCCGGGACGGCGAGCACGGCGGCGACCGCGACGGCTGCGAGGCGCGGCCCGCGGCGGCGGCCGGGGTCGGTCGCGCGCGTGGGCTGCGTGGGCTGCGTCGGGTGCGTCGGCTTCATGGGGTCCCCCGGGGTTCGGATGCCTGGACGGGGCGCACGGCTTCGACACCGTGCGCCCGTACCGGCGTAGACGCGTGGGCGGCTCCGGCGGTTGCCGGGTCCGGGGCGCGTCGGCGGCGGGGGTGTTACGGGGTCTGGAGTTCCAGGGCGCCGAGCTGGAGGGCTTCGAGGTCGGCGCAGCCGCCGGCGGCGAGGTCGAGGAGCGCGTTGAGTTCCTTGCGGTCGAAGGGCTCGCCCTCGGCGGTGCCCTGGACCTCGACGAAGCGGCCGTCGCCGGTGCAGACGACGTTCATGTCGGTTTCGGCGCGGACGTCTTCCTCGTAGCAGAGGTCGAGGAGGGGGACGCCGTCGACGATGCCGACGCTGACGGCGGCGACGGTGCCGGTGAGGGGCTTGCGGCCGGCCTTGACGAGCTTCTTCTTCTGGCCCCAGGCGATGGCGTCGGCGAGGGCGACGTAGGCGCCGGTGATGGCGGCGGTGCGGGTGCCGCCGTCGGCCTGGAGGACGTCGCAGTCCAGGACGATGGTGTTCTCGCCGAGGGCCTTGTAGTCGATGACGGCGCGCAGGGAGCGGCCGATGAGGCGGGAGATCTCGTGGGTGCGGCCGCCGATCTTGCCGCGGACGGATTCGCGGTCGCCGCGGGTGTTGGTGGAGCGGGGCAGCATCGAGTATTCGGAGGTGACCCAGCCTTCGCCGCTGCCCTTGCGCCAGCGGGGGACGCCTTCGGTGAAGGAGGCGGTGCAGAAGACCTTGGTGTCTCCGAAGGAGATGAGGACGGAGCCCTCGGCGTGCTTGCTCCATCCGCGTTCGATGGTGACCGGGCGGAGCTGTTCGGGCGTGCGGCCGTCGATGCGAGACATGGTCGTGAGCCTAGTGGGTGCGGGGTGGGGTGTGCGAAGGCGGCGGGACGCGCGCAGACCCCGTCCGGTGGGCCGGTACGGGGTCTGGGTGGGGTGGTGCGGAGCCGGTGGGCTCAGCTCACATCATGTCTTCGATGTCGGCGGCGATGGGGTCGGCGTCGGTGCCGATGACGACCTGGATCGCGGTGCCCATCTTGACGACGCCGTGGGCGCCGGCGGCCTTGAGGGCGGCCTCGTCGACCTTGCTGGGGTCGATGACCTCGGTGCGCAGGCGGGTGATGCAGCCTTCGACCTCTTCGATGTTCTCGATACCGCCGAGCCCGGCGACGATCTTCTCAGCCTTGGTGGCCATGTGTTTCTCCCTGAGTGATCTGAGTGATTCGAAGAACGAGTCTCGGCGGCCGTAGCCAGTCGCGTCCGCTTTGTCACGGTAGCTCACGGTTGGCCTATCCACGCGAGCGCAGGCCCGTTATCTGCCGAATGATGACGATCAGCAGCAACCTGCCCACAACTGGTCTACACCAGTGTGCCGCAAGTGTTGCCACGGCCAAAACGGGACGGGTCAGGGAGGACGCGATGAGCGCGAGCAGCGCGGCGGCGACGCCACAACCACAGTGGTGGAACGGCCTGTTCCAGGGGCTCCAGAAGATGGGGCGCAGCCTCCAGCTCCCGATCGCCGTCCTGCCCGCCGCGGGCATCCTCAACCGTCTCGGCCAGCCCGACGTGTTCGGGAAGGACGGCCTGAACTGGACGGCCGTGGCCAAGGTGATGGCGGGTGCGGGCGGGGCCCTGCTCGACGCGGACCTGGGGTTGCCCCTCCTGTTCTGCATCGGCGTCGCGATCGGCATGGCCAAGAAGGCGGACGGTTCGACGGCGCTGGCGGCCGTCGCGGGCTTCCTCGTCTACCGGGGGGTGCTGCACGCCTTCCCCAAGGACTGCCCGTCGGGGACGAAGGACATCGGCGGGGGCTGTCTGACGCCGACGGACACCTTCGCCGGGTACACGTACCAGAACCCGGGGGTCTTCGGCGGCATCGTCATGGGGTTGCTCGCCGCCTGGTTCTGGCAGCGCTACCACCGGGTGAAGCTGGTGGACTGGCTCGGATTCTTCAACGGGCGGCGGCTCGTCCCGATCATCATGTCGTTCGTCGCGATCGCGTTCGCCGCGCTGTGCCTGTGGATCTGGCCGCCGGTGGGCGGGGCGCTGGAGAGCTTCTCCGACTGGTTGGTGGGGCTGGGTTCGTGGGGTGCGGGAATCTTCGGCGTGGCGAACCGGGCGCTGCTGGTGATCGGCCTGCACCAGTTCCTGAACGTGCCGGTGTGGTTCCAGTTCGGCAGCTACACCAAGCCGGACGGTCAGACGGTGCACGGTGACATCAACATGTTCCTGGCGGGCGACCCGAACGCGGGCATGTTCCTCTCCGGCTTCTTCCCCATCATGATGTTCGCGCTGCCGGCGGCGGCGCTGGCGATCACCCATTGCGCGAAGCCGCTGCGGCGCAAGGAGGTGGGGGGTCTGATGCTGTCGGTGGGTCTGACGTCCTTCGTCACGGGCATCACGGAGCCGCTGGAGTACTCCTTCCTCTTCGTGGCGCCGGCGCTGTACGCGATCCACGCGTTGCTGACGGGCGTGTCGATGGCGGTGACGTGGGCACTGGGGGTGCACGACGGCTTCAGCTTCTCCGCGGGGCTGATCGACTACGTCATCAACTGGGGGCTGGCGACGAAGCCGTGGATGATCATCCCGATCGGTCTGGCGTTCGCGATCGTCTACTACGTCGTCTTCCGCTTCGCGATCACCAGGTTCGACATCCCGACCCCGGGTCGGGAGTCGGACGAGGAGATCGCCGCGATGCAGGCCGAGAACACGAAGGCGTAGCCAAGCCGTTATACGGGCGCGCGGGCGTCCGCTTTCGGGTCCTTCGACCCGTCCTCCAGGCCCTCGGATCCCAGGATTCGGGGGCCTGCGGCATGTCCGGAAGTCCGCCGGCGGGCACGGGCGGGCGGGGCGCGCGCCCGCGTCGCCGAATGCCAGAAATTGAAGGTTCCTTATCTAACCCCGACCGTGCTACAACTGGTCTACACCACCCATTGGTGTAGACCACGCAGGCCTGTTCGAGCCCGCGTACCCCCTTTCGAAGACGTCGCCTCCCCCTTCCTTGTGTCTCTGGGCGGCGCCTTGCCCCATGGAGGAACCAGATGTCCACAGCCACCGCTGCGGAAACGAAGAAGGGCGCTGGCGTGATGGCCGTCATGCAGCGCATCGGCCGGAGCCTCATGCTCCCCGTTGCCGTGCTGCCGGCCGGCGCTCTGCTGCTCCGCCTGGGCGCCGACGACATGCTCGGGAAGGACACCTTCCCGACCTTCGTCAACAAGATCGCCGGCTACATGGCCGCCGGCGGTGGCGCGATCCTCGACAACATGGCGCTCCTCTTCGCCGTCGGCATCGCCATCGGCTTCGCCAAGAAGTCGGACGGTTCGACGGCCCTGGCCGCCGTCACCGGTTACCTGGTCTTCCAGAAGGTGCTCGCCACCTTCACCGACTCGAACCTGCCGAAGGTCGCCAAGGTCGTCGGCGGCAAGATCGTGAACGTGGACGCCCCGGTCAACGCCGGTGTCCTCGGCGGCGTCGTGATGGGCATCATCACCGCGCTCCTCTACCAGAAGTTCTACCGGACCAAGCTGCCGGACTGGGCGGGCTTCTTCGGCGGTCGCCGCCTCGTCCCGATCCTCTCCGCCTTCGCGGGTCTGCTCACCGGCATCGTCTTCGGCCTCATCTGGCCGGTCCTCGGCGCGGGTCTGCACAACTTCGGTGAGTGGCTGACCGGCTCCGGCGCCGTCGGCGCGGGCATCTTCGGTGTCGCCAACCGCGCGCTGATCCCGATCGGCATGCACCACCTGCTGAACTCCTTCCCGTGGTTCCAGGCCGGCTCCTTCGACACCGCCAACGGCGCCGTCCACGGTGACATCGCCCGCTTCCTCGCCGGTGACCCCACCGCCGGACAGTTCATGACCGGCTTCTTCCCGATCATGATGTTCGCCCTCCCGGCCGCCTGCCTCGCGATCGTCCACTGCGCCCGCCCCGAGCGCCGCAAGGTCGTCGGCGGCATGATGTTCTCCCTCGCGCTCACCGCCTTCGTCACCGGTGTGACCGAGCCGATCGAGTTCACCTTCATGTTCATCGCCCCGGTGCTGTACGCGATCCACGCGGTGCTCACCGGTGTGTCCCTGGCCCTGACCTGGGCCCTGGGCATGCGCGACGGCTTCGGCTTCTCCGCCGGCGCGGTCGACTTCCTGCTCAACCTCGGCATCGCCAACAACCCGTGGGGCCTGGCCGCCGTGGGTCTGTGCTTCGCCGTCGTCTACTACTTCGTCTTCCGCTTCGCGATCACGAAGTTCAACCTCCCCACCCCCGGCCGCGAGTCCGACGAGGAACTGGCCGAGCTGCAGAAGGCCGAGGCCAAGTAGTCCGGCCCCGCTCCCGCACGCCGAAGCCCCCGCTCTCCCGGAAGGGAGGACGGGGGCTTCGCCGTGTACCGCGGGTGCGCGCCGCACGACCGGGGCGGCGGATCGGGGCCGGGCGGAAGGGCCGGGCGGAAGGTGGCCGGCGGAAGGTGCCGGGCTCGGGCTCGGGCTCAGACCTCGTAGACCGCGCCCGCGTACGCCAGGTCGACCGGGCCGTCGTAGACCGCGCGGGCGTCGGCCAGGTTCCGCTCGGCGTCCGTCCACGGCGGGATGTGCGTCAGCACCAGCCGCCCGACGCCGCCGCCGCGCGCGTACTCCCCGGCCTCGCGACCGTTGAGGTGCAGGCCCGGGATGTCCTCCTTGCCGTGGATGAAGGACGCCTCGCACAGGAAGAGGTCAACCCCCTCGGCCAGCGCCCCCAGCTCCGCGCAGACACCGGTGTCACCGGAGTACGCCAGCGAGCGACCGCCGTGCTCGACGCGGATGCCGTACGACTCCACGGGGTGGCTGACCCGCTCCGTGCGGACCGTGAACGGGCCGATCTCGAAGCTGCCGGGCTTCAGCGTGCGGAAGTCGAAGACCTCGCTCATCGAGCGCTCGTCGGGAACGTCCTCGTACGCCGTCGTCAGCCGCTGCTCGGTGCCCTCGGGTCCGTAGACGGGGATGGTGGGGCAGCGACCGCCCTCGTGCCGGTAGTAGCGGGCGACGAAGTAGGCGCACATGTCGATGCAGTGATCGGCGTGCAGATGGCTCAGGAAGATCGCGTCGAGGTCGTAGAGACCGCAGTGGCGCTGGAGGGCGCCGAGGGAGCCGTTGCCCATGTCGAGGAGCAGCCGGAAGCCGTCGGCCTCGACGAGATAGCTCGAACATGCCGAATCCGCGGACGGGAACGACCCCGAACAGCCGACGACGGTGAGCTTCATGGAGCGTGAACCTCCGTGGACGGTCCGTGGACGGAATGCGGGCCGTGCGTGGGTCGAGCGTAAGGCGCGAAACCTCCGGTCGCTCCTCCGCGGCGGGCCGTTGTGGGGGGAATCACCTGTGCTGTCACCCGGGGGAGCGACGTCTCGCCCGGGCGTTGCCGTGCCGGCGGCGGCCGGCGCGACTACGGTCGGTACATGGACACGTCCTGGTGGCCCGCCGTGCTGGCGGCGGTCGCCGTGGCCGTGGTGGTGCTGCTCCCCCGTCGGGCGGACCGCGTCCGCCCGGCGCTCGCGCGGCCCCACGGACCGGGGCCGCCGCCGCGCGTACGGGCCGGTGAGCTGTGGTGCCTGGCGGACGGGCGGCCCTGCCTGGTGCTGGCGGTGCGCACCCGCCCCGGGCGGGCGCGGATCGCCCCGATCACCGGGAAGTACGACGACCGGCGGCCCGGGGTGATCCCGCTGCCCCCGGGCACGGTGACCCGCGGGGCCCACGGGCGCGGGGGCTTCCTGGAGGCGGACCGGCCGCGGGAGGTGTCGTTGTGGGAGTTCGCCACCCGGGTGGGCACGCTGGACCCGACGGTGTGGGACGAGGTCAAGGGACTGGGAGGCGCGGGCCGATGATCCGTACGAGGCGCGTCTACGATGCCCGCGAGCCGGGGGCCGACGGCGTCCGGGTGCTCGTGGACCGGCTGTGGCCGCGCGGGCTGTCGAAGGAGGCGGCGGGCGTCGACGTGTGGCCGAAGGCGGTGACCCCGTCCCGGGAACTGCGCACCTGGTACCACTCCGGGGCCGGGTCGTGGGAGGAGTTCCGGGCCCGGTACGAGGCGGAGCTGACGGCCGGCGGGGAGGAGGTCGGGACGGAGCTGGCGCGGCTGCGGGCGCTGGCGGCGGAGGGGCCGGTGACCCTGCTGACGGCGGTCGCGGATCCGGGGCGCAGTCACGCGTCGGTCCTGGCGGAGCTGCTGGCGGGGCGGGCCTGAGACGACCGCGCCGCGCCCGCCGCGGGGGATGCGGCGGGCGCGGCGCGGTCGACGGCGCGCGGCCGGCGGGGGCCGGGGTGCGCGGGTGCGCGGGTGCGCGGAGGTCAGATTCTGGGGGCCGGTTTGTCCACGCACAGGGCCCAGATGACGAAGACGCCGATGGCGATCGCGATGAGCGCCCACAGCGGCTGGTAGGGCAGCCACAGGAAGTGGATCACCACCGAGAGGGCGGCCAGGGCGATGCCGGCGACCCGGCCCCACTCGGCGCCCTTGAGGATGCCGACGCCGGCGATGAAGACGATGACGCCGAGGATCAGGTGGATCCAACCCCACGAGGTGAGGTTGAACTTGAAGGTGTAGTCGCCGATCGGCACGTAGACGTCGTCCTTGGCCAGGGCGGCGATGCCCTCGAAGACGCTGAACACGCCGTTGACGGCCATGAGGACACCGGCGAACGTGGCACCGCCGGTGGCCCACGCGCTGGGTGAGCCCGCCCCCTGGACGGGTGCCGCGGGGGGTGTACGGCCCGGGGTGGTGGTCATGTCGCCACCTTCCTGCTGCGGGGAACCGGTCGATCCGAGCGTGCGCGCGGACGGCCGTGCGGGCGACCCGGCGGGGCCGAACGGGTGAACGCGCGAACGCCGCCGGGCCCGCGTGGTGCGGGCCCGGCGGCGTTCGCGCGCTCGGAGCGTGTCGGGGCCCGTGGACCGAGGGCCCGTGGCCACACGACCTCAGGGCCTCAGGGCCTCAGGCCCAGAGCTGGCCCTGGAGGACCTCGATGGCCTCTTCGGTCGTGGCCGCCGTGTAGACGCCGGTCGACAGGTACTTCCAGCCGCCGTCGGCCACCACGAAGGCGATGTCCGCGCTCTCCCCCGCGGCCACGGCCTTGCGGCCGACGCCGATCGCCGCGTGCAGGGCCGCGCCGGTGGAGACCCCGGCGAAGATGCCCTCCTCGCGCAGCAGGTCCCGGGTGCGGGTCACCGCGTCCGCCGAGCCCACCGAGTAGCGGGTGGTGAGCACGGAGGCGTCGTACAGCTCGGGGACGAAGCCCTCGTCGAGGTTGCGCAGGCCGTAGACGAGGTCGTCGTAGCGCGGCTCGGCGGCGACGATCTTCACGCCGGGGACGTGTTCGCGCAGGTAGCGGCCGACGCCCATCAGGGTGCCGGTCGTGCCCAGGCCCGCCACGAAGTGGGTGATCGACGGGAGGTCGGCGAGGATCTCCGGGCCGGTCGTGGCGTAGTGGGCGCCCGCGTTGTCCGGGTTGCCGTACTGGTAGAGCATCACCCAGTCCGGGTGCTGCTCCGCGAGTTCCTTGGCGACCCTGACCGCGGTGTTCGAACCGCCCGCGGCCGGTGACGAGATGATCTCGGCTCCCCACATCGCCAGGAGGTCGCGCCGCTCCTGCGAGGTGTTCTCCGGCATGACGCACACGATCCGGTAGCCCTTGAGCTTCGCGGCCATCGCGAGCGAGATGCCCGTGTTGCCGGAGGTGGGTTCCAGGATGGTGCAGCCGGGGAACAGGCGGCCGTCCTTCTCGGCCTGCTCGACCATGTGGAGCGCGGGGCGGTCCTTGATCGAGCCGGTCGGGTTGCGGTCCTCCAGCTTCGCCCAGATCCGCACGTCGGCGGAGGGCGAAAGGCGGGGCAGCCGGACGAGCGGCGTGTTGCCGACCGCCGCGAGCGGGGAGTCGTAGCGCATTACTTCGAGCCGCCGGCCACGGCCGGGAGGATGGTGACGTTGTCGCCGTCCTTGAGGGCGGTGGAGATGCCGTCGAGGAAGCGGACGTCCTCGTCGTTGAGGTAGACGTTCACGAAGCGGCGGAGCTGACCGCCGTCGACGATGCGCTCCTCGATGCCCTTGTGCCGCGTCTCCAGGTCCGCGAACAGCTCGGAGAGGGTCGCGCCCTCGCCGTTGACGGCCTTCTCGCCGTCGGTGTAGGTGCGGAGGATGGTCGGGATGCGGACCTCGATGGCCATGGCAGGCTCCTGTGTCGTGAAGGGGTGAGGAAGGGTGCGGGCGCGCGTTGGTGCAGCCCCGCGCGGAAGGGGCCTGGTGCTCAGGCGGCAGGACAGATGGCGCTGGCGAGGCGGCACAGGTCGACGTGCAGCCGCGCCACGAGCAGCAGCCTGCCGGGCGTCTCGATGCTCACGTCGTGGGAAACCATGCGGTCATGTTAACGATTCCCCGTCCCCCGTTTGGAGTGTGATCCCGCATCCTGGACGCCTACCGCTCACATACTGGTCAGTAGGACTCGACGACCTGCACTTCTTCCTCGGTGATCACGCCATCGACGATCCGGTACGAGCGGAACTGGAACTCCCCGAGCCCGTCCGCGTCGGCCGTCGAGACGAGCACGTAGTGCGCGCCGGGCTCGTTCGCGTACGTGACGTCCGTGCGCGAGGGGTAGGCCTCGGTGGCGGTGTGCGAGTGGTAGACGATCACGGGCTCCTCGTCCCGGTCGTCCATCTCGCGGTAGAGCTTGAGGAGGTCCTTCGAGTCGAACTCGTAGAACGTGGGCGAGCGGGCCGCGTTGAGCATCGGGATGAACCGCTCGGGCCGGCCGGTGCCCACCGGACCGGCCACGACGCCGCACGCCTCGTCGGGGTGGTCCTTGCGGGCGTGTTCGACGATGAGGTCGTGGATGGCCTGGGTGAGGGTCAGCATGAGCGACAGGATAAGCAGACGGGCCCTCTCGTACCGAGGAGTGGTACGAGAGGGCCCGCATGGTGGACACGGGGTCCGTGAGAGCGTGGTTCCCGGCCGTGACAGGCGGCCGGGACTCACGGTTCGGGGGCGCTTGCCCGCGTGGGACCGAGGGGCCCGACGAGGACTTCGGGTCCTACGAGGACTTCGGGGCCTTCGGGGCCGCGTCGCCGCCGTCACCCTCGCCGGCGCCGACGACCGCGGGGCTCCGGACGACCTTGTTGAAGGCGGCGCCGGACGGGTTGCGGGACTTCAGGACGAGGTAGGACACGCCGAGGATCAGACCCCACAGCGGGGCGCAGTACAGCGAGACGCGCGAGTCCTTGTCGACGCCCATCATCACGATGACCATGCCGATGAAGAACAGGGCGAACCAGCTGGTCCAGGGGGCGCCGGGGGCCCGGAAGGGCGACTGGGGCAGCTCGCCGCGGTCGGCCTTGGAGCGGTAGCGGATCTGGCAGACCAGGATCATGATCCAGGCCCACATGCCGGAGATGGTGGCGAAGGAGACGACGTAGTCGAAGGCCTTGCCCGGGGCGACGTAGTTGATCCAGACGCCCACCAGCATCAGCGCGGCGGAGAAGGTGGTGCCGACGAGCGGGGTGCCGTTCTTCGTGAGCCGGGTGAAGAACTTCGGGCCCTGGCCGTTGAGCGCGAGGTCGCGCAGCATGCGGCCGGTGGAGTACATGCCCGAGTTGCAGGAGGACAGCGCGGCGGTCAGGACGACGAAGTTGACGATCGCGGCGCCGACGCCGAGGCCCATCTTCTCGAAGGCCAGCACGAAGGGGCTCTCGCCCGCCTTGAAGTTGGACCACGGGATGACCGACATGATCATGATGAGCGCGCCGACGTAGAAGACGGCGATGCGCCACGGCACGGTGTTGATGGCCTTGGGCAGGGTCTTCGCCGGGTCCTTCGACTCGCCGGCGGTGACGCCGACCAGCTCGACCGCGAGGAAGGCGAACATGACGATCTGGAGGGTCATCAGCGTCTCGCCGATGCCGTTGGGGAAGAAGCCCCGGTCGTTCCAGAGGTTGGAGACGGAGGCCGTCGCGGCGGCGTCGGAGAAGCCGATCGTGAGGATGCCGGCGCAGATCAGGATCATGCCGACGATGGCGGTGACCTTGACCATGGAGAACCAGAACTCCAGCTCGCCGAAGAGCTTCACGGAGATCAGGTTCGCGGCGTAGAGGATGACGGTGAAGATGAGCGCGTAGGCCCATTGCGGGAAGCCGTCGTTCGTCCAGTACGACATGTACTTCGCCGCGGCGGTGACCTCGGTGATGCCGGTGACCACCCAGAACAGCCAGTACGTCCAGCCGGTCGCGTAACCCCAGAACGGGCCCAGGAACTCGCGGGCGTAGTCCGAGAAGGAACCGGAGACGGGCCGGTACATGAGCAGTTCGCCCAGGGCCCGCATGATGAAGAAGATGACCAGGCCCGCGATGGCGTAGGCCAGGATCAGGCTCGGTCCGGCCTTCGAGATCGCCTTGCCGGCGCCCAGGAAGAGACCGGTGCCGATGGCTCCGCCGATCGCGATCATCTGGATCTGGCGGGCCCCCAGTGCGCGGTGGTACCCCTCGCCGTCACCCTCGCCCGTGCCGCCCTCTCCGGGCGTCCTGTCGTGCTGCTCGACCTGCACAGAGGTCATGTCTTGGTGCGCCTTTCTCCACGCCGACCCGCGCCTTCGCATTGGCTGCGGATCGGGTCCTCGATCCCCCCGGATACGGATGGAGTTGCACGCCGGCGGTCAGCCGGTTCAAGCGGGCCGGGGAACAGGGGTGGCGTCCCGTCGGCGATCGTGAAGATTTATCACGTGCTTACGGGTGAACGAAGGCCGCCAATGCGGCGCAAGCCACCAAAAAATCGGGCGATAAGGCCAGAAAAACGATCAGATCACCGCATGGCGGTGATCTGATCGTTATGCGGATTTGAGCGTCCGCTGAGCGAACGTTCGAGAAGGGGTTCGAGATGGGGTTCGAGCGGCGCGCGGGACGCCGCGGGGGCCGAACCGGCCGCTAGAGGGTCTCGATGAGCGTCTCCTGGAGTCCGCCGAGCCACAGGTACGCCATCACCATCGGCTTGCGCGGATCGTCGTCCGGGAGCCGGAAGAGCACCGAGCTCTCGTCGTCCTCGGTGATCTCCAGGCGTGCCGCGATGGTCAGCCGCAGGTCGTTGAGGGCGCCGAGCCAGCGCATCGGCAGCTCTCCGGCCAGCTCCAGCACCGCCGCCCCGTCACCGCCCGGGGTGAGCGCGTCGAGACTGCGCACGACGGCCAGCGCGTCCTCACGCTTGCGGGTGCGCAGGTCGTTCTCGGTGAAGCGGCGGAACTCCGCCGAGCGGGCCCGCAGCTCCTCGGGGTCGTCCTTCGGGCCCGCGCCGGGGCCGCCGTAGGCGTCGGGGAACAGGCGCGCCAGCGCCGGGTCGGACGGCGGCTCGGTGGGGCCGTCCGAGGCGAAGAGGACCGCCAACGGGTCGGCGTCCTCGGCCGGCTCGGGCTCCCCCGGGCCGATCAGCTCCAGGAGCTGGACGGCGAGGGAGCGCAGGATGGAGATCTCGATCTCGTCGAGGGCGACGGCCGCGCCGCCGCCCTTCAGGGGTTCGAACAACACGCCGCCCATCAGTTGCGGTCCTGCGAGAGGGTCGCCCACAGGCCGTAGCCGTGCATCGCCTGCACGTCCCGCTCCATCTCCTCGCGGGTGCCGCTGGAGACGACGGCCCTGCCCTTGTGGTGGACGTCGAGCATGAGGCGGGTGGCCTTGTCCTTCGGGTAGCCGAAGTACGCCTGGAACACGTAGGTCACGTAGCTCATGAGGTTGACCGGGTCGTTGTGCACCAGGGTCACCCAGGGGACGTCGGGTTCGGGGACCGCGTAGGTCTCTTCGGCCGATTCGGTGCGTTCGATCTCAATGGGAGCAACACTCACTCGTCCCATGCTGCCACTGCGGAGGGGTCGTCGCACAAACGGGCCCCTACATCTCGTCACTTTGACGAAATGTGCGCTAGCATCCGTGACATGAACCCTGCGGACCTGGGCCTGCCGGTGGACGTGCCGTCGACAGCGCTCTTCACGGACCATTACGAGCTCACGATGTTGCAGGCCGCGCTGGCCAACGGCACCGCCGACCGACGCTCGGTCTTCGAGGTCTTCACCCGGCGACTGCCCGAGGGCCGGCGCTACGGCGTCGTCGCGGGCACCGGCCGCGTGCTGGACGCCGTCGAGAACTTCCGCTTCGACGCCGCCGTCCTGGAGTTCCTGCGGGAACGGGCCGTCGTCGACATGCGGACGCTGGACTGGCTGTCCTCGTACCGCTTCTCGGGTGACATCTGGGGCTACCCGGAGGGCGAGGTCTACTTCCCCGGCTCCCCGATCCTGCGCGTCGAGGGCAGCTTCGCGGAGTGCGTGCTGCTGGAGACCGTGATCCTGTCGATCCTCAACCACGACAGCGCGATCGCGGCCGCCGCCTCCCGGATGGCCTCGGCCGCCGGGAGCCGGCCGCTGATCGAGATGGGCGCGCGGCGCACCCACGAACTGGCGGCGGTGGCCGCCTCGCGGGCGGCGTACGTCGGCGGCTTCACCTCCACCTCGGACCTGGCGGCCGGCTTCCGCTACGGGATCCCGACGGTCGGCACGAGCGCGCACGCCTTCACCCTGGTCCACGACAGCGAACGGGACGCCTTCACGGCGCAGGTCGCCTCCCTGGGCGCCGGGACCACGCTGCTGGTGGACACCTACGACGTCGCCGAGGCGGTCCGCACGGCCGTGGACGTCGCCGGGACGGGGCTGGGCGCGGTCCGCATCGACTCCGGGGACCTGCTGCTCGTGGCGCACCGGGTGCGCCAGCAGCTCGACGAGCTGGGCGCGACGGACACCCGGATCGTGGTCACCTCCGACCTGGACGAGTACGCCATCGCCTCCCTGGCGGCGGCGCCGGTGGACGCCTACGGGGTGGGCACCCAGCTGGTCACGGGCAGCGGGCACCCGACGTGCTCGATGGTCTACAAGCTGGTCGCGCGGGCGACCTCGGCCGATCCGAAGGCCCCGCTGGTGCCCGTCGCGAAGAAGTCCTCGGGCGGCAAGACGTCCATCGGCGGGCGCAAGTGGGCCGCGCGACGGGCGGACGCGGAGGGCGTCGCCGAGGCGGAGGTCGTGGGCACGGGCCCGGTGCCGGCCGCGCTGGCGGACGCGCAGCTGCTCACGCAGCTGGTCAAGGCGGGCGAGGTGGTGGCCCGCGAGCCCCTGGAGGCGGCCCGCGACCGCCACCGCGAGGCCCGCGCCGGGCTGCCGCTCTCCGCGACGCAGCTGTCGCGCGGCGAGCCGGTGATCCCGACCGAGTACGTCTAGACACGATCCGGTCGTCCGGCCGCTCCCCGCGCCCGGCGGGGAGCGGCCGGGGCCGGCCGGCGGTTTCGGGGTGGGGCGGGGCGGGGCAAGAGCCCGCGCAGCGGCGGACGCGGACCCCGACGCCCACGACGCCCTCGACCGCCCGGACACCCTCGACAACGCAAGGACACCCGACATGCACCGCGCACTGATCGTCGTCGACGTACAGAACGACTTCTGCGAGGGCGGCAGCCTCGCGGTCACCGGAGGGGCCGACGTCGCCGCCGCGATCACCGAGCTGATCGGCCAGGCCACCGCCGGGTACCGGCACGTCGTCGCCACCCGCGACCACCACATCGACCCCGGTGCGCACTTCGCGCGCCCGCCGGCCGAGCCGGACTACGAGACCTCCTGGCCGGTGCACTGCGTCGCCGGCACCGAGGGCGTGGGCTTCCACCCGAACTTCGCCCCCGCCGTGGCCTCGGGCGCCGTGGCCGCCGTCTTCGACAAGGGCGCGTACGAGGCCGCGTACAGCGGGTTCGAGGGCGCGGACGAGAACGGCGAGGGGCTCACGGCGTGGTTGCGCGAGCGCCACGTGAGCGAGGTCGACGTGGTCGGCATCGCCACCGACCACTGCGTCAAGGCCACGGCCCTCGACGCCGCCCGCGCCGGTTTCGCCACCCGCGTCCTGCTGGACCTGACGGCCGCGGTGGCCCCGCACACCACCGAGAAGGCCCTCGCGGACCTCCGGGCGGCGGGCGTGACCCTGGTCGGCTCCCTGCGCCCGTAGCGGCGCCCACAGCGGCGCCACGGGCGCCCCGCGCGCCGTCGCACGCCGCCAGGCGCCGCCGGGTGCCCTTCGGGGTCGCCGGGCGCCCCTACGTCCCCAGGAGGGCCCGGATGGGGTGCCAGAGCTCGCTCGCGCGGTCGGGGGCGGCCCGCCACAGGAGGCCGTCGGGGTGGTGCAGGACGGCGGTCACCTCGTCCGGCGTGGGCGGCTGGGCGTTGCCCCGCAGGTACACGGCCCGCATCCCGAGGTTCCGCAGCCTGGTCAGGGCGCGGGCCCGGTTCGCGGCGTGCACGAGCACGCGGACATTTCCGCCCTCACCGGACGGCCTCGGCAGCGTGAGCGCGACCACCACGCTGCCGCCCGGCAATCTGACGAAACCGCCACCTGGCATGATCTTCAGCTCCCCCGTCAATAAGAAAACTCGCACCCGCATCTAAACGCGATCGGCCGCCGCCCGCTAGAGGGCGACGGCCGATCACGCTTTGACCTGCGGTTTTGAGTACTACTTGACCGAAGGACCGACCTCGATCGTCATTTCGAGACCATCGTAGGTCTCCTTGGCGATCTTGATCTTGGTGTTGGTGTCAGTGACCTTCACCGAGCCGGTCGGGTTCTCCTCGTACCAGTACTTGCCCTTGTGGTCGTCGAAGACCAGCTGCGCCGGCTTCGGCTTCAGGAAGAGCGACTCACCGTTCTTGTGCAGGGTGAAGGCGTCCGTCGAGTACGCGCTGAAGGTGGCGTCGTACGGCTGGATCTTGTTGCGCAGCAGGGTGCCGTCCGACCACTTCATCGGCTTGGCGTTCGCGTCGATCGGCAGGATCAGACCCGAACCCGGGTGCTGGCTGGTGTTGTTGTCCTTCTGGGACCGGTCCCACAGCCAGATCAGCAGACCGTCCTGGTAGGGGTAGTGCTCGACCCAGCCCGGCTTGCTGTTGGCCCAACCGAAGTTGTACGGGCCGACCTTGAGGGTGCGGTCGTAGGAGACGTAGCGACGGTTCTCCGCGATGTAGTACTGCGGGTACTCGTTGGTGAAGCCGGCGCCGATCCGGGAGAAGCCCTTGCCGGTCCAGCCGTTGTCGCCGTTCTCGGCGCCGTCGGTGAAGACGGTGGCGCCGTCCGCGGTGATGGAGAGGGCGTCACCGGTGAAGCCCTTGCCGCCCGCGCCGCCGTCGGTCTGGTAGCGGAAGCGGAGGTCGACCTTCTTGCCCGCGTAGGCGTCGAGCGGGAAGTTCAGCGACTTCCAGGCGCCGGAGACACCGGTCAGCGACGGGCTGCCGGAGGCGTCGGCCGGGATGGCCTGGCCGTCGGCGGTGCCGGCGAGCGGGGTCCAGGTGGCGCCGCCGTCGGTGGACACCTCGGTGTAGAGGTAGTCGTAGTCGGCCTCGATGTCCCACCAGCCCTTGAGCGACAGGGCGGCGGACTTCTTGCCGGTCAGGTCGACCGTGCGGGTCAGGGTGTTCTTGAGGTCGTCACCCATGTTGCTCCACCACTGCGAGGAACCCTCGGCGGGGGCGACGATGTCGGTGGTGACCTTCTTCTTGGGCAGCTCGACGACCAGCGCCTGCTTGTCCTTGGTGTTGTACTCGGCGACGCCCAGCTTGTGGGTGGACTTCGTCGCGGCCTTGGCCTTGTCGTAGTTCAGCCAGCCCAGCTGGAGCTTGTCCCAGGCGGTCATGTCGCCCGGGAGGTCGCCTATGGAGTCCTTGCCCTCGCCGAGCCAGGAGCCCGCCGACATCAGGGACCAGAAGCCGACCGAGTTGTCGCCGCCACCGGAGGTGTCGTAGAG
Organism: Streptomyces sp. NPDC103540; assembly: GCF_055584445.1. Classification (NCBI taxonomy): domain Bacteria; kingdom Bacillati; phylum Actinomycetota; class Actinomycetes; order Kitasatosporales; family Streptomycetaceae; genus Streptomyces; species Streptomyces sp. NPDC103540. Next base: position 959,973 of record NZ_JBVJMA010000001.1, read on the forward strand.
GTCCGGCAGACCGAGGTCGTGGCCGTACTCGTGCGCGAAGACGCCGAGGCCGCCGTTCTCCGGCTGCATCGTGTAGTCGCCGACCCAGATGCCGGTGTTGCCGATCTGGGTGCCGCCGGCCTTGTTGTTCGCCGGGCCGGTCTTGCCCGCGTCGGTGCCGTAGGCGTACCAACGGTGCGCCCACAGGGCCGAGGTGCCCTGCACGCCGCCGCCGGCCGACTCGTCCTCGCCCGCGTGGACGATCTGGAAGTGGTCGATGTAGCCGTCGGGCTCGTTGAAGTTGCCGTCGTTGTCGAAGTCGTTGCGGTCCCACTGGTCGTACTGCGCCAGCGTGGCCTTGATCTGCTCGTCGGTCTTGCCGGCCTTCTTCTGGGCCTCCGTCCACGCGGTGACGCCGTCGCGGACGGTGTCCCACACGTTGGAGCAGTTGGTCTGGCCGCAGTAGTTCGAGCCGTAACGACCCTCGTTGTACGGGACCTTGACCCAGTCGGAGACCTCGCCCTCGACCGAGTAGCGACCCGAGGAGGTCTTCTCGTAGTAGGTCTTCAGCGATTCCTTGCCGTTGCCGGTACCGAAGTACAGGTCCTGGAAGTACTGGCGGCTGAAGTCCTTGCGCCAGGCGGTGCTGTTGTTCTGCGCGCGGTCCGGCTGCGCGATCTGGTTGTGCAGCGGACCGGGGGTTCCCCCGTACTTCGGGACCTCCGGCTTGGGGCCGGGGCCGTCCGGGTCGAACATGGTCGTGTTGTCGACCTGGTCGCCGAACTCGACGAGGATCGTGAAGATCTTGTCCGTCTTCTCGCGGCCGAGCTCGACGTACTTCTTGTCGTCGAGCTTGACGACCTTCGAGGCGCCGCGCTGCTCGACGTTCTTCTTGCCCGAGAGCACCTGGTCGAGGGCGGCCTCGCGCTGCTGCGCCTGCTGCTTGCTGAACGGACCTTCGAGGTCGTGCTTGACCTTCTCCTTCGAGGGAGCGGTCGGGTCCTGCCGGTCGACGGCCGGGGCGCCACCCCAACTGCTGTCGGCCTGGGCCGTGGTGATGAAGGCTCCGGAAGCAGCCGTCGCGGCCATCGTCACGCCGACGGCCGCGGTGCGCAGGGCACGCCTTCTGGCGGAGTTGCTGGTCACTTGATGTCGTTCCCCTCCCGCGGCCGCAACGTAGGTCGGAACGTCTCCATAGGAGCGGGGGGTTCCGCGCGGCGCGCGTCTCAAGTGACGACATTTGACCGGAGAGTCTAAAGAAAAGACAGACCTTGACTTCTTCCTTACAACTGCACTATGCGGTCAGGGAGTTCCGCTATTCGGACGTTCCCTCGTCTTACGGTCCCATCCGGGGCGAACGGTCCACGATCCGGGACGGCCGTCGTCCGCCGGCGGGCGCGCGCGACCCCCGTGCGCCCCCCGTGCACCGGCACCGTGGGTGAGGTCACGCTTACCTCCGGTCCCCGCCGGGCATCGAATCCCTGAGGGTCACTCGACGCGCGCCCGTCGAGCCGGCTCCCCCTCGCCGCCTCCGAGGACGGAAAACGTCATGCCGCGTCCGACTGCCGCACAGCTCGCCTACGGCTCCGCCACCGTCATCGTGTCCACCATCGCCATGCTGCTGCTCTCGCAGACCAGCACGGGGATCGGGGTCGCGGTCATCTCGGCCGCCGCGCTCGCCCTCGGCCTGCTGGTGGCGCTCACGGTGCCCCTGCCGCGCCGCCGCGGCCGCCACGCCCGCGGCGCGGCCCGCCCGGACCGGGCCCCGACCACGGCCCCCGCGACGGATCCCGCGACGGGCGCCCCCGACGCGGCCCGGGTGCCGCAGCCGCGCACGGCGGGCACCGAACACCCCGTCCACCACTGATCCCGCGGCGCCGCGACCACCGCGCCGGCGCCCCACCGCGACAACGCGGCGGGCGGCCGACCCCCGGGGGGACGGCCGCCCGCGCGTCGCGGCGTACGGGGACTCAGGTGACCTTGACCACCACGGTCTTGGCCACCTTGTCGTGCAGGGCCTGCCGGTACGGCTTGTCGACGAGCATCGACACGATCAACGCGAGCGGCCACAGGCAGAAGCAGCACACCAGCGTCGGCACCCACAGGACGGCGGCCCGCCCGAGCGCCGGGTTGGAGGGGGGCACGCTGCCGTCGTTGAGCATCGCCACGCGCAGCCCCATGGCCCGCTTGCCGACGGTCTGGCCGCTCTTCTTGGTGAACCACCAGTCGTAGCCCACGTACGCGACGATCGAGATCAGCGTCCACAGCAGACCGGTACCGCCGTACGACTTGGTGATGACCTCGGTGACGTCCTCGCCCTTGTCGGTGTCGATCACGTATCGACTGCTGTTGAACGGCAGTTGGATCAGGTACAGGGGCACGCCGACGATCAGCACGTCGATGACGCGGGCGGCCAGCCGGCGGCCGAAGTCGGCCAGCGGCGGCATCCCGGCGAGCGGGTCCGGCATCCCGTAGCCACCCCCTCCGCCGCCGTACGGGGGCGGCGGAGGGGGATAGCCACCGCCCGGGGGCGGGGGCGGCGGAGGGGGGTAACCGCCGCCGGGGGGCGGGGGCGGCGAACCGTACGGCGAACCGCCCGACGGAGGCGTCGGTTCCTGGGGCTTCTTGAGGAACGGGTCGTCCTCGGGCTGCCGGCCCGGCGGCGGCTGGTCGGTGCTCATGGCCCGAGTCGAACCCGGGCCCGCGCACCGCGCAACGGGACGCGGTCCGTTCGGGGGACCGGCCCGTCCGGCCGGTTCAGCGGGACACGTAGGTACCGGCGGCGCGGTCGTGCCAGGCCCGCCGGCGCGGCCGGTCCAGCAGGCAGGCGAGGCTCCCGGGCAGGCCGAGGAGGGCGTACGTCGCCCAGCGCAGCAGGGACCGGCCGAAGCCGGGCGGGCGCAGGGTGGCGGCGGACAGGACCCGCACCCCGAACAGCTTCTTGCCCGGGGTGCGGCCCCAGCGGGCGGTGGGCAGGACCTCGTAGCAGACCGCGAAGAGCAGCAGGACGCCGAGCAGCAGGCCGAGGTGGCCGGCGGTGGTGGCGTCGAGCAGCCACACGGTGGTGGTCCGTCCGCTCCCCCGGGCGGCCTCCACCTTGGCCCGGACGTGCTCCGTCACGCGGGGTACGAGCGGCAGCGCGGTGGCGACGGCCACCCCGGCGAGGACCGCGCAGTCCACCGTCCGGGCCAGGAGGCGGCGGCCGAGCCCGGCGGGGCGCACGGCCCGCTCCGCCATCCGTTCGAAGACGGCCCGGGTGGCCTCGGGCCGTCGCTCGGGGGCGGGATCGGGGGCGGCCTCGGCGGGCTCGGGCGCGGGAGCGCCGGCGGCGGGGCGGGGACGGGCGGGGGCGGCCGAGGCCGCCGGGGCGGCGGGCTCGGGCGCGGGGCCGCGGACCGGTGACGGGGCCGGTGCGGGGTCGGGGGCCGGACGCGGGGCCGGCGCGGGGGTCCGGACCGGGGCCGGTGCGGCCGGCGGGGCCGGGGAGGGGGTCGCCGTGGCGGCGGGGGTGGCCTCCGGCCAGGCGGCGGTGAGGCCGGTGCGGCCGCCGCCGCCCCCGGGGGCGTCGGGCCAGGCGGGCGGCCGGGCGGACAGGATGCCGATGCTCTCGACCGGGGCCGGGGTGACGGGGGTGGGGGCGACGGCGGCGGGGGCCGCGACGGCCGGAGCGGGCGCGGCCGGAGCCGGCGCGGGCGGGAAGGGCGTGACCGGAGCCGGCGCGGGCGGGAAGGGCGCGGCCGGGGCGGCCGGGGCGGGGGCGGGGGCGGCCTGCGCCGGGAGGCGCCGCGCGGCCGCGTGGGCGGGCGGGGCGGCGGCGTGGGCACCCGCGGCGGCCGTCGCGGGGCGGGCCAGGGAGATCCCGCCGGGGCGCGCCTCGGCTTCCGCCGGACCGCCCCAGGACACCCGCGCGTCGCGGGGCCCGCCGAAGCCCATCTGGTGGACGGGGTCGACCTGCCAGCCCGCCGCCCCGGCCGCCGGCTCGGCCCGGTGCTCGCGGGCCCGCTCGCGCACCCGCTCCGGCCCGTACGCGGAGCCCGGGTCGGGCAGCGGCTCGGTCACGGAGGTCTGGTCCAGGAACACCGGCCCCGTCTCGTCCGCGGGCGCGGCGGGGCGGCTCGTACCCGGAACCCACGCGGCGCCGTTCCAGTACCGGACGTACCCGGGGATGGACGGATCGGGGTAGTAGCCCTCGCGGGCCGCGTGCTCGCCGTCACCAGGGGAGGCCGTCAATGTCCCCAACTCCGATCGTGGCTTGAGGCTTGTGCAGGGGAGGACCCAAGGGGAGGACCATAGCCAAGAACCCCCTCCCGACAGGTCCGGTAACGGGAGATTCCAAGCCTTCGGGCGAACCTCACCCCGCTGCGGTCGCCCTTCACCCCATCGGTCTGCTTTCGGTCAACCGAAAGATTTCGGCCAACCTCGATCCGTTGCCCGAAGTCGCGTCATTTCCGGGCGGGACGGCGCTCTCTTCGGGTGCGGGGCGCGATCCGACCCCGCGCACGGAACCGAACGCACCGAAGTGAGGCCGTCATGCACCACCCCGTCATCGAGCGCGAGCTGGAACTGAAGCTGGTCCTGTCCCCCGAGCGCAGCGTCCCCGTCCCCGCGAAACTGCTCTACCTCACCGACGACCCGTACGCCGTGCACGTCACCTTCCACACCGGCTCCAGCACCCCGGTGAACTGGACCTTCGCCCGCGAACTGCTCGTCGAGGGGGTGTTCCGCCCGTGCGGGCACGGAGACGTCCGGATCTGGCCCACGAAGATCGACAACCAGTCGGTCCTGTGCATGGCGCTCAGCTCCCCGGACGGGGACGCGCTGCTGGAGGCCCCGGCCGGCTCGGTGTCGGCCTGGCTGGAGCGCACCTTGCGCGTGGTGCCGCCCGGGACCGAGGCCGAGCGGCTCGGCCTGGACGCGGCCCTGGCCGAACTGCTCACCCCGACCCCGGCCGACGAGCTGTGGCTGCGCGACCCGTGGCCCTCGGACGAGTCCGCGGACGGCGACCTGTGATGGGCGACACCGAGATGAACCCGACGCCTCGCCGCCCTCACCCGGACCCGGCGCCCGCGCACCCGGCCGACACCGAACGCCCGACGGACCACCCGACGTCGGGCGACCCGGCCGGGCCGCCCCCTCCCCCGCCGACCCCGCCGACCCCGACCCCGCCGCCGCCGCCGCCGACGACCGACTCAGAAGAGCTTGCCCGGGTTCAACAGTCCGAGCGGGTCGAAGGCCCGCTTGACGGCGCGCTGCATCTCCATTCCCACCGGCCCGAGTTCGCGCGCCAGCCACTCCTTCTTCAGGACCCCGACCCCGTGTTCGCCGGTGATGGTCCCGCCGAGTTCCAGACCGAGGGCCATGATGGCGTCGAAGGACTCCCGGGCCCGCCGCGTCTCGTCCTCGTCCGCGGGGTCGAAGCAGACGACCGGGTGGGTGTTCCCGTCCCCCGCGTGCGCGCAGACGCCGATGAGGAGGTCGTACTCCCGCGCGATCGCGGCCGTCCCGTCCAGCATCTCGGCCAGCCGCGACCGGGGCACGCAGACGTCGTCGATCATCGTCGCGGGGCGCAGGGCCTCCAGCGCGGTCAGGGACATCCGGCGGGCCTGGAGCAGCAGTTCGGACTCCGCCTCGTCCTCGGCGGGTACGACGGCGGTGGCCCCGGCCGCCGCGCACAGCTCCCCGACGGCGGCGAGTTCGGCGGGCGCGTGCGGGGTGTCGAACGCGGCCAGCAGCAGGGCCTCCGTGCTCTCGGGCAACCCCATCTTCCCGAGGGCGTTGACGGCGCGGACGGTCGTACGGTCCATGAGCTCCAGCAGCGAGGGCGCCAGCCCCGCCTCCATGACGGCGCACACGGCCGCGCAGGCGGCGGCGACGGAGGGGAACTCGGCGGCCAGCGCGAGCTGCCGGGGCGGGGCGGGCTTCAGCGCCAGCACGGCGCCCACGACCACGCCGAGGCTGCCCTCGGACCCCACGAACAGCCGGGTGAGGTCATATCCGGCGACGCCCTTGGCGGTACGGCGCCCCGTGCGCAGCAGCCGTCCGTCGGCCAGCACCACGTCGAGGCCGAGCACGTACTCGGCGGTGACCCCGTACTTGACGCAGCACAGGCCGCCCGAGGCCGTGCCGATGTTGCCGCCGATCGTGCACTGCTCCCAGCTGGAGGGGTCGGGCGGGTAGTACAGGCCTCGTTCGGCGACGGCGCGCGACAGCACGGCGTTGACCACGCCCGGTTCGACGACGGCGATCCGGTCGACGGTGTCGATCTCCAGGATCCGGTCCATCTTCACGAGCGAGAGGACGACGCACCCGTCGGTGGCGTTGGCGGCCCCCGACAGGCCCGTACGGGCGCCCTGGGGGACGACGGGGACGCGTAGGGCGGTCGCGGTGCGCAGGACGTGTCGGACCTGCTCCACGGTGCGGGGCAGGACGACGGCGGCCGGGGTTCCGGCGGCGCAGAAGCCGGCCATGTCGCGGGCGTAGGAGGCGGTCACCGCGGGGTCGGTGAGGACCGCCTCCGCCGGCATGCCCGCGCGCAGTCGCGCGAGGAGTTCCCCGACGGGTGCGGGGAGGGTGGGGGGTGCTTCGTCCACGGGGGTGTCCACGGAGTCATCCATGGGGCCAGGGTGGCAGCCGGGGCCATCGGTGTGAACACGGCCGCCGGCGGGTTCGGACACCTCGGCGGTCTCTTCATATTGACGCACAGTGAGCGCATGGACGGATTCGACGAGCAAGCGCAGCAGCCCGCGCCGCCCGTGACCTTCACCGGCCGCAAGACGGTCGTGGCGGCCGCGGTGGCGGTGGTCCTGATCGCCGGGGCCCTGCTGATCCGCCCGGCCCGTACGGGCGACGACGCGCGCCCGCCGGGGCCGAGCGAACGGGCCGCGTCGGCGGTGGGGCTCGGCGCCCCGGCGGCGGCGGTGGACGTGACGGCGTTGGTGGCGGACCGGGAGAAGTGGGTCGCCGGGCATCCGGACGACGACGCCTCGTGGGCGGTCCTCGGATCGGCGTACCTGGAACAGGCGCGGCGTACGGCCGATTCGGGCTGGTACCCGAAGGCGGAGAAGGCGCTGAAGCGGTCGCTGGAGGTCCGGCCCGCCGAGAAGGGCAACTTCGACGCGATGACGGGCATGGGCGCGTTGGCCAACGCCCGTCGGGACTTCGGCACCGGGAAGAAGTGGGGCGAGCTGGTACGGGCGCAGGCGCCGCGGCGCTGGACGGCGTACCCGGTCCTCGTGGACGCGTACGCGGGTCTGGGCGACTACAAGGCCGCGCAGTCCACGATGGAGCGCCTGATGGAGCTCCGGCCGGGTCTGGCGGCCCATCTGAGGGCCGCGCAGGTCTACCGGGACCGGGGGTGGCGCGAGGACGCGGTGGTCTCCCTGGAGCACGCGGCGGGCGCGGCCCGCTCGCCGGCGGAGAAGGCGTACGTGTTGTTCCGGCTCGGGGAGCTGTCCTTCGAGCGCGGGGAGACCTCGGAGGCGCTGACCCAGTACGAGGCCGCGCTGCGCACGGACCCGGCGCAGGCCGAGGCCCTGGGCGGGCGGGCCCGCGCGCTGGCCGGGCTGGGGCGCGGCGGGGAGGCCGTACGGGACTACCGGCTGGCGCTGGGCCGGGCGGCGGAGCCGCGCCTGGCGCTGGAACTGGGTGAGCTGCTGGAGTCGCTCGGGCGGGAGGCGGAGGCCCGGGCCCCGTACGAGCGGCTGGCGGTGCTGGCGGCGCGGGGCGGGCGCGACGGGGTCGACGAGTCGGTGGTGCTCGGCCTGTACGAGGCGGACCACGGGGATCCGGGCGGGGCGGTGCGCCGCCTGTCGGCGGAGTGGACGCGGCACCGGAACGTGCAGGTGGCCGACGCCCTCGGGTGGGCGCTGCACAAGGCCGGGGACGACGCCTCGGCGTTGGAGTACGCGAAGAAGGCCACGGAGCAGGGGCTGCGGAGCGCGGAGTTCTCCTACCACCGGGCGGTGATCGAGCGGAGCCTCGGCGACGAGGCGGCGGCGCGGCGCCACCTCCAGGAGACGCTGCGGACCAATCCGCGCTTCTCGCCGGTGCGCGCGCCGCTCGCGAAGGCGGCCCTGGAGGCCGTCGGGCAGCCGCCGGCGGGCGGACCGGAGCACATGAGGCCGACCACGCCGTGGACCCCGCCGGAGATGCCCCGGGCGAACCCCCGACCGAAGCCGAAGCCGGCCCCGGAACCGAAGCCGGCCCCGGAACCGAAGCGGGAGCCGGAAGCGAAGCGGGAGCCGAAGCGGGAGCCGGCCGCGCAGCCCCCGAAGGACGGCGCGACGGCCACGGCGGGCACGGCGGGCGCGAAGCCCGCGGCGACGGGCTGAGCGCGGCCACGGCACGGGGCCGGCCGGGACCGGGGGCCGTCCCCTCCGGCGGTCCCCGGTCCCGGCCGGCGCCCCGTACGCGCGCACGCCGATGCCCCCGGCACCCGTCAGGGCTCCGGGGGCGTCCGCGCCGTGCGACTAGAGGTTGCCGCGCTTGTCCTGCTCGCGCTCGATCGCCTCGAACAGGGCCTTGAAGTTGCCCTTGCCGAAGCCCATCGACCCGTGGCGCTCGATGATCTCGAAGAAGACGGTCGGCTTGTCCTGGACCGGCTTGGTGAAGATCTGGAGCAGGTAGCCGTCCTCGTCGCGGTCGGCGAGGATCTTCAGCTCGCGCAGCTCGTCGATCGGGACGCGGGTGTCGCCGACCCACTCGCCGAGGGTGTCGTAGTAGGTGTCCGGCACGGACAGGAACTGCACGCCGGCGGCGCGCATGGTGCGCACGGTCGCGACGATGTCGTTCGAGGCGAGCGCGATGTGCTGCACGCCGGGTCCGTTGTAGAACTCCAGGTACTCGTCGATCTGCGACTTCTTCTTCGCGATCGCCGGTTCGTTGATCGGGAACTTCACCTTCTTGGTGCCGTCCGCGACGACCTTCGACATCAGCGCCGAGTACTCGGTCGCGATGTCGTCGCCGACGAACTCCTTCATGTTGGTGAAGCCCATGACCTTGTTGTAGAACGCGACCCACTCGTTCATGCGGCCGAGCTCGACGTTGCCCACGCAGTGGTCGATGGCCTGGAAGGTGCGCTTGGCGGGCGGCGCCACGATCGGGTCGACGGCCACGTAGCCCGGCAGGTAGGGGCCGTCGTAGTCGCCGCGCTCGACGAGGGTGTGGCGGGTCTGGCCGTAGGTGGCGATGGCCGCCAGGACGACGGTGCCGTTCTCGTCCTTGACCTCGTACGGCTCGTCCAGGCCGCGCGCGCCCTGCTCGACGGCGTAGGCGTACGCCGCGCGGACGTCCGGGACCTCGATCGCCAGGTCGATCACGCCGTCGCCGTGTTCGGCGACGTGCTCGGCGATGAAGCGGCCGTGGTCCGTCGTCGGCTTGATGACCGAGGTGAGGACGAAGCGCGCGGAGCCGTTCGTGAGGACGTAGCTGGCCGTCTCGCGGCTGCCGTTCTCCGGTCCGGAGTAGGCGACGAGCTTCATGCCGAAGGCCGTGGAGTAGTAGTGCGCGGCCTGCTTGGCGTTGCCCACGGCGAAGACGACCGCGTCCATGCCCTTCACCGGGAAGGGGTCGGCGTCACGCGCGGTCTGCGGGGTGGTTTCGAGGTTCGCCAGAGACTCAGTCATGAGCGCAGATTCCCGCCCTTCCACAAGCTGCGCAATAGTTTCCATTTCTGCTGTACAGAATGACCAGCACTGGCGCAGGATGACTGAGAGATCTGTGCAGTATGACCAGCCATTCCAAGGAAGGTACGGGTACCCCGCGCATGGGCATCGACGAACTCGACGGCCGGCTCATCGTCCTGTTGGCGCGCGAGCCCCGGATCGGGGTCCTGGAGGCCTCGCGCCGGCTCGGGGTGGCGCGCGGCACGGTGCAGGCCCGGCTGGACCGGCTCCAGTCGAACGGGGTGATCCGCGGCTTCGGCCCGCAGGTGGACCCGACGGCCCTGGGCTATCCGGTGACGGCCTTCGCCACCCTGGAGATCAAACAGGGGCAGGGGGCGGACGTACGGGCGCACCTCGACGGGGTGCCGGAGGTGCTGGAGCTGCACACCACGACCGGGCACGGGGACATGCTCTGCCGACTCGTGGCGCGGTCCAACGCGGACCTCCAGCGGGTGATCGACCGGGTGGTCGGCTTCGAGGGGATCGTGCGCGCCTCGACGGCGATCGTCATGGAGAACCCGGTACCCCTGCGGATCATCCCCCTGGTGGAACAGGCGGCCGGAGACCGCTGAATCGACGCAAAGACTTCTATGCAAAGAAACCCTTGCATAGAAGTCTTTGCAACTCGTACGGTGGGGGCATGCCCGAGAAGAGCGAGCCCACGGCGAACGCGCCCGAGCCCGAACGCGTCCCCGAGCCCGAACGCGAGCCGGACCGCGAGCCGGACCGCGAGCCCGCGGGAACGATCGGGGAGTCGGTCCACACCCTCGACGCCCGTTCCCTGCGCGGCCTGGCGCACCCCCTGCGCATGCGCCTGCTGTCGACCCTGCGCAAGGACGGACCGGCCACCGCCTCCCAACTGGCCGCTGCGCTCGGCGAGTCCAGCGGAGCCACCAGCTACCACCTGCGCCAACTCGCCGCGCACGGGTTCGTCGAGGACGCTCCCGAACACGGCAAGGGCCGCGAGCGCTGGTGGAGGTCCAGCCACGACGGCACCGTCCTCGACGAGACCCTCCTGCACGACGACAGTCCCGAGACCCGCGGCGCGGCGGCGGCCTTCCGGCACGAGGTCGCCACGATCCACACCCAGGAGCTGAGCACCTGGCTGGGCGACTCCCACTCCTGGTCCCGGGAGTGGCGCGCCACCTCCTCCGACATGAGCGACTTCACCCTGCGCCTGACGCCCGCGCAGAGCCGCGAGTTGATCCGGCGGATGCACGAGCTGGTCAACAGCTACCGGGACGCGCCGCGGTCCGAGGACACCGAGACCGTCCGCGTCCACACGCACGCCTTCCCCCGGAGGAGCAAGACGCCCCCCGGGGCCTGACCCGCGATCCCACCCGCAGAAGGAGTCCCGCCGTGCACGCCTTCCCGCACCCCGAGACGTACGCCGCCGCGCACGCCGCCCGCGCCGCCGAACTGGCCGCCGAGGCCGCCGCCCGGCACCTGGCCCGCACCGCCGCCCCCACACCGCCCCTCCCCTCCCCCGCCCTGACCGCCCTGCGCAACCGGGTCGGCGAGGCCCTGGTCCACGCCGGGATCAGGCTGATGCGCCCCGCGCACCTCCACGCCCGCCTCCAGGGCCGCGCCGCGTGAACGGACGGCCGTTCGCGGCGCTCCTCGCCGCCAACACCATCTCCATCACGGGAAGTTCGCTCACCCTCATCGGCGTCCCGTGGTTCGTGCTCCAGACCACCGGCAGCGCCGGCCGGGCCGGGGTGGTCGCCTTCTGCGCCACCCTCCCGGTCGTCGTGGCGGCCCTGGTCGGCGGGCCGGTCATCGACCGGATCGGCCGCCGCCGGGTCTCCGCCCTCTCCGACCTCGTCTGCGCCCTGTCGGTCGGCGCGATCCCGCTGCTGTACCACGCGGGCCTGTTGGAGTTCTGGATGCTGTGCGCGCTGATGGCGGTCGGCGGGCTCGTGCACACGCCCGGCCTCACCGCGCGCCACGTGCTGCTGCCGAGTCTCGCCGAGCACGCGGGTACCACGGTCGCGCGCGCCGCGAGCCTCTACGACGCCGCCTCGCGCGGGGCCCGGATGATCGGGGCGGCGGTGTCCGGCCTGCTGATCGCCGCCTTCGGCGCGGAAACGATCCTGTTCCTGGACGCGGTCACGTTCGCGCTCTCCGCGCTGCTGGTCGCCGCGTTCGTGCGCGGCGTACCGGCCGCCGAACCCCAACGCTTCCCGCGCGAGGTCTCGTTCGCCTCCTACCGGGCCGAACTCATGGAGGGTCTGCGGTTCCTGACGCGCTCCCGGCTGCTGCTCGGCATCACCGTGATGGTGATGGTGACCAACGGCCTCGACCAGGGCTGGTCAGCCGTCCTGCTCCCCGTGCACGGGGAGCGGGCCCTCGGCGGCGCCGGCGCCTTGGGCCTGATGGTGTCCCTCTTCGGCGGCTTCGCGCTGCTGGGGGCCCTGCTCTACGGAACGTGGGGCGAGCGCTTCCCCCGGCGGGCGGTGTTCACGGGAGCGTTCCTGCTCTGCGGCACCACCCGGTACGCGGTCGCCGCCTTCACCGACACCCCGCTGCCGTTGGCGGTCACCATGGCGCTGGCGGGTCTGGGCGCGGGCGTGCTCAATCCCATCCTGACCACGGTCGTGTACGAGCACGTCCCGGAGGAGATGCGCAGCCGGGTCGCCGGCGTGAGCACGGCGGGCAGCGAGCTGGCCATGCCGATGGGCGGACTCGCCGCCGGCCTCCTGGTCGACGGGGCGGGCCTGACGGCGGCGCTGCTCCTCTTCGGCGGCGTCTACCTGGTGACGACGCTGACCCCGCTGGTCTTCCCGTCCTGGCGCGGCCTGGACGGCGGTGCGCCGGTCCGGCGTCCTGCCGTCCCCGCGCCGCCCCCGGGGCCGACCCCGGCCCCGGCGCCCGTCAGCACGTCGGGACGGTGCCGCCGCGATTCAGCGCCCGCAGGGAGTTCACGGCGTCCGTCAGGGTCGTGACGGGGATCAGCCGCAGGCCCTCGGGCAGGTCGGTGCGGGCGTCGGAGCACTCGTCCATCGGCACGAGGAAGACGGTCGCCCCGTCGCGGTGCGCGGCCTGCGTCTTCAGCGCGACCCCGCCCACCGCGCCGACCCGGCCGTCGGCGGCGATGGTCCCCGTACCGGCGATGTTGCGCCCGCCCGTGAGGTCGCCGCCGCTGCCGTCGCCGTCGAGCTTGTCGATGATGCCGAGGGAGAAGAGGAGTCCTGCGCTGGGTCCGCCGACGTCGGCGAGGTTGAGCGCGACCTTGACGTCCTTCGGGTCCTTGCGGAGGTATCCGAGCGCGGCCTCGGCGGCGTCCGACTGGGACCTGGTCATCTCCTCCAGGTTGTGTTCCTCGATCTCCCGGTCGCTCCCGCCGGAGGGGTAGACGGCCTCCTTGGGCATGACCGCCCGGCTGCCGTCGAACCAGTGGTCGAGGAGTTGCGGCAGCCGCACCGTGGAGGACGGGCCGGTGGCCTGGATGGTCGTCATCCGCAGTTGGCCCTTCGTCTCCCGGGTGGGGGCGCCCGTGACGACGATGACGGGTTTGCCGTCCTTCGCCCCGAGCACGTCGGCCGTGAGTCCGGGCTGCGCGATCACGAAGGGCAGCGGTGCGAGGGCGGCGACGGCGAACAGGCCGAGCAGGGGCGCGGCGCAGACGGCCAGGGCGGCGGGACGCGGCAGACGTGTGAGGCGAGAGAGCACCCCGCCAATCTACCGACCCGCGCCGCCCGGCCCGCCTCAGCGCAGTGCGTCGGCGACCTCGCGCGCCGCGTCGACCACGCGCGGGCCGACGCGTTCGGGCACGGCGTCGGCCAGCATGACCACGCCGACGCTGCCCTCCAGGCCGGTGATCCCGACGAGCGGGGCGGCGGCGCCGCTGGCGCCCGCTTCGAGTTCCCCGTGGGTCAGCGTGTACCCGGGGTCGATGAGCGTGCCCTGGCGGGCGGCCAGGATGGCCCGGCCGGCCGCGCCGCGGTCCAGCGGGTGACGGAAGCCGGCCCGGTAGGCGACGTGGTAGTCGGTCCAGGTGGGCTCCACGACGGCGACGGCGAGCGCCTCGGAGCCGTCCACGAGGGTCAGGTGCGCGGTGGCGCCTATGTCCTCGGCGAGCGAGCGCAGCGCGGGCAGCGCGGCTTCGCGCACCAGCGGGTGGACCTGTCGGCCCAGCCGCAGCACGCCGAGGCCGACCCGGGCCCGGCCGCCGAGGTCGCGGCGGACCAGGGCGTGCTGTTCCAGGGTGGCGAGCAACCGGTAGACGACGGTGCGGTTCACACCGAGACGGTTGGACAGCTCGGTGACGGTCAGACCGTGGTCGGTGTCGGCGAGCAGCTTGAGGACTCTGAGTCCTCGGTCGAGAGTCTGGGAGGTCTCCGCGGTCACGACGCCTCTCCCTCTGTGTATGTGGGCGGCGGTGACTCTCGCGAGGCGGAGCGCTGCCGGTCCCTCGGCGACGCACGGAGAGGCCGCCGGTAGCGGCCATGGCACCGGCTGCGCTCCCGCGGCGGCGCTGCCACGGGGCGTTCGATGCGGGGACAGTAGCGAGCGGGTCCGCTCAGCGGAAGGCCTCGTCCAGAATCCGGGCGCCAACTGCCGGTTTGTGCGCGTTTCCGCGCGCGCATGTGTCAATTCGTAATCTCCCCGGGCCGAAAATCGCTTTACACGCCCATTACTCTGATCGTGTTCAAAAAGACGTTGGGGGTGGGCGGAAGGCGGCTACAGCCGCCCGAAGCACACGTAGGGGAAAGAAGTACGAGTGAAGCTGAAGCGCATGGCCGTCGTCGCCGCCGCCGCCGTGGTGGGCCCGACGGTCCTCATGGCCACGCCCGCGATGGCGGACGAGGTACAGAACCCGGCGGTCACGACCCCGGACGCGGCTCCGAAGGAGGACGCCGCCCCGGCCGCCGAGGCGCCCGCGAAGGCCGAGACGCCCGCGAAGGCCGAGACCCCGGCGAAGGTCGAGACGCCCGCCGAGACGCCCGCCGAGCAGGCCCCGGCCGAGAAGCCGGCCGCCGAGGAACCGACCAAGGTGGAGACCCCGGGCGTGCAGACGCCGGTCGTCACCCCGCCCCTGGTGCCCCCGGTCTTCCCGGCGCCGGTCCCGGCCCCGAGCCCGGAGAAGGCCGCCTCGGACGCCAAGATCGCCGAGGAGGCCCTCGACGGCGCGGAGTGGGAGGCCAACGGCCCGAAGCTCACCCTCAAGGACGTCCCGTCCTCCTTCACGGCCGGCACCGGCTGGAAGGAGTTCACCCTGGTCGTGGACAACTCCGACGGCGAGGACCTGGAGGACTACAGCCTCGGTCTGAACCTGCTGACCCGCACGACCGAGTTCAAGTCGGGCCACATCTCCCTGGAGGTGTACCTGCCCGACGAGAACGGCAAGTGGGGCTGGTACCCGGTCGAGGCGGAGGGCGAGCAGGACGCCTTCGCGCTGGACTTCGGCCGCGGCTCCATCGAGAAGGGCGACAAGTTCGACCTCAAGCTGCGCCTGAAGTTCGCCAAGGACGCCCCCGGCACCGAGTTCGCGCTCGCCGCGGTCGGCTGGAGCAACGTCCAGGGCGAGGAGATCTTCTCCGACACCAACTTCGCCCGCGCCGTGCTGAAGAAGGCCGGCAGCGGCGGCAACAACGGCGGTGGCAACACCGGCGGCAACACCGGTAACAACGGCAACACCGGTGGCGGCAACAACAACACCAAGCCCAACGGCGGCGGCACCACCACGCCGATCGTCGACAACAACGGCGGTGGCACCACCGGCACGGGCACCGGTACCGGTACCCACACCGGCGGGGAGCTCGCCGAGACCGGTTCCGACGCCGCCACCACCTGGGCGCTCGGCGCCGGCGGTGTGGCCCTGGCCATGGGCGCCGCCCTGGTCGCCGGCACCGGCCGTCGTCGCCGCGTCACCTCCTGACCCACGCGGGACGAGAACGGGGTCCGCGCGCACCGCGCACGGACCCCGTTCCCTCCCGGCCTCGCCCACGGACGGGCCGGCGGACTCACCGCATCCGGGTGGCCCACTCCTGCACCTTCTTGATCCGCTCCTTGAGCTGGCCCGCCGTCGCCTCCGCGCTCGGCGGGCCGCCGCACACCCGGCGCAGCTCGGTGTGGATCACCCCGTGCGGCTTGCCGCTCTGGTGGACGTACGCGCCCACCATCGTGTTCAGCGACTTGCGCAGCTCCAGCAGCTCCTTGTGCGACACCACGGGCCGCCGCTCGGCCGGCAGCTCCAGCAGGTCCGCCTGCTCGTCCGGCCTGCGCCGGCTGTGCGCGATCTGCCGCGACTGCCGCTTCTGGAGCAGCATCTGCACCTGGTCCGGCTCCAGCAGCCCGGGGATGCCGAGGTAGTCCTGCTCCTCCTCGCTGCCCGGGTGCGCCTGCATGCCGAACTCGGCGCCGTCGTAGAGGACCCGGTCGAAGACGGCGTCGGACTCCAGCGCCTCGAAGGACATCTGCTCGTCCTCGCCGGTGTCCTCGTCCTCCTGCCGGTTCGCCTCGTCCATCTCCTTCTCGGACTCGGCGTAGGGGTCCTCCTCGCCCTTCTTCTTCGGCTTGTCGAGGACGTGGTCGCGCTCGACCTCCATCTCGTTCGCGAAGCCGAGGAGGTAGGGGATTGTGGGAAGGAACACGGACGCGGTCTCACCGCGCCTGCGCGATCGCACGAAGCGGCCGACGGCCTGCGCGAAGAACAGCGGGGTCGAGATCGTCGTCGCGTACACGCCCACCGCGAGGCGGGGCACGTCGACGCCCTCGGACACCATGCGGACCGCGACCATCCAGCGGTCGTTGTTCGCGCTGAAGGTGTCGATGTTCTTCGAGGCCCCGGTGTCGTCGGACAGGACGACGGTCGCCTTCGTGCCGGTGATCTCGCGGATCAGCTTGGCGTACGCGCGCGCCGCGTCCTGATCGGCGGCGATGACGAGCCCGCCCGCGTCGGGGATGCCCTTCCTGACCTCCGTGAGCCGCTGGTCGGCCGCGCGCAGCACGTTCGGCATCCAGTCGCCGCGCGGGTCGAGCGCGGTGCGCCAGGCCTGCGAGATGGCGTCCTTGGTCATCGGCTCGCCGAGACGGGCCGCGATCTCGTCGCCCGCCTTGGTGCGCCAGCGCATGTTGCCGCTGTAGGACAGGAAGATCACGGGCCGCACGACGCCGTCGCCGAGCGCGTTCCCGTAGCCGTAGGTGTAGTCGGCGGAGGACCGGCGGATCCCGTCGTTGCCCTCCTCGTACGTGACGAAGGGGATCGGGTTGGTGTCGGACCGGAAGGGGGTGCCGGTCAGGGCCAGGCGCCGGGTGGCCGGGTCGAAGGCCTCCAGGCAGGCCTCGCCCCAGGACTTCGAGTCACCGGCGTGGTGAATCTCGTCGAGGATCACCAGGGTCTTGCGCTGCTCGCACCGGTTGCGGTGCAGCATCGGGCGGACGCCGACACCCGCGTAGGTGACGGCGACCCCGTGATAGTCCTTGCTCAGCGGCCCGGCGGAGTACTCCGGATCGAGCCGGATGCCTATGCGGGCGGCGGCTTCCGCCCACTGCTTCTTCAGGTGTTCGGTCGGCGCGACGACGGTCACCTGCTGGACCACGTGGTGGTGCAGCAGCCAGGACGCGAGGGTCAGCGCGAAGGTGGTCTTGCCGGCACCGGGGGTCGCGACCGCGAGGAAATCCCGCGGCTGCGTCTCGATGTACCGGTTGAGGGCACCCTCCTGCCAGGCACGCAGCTTGCTGGCGGTGCCCCACGGCGCACGGCCGGGGAAGGCGGGTGAGAGGTGGTGGGAGGCGGTAGTAGTCACGGTCTCCGGTTCGTGCTCTCGGTGGCGGTCGTACGTAGGACAACCGGGCCACCTTACCGGCCCGGGCCCGCCCCCCGGCGAGGGACAGGCCCGTGACCTCGGCACGTGCGGCGAGCGTCACATGGAACCCAACCTCCGGGCGATCAAGGCAACATCGCCCTCGCGACCGGCCGCCACGTCGATGACCAGCGCGTACGCGGCCTCCTGGTCCACCTCGCCGAGATCCACTCCGTTCACGGCCAGGAAGGTGGCGGCGGCGAGCCAGGCGGTGCGCTTGTTGCCGTCGACGAGGGGGTGGTTCGTGGCGATGGCGTGGAGCAGCGCGGCCGCCTGTTCGTAGAGGTCCGCGTAGGCCGGCGTCCCGTACATCCGGGCCCTCGGCCGGTGCACCGCCGACTCCAGCAGACCGGGCGCGCGCAGCTCGACGCTCTGGTCCAGGGCCAGGCAGGCGTGCCGGGCCAGGTCGAGGACCTCGGCGAGGGTGAGGTGGCGCACCGGGGCCGTGGCGCGGCTCACCGGCCGAGCCTCTCCAGGAGCGGGGCGTGCCGCAGCGCGAGCCGGGCCGCCTCGGCGGCCACCCGCTCGCGCTCGGCGCGCAGCAGGGCGCGCACGGCGTCCGCGGCGAGTTCCCGCGGGGTGCGGCCGGTGGCGTCGGCGAGGTCGGCGAGCCGGGAGAGCTCGTCCTCGGTGAGCGGGAGGGCGAAGGAGGTCATGGCCGGACCCCAGGCGAGGTCGACGACGTTCTCCTCCCCTTTACGCGGGCCCCGGACCCGCGCCCCGCGGCCGCGCCGCCCCGGCGGGGACCGGGTCCAGACGGCCCGCGATCCAGGCACCGGCCAGGGCGACGGCGGACATCGGGAGGAACACGGCCAGGAAGGCCGCCGGGTGCGAGGCCCCGGCGCCGCCCTCGGCCAGGGAGTGCCCGGCGCCGACGGCCGCCCCGCCGAGCGCGGCGAAGGCGGCCCCGACGCCGGCGAGCAGCACCACGTTGGCCAGCGCGTCGGAGATCTGGAGCGCGGCGGAGTTCGTGCCCGCCGCCTCGGGCGGGGACAGCTTCAGCAGCAGCACGCTGGTCGAGCCGATGACCAGGCCCATGCCGAGGCAGCCCACCGCCCAGGCCGGCGCCAGGACCCACACCGGGACCGACTCGATCAGCACCGCCGGCGCCGCCGCGATGGCGAAGGCCACCATCACCATGCCGGCGACCATCAGCCGCTCCCGGTGGGGCGCCATCCGCCCCTGGGACTGCACCCAGGAACCGAGCGCCCAGGTCACCCCGCCGAGCGCGAGCGAGAAGCCGGCCAGCGTCGGGCTCATGCCGCGCTGGGTGACCAGCATCAGCGGTACGAAGCTCTCCGCGCCGATGAACGACCCCGCCGCCACCCCGCGCAGCAGCACCACCGACGGAAGCCCGCGCCGGGCCAGGTAGGTGCCGCGCGGCAGCAGACCCCGGACGGCGGGCACGAGCAGGGCCGCTCCGGCAAGAGCGGGCAGCAGGGACAGCCACCGCAGGTCCTGGGCGGCGTACTGGAGCAGCCCGGCGCCGGCGGAGATCCCGAGGGCGAGCCGGATGCGACGGCCGTCGAGGGCGGCGGCCGGGGCGTTCGGATCGACGGGGCCGGAGGCGGTCCGGCGTATCGCGGGCAGCGCCACGCACAGCGGCACGACGACCAGCGCCGGGATCCCGAGGAACACCCACCGCCAGCCGAGGTGCTCGGTGACCGTTCCGGCGGCGAGCGGTCCGACGATCGAGGGCACCACCCAGCTCGCGGCGAAGGCCGCCATGATCGCGGGGCGCAGCCGTTCCTCGTAGGCGCGGCTGACCACCACGTACAGGGCGACGATCACCAGGCCGCCGCCGAGGCCCTGCACCGCCCGGCCGAGGACGAAGACCCCCATCACCCCGGCGGTCCCGGAGCACACCAGTCCGGCGGCGAAGGCGGCGATCCCGACGGTGAGCGGGCGCAGCGGGCCCTGCCGGTCGGCCCACTGGCCGGACAGGACCATGCCGAAGAGGCTGGTCGTGTAGTAGGCGGAGAACCCGAAGGCGTACAGGCCGACCCCGTCGAGCTCGCGGGCCGCGACGGGCATGGCGGTGCCGACGGCGGTGGCCTCGAAGGCGATGAGGAAGACGACGGAGACGATCCCGATGCTGAGCGCCCGGTACGCCGCACCCAGGATCCCGCTCCCGCTCGGGCCGCCGGCGGCGACCGAAGGGGCGGGGAGGGGCTTCTCGGGGGTCTCGGGCCCGCTCGGCACGCGGGGTTCAAGGGCGCTCATCGCCCCAGCGTAAGGTGCGTAGCCCGGGATCGACCCTGTCCGTTCGACGGAGATCGAGGGACCGGGGGACCTAGGTCCCCACGCCGAGGACCCTCCACTGTGAACGCGGCGTGGCAGTCGCGTTGCGCCCCGCCCGCCCCCCTTCCCCACCCACCCGGGCCCCCGTACGTTCGTACTCGCACCACCCGCCACGGCCGTGTGCCCGAGTGGTTGAGGGACTCGCCTGCAAAGCGAGTTACGCCGGTTCGATTCCGGTCACGGCCTCTCCTGCCCCTGACCAGGCAGAACGACAGGGCGGCACCCTTCCCGGGGTGCCGCCCTTCTGCGTGCCCGTCTCGGTTGACCGGTACGAGCGCGCCGGCCGACCCGTCGTGCCCGACCCGACCCGCCCGGGCGGGGCCGGGGCGGGGTCAGGCCTGGGGGGTGGGGTGGGGTGGGGCCACGGCGGCCGAGGGGCGGATCGGGATCCGGTTCACCGGGCGGCCCGTGGCGGCGCGGACCGCGGAGGCCACCGCGGCCGGGGTCGTCACGACCGGCACCGCGCTCGCCGCCTTCGCCCCGAACGGGGCCACCACGTCCCGCTCCTCGACGAGCCGCACGATCCGCACCGTCGGGGCGTCCAGCGACGTCGGCAGGGCGTAGCCCGTCAGGTCGGGGTGGCGCACCAGGCCGGCGACCGAGCGGAGGTTCTCCGTGAGGGCCGCGCCGACGCCCTGGGTGACGCCCGCCTCGATGCGGGCCTCCAGCTGCCGGGGGTTGAGGACGCGGCCGACGTCTTGGGCCACGGCCAGCTCCACGACCCGTACCGAGCCCAGTTCGATGTCGACGTCGACGACCGCGCGGATCGCGCAGAAGGCGAGGCCGACGAAGGCGTCGCCCTGGCCGTCCGCGTCCAGCGGCTCCGTCGGGTGGGGGCGGCACTGGGCCGTGGCCCAGAGCTCCTTGCCCTCTATCGCCTCCGCGACGGACATGGAGAAGGCCCCGTCGTAGGAGGTGATGCGGCCGTCCGCGATCTGTAGGAGTTCCGTGGACATGCCGAGTTTGGCGGCCATCGGCGTCAGCAGTTGCGTACGGACCATCTTGGCCGCCCGCTCGACCGCGCCGCCCGACACCCAGGTGTGCCGGCCGTGCGCGGAGGGGCCGGCCGGCGGCTGGTCGGTGTCGACGGGGGCCGTCGCCACCTCGTCCACGCCCAGGACCTCCTGGACGATCTGGCGGGCGAGGGTCGCGAAGCCCTGGCCGGTGTCGACGGCCGCGCAGATGACGGTGGCGGTGCCGCCGACGACCTTCACCGTGGCCGTGGAGACCTCGTCGGCGCCCTCCGCGCCGAGCATGTGGACCATGCCGACGCCGTAGCCGACGCCGCGCCGCACCGCGCCCGGTTCGCCCGCGCCCTCGGGGCCTCCGGGCAGCAGCCACTCCTCCTCCGGGGTGTCCTTGGGCAGGGAGGGCAGCGGGAAGTCCCGGACCGCCTGGAGCAGTTCGGCCACGGGGGCCGGGCAGGTGACGGTCTGGCCGGTGGGCAGCAGGTCGCCGGTGGCGAGGACGTTGCGCAGGCGCAGCTCCGCGCCGTCGATGCCGAGCGCCGCCGCGAGCTTGTCCATCTGGCCCTCGTAGGCCGCGCAGACCTGCATCGCGCCCTCGCCGCGCACGTGCCCCGACGGGGGGTTGTTCGTGCGCACGGCCCAGCCCTCGACGAAGGCGTGGGGGACGACGTACGGGCCGCAGGCGAAGGCGACCGCCGCCGCCAGGGACTCCGCCGAGGAGTCGGCGTAGGCGCCCGCGTCCATCAGGATCTGGGCCTCGACCTTGACGAGGCGGCCCTCCGCGTCCGCGTGGTGGCGGTAGCGCAGCAGGGTGGGGTGGCGGTGGGCGTGGCCGAGGAAGGACTCCTCGCGGGTGGCGGCCAGCTTCACCGGGTGGCCGGTGCGCAGCGCGAGCAGCCCGAGCGGGAGCTGGAAGGCGGCGTCCTCGCGGTCGGCGGTGGCGCCCGGGACGCCGGTGACGACGACGCGCACCCGGTCCGGGTCGAGGCCGAAGCAGGCGGCGGCGAGGTCGCGGTCGGTGTGCGGGTCGGTGGAGGCGGTGTAGATCTCCACGCCGCCGTCGGGTCGCGGTACGGCGAGCCCGGCCTCGGCGCCGATGGGCGCGGGGTCCTGGCGGCCGATGCGGTAGAGGCCCTCGACGACGACCTCGCCGGTCGCCTCGGGGTCTCCGTAGCGCAGCGGGATGTGGCGGATGAGGTTGCCGTCGGGGTGCAGCGGGACCGCGCCGAAGGACTGTTCGGGGTCGGTGACGGCGTCGAGCAGCTCGTACTCGACGGCGATGGCGGCGGCGGCGAGGCGCGCCGTGTCGGGGTGGTCGGCGGCGACGGCGGCGATGGGCTCGCCGTGGTGGCGCACCACGTCGTGGGCGAAGACCGGCCGGTCGGCGATGCGGCGGCCGTGGGTGGTGGCGCCGGGGACGTCGGCGTGGGTGATGACGGCGCGTACGCCGGGCATCTCGGCGGCGGCCGAGGTGTCGACGGAGAGGATGCGGGCGTGGGCGTGCGGGGAGCGCAGCACGGCGGCCCACAGCAGGCCCTCGGCCCACAGGTCGGCGGCGTAGGGGAAGGTGCCCTCGGTCTTGGCGCGGGCGTCGGCCGCCGGTACGGAGGCCCCGATGCCGCGCAGCGGCGGCGGCTGGTCCCCCTCGGGGGCGGCGGCGACCGTGGTGACGCTCGTCGTCGCCGTGGCCGCGTCGTGCCCGCTCACGCCATGCCTCCGTTGTGGTGGATCCCCGTGGTGCCGCCGTCGTGCTCGCCGCCGCCGTCGTGCTCGACGCCCTGCCCGTACGCGGCGCCCGCGCCGTGCTCGACGCCCTGGCCGTACTCGGCGCCCGCGCCGTACTCGACGCCCTGGCCGTGCCCGACGCCCGCGCCGTACTCGGCCGACTGCCCGTACTCGGCCGACTGCCCGTATGCGACGCCCGCGCCGTGGCCGTGGACGCCGCCCTCGCCGGGCGGTGCCTGGTGCGGGATGCGCGGTTCGGCGCCGGTCCCGCCCGCCGCGGCGGCGTCGGCGGCCTGCCGGTCCTGTGCCTGCTGTTCCGCGGCGGCGGCCTGCGCGGCCTCCCGCTCCGCGACGACGTCACGGACGGCTTCCATGACGCCCTTGTAGCCGGAGCAGCGGCAGAGGTTGCCGCACAGCGCCTGGCGGGTCTCCAGGTCGCTGGGGGCGTGGTTGCCCTCCAGCAGGTCGTGGATCGTCATGGCCATGCCGGGCACGCAGAATCCGCACTGCACCGCGCCCGACCTGCACAACGCCTGCTGCACGTCCGACAGTTCCCCGTCGGTCGCGAGCCCCTCGACGGTGCGCACCTCGCTGCCCGCCGCCGTGGCCGCCGGGACCAGGCAGGAGGCGACGAGCCGGCCGTCGACCTGTACGGCGCAGGCGCCGCACTCCCCCTGGGAGCAGCCGTCCTTGGCGCCGGCGAGGCCGAGGCGCTCGCGCAGCACGTACAGCAGGGACTCGCCGATCCAGGCGCCGGTGACGGGCCGGTCGGCGCCGTTGACGCGCAGGACGTAGGAGGCCGCCGGGTGTTCGTGCTGGGCGACGGCGGGGGCGCCCTCGTCCAGGTCCTCGTACGTCGCCCCCCGGCCCGGGGTCCCTTCGGCGTCGCCCTCGTGCGGCACGGTCACCGCGAGGTCGGGGGCCTCCGCGTCCGGCGCCTGCGCGACCGGCGCCTCCTCGGGCACCGACGGCCCCGCCGGCGGGTCGGTCGGCGCGGCCGGGGCCGGCTCGACCGGCGCGGCCTCGGCCGCCTCGGCCGCCTCCGCGAAGGACTGCCCCTGCCCGAGGGTGTGGCCCGGCCCCTCCCCGGGGCCGTACCCCGGCTCGCGGTCCGGTTCCGCCCCCGGTCCGGGGTCGTGGGCGTGCCCGGCGGCTTCGCCCGCGTCCACCGGGCGCGGGCGCTCGCCCTCGACCGGCGTGTCCGCCGGGCCGTGGGCGGCTTCGATGTCCGGGGCCGCGTGCGGGACCGCCTCCGGCTCCGGGCCGGTCGTCCCCGCGTGGCCCTCCGGCAGCGGGGTGCCCACGCCGGGACCGCCGAGCACCCTGGGGCCGCGCACGGGCGCGGCCTCGCCGGGCAGCACTCCGGAGGTCATCAGCGTCTCGGAGCCGGTCCACGGCGCGGCGTCGCCGACCGGCGGGGCCGTCGCGTCCGGGCCGTGGCCCCAGAGGTCGGCCCGCTCCCCGGCCGACGGATCGGCCGGGGCGGGGGCGTACGCCCGGTCCGCCGGAGCGCCGGGGTGGCCGCCGTAGGGCGCGTACGCCTCGGCGGGCGGGAAGCCCGCGGCGTCCGTCGGCAACGTCCACTGCCCGGTCGCGCCGTGCCCCTCGACGTGCCCGGTGTACCCGGCGTGCGCGGTGTGCTCGACGTGCTCCGCGTGCGCGGTGTGGTCGACGTGCTCGGTGTGCTCGACGTGCTCCGCGTGCGCGGTGTGGTCGACGTGCTCGGTGTGCTCGACGTGCTCCGCGTGCTGGACCGCCTCGGGGAAGTGCCACTCGGCCGTCGCGCTCGGGTCCGGGTCGACCGCGGGAGCGGGAGCCGGAACGGCGGCGTTCGCGTAGGGATCACGGTCCTGCTCCGGGGCCGTCTCGCGACCCCGGTCGGCGAAGACCGCGGCCACCGAGGCCGGCAGCGGGATGGACGCCGGGATCGGGGTGCGGGCCGGCGCGGCCGGGGCCGCCGGGGCGGACGCCCCGCCCGCCTCGGGCCACTGCACGGGCATCGTCCAGGTACCGGTGGCGGTGGGGTCCGCGCTGCCGGAACCGAGCGGCACGATCATCGGTGGCGGCGCGTACCCGTGTCCGGGCGCGGCCAGCGGCTCCCCGGTGTCGAGCGCGTCCAGCATCTCCTGCGGCAGCTTCACGAAGGCCGTGGCCTCGTTGTCGTACTCGCCCCCGTGCGGGACCGGCTCCCAGCCCCAGCCGGCGCCGTCGCCCGTCGTTCCGCTCACGTTCTCGTTCCCGCTCATGAGGTCAGTGCCCTCCCCAGGGCCCTGCGCGCCAGCACGGCCACCGTCCGCCGCAGATGCAGTACACCGGAGGAGACGGGTTCCCCCTGGTCGGGCACGCAGGCCGCGGCGACGTACTCGCCGAAGGCCTCCAGCGCCTCGGGGGCCAGCGTCCGCTCCCCGTCCCAGTCGATCAGCGAGGCCACCCACTGCTCGGCCTCCAACGGGCGCAGCGGCATCGGGGCCACCGCGCCGATCGCGCACCGCACGCCCCGGCGCGCGGGGTCCAGCACGAGGCCCACGGACGCCACCGCGCGCCCCGGCCCCGTACGCCCGGTCGCCTTCAGGAAGACCTGCGGCGCGTGCAACAGGGGCACCCGTACGAAGCCGATGAGTTCGCCGCCGCGGAGCATCTCGCGGCCGGCCAGCAGGTGGGAGACGGGGATCTCGCGGCGCGCGCCGCCGGGGCCGACGATGACCAGGACCGCTTCGAGCGCGGCCAGCACGGGCAGCGCGTCACCGGTCGGGGCGGCCGTGGCGATGTTCCCGCCGAGGGTGCCGGCGTTGCGGATCTGCGGCGGGCCCGCGGCGCGCGCGGCGGCGGCCAGCGCCGGGATCAGGGCGGCGAAGTCGGGCCGTCCCATCCGGGCGTGGGTCAGGCCCGCGCCGAGGAGCGCGTGCCCGTCCTGGTACTGCCAGCCGCGGATCTCGCTGATCCGGCCGAGACCGACCAGCGCGGCGGGCCGCAACAGGCCCGCGTTGACGGCCGCCATGAGGTCGGTTCCGCCGGCCACGGGCACGGCGGCGGGCATGGCGGCGAGCGCCGCCACGGCCTCGTCGAGCGTGGTCGGAAGCGTCACGGCCTGCGCCGCCCGGTCCGCGTGCGGTGTGTGCGGCCCCTGAGCTGAATGCGGTGCGTGCGGTGCGTGCGTGGTCAACCCGGCTGCCCCTTCCCGATGTCCCGGTCCCGGCGCTCACGCCTGTCCGCCGTACGGTACGTGCTCACCGCCGGGACGTGGCAACTCTGGCACATCTTCGGGGCCGGCCGGCGCGAGGGTCTCCCCCGCGGCGCGCGCCGGCCCGCACGGCCGCCCGGCGCGCGCACCCGCCCCGCGACGCCGTGCGCGGGCCCCTTCCCGGGCCGCGCCGCGCTTCCACCCGAACGCCCGTTTTCCCCCGGATACGCCTCATTCGAGCGAGAGTTCCAAAGGTTTCCGAAGAGTTCCGCTTGTGGTCACGCGGGCGGGAAGGAGCCCCCGCGCCCCCGCGTCACACGATCGGAGGGACCCCTTCGAGCGGGCGGCCCGACACCCCCGGCCGGCGCTGCCACGGCAAGGGACCGGCCGCCGGCCGGTAGTCGACCCCGAGCGCGTCCAGGCGCGCGTAGTGCGAGGTCATCCGCGCCTCGAAGGCCGCGTAGTCGCGGGATTCCGGTTCGGGCAGGGGCGACCACACCACCTCGGCGAAGGCCGCGAGGCGGGGGAACGCCTGGTAGTCGACGCGGCCCTGGTTCTCCATCACCTCGGTCCACACGTTGGCCTGCGCGCCCAGCACGCGTTCGGCGGCCTCCGGCGACAGCTTGGGCGGCACGGGCTCGAAGCGGTAGACGTCCTCCAGGGTCCGCACGTACCCGATGGGCATCGGCTCGTCGGGGCCCCCCGCCTGACGGTGGTCCAGGTACACCTGCTGCTCGGGGCACATCACCACGTCGTGTCCGGCCTCGGCGGCGGCGATCCCGCCCGCGTACCCGCGCCAGGAGGAGACGGCCGCGCCGTCGGCGAGTCCGCCCTCCAGGATCTCGTCCCAGCCGATGAGCCGCCGGCCCCGCTCGGCGAGCCAGTGGTCGAAGTGCCGGATGAACCAGGACTGGAGGCCGTCCTCCCCGTCCACGCCCAGTTCGGCGATCCGGCGGCGGGCCGTCGGGGAGGCGCGCCACTGCTCCTTGGGGCATTCGTCGCCGCCGACGTGCACGAACGGGGCCACCTCGACGGGGAAGAGCTCCAGCAGCTCCTCGAAGACCCCCTCGTAGAAGCGCAGTACGGTCTCGGTCGGGGCGAGGACGTTCTCGCTGACGCCCCAGTCGTCCCACACGCCCAGCGCCGCGGTGTCGACGACGTCGGCGTTGCCCAGTTCCGGGTAGGCGGCGATGGCGGCCTGGGAGTGGCCCGGGATGTCGATCTCGGGGACGAGGCGGACGTGCCGCTCGGCGGCGTAGGCGACGATCTCGCGGATGTCGTCCTGGGTGTAGAAGCCTCCGTGCGGGGTCTCGTTCCACAGCGGGGAGGCGCGGTGCCCCCACCGGCTGCGGGGCCGCCAGGCGCCGACCTCGGTGAGGCGGGGGTGGCGCCGGATCTCGACCCGCCATCCCTGGTCGTCCGTCAGGTGCAGGTGGAGGACGTTCAGCTTGTGCGCGGCCAGCAGGTCGATCTGGCGCAGCACCCCGTCCTTGGGCGTGAAGTGCCGGGCGACGTCGAGCATCATGCCGCGCCAGCCGAAGCGCGGCGCGTCCTCGATCCGCGCGTACGGCAGGCTCCAGGCCGCCCGGCCCGCCAGCGGCGCCCTGCGGTGGGCCTCGGGCCCCAGCAGCTGACGCAGCGTCCGCGTGGCCCAGAACAGGCCTGCGGGGTCCGCCCCCACCAAGTCGACCCCGTCCGCGCCGACCTCGATCCGGTACGCCTCCGGCCCGGGCGCCGCGAGCCCGTCGGGGTCGAGCGCCAGCCGTACGTCGCCCCGCTCGCCGGCGGCGGCGTCCGGCAGGTCCCAGCCGGTGGCCGCCCCGAGTTCGCGGCGCAGCAGGCGGGCGACGTCCTCGGCGCCGGGCCCGACGGCCAGGGTCGGCCGGGTCCCGAAGACGTGGCGGCGGCCCTCCCCGTCCGGTACGACGAGGCGGGGCAGGGGGATCAGGTCCATGCGGCAACCCTTCGCGGAAGCGAGCGCGTTGCGCCCTGCGCAACGCTCGTTCCGCAGGGCGCTCGTCCTCGCCGACCCTAGCCCGCCACCGGGACACGACAAAGGCCCCCGGACGCGATCTCGCGCATCCGGGGGCCTTCGCCGACGGTTTCGGGACTTCCCTACTCGCCGTTCGGGACTTCCCGCCTCGTTCCTCGGGACGTCCCTCCCGGCCCTTTCGGGGCCCGCCTACTTGTCCTTGCCGCCCTTGTCCTTGTCGCCACCGGCGCCCATGGAGTCGTAGATCTCCTTGCACATGGGGCAGACGGGGTACTTCTTCGGGTCGCGGCCCGGAACCCACACCTTGCCGCAGAGCGCGACGACGGGGGTGCCCCCGAGCGCGCTCTCCATGATCTTGTCCTTCTGGACGTAGTGGGCGAAGCGCTCGTGGTCGCCGTCGCCGTGGGACACCTGCGGCGTCGGCTCTACGAGGGTCCCCGTACCAGTCCCGCGCTCGGGCTCAAGAGTGCTCATGAATCCAGGGTACTGAACGCCGACCGGGTCAGTTCAGCGACGGGTCGTCCAGATAGGTGGCGACCATCGCGAGGTCGCTGCGCTGACGCCGCAGCACCGCCCGCCACAGCCGTTCGGGGTCCGGGAAGGAGACGTCACCCGGCTCGGAGTCCACCACGTACCAGGCCCCCTCGCCCAGCTCCGACTCCAGCTGCCCCGGGCCCCACCCGGAGTAGCCCGCGAAGATGCGCAGCCCGCCGAGGGCCGCGGCCAGCAGTTCGGGAGGCGCCTCCAGGTCGACCAGGCCGATCGCCCCGTGCACCCGGCGCCAGCCGAGCGGCCCCTCCTCGCCCGGGATCACCGCGACCCCCAGGGCCGAGTCCAGGGCCACCGGACCTCCCTGGAAGACCACCCCCGGATCGCCGGCCAACGGCGCCCACGGCAGCAGGATGTCGCGCACGTCCACGGGGGTGGGCCGGTTGAGGACCACGCCGAGGGAGCCCTGCTCGTCGTGGTCGAGCAGCAGCACCACCGCGCGGTCGAAGTTCGGATCCGCGAGGGCGGGGGTGGCCACGAGCAGCCGCCCTGTGAGGGAGGACACCTCGGTCATGCGGACATGATCTCGCACAATCGTGCTCCGGGGGGAGCCGGCGGCCGGATTCGATCACGCGCAGCTCAGGGCGCACGGCGGCAAGGAGGAGCGCGCACCCCCAGCGCACCCCCCGAACCCTTCCGGAAGTCGACGCTCCGCTACCTGGCGCACACGCTGGGTGCTGTACCGAATTCATGACAGTCCTACGGCCACGTCACCCATACAAACAAGGGGGTGGTGGCGCTTACCCTTTTCCCTGCACCCCTGCCCATCCCTCTCCGGAACGCGAGATCCATGACCGGCAACGATGTCCTGCTTGTCCACGGCGGTACCCCGCTCGAGGGCGAGATCCGTGTCCGCGGCGCGAAGAACCTCGTGCCGAAGGCCATGGTCGCCGCGCTGCTCGGCAGCGGCCCCAGTCGGCTGCGCAACGTCCCCGACATCCGCGACGTACGCGTCGTGCGCGGGCTGCTCCAGCTGCACGGCGTGACGGTGCGCCCCGGCGAGGAGCCGGGCGAGCTGGTGCTCGACCCGACCCACGTCGAGAGCGCGAACGTCGCCGACATCGACGCGCACGCGGGTTCCTCCCGGATCCCGATCCTCTTCTGCGGCCCGCTGCTGCACCGCCTCGGCCACGCCTTCATCCCGGGCCTGGGCGGCTGCGACATCGGCGGCCGGCCGATCGACTTCCACTTCGACGTGCTCCGCCAGTTCGGCGCGACCATCGAGAAGCGCGAGGGCGGCCAGTACCTGGAGGCCCCGCAGCGCCTTCGCGGATGCAAGATCCGCCTGCCCTACCCGTCGGTCGGCTCGACCGAGCAGGTCCTGCTGACGGCCGTCCTGGCCGAGGGCGTGACCGAGCTCAGCAACGCCGCCGTGGAGCCCGAGATCGAGGACCTCATCTGCGTGCTGCAGAAGATGGGCGCGATCATCTCCATGGACACCGACCGCACCATCCGCATCACCGGTGTCGACCAGCTCGGCGGCTACAACCACAAGGCGCTCCCGGACCGCCTGGAGGCCGCCTCGTGGGCCTCCGCGGCCCTGGCGACCGGCGGCAACATCTACGTCCGCGGGGCGCAGCAGCGCTCGATGATGACCTTCCTGAACACGTACCGGAAGGTCGGTGGCGCGTTCGAGATCGACGACGAGGGCATCCGCTTCTGGCACCCGGGCGGTCCGCTCAACGCCATCGCGCTGGAGACGGACGTGCACCCCGGCTTCCAGACCGACTGGCAGCAGCCGCTGGTCGTCGCCCTCACCCAGGCCTCGGGCCTGTCGATCGTCCACGAGACGGTCTACGAGTCCCGCCTCGGCTTCACCTCGGCGCTCAACCAGATGGGCGCGCACATCCAGCTGTACCGCGAGTGCCTGGGCGGCAGCGCCTGCCGCTTCGGCCAGCGCAACTTCCTGCACTCGGCGGTCGTCTCCGGCCCCACCAAGCTGCAGGGCGCCGACCTGGTCATCCCCGACCTGCGCGGCGGGTTCTCGTACCTGATCGCGGCGCTGGCGGCCGAGGGCACCTCGCGCGTCCACGGCATCGACCTGATCAACCGCGGCTACGAGAACTTCATGGAGAAGCTCGTCGAGCTCGGCGCCAAGGTGGAGCTGCCGAACGGCGACCTCGTCTGATCGGCTCACAGCCCCTCCCGGGGCCCCACGGGGCTCCGGGAAGGCCGAAGGGCGGCCACCCCACGGGGGTGGCCGCCCTTCGGCTTTTCCTGCGTTCTACGTACCACTGCCGTCCCGAGGGCCGGTGCGGCCCTCGGCACAAGGGCGGTGTTACTTGCCCTTGGCGGCTTCCTTGAGCTTGGAGCCCGCGGAGACCTTCACGCTGTAGCCGGCCGGGATCTGGATGGGGTCGCCGGTCTGCGGGTTGCGCGCGGTGCGAGCGGCACGGTGGGTGCGCTCGAAGGTCAGGAAGCCGGGGATGGTGACCTTCTCGTCGCCCTTGGCGACGATCTCGCCGACGGTCTCGGCGAGCGCGGCCAGAACGGCGTCGGCGTCCTTGCGGGTCACCTCGGCGCGCTCGGACAGAGCGGCCACCAGCTCACTGCGGTTCATGTTGTACTCCCGTGTTCAACTTGCCTTAGAGGCGTGAGATCGAAGCCGATGCTGCCAGGGCCCTCGGACAGTCCCCGGACCCGGGTCTGAACGTCAGACCCTCTCGCCCGGTTACGCATCCTGCCCCCACCAGCGGCGGGAAAGCCAATCCGGCACCCGCCAGGGTCACACGAAAAGCGCCACAGTCACGCCGCGGTGACGCTCCGTCCACACCCGGGGCTCCGGCCGGACACCCGGTGGATGCGGACCGCGGGCCACGCGGGCATCCCCGCAACCCTAGGGCCGCCCGGGCGGACCCGCATCCCGCGACGCGCCGGGATCGAGGGTGGGGACGGTCACAGCGCCGGCCGGGAACCGGCGGGCACCGTGACCGTTCGGCCGGCTATCCGGCGGTGGGCGCGGAGGCGGTGGCGGCCTTGCGGACGGCACCGGCCACGGCGCCCGCGACCTTGTCGTTGAAGACGGACGGGATGATGTAGTTCGCGTTCAGCTCGTCCTCGCCGACGACGTCGGCGAGGGCGGTCGCGGCGGCCAGCATCATGCCGGTGTTCACGGTCCGGGACTGGGCGTCCAGCAGGCCGCGGAAGACGCCGGGGAAGACCAGCACGTTGTTGATCTGGTTCGGGAAGTCCGAGCGGCCGGTGGCCACGACGGCGGCGGTCTGGCGGGCGATCGCCGGGTCCACCTCCGGGTCCGGGTTCGCGAGCGCGAACACGATGGCGCCCTCGGCCATGGCGGCGACGTCCTCGCCGGAGAGCACGTTCGGGGCCGAGACTCCGATGAAGACGTCGGCGCCGACGACGGCCTCCTTGAGGGTGCCGGTGTAGCCCTCGGGGTTGGTGTTGTCGGCGATCCACCGCAGCGGGGAGTCGGGGGCCGCGTCGACGAGGTCGGGGCGGTCCGCGTGCACGACGCCGTGGATGTCGGCGCTGACGGCGTTCTTCACGCCCGCCGCGAGGAGCAGCTTGAGGATGGCCGTACCGGCCGCGCCGGCGCCCGACATGACGACCTTGACGTCGCCAACGGCCTTGCCCACCACGCGCAGTGCGTTGGTCAGCGCGGCCAGGACGACGATCGCGGTGCCGTGCTGGTCGTCGTGGAAGACGGGGATGTCGAGGGCCTCGCGCAGCCGCGCCTCGATCTCGAAGCAGCGCGGCGCGGAGATGTCCTCCAGGTTGATGCCGGCGAAGCCCGGGGCGATGGCCTTGACGATGGCGACGATCTCGTCGCTGTCCTGGGTGTCCAGGCAGATCGGCCAGGCGTCGATGCCGGCGAAGCGCTTGAAGAGGGCCGCCTTGCCCTCCATGACGGGCAGCGCGGCCATCGGGCCGATGTTGCCGAGGCCCAGCACGGCCGAGCCGTCGGTCACGACTGCGACGGAGTTGCGCTTGATGGTGAGGCGCCGGGCGTCCTCGGGGTTCTCGGCGATCGCGGTGCACACGCGGGCCACGCCCGGGGTGTAGATCATCGAGAGGTCGTCGCGGTTGCGGATGGGGTGCTTGGACGACATCTCGATCTTGCCGCCGAGGTGCATCAGGAAGGTTCGGTCGGAGACCTTGCCCAGGCTGACGCCCTCGATGCCGCGCAGCTTCTCGACGATCTCGTCGGCGTGCGCGGTGGAGGTCGCGGCGATGGTGACGTCGATCCGGAGCTTCTCGTGGCCGGACGCGGTCACGTCGAGACCCGTGACCGATCCCCCCGAGGACTCCACGGCGGTGGTGAGCTGGGAGACCGCGGTTCCGCTCGCGGGCACTTCCAGGCGGACCGTCATCGAATACGAGACGCTGGGCGCCGTTGCCATGGCCGTGTTCCTCTTCTGTCCCTGTTTATCGCTGTACGCGGGGGCCCGCACACGGCAGGTGTGACAGGTCCCGTTGTCCGATCGTCCCACCTACCAGCCAGTACGAGGTAACCAGCTACAAATTTCGGAAGAACTCTTCCACCATACGAGATACCGGGAGCGCGCGGAATCGTGGTTTAACACAAAACAGGTCCGCGCCCCCCACGAGTGGAGGGCGCGGACCTGGTGTTCCGACTAAGACACCGACCCGCCATGCTCGCCTCGCGGCAAGTGGTCGCTCTAGGCGACGAAGGTTGGGCCCGGGGGCTTGGATCGAGCCGGTGTCGTACCCAGGCTAACAAAGGATCGCCGAATACGGTCCCCCCTCCCGCGAGTCGGACACACCCCTCACGCGCCTGGCCGCAGGCCATCCGGCCCCACCCCCGACCCCCGCCGGGGCGGCGCGGCCCCGGCGGAGCCGCCCCGTACCCGCTCAGGGGCGCAACAGCTCCGGAACCCCGTCGGCGCCCGGGCCGTCACCCTCCGCCGAAACCACCGTCAGCTGCTGCGTCGCGCGCGTCAGCGCCACGTAGAGCACCCGCAGGCCCGCCGGGGACTCCTGCGCGATCTCCGCCGGGGAGACCACCACCGTGGCGTCGTACTCCAGCCCCTTGGCCTCCAGACTGCCCAGGGCCACCGCACGCCCACCCAGGTCCGCCAGCCACCCCGCCGCCTCGGCACGCCGCTCCATCGCCACGACCACACCGACCGTGCCGTCCACCTGCTCCAACAGCCGTACGGTCTCCTCCCGCACCGCCGCGCCCAGATCACCGGAGGCCACCGCGAAACGCGGCTCCAGCCCCGTGGAACGCACCGCCGTCGGCGGCTCCATGCCCGGCATGGCCCGCTCCAGGACCCGCGCGGCCACCTCGGCGACCTCCGCCGGGTTGCGGTAGTTCACGGTCAGCGTGAACCGCCGGCGCGGCCGGCTGCCCAACGCCTCGTCACGGGCGGCGGCGGCCTCCTCCGGATCCGTCCAGGAGGACTGCGCCGGGTCGCCGACCACCGTCCAGGTGCCCGTACGACCGCGCCGCCCCACCATCCGCCACTGCATCGGCGTCAGGTCCTGCGCCTCGTCGACGATCACGTGCGCGTACTCGGTGCGCTCGGCGGCGATCCGCTCCGCCCGCTCCCATTGGGTCTCCTCGCGGGTCGGCATCAGCTCCTCCAACCCGCTGAGCTGGTCGAGCGGATCCATCTCCCGCTTGCGCTTGGGCCGCGCCGGCGCGCCGAGCAGCTGCTGGAGCTCGTCCAGCAGGGCCACGTCGTGCACCGACAGCGGCCCCTTGCCGTCCGGACCGAGCCGGCGCAGCGAACGGGCCAGCCGGCGGGCCTCGCGCGGGTTCAGGTCCCGGCGCGACCAGCGCCCCAGGCGCCGCTCGTCGGCCATCGCCGCGAGCACCCGGCGCGGGGTCAGCTCCGGCCACCACGCGTCGAGGAAGCCGAGGAAGGCGTCCTCGGTGGAGATGTCCTCGTCGAAGGCCGACCGCAGCTCGGCGGCCAGCTCCGGGTCGGAGTGGCGACCCGACGCGCCGGTCTTCGCGTAGAGCGCGTCCAGGAGCAGCCTGCGGGCACGCGGCCGGAGCAGGTTCACCGGCGCCGTGCCGCCCAGCACCGTCTGCCGGATGCGGTTCAGCTCGGGCGCCTCCAGCTCCTGGCGGCGCCCGAAGGCCACCACGCGCAGCCGCTCGGGCGCCTCCCCCAGCTCCAACGCCCCTCGAACCGCCTTCCGCAGCACCTTGAGCATGCGGGAGGAGCCCTTGATCCGGGCCACGTCCGGTTCGTCGTACGTGCTCGCCTCGGCCCCGTCGACCAGCGAACCGAGCGCCCGGATGGCGACCTGCCCCTCCTCGCCGAGCGAGGGCAGCACCCCCTCCGTGTAGGCGACGAGCAGCGGCGTCGGGGAGACGATCAGGATCCCGCCCGAGTAACGACGACGGTCCTGGTACAGCAGGTACGCCGCCCGGTGCAGGGCCACGGCCGTCTTCCCCGTACCCGGCCCGCCGGCCACCTCGGCCACGGACGCGGCGGGCGCCCGGATCACGAGGTCCTGCTCGGCCTGGATGGAGGAGACGATGTCCCGCATGGAGTGCGTACGGGCCCGCCCCAGGGCGGCCATCAGCGCCCCGTCACCGATGGCGGGCAGCTCACGCCCGTCGAGGAACGCGGTCACCTCGGGACGCATCAGGTCGTCCTCGACGCCGAGCACCTTGCGCCCCTTGGAGCGGATCACGCGACGACGCACGACGCGGCCGGGATCCTTGGGCGTGGACCGGTAGAACGGCGCGGCGGCCGGCGCCCGCCAGTCGATGACCAGCGGCGTGTAGTCGCTGTCGAGCACCCCGATGCGCCCGATGTGGAGCGTCTCGGCGATGTCGGCGGTGAGATCGGCGCGCAGCGCGTCGTCGGCGGGCTCGACGGACGTGTACGCCCCGTCCGGGCCCCGCTCCCCGTCCTTGCCCAACACCAGGTCGATCCGTCCGAAGAGGAAGTCCTCGAACTCGTTGTTGAGCCGGTTGAGGTGGATCCCGGCACGGAACACCTGCGCGTCACGCTCGGCGAGCGCGCCGGGCGTGCCGACCTGGCCGCGCTGGGCGGCGTCGTTCATGAGGAACTCGGCCTCGTGGATCTTCTCCTCAAGGCGTCGGTACACCTGATCGAGATGCGTCTGCTCGACCGCGATCTCCCGATCGCGGACGGAATCCGCCGTGCTGTCGACAGCGGCATTCTGCGCGGCCACCAAGGCCCCCTTCTGACGTGCATGGGCGACCGTCAACCGTACGCGAATCCGCCCCCGCTCCGCACGCCGGTTCCGCGCGCCGGACGACCCACCCGCACGAAAAGTCGACATCCGGGCACCCGCGGGCTGTCCGACCCCTACCGGACGACGGGCCCCGCCCCGGCGCGCCAGTCGTCCAGGCGTTTGCGAATGCTCGCCACCATGGGAAGCGCGTCGGGATCGTCCTCGTGGTCACGCCTGCCCATCGTCGGAATCCTTCCTGATCTCACGCCCGCGACCCCACAGCTCTTCGACATGCTCCGCGAACCGATCGAACGCCTACATCCGCGCCACCTCCGGCCGTGAATTCACCACCGCCGCCACGTCGAACCCGCCTACGACCAGCCCCGGACGGCCGACGGACGCCAAGCAAGGAGAAGCGCGTAGCGATCTGGCGCGCTCGGGTGCTCCGTGGGACGGTCCCGTCGACTTCTCGTGCGGGTAAGCCGTCGGTCCGGCCCCGAAAGGGACTGTGAAGGGGCGACGCCCGCCCGGCCTCCTCGCCCGGGAAGTCGAGGGTCCCTGACGGACCCGCCCCTCCCCTCTCCTGCCCCGTGGCCGTTCCTTCGGGGGTTTCCCGACAGTCTTCGTTCGTCCGGGGCGGGACGGGCGGTCAAGGGTGGCCGAAGGCCATCACGCAGTGACGCGAACGAAGTGAGCGCCCTTGAGGGCCCGGCCCGCACCGGAGAGACGATGAGACTGACGGGAAACCCCCGCCCCTTCCCCGACCCCGCCCGGCTCGGGTTCGGCCCTACCCCGCCCCCACCCCCCGGCGGGTCCTTCTGCGGTGGCGGGCCACGCGTTCGCGGTTGCCGCACCGTTCGCTGGAGCACCAGCGGCGGCGGTGGCCCCGGGAGGTGTCGAGGTAGACGCGGGCGCAGCCCTCGCCCGCGCAGGTGCGCAGCAGCGCCAGGTCTCCGGGGTCGGTGAGGAGTTCCACCGCGTCCCGGGCCACCGACGACAGCAGGCCCGCGCATTCCACCCGGCCGCACAGCTCCCGGACGAGGTGCCCCTCCTGGTCGCGTACGGCGCACAGGCCCGGGGGCGCTCCGGCCGCCGCCTCGTTGAGTCGGGCGAGGGCGTCCCGGGCGTCGGCCGCGGGGCCGGGTCCGACGCCGCCGCTGCCGGTGCCGGTGCCGGTGCCCGCCAGTTCGGCCCGTACGAGGTGGTCGACGTCGCCGCGCAGGGCGCGGAAGGCCGTCACCCAGTCGGGGCCGAGGAGCCCGAGCGGGGTCCGGTCGGGGACGAGGCCCGCGCCGACGAGCCACAGCCGCAGTTCGTCGCCGTCTCGGATCTGTTCAGGGCCGCCCCGGGGTGGGTGGGTGGCCAGCAGGTCGAGACAGACCCGCCCGGAGTCGAACCACATGCCCGTCACCGCCTCGGTCGCCGTGGTGCGCCTCCCCCCAGAGTGCCGCCGGGGCGGTCGTTGCGGAAGCCCCCGTGCGAGGGGCTACGGGGCGGGCGGCGGGTCGTCGTGCAGGAGGCGTTGGTAGAGGCGGTGGTCGCGCCAGGCCCCGTTGACGTGGAGGTAGCGGGGGGCGAGGCCGTACGGGGTGAATCCGGCTTTGGTCAGCACGCGTTGGGAGGCCGTGTTGTCGACGAGGGTGCCGGCGTGGACGCGGTGCAGGCCGAGCTCGTCGCGGGCGGCGCGGCAGACCTCCTCGACGGCGGCGGTGGCGAGGCCGCGCCCGTGCCAGGCCCGGTCGACCCAGTAGCCGACGCCGCCGCTGCACAGCGGTCCGCGGATGATGTCGCCCAGGTTGATCGCCCCGACGGGGGTGCCGGTGGCCGTCTCGACGAGTACGTACGGGACCAGGCGTCCGGCGTCGCGTTCGTCGAGCAGGCCCCGGACCCGGGCGCGTTGGCCGTCCGCGGTGTAGAACGCGTCGGGCCGGTGGGGTTCGTAGGGCGCCAGGTGCGCGCGGTTGCGGGTCAGTACGTCGGCCAGTCCGGCGGCGTCGTCGAGCGTGACGCCGCGCATCTCCACCCCGTCGATGATCATCCGGGCACGCTAGCCGACCCCCCGGCCCCCCGGAACCCCGTGGCCCGCTCCGGCCCCCACTACGGCGCGCACTCCCCCGCGTCCAGGGACAGCCGGTAGCCGCGCTTGACCACCGTCTGGATCAGCGTCGGCACCCCCAGCGCCGCCCGCAGTCGGGCCATCGCCGTCTCCACGGCGTGCTCGTCGCGACCCGCGCCCGGCAGGGCCCGCAGCAGGTCGGCCCGCGACACCACCCACCCCGGGCGGCGTGCGAGGGACTCCAGCAGGGCCATCCCGGCCGGCGGTACGGGGCGCAGTTCGGCGTCGACGAGGACCGCCTGGCCGCGGATCTCCAGGCGGTGTCCGGCGACGGGCAACACCCGGGCCCGACCGGGCAGTTCCTGGCACAGGAGCTGGACGAGGGGTCCGAGCCGGAAGCGTTCGGGCTGGACGGTGGGCACGTCCTCGGCCTGGAGCGGGAGCGCGGTCACCGGTCCGACGCAGGCGGCGAGCACGGGCCCGCGCAACGCCTCCAGCACGGCTTCGCGCAGTCCGCGTTCGGCGGCCCGGGACAGCAGGGACGCGGCGGCGGGCGCGGAGGTGAAGGCGACGGCGTCGACGGCCCCGACGGCCACCGCGTCGAGGAGCCGGTCGAGGGGGGCGAGGTCCTCGGGCGGCATCCAGCGGTAGACGGGTACGGGCACCACCTCGGCGCCGCCGGCGCGCAGGGCCTCGATGAAGCCGGGCAGGGGTTCGCCGTGGAGCTGGAGCGCGATGCGCCGGCCTGCCACGCCGGCGGCGAGGAGGCGTTCCAGTACCTCGGCGAGGGATTCGGACGCCGGGGACCAGGCCTCGACGAGTCCGGCGGCCCGGACGGCGCCCTTGACCTTGGGGCCGCGGGCGAGGAGTTCGGTGGCCCGGAGCCGGGCGAGGAGTTCCTCGCCGATGCCCCAGCCGTCGGCGGCCTCGATCCAGCCGCGGAAGCCGATGGCGGTGGTGGCGACGACCGCGTCGGGCGGGCAGTCGACGAGGTTCTTGGTGGCGGCCATCAGCTCGCCGTCGTCGGCGAGGGGCACGATGCGCAGGGCCGGCGCGTGCACCGTGGACGCGCCGCGGCGGCGCAGCAGGGCGATCAGTTCGTCGGCCCGCCGGGCGGCGGTGACGCCGACCGTGAACCCGGCCAAGGGACCGGCCGGCGGCCCGGCCAGGGCGCCGGCCGGCGATCCGACGGCGGGTCCGGCCGCGGGTCCGGCCGCGGTGCCGGCGGCCGGACCGGTCGCCGGGCCGGTCGCCGGGCCGGTGTGCGTCGCGGGTCCGGCCGACGGTGCGGTGGCGGGGCCCGTGTGCGTCGCGGGTCCGGCCGACGGTGCGGTGGCGGGGCCCGTGTGCGTCGCGTCGTCCATGGTGGTGTCCTGCCTCGGCTGCCGTGCCCGTGGATGGTCTCGCGACGTCGGGCGGCCTCGTGCCCTCGCCCGATGTCGACTTCGTGCGTCCCGAGCCTGCCAAGGCGTCGTGTCAGGCTCGGTTCCACCGTATTTCGGGGCCGTAAAGCGGGGGGCTCGCCCCGCCCGTCCCCGGCGCCGTCACACGGACGTGAGCTGCGGGTTCGCCGGTGTCGCGGGGGTCGACGGCAGGGGCGCGACGGGCCGGCGAAGGTATACCGCCCAGGTGACGGCGCAGCACGCCGCGTAGAAGCCGAGGAAGGTGACGAAGGCGGTGGTGCCGGAGCCGGAGCCGAGGAAGGCCGCGCGGAAGACGAGGTTGATGGCGAGGCCCCCGAGGGCGCCGACGGCTCCGATGAGGCCCATGGAGGCGCCGGAGAGCCGGCGGCCCTCGGCGGCGGCGGCTTCGGGGTCGAGTCCCCGGGCCAGGGCCTTGGCCTGGAAGATGCCGGGGATCATCTTGTACGTGGAGCCGTTGCCGGCGCCGCTGAGCACGAACAGGGCGACGAATCCGGCGAGGAACACCGGCAGGGATTCCCGTACGGAGGCCAGGACGACCACGCCGGTGGCCGCGGCCATCGCCACGAAGCCGGCCAGGGTGATGCGGGCGCCGCCGAAGCGGTCGGCGAGGGCTCCGCCGACGGGCCGTACGAGGGAGCCGAGCAGCGGTCCGATGAAGGTGAGGGAGGCCGCCTGGAGGGGGGTGCGGCCGAACTGGGTCTGGAGGACCAGGCCGAAGGCGAAGCTGTAGCCGATGAAGGAGCCGAAGGTGCCGACGTAGAGGAAGGCCATGATCCAGGTGTGGCGGTCGCGCGCCGCGTCGCGGACGGCCCCGGCGTCGTTGCGTACGGGCGCCAGGTTGTCCATGCGCCACAGGGCCAGGCCGGCGGCCAGGAGGATCAGCGGCAGGTAGGCGGCGAGCAGCAGCCGCGGGTGTCCGGCGCCGGCGGTGGCGATGACCAGCAGCGCGGCGAGCTGGACGACGGGGACGCCGATGTTGCCGCCGC
Source organism: Streptomyces sp. NPDC103540 (assembly GCF_055584445.1). Classification (NCBI taxonomy): domain Bacteria; kingdom Bacillati; phylum Actinomycetota; class Actinomycetes; order Kitasatosporales; family Streptomycetaceae; genus Streptomyces; species Streptomyces sp. NPDC103540. Next base: position 999,748 of record NZ_JBVJMA010000001.1, read on the forward strand.
CGGCGTTGAGGCCGAGGGCCCAGCCCTTCTTGCGCAGGGGGAAGAAGGCGTTGATGTTCGTCATGGAGGAGGCGAAGTTGCCGCCGCCGACCCCGGTGAGGGCGGCCACGGCCAGGAAGGTGCCGTAGGAGGTGCCGGGCTCCATGACGACGAGGGCGGCGAGGGTCGGCGCGAGGAGCAGCAGCGCGCTGACGACGGTCCAGTTGCGGCCCCCGTAGCGGGCGACGGCGAAGGTGTAGGGCACGCGGACCAGGGCGCCGACGCAGGTGGCGGTGGCGATGAGGAAGAACTTCCCGGCGGGGTCGATGCCGTAGGCGGGGCCCATGAAGAGCACCATGACCGACCACAGGGACCAGATGGAGAAGCCGATGTGTTCGCTGAACACGGAGTAGAGGAGGTTGCGGCGGGCGGTCTTCTCCCCGGTCTCCTTCCAGAAGGTCTCGTCCTCGGGGTCCCACCGCTCGATCCAGCGGCCTGACCTGCGCGGTGCGGTCGTACCGGTCATCACACGCCTCCACAGCTCTCGCGTCCGTGGTCAGACCGTAGGAAGGGCGCGTTTCGGCCCCGGTCCCCGCCCGATGACCGGCGGGAAACCGTGCTCTCACCCGTCCGCGGCGCCGGATGTGAGCGCGGCGGGCAGGAGGCCGCCCGGGGGGACCTCCAGCCAGTGGTGGGCGTGCTGGAGTTCGCGGGCGGCGCGGACGAGGGCGTCGAGGCCGGGGTGGGTCAGGCCGCGCCGCCACACCATCGACAGCGGGGACAGCGGTACGGGGTCGGTCAGGGGGCGTTTGACGGTGCCGGGCATGTCGAGGAAGCCGACGGTGGCGAGGACGGGGTTGCGGGTCTTGGCCATGACCCGGCGGAACTCCTCCTTGCCGACGGCGACGGGCGCGGGCGGGGCGAGCGCGATGCCGCGTCCGGCGAACAGTTCGCGGGCCAGCCCGGTCCACTCCAGGGTGCGCGGGTTGCCGGCGCCCGCGTAGACGGTCTCCCCGGCGAGGGCGTCCAGCGGGACCTCGTCGTACGCCGCCAGCGGGTGGCCCTCGGGGAGCAGCACGGCGAGCGGTTCGTGGCGGACGGGGAGGTGGTCGAGGCGGGCGCGCAGGGTCGCGTCGAGGCCGTGGAGGTAGCCGAAGGAGACGTCGAGGCGGCCGGCGGCGATCTCGGCGGCGGCGTGGGTGAGGCCGCTTTCGAAGCGGGCCATGAGTTCTTGGCCGGGGGCGAGTTCGCGGGCGCGTTCGAGGACCCTGCGGCCGGTGCCGGGGCCGTCGGTGTTGACGTCGACGAGGAGGGGGCGGGGCGGGCCGGCGAAGGCGGCGGCGAGTTCCTCGTGGGCGCGCAGCACCTCGCGGGCGTGCGGGAGCAGGCGTTCGCCTTCGGGGGTGAGCTCGACGGCGCGGGTGGTGCGCAGGAACAGCGTGGCGTCGAGGGCCTGTTCGAGGCGGCGTACGTCCCGGCTGAGGGCCTGCTGGGCGACGTAGAGGCGGGCGGCGGCGCGGGAGAAGTGCAGCTCCTCCGCCACCGCGACGAAGCCGCGCAGCAGTCGGGGGTCGATGTGGCGGGAGTTCACCTCCGGAGACTAACGGAGCCGCCCGGATTGACAACGGGGAGCGGTGAATCGGCCCTGAACAGGTGTTGGACCGGCCGGGGGCGCGGGCCGCAGGCTCGGGGCATGCCGCAGAACCCCCCGCTCCTGGCCGTGACCGGCACCACCCTCGTCCTGGCCGCCCCGCCCCGGATCGCCCCTCCCCCGCCCTCCCGCCGGGTCCGGGACGAACGCCCCCGCCGTGTCCGGCCCGCCCCCGTCCGGCCCGCCCCCGTCCGGCCCGCCCCCGTCCGGCGCGCACGGGTCCGGCCCGCCCGCGTGTGGACCCCGTACGCCCGCCTCTTCGACCTCCCCGGCGCTCGCGGCTTCACTGCCGGGAACCTCATCGCCCGCCTGCCCATGGGCATGTTCGGGATCAGCGCGGTGATGATGATCGCCGGGCAGCGGGGTTCGTACGCCCTCGCCGGAGCGGTCACCGCGACCGGCATGGCCGCCACCGCCGTCGTCGGGCCGTGGACGGCCCGGCTCGTCGACCGCCACGGGCAGGCACGGGTCGCCGTACCGGCCACGGTGATCGCCGTCCTCGGCTCGCTGTCCCTGGTCCTGTGCGTCCGTACGCAGGCCCCCGCGTGGACCCTCTTCGCCTCGTACGCGGCCACCGCGACCACCCCGAACATCGGCGGCATGGCCCGGGCCCGCTGGAACCACCTCCTGCCCCCGGAGGCCCGGCACACCGCCCTGGCCTTCGAACAGGCCGCCGACGAACTGTGCTTCATGCTCGGCCCCGTCCTCGCGGCCCTGCTGTGCTCCGTCTGGTTCCCCGAGGCCGGCACCCTGATCGGCGCCGCGCTCCTGCTGACCGGCATGCTGGTCTTCACCGCGCACCGGGCGACGGAGCCCCCGGCCGGCGGTACGCCGACCACCCGCGGCCCCTCGCCGGTGCGGGTGCTGCTGCCCCTGCTCGGGGTGCTCCTCGCCACCGGGATCGTGTTCGGCTCGATGGAGGTGACCTCGGTCGCGCACCTCGCCGCGCAGGGGCTCGGCGCGGCCTCGGGCCCCGTGCTGGCGCTCCAGGCGGCGGGATCCTGCGCCGCCGGACTGCTCTACGGCGCCCTGCGCCCCCGCCCCCTGCCCGTCTGCCTGCTCGCCCTGGCGGTCGCGATGACCCTGCCCTGGGCGGCGGCCGGTTCGGGATCCCTCGCGCTGCTCGCGCTCGCCCTGCTCGTGGCGGGCGTCGCGACGGCCCCGGTGATGGTCACGGCGATGGCGCTGGTCCAGCGGGTCACGCCGGGGGGCCGGCTCAACGAGGGGCTGACGGTGGCCGTCACCGCCATCCTCGCCGGGATCGCGGCCGGTTCCGCGACGGCCGGTCAGGCCGTCGACCACCTCGGCACGACGACCGCGTACGCCCTGCCGGCGGCCGCCGCGCTCCTCGCCCTGTCGGTGTGCGCGGTGTGGCGGCCCGTGCACCCTGTCGGGGCGATCGCTCCGGCGGGCGAGTGAAGACGCCCGCGTGGTACGCACCCCCGGCGCACATGATCGGACATAACTGGGGGGTCTTCCCAGCGCCCTTCCCTTCGCGGAGGAACTCCCCTTGTCTGCTTCCCGTTCCGTGTCCTCGGCCCTGATCGTCGCGGCCGTCACCGCGAGTTGCCTCGTGCCGGCCGTGCCGGCCCTGGCCGACTCCTCGCACATCCGCTTCTCCCAGCCGTACGTCCCCTCGATCGCCCCCGGCAACACGGGCCGCGTGGTCATCACGGCGACGAACGGCGAGGAGGCGGCCCACAGCGGAACCTTCCGGATCACCGCCCCCGAGCGGACGACGTTCCCCGAGGCCCGGTTCTACTGGAACGGGCAGCGGTCCGGCGGCTCGTGCAGCCGTTCCTCCGACGCCCGGATGCTGACCTGCGAGGCCGGCACCCGGGCCGGGTTCGCCTTCCCCGCCCACGAGCAGACGCGTCTGGCGGTGTCCGTGAAGGTGGACGCCGGCGCCCCCGAGGGCACGACCCTGGACGGCGGCGAGTGGGCCACCGGAACCTCGGACGCCGCCCTGTTCGCGGTGTCCACGCCGGTCACCGGCCCGAAGGGCGACGACGGAAAGCCGGGTCACGACGGTCGTCCGGGCCACGACGGGAAGCCCGGCCACCACGGCAAGCCGGGCCGCCCCGGCCCGAAGGGCGACAAGGGCGACAAGGGCGACACCGGCGACCGGGGAGAGCGCGGCGAACGGGGCGAGCGCGGGGACCGCGGCGACCGCGGAGACAAGGGCGACACCGGCCGCAAGGGCGACCGCGGCCCCGCCGGACCCCGCGGCCCCCAGGGCCCCAAGGGCGACACGGGTCCGTCCGGCGGCCCGAAGGGCGACAAGGGCGACACCGGGCCGCAGGGCCCCAAGGGCGACACCGGCCGCAAGGGCGACCGCGGCCCCGCCGGACCCCGCGGCCCGCAGGGCCCCAAGGGGGAGCAGGGCCCCAAGGGCGACACCGGCACGGGCGCGGGTCCGAAGGGCGACAAGGGCGACAAGGGCGACCGCGGTCCGGTCGGCCCCCAGGGCCCCAAGGGCACCCCGGGCGCCAAGGGCCCGAAGGGCGACCGCGGCCCCGCCGGCCCGCAGGGCCCCAAGGGCGACACCGGCAAGCCCGGCACCTGCAAGAAGTGCGGCCAGCACCACGACAAGCCCGGAAAGCCCGGAAAGCCGAGCAAGCCCGGAAAGCCCGGCCACCACGACGGCCCGAAGGCCCGCATCGTCACCACCGGCAAGAGCCTCGACGTCCGCTCCGGCCCCGGCACGCACTACGCCAAGCACGGCAAGGTCCTGAAGGGCCAGACCGTCGCCCTCCAGTGCAAGACCAACGGCCAGAAGGTCGACGGCAATTCGATCTGGTACAAGCTCGCCGACGGCTCCGGCTGGATCGCCGCCCGCTACGCCCAGAACCTCAACAAGGTCCCGTTCTGCTGATCCGTCCCCGGGTCCGGGTTCGGGTCCGGACCTGACCCGGACCCGGACCCGGACATGACGAAGCCCCCGCGACCGACAGGTCGCGGGGGCTTCGCCCAACATGGGATGAGTGGAGATGGCGGGAATCGAACCCGCGTCCAACGGTGCAGAAGCAGGGCTTCTCCGAGCGCATTCCGCTGCGCTTTTCTCGGCCCCGGAGATCACGCGGACAAGTCTCCGACGGGCTCAGTCACTGTTTGATTTCCCTCCAACCCCCGTGACCGGGGCTAGAGGTTTAGATCCCTAGTTGACGCCAGGATCCGGACCGGGACCACTTCCGGGCTGACGCTCCTCACAGAGGCTTCAGCTCACTGTTATTAGGCAGCGAGGGTGAAGCGGGAGTTATCGCTCTTGGAGTTGGCGATTATTTTTTGCGACATGTGGTTAGCGAGATCATTGCCGCTTCCTCGGCTCGCTTCCCCTACATCGACAGCCGCTGTCGAAACCGATCATCCCCATGTTTCACGCTATTGAATTGTCTTCCGCACGGGCTCGTCACCCGCACGTCGCCCCTCCCGCGAGCGGAAGGTGCTGACGCCATGGTACGCGAAGGACGGCGTCGCGTGCCAGGAGATTAAACCGTGCCCCGCTGCTTGCGGCGGATCGCCGAGATGGCGCGGTTCGTCTCGCGGGTGTCCTGCTTCTCGCGCAGGGTCTGCCGCTTGTCGTACTCCTTCTTGCCCTTCGCCAGCGCGATCTCGACCTTCGCGCGGCCGTCCTTGAAGTAGAGGGACAGCGGCACCACCGTGTGGCCGGACTCGTCCGCCTTCCGCTCCAGCTTGTCGATCTCCTCCCGGTGCAGCAGCAGCTTGCGCTTGCGGCGGGCGCTGTGGTTGGTCCAGGTGCCCTGGCTGTACTCCGGCACGTGCACGTTGTACATCCAGACCTCGCGGCCCTCGACCGACACGAAACCGTCCACGAGCGAGGCACGGCCCTGGCGCAGGGACTTGACCTCGGTGCCCGTGAGCACGATCCCGCACTCGTAGGTGTCGATGATCGCGTAGTCGTGCCGCGCCTTCTTGTTCTGGGCGATCAGCTTGCGCCCTTTTTCCTTAGCCATAGTGCGGTCATTTTCGCACTACGGACCCACCCCGAGGCCACCCAATACCGCACGCGCCCGTTCCTCGGCCCCGTCCCCGGCCGCCAGGTCCGGGGTGATGCCGCCGCCGTCGAGGCTGCGGCCGGCCGGGGTGCGGTACGTGCCGACGGTCAGCTCCGCCACCGAGCCGTCCGGGAGTTCGGTCGGCATCTGCACCGTGCCCTTGCCGAAGGTGCGGGTGCCGACCGCGACGGCCCGGCCCCGGTCCTGGAGGGCGCCCGCGACCAGTTCGGCCGCGCTCATCGTGCCCCCGTCGACGAGGGCCACCAGGGGCCGCGTGGTGTCCCCGCCGGGGCGCGCGTACAGGGCCCGCTCCGAACCCCGTACGTCGTACGTCGCCACGAGCCCGCCGTCGAGGAACGCGGAGGCCGCGGTGACGGCCTCGGTGACCAGGCCGCCCCGGTTGCCGCGCAGGTCGAGCAGCACCCCGCCCCCGGGCGGGGCCCCGCGCACGGCGTCGCGCACCCGTTCGCCCGAACCCCGGGTGAAGGAGGTGACCTTGATGACGGTGATGCCGTCCGGGAGTCGGCGTACGGTCACCGGTTCGCTGCGCATCTGCTCCCGGTGGACGGTCTCGGTGAGGTCCACGCCGCCGCGGCCGATGCCGAGCACCACGCGGGTGCCGGCCCTGCCGCGCAGCAGGGCGACGACGTCGGCGACGGCGAGGCCGGTGACGGCCTGGCCGTCGACGCTGAGCAGCCGGTCCCCGGCGCGCAGTCCGGCGCGGGCGGCGGGGCTGTCGGGTTGGACCCTGTCGACCTCGATGCGGCCGTCGCGCAGCCGGTTCGCCCAGAGGCCGACGCCGGTCCAGTGGCCGTCGAGGTCCTCGGCGAAGGAGGCGTACTCGCCCTGGTCGTAGACGGTGCCCCAGCGGTCGCCGCTGCGGCTGACCACCTCCTGGGCGGCCTTCTTGCCGGACTTCCCCTCGGCGACGGCGTCGGCGGCGGCGCGGGCGACGGCCTCCCGGTCGGCGGTGGCGGCGGCGCCGGGCGGGTCGCGGTGCGGTGGGTCGTCGGGCCGGGTGGCGGCGACGGCGCCGGCGGGCGCCTCGTCGCCGGCTTCGGCGGTGTGCCAGCATCCCGTGCCGGCCGCGGTGGCGACGCAGACGAGGAAGACCATCGTCAGGACGGCCCCGCGACGCAGGTCGCGGGGCCGAAGACAGAGATCGGGCAGACCCGGCATGCGGCCGAGTCTAGGACAAGCCCCGCCGCGGCAGGCCGGGTTGACCGGACCGCCCGCGGGGCGCTCGTCACACCTTCAGGTACTTGCGCAACGCGACGAAGGCGGCGAGGGAGGGCATCAGAAGGCCGATGACGAGGACCAGCGGCAGCTTGGCGAGGACGGCGTCCCAGCCGATGAAGTTGATCAGTTCGAGCTTCTCGCGGAGCCCGATGCCGTGGTCGATCACGAAGTACTGGCCGGCGCCCAGCATGCCGCAGGCCAGTCCGGCGCCGATGAGGCCCGCGACGGCGGCCTCCATGATGAACGGCACCTGGATGTAGAAGCCGGAGGCGCCCACCAGCCGCATGATCCCGGTCTCCCGCCGACGGCTGAACGCCGAGACGCGCACCGTGTTGACGATGAGCAGCAACGCGACGATCAACATGACGAGCATGATGCCGAGGGCGGCCCAGTTGAGGGTGGACAGGAGGGCGAAGAGGTTGTCGAGCTCCTGGCTCTGGTCGGCGACGGACTGGACGCCGTCGCGGCCGGTGAAGGCGGAGGTGATCACCTCGTACTTCTCCGGGTCGGTCAGCTTGACCCGGAAGGAGTCGGGCATCTGGTCGGGGGTGACGACGGAGGCGAGCGCCGTGTGGCCGAAGCGTTCCTTGTAGTGCTTGTAGGCGTCGTCGGAGGACTCGTACATGACGGTCTGGACGAGCCGCATCTTCTTGAGCTCGGCCTCGATGCCCGTCTTCTGCTCGGGGGTCACGGCCCCCCTGGAACACGGTCGGCCCGAACCGGAGCCCGCCGCGGAACCGTCGGCGGGGCTGCCCGCGGGGACGGCCGCGGCGTCGATGGCGTCGCTCTTGGTGCAGAGGTAGACGGTGACGTTGACCTTGTCGTACCAGAACCCCTTCATGGCGCTGACCTGGTCGCGCATGAGCAGGGAACCGCCGAAGAGGGCCAGCGAGAGGGCCACCGAGATGATGACCGCGAAGGTCATGGTGAGATTGCGGCGGAGGCCGACGCCGATCTCCGACATGACGAACTGGGCGCGCATGACGTCTCAGGGACCTTTCAGTGCTGGTAGCCGTAGACGCCGCGCGACTGGTCGCGCACGAGTCGGCCCTGTTCGAGTTCGATGACGCGCTTGCGCATCTGGTCGACGATCTGCTGGTCGTGCGTGGCCATGATCACGGTGGTCCCGGTCCGGTTGATCCGGTCCAGCAGCTTCATGATCCCCACGGAGGTCTGCGGGTCGAGGTTGCCGGTCGGCTCGTCGGCGATCAGCAGGGCGGGCCGGTTGACGAAGGCGCGGGCGATGGCGACGCGCTGCTGTTCACCGCCGGACAGCTCGCCGGGCATCCGGCCTTCCTTGCCGCCCAGCCCCACCAGCTCCAGGACCTGCGGGACGGCCTTGCGGATCTCGCCGCGCGGTTTGCCGATGACCTCCTGGGCGAAGGCGACGTTCTCGGCCACCGTCTTGTTCGGCAGCAGCCGGAAGTCCTGGAAGACGGTCCCCAGCTGGCGCCGCATCTGCGGAACCTTCCAGTTGGAGAGCTTCGCGAGGTCCTTTCCCAGCACGTGCACCTGACCGTGGCTGGCCCGTTCCTCGCGCAGCACCAGGCGCAGGAAGGTGGACTTGCCGGAGCCGGAGGAGCCGACCAGGAAGACGAACTCGCCCTTGGCGATGTCGAGGGAGACATCTCTGAGTGCGGGCCGGTTCTGCTTCGGGTAGGACTTGGAGACGTTGTCGAATCGGATCACGGGAGCACCACGGTCGCCGGGAGTAGGTGACCGTGACCATACGCGACCGGGCGCGAGGTGGGGACCAGGCATTCGACAGTTGCCCGTTTTATCCTCGGGTGGCTTCGGGCGGGACCGCGAGTGCCCGAAGGGGCCGCGCCGAATGTTCGCGGAGCCGGCACAGTGGTAGGGGGAACGCACCCGTTCCCCGCGCCGTTGTCGTTTGAGGATCGCGGTCGTTCGAGGATCGCGGTCGTTTGTCGATCCGCAAGGGGACGAGAGGAGGAGCGCATGACCTATGACCGGCTCGTGTGCGCGAACTGTGCCGCACCGGTGAGTCAGGGCCGCTGCCCCGTGTGCCGGGCGAACCGGAAGCACCTCCAGCAGGAGGGCCCCTTCGGCGGCCTGAATCCGGTGACGCTCATCGCGCTTCTGGTGGTGCTGGTGGCGGCTCTGGCGCTGGTGGCTCAGACCGCCTGATCGCGCCGCGTCCCGATCGGACGGATCACACCCGGATCGCCGGGATCACATGGATCACGCAGATCACACAGAAGAAGGACGGGCCCGGACACCTGAGGGTGTCCGGGCCCGTCCTTCTGCGTTGCCGCTTCGTCGCGGGGACCGCCTTACGCGGTCTGCTCCTGCTGCTTGCGCCAGCGGATGCCGGCCTCCAGGAAGCCGTCGATCTCGCCGTCGAGGACCGCCTGCGGGTTGCCGACCTCGAACTCCGTCCGCAGGTCCTTGACCATCTGGTACGGGTGCAGGACGTAGGAGCGCATCTGGTTGCCCCAGGAGCTGCCGCCGTCCTTGAGGGCGTCCATCCTGGCCTGCTCCTCCTGGCGGCGCCGCTCCAGCAGCTTGGCCTGGAGCACGTTCATCGCGCTGGCCTTGTTCTGGATCTGCGAGCGCTCGTTCTGGCAGGAGACCACGATGCCGGTCGGGAGGTGCGTGATGCGCACGGCCGAGTCGGTCGTGTTGACGCCCTGCCCGCCGGGGCCGGAGGCGCGGTACACGTCGACGCGCAGCTCGGACTCGTCGATCTCGACGTGGTCGCTGGTCTCGACGACGGGCAGCACCTCGACGCCCGCGAAGGAGGTCTGGCGGCGGCCCTGGTTGTCGAAGGGCGAGATGCGCACCAGGCGGTGCGTGCCCTGCTCGACGGAGAGGGTGCCGTAGGCGTACGGCGCCTTGACGACGAAGGTGGTCGACTTGATGCCGGCCTCTTCCGCGTACGAGGTCTCGTAGATCTCGGTGGGGTAGCCGTGGCGCTCGGCCCAGCGCAGGTACATGCGCTGGAGGCGCTCGGCGAAGTCGGAGGCGTCCACGCCGCCGGCCTCGGCGCGGATGTTGACGAGGGCCTCGCGCTCGGCGTACTCGCCGGAGAGCAGGGTGCGGACCTCCATCTCGTCCAGCGCCTTGCGCACGGAGGTCAGCTCGGCCTCCGCCTCGGCGAGGGTGTCCGCGTCGTCCATCTCCTGGGCGAGCTCGAACAGCACGGCGAGGTCGTCGATGCGCCCCCGCAGGGTCTCGGTCTTGCGGACCTCGGCCTGGAGGTGCGAAAGCTTGCTCGTGATCTTCTGGGCGGCTTCCGGGTCGTCCCACAGGGACGGCGCGGCGGCCTGCTCCTCGAGCACGGCGATATCTGCCCTCAGCTTGTCGAGGTCCAGGACGGCCTCGATCGACCCCATGGTCGAGGAGAGGGACTTCAGCTCTTCGGAAACATCGACGACTGCCACGGGTCCAGCGTAGCCGGTCCGCGGACGGCACTCTCCGGCCAGGCTCGGTCAACCTTGTACGGAACGGCATCCGCACAGGCGTACGCTCACCATATGACTGTCCTACTCGTGAAGCGCCGCCATGTGGACCACATGCGTGTCACCACGACGAGCTGTCTGCCGACGGACCCCGCACAAGCCTGATCCACCCCGATCCGACTTCGGTCCTGCAACGCGGCCACGCCGCCCCGGCGCCATCCCTGCCGGCGGCACGCTCCATCCGCCTGCCCCCACATCCTTTGGGCACAGGACCCCGTGACATCCGAAACGGAGCCGTCATGCCGTCCGCGCACCCTTCGTCCGCTTCCCCTTCTTCTTCCTCCCTGGCCTCCGCCCCCGCCGCGGCGTCGCTGGCCGTGATCGACCTCTCGCGGGCCGACGACCCCGCCGAGCGGGCCGACTTCCTCACCCAACTGCACGCCGCCGCCCGGGACACGGGCTTCCTGTACCTGACGGGGCACGGGATCACCGAGGCCGAGACCGCCCGGATACTGGAGCTGACCAGGGCTTTCTTCGCGCTCCCGGAGGCCGACCGGCTGGCCGTGAGCAACCTGAACTCCCCGCACTTCCGCGGCTACACCCGCATCGGCCACGAGCTGACGGGCGGCGCCTCCGACTGGCGCGACCAGCTCGACGTGGGCGCGGAGCGACCGGCGCCCGAGGTGGGCCCGGGGGACCCGGCGTACCTGTGGCTGGAGGGCCCGAACCAGTGGCCGGCCGCGCTGCCGGAGCTGCGCGAGGTCGTCCTGGAGTGGCAGGCCCGCCTGGCGCGGGTGGCCCACCGGCTGCTGCGGGAACTGCTGATCTCGATCGGCGCCCCCGCGGACTTCTTCGACGCGGCCTTCGCGGACCGCCCCCACCTGCACACGAAGCTGATCCGCTACCCCGGGTCCGCCCCCTCCGGCGCGGACCAGGGTGTCGGCGCGCACAAGGACTACGGCTTCCTGACCCTGCTCCTCCAGGACTCGGTGGGCGGCCTCCAGGTGGTGCGCGACGGCGGCTACGTCGACATCCCGCCGATGCCGGGGGCCTTCGTGGTCAACCTGGGCGAGCTGCTGGAGATCGCGACGGAGGGCTACCTGCGGGCCACCGACCACCGGGTGGTCAGCCCGCCCGGGGCCGTGGAGCGGTTCTCGGTGCCGTTCTTCTACAACCCGCGCCTCGACGCCGTGGTGGAGACCGTCCCCGGCGCCTACCTGAGCGCGGCGCCCGGCATCGCGCAGGACAGCGCGAACCCGCTGCACGCGGAGTACGGCCGCAACGAGCTCAAGGGCTGGGTGCGCGCCCACCCGGCGGTGGCCCGCCGTTGGCACCCGGAGCTGATCGGCGCCTGAACCGCACGCCCGGGTGGGCGGGGCGCGCGTCCCCGCCCGGCCGGGCGTCACCGGTCACCCCCGTACGATCGCCGATCGCCGATCGCCGGTCGCCGGTCGCCGGTCGCCCCTCCGGCGCCGGAGGCCCCGGGCGGCTCAGGGCGTGAGGGGCCGCGAGTGCTTGCTGTCCCGGGGCGGGGCGTCGCCCTCGTCGCCCGACGCGGCGATCCAGCTGCCGACGCCGACCGCGGCGGCCAGTGCCACCGCGGAGGCGGACAGCACCAGCCTGCGCTTGCGCGCGGCCTCCGCCCGGTGCCGGGCCGAGCCCGGCCGGTGGCCTCCGGCGGGACGCGGCACCCGGGCCGTGCCCAGGGCCCCGCCCGCCAGTTCCTCCGGACCCGGCACCCGCATCGAGGTGTGGGTGTCCCGGTTGGAGTCGGTCGCCGACCCCGGCACCAGCGGCACCACCCCGCGCCGGCGCGGCGGGGCGCCCGCGGCGCCGGCCGCCGGTTCCCGTTCCGCCTCGGGCTCCGGCTCCGCGTCGTCGGGTTCGTCCACGTCCAGCGGCGGCATCCCGGCCAGCAGCGGCAGCAGGTCGCGCAACCGCGCCGACAGTTCCGAGGCGCGCAGCCGCGAGGCCGGGGCCTTGGCCAGGCACTGCACCATGAGCTGCCACAGCTCGTCGGGGATGCCGGGCAGCGGGACCACGGTCTCGGTGACGTGCCGGCGCAGCACGGCGCCGGGGTGGCCCCCGCCGAAGGGCGTGAACCCGGCAAGCAGCTCGTAGAGCACCGTGGCGAGGGCGTATATGTCGACGGCCGCCCTCGGCGGCAGCCCCTCCACTATCTCCGGGGCCAGGTAGTCGGGCGTCCCGATGATCCGGGTGGTGGGCGCGGTGGCCCGGGCGCCCGGCGCGGCGGCGGCCCGGCGCGGGGAGTCGATGAGCTTGGCCACGCCGAAGTCGGTCAGCAGCGCCGGGTGGGCGCCGCCCGGCCCCAGCGGGCCCTGCATGTCGAGGAGGACGTTCTCCGGCTTGACGTCGCGGTGGACGACGCCGGCCGCGTGCGCGGCGGCCAGCGCGTCGGCGACGTCCGCGACGATGGCCACGGCCGCCTCGGGGGCGAGCCGTCGTTCGCGGTCCAGGCGGGTGCGCAGGTCCGTGCCGCGGACCAGGTCCATGACCAGGGCGAGGTCGTTGCCGTCGACGACCAGGTCGCGGACGGATACGACGTGGGGGTGCTCCAGGCCGAGCAGCGCGCTGCGCTCCTGGACGAACCGTCCGACCAGTTCCTGGTCGGAGGCGAGGTCCTCGCGCAGCAGTTTGACGGCGACGGGCCCGTCCGGCCCCTCGCCCAGCCACACCGTTCCCGCGCTGCCACGCCCCAGGATCTGGTGCGCGGTGTACCGGCTGCCGATCTTCCGTGCCACGACTGCTCCCTCAGCGGCTGGCGTACGCACCCAAGCTACGCGGCCGAGTGGGGGACACGCCCTCCGGATCGCGGCGACCTTCACTTCTGCGGGCGAAATCACGTCCCGGATGTCGACAAATCCACGAAGTCGGCGCTACGGGGGCCGGTTGGGGCCCTCGGCGCCGACTTCGGGTGGCTCGGGATCAGGGGGTGGCGCCGCCGCCGCTGCCGGTGGACTCGCCGATGGAGGTGACGAAGTCGACGGCTTCGCTGCCCCAGCTCCAGACCTGGTCCCACCATCCCTTGCCGGTGCCCACCCACTCCTGGAGCGGGGTCAGCTCCCAGACGAGCCAGCCCGCCACGAACAGCATGAGCACCATGACGAGGCAGCCCTTGAGGCAGCCGAGGCCCGGGATCCGGACCGGGTTGGCGCTGCGGCGGCGGGGCTCGCGCGGCGGGCGCGGCTCGCGCGGGGGCTGCTGCTGCCGCGGCGGGCGCTGCGGCTGCTGCTGTTGCGGGGGCTGCTGGGGCTGCTGCACGGGCTGCTGCGGGGGCTGCCGGTACTGCGGGGGCTGCGGCTGGTACTGCTGCGGCGGGGGCTGCTGCTGGTACTGCTGCGGCGGCGCGTACTGCTGGGGCGGCTGCTGCGGCGGGTACCCGTACTGCGGCGGCTGCTGCTGGTACTGCTGTTGCTGCGGCGGGCGCTGCTGCTGGTGCTGCTGCGGCTGCTGGTGCTGCTGCGGCGGGCGCGGCTGGTGCTGCGGCGGCGGGGGCGCCTGGCGCTGCGGGCGGCGGCGCAGCGGGTCCTCGCTCGGGTCGAGGTAGTGCATCTGCGTCTGCTCGTTGCGGTCGCGGACGGCCCGCATCTGCGACTGCCACGGGTGCGCGGCGTCCGGCTGCTGCACGGGCGGCATGACCGAGGTCGGGTCGGGCGCCCCGGGCGCGCCGGTGGCGGGCAGCACGGTGGTCGCGTCGGCCCCGCCGATCGGCGGGAGCACGCTGGTCATGCCGTTCGGGTCGTACGCGTCCGGCGGCGCGGCGGGCGGGGCGCCGGCCGGGGTGGTCGGGACCGGAGCCGGAGAGGGGTCGGGGCCGAGCAGGGCGCCGACGCCGAGCGCGGCCTCCACCTCGTCGGGCGAGGAGTGGACCTTGACGCCGGCGGCGACCACGCGCAGCCCGCGCGCCAGGTTCTCGGCGCTGGGGCGCTCGTCGGGCTCCTTGCGCAGGCAGCGCTCTATGACGGTCCACAGCGGTTCGGGGACCGTGGAGGGGCGCTGCGGGTCCTCGCTGAGGTGGCGGTGGAGCACTTCGAGGGCGGTGCCCCCGGCGAACGGCGGGCGGCCGGTGACCAGCTCGTAGAGGAGGATGCCGGCGCCGTAGATGTCGACGGCGGAGGTCTGCGGGCGTCCTTCGGCCGACTCGGGGGCCACGTAGGCGGGGGTGCCGACGAACTCGTGCGTGCGGGTCAGGCCCGGGGAGTCGGCCAGGCGGGCGATGCCGAAGTCGGTGAGCATCGGCTTCATCTGGCCGTGGCTCTCGTCGAGCAGCACGTTGGCGGGCTTCAGGTCGCGGTGGACGACGCCGTCGGCGTGGCTGGCGGCGAGCGCGTCGGCGATCTGCGCGGTCAGCAGGCTCGCGGCGACGGGGCTGAAGGGGCCGTTCTCCCGGATGTACCTGTGCAGGTCGGGGCCGTCGACCAGGTCCATCACCAGGGCCAGCAGGTCGCCCTCGACGACGAGGTCGCGGGTGCGGACGATGTTGGGGTGGGTCAGGCGCAGCAGGACGGAGCGCTCGCGCAGGAAGCGCATGACGATGTCCGGGTCCTGGGCCAGTTCCTCCTTGAGGACCTTGATGGCCACGGTCTCGCCGGGCTGCCCGGCGACGGCTGCCTCCGCACCGGCGGTCTCCCGCTGGCGGGCACGCCAGACAGTGCCCGTGGCGCCGCGCCCGAGCGGCTCCTCGAGCAGGTACTTGCTGCCGACTGGCCGCACGTCTCGCGCTCCCTGCTGTCGTCTTTTCCGGTTTTTTCGCTGCGTTGGGTTTCGGCCCCAACTCTAGGGGGTGTCCCCGGGGAAGACGCTGGCCCGCGGAGGTTGGTTGCCGTACATGTGTACGAAGGGTGAGTTTCGTGGGGTATGCCGGGGGCCCTTTCCGCCGGTTTCCGCCCGGCGTCGCCCCCCACCTGTGAAGCTCGGACCGGCGCCCGCGGGTCGACGGAACGGCTCGCGCGCGACACCACCGAGGATCAAGATCATTTATCGGTGGGTGTCGGGCGTGTTGCGGGCGACAGGTGCGAGGATGCACCCGTACGGAACGGCCGGGACGGGAGCCCTGCCTTCCGGCAGACCTGACCGGACGACGCGTCCGCGCCGGGTGGGGGGTGATCGGGCGGGCGTGCCCCGCCGTCCCCCCTGCCCGGCGCACGCACCGCGCACTGCGCTCGGCGCAGAAGGGACCGCTGACGGCGATGCAGATCCGGCTGACCGTCCTTGGACCACGCGGCGGCCACCACGCCGCCACCGCCCCGGCGCGATGTGACGTACTCGTCACCGCGCCCGTCGGCACCGCCCTGGCCGCGGTGGCCTCCGGGCTCGCGGCCACCGTGGGCGGTCCCGACACCGGCGGCACCGTGGTGCTGTACTCGGGCGCGCGCCGCCTCGACCTCCAGCGGACCGTCCTGGGCGAACCCCCGCTCGTGGACGGGGCCGTCCTCGCGCTGAACACCCCGGCGGCGGAGACCGAGACCGGGTTCCCGCCGGAGGAGGAGCCGCAGGCGGCCCCCCAACTGCACGTGGTGGCCGGCCCCGACGCGGGCGGCGTGCACCTGCTGCACCCCGGGGCGGTCCGCGTCGGCCGCTCGGCCGACGCCGACGTCCCCCTCGACGACCCCGACGTCTCGCGGCTGCACTGCGCGGTCACCGTGTCCGCCGACGGGCGGGTCCGGGTGGCCGACCTGGGCTCCACGAACGGCACCACGCTGGACGGCGCCCCGGTCGGCGTGCGCGCCGTCCCGCTGGTACCCGGGGCGCTGCTGCGGATCGGCGAGTCCACGCTGCGGCTGGCGCCCGGGCGGGCCCGGGCCGCCCTGCCGGTGGTCCCCGACCTGGAGGGGCACCTGTGCCTGCCGCGACCGCCCGGGGCCGAGGCGGCCCCCGGCACCGGCGCCGCCCCCGAGGGCCCGGCCGGCGCCCCGTACGCCGTCGAGCGCCACCCTGACGCCCCCGGCGCGGGCGCGCACCCCGGCGCGCACCCCGGCGGCCCGACGACGAGCACGTACGCGGGCGCGCCCGCCCCGGGCGCGGGCGGCCCGTACGCCCCCCGCGCGGACTCCGAGGCGGGCCGCCCCCGCCGCCGGGGCCTCGGCGCGTGGGCCCGCAAGCTGGTGCGCGGGGAGGAGGAGGGACCCGAGGCTCCGGCGGAGCCCGAGGCGCGGACGGCTGCCGTCCCCTCCGACGACGACCCGGCCACGCTGCTGCTGACCGCCCTCGGGCCGACGGAGCGGCTGTGGTCGCGCCGGCCCGGACGGAGCGGCTTCCTGGAGGTGGGGCTCGGCGCGGGCAACCGGGTCGCGCTGCGCGACGCGGGCTCGCTCGGGATCTGCGGGCCGCGCCCCCGGCTGATCGGCGTGGCCCGTTCGGTGATCGCGCAGCTGGCCGCCCTGCACGCCCCCGGGCAGCTGGAGATCGTCCTGCTGGCCTGCGACCGCGCCCGGCCGGTACAGGAACGCCGCCGCGACTGGGGCTGGCTGGGCTGGCTGCCCCACGTACGGCCCGCGCACGGCCAGGACACCCGGCTGCTGCTCGCCTACGACCGCGACCAGGCCGCCGCCCGCACCGGCGAGTTGACCCGGCGCCTGGACGACGGCCCGCTCGGCCCGCACTGGGCCGGCGCCGATCCGGCGGCGCTGCGCGAGGCCGCGTACGCCTACGAGGGTCCGCGCACCCTCCTCGTGGTGGACGGCGACCCCGGCGCGGGTTCCCTGCGCGAGGTCACCGGCCGGCTCGCCTCGCACGGGGCGGTCGCCGGCGTCCACGTCCTGGTCCTCGCCGAGGCCCCGGCGGCCGGCGCCACCTCCCCCGTGCCCGCCACGTACGACGAGGCCTGCGCGCACACCCCCGCCTTCCGGGACTGCGGCATGGCCGCCCTGCTGAGCGGTGACGTCGCCACCGTCGTACGCACCTTCGCGGTCGGCGGCGGCACCCCCGTGCAACCCGGGGTGACGGCGGTGGCCGACGCGGTCTCCGCCGCCTGGGCGGAGCGCTTCGCGCGGGCCCTGGCCCCGCTGCGCTCCGACGGCGCGGCCCCCGAGACGACCGACTACCGGCCGGCGGCGGCGAACCTGCCCGCGACCTCGCGGCTCCTGGACGAACTGGGGCTGGCCCGCGCGACCCCGGCCTCCCTGATGGCCCGCTGGGCCGCCGCCACCGAGCGGGGCCAGGGCGTCGGCGGGCTCGCCGAGGTGGTCCTCGGCAGCGGACGGCGCGGCCCGGTCCTCGCCGAGCTGGTCGACGACGGCCCGCACCTGCACGTGGAGGGCCCCGCCGGGAGCGGCCGTACGGAGCTGCTGCGCTCCCTGGCGGCCTCGCTGGCGGCGGCGGCCCGCCCCGACCACCTGGGCCTGGTCCTGCTGGACGGGGCCGGCGGCGAGCGCGGGGAGGGGCTGGCCCCGTGCACGGAGCTCCCGCACGTCTCGGCGCACCTCGTGGCCTCGGACCCGGTGCGGATGCGGGAGTTCGCCCAGGCCCTCGGAGCGGAACTCAAGCGCCGCCACGAGCTGCTGGACGGGGTCCCCTTCGCGCAGTGGCACGCCCGGCGGGAGGTCTCGGACCGGATGGTCGCCCCGCGCCCGCCGAGCCCCGGCGAGCTGCGCGGCGACCTCGACCCCCCGCGCACCGGCACGCTGCGGCTGCGGGCCGCCGCGCCCCGTACGGATCCGGCGGCCGGGCCGAGCCCGCTGCCCCGCCTGGTGGTGCTGGTGGACGACTTCGACGCGCTGGTCGCCCCGGGCCTGGGCAGTACGGGCAGGCCGGCCGCCGGTTCGGTGGTGCGGATCCTGGAGGGGGTGGCCCGCGAGGGCGCCCGGCTCGGGGTGCACCTGATCACCGCCAGCGCCCGCCCGGAGCGGACGGCGCAGACCGAGCCGGTGCGGCTGGCGACGCTGCGGGTGGAGCTGGACGCCCCCGAACAGCCGGGTCCCGGGCGCGGTGTGCTGCGCTGGGCGGACGGGCGGAAGGTCCCCTTCCAGGCGGGTCGGGTGACCGGCCGGATCCCCCGGACGGCGACCTTGAGGCCGACCGTGGTCCCGGTGGAGTGGGACCGCATGGGCGACCCGCCGGCCCGCCGCCCGGTGCGCGAGCTGGGCAACGGGCCGACCGACCTGGCGCTGCTGGCCAGTGCCCTCGACCGGGCCTCGCACCTGGTGTCGGCCGTCCCGGTGCTGTTCCCGCCCGCCCCCTGACGGGCCGCGGGCGCCGGCCCGCGGCCCCGCGAGGCGGTATTGCGGGGGTGCGCGGGTCGGCGTAGACCTTGTGGTCCGGGACACACCACGGGCATCGGGGGCACAGCCATGCGCGAGCACGGAACGAGCCGGACGAACATCGGGTGGGCGGCCCTGGCGGTCGCGGGCGCGCTCGCCCTCTCCGCGTGCGGCGGCGACGGCGGCGGCAGCGCCGGGCCCCCGGAGGCGGGTGCCACGACGGGCGGCGCGTCGGCGCCCCGGGTGACGTTACCGAAGCTGCCCGGCGAGAAGCTGGAGGTCGCCGCGGTCTGGACGGGTCCCGAGCAGGCGAACTTCGCGAAGGTGCTGAAGGAGTTCGAGAAGCGCACGGGCGCGACCGTCACGTTCGTGCCGGCGCAGGACCCCATCGTCAACTTCCTCGGCACCAAGATCGCCGGGGGGCAGCCGCCGGACGTCGCGCTCCTCCCGCAGGTGGGGGCGCTGGCCGCGGCGGTGAAGAACAAGTGGGCGCAGCCGCTGGGTCCGGAGGCGAAGGCCCAGTCGGAGGCGAACTACTCGCCGGGCTGGCGGGCGCTGGGTTCGGTGGACGGCACCCCGTACGGCGTCTACTACAAGGCGGCCAACAAGTCGCTGGTCTGGTACAGCGCGAAGGCCTTCGAGGCGGCGGGCGTCAAGCCCCCGACGACCTGGAAGGAGCTGATCACGGCGGCGGACACCCTCTCGGCGTCGGGGACGCCCGCCGTGTCCGTGGCGGGCGCGGACGGCTGGACGCTGACCGACTGGTTCGAGAACGTCTACCTCTCGCAGGCCGGCCCGCAGAACTACGACCGTCTGGCGAAGCACGAGATCAAGTGGACGGACGAGAGCGTCCGGCAGGCGCTGACGACCCTCGGCGAGCTGTTCGGCCGCAAGGACTTCCTGGCGGGAGGCCAGAGCGGGGCGCTGGCGACGGAGTTCCCGAAGTCGGTGACGCAGACCTTCACCGGCGGGGACCGGCCGGCGGCGGCGATGGTCTTCGAGGGCGACTTCGTGGCGGTGAACATCGGGCAGACCGAGGCGAAGGTGGGGAAGGACGCGCTGGTGTTCCCCTTCCCGGCGGTCGGCGCGAAGGCACCGGTGGTCTCGGGCGGTGACGTGGCGGTGGCGCTGAAGCCCTCGAAGGGCGCGCAGGCGCTGCTGACGTTCCTGGCGTCGCCGGACGCGGCGGAGATCCAGGCCCGTGAGGGCGGTTTCATCTCCCCGAACAAGGCCGTGGACGTGGCGGTGTACCCGAACGACATCCAGCGGGGCATCGCGAAGGCACTGATCGCGGCGGGCGACGACTTCCGCTTCGACATGTCGGACCAGGCCCCGGCGGCGTTCGGCGGGACCCCGGGTGCGGGCGAGTGGAAGGCGCTCCAGGACTTCCTGGCGAACCCGTCGGACGTGGCGGGGATCCAGGCGAGGCTGGAGGCGGAAGCGTCCAAGGCCTACGGGAACTGAACCGGTGGCGGGCGACCGGAACGAACGGTCCGACCGGAACACCCGGCCCGACCGGAACGAACGGGATGAACGGAACGAACGGAACGGACGGAGCCACCGGAACGAGCGGCCCGCCCGGGGCGCCCCCCACTCCCCGGCCGGCCCCCGCTCCCCGGCCGGCCCCCAGCCCTCGACCGGCCCCCGCTCCTCGGCCGGCCGCCGCCGGCGGCTGGTCGCGGCGGCCTTCCTGCTGCCGTCGCTGGTGCTGCTGGGGGCGCTCGTCGTCCATCCCATCGGCTACTCGCTGTACCGCAGCCTCTTCGACCGCTCCGGCGACACCTTCGTGGGGGCGGCCAACTACCGCGAGATGTTGAGCGACCCGACGATCCGGACCGCGATCGGGAACACGGCGCTGTGGGTGGTCCTCGCGCCGGTCACGGCCACCGCCCTCGGTCTGATCTTCGCGGTGCTCACCGAACGGGTGCGCTGGGGGACGGCGTTCAAGCTGCTGGTGTTCATGCCGATGGCGATCTCGATGCTGGCGGCGGGCATCATCTTCCGGCTCGTCTACGACCACGACCCCGACCGGGGCGTGGCCAACGCCGTCTGGGTCGGGGTCCACGACACGTTCGCGTCCGCCTCGGCCTTCCCCAAGGCCCGGCCCGGCCGCGACTCCCCGCTCCGGGACGCCGAGGGCGGCGCCTTCGTCACCCGGGACCCGGTCCGGGTGGGCGTGCCCGCGCTGCTCCCGCTGGTCGGGGTGGCACCGGAGGCACTGCCCGCGGGGACGCGTACGGCGGGCCGGCCCGAGCCGCTGCCCGGGAAGGTGACGGGCACCGTCTGGCAGGACTTCACCCGGGGCGGGGGCGGCGCGACGAACGCGGTCGACCCCACCGAGTCGGGGCTGTCGGGGATGCGGATCGAGGCGGTCCGGGACGGTCGGGTGGTGGCGTCGACGACGGCCGGGGCGGACGGCACCTTCACCCTGCCGGCGGCGGCCGACGGCGCGCTGCTGCGGCTGCCGGCGGCGAACTTCCGGGAGGCGTACGCGGGGGTCGACTGGCTGGGTCCGGCGTTGGTGACGCCCGCGGTGATCGGGGCGTACGTGTGGATGTGGGCCGGTTTCGCGATGGTGCTGATCGGGGCGGGGCTGGCCGCCGTACCGCGCGAGCTGTTGGAGGCGGCCCGGGTGGACGGGGCGAACGAGTGGCAGGTGTTCCGGCGGATCACCGTGCCGCTGCTGGCTCCGGTGCTGGTGGTGGTGCTGGTCACCCTGGTCATCAACGTGATGAAGATCTTCGACCTGGTCTTCGTGATCGCCCCGGGCGCGGTGCAGGACGACGCGAACGTGCTCGCGCTCCAGCTGTACCGGACCTCGTTCGGGACGGACGCCGATCCGGGGCTCGGCAGCGCCATCGCCGTGCTGCTCCTGGTGTTGGTGGTGCCGGTGATGCTCGTGAACATCCGCAGGATGCGCAAGGAGGCCTCCCGATGAGCCCGGCACACGACGTCGCGAAGGGGAGCGGCCCCTCCCGCCCGGGCCGGCTCGCCGCGCTGGTGGCCGGCGGGGCCCTGCGCGTCTTCCTGGTGGTGGCCGCCCTGTTCTGGCTGCTGCCCACCCTGGGGCTGCTGGTCTCCTCCTTCCTGTCCCCCACCGATCTCGCCGAGGACGGCTGGTGGCGGGTGCTCGCCGAGCCGGCCCGCCTGACCACCTCCAACTACGCGCGGCTGCTGGCGAACGACACCATCACGGGGTCGCTGCTGAGCACGGTGGCGATCGCCGTCCCGGCGACCCTGCTGGTGATCACCCTGGGCTCGTTCGCCGGATACGCCTTCGCCTGGCTGGAGTTCCCCGGACGGGACTGGCTGTTCCTGGTGGTGGTCGGGCTGCTGGTGGTCCCCGTGCAGGTGGCACTGATCCCGGTGTCGGAACTCTTCGGCACGCTCGGCCTGTTCGAGACCACCGCCGGCGTGGTGCTCTTCCACACGGCCTTCGGCCTGCCCTTCGCCGTCTTCCTGTTGCGGAACTTCTTCGCGGAGATCCCGCGCGAGCTGCTGGAGGCGGCGCGGCTGGACGGAGCGGGCGAACTGCGGCTGTTCGCAAGGGTGGTGCTGCCGCTGGGCGGCCCGGCGATCGCCTCGCTCGGCATCTTCCAGTTCCTGTGGGTGTGGAACGACATGCTGGTGGCGCTGGTCTTCGCGGACTCGGCGCACCCGCCCGTCACGGTCGCCCTCCAGCAGCAGGTACGGCAGTTCGGGAACAACATCGACGTCCTGGCGCCGGGCGCGTTCCTGTCGATGGTCGTGCCCCTGGTCGTCTTCTTCGCCTTCCAGCGGCAGTTCGTCACGGGGGTGATGGCCGGCGCGGTCAAGTAACGGGTCGGCTGCCGGTCGCCTAGCCCCACACCCCGATGATCACGGCATTGACGTGCCGTGTTGACGCTGCGTAACCCGAATGCCACACGGTGCGTAACCCGATCGCCGCGCGCGCGGTTCCTGGGCAATATGCCCGCGCCGACCCCTGGATGTGCCGTGCCCCGGTTCAGCGTCATCGTGCCCGCGTACAAGGTTCAGGCGTACCTCCAGGAGAGTCTGGATTCCGTCCTCTCCCAGTCGTACCCGGACCTGGAACTGATCGCGGTCGACGACGCCTCCCCCGACGCGTGCGGTTCGATCATCGACGAGTACGCGGCCCGCGACCCCCGGGTGACGGCCGTGCACCTGGCGCACAACCTCGGTCTGGGCCCGGCCCGCAACGCGGGTCTGGCCCGGGCGACCGGCGACTACCTGATCTTCCTGGACGGCGACGACGTCCTGGCGCCCGGCGCCCTCCAGGCCGTCACCGACCGGCTGAAGGCCACCGGCTCCCCCGACGTCCTGGTCTACGACTACGCGCGCGTCTTCTGGACCGGCGAGGTGGTCCGCAACCGGCTCTCCCACCGCCTCCACGAGGACGGCCCGGCGAGCTTCCGCCTCGCCGACCGCCCGGCCCTGCTCGGCATGTTGATGGTGGTGTGGAACAAGGCGTACCGCCGCGAGTACGTCGAGCGCGAGGGCCTCGAATTCCCGCCCGGCTTCTACGAGGACACCCCCTGGACCTATCCGGCGCTGCTCGCCGCCGAGTCCGTGGCCGTCCTCGACCGGGTCTGCGTCCACTACCGCCAGCGCCGCACGGGCTCGATCCTGACCACCACCAGCCGGCGCCACCTCGACGTCTTCGACCAGTACGAGCGCGTCTTCGGCCTCCTCGCCGCCCGCCCCGAACTGGAGCGCTGGCGCCCCGCCGTGCACCGTCGGATGGCCGAGCACTTCTGCGCCGTGTACGCCGACCCGCGCCGCCTGCCGCGCGCCGCCCGCGCCGAGTTCTTCGCCCGGGCCTCGGCCCTGCTGCGCCGCCACCGGGCCCCGGGCGCGGGCGCCGACGCCCTGCCGCTGTCCCTGACCCGCACCGACCGGCTGCGCCAGACCCTGATGCGGACGGGGCTGCGGCGCACGTACGGGGTGCTGTCCGCGCTGCGCGCGGCGGGCCTCGCCGGCGCGGCCGGGGCCGGCGTCCTGGGGCGGGGCCTGCGCGAGTGCGCCCTGCGCCTGCACTACCGGATCCAGCGGCTGCTGCCGCTGCGCCCCGACCTCGCGGTGTTCTCCGCGTACTGGAACGGCGGCTACGCCTGCAACCCGGCCGCGATCGAGGCGAAGTTGCGGGAGCTCGCCCCGCACATGCGCACCGCCTGGATCTGCGACCCCCGCCACGCGGCGGGCCTGCCGGCGGGGCCCGCGGCGCTGAGCCCGGGGACGGCCGCGTACTGGACGGCCCTGGCCCGGGCCACGTACCTGACCACGAACGTCAACTTCGACCGGGGCCTCGTCAAGCGTCCGGGGCAGATCCTGGTGCAGACCCAGCACGGCACCCCGCTCAAGCGGGTCGGCCTCGACCTCCAGGACCGGCCGGCGGCCACCCCGACCACCGACTTCGCGGGGCTGCTGCGCGGCGCCGACCAGTGGGACTACCTGCTCTCCGCGAACCGGCACTCCACCCTCGTCTGGGAGAAGGCCCTCCCCGCCTCGTACACCACGCTGGAGTACGGCTACCCGCGCAACGACCCCTTCCACCGGGCCACCCGCGCCGACGTCCTCGCGCTGCGCGAGCGCCTGGGGATCGCACCGGGCACCACCGCGGTCCTCTACGCCCCGACGCACCGCGACTACCGGCGCAGCATGCCCCGGCACCTGGACTTCGAGCGGGTCCTGCGCGACCTCGGCCCCCGTTTCGTGATCCTGACCCGCACCCACCTGACGTACGCGGGCGAGCCGGCCGCACCGGACCCGCACCCGCGTCTGATCGACGTCTCCGCGCACCCGTCGGTGGAGGAGCTGTGCCTCGCCTCGGACGCCCTCGTCACCGACTACTCGTCCCTGATGTTCGACTACGCCGCGCTGGACCGGCCGATCGTGATCCACGCCGACGACTGGGAGGCGTACGAGGCGGCCCGCGGAACCTACTTCGACCTGCGGACCTGCCCGCCCGGGGCGATCGCCCGCACCGAGGACGAGCTCGTCGACATCTTCGCGACGGGCCACTGGCAGGGCTCCCGCTCGGCCCAGCTGCGGGCGGCGTTCCGCTCGCGGTTCTGTTCCTGCGACGACGGCCACGCGGCCGAGCGCGTCGTGCGGCGGATCTTCCTGGGCCAGTCCGCGCCGGTTCCGGCGATCGTCCCGCCGGAGGAGCGCCGCCCGGCGCCCGCGGCCCCCGGGACCGCCCCGGAGCCGACCCTGGCCCCGCTCACGGCGGGCCTGTGGCCGTGAGGGCTCCTGTGGCCGTGAGGGCTGCCGCGACCGTGCGGGCTCAGGCGGCGTCGGGGCCGGTCGCCGCCATGCCCGCCACCACCGAGCGGGCGAGGTCGTCGAGGTAGGCCGCCGGCACGGCGTCGCGCACCACCACCTGCCGCCAGTAGAGCGGGCCGATCGCAAGGTCCAGGGCCCGCTCCGGGCAGGCCGAGGCGGGCAGCTCGCCGCGCGCGACGGCCTCGGCGACGATCCCCTCGGCCAGCCGCCTCTGGCCGTCGAGCAGGGCGCCCCGGACGGCGTCGGCGATCTCGGGGTTGCGGGCGGCCTCCACCAGCAGGTCCGGGATCACCGCCGAGGCCACCGGGTGGCGCAGCACGTGTGACATGACCTCCAGCAGGGCGCGTACGTCCCCGTAGAGGGAACCGGTGGCGGGCACGGGCAGGCCGTCGGCGGCGAAGGCGCCGACCAGGTCGAGCACCAGGTGGAGCTTGGACTTCCAGCGCCGGTACACGGCCGTCTTGCCGACGCCGGCCCGCCGGGCGATGCCCTCGATGGACATCCGGGCGAAGCCCACGGCCGCGAGCTCGTCCACGACCGCCGCGCGGATCGCCTCGGTCACGTCCTCGCGCAGGACGGCCGCCCCGGCGGGGGCGCGGCGGGCGGGGGCGGGGGCGGGCTCGTTGGTCATGGACAGAGCATAGCCGCGCGGGACGGCACCCCCACGTCACGACGATACGGTTGCGTTCCGACGTGTCCCGGCCTACGCTCCACGTAACGACGATACGGACCCGTTCCGTCGTCGATGGCGCCCCGACCCCGTCGAAAGCGACCCCCGTGACCGTTACCACCACGGCCCCCGCCGCCGCCCCGACCGCCGCCCGCGCGGCGGAGCTCGCGGCGGCCCACGGCCTGACCGTCAGCGGCGCCCGGCCCTCCCTGCCCCGCTACGTGGCGCAGCTCTGGGGCCGACGCCACTTCGTGACGGCGTACGCCACCGCCCGGATGCACTCCACGTACAGCACGGCCAAGCTCGGCCAGGTCTGGCACCTGATGACCCCGCTGCTCAACGCGGCCGTCTACTACTTCATCTTCGGCATCGTCATGAAGGCCAGCCACGGCGTGCCCGACTACGTGCCCTTCCTGATCACCGGCGTCTTCGTCTGGGACTTCATCGGCAGCTCCGTCAACGCCGGTACCCGCGCCGTCCACGGCAACCTCGGCCTGGTCCGCGCCCTGCACTTCCCGCGCGCGAGCCTGCCGCTCTCCTCCGTGGTGCAGCTCTTCCAGCAGCTCCTCGTCACCATGGCCGCCCTGGTGGTGCTGCTGCTGGCCTTCGGCCAGACCCCGTCCGCCTCCTGGCTGATCGCCCTGCCGGCCCTGTTCCTGACGGCCGTCTTCTGCGCGGGCTGCGCCCTGGTCATGGCCCGCATCGGCAGCAAGAACCCCGACGTCAGCCAGCTGATGCCCTTCGTCCTGCGGACCTGGATGTACTCCTCGGGCGTCATGTGGTCCATCGACTCCATGCTCAGGACGGACCACCTGCCGCACTGGGTGACGCTCCTGCTGAAGGCCAACCCGGCCGCCGTCTACATCGACCTGATGCGCTTCGCCCTGATCGACAGCTTCAAGGCGAGCGCCCTGCCCCATCACGTGTGGCCGATCGCGATCGGGTGGGCCCTGCTCGCCGGCGTCGGCGGATTCGTCTTCTTCTGGAAGGCGGAGGAGGAGTACGGCCGTGGCTGACACCATCACCCGCAGCGCGCCCCGCCACGGGGCGGCCGCCGACACCCGCGTCCCGACCGTCATCGCCGACGAGGTCCACGTGATCTACAAGGTGCACGGCCAGGGCGCGCGCGGCGGCGCCACCGCCGCCCTCAGCCGGATCTTCTCCCGCCGGCCCGCCCCGGGCGTGCGCGAGGTGCACGCCGTCAAGGGCGTCAGCTTCACCGCGTACAAGGGCGAGGCCATCGGCCTCATCGGCTCCAACGGCTCGGGCAAGTCCACCCTCCTGAAGGCCATCGCCGGCCTCCAGCCCGTCGCCCGCGGCGCCGTCTACTCACACGGCCAGCCCTCCCTGCTGGGCGTCAACGCCGCCCTGATGAACGACCTCACCGGCGAGCGCAACGTCGTCCTCGGCGGGCTCGCCATGGGGATGACCCGCACGCAGATCCGCGAGCGCTACCAGGACATCGTCGACTTCTCCGGCATCAACGAGAAGGGCGACTTCATCTCCCTGCCGATGCGCACCTACTCCTCCGGCATGGGCGCCCGGCTGCGGTTCTCCATCGCCGCCGCCAAGGACCACGACGTCCTGATGATCGACGAGGCCCTGGCCACCGGCGACGCCGCCTTCCAGCGCCGCAGCCAGGCCCGCATCGAGGAGCTGCGCGCGAAGGCCGGCACCGTCTTCCTGGTCAGCCACGGCATCGGCACCGTACGCGAGACCTGCGACCGGGCCATCTGGCTGGAGTCCGGGGTCCTGCGCATGGACGGCCCCTCGGCCGAGGTCTGCGACGCCTACGAGGCCCACACCCGCGGCTGACCCGCGGACGCACCCGCGGACGCGGCACCGTACGCACCCGCCCGGGGGCCCTCGGACGCCGGAAGGCCCCGGCTGCCGGAACGAGTCGTTCCGACAGCCGGGGCCTTCACCGCGTGCGCCGTCGTCAGGCGCCGTGCACGCGCAGCAGGCTGCGCATCGTCCGCATCGCCACCGACAGGTTCGCCAGGTCGAAGTCGTCCGAGCCCCGGATCTCGTCCAGGGTCGTCCGGGCGCGACCGATGATCGCGGCGTTCTTGTCCTCCCAGACCTTGAAGCGCTCCTCGGGGGTCGACTCGCCGTCGCCCACCGACAGCACGTCGGCCGTCAGCGCGGCGTGCGCCGCGAAGAGGTCCTCGCGGATGGACGCGCGGGCCATCGACTGCCAACGGTCCGACCGCGGCAGCTCGATGATGCGGTCCATCAGCTGCGTGATCTCCAGCCGGTCGGCGAGGTCGTAGTACACCTCGGCGACGGCCAGCGGGTCGACACCCGTACGGTCCGCGATCGCGACGATGTCCAGCGTCGGGAAGGCCGAGGAGAACCCGGCCACCTTCGCCGCGAGCTCCTCCGGCACGCCCTCGCCGATCAGCTCGTCCATCACCGACCGGTACCAGTCCAGGTCGGCGCCGCGCACCAGCTTCGGCAGCTCGGACCAGACATGCGCCACGCGCTCGCCGAACAGCTCGACGGTCTCGGTGATCTGGAGCGGCTGCGGCCGGTTGTTGAGCAGCCAGCGCGTGCCGCGCTCGACCAGTCGGCGCGAGTGCAGCCGCACCCGGGTCAGGACGTCGGCGGCGACCTTGTTGTCGAGGGCCTCGACGGCGTCCCACACCTCGGCCAGCCCGAAGATCTCGCGGGCCGAGAGCTGCGCCCGGACGATCTCCTCCAGGGAGGCCCCGGTCTCCTCGCGCAGGCGGTGCAGGAAGGTCGAACCACCGGTGTTGACGGTGTCGTTGACCAGCAGGGTGGTGACGATCTCGCGGCGCAGCGCGTGCCCGTCGACCTGCTCGGGGAACCGCTCGCGCAGCGCGCCCGGGAAGTAGGCGTGCAGCAGACGGCGCAGGTACGGGTCGTCCGGCAGCTCGGTCGCGATCAGCTCGTCCGCCACCGTGATCTTGGTGTAGGCGAACAGGACGGCCAGCTCCGGCTGGGTCAGGCCCTTGCCGTTGTTGAGCAGCTCGCGGATCTGCCGGTCGTTGGGCAGGAACTCCAGCTGGCGGTCCAGCAGTCCGTCGCGGCCCAGGCGGCGCATGAAGCGCTGCTGGGCGTGGAGCAGGCTGGGGGCCTGGGAGGAGCCGTTGGCCAGGGCGACGTTCTGCGCGTAGTTGTTGCGCAGAACGAGGGTGCCGACCTCGTCGGTCATCTCGGCGAGCAGCTTGTTGCGCTGCTTGACGGTCATGTCGCCGTCGGCGACGACCGCGTTGAGCAGGATCTTGATGTTCACCTCGTGGTCGGAGGTGTCGACGCCCGCGCTGTTGTCGATGGCGTCGGTGTTGATCCTGCCGCCCTCGCCGCCGGCGCCGGAGCGGGCGAACTCGATGCGACCGAGCTGGGTCAGACCGAGGTTGCCGCCCTCGCCGATGACCCGGGCGCGGACGTCCGAGCCGTTGACGCGGATGGCGTCGTTGGCCTTGTCGCCGACGTCGGCGTGCGTCTCGGTGCTCGCCTTGACGTACGTGCCGATGCCGCCGTTCCACAGCAGGTCCACGGGGGCCTGGAGGACGGCCTGCATCAGCTCGGCCGGGGTCATCTTGGTGACGCCCGCCTCGATGCCGAGGGCCTCGCGCATCTGGGCGTTGACCGGGATGGCCTTGGCGCTGCGCGGGTGCACTCCGCCGCCCGCCGACAGCAGGGCGGTGTCGTAGTCGGCCCAGGAGGAGCGCGGCAGGTCGAAGAGGCGGCGGCGCTCGGCGTAGGAGACGGCCGAGTCCGGGTTCGGGTCGATGAAGATGTGCCGGTGGTCGAAGGCCGCGACCAGGCGGATGTGCTCGGAGAGCAGCATGCCGTTGCCGAAGACGTCGCCGGACATGTCGCCGACGCCGACGACCGTGAAGTCCTCGGTCTGGGTGTCGTGGCCCAGCTCGCGGAAGTGGCGCTTGACCGACTCCCAGGCGCCGCGGGCGGTGATGCCCATGCCCTTGTGGTCGTAGCCTGCGGAGCCGCCGGAGGCGAAGGCGTCGCCCAGCCAGAAGCCGTAGGACTCGGCGACGCCGTTGGCGATGTCGGAGAAGGTGGCGGTGCCCTTGTCGGCGGCGACGACGAGGTAGGTGTCGTCCTCGTCGTGCCGGACGACGCCCTGCGGCGGCACGACCTCGCCGGCCACCATGTTGTCGGTGATGTCGAGCAGCGCCGAGATGAAGATCTTGTACGAGGCGATGCCCTCGGCGAGCCACGCGTCGCGGTCCACCGACGGGTCCGGCAGGTTCTTGGCGACGAAGCCGCCCTTGGCGCCGACGGGCACGATGACGGTGTTCTTGACCATCTGCGCCTTGACCAGGCCGAGGATCTCCGTACGGAAGTCCTCGCGGCGGTCGGACCAGCGCAGGCCGCCGCGGGCGACCTTGCCGAAGCGCAGGTGGACGCCCTCGACGCGCGGGGAGTACACCCAGATCTCGAACGCGGGGCGCGGGGCCGGCAGGTCCGGGATGGCCTGCGGGTCGAACTTCATCGACACGTAGGAGTGCTGCTCGCCCGCGCTGTCCGGCTGGAAGAAGTTGGTGCGCAGGGTGGCCTTGATGAGGGTCAGGAACGACCGCAGGATGCGGTCCTCGTCGAGCGAGGCGACCTGGTCCAGGGCCCCGTCCAGCTCCTCCAGCATGGCGTCGACCAGCTCGGTGCCGGCGGTCTGGCGGACCGGCGACATCCGGGCCTCGAAGAGGGAGACCAGCAGCCGGGTGGTGTGGACGTTGTTGCGGAGGGTGTCCTCCATGTAGTCCTGGCTGAAGGTGGAGCCGGCCTGGCGCATGTACTTGGCGTACGCGCGCAGGACGACGGCCTGCCGCCAGGTGAGCCCGGCACCCAGCACCAGGGTGTTGAAGTTGTCGTTCTCGGCCGCGCCGGTCCACACGGCCGCGAAGGCCTCCTGGAACCGCTCGCGGGCATCGTCGCCGAGGTAGGCGTCCCCGTTGCCGGCGCCGGCGGGCATCCGCAGGCCGAAGTCGTAGATCCAGGCGCTGACCCGGTCGGTGCGGCGCAGCTCGTACGGCCGCTCGTCGGTGACCTCGACGCCCAGGCGCTGGAGGACCGGCAGGACGGCGGAGAGGGAGACCTGCTCGCCGGTGCGGTAGATCTTGAAGCGGCGCTCGCCGGGGCCCGCGCCGACCGGCTCGTACAGGGACAGCGCGAACTCGCTGTCGCTGGCGGAGAGCCGCTCCAGGTGGCACAGGTCGGCGACGGCCGAGCGCGGCGAGTGGTCGGCCTTGTAGCCCTCGGGGAAGGAGGTGCCGTACTTGCGCAGCAGTTCGGCGGCGCGCTCCTCGCCGAGTTCGGCGATGAGGGCCTCCTGGAAGCCGTCGGCCCAGGAGCGGGCGGCCTCGACCAGGCGGGACTCGACGCGCTCGACGTCGGCGTCGGTCAGCGCGGGCAGCTGGGTGCCCTGCGGGACGCGGACGACGAAGTGGATGCGGGAGAGGACCGACTCGGTGTTCCAGGCGGTGAAGTCGACGCTGATGCCGTCGAGCTCCTCCTTGAGGATGTCCATCAGGCGCAGCCGGACGCCGGTGGTGAACCGGTCGCGGGGCAGGTAGACCAGCGCGGAGTAGTAGCGGCCGTACTCGTCCTGGCGCAGGTACAGCCGCAGCCGGCGGCGTTCCTGGAGGTACAGGACGGAGGTGACGATCTCGCGGAGCTTGTCGACCGGGGTCTGGAACAGCTCGTCGCGCGGGTAGGTCTCCAGGATCTGGAGGAGGTCGCGGCCGTCGTGGCTGGAGGGGGCGAAACCCGCCTGCTCCAGCACGTCGGCGACCTTGCGGCGGATCACCGGGACGCGGCGCACGGACTCGGTGTACGCGGCGGAGGAGAACAGGCCGAGGAAGCGACGCTCGCCGACGACGTTGCCGTCGGCGTCGAACTTCTTGACGCCGACGTAGTCGAGGTACGAGGGGCGGTGCACGGTGGCGCGGCTGTTGGCCTTGGTCAGCACCAGGAGGCGGTGCTCGCGGGCCTTGGCCCGGGCGTCGGCCGGGAGCCGGTTGAAGGACGGCGAGACGGGGTGCGCGTCCTCCTGGCCGGTGTGCAGCGGGTCGGAGCGCAGGATGCCGAGGCCGGTGCCGGGCACGGCGGCGAGGGCGTCGTCGTCGACGAGGTTGTACTCGCGGTAGCCGATGAAGGTGAAGTGGTCGTCGGCCAGCCAGCGCAGCAGTTCGCGGGCCTCTTCGAGCTCGTACTCGCGCAGGTCGGGCGCGGTGGGCTCGTTCGGCAGCTCGTCGGCGATGCGCAGCGCGGCGTCGCGCATCTTCTCCCAGTCCTCGACGGACTCGCGGACGTCGGACAGGACGCGCAGCAGGTCGCCGGTGATCTGCTTGAGGTCGGCCTTGTCGGTCTCGCGGTCGATCTCGACGTGGATCCAGGACTCGACGAGGGAGTCGTGGGGGCGCGCGGTCTTGGGGCCGTGGGCGTCGCAGTCGGGGCCGAGGATCTCGATGAGCCGGCCGGTGACGTCGCGGCGCACGACGACCTGCGGGTGGATCACGACGTGGATGCCGCGTCCCTGGCGGGAGAGCTCGTTGGTGACGGAGTCGACGAGGAAGGGCATGTCGTCGGTGACGACCTCGACGACCGAGTGGCTGGAGGTCCAGCCGTTCTCCTCGACCGTGGGGGTGTGCACCCGGACGTTCGCGGTGCCCTGCGGACGGGTCTCGGCGAGCCGGTAGTGGGAGAGTGCCGCACCGAAGACGTCGACCGGGTCCCGGTCGAGGAGGTCTTCCGGCGCGGTGTGCAGGTAGTAGCGCTGGAGGTAGGAGAGGGTCGTGGCCCGGTCGGGGCGCTCCCCTTGCTCGGACCCAGTCGGAAGTAGCCCCCCGGCCGGGCTGTTCTCAGCTACCCGTGCCGCCCGCGCGAGCAGCTCGGCCTTTGCTTCGTCCAGCTTGGTCTGCATGTCCTCTGGCTCCTGTCGCGCGCCATTGCGTGACGTAGGTGAAGGAAGGAATGACACGGCGCCGCGATGAGGCGGGATGTCCGTCCGGATTCGGGATCGACGCTATGCCGTCGTGAGAGCCGACCGGGAGGGTTTCGGCCATGTGAGGCAGGAGGTCCCGGCGGCAGGGATCAGCGAAGGCCCGGGCACGGTCGTGCGCCGGGCGCGGGTCGGGGGCGTCAGTGTCCCCGGTGACTATCGCGCTGATCACGGGTACCAGGCTAGCCCCAGTCCTGATCTGTGTGTGTACAAATCCGGAGCCGGAACTTTGACGTTCTGGACAGCGACGCAGGTGGCCCGGCGTGCCAAGGCCGCCCGCGTCGAGTGCTATTCGGCCAGGCCTCTAGCTGTGGCGACCGCTTCCGCCAGGGTGTCGACGACGGGAACTCCGGCCGATTCCAGACTTGCGCGGCTGTGCGAACCGCCGGTGTACAGGACGGCCCGCGCGCCCACGTGGGCGGCGGCGAGGGCGTCGTCCACGGCGTCTCCGATGAGGACCGTACGGGCGGCGGTCACACCGAAGGGTTCGATGGCGGCCAAATGGCGTACGAGGTGCCCCGCCTTCGTGGTGTGCGAGGGCCCGACGCGTCCGTCGACGCGCAGGAAGTGCGTGTCGATCCCGTGCGCGGTCACGAGCGGTATGAGCCGTTCGTGGGGCGCCAGGGACAGCAGGGACTGCGTGAGCCCGTCGCCCTGCCAGTCGCGCAGCAGCTCCCGGGCCCCCTCGGTGAGCCCGGCGCCGTCGGCGGCGACCCAGTAGTGGCGGTGGAAGGCCTCGTCCATGACCAGCCACTCGGCCTCGGTGGGCAGCCGGCCCATGAGGCGCTCGTAGAACTTCGGGACCGGTACGACGTACAGGTCGCGGTACGTCTCCAGGGTGATCGGCGGGAAGCCGAGCTCGGCGAAGCTCGCGTTCGTCGCGGTGATCACCGCGTCGATGTCGTGGAGCAGGGTGCCGTTCCAGTCCCAGACCAGATGGTTCGTCGCGCTCATGCCAGCAGCCCCGGGATTTCCTGGACGCCGAACCAGAGCAGCTCGTGCTCGTCGGCGGCGTCGACGGTGGAGCGGGCGTCGTCGTCCCCGGCGTCGGAGGCGGTGACGGCTCCGGCGGCGGCCGCGACGTCCGCGCGGGCGTCGTCGGCGTCCACGTGCACGGAGGCGGCCACGGTGAGGCGTACGGGCGCGGCGAGGGCGACCCGGCCGAGGGCGGCCTCGTCGGAGCCCTCGTCGGCGGTGACGGCCTTGTCGGCCACGTCGAGGGCGACGACGACCCGCTTGCGGGGCGCGGCCGCGTCCTCGGCGAGCAGGCGCAGGGAGGCGGTGGCGGCGCGGCCCAGGGCCGCGTACTCCAGCTCCTCGATGTCGTCGGAGACGTACCACTCGCGCAGCGCGGGCGTGACCGCGTACGCGCGGAGCGGGGCGGGGCCCAGCTCGCCCGCCTTGTGCGCCTCGGCGAGCCCGGGGAGTGTCAGGGGGACGTACACGCGCATGGCCGGCTGCTTTCGGTAGTCGGAGAACGCCCTCAGGATACGACCGCGCCCCCGCGTCCCCGTGCCCCGCCCGCCGTACGTCCCACCGCGCGCCCGGACGCGGCCGTCAGGGTGACGGGCCGGTACCCCTTCGGGCCCACGGGAGCCCCTCGGGGGCCGTCCACCCCGCTCCTCGGGCCCGGCGGACGGGGCCCCGGGGGCGGGTCGGGGCCATCCGGATAGGTGAACGGGGGCGGGCGCCGGAGGCCGCCGAGCGGGCGGTTGCGGAGCGTGTTCGGCGACCGTAGAAACCCCCCATCAAGTTACCGCCCGGTACCACCGCTGCCGGGCCCGGTCCGTTCGGGGGATCCGCCATGGACACCAGCACCACCACCCGCGCCTCGGTCGGCGGCGAGGGCCGACGCGCCGGGCCCGGCGGCCCCGGCCGCACCCGCCCCGCCGGACGCCGCGACCAACGCCGACCCCCCACCGCCCCCCGCCCGACCACGGGCACGGCGCCGGGCACGAACACGGCGACGGGGACGGGGACGGCCCGACCTCCCACGGCCCCTCGCCCGACCCCGGTCACGACCCCCTTCACGGCGACGGGCACGGGCGCGGCCACAGCCACCGGCGCACGTACGGCCCCGGCCCCGGTCGCGGCCACAACCACACGTACGGCCCCGGCCACCCGCCCCGTCACCACGATCCCGGCACGGCGCCCGCCCGCCCCGCACGACTGGTTCGCCCGGCGCCTGCTGGCCGTGCTCAGCGGCCAACGGCCGGTCCACTCGCTCCTCGGCCACACCGTGGGAGAGGCGTACGAGCAACTGGCCGGGCTGGCCCCCTCCACGCCGTCGCGCGACCGCCCGCGCCCCGTGCTGCGCCACTGCGGCCGCTTCCACCC
The DNA here is from genome assembly GCF_055584445.1 of Streptomyces sp. NPDC103540. Lineage (NCBI taxonomy): Bacteria > Bacillati > Actinomycetota > Actinomycetes > Kitasatosporales > Streptomycetaceae > Streptomyces > Streptomyces sp. NPDC103540. Next base: position 1,034,554 of record NZ_JBVJMA010000001.1, read on the forward strand.
GGGGCCCGGGGTCATCGAGGCCTTCGCCCGCATCGCGACGGGCGACCGCGTCCAGGCGATGGCCTTCCGCCTCGAACAGGGCCCCGACCTGCGCTGGCGCTGCGCGGCCGTGGAGATCCGGCCCCCGCGCCCGGCCCCCCGCCCCTGATCCCGCCGGGCGCGCGGCACGCCGCACACGGCACCCGGTCCCCGGACACGACGCGGCCGGGGCCGGACACCCTCGGTGTCCGGCCCCGGCCGACGTGCTCACCCCGATCGGGTCGGGGTCACTTCTTGCGGCGACGTCCGCCCGAGGCCTTCTGCGCCTTGCGCCGCTCGGCGCGCGTCAGGCCGTCACCGCCGCCCTCGGACTCGAAGTCGCCCTCGACGACACCGCCTTCGCCGTCCACCGACGGGGCGGAGAAGTGCAGCCGGTCCCGACGCTGCGGGGCCTCCAGGCCCTTGGCCCGGATCTCCGGACGCACGGCGGCCGGCTCCTTGTTCAGCGAAGGCGCCGCGTCCTGCACCGGAAGCTCCTCGACCTGCTGCTCGACCTGGACCTCCAGGTTGAACAGGTAGCCGACGGACTCCTCCTTGATGCCCTCCATCATGGCGTTGAACATGTCGAAGCCCTCGCGCTGGTACTCGACCAGCGGGTCCTTCTGGGCCATCGCGCGCAGGCCGATGCCCTCCTGGAGGTAGTCCATCTCGTAGAGGTGCTCACGCCACTTGCGGTCGAGCACCGACAGGACCACGCGCCGCTCCAGCTCGCGCATGACCTCGGAGCCGAGCGCCGTCTCGCGCGCCTCGTACTGCTCGTGGATGTCGTCCTTGACGGACTCCGCGATGAACTCGGCGGTGATGCCCGCGCGGTCGCCGGCGGCCTCCTCCAGCTCGTCGACCGTGACCTTGATCGGGTAGAGCTGCCGGAAGGCGCTCCACAGCCGCTCCAGGTCCCACTCCTCCGCGAAGCCCTCGACCGTCTCGGCCGCGATGTACGCGTCGATCGTGTCGTCCATGAAGAAGCGCACCTGCTCGTGCAGGTCCTCGCCCTCCAGGACGCGGCGGCGCTCGCCGTAGATGACCTCGCGCTGGCTGTTGAGGACCTCGTCGTACTTCAGGACGTTCTTGCGGGTCTCGAAGTTCTGGGTCTCGACCTGCGACTGGGCCGACGCGATCGCCCGCGTCACCATCTTGTTCTCGATCGGGACGTCGTCCGGCACGTTCGCCATCGCCATGACCCGCTCGACCATCTGCGCCTTGAACAGACGCATCAGGTCGTCGCCCAGCGACAGGTAGAAACGGGACTCGCCCGGGTCGCCCTGACGGCCGCTGCGACCGCGCAGCTGGTTGTCGATACGACGCGACTCGTGCCGCTCGGTGCCCAGCACGTACAGCCCGCCGAGGTCCTTGACCTCCTCGAACTCGGCCTTCACGGCCGCCTCCGCGCGGTGCAGGGCCTCGGGCAGGGCGTGCGCCCACTCCTCGATGTGCTCCTCCGGGTCGAGGCCGCGCTGGCGCAGCTCCGCCTCGGCGAGGTCGTCCGGGTTGCCGCCGAGCTTGATGTCCGTACCGCGACCGGCCATGTTCGTGGCGACGGTGACCGCGCCGCGGCGACCGGCCTGGGCGACGATCGTGGCCTCGCGCTCGTGCTGCTTGGCGTTGAGGACCTCGTGCGGGATGCCCCGCTTGGAGAGCTGCTGCGAGAGGTACTCGGACTTCTCGACGGAGGTCGTGCCGACGAGGATCGGCTGACCCTTCTCGTGCTTCTCCGCGATGTCGTCGACGACGGCGGCGAACTTGGCGACCTCGGTGCGGTAGATGAGGTCGGGCTGGTCCTTGCGCTGCATCGAACGGTTCGTCGGGATCGGGACGACGCCGAGCTTGTAGATCTGGTGGAACTCGGCGGCCTCGGTCATGGCCGTACCGGTCATGCCGGACAGCTTCGAGTACAGGCGGAAGAAGTTCTGGAGGGTGATCGTGGCGAGGGTCTGGTTCTCGTCCTTGATGTCCACCCCCTCCTTCGCCTCGATCGCCTGGTGCATGCCCTCGTTGTAGCGGCGGCCGGCGAGGATACGACCGGTGTGCTCGTCGACGATCATGACCTCGCCGTCGATGACGACGTAGTCCTTGTCGGCCTTGAACAGTTCCTTGGCCTTGATCGCGTTGTTCAGGTAGCCGACGAGCGGGGTGTTCACCGACTCGTAGAGGTTGTCGATGCCGAGCCAGTCCTCGACCTTGGCGACACCGGCCTCGTGGATGCCGACGGTGCGCTTCTTCTCGTCGACCTCGTAGTCGCCGGTCTCCTCGATGCCCTTCAGCGGCTGGCCGGCCTCGCCCTTCGTCAGGCGGGTCACCAGCTTCGCGAAGTCGGCGTACCACTTCGTGGCCTGGTCGGCCGGGCCGGAGATGATCAGCGGGGTACGGGCCTCGTCGACGAGGATCGAGTCGACCTCGTCGACCACGGCGAAGTTGTGGCCGCGCTGGACCAGCTCCTCCTGCGACCACGCCATGTTGTCGCGCAGGTAGTCGAAGCCGAACTCGTTGTTCGTTCCGTACGTGATGTCGCAGTTGTACTGTTCGCGACGCTGCGCCGGCGACATGTTCGCCAGGATGCAGCCGATGGACAGGCCCAGGAACTTGTGGACCCGGCCCATCATCTCGGAGTCGCGCTCGGCCAGGTAGTCGTTCACCGTGATCAGGTGGACGCCCTTGCCGGACAGGGCGTTCAGGTACGCGGGCAGGGTGCCGACGAGGGTCTTGCCCTCACCGGTCTTCATCTCGGCGACGTAGCCGAGGTGCAGGGCCGCGCCACCCATCATCTGGACGTCGTAGTGCCGCTGACCCAGGACGCGCTTGGCGGCCTCGCGCACGGTGGCGAAGGCCTCGGGCATCAGGTCGTCCAGGCTCTCCCCGTCCTGGAAACGCTGCTTGTACTCGTCGGTCAGCGCACGCAACTCGGCGTCGGAGAGGTTGACGAAGTCCTCTTCGATGGAGTTGACCTGGTCCGCGATGCGGTGCAGTTTGCGCAGGATCTTGCCTTCGCCTGCACGCATGAGCTTGTTGAAGACGGACACCGAGGTTTGTCTCCTTGCCGGTCGGGCCTGGGCACTGTTTCGTAACCGGGCACGGCAGGTGGGCCCCACCGCAACGGCCATCGTAAGCGAGGACGTGGTCACGCCGGGAGGTCCGCCGTATCCGTAGGGCACGGGTGCCCTGAATGAGAACGTATGGGGGACGGCATAGGTGCCGCCCCCGTCGGACGGCTTTTGGAAAAAAGTGTTCGCCTCCCCCTGCGCGCGCCGCGAGAATCCGCCCATGGAGCCCACCGTCCTCACCACGCCCCGCCTCGACCTGCGGCCCTTCGGCCCCGCCGACGAGGACGAGGTGTACGCCGCCGCCCAAGACCCGGACATCCAGCGCTGGACCCTGGTCCCCAGCCCCTACGAACGCGTCCACGCCCGCGCCTTCGTCAACGAGATCGTCCCCACCGGTTGGCGCGAGGACACCGCCTACTCCTTCGCCGTGCGCCTCGGCGCGGGCGGCCCCCTCGTCGCCGCGATCGGGATCCACGTCCACCTCGCCTTCGGCGAGCGCGCCCACGAGATCGGCTACTGGGCCACCAAGGAGCACCGCGGCCACGGCTACATGACCGAAGCCGTCCTCGGCGTCGCCCGCTGGGCCTTCACCGAGCTGGGCTCCGTACGCCTCGAATGGCGCGCCGAAGCCGGCAACGGGGCCTCCCGCGCCGTCGCCGAGAAGGCCGGATTCCACGTCGAGGGCCTCCTGCGGGCCGGCATGCGCCACCGGGGCACCACCCGCGACTGCTGGGTGGGCGCGCTGCTCCCCTCCGACCTCGGCCTGACCCCCGCCCTCCCCCACGTCTCCGCCGACGGCGTCCCCTCCCCTGTCAGTGCCCCGGCCTAGGCTGCGCCCATGACCAGCAGCCCCGCGGGCGCGCCCCGCCCGACCGTCTCCCTGTCCGCCGACGAGGCCCGCCGGATCGCCCTGCGCGCGCAGGGCCTGCTCGGCGCCCCCGACCGCCGGGGCGGGGTCCGCGGGGTGCTGCGCCACCTGGGCGCGGTCCAGCTGGACACCATCTCCGTACTGGCCCGCTCGCACGAGCTGATCCCGTACGCGCGCCTGGGCGCCGTCGGCCGGGAGGCGGTGGAGGAGGCGTACTGGAGCGACGGCCACGCCTTCGAGTACTGGTCGCACGCGGCCTGCGTCCTGCCGATCGAGGAGTGGCCGCACTTCGCCTTCCGCCGCCGCTCGCGGCTGGCGCGCGGCCACCGCTGGCACGTCCTGGCGGACAAGGAGCGTTCGACGAGGGCGGTCCTGGACCGGCTGCGGGCGGACGGCCCGCTGACCTCCACCGAGCTCGGCGGCGCGAAGAACGGCGGCGAGTGGTTCGAGTGGTCCGAGAGCAAGATCGCGGTGGAGTGGCTCCTCGACACCGGTGAGGTGATCTGTTCGCGGCGGCGCGGCTGGAAGCGCGTCTACGACCTCCCCGAGCGGGTCGTCCCCGACGCCCTGCTCCACGACGACGTCGACGACCGCGAGTGCCTGCGCCGGCTGGTGGCGCTGGCGGGGCGCTCGCTCGGGGTGGGCACCCGCGCCGACATCGCCGACTACCACCGCCTCAAGGGCGAGCAGTTCGACGCGGTCGTCGAGGACGCCGGCCTGGTCCCGGTGGCGGTGGAGGGCTGGGGCAAGCCCGCCTGGGCCCACCCGGAGGCGCTGGCCGCGCCGCCGCGCGGGCGCCACCGCACCACCCTGCTGTCCCCGTTCGACTCCCTCGTGTGGGACCGGCCCCGCACCGAGCGGATCTTCGGCTTCACCCACCGCCTGGAGGCCTACGTCCCCAAGGCGAAGCGGATCCACGGCTACTTCGCGATGCCGCTGCTGGCCGACGGCCGGCTGCGGGGCCGCGTCGACCCGGCCCGCGAGGGCACCACGCTGGTGGCCCGGCAGCTGTCCCTGACCAACCCGAAGGCGGCCGGGGCCATGGCGGGGGCCCTGTGGGAGGCGGCGGGGTGGGTCGGCTGCGAGGACGTGCGCGTCGAGCGGGCCTCCACCCCGGCCGAGGCGGACGCCGTCACGGCCGAGCTGGCCGCGCTCCGGTGACCGGGTGACCGGGTCCCGGCCCGCGACCCTCCCCGGGCGCCGCCGCGGACCCGGCGAAGGACCCCGCCGCGGACCCCGTCAGCGGATCTCCAGGATCTTCTCCCGCATCGCGTAGACGACCGCTTCCATCCGGGAGTGGAGCTGGAGCTTCTCCAGGATGTTGCGCACGTGGTTCTTGACCGTGTTCTCGGAGATGAACAACTGCTTGGCGATGTCCCGGTTGTTCATGCCGGTCGCCACGAGCTTGAGGACCTCCAGCTCGCGGTCCGTCAGCCGCGGCGCGGGCACCAGGCGCCGCTCGTCGGTGCGTTGGATCATCGACTTGAACTCGGTCAGCAGCTTGGAGGCCATGGACGGGCTGATCTGGGACTGCCCGTCGGCCACGGCCCGGATCGCGGTGGCGACCTCGTCCGTGGAGATCTCCTTCAGCAGGTAGCCCGTCGCCCCCGCCTTGATCGCGTCGTAGAGGTCGGCCTCCTCGTCGCTGATCGTCAACATGATGATCTTCGCGGAGGGGGCCACCTCCTTGATCGAGGTGCAGGCCTCGATGCCGCCGCGCCGGGGCATCCGCACGTCCATGAGGACGATGTCCGGCAGCAGGTCCGCGGCCTTGTCGACCGCCTCCGCCCCGTCCCCCGCCTCACCGACGACCTGGATGTCCTCCTCCTGCGCGAGGACGATCTCCAGCCCGCGCCGGAACAGGGCGTGGTCGTCGACGACGAGCACCCGGATGGGCTCCCCCGCCGGATCGCCCGCGCTCTCGCCGGCCCCGGCCGAGTCCACCACACGACAGCCCGCGCCGTCGTCACCGCGCACCGGCCCGAAGCCGTCCGCCATCATTCCTCCCCCTGCATGTACCGAGCTGCCGGCCAACCCGGCGGATTGCCCCGCCGATTGACTGCCCGCCATGATTCCATGCCCGCACCATCGCACGGGGGTCCCGCGGAACCGGTCTGGCTCATACGGGCCAGTACGCGCCGGTAGGGGTGACAACCGGCCATTCTTCTCGGACAAGTGCCCCTGTGGAACGCCCGGGGCGTTCCACAGGGGCGACGGTCGAATGATCAGCCGCCGAGCGCGCCGCCCGCGCCGGCCGCGGACTCGTCCGAGCTGGAGGCTCCGTCGGAGTTCAGGTGGACGACGCCGTAGTCATAGGCGTGACGGCGGTAGACGACGCTGGGCATCTTGGTTTCGGAGTCCACGAACAGATAGAAGTCGTGGCCGACCAGTTCCATTTCGTAGAGCGCCTGGTCGAGCGACATGGGCCCGGCCGTGTGGGTCTTCTCGCGGACGATGAGCGGGCCCTCGCCCTGGACTTCCAGGGATCCGATGCGTGTGGTCGGGACCCCCTCCGCCTTCTCCTCGCCGACCGGCTCGCCGTTCGCGTTCAGCTGGGCGACGCCGGGCACCACGTCGGCGACCTCGGCCGCCGACAGCCGGCCGTTGCCGCGGCGGGTGAAACGCTTGTCGTGCTGCTTGCGCAGCCGGGCCTCCAGCTTGTCCTGAGCCAGGTCGAGCGCCGCGTACGGGTCTGCCGCGGCGGCCTCGGCACGGATCACCGGGCCCCGCGAACGCAGGGTGATCTCCACGCGGTCGGAACGGTCGGCCTGGCGCGGGTTGTGCTCCTTGGACACCTCGACGTCCAAGCTGATCACCTTGGCGTCGAGCTTCTGGATCCGCTCCGGATTCAGCTTCTCGGCCACGTGCTTGCGGAACCGCTCGGGCACCTCGGTCTTGCGGCCCTTGACGACGATGTCCACGCAGAACTCCGTTCCCGGAGAGCCCCGCCTCCAGCGGCGAAGCGTCTCCCTTTCGCACCAGGCTCCGGTGAACACCGGAGCCTCGGACTTGGCGACTTTCACCTCCTCCTCCCCCATCGGCAAGATCTACATCCCACCGACTTCGGAGTAGAGAGACACCCTCTGACACGAAGATTCCAATAACGGGCGGATCGGTGCTCCGATCCCCGGGGCCCAAGGATCGCCAGTTCCTCACAACCGAACATATCTCTCAAAGCCGGTTGTCGGCACCCGCTACCGGAACATACCTCCGATCAGGTGGCTGTTCCCTCTTACTACCTGCAACGATGCGCATTCCCCGGCAGTTCCAAATCTATTCACAAGATTTTTGCTCTGTCCGGGTATCCGGCCGGCGACCACCGCCCGGATCCGGCCGGATCCGCTCGAACGACCCGCCGGGCGCCGCCACCACGGCGGCCGCCCCCGGCGCCGCTCCGGCCGCGCGCAGGGCCCGCGCCGCCTCCGCGAGCGTGGCCCCGGTCGTGATCAGGTCGTCCACCAGCAGGATCCGTGCCCCGGCCGCCGCGCGCAGCCCTCCCGGGCGCACCCGAAGGGCCCCGGCGAGGTTCTCGAACCGCCGTGCCGCCCCCAGCCCCGCCTGGTCCTCGACCGGCCGGCACGGTTCCAGCAGGGGCACCACCCGCGCGGGCACCCCGGCCGCGCGCAGCCGCGCCGAGGCGGCCAGGGCGATCCTGCGCGTCGGATCGTGCCCGCGCGCCCGTACGGTCCGCCGCGCGGAGGGCACGGGCACCAGCGCCAGCTCCCGCCCCGCGTCCCGGCGGACACCACCACCGGCCACCCGGTCGTCACCGGCCCGGTCACCGCCCACCCGATCGGCCGCGGCACCGGCACCGGCACCGGCGCGCAGCACGGCCGCCGCGAGGGCCCCGCCCAGCGGGCCCGCCAGGGGCAGCGCCCCGCGCTCCTTGTGGGCCAGCAGGACGGTCCGTACGACCCCTTCGTACGGCGCCCCCGCGTACACCGCCGGCAGCCCCACCGGCCCCGCCCGCCGCTCGGCCGGCCGCACCCGCCCCGCCCGGGCCCCGCCCAGGGCGGCACGGCACCGCGCGCACAACCGCGGCCCGGCCCCGGCCGCGCCGCAGCCCTCGCAGCCGCCGGCCAGCACCAGCCCGCTCACCTCGCGCCACCAGCCCCGCACGCACTCCCGCATGCGTCCACCGTGCCGGGCGCGCACCGCGCCCGCCACCCCTGTGGAAAACCAGGCCGTGGAAGACCCGGCCGGGTCGGGCGGCGGCTCAGCCCGGGTAGACCGGCGCCTTGCCACCCGCCGCCACCGTGCGCCACTGCGCGCCCGGCGGCAGCCACACGATGCCGTCCTCGCCAGAGAGGGCCACCACCGGCTTGGCCTCGTCCTCGGAGGCGGCGATCGCGCTCATCCCGGTCGCCCCGGGCAGGCTCGCCGCGACCATCGACCCGTCCGCCAGCATGTAGCGGGCCTGGTCGACGCCGCCGCTCTCGCGGCCCACCACCAGCAGCCGCCCGCGCGGCGCCCAGCTCATCGCCGTGACCTCCGCCATCTGCGGGGCCGCGGGCCGCAGCTCGCGCACCGACACCGGCGCGGAGTCCCCGGCGCCCTCGGTCCGCTCGACGCGCCCCAGGAAGAGGTTCTTGCGGGCGCCCTCCCGCTCCACGAGCAGCGCGACGCGCACCCCGTCGGGCGAGGCCTTCAGCCCGGTGATCCGCGCCCCGTTCAGCCCGGAGACCTCCACCCTCTGCGGGGTCCCGGTCCCTCCCGGGACCCGCCACAGGCCCTGGGTCTGCGGGTCGCCGTCCGCGATCCACAGGTCGCCGCGGGCGTCCCAGGTGGGCGCGGTCAGCTTGCCCGACTTGCTGTTCAGCAGCGGCTGCGGCATCGGACCGGCGGTCGTCAGCGTCACCACGTACAGCCCGTGGCCGTCCTCGGAGACCACCGCCGCCCGCTTCTCGTCGTACGTGATCGCGGCCGAACCCACCTTGAAGGCCGCGGCCGTGGCCAGCGGGCCGGGCGCCGGCTCCGGCTTGTCCTGCTGCTGGTCGTCGGCGCCCACGTTCAGCACCATCCGCACCAGCCGGGCGTCCTTGTCCACGTAGTACTGGTGGTCCGGGGACGGCGGCCGGCCGGCGATGACCGCGGCGGCCGAACCGGTCACCCAGCACAGCGAGGACTTCCCGTCGGGGCGCAGCAGTTCGACCCGGTCCAGCCGGGAGGCCGTCAGGTCCCGCACGGTGTAGAGGAGTTGGGTGGCCATCTTCTGGCACTGCGGCTGCCCGACGTTGCCGCCCTTGTCGTTGAGCGGGACGCGCAGCGTGTTCTGGCCGTCGTAGGAAAGGGACTTGGTGCCCTCGCGCAGTTCGGTGCCGGTCGGGAAGGCGGTGGTGACGACCGGGCCGAGCCACTTGGAGGGACCGGCGAGCAGCGACTGCACGGTCTGCGTGGTGGGGTCCATGCGGGAGTCGGGGTCGCTGCGCTGGCGCACGTACACCGGGTCGGCGACGAGCGTGGAGCCCGCGAAGTAGTACTTGTTGACCGGCTTGTAGATCCGCTGGAAGTCGGACTCGCTCAGGACCAGGCTGCTGGGCGGGGTGGCGATCCGCCACTGCTTGTTGACCTGGACCAGCTGGAGGAACTCCTCGTAGCGCCCGCCGCCGGTCTCCGGCTGGTAGGCACTGCGTTCGTCGACCGTCGCGAGCTTCTTGCCGTACACCTTCCAGCGCGGCCCGTCGGGGTCCTTCTCCCCCTGGACGGGCACCCGGTCGAGGCCGGCGGACAGGACGGTGACGGCCGTGCCGGGCTTCCAGTTCTTCGCGGCGTCCTCGGTGAGGTACTTGCGGGCCGTCGCGAGCTGCGGGTCGTCGCTGGTCATGGCCTCCAGGAAGCCGTCGACGATGTCGGCCGGACTGGCCTTGTCGGCGGGCGGCACCCCGAAGACCCGTACCTGGGAGTCCACGCCCTGCGAGGCCTCCACCCGACGGATCTCCCCGCGGTCGGGCATGGAGGCGCAGCCGGACAGCAGCAGGCCGGCCACCGCGAGCACCGGCAGCGCCGCCGGCCCCGTCGGCGCCGCGCGCCGCGCGCCGCGACCCGCCGGGCCGCCGCGCCCGCCCGACCGGCCGAGCCCCTCCCGTACGCCGCGCCCCTCCCGTACGCCGCGCCGCGCGCGCTCAGCGTCCTCCACCGGATCCGTCCTCCTGTGCTGTTCCCTGATCGGTGGGCCGGGCCACGACCCGCGCGCCGTTGCCCGGCAGCGCCGTCGGATCGGCGGGCACCGGTACGGCGGTGGTGACCGCGGGCCTCGGCGGTATCGGCGAGCGGTCGACGCGCTCGCCCCGCCCCGCGGCCGGACCGCCCGCCCCGTCGGCGCCGCCCCGTTCGGCGGCGGCCTCCGCGGCGGCCCGCGCCCGGTTGCCGCGCGAGTCCTCCGGCTCCAGCGGGATCGGCGATCCGCGCAACGGCTCGTCGGCGGTGCGCGGCAGGGTCAGGCGGAACTGGGAGCCGCCGCCGGGCTCGCCCCAGGCCTGGAGCCAGCCGCCGTGCAGCCGCGCGTCCTCGACGGCGATGGACAGGCCCAGGCCCGTTCCGCCGGTCGTCCGGGCCCGCGCGGGGTCGGCCCGCCAGAACCGGTTGAAGACGCGGGTGGCCTCGCCGGGCTTGAGCCCGACCCCGTAGTCCCGTACGGCCACGGCGACGGCCCCGCCCGCCGAGGCCAGCCGGACCACCACGTCACGGCCCTCGCCGTGCTCCACCGCGTTGACGACCAGGTTGCGCAGCACGCGCTCGACGCGCCGCGAGTCGGCCTCGGCGATGACGGGCTGGGTGTCGCCCAGGACCCGGATGCGGGTGCCCTTGTGCTCGGCGAGCGGTTCGGCGCCGTCGATGACCCGGCGCACCACGTCCCGCAGGTCGATCGGCTCCGCCTCCAGGGCGGCCGCGCCCGCGTCGAAACGGCTGATCTCCAGCAGGTCGGCGAGCAGCGACTCGAACCGGTCGAGCTGTCCCGCGAGCAGTTCCGCCGAACGGGCGGTGACGGGATCGAAGTCGACCCGGGCGTCGTGGATGACGTCGGCGGCCATCCGCACCGTTGTCAGCGGGGTGCGCAGCTCGTGGGAGACGTCGGAGACGAAGCGGCGCTGCATCCGCGACAGCTCCTCCAGCTGCTGGATCTTGTTCTGGAGGTTCTGGGCCATCTTGTTGAAGGCCTCGCCGAGGCGGGCGATGTCGTCCTCGCCGGTGACCTTCATGCGTTCCTGGAGCCGCCCTGCGGACAGCCGCTCCGCGATCCCGGCGGCCATCCGCACGGGGGTCACCACCACGCGCACGACGAGCCAGGCGATGGCGCTGAGCAGCACCACCACGAACAGCCCGGCGGTCGCCAGGGTGCTCTTGACCAGGTTGAGGGACTCCTCCTCCTGGGTGAGCGGGAAGAGGTAGTACAGGTCGTACGGGTCCCCGTTGATGTCCGTGAGCCGCTTGCCCACGACCAGCGCGGGCTCGGGGGCCTTCTCCCCGGCCCCGGCCGTGTAGCGGATCTCGGAGAACGTCTTGAAGGTGCCGGTGGCGTGGTTGACGGCCCGGCGCAGCCCGACGGGCACGCTCGCGGTCGGGTCGACGTTGCCGGAGGCGCGGGCCCCCTTGACGCCCTGGGCGGCCGGTCCCGGCCCGCCCGGGCCCTCCTCGCCGGTGCCGGCGCCGAGCGCGACGACCTCGAAGGCCGTCTGACCACCACTGGCGAGCTGCTTGACCAGCGAGTTCATCCAGGTGCTGGCGTCCCGGCCGACCTTGTTGTCGGTGGCGTCGGGCCCGTCCACGGCCGACGGGGTGTTCGCCTTCTCCTGTGCGACCGCGAACCCTCCCGCGGCCTGGCTCTGCGCGGCCTCCTCCTTGGCGTCGAGGAGGCCCTTGCTGACCTGCGCGACGACGACCCAGCCCAGCGCGAGGACCACGGCGAGCGACATCAACAGCGTCGCCGCGACCACCCGGAGCTGGATGTTGCGCCGCCACAACCGGACAGCCGGAAGCAGCGGCCGGCGCACGAGGCGCACGAACAGCCGCAGCACGGGGTTGCCGGTCACCCCCGCGCGGGGCGACCGGGAACCCCGCGGGGCCCCCCGACGGGAGCCGTCCCGGGAACCGCCGGGCTGCACGTCAGCTGGGTCCGGCCTTGTAGCCGACACCGCGCACCGTCACGACGATCTCGGGGCGCTCCGGGTCCTTCTCGACCTTGGAGCGCAGCCGCTGCACATGCACGTTGACCAGACGGGTGTCCGCCGCGTGCCGGTAGCCCCAGACCTGCTCCAGCAGCACCTCGCGGGTGAACACCTGCCAGGGCTTGCGGGCGAGCGCGACCAGCAGGTCGAACTCCAGCGGGGTCAGGGCGATGGAGGCACCGTCGCGCTTGACCGAGTGCCCGGCCACGTCGATGACCAGGTCACCGATGGCCAGCTGCTCGGGCGCCGGCTCCTCGGAGCGCCGCAGGCGCGCCCGGATGCGGGCCACCAGCTCCTTCGGCTTGAACGGCTTGACGATGTAGTCGTCGGCCCCGGACTCCAGGCCCACCACCACGTCCACCGTGTCGCTCTTCGCCGTCAGCATGACGATCGGCACCCCGGACTCGGCGCGGATCAGCCTGCACACCTCTATGCCGTCCCGTCCGGGCAGCATGAGGTCCAGCAGCACCAGGTCCGGCTTGGCCTCCCGGAAGGCAGCCAGTGCCTTGTCGCCGTCCGCTACGAACGACGGCTCAAAACCTTCTCCACGCAGCACAATGCCGAGCATCTCGGCCAGCGCGGTGTCGTCGTCGACGACAAGGACTCGTCCCTTCATGGTTGACATCATCCCATTAGCTAATCGTTACCCGGCGGTGAGCTGTCCCACAGCCAAAAAGGCTGGAAATCGCCCTTCGGACCTGCGTGGTGATCAGGGCGACCAGTCTGCCCCGGATCCGCGCGACAATTGAAGGGACGGACGGCTCGAAGATCCAGGGGAGCGCCGGTCCGTTCTCCGGCACCCCGTGGCACGATGGCAGCCGACCAGCGCGCCCGCCACGGCGGGCGCACGTGAAGGAGCGACGATGAACGACTCGCCGGGCTGGGCCACGCCCGGATCCCCGTCCGACGGCCAGGGCTCCGACAGCGGCCGGCCCCCCGCGCAGCCCGCCGGGGACGACAAGTGGTCGGCGACCCAGCCGCCGCCCGGCCAGTGGTCCAGCCCCACCCCGGGCCCCGCTCCCGGCCCCACCCCGCCCGCGGGGCAGCAGCCCGTCGGCTGGGGCCCGTACGGGCCCGGACAGCAGCCCCAGACCCCCTACGGCGGCCCCTACGGCCACCCCGGCGGCTGGGGCGGCCCGCCGCCCGCCGCCAAGCCGGGCGTCATCCCGCTGCGCCCCCTGGGCCTCGGCGAGATCCTGGACGGCGCCGTCGCCACCCTGCGCGGCCACTGGCGCACCGTCCTGTCGATCACCCTGGTCGTCGCGGCCCTCGCCCAGCTCGCCATCCTCCTCGTCCAGCGCCTCACCCTGGACACCGCCGTCCTCGGCGACCCCCAGAACGCGACCCCGGAGCAGCTCGCCGAGAGCATGGGCGACAGCCTCGTCCTGTACGGCTTCCAGTACTACACGGAGCTCCTCGGGATGCTCCTGGTCACCGCCCTGCTGGCGCCCGTCGTCAGCAACGCGATCCTGGGCCGCCGCTCCACCCTCTCGGCCACCCTGGCCACCGTCCGCCCCCTGGCCCCGCGCGTGCTCGCCCTGACCGCCCTGCTCTTCCTGGGCGCCCTCGCCGCCGGCCTGCTGCCCGTCCTGCCCGGCATCCTGACCGGCAACATCGCCCTGACGGTGCTGGGCCCGCCCGTCGGCCTGGTCCTGCTGGCCTGGTTCTACGTGACCTTCGCGCTGGCCCCGCCCGCCCTGGTGCTCGAACGCGGCTCGGCCGTCGCCGCCATGAAGCGCTCCGCGAAGCTGGTCAAGGGCGCCTGGTGGCGCGTCTTCGGCATCAGCCTCCTGACCTGGCTGATCCGCGGCATCACCGCCGCCGTCATCGTCCTGCCCTTCGCCGCCGTCGCCGCCCTCGTCTCCCCCGGCGGCTTCGGCTCGCTCCTCGACGGCTCCGCCGCCCGCGACTGGACCTTCCTGATCATCACCGCCATCGGCGGCATCGTCGGCGCCACCGTCACCATGCCGATGCAGACCGGCGTCACCACCCTCCTCTACGTCGACCAGCGCATCCGCCGCGAGGCCCTCGACCTGGAACTCGCCCGCGCCGCCGACCGCAGCGGCCCCGACGGGACCGTCACCGGGGGCTGACACGCTGATGAGCACGGGGGGACTCATCGTCACCGCCGCCGCGGCACTGCCGTCGGGCGACGGGGCACCACCACTGACGACACCGCGCGAGGCGGCCCGCGAGGCCGCCGAACGCGAGCTGTCCAAGCCCGCCTACCACCAGAACGAGCCCGGCCTCCTGGAGAAGGCCATGGACCGCTTCTGGGAGTGGGTCGGCTCGTTCCTCGACAGCGCCGCCGGCGCCACGCCCGGCGGCGCCCTCGGGCTGCTCGCCATCGCCGTGTGCGTCGCCCTGGTCGTGGCCGCCCTGTGGTGGCGCCTGGGCACCCCCGGCCGCCTCCCCTCCACCGCCGGCACCCCCTTCGACGACCGCTCGCGCAGCGCCGCCGACCACCGCGCCGCCGCCGAGGCCCACGCCGCGGCCGGCCACTGGAACGAAGCCGTCCGCGAACGCATGCGGGCCCTCGTCCGCGCCCTGGAGGAACGCACCCTCCTCGACCCGCGCCCCGGCCGCACCGCCGACGAGGCCGCCGCGGAGGCCTCCGCCTCCCTGCCCGACCACGCCGCCGAGCTGCGCGCCGCCGCCCGCGCCTTCGACGACGTCACCTACGGCGGCCGCACCGCCGACCCGGACACCTACGCCCGCCTGCGCACCCTGGACCTCACCCTGGAGCGCGCCAAGCCGCTCCTGACGGGACCCACGGCATGACCGCCCCCCACCCCACCGGGCACCCGCTCCCGGCCGCCGCCAAGGGCCCCGCCCCCACCTCCACCGCGCTCACCCCCGGCCGGCGCTGGGCCCGCGCCCGCGGCTTCCTGATCGCCCTCGGCATCCTGATCGCCGCCGCCGTCCTCCTCGCCGGCCTCCAGGCGGGCGACCACCACGGCCGCCTCGACCCCCGCTCCGCCGACCCGACCGGCAGCCGGGCCGTCGCCCGACTGCTGGAGGAACGCGGCGTCACCACCCGCGTGGTCACCAACGCCGACGAGGCCGTCGCCGCCGCGGGCCCCGGCCGGACCCTCCTGGTCACCGACCCCGAACTGCTCGGCGAACGCCAACGACGGGCCGTCCGCTCCGCCATCGACCTCTCCGGCGGCCGCACCGTCCTCATCGCCCCGGGCCCCTCCGCCCTCGCCGACCTGGCCCCCGCCGCCCGCACCCTCCCCTCCGCCCACCGCGGCGACCTCGACCCCGACTGCGCCCTGCCCGCCGCGCGCACCGCGGGCCGCGCCGGCACCGGCGACGGCCACCGCTACTCCACCGACCTGACCGGGGCCACCGCCTGCTACCCCGACCGCGGCCACCCCACCCTCCTCGTCCTGCCCGGCACCACCAAGGGCGGCGACACCGTCCTCCTCGGCTCCCCGACGATCCTCCTCAACGAGACCCTCGCCGAAGGGGGCAACGCCTCCCTCGCCCTGCAACTCCTCGGCTCACGACCCGAGATCGTCTGGTACCTGCCCACCCTCGCCGACATGTCCGGCGACACCGACGCCGAACCGAAGAGCCTGCTCGCCCTCATCCCCTCCGGCTGGACCTGGGCCCTGCTCCAACTCTTCGTCGCCGCCGCCCTCGCCGCCCTGTGGCGCGCCCGCCGCCTCGGCCCCCTCGTCACCGAGAACCTGCCCGTCGCGATCCGCGCCTCCGAGGCCACCGAAGGCCGCGCCCGCCTCTACCGCAAGGCCGCGGCCCGCGACCGCGCCGCGACCGTGCTGCGTGCCGCCACCCGCGAACGCCTCGCCCAACTGGTCGGCGTACCGGCCCCACAGGCCCACGAACCCGCCTCCCTGATCCCGGCCGTCACCGCACGCCGCACCGGCCCCGTCCCGGCCGACGGCCCCGACCCGGCCACCCTCCTCTTCGGCACCACCCCCGCCGACGACGCGGCACTCGTCGCGCTCGCCGACCACCTCGACGCCCTCGAAAGAGAGGTCCGCACCTCATGACGGCCACCACGGACAGCAGCGCCCGTTCCTCCCTGGAGGCGCTCCGCACCGAGATCGCCAAGGCCGTGGTCGGCCAGGACTCCGCCGTCACCGGTCTCGTCGTCGCACTCCTGTGCCGCGGCCACGTCCTGCTCGAAGGCGTCCCCGGCGTCGCCAAGACCCTCCTCGTCCGCGCCCTGGCCGCCTCGCTGTCCCTCGACACCAAGCGCGTCCAGTTCACCCCGGACCTGATGCCGAGCGACGTGACCGGCTCCCTCGTCTACGACGCCCGCACCGCCGAGTTCTCCTTCCAGGACGGCCCGGTCTTCACCAACCTCCTCCTCGCCGACGAGATCAACCGCACGCCCCCCAAGACCCAGTCCTCCCTCCTCGAAGCGATGGAGGAACGCCAGGTCACCGTCGACGGCACCCCCCGACGCCTGCCCGAACCCTTCCTCGTCGCCGCCACCATGAACCCGGTCGAGTACGAGGGCACCTACCCCCTGCCCGAGGCCCAACTGGACCGCTTCCTCCTCAAGCTGACGGTCCCGCTGCCCTCCCGCGAGGACGAGATCGGGGTCCTGACCCGCCACGCCGCCGGCTTCGACCCGCGCGACCTGCACGCCGCCGGACTGCGCCCCGTCGCCGGCCCCGAGCAGCTCGAAGCCGCCCGCAAGGCCGTCGCCGAGACCACCGTCTCGGCCGAGATCACCGCGTACGTCGTCGACATCTGCCGCGCCACCCGCGAGTCCCCCTCCCTCACCCTCGGCGTCTCCCCCCGCGGCGCGACCGCCCTGCTGGCCACCGCCCGCGCCTGGGCCTGGCTCACGGGCCGCGACTACGTCACCCCCGACGACGTGAAGGCCCTCGCCCTGCCCACCCTGCGCCACCGCGTGCAGCTGCGCCCCGAGGCGGAGATGGAAGGCGTCACCCCCGACGCGGTGATCACCGCGATCCTCGCCCACGTCCCCGTCCCCCGCTGATGGCCCTCACCGGACGCGCCGCCCTCCTGGCGGCCCTCGGCAGCCTGCCCGTCGGCATCCTCGAACCGAGCCTGACGGGCCTCCTCGCCGTCAACACCCCCCTGGCCCTGGCCTGCGCGCTCGACTACGCCCTCGCGGCGCCCGTCAGCACCCTGCGCCTGACCCGCACGGGCGACACCTCGGTCCGCCTCGGCGAAGCCGCGGACGTCCACCTCACGGTCACCAACCCCGGTACGCGCCCCCTGCGCGCCGCCCTCCGCGACGCCTGGCCCCCCAGCGCCTGGCAACCCGACACGGAGCCGTCCGCCTCCCGGCACACGCTGCGCGTCCCCGCCGGCGAACGCCGCCGCCTCACCACCCGCCTGCGCCCCACCCGCCGCGGCGACCGCACCGCCGACCGCGTCACGATCCGCTCGTACGGTCCCCTCGGCCTCCTGGCCCGCCAGGGGTCCCACCGCGTCCCGTGGACCGTGCGCGTCCTGCCCCCGTTCACCAGCCGCAAGCACCTCCCCTCGCGCCTGGCCCGCCTGCGCGAACTCGACGGCCGCACCAGCGTCCTGACGCGCGGTGAGGGCACCGAGTTCGACAGCCTGCGCGACTACGTCCCGGGCGACGACACCCGCTCCATCGACTGGCGGGCCACCGCCCGCCGCCAGGAGGTCGCCGTCCGCACCTGGCGACCCGAACGCGACCGGCACATCCTGATCTGCCTCGACACCGGCCGCACCTCGGCGGGCCGCGTCGGTGACGCCCCCCGCCTGGACTCCGCGATGGACGCCGCCCTGCTCCTCACCGCCCTGGCCCTGCGCGCCGGCGACCGCGTGGACCTCCTGGCCCACGACCGCCGCCCCCGCGCCCAGGTCCAGGCCCGCTCCACGGCCGACACCCTGCCGGCGTTCGTCAATGCCATGGCCGGCCTCGAACCGGAACTCGTCGAGACCGACGCCCGCACCCTCGTCTCCACCATCCTGCGCACCGCACCGCGCCGCTCCCTGGTGGTCCTCCTGACGAGCCTGGACGCGGCCGCGATCGAGGAGGGCCTCCTCCCGCTCCTGCCGCGCCTCACCCAGCGCCACACGGTCGTCCTGGCCTCCGTGGCCGACCCGCACATCACGGACATGGCCGGCAACCGGGGTTCCGTGGACGCCGTCTACGAGGCCGCGGCCGCCACCCAGGACCGGTCCCAGCGCCGCCGCACCGCCGAACAGCTCACCCGTCACGGCGTCCACGTCGTCGACGCCACCCCGGACGCCCTCCCCCCGGCCCTGGCGGACGCCTACCTGGCCCTCAAGGCCGCCGGCCGTCTCTGACCGTCCCGATCGGGGGCAGCCCACACGGGCTGCCCCGATACCCGTCCTCTTCTCCCCTACCTGGCCGTAAACGCAGAAAAGCCCCGCACCATAAGGTGCGGGGCTTTCCCACAATGATTGTTCGGCGGCGTCCTACTCTCCCACAGGGTCCCCCCTGCAGTACCATCGGCGCTGAAAGGCTTAGCTTCCGGGTTCGAAATGTAACCGGGCGTTTCCCTAACGCTATGACCACCGAAACACTATGAAGTTGACCAACCGGGCAATGACACGGTTCGTTACTTCAGAACTAACACAGTGGACGCGAGCAACTGAGGACAAGCCCTCGGCCTATTAGTACCAGTCAGCTCCACCCGTTACCGGGCTTCCACATCTG